>NZ_JBNWDZ010000006.1:0-294915 GCF_053521645.1 Agrobacterium sp. CG674 | reverse complement strand
CAAACGCAAAAACCTGGTAACGCGGGGTGGAGCAGCCCGGTAGCTCGTCAGGCTCATAACCTGAAGGCCGCAGGTTCAAATCCTGCCCCCGCAACCAAATATTGTAACAACTTCCAGTCAGTCTCCGCCTCGGCGAGAACCGCACGGAAGTGAGACAGAAACTCCAGCTTCTCCTGACTATCCATGAACTCACCCGCCCTAACACGGCCGGCGGACTCGTTCCTGTGACAGTCCTGCAACCCGGCGCTGTGCTGTTGAAACGCCTGCATGGAGGCGAGGATGGTTAGCGCGAGTTTCAATACTCCTTCCTCTCTTAAATGCCATCAGGCACGGAGATTTCCAATTAACCTAGATGGACACCTCCGTGGACAAAGAAACTCTCAAATTCCCGTCTCCAAAATTAGATCGCGACCAGCGTCTGGTTGGGGCTTGCTCGGACCGTAGGCGGTATCACAGCCGGCACTTCAAGAGCGGGCAGGACCCGCTCCCCGTCGAAGGTGACTACATCATTACCAAATGGTGTGATGCTCTCGCTTGAATACGGTGACGTGGCTGGCTTTAACGGCGGTCGTCAGAGCACTGGCTCACGTTCAAGCTAAAATCGAGATCCGAGTTGACCATCATCATCAACCGATTGACCTGAGTGGGGATCAATAGCCTTGCTGTGTTGGTCAAGGAAACAATATTCTCCGATACCTCGCGGCAACGTGGAATTGTCAGCTGAGTGGACGATCTGCGCAGCTGACTGCGGTCAGGCAGTTCAGATTCGAAACGGTGATGAGCATAACCGGTGAACCTGATGTCGCAGTTGGCGGCAAATGTCGCCGAAATTGCTTGGCTGAGGGCTGAGAGGGAAGCGCTCTGCCGCCTGGGCGTCAAGCTCGAAGAGGAAATCACAGTCGCAAAACTGCATTTGCACCGTAGTTACAGTCGTACCGGAACGAAGTTCGTGCCGATTGCGTGTCGCGCGAAGCGGTCACGATTGCCCATTTGGACGATTGCGTTATGGAAGATGCAGGCACGGTCGATCACTCCTGCGATGCTTGGCGAAAGCCCGAAAGCCGACCTTGGCGCATCATGTCCATCGGCCGCAGAGAGTGGGCAATTGGGTTTTGATCAGTGAGAACCCGCATTATGAGTGAGTGTGAGTGACTTTGATCAAGTTCAATCGGGCGGCTATCCCTGTTCAGGCCACCGAACACGTTTGTGCGACGTCTGCCAGGACCGAAAGCGCAAGGGCATTTGCATCGCGCGTCGGGCCGAACATTCAGACAGGTGCCTTGATTCGATCTGTCTGCCCAGGTGTGAAGCCAAGAGTCGATAGGGCATTGCAACGGCGTTCATGAGCCCTTTTGCTGCCAAGGGCACCGATGTAGAACGGTTTTTTTTCGCAACGCACCCTCCAGCAATCGTAGCTCGTGATCAAGGTCGTGAAACAAGACAGCGAACGCAGTGTCCTGATCGATACCTGTTTCGTCAAAGTGGTTGGTGCGGCAATCGAATGAGAAGATCTCAAATGTAGATGCAATGGCTACGTTCTGCGTAGCTTCCACTTCAATTCCGCGACCGCAGAGTATCAAACGCAGGTTCGGCTTATAGGGTCGAACAAACGACGAGCCACTCCATGAGGATGTACTTTTTTCGTACGAGTTTTCGGCAACGATCGTTTGAGTAGCTGGATCATAGCGGAGAGCGATTCTCTTGCGCTTTTGGAGCACGTCCTAAATTTGACGAAGTGGCGCCACTCCCTGACGACATGGATTGCCAGTGTGATGCCTCCACCGCATGGGAGGATAATATCGAAAAACTGCCGCTTCGGTGCAGCCCCCTGAGACATAGCCGCAATAGCCGCCATCACCACGAACCGCCATCTGGGCGCCGAGCGCACGCGCAGCACCGCTCCGGATCTCGGCGAGCGTCATCAGAGCGCTCCCGTATTCCATTTCAGCGCCGTCCCCGGCCGATGCACAGATTCAGACGGGAATAAGATGCGGCCCCGACCTTTGTCCACGCACAGCTCTGCTCAGCAGTCGCTCGACCTGCTAGACAATGACGGAACGTTTTCTTTGCCCATCTGGAGGCGGCGTTACGGCCACGGATGGTTGACCGCAGTATCTTGGTGGAGAGCTGTGTCCATCGATAGCCGTTTCCTTGGCCTTTCCAAAATTTGTGAGAAAGCCCGATAGGTTCTGTTTCTAATTTGCAGCCGAATTTTAGCTGTCCTTACCGGACGGCGCGAGGGACCGTGCTTTTGCTCGGTCGAGTGTGGAAGAGCGACTCTAACGGAGGCTTCATAGCCTTGAAGTGTCTTGCCAGGACAGAGCGTTAATTTTCATTAAAAATGCCTTGACGCCCTTCAAACTCGGTGATTGGATAAGTGGATACAAAAATCCAGAGGGCGACAATGGCATTTTCCTTCGCATCCACAGCGCCTGTAGCCGGAACGGCCGAGGAGGAGGCGTACACGTACCTCCAGCAGGCCCTGCGTGTTGGTCGCTACAAGCCGGGTGACCGCCTTATTCCCGAAGAGATTGCTGCCGAAATAGGAATGAGCCGCATGCCGGTTCGCGAAGCTTTTCGACGTTTGGCGGCTGATGGTCTTGTGACGCTTCGGCCCAATCGCGGCTGCGTGGTGGCAGGCCTTACGCTTGATGAGCTCAATGAGACTTTCGAAATACGCTCGGTACTTGAGGGGCTTGCGGTACGCATTGTCGTGCCGCGTCTGACGCAGGAGAACTTCGAGGAACTTGAGAGATTGCTGCTGCGGATGGAGCGCGCTGGTGAATCCGGTAGCAGCGACTGGGTGCTGCGCCACCAGGAGTTTCACGCTTTTCTTTACGGCATGAGCGAGCGACCGAAGCTCATCCGCCAGATCTCAGCGCTCCACGTCGCCATCGAGCCCTACATGCGCATCTGGTTCGATTATGTCGACAAGCCGCTTTCGGCTCTTGAGGAGCATCAGAACCTTCTCGACGTGTTGAAGTCTGGCGATGGCGCAGAGGCCGAAAGGGTTATGCAGGAACACGTGCTTTGCACGGCACCGCTGCTTGCCGATTATGCAAGTCCAAGCCGGCGCTGATTGCTGACTTATGAATTGTCCGAAGCCGGAGAAACATCTGGCAAGGACGGGGAACGGCCGCTTAGCGGTACAACAAAAAGGGAAAAGCCATGACATCTCGTCGTATGGCCGCGATTGCGGCTGCCTTCATGACACTGACATCCGCGCCACTTGCAATGGCGGCGGATGCGCCGAAAGCGATTACTATTGCCACCGAAGGTGCGTATGCGCCGTGGAATTTTACGACTGCCGACGGCAAACTCGACGGGCTTGAAATCGAAATCGCCAATGATCTCTGCGCTCGCATGAAGATCAAATGCACCATCATTGCGCAAAACTGGGATGGTCTCATCCCCTCGCTTAACGTGGGCAAGTTTGACGTGATCATGGCCAGCATGTTCATCACGCCGAAGCGCCTGGAAACGATTGCTTTCAGCAAACCCTACGCTGTCGACCCCTCCGGTTTTGCGGCGGCAAAGGACAGTGACCTTGGCAAGCTCGGAATATCCAATGAGAAGTTCAAGCTCGAGGACGAAGCCGCCTCCAAGGCTGCTATCGAGAAGTTGAAGCCTATGCTTAAGGGCAAGGTCATCGGCGTCCAGTCGGGCACGACAAACCTCGAATTCGTGAAGAAGTATTTCGGCGATACGGTCGAAATCCGCGAGTACAAAACGACGGAACAGCATGACCTTGATCTGGCCGCTGGCCGCGTGGACGCGCTCTTCTCGCAGCAGACGGTGCTTGCCGCCACGCTCGCAAAGCCGGAATTCGCTGACTATACCGTTGCAGGCCCGGGCTTTGTCGGCGGGATTTTCGGACTTGGAACCGGCGCGGGGATGCGCAAGGAAGACAAGGCGCTGAAGGAAATGTTCGACACAGCCATTGATGCCGCGACAGCTGACGGTACCATCAAGCGTTTGTCCGAAAAGTGGGTGCATGCCGACGTCACGCCGGTGAAGTAACGCGCGCAGACCGGACGGGATCAACTGGAAAATGTCATTTGATTCCGTCCCATTTTTCACAAACCGGCTCTGCGGCGATCCGTCGTCCCAGACTGTGTGACAGGTCTTGAACCCTCATGTTCGATAAATTTCTTTTGCTCGGTTTCGGACCGGGAGGCTGGGGTGCGGCACTGCTTGAAGCCGCCGGCATCACCCTTCTCCTTTCGGTAGCGGGCTTTGCGCTCGGGATAGTCTTCGGTGGGCTGGCGGCAGCTGGCCGCCTTTCCACTGCGCGATTTGCGCGCGGTATTGCGTCCGCTTATGGGATTGTGTTTCGCGGCGTGCCGGACCTCCTGACGATCTATTTCTTTTATTACGGAGGCAGCGTCGCGCTAACGGCATTGTTCCGTCTGTTCGGTGCAGAAGGCTTCGCCGGCTTGCCGACTCTTGCCACCGGGATCGTGACCATTGGCTTCATTTCCGGGGCTTACCAGGCTGAAGTCTATCGGGGCGCTTATCTTGCTGTCGCCCAAGGCCAGTTTGACGCGGCCAAGGCGCTGGCGCTGACACGCTTCCAGATGCTCCGTCTCGTTATCGTGCCACAGTTGCTACGCCATGCCATTCCCGGTCTTGGCAATGTCTGGCAACTTGTCTTGAAGGATTCGGCGCTTATTTCAGTCATCGGCCTTGTTGAACTGATGCGCCAGGCACAGATCGGTGCGGGCTCGACCCGGGAGCCGTTCTTTTTCTATGGCGCCGCTGCTGCGCTTTATTTCGCAATTGCGGGCATTACTGGCTTCGTCTTCACGCGGGCTGAAGCCAATGCGGCGCGCGGGGCTGTCCACTGATGATTGATCCCGGCTTTTTCCTCGAAATCATCCCGAAGCTCCTTGCTGGCTTGCCGTTAACACTTCAACTGGCTGGCTCCTCAGTCCTGCTGGGCTTCGTCCTTGCCCTCCTTCTTGCCCTTGCCCTGCAAAGTTCAAGGCGTCTTGTCGTCTGGCCAATCAGGACATTCGTCGCGGTTTTTCGTGGAACACCGCTTCTGGTTCAGATATTCCTCATCTATTACGGGCTGGGCCAATTCCGTCCGACTTTACAGTCGCTCGGGCTCTGGTCATTGTTTCGTGAACCCTATTGGTGCGCAATTCTGGCGCTGACGCTGAACACCGCCGCCTATGGCAGCGAAATCCTGCGCGGTGCCATCCGCAATGTACCGCGCGGGCTATCGGAAGCAGCCTCGGCGCTGGGTCTATCGCGCGTGCTGACGTTGCGGCTGGTGGTCCTTCCGCTGGCCCTGCGCCAGGCGTTGCCCGCCTATAGCAATGAGATCATCCTCATGGTGAAGGGAACTTCGCTTGCCTCCATCATCACGCTTACGGAAGTGACGGGTGTCGCGGAGGAATTGATCGCCCAGACCTATCGCGCCATGGAGGTGTTCATCGCCGCCGGCGCAATCTACCTCGTTCTCAACTTCCTCATCGTACGGGCGCTTGCGCTGCTCGAGGCAAGGCTGACGCCCTATCGCGCGCGCAACTGAACAACTCGCTAAGACTGCATATAACGGAGACTAAAAGGCAATGCGCAATTTCGAGACGCCGACGCGATCGGTCGCGGTATCCGCCACGGCAATGGCCGCGACATCGCACCCATCGGCTACATTGACGGCGATCAACATCCTGCAGGCAGGTGGCAACGCCATGGACGCTGCCATTGCAGCCTGCGCTGTTCAATGCGTGGTGGAGCCTGGATCGACCGGCATTGGTGGCGACTGTTTCGCGCTTTTTGCGCCGAAGGGTGGAGCCGATGTGATCGCCTATAACGGTTCGGGCCGCACCCCTGCAGCGCTGACGGTGGATTGGTTCGAGGAGCGTGGCCTGACCGAAGTGCCGCGCCAGTCACCCTCTTCGGTTACCGTGCCCGGCGCGATTGATGCCTGGACGCGACTTCATGCAGATCATGGCCGAATGCCCTTTTCCGAGGTTCTGGCGCCCGCCATCGCTCTTGCCGAAAATGGCTATGCCATTTCGCCGCGTGTGCATCGCGATTGGGCGAAGGAAGAGCCGCTGCTTGGCGCCGACGAGGTAGCCGCGCGCATCTTCCTGCCACAGGGCCGCGCGCCACGCATCGGTGAGATGCATCGCCAGCCGGAACTGGCCGCCACCTTCCGCAAGATCGCCGCCGAGGGCCGAGACGGGTTTTATCGCGGGCCGGTTGCCGAAGACATGGTGGAGCGCCTGCGCTCTCTTGGCGGGCTTCACACACTTGAGGACTTCGCCAATGCCGGAGGCGAATACGTAACGCCCATCACCACGACGTTTCGGGACTATACGATCCATGAATGCCCGCCCAATGGGCAGGGCATCATTGCGCTCATGATTCTCAACATCCTGTCGCATTTCGAGGCAGCAGGCGCGCCGGACGCGATCGATCGCATGCATATCGAGATCGAGGCGACACGACTTGCCTATGCCGCGCGGGATGCTTGGCTGGCGGACCCTGCCAAGGCTGATGTACCAGTTGAAGAAATGCTGTCCAAGGAATTTGCCAGCAAGCTTGCCGCCATGATTGATCTGAAGCAGGCGATGGACTTGCCGCCCTTCGAACTGCCGCGCCACCGCGACACTGTCTATATTTCTGTGATCGATTCAGAGCGGAATTCGGTGAGCTTCATCAACTCTATCTTCGACAGTTTCGGTAGCGGCATCGCTGCACCGAAATCCGGGGTCATGCTGCACAACCGTGGCCAGAGTTTTTCGTTGAGGAGGGGCCACCCGAACATGATCGCGCCAGAAAAACGCCCGCTGCACACGATCATCCCTGGCATGGTGACGCGCAACGGCCGGACCGAAATGTCCTTCGGCGTCATGGGCGGCTATTATCAGGCCATGGGTCACGCCCATCTGATTTCAAAGGTTCTCGATTATGGAATGGACATGCAGGATGCCATTGACCTGCCGCGTCTGGTGGCTGCAAATGGTCTCGCACCCAAGATCGAAGTGGAGCACACAGTTCCGGCCTCGACCATTGCTGAACTTCAAGCACGCGGCTTCGAGATTGTGCCAACAGAAGACCCTATCGGTGGCGCACAGGTGATCCGCATTGACTGGGAAAACGGCACGCTTTCAGGTGCATCGGAATCGCGCAAGGACGGTATCGCACTGGGCTATTGACCGGGTGCCGGGGAGGGGATGTCGCTGGCAGTGGCGGCATGCCCCGCCGGCGCGGAGTGGCGCTTGTAATCGGCGGCACGCAATGATGGAACAAGGCAATCTCAGCTGGACATTAGAAGGTAGGTGGCGTGTTGACCCAGATCAGGACTGTCTCGCCATCGGAACTGTTGCGCCACGCATGTGGGCGCGCGCTTTCGAAATAGAAGCTGTCACCGGCGTTGAGTTCGAAGAACTGATCGCCATCGAGAATAATCTCCAGGCTTCCGGTCAGCACATGGATGAACTCCTCACCCTCGTGCAGATATGCGCCCTCGCTGGAAGCTCCTGGCGCAAGCTGGAACCGGTTGCATTCCATTTGCGGCCGCCCCTCTGCCAAGATCTGGACCGTAACTCCCGACGATGTTCTCGGCCAGGATTTCCACTCTCCATCCCGCACAAGCGATTGCCTGACATCGCTGTTGCGACCGCAGAGTGCATCGACTGTGGTTCCGAGCTGATGAGCGACCGCATGGAGTGCGGCAAATGAAAGACCGGTTGATGTGCGTTCGAAGGTGGAGAGTTGAGATGTCGGCAAACCAGTCGCCTGGCCCAGGACTTCCAGTGTTATGCCCTGATCCGTGCGGAGCCTGCGGATCTTGAGGCCAACGGATAGCGGCCCCGCCACCCCTGCGTTTTTTTCATCCCCCGCCTCTTCGTCTACTTCCTTTAGCAAGGTTTCACGAATGGCGGCGGGGTTTAATCCGCGCTCGCTTCTCAACCACCTAATGCGCTGCAACAGATCGATCATGGTCTGGTCGAAAAGTCGTTGACCCGATGCGGTCCTGATTGGCTCGATGAGGCCCTGAGCTTCCCATAACCGAAGGGTCGAGGCGGAGACGCCTGCCATGCGTGCCGCATCGGCGATCTTGAATGTGCTGTCGTCCATTGCTGAGTGTTTCACATTGGCCATTTATGCCTTCTTAATACCGCGAAATCATATTGCAACACTACAGAAAATATGTAGAGATTGTGCTCTGTGGATGGCCGGTCGTCGGCAACTCTTTTACCTACTGGAGGACTATTTCATGTCGAATGCGGCCATTGCCTCTCGCCGTTCTGGCGCAATCTCACGCGGCGTCGGCGTCACCACGCAAGTTTATGTTGAGAAGGCTCTCAACGCTGAAATCTGGGATGTCGAAGGTCGACGTTTTATCGATTTTGCGGCGGGCATTGCCGTCGTCAACACCGGTCACCGACACCCGAAGGTGATCGCAGCGGTGAAGGACCAGTTGGACCACTTTACCCACACTTGCCATCAGGTCGTACCTTACGAGAACTATGTGCGACTGGCAGAACGCCTGAATGATCTGGTACCCGGTGATTTCAATAAGAAGACGATCTTCGTGACGACGGGCGCGGAAGCGGTCGAAAATGCTGTTAAAATTGCGCGTGCGGCAACCAAGCGTTCAGCCGTCATTGCCTTTACCGGTGGCTTCCACGGCCGCACATTTATGGGAATGGCGCTGACCGGAAAGGTCGTGCCCTACAAAAACGGCTTTGGGCCCATGATGCCGGACGTTTTTCACGTTCCATTCCCAGTCGAATTGCACGGCCAGACGGCAGAAGCCAGTTTTTCTGTTCTCGACAAGATGTTCAAGGCCGATATTGATCCAGGCTCCGTTGCAGCGTTTATTGTCGAGCCGGTTCAGGGCGAGGGCGGCTTTTATGAAGTGCCGCGCGCCTTCATGCAGAAACTGCGCGAAATTGCCGACAAGCATGGCATTTTGCTGATTGCCGATGAAGTGCAGACCGGCTTTGCCCGCACTGGTAAACTGTTTGCCATGGAGCATTACGGCGTAGCGGCCGACCTGACCACCATGGCAAAGGGGCTTGGCGGTGGCTTCCCGATTGCGGCCGTAACCGGCCGCGCAGAGATTATGGATGCGCCGGGACCAGGTGGTCTTGGTGGTACCTATGGGGGAAGCCCCATCGGCATTGCGGCTGGTAATGCCGTGCTCGACGTCATTGAAGAGGAAAACCTCAATGACCGTGCGGTCTCCCTCGGTAACCGCCTGAAGCAGAAATTGCAGTCGCTTCGCGATGCAGTGCCGCAGATCGCCGACATTCGCGGACCTGGCTTCATGAATGCTGTGGAATTCAATCTGCCCGGCACACATACTCCAGATGCAAACTTCACAAACAAGGTGCGCGAGCGGGCTCTGGAAAAAGGCCTGATACTGCTCACCTGCGGCGTCTATGGAAATGTGATCCGCTTCCTTGCTCCTATTACAATCGAAGATGACGTTTTCAACGAGGCGCTTGGAATTCTCGAAACAACATTGCGCGAATGCGCTGCGGAGGTTTGATCTATGGCTATATCGGACACACTCCTGTCAAAACTGAAAGACAAGTCGCTTGCGACCGACAAAGCTCTGATTGACGGAGAATGGATCCCCGCAGGGGACGCGGGTAAAACCTTCGATGTCACCAATCCATCCAATGGCGAAGTCATCGCGACGCTCCCTGATATGGGGCGTGAGGAGACCGCACGGGCTATCGACGCTGCTTACAAGGCGCAAAAGCTTTGGGCAGCAAAGACCGGCAAAGAGCGCGCCGCAGTGCTTCGCAAGCTCTACGATCTGCTGGTAGCCAACGCCGACGACCTTGCAACGATCCTGACCATGGAAATGGGCAAGCCATTGCCCGAGGCCAAAGGCGAGGTGTTGTACGGGGCATCATATGTCGAATGGTTCGGTGAAGAAGCCAAGCGCGTTTATGGGGATACCATTCCCGGCCATCAGCCGGACAAGCGCATCATCGTTATCAAACAGCCGGTCGGGGTTGTCGCATCTATTACGCCCTGGAATTTTCCCAATGCTATGTTGGCCCGCAAATTTGCGCCAGCCATCGCTGCCGGATGCGCAATGATCTCCAAACCGGCGGCGGAAACACCGCTTTCGGCATTGGCCCTTGCATTACTTGCCGAGCGCGCAGGCCTGCCCGCCGGCGTGTTCAACGTCATTCTTTCCAAGGATTCTTCGTCTATCGGCAAGGAATTCACGGAGAACGACAAGGTGCGCAAATTGACCTTCACGGGCTCCACCAATGTCGGCAAGATCCTGATGCGGCAGGGTGCAGACCAGATCATGAAGCTGGGCCTGGAGCTGGGCGGCAATGCACCGTTTATCGTGTTCGATGATGCTGATCTGGATGCGGCCGTTGATGGCGCGATGGTCTCCAAGTATCGCAATAATGGCCAGACCTGCGTTTGCGCCAACCGGCTCTACGTTCAATCGGGCGTTTACGACGCCTTTGCCAAAAAGCTGACCGATAAAGTTGCCGCCATGAAAGTGGGCGATGGCTTCGAAGCTGGTGTGAATGCTGGCCCGCTGATCACGGGCAAGGCTCTGGAAAAAGTGGAAGAGCACATCGCAGACGCTGTTTCCAAAGGAGCGAAAATCGCGCTCGGTGGCAAACCGGATGAGCGCGGAGGCCTGTTTTTCCAGCCCACAGTTTTGACAGACGTTACCACGGATATGAAAGTCGCCCGGGAAGAAACCTTCGGCCCTGTGGCCCCTCTCTTCAAGTTTGACACGGAAGAAGAGGTCATCGAAATGGCCAACGATACCGAATTCGGTCTCGCCTCGTATTTCTACTCGAAGGACATGTCGAAAATCTTCCGGGTGGCCGAGGCGCTTGAATACGGCATGGTCGGCATCAATACCGGCCTTATTTCCACGGAGGTCGCACCCTTTGGTGGCATTAAACAATCCGGTCAGGGCCGTGAGGGCTCCAAATACGGCATCGAGGATTATCTCGAGATCAAGTATCTCTGCCTGAGCATCTGATGAAACCGCTTCCCGTGTCGCCGCTGTTGTCATGGCGTCACGGGACGTATGGTTCCAGGCCTTCATCCCGAGAAAATCACCCCGTATTGTCGTTCAGCTTGATATAGGCAGACTTTTTGCGAGCTGGTTTTGCGGCGATCCAACATACGCGTTTTCGTCAATAGCTTCCTCGAAGGCGTGCCAATCAAGTTCATCAGCGTCCATCTCGTCGAAGCTTCGGTTGTGCAGGATCGTCGAGGCCTAGCCACGACCCTGCACAAGGCGCATATCGAAGATGATGCTGACTGTTCACCCTCTCGATAGAAGCGCTTACATTTCCATCTATTTCAGGGCGATTGGCTATCCGTGATTGATCATGATGTGACGTACGGTCGTATAATCTTCGCATACACCGAAAGGTCCTTGCCATAGCCCGACTGTTTCATGCCCCTGTGCCACGTCCGAGATGGAGATGATATCGGCCGAGGCGAGCCGGTGGCCGGGCAACCCCACTCCCGGCGTTATCCGAAGGGTTAAGCTGCCACGGCGGCGAAGGCCCGCCTCATACTCCTCATAGTTCGCAACATTGGACTTCATCTTGCCGATGTGGTGACGTCGGGCGAGGTTGTATTTGTGCGGCATGCTCGATCAATCAAGCTATTTTCGATCCTCTCCGCATCGATCCAAATCGTTGAAATGTGGTCTGTGCACCAATTCCCGCGGAGATCGCACGTGCAAGGACAGGTGCGAAAATCAAGGCGTTTCTGACATCTCGTTGAGCATCCCAAGCCCTGGCCTGTCTGGCTCCTTCCTATGCGAATAGTCACAAGGGCGGGGTCCTGGGTGGTGGGGTCCGGCGCTGTCCGGTCGCCTCGAAGGCTGATGCGAACGTCAGAAGAGCCGTATCGTCATAGGCACGGCCGGCGAATGTCAGGCCGACCGGCATGTGGATGTCGACCATGGTGCCCATTGGCACGGTGACGGTCGGAATACCAAGATGGCGAATGGCCAGATTGCCGTTGGCAACCCAGACGCCGTTGCGCCAGCCAAGATCGGCACTGACTGGATTGACGTCCATGTCAGAGGGGCCAACATCGGCGACAGCCGGGAAGATGACGGCGTCGAGGCAAAGCCCCTCCATCCACTGCTCCAGATCGATCCGGCGCGTTTCTTCAAGCCCAAGCACACCTTCTGTCATGTGCGGAATCTCTGTGATGCCACCATAGGGGTTGGCCCTCACCTTGGCCGGGTAATCGGGCAGATAGTCTATGAAGCCTGTATACCTGTCTGGCAGAGCGCCCTCTGGATGCGGAAAGATGCGCTCGCCGTCGACATCCACCAGCGTAGAAAGCGCGGGATCGCCGTTGGCGGCCAGGAAATCGTCCCACGCCCAGGCTGAAAGATCGAGGATTTCCCGGTGAAGAAACGCGGGGCTGACGAGGCCGCGAGTGATAATCGACGGCGCACCGGGGCGATCGGCCTCGTAATTGGTGACAACCGGGAAATCGACCTCGACGACGGTTGCGCCAGCCGCTTCCAGATCACGGCGAGCCTGCTGCCAGAGGGCGATGATCGAAGCGCGGGTCTTCAGCGGTTTGCCCGTCGCGCCACCGATGCCGCCTTCGGGGTTGGAGCCCGCAAGGGGATCCTCATTGATATACATGAGGGGCACACCAAAGCGCTTGCCTTCGAGTGCTCGTTGGGCGGCGAACAGGTCCGCGGGTGCGAGCGCGCAATAGGCGGAGGGCCTCAATTCGGACGCAGCTGGAAGGGTGACCCACGGCTGGGCGCGCCAGAAATCGCCGCGTGTCTCCGGGTCGTCGGCCACGATAACATCAAGCAGTTCCAGCATGTCGGCCATGCTACGGGTATGCGGCACCACGACATCCATGGTCGGCACGAGTGGCCAGTTGCCGCGGACCGAGATGATGCCGCGCGACGACGTATAGGCGCAAAGCGCATTGTTCGACGCAGGCGCCCTTCCACTCGACCACGTTTCCTCGCCCAGACCGAAGGCGGCGAAAGACGCGGCGGTCGCCGTGCCCGAGCCGTTGGACGAGCCGGACCCGAAGGCGCTGGTCAGCCAATCAGCGTTGTAAGGGCTTTCGGCACGCCCATAGACACCCCGCTGCATGCCGCCATTCGCCATCGGCGGCATGTTGGTGAGGCCGAGGCAGATCGCGCCAGCACCACGCAGCCGCTCAATCGTGAAAGCATCCCGTTGCGCCACGAGATGCTCGAAAGCGCGGCTACCTGCAGCAGCTGTTAGCCCTCGCACAAGATAGCTGTCCTTCGCAGTGTAGGGGATCCCATCGAGCGGCGAGCGGAGCACGCCGCGCTTGCGCCTGTCATCGGATGTGTCTGCCTCAGCAAGTGCCTGCGGGTTCATGACAACCATGGCGTTGAGCGATGTCGCAGTGCCAGGCGCGTCATAGGCGGCAATTCGATCCAGATACGCCCGGACAAGCTCACGGCTAGTGACCTCACCCGACTCGAGGGCCAGCCGGAGCCCAGCAATCGACTTTTCGACAACATCGAAGCCGCTCATGATGTCAGGCCTTCAGCGACGGCTGCTGCTGGGTAATACAATGGATGCCCCCGCCGCGGGCGAAGAGGGCGCGAGAATCGACGGTCACCACGCGGCGGCCGGGATAGGCCTCTTCCAGGACGGCACGCGCGGCGGCGTCCGCCTTGTCGTCGCCGAAGCCGCAGGCCACGACGCCGTTGTTGACGACGAGATGGTTGACGTAGCTGTAGTCGACAAAGCCATCCTCATCTCGGATCTCATGCGGCGCGTCGAGGTCAAGGATCGTCCACGTTCGACCTGCGGCATCCGTCGTGTCGGCGAGATAGGCGCGCAATTCGCGCATCACCTGGTGATCGGGGTGCTCGGGGTTGGTCTGGCGATGAACGAGCAGCACGCCCGGCGCCGCGATGGTGGCGACGATGTCGACATGGCCCGATGTGCCGAAAGGTTCATAGTCGCGCGTCAGGCCCCGCGGCAACCAGATTGCCTTGGTGGCACCAATTGTGCGGGCAAGCTCGGCCTCGACGCGGGCCTTGTCGGAATAGGGATTGCGGCGAGGGTCGAGCTGAACCGTGTCGGTGACGAGCACGGTACCCTCGCCATCAACATGAATGCCGCCGCCCTCGTTGACCAGCAGGCTGGACACGAGTTCCGCCCCGCAATGGGCCGCGATCAGGCGCGCGATCTCTGCCGACTGCTTCCACTGTGCCCAGCCGTGATCGCCCCACCCGTTGAAGATCCAGTCGACCGCGCCAAGTACGGTCGGCCGTTCGTCATCAAGCACGAAGGTCGGACCGAAATCACGCATCCAGAACTCATCGAGTGGCATTTCTATCTGTTCAATGTGCGTTCCGAGCATCCGGCGGGCGCGGTCTCGCTCGGACGGATCAACGACCATCGTGACGGGCTCGAATTCGGCAACACTGTGGGCGACTGCGGTCCACGCCTCGTAGCCGGTCTGTTTCCAGTTGTCGCCCTCACCGAGGGTGGTACCTGCGCGGGGAAATGCCATCCAGGTCCGGTCATGGCGTGCGGTTTCAGAAGGCATGCGCCAGGTCATCAGTGTCAATCTCCTACATAGCAGCTGATATGAGCCGTACGGACGTCAATGTGGCGCTGCGAATACCCGGACTGGATCAACACCAGCCCGGTATTTTGTGGCCTATTTTGTCAGGTCCGTCCAGATTCGAGTATAGATCTGCTGGACGTCCGCTGGGCAGCTCACCAGAAAGTGGGCGGCGGTCTTGGATCCTGCCGGAATGTTCATCTCAGGCGCGTTGGGCAGGTCCTTTTCCATGAACTTCTCAGATCCTGAAATCGCATTTCCATAGCGCGTATAATTGGAAATAAGGGCGGCGTTTTCGGGCTCCATGATGAAGTTCAGAAACAGCTTGGCATTGTCGACATTTTTGGCATCCGCCAGGATGGCGACATTGTCTTGCCACAGCGAAAAGCCTTCCTTTGGATAGCCATAGGCGAAGCCCGGATTCTCAGCGCGAATGCGCATGGCAGCGCCACTCCAGAACACCGTGGCGTTGAGGTCCTCTTTGATAAACTTTTCAAAGCTCGGATAGTCGATAGAGGCCCAGTGCGGTTTCGCGGCCATCAATTTGTCGCGCGCCGCCTTGAGGATCGCCTTGTCGGTGGTGCAGGGCTGGCCGCCGACATAGCCAATCGCCATGTCGATGACCTCATTCATCGCCGGTACGATGTTGACCTTGCCCTTGAGCTCTTCCGGCGGGTCGAAAATGACGGCAGAGGTATTGATGTCGCCCTTGTAGACCTTGGTATTGACCATAACGCCGGTGGTGCCCCACACCCACGGTACAGTATAGTGCCGTCCGGAGTCCCAGGAGACATCCACCCATTCGGGGTTGACGTTTTTGAAGTTCGACATCTGCGACGGCTCGCTCTTCAACAGCAAGCCCTTTTCAATATAGGTCGGCACCACATAGGCCGCAGGCACGACGATATCGAAGCCGTGGCCGCCAGCCTCGATCTTGGCCATTGCGGTCTCGTTGGAATCATATTCGGTCACCGTGACCTTCACGTCATAGGCCGCTTCAAATTTCTTGATCAGATCCGGCGGGGTGTAAAGGCCGGCGTTGAAGATGTTGAGCTGGCCTTCCGCGAGCGCCGGAAGGGCTGCGGTCATCAGTAAGGAGGTAGTGATTGCTAAGCGGGATGAGCGTTTCATTGCGTTCTCCTCTGAGAGTTTAGTTTTTCTTTCTTGTTGCCACCCATGACCCCGCGACGATCAGCACGCTGATCAGAAGTAGAAGCGAAGAAATGGCGTAGATTTCTGATGTCAGGTTGCGGCGAAGCTCACCCATCAGGTAAGTTGGCAGCGTTTCCTGACCGGGCGACTTGAGGAAGTCGCTCATGATGAGATCGTCGAGCGACACCACGAAGGCCAGCATGAAGCCGGCCATCATGCCCGGAGCCAACAGCGGCAATGTCACCCGCCGGAAAGCGTAGAAGCGGCTGGCATAGAGATCGGATGCTGCCGTCTCGAGGGTGAGATCCATACCCTCCAGTCGTGCCCGGATCGGCAGATAGGCGAAGGGAATGCAGAAGGTGGTGTGAGCCGCTATCAGAAAGCCGAGCCCGGTATAGCCCGTTGCCTGCTTGATCTGACCGATGATGATCAGAAGTGCGATCGCCAGCACGATTTCCGGCACCATCAGTGGCTGGTTGAGAATGACATGAATGGTGCTTTCCCCACGAAAACCGGCTGTGCGGGTGGTTGCGATGGCCGCCATCGTCGCCATCAGTGTTGCCAATACGGACGCAGACGTCGCCAAAACCAACGAGTTCACAGCGGCATCAATGAAGGCCTGATTGCTGAGAGCGGCGCTGTACCACCGCAAAGAGAACCCCTCCCAGTTGCCGATCACCCGGCCCGAGTTGAAGGAATAGGCGACCAGAATGGCCATGGGGATGTAGAGGATGACAAAGCAGGTCACCGCAAGCATTGCAGCACCTGGCAGCCGTTTGACGTTGAAACCGCGCTCAGCCATGGTTGCGCTCCTGCCGGCCAGACGTGAGGCGCGTATACCAGACAAGAGCCAGAAGCACCAAAATGGTGAGCGTCATGGCAAGAGCAGCACCCAGGGGCCAGTTGCGGCCCTGACCGAACTGCATCTCGATGAGATTGCCCAGCATCATGGACTTGCCGCCACCCATGATGCGCGGCGTGACATAGGCGCCGAGTGCCGGCACGAAGACGAGGATTGAACCCGCGATGATCCCCGGGCGTACGAGGGGCAAAATCACGCGCCGCAGGCAGTAGAAGCGGGAGGCATAGAGATCGTAGCTTGCTTCGGCCAGCCGGAAATCGAACTTCTCGATGGCGGCGTATACCGGCAGCACCATCAGCGGCAGGAAAACATAGGCCATACCAAGAAGCACTGCGAAATTGGTGAACATCATCTGCAGTGGCGCGTCGATCACGCCAAGCGCCAGCAGGATCCGGTTCACGACCCCCTCGGAGCGGATCATTTCCTGAACCGCGATCGTGCGCACCAGGAGATTTGTCCAGAAGGGGATGGTGATCAGGAACAGCCAGAAGCCGCGCTGATAAGCTGGCCGCGACGCAATGAACCAGGCCGTTGGCAGGCCGAAGATCAGCGTAATCAGCATGGTCGCAAATGAGAGGGCCACCGAGCGGAAAAGAATGGTCAGATGTGCGCCGGAAACCGTCAGAGTGTCATCGAAGATGTCGCGCTCAAAAAGGACCGAAAACCAGGCGTCTGTGGAAAAGATCCACCTGACATTGCCGAAGTCACCGGGCGTGAGGAATGAGTACCATAAGACGACGCCAAGCGGCAGGATCGAGAACAGCATGATGGTCACAATCGCCGGCATTGCCAGGGCCCAGCGACGGGAGGTGTCCGACAAGATCATGCACGCGCCTCCTCATCAACGATGATCCTGAGCGCTTCGGCCTGCAGCGCAACCGTAATGGTCTCCCCTTCACTAAAACGGCGTCCGCCGTGCAGAGAGTTCTGCACACGGGCCACCAGGGGCGTCCCATCGGACAGGAGCAGATGTACATGGCTGTCTGTGCCGAAGAACACAGACTGCATGACCGTGGCTGTCAGGTTCAGCGCGTTGGGCAGGCGGGCCGCCAGCGCCACGTGCTCCGGGCGGATCATGAGCGTGAGCGGACCATCAGACGCACCGGCCAAAGGAACGGTTTCGGATCCAACTTGCACGACACCGTCGATCGCACGGGCGGTCAGGAAATTTGATTCCCCGATAAAACCAGCGACGAAGCGATTGGACGGGTTGTCGTAAAGTTCCCGGGGGCTGGCGATCTGCTGGACATGGCCGCCACTCATCACAGCAATTCGGTCTGACATCGTCAGCGCCTCTTCCTGATCATGTGTGACAAAAATGAAGGTAAGGCCTGTCTCACGTTGCAGTCGCTTGAGTTCGATCTGCATTTCCTTGCGAAGCTTCATGTCCAGTGCGGACAAAGGTTCGTCGAGCAACAGAATGCGCGGTTTGGCGACCAGGGCGCGCGCCAGGGCGACACGTTGCTGTTGACCGCCGGAGAGTTCAGCGCTCTTGCGGTCCTTCAGATGCGTGAGTTGCACCAGCTTCAGCATCGCGTCTACAGCCGGCGCGATTTCTGACTGCGGCCTGCCAAGAGCCTCAAGGGCAAAGGCCACATTCTGACCCACCGTCATGTGTGGGAAGAGGGCGTAGTTCTGGAAGACCGTGTTCACCGGTCTGCGGTTTGGCGGCATCCCAGCGATGTCTTTGCCGTCCAGAATAAGAGCCCCACCACTGGGGCTGCTGAAACCTGCGATCATTCTCAACAGGGTTGTCTTGCCGCAGCCTGATGGGCCGAGAAGCGTAAAAAACTCCCCATCTGCAATGGAAAAACTGACTTCGTGTAAGGCGGTCACGGTTCCCTGGCCATACCGCTTGGATAGTTCCTTGATCTCGAGCATATGCCTCTTGTTCCCCAAAGGTCTTGCTATATGCGTATTGACAAAATATCTTTAGTCAATAAAATTTTTTATAGACACAAAATTGGTGCGAAATGCTTATATCCGACGACGTGCTTGAGGCGATGCAGGGCGAGCCCGGGCTGAGAAGCCGCAAGAAAGCGAAGAGGCGCGACGAGATCATCGCAGTGGCGAGGACGCTGTTCGCCCGGAATGGCATCGACGCGACAACCATGGCAGACATCGCTGCCGCCGCAGGCATATCTTCGCCAACAGTGTTCAACTACTTCGGCTCCAAGGACGGTATTCTCATTGCCCTGATCGGCGAAGGTACAAGTAAGGCGAGAGAGAACGATCGGCCCCTCCACTGGAAGGTGGGAGCGGATCTCGGGACGTTGATGGTCGGGCTTTTCCTGCGTGTTTCGCGCGGCACCCTGGAAATTGCCGACAAGAGGGTATGGCGCTATGCGGAAGCAGCGGCCATTCGCCACCCCGACACGGAACTCGCGTCACAATACAAGGGCGTATCGAGAGCCCTGATTAGTGTGGTGGCAGATTTTTTCGATATGCTCGAGATCCGCACGCGGTCTGGTGAGCAACCCAGTGCGTCGTTTCTAGCCCAGTTGTTTCACGACGTCTGGTTCCAGGCTTTCATCGATCTGATCACAAGCGAGCAGCAGACGCTGGTCGAGCATGAAAAGATCATCCGGATGCGCATTCTGCCGCTGGTCGAGCTCCTGTTTGACGATGCCAGCATCACCAACCCGCGTCGCAAGGGACTATCTTCATGACCGCCACTTTGATCTTCCGCAATGCCCGTGTCCTAACCATGGACGCGTCCAATCCGCATGCGCACGCGGTTGCCATAGAGGGCAATCGTATTCTGGCAGTCGGCGCTGAAGACAGCGTTCTCCTGCATGCCGGTCCCGACACCCGCATCATTGATGCGCATGGGAGCACCCTTATGCCCGGCTTCGTCGAAAGCCATCTGCATGTCTTCTCGGGCGCCTATGGTCAGACTTTGCTTCAATTGGGCGAAATCAAGGGATTTGAAGCGATGAAGGCGGCGGTAGCCGCCTTTTCGAGCTCCCGCCCAGACGAAGGCCTTCTATTCGCCCAAGGGGCGGATTACGAAATCCTGGGCAAGGGAACCCGTCTTGATCGCCACGCGCTCGATGCCATGTGCCCGGACCGTCCGCTGGCGGTGATGGCCTATGATTTCCACACATTGTTTGCCAACACAGCCGCACTGCAGAAAGCCGGCCTCTTGCATGGGCGCGACCTGCCGGCCGGCAATGAAGTCGTGATGGGTGACGATTGTCTGGCAACGGGCGAACTTCGAGAAAAGTTCGCGCTTCTTCCCGTGCTTGAACTTCGCACTTCCGGCGGACGCGAGATGCTGGGTATGTCAGGTATCGAGCCGCCTGTCCCGCCCACTGCAATCGAGTGGCGCGAGGATATGGACGTGCTGAAGGATGGCATGCGTTTTGTCGCCTCCAAGGGCATCACCTCGATCCACAACATGGATGGCAACAGGCACCTGTTGGAATTGCTCCGGGATGTCGAAAAGGAAGGTGGGCTTCTTGCGCGCACATCCGTACCATTCCACCTGACCCGGGGAATGCCCTTGTCGGAGCTCGAAAGAGCGTCCGCCATGACGCGGGATTTCACCGGTGAGACGCTTGCCTGTGGCCGGGTGAAAATCTTTGTCGATGGCGTGATCGAAAGCGGCACGGCGGCCATGCTAGGGGACTATGCTGACCGCCCCGGTCACGCAGGCGACCCGATCTTCGATGCTCCGAGCTTTGCGGAGGCCGCTATCGAGGCCGATCGGCGTGGCCTGCAGATCACCGTCCATGCGATTGGGGATGCGGCCGTGCGGATCGCTCTTGACGGTTATCAGGCGGCGCGCGCCGCCAACGGCCAGCGCGACAGCCGTCATCGCATTGAGCACATCGAGATGATCGATCCTGCCGATGTCCCCCGCTTTGCCGAACTCGGGGTGATCGCCTCATTCCAACCACTGCATGCGCCGGTGGGCGAAACCCCAACAACACGCTGCATCGGTATGGACCGCGCACCTCATGCCTATGCCTGGCGGACTTTGGCCGAAGCGAATGCGACCATCGCTTTCTCCTCCGATTGGCCGATCGTGCCGGTCGATCCGCTGCTTGGCATCCAGACCGCAATGACGCGCAAACCGCATCTCGAAGGGCTTCCCGACCAGCGTCTGCCACTTCTGCAAGTGCTCGAAGCCTTTACTTGCAACGGCGCCTATGCGGGCCACAGGGAGAATGACACCGGCATGCTTAAGCCCGGCATGCTGGCCGACCTCGTTATGCTCTCCGGCGACATCGAGGCGACTGCACCTGAAGAGATCGCATCGCTCGGTATCACCATGACGATTTGCGACGGACGGATCACCCATGAAGCAGCCTGACGGCCTTTCCATCGACATGATGACCCTGGGCGCGGGCCTCACCCTGGGCTCTCCCGCTCTCGTAAAGGCCTGCGTGATCAGGGCCGACCTTGGCCCGGCACTCGAATTTCGCACAACCGAGGGCACCGTGCGTGCGCTGTTCCCGATCATAGGCGGTGAGGCACGCGGAGCAGGCTGGGCCGGCCGCATCCTGCCCGGTGGCGCTGATTTCGCGCTGGCCCTTCCGGATGGTTCCTACGCCATTGAGGCGCGCTATTGCCTCGAGCTCGAGGATGGCACCCCTGTCATGGTGACCAATGCTGGCCGAATGGTTCCCAAGCCGGACGGCAGCTTTCAGGGACGGACACGCGCCACGCTGGAAGTGCCCGAAGGCCCCTACAGAGCCTTGGGCGACGCGGTGTACTTCGGAACCGCCCTGGCAGAGCCAGGCGACAACGATCACGTTTACATCGAGCTTTGGAAAGCGCCGATCTGATTGTGTCAGATGACACGGTTAGCGGCGTTGATCCATGCGGCCACATCGGTGACCGGAATGGCATGGCGCCGATTGAATGTTCCAGTTTTGCGCCACTCGACACCTCGCCCCTGGGCAGATGCGGCTTGATGTTTGCGCATCATGCTATGGGGATCGCGGGCCAGATAGCCGACTTCGTCACGCAGCGGATGGTGACACGGACGCTTCGGCAGCTGGAGCGTCATGGACTGGTTTGTCTTGTCCCGCTTTGGACTTGGATCGTTGGCCGATCAATGCGCCCCACGCCCCCGCCTATACGGTTTCGTCGTAACGCAGATGAATGAGTGTCATCCATGACGAGTTTGCACTGGAATATCCGTGTAGAAGAAGTATCGGGACGCAAAGATGTGCTTAAGTTGACTGACCATACCGTACGGCCTTGCCAAAACGGGAAAGTGAATATTCAGCGCGCCTTTAGAAACTTGATTATTTCCGCGTGTGTCGTTGTGCGTGATATCTCCGCGTCATCGGCAAGGATCGCTTTGCTCCTAACCGCATCGGGCAGGCTCTGGCCGCGGGTTGCGACAAGCCCTCGAATGAAATCTGCGGTGAATTCCGGATGGGCCTGATAGGTGAGGGCTGCAGCTCCATAACGCAGCACGGCATAGGGGCAAGCCGATGAGCCAGACACGATTTCGGCCTCACCGGGAAGCGTCAGGATCTGCTCCTTGTGCCATGCAAGGAGGGTTCGATCGTACACGCCCTCAGGTGTTCGATATTCGGCAGCGCCGGCAACCCAGCCACCAGGGTTTTCTCCCACCGCTCCGCCAAGCGCCTTGGCGATGGCCTGATGGCCGAAGCAGATGCCGACCATAGGTCGGCCCGAAGCCTTGATTTGGCAGATTAAAGCGATCAGCTTGCCAATCCAAGGATCGGGGTCATTGACCGAATAGCGCGACCCGGTGATCAGCCAGCCATCGGCGCTTTCAACGCTGTCGGGAAATATATCGTCGACCACCGGATAGGTGACGTATTCGAACGCCTCCTCTCCCAACAGCCGCCGAAAGAAGATGTCGTAATCGGCGAAATCCTGGCGAAGCTCGTCAGGCGAATGGCCTGTTTGGATTATACCCAAGCGCATTGTTTAAACCCCCAACCTGTCACGCAGCCCATACCACCACGCCCCCAGCGCCGTGAGCGGGACGCGGAAAGCGCGACCACCGGGGAATGGCAGGCTCGGCAGTGACGCCCATATGTCGAAGCGATCTGCGTGGCCGACCACCGCCTCGCCGAGAATCTTGCCGAGAAGATGTGTGGTGGTCACGCCATGCCCGCTGTCGCCATGCGAGAAATATACCGTATCAGACAGCTTGCCCACATGTGGGATGCGGGTCAGCGTCAGCGCAAAATTACCGCTCCAGGCGAAATCTATCGGGGTATTGGTCAACTCTGGAAACGTCTTGATCATGTTGGGGCGGATGATGCCCGTGAGATTGTTGGGGTCCTGGCCGCCATAGCCGATGCCGCCGCCATAGAGAAGGCGGTTGTCGCTGGTGCGTCTATAGTAATCGAGAACATAATTGGCGTCCTCGACGCAGTAATCCGCTGGCAGCATCCGGTCGAGCAGCGCCGGATCGAGTTTTTCAGTGACCATCACCTGACTGGATACCGGCATCATGCGCTCGGTAATCTTCGGCAGCAGGTTGCCGAGATAGGCGTTGCCGCAAACCAGCAGATAGCGGGATTTAACGCTGCCGCCAGCGGTGCTGACGATCGGCCGTTTGCCACTGATATCGATGCTTACGGCACGGGAATTCTCATAAATGCGCGCGCCGAAAGCCTCAGCAGCCCGGGCCTCGCCGAGCACGAGATTGAGCGGATGAATGTGGCCCCCGCGCTTGTCGATCATGCCGCCGGCATAGCGAGCGCTGCTGACATAGCGACCGACATCGTCCTTGCCGACCATTTCCATGCCGTCGATACCGTAGCTTTCGCAGCTCTTTTTGATGACTTCAAATTCGCGCAGCTGCTTGGTCGTGAAGGCCGCGAAGAATCCCCCGTCACGCAGGTCACAGTCGATACCATGCCTGGCCACGCGCGACCTGATGATATCGCCGCCTTCGCGCGACATGAGTGCCAGCTTGCGGGCGGTTTCGGGTCCAAAACGGCGTTCGATCGTATCGAAATCACGGCTGTAGCCATTGACGATCTGGCCCCCATTGCGCCCCGATGCGCCGAAGCCGATGCGTTCGGCTTCCAGAACCACGACGCTCATGCCCTTTTCGGCGAGTTCGAGTGCTGCCGAGATGCCGGTGAAGCCGGCGCCGATGATGCAGACGTCTGCCTCGACAGCGCCTATGAGAGGGGGGCGTATCTTCTTGTCATTGGCGGTAGCGGCATACCATGACGCGATGTGGCCGGGATTTTCCTGAGTTGCTGAAGCGCTCATTTCACGTTGTCCTGATGTAAGCGTCATATTCGACGTCGGTTACCCTGAGAGAGAATTCCTGCAGTTCCTGCCGTTTGGTGGCGGAGTAGAGCTTGCGGAATTCAGGGCCAAGTGCGGCGTAGGCAAAGGCTGAACGCGAGAATGCCTCCACTGCCGAGTGCCAGTTGCGCTGAAGCGGCTCGATATCAGGGGCATGAGCGTCACCGGTCACGGGGCCGCCGGGGTCTCTGCGTTCGATCATGCCCATATAGGCGGCCTGCAAGATCATCGCGAGCACGAGGTAGGGATTGGTATCGGCCCCGGCCACACGGTGTTCGATGCGGGTCGCTGACCGACCGGCTGTGATGACGCGCACGGCTGCCGAACGATTGTCGAGGCCCCACGAGGCATAGGTGGGCGCATGTTCGGTGGGCGTGAGCCGGCGGAATGAATTGGCGTGCGGCGCAAAGATCGCCGTGCTGTCGTGCATATGGCTGAGCAGCCCACCGACGGAGTGCATCAGTGCTTCTGACGGACCGTTCTCGTCGGCATAAATATTGTTTCCCGCGTCATCAATCATCGAAAAGTGCACATGCATGCCGCTACCGGCCTGTGTGCCATAGGGCTTGGCCATGAAGGTGGCGTCGAAACCGTTCTTGCGGGCAACCCCCTTGACGATGCGCTTGAGCAAAACTGCATTGTCGGCGGCACGCAGCGCATCGGGCAGGTGGTTTAAATTGATCTCATACTGCCCGGGACCGTTTTCCCGGAGCGTGGTGTCGGCTGGCACGAATTGTTCGCGGCAGACGGCAGCGATCTGGCTGAACACATCCTCGAAATCCTGCAATTCCGAAATCGACAGAACCTGCGTCTGGCCAGTGTGCCAGCGACCTTCGCGGGCGTTGGGCGGCCTCACCGGGTCGAGTGCCGAACGCACGGGATCGATGAGGTAGAATTCGAGTTCGGTCGCAACCACCGGCCTCAGCTTCATGCGCTCGAAGCGGGCGAGCACCGTCGCCAGCACCTGGCGGGGATCAGCATAAAACGGATCGCCAGCCGCATTCTGCATGCTCAGCATGACTTGGGCGGTCGGTCGTTTAAGCCAGCCGACACGGGCGAGTGTTCCGGGAATGGCGCGGCAGATCCCGTCGGGATCGCCGGTGCCTTCGGCCAGACCAGCTGCATTAACGTCTCTGCCCCAGATGTCGAGCGCATAGACCGAGCGCGGCATCGCCATGCCTTTGACCAGAATTTCGACTGCGCGTTCGCGCGGAATCCATTTGCCACGCGGCACACCGTTTACATCGATGACGAATGCTTCAAGCACCTCGATGTCGGGGTTGGCATTCAGAAAATCGCGCGCTTCCTGTTCATCTATCATATTCCACCGTCAATTCGGGCCACGACCGGCGGCACATAGATGCACCAGCCAGAAGACCACAGAATTCCTGTTTGTTGTCAGTTTTAGGCTGCGTTGAACGCAGCACCGGCATGTTCAGGGACGGACGATAGGTCCTTCATCGACTTTCATGAATACATGCATCTGAACCCCCGAGGTCAGGCCTTGTGGCCTTCTTGTATAATATGATCAAATTTATACGTGATATGATCATATGTCAAATAGGCCTGCAAAGCGGTTATTGTTATGCTATGGCGGGATTTGTCAGCGTCGCGGGACGTCTGAGGGCATGGGCAGAGGCATCAGGTACCGTTGACAGACAGCTTGAAGATTTCCGTTAGTAGCGAACCTAAGCTGAAGGGCGAACCGACCAAGAAATGGGTCTATCGTTCGCTCAGCCGCGCGATCATGAGCGGCCGCTTTCCACCGGGTCACCCGGTTACGATTTCGGGTCTTTCCGAGATCCTCGGCGTGAGCACAATGCCGGTACGCGGAGCGCTCGAACAACTGATTGCGGACGGTGCGCTGGAGTATCTCGACAACAGGCGTGTGCGGGTGCCTGATATAGGACCGGAGCGGTTCGACGAACTGATTGCTGCCCGCGTGGCGCTGGAGACAGTCGCGGCTGAAAGGGCCATGCACTTCATCGATTTTCTGCGTATCGACCGTCTGGTCGCCCTGGATAACATGATCGACGAGGCTTACGAGGCCGGCGACATCGAACTCGGCATAGAGCGCAACTTCGCTTTTCATCGCTGCATGTACGATGTGACGTCCTCCTTCGTTCTGATGCCGCTGATTGAATCCGTCTGGCTCCGGATGGGGCCGTTCATGCGCGAGGCAGTTGCCCATCTCGACCAAAGCTACCAGGTGGACAGGCATGTCGAAGCAATCGAGGCGATTAGGCGCCGGGATGC
Organism: Agrobacterium sp. CG674; assembly: GCF_053521645.1. Classification (NCBI taxonomy): domain Bacteria; kingdom Pseudomonadati; phylum Pseudomonadota; class Alphaproteobacteria; order Hyphomicrobiales; family Rhizobiaceae; genus Agrobacterium; species Agrobacterium sp. CG674. The sequence continues at coordinate 268,814 of NZ_JBNWDZ010000006.1, read as the reverse complement.
CGTTGCCCTGAAAGATGCAATAACGGCTGATATTCAGGATGGAGCCGGTCATGTCGGCCGCCAACGCCTGCGCGAGGTCGCGATCTCCGAAGCCGGACAGCGGCGCTAAAGCGCCTGCCAGGTGCCAGACCAGCCGCTCATTCGGTCGCGACCGCCCCAGCACTGCGCTGCGACAACATCGCCAGCGCGGTCAGTTGGATCAGGTGATAGAGCATCAGCGCCAGGATGATGAGCGCCACTTCAGCACGGTCAAACAGGATGCCTGCCATCGGTAGTCCTGTCGCGAGGCTCTTGGTGGAGCCGCAGTAGAGCAGCGCCAGACGGTCTTCACGTGCCAAGGCATTTGTGACGGTTTATGAAGCCCGAAAGCCAGGGCCGTGCGAGCCGTCCCAGCGCGAACGGAAGGAGGATCTGCAGTGCGATCTTCCAAATTGCTGCCAGCGGATCGCCCGCGCCGTTTCGCGGTCTCTATAAGCAGAAGAGTGATGACACCGGCATGTGACGCTGGACTGTGAATGGTTGGCTGGGGCCGCGCTGCTGTCTGCCCACGGGCTATAGTGCAGAAGGATAAGGCTCGTCAGCCGCGCCCCCGCTGAGAGGTGAATGAATTGCGGTTGGTCGCTCCTACGGTGTGTCCTTTCCAAGGGTCTGCTTTAACAGGTGGATCGCATCCAGAATGTCCGCCTTGATCGCCACACTTAAGGCTTCGGTATCTCCGCGGCGGATGGCTTCGAGTGTCATCTGGTGCTTGTCGACAATGCTTTTCGTTTCGGTCATTTCGTAGACGCTGCGCATGAACGGACCAAACTGCATCCAGATGCTCTCCAGCAAGGCAACGAGGATCTCAGACCCACCAGCGCGATACAATTCGAAGTGAAAGAGATAGTCTTCACGCATATAGGCGTCTGCGTCCTTGGCTCCGTAACTTTCGTTCATGCGCAGGTCGCAAGCTTCCATCAGAGTGATGGTTTCTGGCGTGACGTAGGGTAGAGCCCGGCTAGCGCAGAGGGGCTCAAGTTGTAGCCGGGCTTGCATGAGTTCCTCGAAACGCTGGCGCGTAAGCTCGGGTATGCAGACCCGACCATTGCGGCGGACTTCCAGCGCCCGCTCGCCACTGAGCCGCGTGATCGCTTCGCGCACCGGCATCAGGCCAACGCCCATGCTTTTGCTCAGGCCCCTGAGACTGACGCTCGTTCCCGGAGAAAAGCGGCCGGAAATCAGCTGCTCGCGCAAGGCCTGATACACCTGTTGCTGCTGGGTCGATAGTTCTCGCATTGCTTCATATGCCTTAATACGGTCGTCGCCGACGGCCTCGCCGCGGTCCCGTCAAGATTTGCAGCCACGCGTGCGTGCTGAACGGTGCGTCAGTAGATTTCCCGAAGTTCTAGCATAACGCGGTGATTGACAACCAGTGTTCCCAAACCGATCACCGGAAAGTCTTCCAGTGATCAGTTGACGGATTCTGGTCCCTGAGGTCAATCCGTGATGCCGCTGAGGGCCTTCACCTCCATGAAGTCCTCAATGCCAAAGTGGCCACCTTCTCTGCCAATGCCGGATTGCTTGTAGCCGCCAAACGGTGCACCGATTGCGTGGCTTGCCCCGTTTATCCGAACCATGCCCGCGCGCAATGCCCTGGACACGCGACGAATGCGCTCTTTGTCGCCAGACTGGATATAGGCGGCCAGCCCGTAGGCTGTGTCATTGGCGATCGCAATGGCTTCTTCCTCTGTGTCGAATGGAATGATCGACAAGACTGGTCCGAAGATTTCCTGCTGTGCAATAGCCATCTTGTTGTCAACGTCGGCAAAGACTGTTGGGCGCACATAATAGCCACGATCGAGACCGGACGGCCGGCCCACGCCACCCGCAACGAGACGGGCGCCCTCTTCGATCCCGCGTGCGATCATGCCCTGCACCTTGCCGAAGTGCCGCTCCGAGCTGACGGGACCGATATGGTCTCCATCAACTGACGGGTCGCCAACCTTCGTTGTCTCTGCAACTTCGGCTGCAATCGCCACGGCTTGCTCATAAACCGAGCGCTCGACGAGCATGCGCGAAGGCGCGTTGCAACTTTGACCAGTGTTTTCAAAAATGGCTTCAAGACCCTTGCGAACCGCCTGATTGATATCCGCATCTGCGAAAATCAGATTGGGCGATTTGCCGCCAAGCTCAAGCGCGACGCGCTTGACCGTGCCTGCCGCAGCTTTGGTCACGGCAATGCCTGCATCCGTCGATCCGGTGAATGACATCATGTCGATGTCGGGATGAGAAGACATCGCAGCTCCGGCCGTTGGTCCATCACCATTCACCAGATTGAAGACACCGGCCGGTAGTCCCGAAGCGTCTATGATGTCAGCGAAGATCATCGACGAGATGGGAGCCAGTTCCGAAGGCTTGAGAACAACGGTGCAGCCTGCGCTGACGGCAGCAACCACCTTCAGCACGACCTGATTCATCGGCCAGTTCCAGGGCGTGATCAAGCCGCAGACACCGATGGGTTCGTAGGCAATGATCGCCGTTGCGCCCCGCATCTCATGGTGACGCTCGAACTCGAACTCTTCCAATGCCTCGATGAAATTACGGATGTGGAAGGAACCGGATGCAGCCTGTTCATCAATCGCGAGCCGGATCGGCGCACCCATTTCGGCAGACATTGCCTTGGCGAGATCAACGGATCGACCCTCGTACTCGGCCAGCAAACGGTTGAGCCATGACAGCCGCGTCTCGCGGTCCGTTGCACTCCAAGCCCTGAACGCGCGTCGTGCCGCCAGCACAGCCCTGTCGACATCTTCAGCAGATCCGAGTGAAATGGTGGCGAAAGCCTGTTCCGTGGCAGGATTGATCACCGCGCAATCATTGGCTGCGACCGGTGCGACCCATCCGCCATTTATATAGAAATCGGTCTTGCGAAGCATGTTCTCTCTCATCAATTGGTTGCCTGTTCAGGCGAGTTGCACCTTGCGTTCCTGCAGGACATTGCCACCATCGACAACGAGCATGGCGCCGTTGACGTAGCTTGCTTCGGCAGAGGCCAGAAAGGCGACGGCCGCAGCGACTTCATCCGGTCTCCCGGCGCGTCCCAGAGGGGTGTGCCGAGCAGCGATCCGCTCATCCTCGGTAGAGGCGCCTGTCTCGATCCAACCCGGGGCGACCGAATTCACCGTTATGCCACAAGAGCCAACTTCGAGCGCAAGCGCATGGGTGAGCCCCACCATACCTGCCTTTGCCGCGGAGTAGGCGGCCTCGCCGGGGTTGGAAACCAACGGGCCACTCACAGAGGCGATATTCACGATACGCCCGCGCCTGTTTTCAATCATCGACGCGAGAAAGGCTCGCGTGACCAGGAAGGCCGTCTTGAGAGTGACGTCGATCCCAACGTCCCAATCGGCTTCGCTCAGGGCCAGGAATTCCCGTTGCACGGCAGGCACTGCCGTGGATCCCATACCTGCATTGTTGATCAGGACATCGACAGCCCCCACTCGCTCTCGTAAACGCACCACTTCCTGAGCATTGGTGAGATCTGCGACATGGGACGTTACGTCGTATCCCTGTGCCTGCAGTTCTTGAGCGCGCAAATGGATCCGCTCGCTGGCGCCGGTGATGAACACGGCGAGACCGTTTTGTGCAAGCTTGCGGGCAATGGCAAAGCCTATGCCATCAGGCCCGCCAGCCCCGGTCACCAGAGCTGAACGAAGTTGGCCTTCGTGGGCCTTCATATGACATCGCCATAATAGGCAAACTCTTCGTCTGTCACCTCACTGGAAAAGAAGCGGTGTTCCACTTGCTTCAGCGCAATGAAGACCGAGGCCATACGTGCACCGAGTGCTTCCTTTAGAAACTCGGATTGAGCGGCTTGTTCAATCGCTGCGCCCCAGTCGCGTGGCAAGGTCGTTGTGATATCATCGCTGTAGGTGGACGCCTCTGCATCTGGCTCGATCTGGTTTTCGATCCCTTGATACATTCCGGCAAGCACAGTTGCACCAACCAGATAAGGGTTGGCGTCGACACCGGCGGAGCGGTGTTCAAGGTGGCGATTGGCCGGGTTGCCTGCCGGCACCCTGATGGCAACGCTGCGGTTGTTGCGCCCCCAGGTCGGCGAGGTCGGTGCATAGCTGTTGCGTGCAAAACGGCGCCAGGAATTCAGATTGGGCGCAAACATCAGCATCGAGTCGGCCATGGTCTGCTGAAGACCGCCGATCGCGTGACGCAACATCGGCGCGAGATCATCCGCGACGTCAGCGAACAGGTTGCGACCCGACGGGTCCGCAAGGCTGGCGTGAAGATGCATGCCAGAGCCGACATGTTGGGCGAAGGGCTTGGCCATGAAGTTCGCGCGCATCCCATGCCGGAGCGCAAGGCCCCGAACGAGTCGCTTGAGCATCACCAGATCGTCCGCCGCGCGCAGGCCCTGGGCCTGGTGACGCAGCGTGAGTTCGTACTGGCCGGGCGCATATTCGGAGATCATCGTTTCAACCGGCAGGTTCTGGACGGCCGCGGCGCGGTACAGAGCATCGATAAACGGCTCGAACTGATCCAGCACGGCAACGCTGTAGACTTGGTTGCCCTTTGACGGCGCGCCGGAGAGGGGCAGGCGTGCTGCCTTCGGTTTTCCAAGAACATCCTTGTCGGCATCGAGCAGGTAGAATTCCAGCTCGAAGGCCAGGACGGGGAAGAGGTTTTTCGCTTCAAATCGCTCGATCTGGCGCAGAAGAGCCTGCCGGGGATCGGCACCCATGGGAGATCCATCCAGCTCGTAAAGCATGACGCGAACTTCGCCGCGTTCGGGCGACGTCCACGGCAGTGTTACCAGTGATCCGGCAATCGGCCATGCGATTCTGTCGGCGTCTCCGTCGTCCCAGGTCAAACCCGTCTCATCGACATCGGCGCCAGTGACGTCCAGTCCCAGAATGGAGCCGGGCAGATGCCGCCCGGAACGAAACAGTGTCAGAAGTTCATGGCGGCGAATGATCTTGCCGCGTGCGACACCGTTCGGATCGATCAGCACAAGGTCAAAGGCTGCGATCTCTGGATGTTTTTCCAGGAACGACTCGGCTTCCTCGATGGGTGCCGCATTGCGTGGACGCGTTCCGGTCATTTCATGCAGCCTTTGTCATACGATCAAGGATTTTCTCAAAGCTGGCGACAAGGCCAACGACATTCTCTTCGCTGGTGGTCGGCGCCACAAGAACCATATTGTGGAATGGGGTGACGAGATATCCCAGATTGAGGAATGCCGTATGCAACGCCTTCTGGATCGTCGGGTTGGCTGCATCGTGTGCTTCACTGGCGTTGCGCAGCGGATTGGGAGCAAACACGATCTCGAGCCGGGCACCGACGCGACCCACATGCCAAGGCAGATCATAGTGCTCTATGGCTGCGGAGAAGCCTCTTTCGACAATATCGGCAAGACGGTTCATTTTGTCGTGCGCTTCGACTGTCATTACCTCTTCAAGGCACGCCCTGAGGCAGGCGAGCTGCAGAGCGCTGCCCGCGAGCGTCGTGCCTATGCCTGAGTGGCCCGTGCCCGTGTTCGCCGCGCGCACAGCGGCAAACCTGCTCGCCACATCATCCGTCATGCCCCACAGAGCGACAGGAATACCACCGCCGACAGGCTTTCCGACGACGAAAATATCCGGCTCAAGACCGTGTACTTTCGTATATCCGCCAAATCCGGTGGAAATTGTATGCGTTTCATCGATGTGGAGCAGCGTCCCGGTGGCCCGCGTCAGATCTCGCAGGGCCTTATGAAACCCTGGAAGCGGAAGAATCATGCCGCAATTGGTCATGACGGGCTCCGCCACAACGACAGCGATGTCACAATCCTTCAGCGCAGCTTCCAGAGCTGGAATATCATTGAAGGGGATAGAGACCGTGAACTCGGCGAGATCCGCCGCCTGTCCAAGCAGGCCGTTGCGAGCGACTGTCTTCCCGTCTACGAGGTCCACCAGCGTTTCATCGACCGCGCCATGGTAGCAACCATCGAACACGAGGATTTTCTTGCGGCCCGTCACGGCACGAGCGACCCGAAAGGCGAAGCGGTTGGCGTCACTGGCGGTCGCCGTCACCTGCCACATGGGCATGCCGAATGTTTTGCGCAAAAGCTGGCCAACGGCATCCAGATCCTTGGACGGCAGCATGGTCGTCAGGCCCAATGTGGCGGCGCCGGCCATGGCATTCAAAATCGGTTGCGGTCCATGCCCAAACATTGCGCCGCTGTCTCCCAGACAGAAATCAATTGCGTGATTTCCATCGACGTCCCAAACCTCGCTCCCGGAAGCCTTGGCGACCACAACCGGGAACGGCATCGGCCAGTCGCGCATCCAGTATTGCGGCACCTGGTTGAAAAAACCAGATGATGGCGCGGTGAAAATCTCCTTGCTGCGCGGTCGCTGGCTCGCGAAGAGCGCTGTTTCGTCGGTAAGAATCCGTTCTGCAGCTGCGAGAAGCGCTTCGGATTTCATTTGGCCAATGGGTTGGGTGAATGCCACGGGGTGAGCCCTTAAAAAACTATCAATGTGATCACGTTTACGGAGGGCGGATTTTGAGTCAACAACAATATGCACTGATTAGCAGTTTTCTAGCGATTTATTGATGTATCTCGTCGTTTTTGGTGTCAGAAAACTTCTTCGAAGAAAATTTGTGATCACGATTGTGTTTGCGAGATTGCCTCGAAGCTCGATTTGGGAGACGCGGTACACGTTCTGTCGGCTGCACTGCACCGATTTCGCCGGCGCGATTTTCGTATTCGGCGGCAAGTTTACCTGACCAATACGGATGATACGTGTCCAAATATTCCATGAAATCTCTCCTTTTGGAGAGGATCGTGGGGCCTCGCGCAAACTACAAAAAGGAAATATTTAAAAGCATGATAATATATATAAATCAATAACTTAGACTATTTTGAATTTTTTTGGAAAAATCTATTCGATCAGAACGACAATGTCACGGGCTGCAGGGACATAGGTAGGAGCGATTTTCACAAATCATGTCGATCCGGGCATTTTTTCTCTTGCACCTCTAGTGGCTGTAGGTCGTAGCACTGGTGTCGTGAACAAGGGAAACACGATATGAGTGCCTCATTGCAAACCAGATTTCGGGTAGAGGGAATGGATTGCGCATCCTGCGCAGCTAAGATCGACACGGCGGTACGCCGCATGTCGGGTGTCGAGGATGTTTCCGTCTCCGTCACATCAGGCACCATGACCGTCAGCCATGATACGACGAGCGATCTGGCCGCCATTGGCAGACAGGTGACGGGCCTTGGCTATGACGCTACGCAAATTCCATCTGGTGCCGCCGCAAAACCTGAAGTTGCGCATGAACACGGCCCAGGCTGTTCCCATGATCATCACGAACACCAGAAGCCGGAACAGGCATCGGTCGAAGGCTTGCACGGGCACGCTCACGGGCCTTCCACCGGGCCCTGGTGGAACAGCAAAAAGGGTCGCGCGACGATTTTGGCTGGCGCGACGCTTGCTGTGGCCTATGGTGTCGGGCATCTGTTTCCGGCTATTCAGATCTATGCCTTTACGCTGGCGATGCTGGTTGGTCTGATGCCGATTGCGCGCCGGGCCTTCATGGCTGCCCGCGCAGGAACGCCGTTTTCCATTGAAATGCTGATGACGATTGCAGCCATCGGTGCGCTTGCCATCAATGCCACGGAAGAGGCAGCAGCGGTTGTCTTTCTGTTTCTGGTGGGTGAGCTGCTGGAAGGCGTGGCAGCGGGCAAGGCGCGAGACAGCATCAAGTCTCTGGCCGCACTCGTTCCCAAGACAGCTCTGCTGGAAGAAATGGGACAGACGCGTGAGGTGAAGGCCGAGACCCTTGCCATCGGCTCCGTCATTCTCGTTCGCCCGGGTGATCGCATCTCGGCAGATGGCGTCATTCTTTCGGGTGAAAGTGCCGTGGACGAAGCGCCGGTGACAGGCGAAAGCGTGCCGGTCAACAAGGGGCCTGATGACCTCGTCTTTGCTGGCACGGTCAACGGTAACGCTGCTCTGCGCGTTCGGGTAACCGCGACGGCTGAAGACAACACCATTGCCCGTGTCGTGAAACTCGTGGAGGAAGCGCAGGAGAAGAAAGCGCCGACCGAGCGTTTCATTGACCGCTTCTCCACCTATTACACGCCAGCGGTCGTTGCCATCGCAGCCCTCGTAGCCATCCTCCCGCCCTTGTTTCTTGGCGGTGACTGGAATGAATGGATATACAAAGGGCTTGCCATTCTTCTGATCGGTTGCCCCTGTGCGCTGGTCATCTCGACACCCGCTGCCATCGCCGCTTCCCTGTCTGCGGGCGCAAGGCGCGGCCTTCTCATGAAAGGCGGCGCGGTGCTGGAAGGGCTTGGCAAGCTGACCGCCGTTGCGCTGGACAAGACCGGAACCCTGACGGAAGGAAAGCCTGTCGTCACCGATATCGTGCCGTTTGAGTTTGCTCAGGCCGACATTCTGCCTCTGGCAGCCGCACTCGAAACAGGCTCCAGCCACCCGCTTGCGCTGTCCATTCTCGCCAAGGCCAGGGAAGATGGCATCACTATTCCATCCGCTACGGATGCCAAGGCGCTGGGCGGCAAGGGCGTGACGGCTGTTGTTGAGGGGCAGGAGATATTTCTGGGTTCGCCAAAAGCTGCCAATGATCTGATTGCCATCCCGCAACAGCATCTGAAGACGATCACGGCATTAAATGACGAAGGCAAAACAGTCTCCGTTCTGATTGCAGGCGGACAGCTGGCCGGTGCCATTGCCATGCGTGATGAGCCTCGCACGGACGCCGTGCAGGGTCTGGCGATGCTGAAGGAGAGCGGCGTCAAGATCATCATGCTAACAGGCGATAACAAGCGCACGGCGGATGCCATCGGCCAGACACTCGGCATCGAGGTGTGCGCCGAGCTGATGCCGGAGGACAAGCAGCGGATCGTGGGCGAGTTGAAGTCTGAGGGTTATGTGGTCGGCAAGGTTGGCGATGGCATCAATGATGCACCGGCACTTGCGGCGGCTGATATCGGCATTGCCATGGGTGGCGGCACGGATGTGGCGCTGGAAACGGCGGATGCTGCCATTCTGCATGGCCGCGTCAGCGATGTCGCGCACATGATCGCGCTTTCCAAACGCACCATGCGCAATATCAGGCAGAACATCGCCATATCGCTTGGTCTGAAAGCGGTGTTTCTGGTCACGACAATCCTTGGCATCACCGGGCTTTGGCCCGCCATTCTGGCAGATACCGGCGCCACTGTTCTGGTCACCATCAACGCGCTTCGGTTGCTGCGCAATCCGGCAGCGTAAAGTGTGAGAGCCCGCAATGATATTTGCGGGCTCTCAGATGTTCGTTATTTCGTCCAGATGGAAACGGCCTGCGGTTCCAACACGCTCTCTCCCAGCACAATCTTCACACCGGCGGGAACCGTCCACGCCTCGGTGCCATAGTTGAAGGCAAAGGTGAGGTTGCCGCGGCGACGGATGCGGATGGTATCCGGCAGGGGCATTGTGTCGAGACCGGCCTTTGTCGCAGCCAGTGCAAGCACGCTGGAAAGCAGTTCCTCATCGGCCCAGCAGGCGAGATAGAGCATATTGCCGCTTTGTGTCAGCGCCGGATCGCCATTTTCGAAACGGGCCAGTGCCTCTGCGGAGGTCTGCACCGTTTCACGCCAACGGATGGCCGCGCCTGATACAGCACCTGAAACGGCGTCGGAAAGGCCGGGCCGCAGGGTTGAAACCTGAATGACGCGGTTGCCGGTGCGTTGGCCGAGCGGGCCGGGTGGCAGGTTTTTCGGGATCACGAAATTGCGGTCACGAGAGCCGGTTCTTGCACCGATTACGATGTGTCCGGTGGCCTTGGCAAGGGCGGCCTCGGTGGCAACATCAACCTCTGTCATGCAGGGAACGACGACAAGCGCATAGCCTTCGAGGCTATCGCCGGGGCGCACGAAATCGATGTCGAGACCCAGACGACGAAGGCTTTCATACCAGCGGAAGCAAAGCTCCTCATAGCGGAAGTCCTTGGCCTGCGGCTGGATCATCGTTGTCCAGTAGCTCTGATAGTCGAACACCAGCGCCACATGAGCCTTTTCGCTGGCCGGCAGGTCGGCCAAAGCCTTCAGCTCTTCGCCAACCCGCTGTGCCTCCAGTCCGCCAGGCGATAGCTCGTCCAGACCCGACATGTTGAGGCCCGCATGCATCTGCTCCTGCGCAAAGGGAGCCTGGCGCCAGCGGAAATAGCTGACGACTTCTGCGCCATGGGCAAGCGCCTCCCATGTCCACAGCCGCACCATTCCCGGCTTCGGCACGGGGTTCCACGGCGCCCAGTTCACCGGTCCGGGCTGCTGTTCCATCACCCAGAAACGGCCCTTGCCAACGCCGCGATAAAGATCGTGGTGGTAGGGGGCAATATCGGGGTGCGATGTCTGCGCCCAGCGATTGCGCTCCTCTTCCGTGAAGGGAAACTTCTCGACAAAGCCGATCGGGTAGCTGTCCCAGGATGCGAGATCGAGATTGTCGCCCACCTTGAAGTGGTCGAAATCCGAAACGAAACCCATGAAATTATGCGTGATCCAACGGTCCGGCGAGTGCTTGCGAAGGATATCGCATTGCATCTTGTCGTAAGCGGCAACCTGATCAGACTGGAAGCGCCAGAAATCCAGCCGGGTGGCCGGGTTGGGTTCCGTCACCGTCAGGTTCGGCAGCCGCACATCGTCAAAACTCTTCAGTTCCATCGACCAGAAAACCGAGCCCCAGGCTTCGTTCAGCTGCTGTGGCGATTGATAGCGCAGCCGCAGCCATTGCTTGAACTGCTTGAGGTCTTCGGCCCCCCATGATGCGGTCGTGTCATGGCAGCCATATTCATTGTCCGTCTGCCAGCCGACGAGCCCGGGATGCGCGCCATAACGCTGCGCAATAATCTCGACAATGCGTGCGCTTTCCCGCCACCATGTCTGTGAGGAGAAGGTGTAATGACGGCGCGAGCCAAAGCCGCGCACCTTGCCGTCTTCATCATAGGGCAGAATATCGGGGTGCTCATCCACCAGCCATTTCGGCGGCGTGGCGGTCGGTGTTCCCAGCACAACCTTGAGGCCAGCGGCATGGAGCACGTCCATGGCCCTATCAAGCCAGCCGAAATCGAATTCCCCACGCGCAGGCTCAAGCCGCGACCAGGCAAATTCACCAATGCGCACGAAGGAAATGCCAAGCTCGCGCATGCGGCGTGCGTCTTCAGCCCAACGGCTTTCGTCCCAGTGCTCTGGATAATAACATACGCCCAGCATTATCGCGTCAAATCCCCATTGATGATGGCATGGCCTTTTTCGTCAAAGACGTGGCACGCCTTGGCATTGATACCGAGTTTCAGTGTGTCGCCCGGCTTCGCACTGGCCAGACCGTCGGCCTTGACCGAGATTTCCGAGCCATCCGCGAGTTCCACGAAGAACAGCGTTTCCGAACCGAGATATTCCGCAAGCCGCACCGTTCCTTCCAGCACCACGTCACCTTCGCCCGTCGCGCTGATATGCTCGGGGCGGATGCCGAAGCTTGCATTGCTGAGGGTAGCCGTGTTGGGGGCATCCAGCGCAAGCGTTGCGCCGCCCGGCAGGGTCAGAACGATCTTGCCGTTCTGGTTTGCTGCTGGCACTTTCAGCACATTCATCTTCGGCGAGCCGATGAAGCCAGCCACGAAGAGATTTGCCGGACGGTGGTAAAGCTCAAGCGGCGTTCCGACCTGCTCGATCTTGCCCGCAGACAGAACCACGATCTTGTCGGCCATGGTCATGGCTTCCACCTGATCATGGGTCACATAGATCATCGTTGCCTTCAGATCCTTATGCAGCTTGGAAAGCTCGCCGCGCATCTGCACGCGCAGGGCTGCATCGAGGTTGGACAGCGGCTCATCGAAAAGGAAGACTTCCGGGTTGCGAACAATCGCACGGCCAATAGCCACACGCTGGCGCTGGCCGCCGGAAAGCTGGCCCGGCTTGCGCTTCAAAAGCGGTTCAAGCTGCAGCATTTTTGCGGCGTGCGCCGTGCGCTCGGCAATCATATCCTGCGCATGGCCGGTCATTTTCAGACCAAAGCCGATGTTTTCGGCAACCGTCATGTGCGGGTAAAGCGCATAGGACTGGAAAACCATGGCGACACCCCGTTCCGAGGGGCCAATCCTGGTCATGTCCTTGCCGCCGATGGAAAGCGCACCGGAGGATATTTCCTCAAGACCGGCAATCATTCGCAACAGGGTGGATTTTCCGCAGCCGGAGGGACCGACGAAGACGCAGAATTCGCCATCCTTCACGTCGAGATCGACGCCTTTGATGACGCTGAGAGCGCCAAACTCTTTCTTGACGTTGCGCAGGCTTACGTCAGCCATTGATCTTGCCTCCCTTGACAGGTTCCAGTTCGAGGAGCAGCGCGCTTTCCGGTTTCAGCATCGGCAATGGCAGGCCTGCTAGGCCTACGCTGGAAAGCTCGAAGCTGATATCGCCGGAGAGCAGCTTTGTCTGGCCCTCTGAGATGCGAATGAATTCCGGTTTTACCGGAAGTGAATTTGTGATTTTCCAGGTGCCGCCCAGCTTGGTCACGCTGGCTGGCAGTTTGAGCGCTGCCGGTTGCTCGCCCACCATCTGCGGTCCCTGCGCAATGATGATGACGATCTTGTCGGCACTGGCCGCACCCCAGACGTAACGTCCGTCCACAGGCTCTGCCTGAAAATTTGCCTCTGGTGCATGCAGCAGGGCTCGAAGCCTCTTGTAGGTTTCGATGTAAAGCTTCAGCTCACTGCGCTCTGAATCCGTCAGCTCCAGAGGGTTGAGCTCGACGCCGAGATGATAGGCCATGGCCACCAGCGCCCGGAAGGCCAGCGTGTGGCGCCGCCCCGTCTGGTGGTTGGGGGAGGCGGAGATGTGGCTTCCGAGAATTTCCGGCGGCACGAACAGTGACGCGCCGCGCTGGATTTCCAACCGTTCCAGAGCGTCGGTGCAATCGGATGTCCAGACCCGGTGCGTGCGGACCAGAACGCCAAAGTCGATGCGGCCGCCGCCGGACGCGCAGCTTTCGATTTCGACATTCGGATGCGCCTTGCGCACGCGGTCCATCAGCGCATAGACGGCGCGGGTCTGGGCAGAGGTCTTCACCCTGCCGTCACGCCCGCCCGCATGGGTCAGGTCGCGGTTCATATCCCATTTCACATAGGAAACGGCATGGTTTGCAAGGACAGCGTCGATCTTGGCAAACAGGTAGTCGGAAACCTCCTGCCGTGTCAGATCAAGCACAAGCTGGGTGCGCGATTGCAGCAGCGGGCGTCCATCAATCTGCAAGGCCCAGTCCGGGTGTTTCTTGTAAAGCTCCGATACCGGGTTGATCATTTCAGGCTCGAACCAGATGCCGAACTGCATGCCAAGACCGGTTACGTGGTCCACCAGCGGCTTCAGGCCATTTGGATATTTGCGGGCGTCGATATCCCAGTCGCCCAGGCTTGTGGTGTCGTCGTCACGCTTGCCGAACCAGCCATCATCCAGCACGAAGCGCTCGATGCCGATCTCTGCCGCAGCCGTTGCCTGCGCCTTCAGAGAGTCCATCTTGTGGTCGAAGTAGTTGCCTTCCCAGGTGTTGAGCGTCACCGGACGTGGAGACATTTTTCCACCCGGCCAGTCAAGAAGTTCGCTACGGACAAAGGCATGAAGTGCCTCAGTATCCGGCCCGGCATAGGCAACAGGGCTTTGGTAGGTTTCGCCAGATTTTAGAATGACTTCACCCGGCTCGAACAATTCACCCATATGGATCAGCCGCCGGCCGTCATCCGTGCGGTCAATGACGACATGGTGGTTGCCGCTCCATCCCAGCGTCACGCCGAAACGCTGCTCAACTGTCTCAACAAAGATCATCGGGAACCGGTCATGCGATGTGCGCCCGCGCCGGCTTTCCTGAGACCAGATGCCGTTGCCGAGAACTTCCTTGCGGGTTTGAAACTCACGTCCCCACATGCCGGTAAAGCTGGTCAGTTCCGTTTCACCCGCCGGTGCCGCAAAAGTGGCCGCCATGCAGCGGTCCAGCTGGTAATCGGTGTCTGCGCGGTTGGTCAGCGCGGTGGACATGGAGATCAGGCCGGATACATGCTCGGTCAGGGTGATTGCAATATCGATTTTCGCCACGGCGTCATGGCCGCGCAGCGTTGTCGCATTTCCTGCGGTTTGCACCTTCCACGCGCCGAACTGCAGCGTGAAATCACGCCCCTGCCGGTGGCCCGATATGGCAGGCCAGCCGAAAAAGCCCATTCCACCGGTTGGCAGCAGCACCGAGGAGGGCACCGCCACGTCCATGCCGTTCACCCGGCTGGAACGCTCAATGTCAAACAGTGGATCGGCAGAGGTTGCCGCTGTTGCAAAAGAAAGAATTTCCGGCATGCCGAGTTCGGGCAGGCGAAGGTTGAGCGTGAAGCTTCCTTTGCCGATTGTGATGATATGGCTCATCCCTTGGTCGCTCCCAGTGTCAATCCGGCAATGAAGTGCTTTTGCATGATGAAGAACATGGCAACGGGTGGCAGAGCCGCAACCAGCGAGCCTGCGGAAACCAGATGCCAGGCGGCAACCCATTGGCCGTTCAGCGAATAGAGACCGGCGGTCACGGGCATGGCGTGCTGTCCCTGCACCAGAACCGTGGCCCAGAAATAATCATTCCAGACGAAGGTGAAGACCAGCACCGACAGCGCCGCAATCGCCGGGCGCATCAGCGGCAGCACGATGTGGCGGAAAATCCTCCATTCCGAAACGCCTTCGACACGGGCGGATTCAATCAGCGCAAAGGGCAGGCCCTTGATGAAGTTGCGCATAAACAGCGTGCAGAACCCGGTCTGGAAGGCGACGTGGAACAGCACAAGGCCCATCGTCGTGTCGTAAAGACCGGCCCGCAGCGTCATGTCACGCACCGGCACCATCAGGATCTGGAACGGAATGAAGTTGCCAGCCACGAACATGAAGAACAGAAGCAGGTTAGCCTTGAACTTATAGACCGCCAGCGCAAAACCCGTGAGGCAGGAGAGCGCAACAGCGCCGATCACGGTGGGGATCGTGACCTTGAACGAGTTCAGAATATAGAGCCCGATGGGCGAATCCCGGAACACAGCGGTATAGTTTTCAACGCCGGCAAAGCCTGAAGGCATGCCGAAATAATTGCCAGCGGCAAAATCGCCTGCCGGTCTGACGGAGGTGATCGCCACGCCGATCAATGGCAACAGCCAGAGAATGAGCGCAATCGGCAGTATGATCTTGTAGCCCCAGCGAATGAAAGGTGAGGCTGTCTGAATGGGTGCGGGGAACATCAGGAATTCCTTTCCTGGCTCAGCATGCGCACGATGAAGAGCGTGATGAAGATCATCATGATGAGGAAGAGAACGACGGCGATGGCTGCGCCATAACCCATACGGAAACCATATTCCGAAAGCGCCTGCTCATACATGAAATAGGACAGCACCGAGCTGGAGCCGTAGGGTCCGCCAGCGGTCATGACGGAGACGAGGTCGAAGGAGCGCAGCGAGCCGATGACGGTAACGACCATGGCGATGAAGGTTGCGGGCGCCAGTTGCGGCAGAATGATGTTCCACAACAGCTTGAAACCCTTGGCGCCATCCATGCGCGCAGCTTCCACCTGCTCGGGATTGATGTTGTTGAGACCCGTCAGATAAAGGATCATGCAATAGGCCGTCTGCGGCCAGAGGCCAGCAATGATGATGCCGTAGGTCACATAATTCTCGTCGGCGAGAATGGCGATCTGCTGGCCTGTCAACCACTCCAGAAGCTTTGAAAACAGTCCGAAATCCGGTGCGTAGAACCAGGTAAACATCAACCCGACGACGACCTGACTGATGACGAACGGGAAAAAGAACAGCGATTTGTAAAGCCGGATGCCGCGCACATTCTGGTTCAGGAACAACGCTACAGCCAAGCCTGCTGGAATGGACAGGAGATACAGCACCAGCCAGATGATGTTGTTTTTCAGCGAGACATAGAATGTATCGTCCTGAAGCAGCTCGGCATAGTTGCCAAAGCCGATCCAGCTCATCTCACCCATGCCGTCCCAGTCGTGAAAACTGATCCAGATGGATTCGAAAATTGGCACCAGAACGTAGAGGACAAACATCAACAGGCCGGGGGCGAGAAAGAGCCAGGGGGCTAGTTTTTGTTGATTGCGCTTCCAGAAACTGGGCGATGGTGAAACGGCGTTGCTCACGGCGGCACCTTTGGAAAATATATATATAAGAGAGCGGCCGGGTGCCTGGGCAGTGCCTCTTACGGCACCCGGAGCTGGGAGGAAGATGTATTATTTATAGACGCGGGCGCGGACTTTTTCGAGACGTGCCAGGATGGCGTCGATCTTGTCAGGCTTGACCATGAATTCCTGGAAGCCTTCCATGCCGACCTTTGCCATTTCCGCCTGTGCGTCGCGGTCGTAGAACTGCGCGATGGCGGTTGCCTTGGACAGCATTTCAAAGCCAGCCAGAAGGAACGGGTCCGTCGGCTTTTCTGCCTTGTTGTTGACAGGCAGCTGCCCCAGCGTCGCGTTCATTTTCGACTGCGCTTCCGGGGACGCGACATAGGCGAGGAATTTCTTCGCATCGTCCTTGTTCTTCGCACCCTTTGGAATGTGGAACGTGTCGGTCGGCGCTTCCTCGGCAACGGGAAGACCAGCAGTGATTTCCGGGAAGGGCAGGAAGCCGATCTGCTCTTCTTTCAGTCCACCATTCTTGAATGTGGCAACAGCGAAATTGCCCATCAGATACATGGCAGCCTTGCCCTGCACCAGCTGCGGCACAGCATCCTGCCAGTCGATTGCGGCATGGTTTTCAATGAAATAGCCCGGCTTGACCAGCTCGGCCCACTTCTCGAACACGGCCTTCACGCGCGGGTCCGTATAGGGAACCTTGCCCGATGTGAGTTCCATATGGAAATCATAGCCGTTGATGCGCAGGTCGAGATAATCGAACCATCCAGCCGTTGGCCATAGTGCCTTGGTGCCAATGGTGAACGGCGTGATGCCAGCGTCTTTCAGCGTCTTCGATGCAGCGAGAAGCTCATCCCAAGTCTTGGGCGGCGTGATGCTCTGTTGCTGGAAAATGTCTTTGCGGTAGTAGATGCCCCACTGGTAGTAGGTGTAGGGAACGCCCCATTTCTTGCCGTCAATCGTCATGGAAGGGGAGGCAGACTTCAGCTGCTCTTCAAGACCATTGGCCGTCCACACATCGGTGACGTCTTCGAAAAGACCAGCCTTGACGAAGGGTTCCATGCGGTTGCCCGCATACCAGGCAACGACGTCAGGAGCATCGGCGGTCAGAAAGTTGCGAATGGCAGACTTGAAGCCCTCGTGGTCGAAGTTGTTCCACTTCACCGTAACGTCTGGGTTTGCCTTCTGGAAGTCTGCGATCAACTCCTCCATGGCCTTCTTCGGAACGGGGTCCGAGTGGTCGGAGTTGATGGTGATCTCGCCAGCGAAGGCGGACGAGAACAGCGCTACCGATAGAGCAAGTCCGCTGAGGCTTTTCAAAAGGGTCATGTGTTTCCTCCCTATGACCGTGACACATTGCCGTGGAGACTGCGAACCAAAAGCACGCCCTCCCAGGCCAAATC
Organism: Agrobacterium sp. CG674; assembly: GCF_053521645.1. Taxonomy (NCBI): domain Bacteria; kingdom Pseudomonadati; phylum Pseudomonadota; class Alphaproteobacteria; order Hyphomicrobiales; family Rhizobiaceae; genus Agrobacterium; species Agrobacterium sp. CG674. Next base: position 251,218 of record NZ_JBNWDZ010000006.1, on the reverse strand, counting down.
CAAGTTCGGCTTGATCATTGAACCCAAACCAGCAATAAGCTACCGAAATTCTGCATAGTTTCTCCAGGATCCTAAGATTATGACCTCTGTCCCGTCAGCAATTCAGGATGAATCCGTACCGGTACATGCAGAGCATGACCCGAGACATCCGCTGGTTGTCTTCGGAGACCACCGCTTTTGCGCAGGCGAAGCATCGCTGGTGCAGGTCATGGCCGGGCCGCATATGCACAGTCAAGTGGAGTTGAACTTCGTTCTGGAAGGGCAGATGACCTACTGGTTCGACGGGCGCGAGCTGACCGTCGATAAGGGACGGCTTTGCCTGTTCTGGGGCATGATCCCGCATCAGGTCATTAGCCGTGCAGAGGGCACTTCGTTCGTCTGCCTCTATGTGCCGATGTCGTTTTTTCTAGGCCTTGCCAGCCTCACCAGGTTTAGAGACGCGGTGTTTCGCGGGGCGATGATCGAGGCACTGGAACTGCGCTCCTATGATCATGAAATTTTCGAGCGGTGGCGGGATGAGTTGCGCTCCGGCGATGAGGGCCTCATCGAGATCGTCCGCAACGAGTTGAGCGCCCGCGTTTTGCGCATCGAGCGTGACGGCTGGCGCGATTTGCGCGAAGAAGGCTCGGCCATTGCAAGCCTCGGTGCCAATGATAGCGAGCGTATGGAACATGTGGAGCGCATGCTGCGCTTCATCGCGGAAAATGCGCTCAACGATATCTCGGCGGAAGATGTGGGCCGCGATGCAGGCCTGCACCCCAATTACGCGATGTCCGTGTTCAAGCGTGCCGTTGGCATGACCATCAACCGGGCAATCATCCGCCATCGCCTCGATACGGCGCAATCCCTTTTGATCGCAACCGACATGCCCATCACCGATGTCGCCTTCGAATCGGGCTTTGGTTCTGTCTCGCGCTTTTATCAGGCCTTTTCGGAAAGGGTTGCGATGCGCCCGAAGCAATATCGGGCCAGCATGCGCAGCAAGGTTTGAGAGCAGCCTTCCATCGGATCAGCGATTGCGCAGAACAGTGCATGGCGTTCCAGCCGCCCGGATTTGCGCACAGAGCTGGTTTGCCTCCGCTCGGGTTTCGCGGCCAATTCTCGCCGCATAGCGGGGCCGATTGCCGAAATTCCCGCCGCGCTGGCGCACAATCAGCGCCCGTTCTTCATTGAGAGGTGAAGGCAGGCGGGTGATGGCGCGGGTAAAAAGCCGGTCCACAATGGCTGGACGGTAATGCGCCGACAGTTGCACGCCCCAGGGCGCCCAGTCGGCTGATCCTGCAAAGACCGGTTCCTGCATCCGTCTGGTTTCGGCAAGTGTAACGCACGCAGTTTGAAAGGGCTGGCCATCGGCAAGCTCTGGCGCCGCAACGTCCGGTGCCGCATCCCGCCAGGTTTCAATTGGGTGGCCGGTGATGGCAAACACGTAATCGCGTGTCTCTATCGGCAGACGCCCTTGCGACAGAAACCGCGCAAGCCCGTTTTCACCGGCATTATAGGCGGCTGCGGCAAAGCCGAAATTACCGAACCGTGTCTTCAGCTCGCTCAGATAGGTGGCCGACGTTTCCAGCGCATCGATCACATCGAAGCTGTTGTTCAATCCCCGGCTCCTTGCGGTGGATGGCATGAACTGGGCTATGCCTTCCGCTCCCTTGTGGCTCAGGGCCTCGGGCCGAAACAGGCTTTCGCGCCAGATCAGGCGGGCAAAAAACGCAGGGGATACGTCATTCTTGCGCGCAAAATGCTCCATTGTGCGGCAGAGATCGGCATTGAAGGTTTTTCGGCCGATGCAGATCGGATTGGCCCCATGTTTTCGCTCATAGAGGCAGACATCATCATTACCCTCAGCCGCAAGTGCTGTTTGTGGCGGCAGGAGAGACATGCCAGTTGCCCTGGCAAAAGCCCACAGCAAAGCGGATGCCAGACGGTTTATGCTAGAGCGGATGTGTGTTTCCCTTCAACCGATGCCTACCAGGGAATTTCGCTGCCGTCATAGGCCATGAAAGATCCCGTCCGGTCTGCGGTCAGTGCATTCAGCGCCGTCATAATGTTCAGCGCCGCTTCGTCGGCACTCACAGTCGGATGGCTGCCGGAATATTTTTCGGACAGGCTTGTCCGCACAGTTCCGGGGTGGATGGCGGCCATGACCAGTTCAGGGTGCGTCCGCGCATATTCGATGGACGCGGTGCGGACAATCTGGTTGAGCGCCGCCTTCGAGGCTCTGTAGGAAATCCACCCACCCAGCCTGTTGTCGCCAATGGAGCCGACGCGGGCTGAAAGGAATGCCACCACGGATCGTTCCTTGCGATCCAGCAACGGCAGGAAATGCTTGGCAATGAGGGCAGGTCCCACGGCGTTGACGGTGAACTGGCGCAGCATCGCATCGGGATCGAGCTGCCGCAAAGATTTTTCCGGCGGATTGCCATCAACACCAAGCGCGCCTGTCGCGCAGATCACAAGATGGATAGGCTTGCCCCGCAGCTTTTCAGCGGCGGCCTGAATGGAATTTTCATCGCCAAAATCGAGTTGGTCGTCCCGTCTGGAAAACGTGAACAGTTCACCCAGATTGGGTTCCTGCCGCAACCGCTCGCAAAGGGCCGAGCCGATGCCGCCGCTTGCGCCGATGACGACGGCACCAAAGCCTGCGGGAAGGGAGGGAAAGCACGCATTGTCTTCATTCATCATGCAAGCTCACAAGTGTTGGAAACAATCTCTGCTCAATACCATATCCTCAACGAAAGATATTGAGATTATCTTATGTCTTGGCCCCTTGCATGGGGAACTTCAGGCCGACATTTCGGTTTCTACCTGACGTCATCAGACGTTTCGCCAAGGGGTATTTTGCGCATATGACACCTAGAATTGCCATCATCGGCTCGGGCCCGACAGGCATTTACACGTTAAAGGGTCTGATTGGAAAATCAGCCCCGCTTTCGATCACCATTTTTGAAAGCGAATCCGATCCCGGCAAGGGAACGCCGTACCATCCCGCACTCAACGACCGCGCCATGCTGTCCAACATCGCCAGCATCGAGCTGCCGCCGGTGTGCGAGACCCTGATGGCTTGGCTTGTGCGCCAGAGCGATGAGGAATTGCAGCGTCTGGGTATCGAGCGTTCGCTCATTGCCGAGCGCGAATATTATCCGCGCGTCGTGCTGGGGGAATTCTTCTACGCCCAGTTCATGCAGCTTCTGAAAATCGGCGCGGCCAATGGCCATACGATCGAGGTCAAGGCGTCGCATCGCGTTGCCGATATTGAGCTGAGGCAATCGGATATCCGGCTTTCGGTCACGGCACCAGAAAGCGAACCCCTCGAATTTGCCTTCGATCACGTTGTCATGGCAACCGGGCATGATTTCCCCGAAACAACCGAGATCAAGCCGGGCTATTTCGTTTCGCCATGGCCTGCGCCCATGCTGAAATCCATCAAGCCTATCAGGGTTGGCATTCTCGGCACGTCGCTGAGCGGCATCGATGCGTTGATTACGGTTGCGACAGCCCATGGCAGTTTCCTGCTCGATGAGCATGGCATCCTGCAATATCACGGGCTGCCCGATACCGAAGGGCTGCACGTCACCATGATGTCGCGCAAGGGCGTTCTGCCGGAGGCGGATTTCTATTGTGAAATTCCCTATCGTCCGCTTCAGTTCTGCACGGAAGCCGCTGTCCAGAACGCAATTGAAACGCGGCAGAGCGATCTGCTGGACGCGATCTTCGAGTTGTTCAAGACAGAGCTTGCCTTCTGCGATCCCGATTACGCTTCGCGCATCGGTCTTTCGCAACTGACTGTGGAAACCATCTCAAAAGCCTATTTCCATGATCGCGAAACCACGCCACCCTTCGTCTGGGCAGCTCGCAATCTGGCTGAAGCCGAAGCCAACAAGCAGAACCAGTATACGGTGGAGTGGCGCTACGCGATCCTGCGCATGCATGAAGTCATTGCGGCGGCCATTCCGCATCTGAACGACATAGATCTGAAACGCTTCCACAGCCATTTCAAAACGGTCTTTGTGGATGATTATGCCACGGTGCCGCACGCCTCCATCCACAGGCTGCTGGCGCTGCACCGCGCCGGTAAGCTGGAGATTATGGCTCTGGGCAATGAGAGCGAAATCGACAATAAGGACGTTGAACGCGGTGCCACCGTCCAAGCCAAGGGCGAAACCCATCAGTTTGACGCCTTTATCGATGCGACTGGCCAACACACGCTGTCGGCCCGGGATATTCCATTCCCGACGCTGAAGGAGCAGGGCGTCGTGCGCCGCGCAACGACAAGCGTGGCAACGACATTGCTAGGCTTTGACGAGAAGGTTGTGCGCACGGGCGGCGTCGATCTGGATGAGAAGTTCAGGCCTGTCTTCCACGATAATCTGAGCAATCAGCTTTACTGCGGGTCCATTGCTTTTCTCCTCCACAAGCTGCCCTTCGTGCAGGGCATCACCAGCGCAAGGGATATCGGCTACACCGTGTCGAAAGCCATCCTCGAAGCCACGGCTACGCCGGAGCGATCAGCGGCCTGATCGGCCCTCATTACACATCCTGCAGATGGACGCTGTCACCCAAAGTGATGGCGCCCGTCGTTTCCACCGAGGCGTAGATGCCGAAGTTGCGTTTGTTCTGCCGCAGAATGGTGCGCAGAATATCGGCATTCTCGCGAATATCGGGCTGGGCTATCAACGTCATGCCACACCTCTTGGTCTCCTCGGATGCCTCGATGGTGACGCTGGAGCCAAGCTCCAGGCGCTGGCCGATCCATGACTTTTCCCGAAACTCCGCTTGTCCTTCAGTGCGCAAAACCACGTTCGGGCGAAAGCGTCGGCTGTCCACCGTCTCGTTGCAAAGCAGGTTTGAAAGCTGATCCAGAGAGCTTGTGGTAATCAGGTGCAGCGGGCTCGGTTCATATCGGTTGACGCCAATGCCACGGACGGAGGGGTCACGGACGCCTGTATTCTCATAGGCCAACACTGTGGTCTCGAAACCGAAATGCTGTGCCAGTTTCGCGTCGATGCTGTCATCGCACACATTAAGCCAGCACCCGTCGGGAAAGCCGATCTCCGCTGAATTGTCGGTCAAACGGGAGTGCAGAAACAACGCCGGTCGCCAGCGCTCCTGCTTTTCGGGCATTGCGACTTCGCCCGATTTTCCATCAGCAATGCACCACTGCCGGTCGCCAACATTGCCCGTCTCGTCAATCTCGACAGAAGTCAGTTTTTCGCCACCAAGCGAACTGACGGGATAGCGCCAGATTTCCTCGATCGTTCCCAGAAATGTCAATGCTGCCCCGATCTCTTCATGCGCTTTTGCCAACGGAAAACTGCGTTGGAGGGCGGTGGTTCCATTGTTGTCAGATGGAATTGGCGAGCGCCACGGCATCCGCAACCTCGTCCCACTTTTCCTGTGTAAGCGTGGAGGTGGCAATGCGGATATGATCTCCCGGCAGCAGCGTGAATTTCTTGCCCGGGTTGATGGCGATCTTGCGCGCAGCCAGCGTTACAGTCGCAAAGGGTTCCGACGCGACCGGAAGCCACAGGCAAAGGCCGCTGCCGGATTGCGTTTCGACGCCGCGCGCCCGCAGCGCATCGGCCAGCCCATCGCGGCGCATCTGGTAGGTGGCGCGTGCCCTTGCCACGGTTTCCCAGCTTTGCGGATTGCGCAGCAGCCACGCGGTTGCAGCCTGTAGAACGCGGCTGGTCCAGCCGGCGCTGAAGGCCCGGTATGATTGAATCTGCTCGACGATTTTTGCCGAACTGGATAGCACGGCCAGCCGCAGGTCCGGTCCCAGCGTTTTCGAATAGGAAAGGATGTGGATGGTGCGGTCCGGAAAATGAGTTCCCAGTGACAGCGGTGCGGCGGCGGAAATATCACCCATGCCATCGTCTTCGATGATCAGCGTCTTGCTGCCGCTCAGAATGTCTGCAAGCTCGCCCATCCGGTCGGAACTCACCGTCTGCCCGGTCACGGAATGAAGGCGAGGCTGGAAGACGAAAGCGGTGGGCTGGGCTTTCAGCGCGTCCTTGAGGGAGCCAGGCGTCGGCCCCTGTTCATCACACAGAACGGGTATGATCTTGACCCCGAAATCCTCCAGAATATCGAGAAGCCGCATGGCCGTGGGGCTCTCGATGGCAACAGCCGAACCCGGAGAGACAAGGGCGCGGATCGCGGTATAGACCGCATTATAGCCGCCATTCGTCACAAGATAGGCTTCCGGCTGGTAGGGCCAACGTTCCTCGACAGCGGCCTGCAACTCAGGAATGATCCTGCTTCGCTCATAATCATTGAGCTTGTCCACTCTGGACGCATGGGCAAGCGCTTCTGCCAAGGGTGGCAGCAGCGCCGTGTCCGGCACGGCCATGGTCAGATCAAGGGCATCGGGGCCGTAGTTTCCGGCGCTGGCAAAGCGTTCCGGCTTTGCATTGAAGCTGTCTCCGCTCACCCATGTGCCGTTGCGCCCGCGCCCGGTGATGACCTTGTGTCGGCGCAGATCCGCCCAGGCTTCAGACAGTGTCGCCGGGCTGATGCCAAGCTCAAAGGCCAGATCGCGGATCGAGGGCATCCGTGTTCCCACCGGCAACACACCAGCGCGAATGAGGGCGCTGGTTTCTAGCGCAATTCCGCGAATGGTCCGATCGGCTATTTTTTCCGCAAGCCAGCGGGCAGAATATAAATTGGTCAATTTAAGCGCCTTTAAATGTTCAATAACGTAATAACATTTGATGTTTGCAAATTGAACATTAAACTTTTGCCTATCAGGATTTTTTGTGAGCATTCCGCATGACTGTTAAGCTTCGCCTCGCACTTCGCGATTGGGATTATATGACACCTCTGGTTCTGGGCGATATTTCCTCGCCCCGCCTTGACATCAAGGTGGACCGCGTCGGCACGCTGATCTCCAATGTGGGCACCGATCCTGCCTATGATGCGGCGGAGATGTCGTTTTCCCGCTATGCGCAGATGCGCCATGATGATGACGAGAGCGTTGTCGGCATGCCCAATTTCATCATGCGCGGCTTTCGTCATCGCTGCATCATCACGGCAAAAGACAGTGACGTGCGTCAGCTCTCCGACCTCAAGGGTAAGAAGATCGGTGTGACGGGCTGGCGAGATTCCGGCAATACCTGGACCCGTGCCGCGCTTCGCCGCGAAGGCGTCGGTGTTGAGGATGCGATGTGGTATGCCGGGCGCCTGACGAAGGACCACCCCATAACAGACCGCCTGGATGGCTTCGGTCGCCCCGGTCGCATCGAGGCAACACCCGGCGAACGTACCATGGTCGATATGCTTCTGGATGGTGGACTGGACGCTGTCTTCACGCCCTTCATGCCGAAAGGCTTTTTCGATAAAGGATCGCAGCTGCGTCAGGTGCTGGATGATTATCGCTCTGCCGAAGTCGAATATTTCAACGATGTCGGTTATGTCCCGGGCATGCACCTGATTGGCTTCAAGGCTGACATCGTGCGCGAACATCCGTGGATCATGGATGAGCTGAGCGAGCTACTCGACGCATCCCAGCGCATGTGGCTGGAAAAGCGCGAGAAATATGCCGATACCACACCATGGATGATCGATGAGTTGCGCCGATGCGCAGCCGACCTATCACCCGCATGGAATGTCAGTGGCTTGGCTGCAAACGAAAAAATGATCACCGATTTCGCTCTTGAACTTTACGAGCAGAAAATCCTTCCACGCTTGCTGTCGCCCGCAGAGCTGTTTCCGGCGAAAGCGGTGGCCCGATAAAGCCGACCTGGACTTTCAGAGACTAACAAAAAAAAGGGGAATGCCATGTACTCGAAATTTACGACATCCGTTGCCGTTCTTGGCCTGTTGCTGGCCACGCCAGTTCTGGCACAGGACGCAGCCATTCCGCAGCAAACCGTCAACAAGGAGCTGAATGCCCGCCTGCCTGAGAAGGTCCGTACCGAGGGCAAGATGATCTCCGTCAATAACGGCTCATTTCCTCCCTATGAAATCGTGACCGGCACGGAAATGACCGGCGCCAGTGCTGACCTGACCGACGCCCTGGGCCAACTGCTGGGTGTCAAGATCGAGCACGCGACAGTCGGCGGTCTTCCAGCCCTCCTGTCCGGCGTCAATTCCGGTCGCTACCAGTTTGCTTTCGGCCCAGTAGGAGATTTCAAGACCCGCCAGGAATCCAATGATTTCGTGGATTGGGTTCAGGAATTCGTCGTCTTCGCTGTCCAGAAGGGCAATCCGAAGGGCATCGTTTCGCTGGATACGTCTTGCGGCAATCGCATCGCCGTCATGGCAGGCGGCTCGGCTGAAAAGGTCATCAAGGCGCAGGTCGAGAAATGCGTGGCCGATGGCAAGAAGCCCGTCGAGGTCCAGTCCTATACCGATCAGCCAAGCTCCATTCTGGCAGTTCGTTCCAAGCGCGCCGACGCCTTCTTCTCCTCGCAGGCACCGCTCACCTATTTCGTATCCCAGGCCAATGGCCAGTTGGAATTGACCGGCGTTGGCGAGAAGAACGGCTTTGATGATCTGTTTCAGGGTGCCGTCGTGCCAAAGGGCTCGCCTTTGGGAGAGATCCTGCGCGATGGCGTCAAGGCTCTCATCGACAACGGCACCTATGGCATCATCATGAAAAAATGGGGCCTTGAGAACAACGAGATCAAGACCCCCGGCATCAACCTCGTCGGAGTTGAAAAGAAATGAGTGCGGCTCAGGCTGACACCGCATCGCCTTTGGGCGGTGCGGACCCGCGCGATGTGGCAAATGCCCATCGCCCCTTTCAAACCGGGCGGGTCACGCTCTGGCTCATCACCGTCCTCATCGCGGCCAACTTCGCCTGGATTGTCGCCAATAACGAGAATTTCGGCTGGCCGATCGTCGCGCAATATTTCTTTGATGAAACCGTTATGCAGGGTCTGTCCGTCAGCCTCGGGCTGACGGTCGTCGCCATGCTGATCGGCGTTGTGCTTGGCCTGTTGCTCGGCGTTGCCCGCATGTCGCAGGATATGTTGGCCAGTTCGCTGTCAGGCCTGTTCGTCTGGTTCTTCCGGGGAACCCCCCTGCTTGTCCAGCTCATCTTCTGGTACAATCTTTCCACGCTGTTTCCGGAAATCTCCATCGCCATTCCCTTCGGCCCCACACTTGTTAGCTGGGAAACGAATTCGGTCATCACGCCCATGACCGCCGCCATCGTCGGGCTCGCGCTCAATGAAGCCGCTTACATGGCCGAGATCATTCGCGGCGGTCTTTTGTCGGTTGACCGGGGACAATCCGAAACGGCGGAAGCCTTCGGCATGACCAAGGCTCGCGCTTTGTGGCGCATCATCATTCCGCAGGCCATGCGCTCCATCGTGCCACCCACCGGCAACCAGTTGATCAGCATGATCAAGGCCACGTCGCTGGTCAGCGTCATCGCCATGGCCGATCTGCTGTATTCGGTGCAGTCCATCTATAACCGGACCTTTGAAATCGTGCCGATGCTGATGGTCGCGGTCATCTGGTATCTGCTCATCACCTCGGTTCTCAATATCGGCCAGGGTTATATCGAGCGTTACTATGGCAGGGGCGACCGTCGCACCGCCACCGCTCAAGCGCCCGCTGTGCATGAGGAGGCAACGCCGTGATCACTCCCGTTCAAGACAAGCAGCCGCTGGTTCGTGCACGCAATGTTCACAAGGCTTTCGATCAGCTTGAAGTGCTGAAAGGCATCGATCTGGATGTGTTTCCCGGTGAGGTCGTGGTCGTACTGGGTCCTTCCGGCTCAGGAAAATCCACCTTCCTGCGCTGCATCAACCATCTGGAAGCCATCAATCGCGGCTTCATCGAGGTGGATGGAGAGCAGATCGGCTACCGGCTGAAGAAGGACAAGCTGGTCAAACTGTCGGGCAATGCCATTGCCGCGCAACGGCGCAATATCGGCATGGTCTTCCAGCAGTTCAATCTCTACCCGCATATGACGGCCTTGCAGAACATCATCGAGGCACCTATCGGCGTCCACGGCGAAAGCAAGGCGCAGGCCACGGCCTATGCCCGGGAGCTTCTGCAAAAGGTCGGCCTGTCGGATAAGGCGGATAATTATCCCCGCCAGCTTTCCGGCGGCCAGCAACAGCGCGTTGCCATTGCACGCGCCCTTGCCATAAAGCCCAAGCTGATGCTGTTCGATGAGCCGACATCGGCGCTTGACCCCGAACTGGTGGGTGAAGTGCTCTCCACCATGCGCGATCTTGCCCGTCAGGGTCTGACGATGATCGTCGTCACCCACGAAATCGGTTTTGCCAAGGAAGCGGCAGACCGCGTCGTCTTCATGGATGGCGGTCATATCGTGGAAATGGGTACGCCGGATGAGGTCATCGGCAATCCGCAACATCCGCGCACGCAGTCCTTCCTGGCGCGTTTTCTTTAATGACCGACTTGAGCGGTGCCCCGGCTCGTCTCCGGGGCACCGCATTCATACCGATGCTTGCGAACTGGAGTTCCCATGACCATGCTTGATAATGCGTTTGCCCGTGTGTCCGATTTTGCAGATATGGAGGCCGATCTCATCGAGACGCGCCACCACCTTCACGCCAACCCGGAACTGTCCTTCGAAGAAGCTGAAACCGCGCGCTATTTGGCCGAAAAGCTTGAGAGCTGGGGCTATGAGGTCACGCGCAATGTCGGCGGTCACGGCGTTGTCGCGCGGTTGACAGTGGGTGAGAGCAAGAAGGGCATCGCCATTCGTGCCGATATGGATGCGCTGCCGATTCTCGAGGAAACCGGTGCGCCTTATGCCAGCACGGTGCCGGGCAAGATGCACGCCTGTGGGCATGATGGCCATACGACCGTGCTTTTGGGCGCAGCCCAATATCTAGCGAAGACCCGCCGCTTCAACGGATCCGTCAATCTGATCTTCCAGCCAGCCGAAGAGGCAGGCAAGCCGAGCGGCGCGCAGAAAATGATTGCCGATGGTCTGTTCGAGCGCTTTCCCTTCGATGCGATTTTCGGTCTGCACAATCATCCCGGCGCACCGGAAGGCGCTATTCTCGTTCGTTCCGGGCCTTTGATGGCGTCTTCGGATATGGTCCACATCACCATCAAGGGCAAGGGTGGCCACGCCTCGCGTCCCCACCTCACCATTGATCCCATCGTGGTTGCCTGCAATCTGGTCGTTGCCCTGCAGACCGTTGTGTCCCGCAACATTGATCCCACCCAGACAGCTGTCGTCACCGTCGGTACCATCCATGCGGGCGAAGCCGTCAATGTGATCCCGGAATATGCAAAGCTTGCGCTGAGTGTCCGCTGCTTTGAGCCACGCATTCGTGCGCTTCTGGAAGAGCGCATCACCAAGCTCACCCATTCCGTGGTCGAAGGCTTCGGCGCAACGGTCGATTTCCAATACGAGCACGGCTATCCCGTGGTGGTGAACTCGGAAGCGGAGACAGACTTTGCCCGCACGGTGGCTGAAGAACTGATCGGCGTTGACAATGTCTCGACCTGCCATCTCATTCCCGGCAGCGAAGACTTTTCCTATTTTCTGGAGCACAAGCCCGGCAGTTTCCTGCGGCTTGGAAATGGCGTGAATTCGGCCATCTTGCATAGCGCCAAATATGACTTTGCCGATGCAAGCCTCACCGTTGGCGCCGCCATGTGGGCAAGACTTACCGAACGTTATCTGGCATAAGGTCTCCGAACCATCAGGAGAGCTTGCGTTGATCGTCTGTTTCGATATTGGCGGGACCGCCATCAAGGGTGCTGCGGCCTATGCGGTGGATGATGTCCGACCGCTTCCGCGACGCAACACGCCCATCCATGATTTCGATGCCTTTGTCGGCGTGCTGAAGTCGGTGATAGCGGAAATCGGCGGCGCACCCGAATGCGTCGCCCTGTCGATCACCGGCATCATCGATCCTGATACCGATCTCTCCTTCATCGCCAACATACCCTGTGCCCATCAAAGGCCGCTGAAGGCAGATCTGGAGGCAGCACTTGGCCTGCCGGTCCTCATCGCCAATGATGCCGATTGTTTTGCACTTGCCGAATATGGCGTTGGCGCCGGGCAGGGACACCGTGTGGTGTTCAGCACCATTCTCGGCACCGGTGTCGGTGGCGCGTTGGTGGTGGATGGAAAACTCATCAACAGCTCCGGTGGCTTTGCCGGAGAGTGGGGCCATGGGCCAGTGGCGGCAACGCGCGCGGGCAATCCGCCTTTGGACCTGCCGCGCTTTTCCTGCGGCTGCGGGCTGGAAGGCTGTCTTGATGCCATCTGCAGCGCTCGCGGCATGGAAAAGCTGCACCGGCATCTGACGGACAAAAACTTCGCCGCCGAAGAGATCATCGAAAGCTGGCAATCGGGCGATGCTGACGCGGCCCGCACCATGGATATCTATATCGACATGCTTTCAGGCCCGCTGGCCATGATTATCAATGTCACCGGTGCCACCATCGTGCCTGTCGGCGGTGGGCTTTCCAACGCACCGGCCTTGCTGGATGCGCTGGATCAGGCAGTCCGCGCTCGAATTCTGCGCCGCTTTGCACGCCCGCTTGTGGTGCAGGCCCAATGTCAGATCGAGCCGGGCCTCATCGGCGCGGCTGTTCTCGGCTTTGATTTCGTGAGCGCGAGAGAAACGCTTTAGAACCGCATGCCTGGCACCGCAAGCGGATTATCTGTCACCGCTTGCCTGTCCGGCCTGTCGATTGTCACAGCGCCGGTAAACGCCCCGAAAAGATCCTTCACGAAGGCTTCCGGCAAACCATCGGTTATCAGCACCATGCGCGTGCGCCGGTCTGCCGGGTCTGGCCATTCCGCCAGCCGCTGCGGCGAGTGGAAAATGGACTGCACGCCGTGCAGCACCAGCGGCCTGTCGGGATTGTCTGAAAGCTGCACGATGGCCTTCATCCGCAATAGCTTTTCGCCATGGGCCGAACGCAGGAGATCGATGAACATCTCAATCGCCATGGGATCGATAGGTTTGTCATGCACGATCGAGAAGGAGCGGATCGATTCATTGTGCCGGTTGACGTCATGGTGGTGATGGCCGTGGTCGCCATGATGGTGGCCATGGTCATGGGTATGGTCGTGATGATGATGATCGTGATGGGCCTCTTCGCCCAGCCAGCGGGCAACATCACCCATCTTGTTCGTTGCGTCGTAGAGACCGTTTTCCAGGAGCGACACGGCCTGCCAGCCGTCGACGTCGCCATCTTCGATGGTCGCACGCGGATTGAGGCTGAGAAGTCTAGTCGTCAGGGCAGAAATTTGCGCCTCGGTGCTGAGCTTGCGTTTCGTCAAAACAAGACGGTCCGCCACCGCCACCTGCTTGACGGCTTCCGCATGGTTCTCAAGCGTGGAGAGGCCGTTCACGGCGTCCACCACCGTCACCATTCCGTTGAGCGAAAAATTCTGGGAAATAACCGGGTTGCCGATGATGGATTGCATGACCGGTGCCGGATCGGCAAGGCCTGTCGTCTCGATAACGACCCGGTTGACCGCCTTGAGCTTGCCGGTCTGGATACCGTCCATCAGTTCCGCCAGCGTATCCACCAGCTCACCGCGCACCGTGCAGCACAGGCATCCCTCGGCCAGTTCGATAATGCCATCGCCAGAGCGCGCCACCAGCAGATGGTCGATGCTCACATCACCAAATTCATTGATGATGATGGCTGCATCCTGCATGGCAGGGTCTTTCAGCAGCTGATTGAGCAGCGTTGATTTTCCCGCACCGAGAAAGCCAGTGATGATGGAAACCGGAATGCGAGGCTGTGCCATTGAAGACCTGTAGCGTTAGAACATTACATGCTGAATGACGCCTTATAGCAATGAATGCGCAAGACGGAAGCATGGATTTGCGAAATCAGCGCCGAAAACATGGGAGGAGGGCTTCGTCCATCTGCGACGAAGCCCTCCATAGGCGAGGATCAGAATGTCGGGCGTGGCGTGGGAATAGGCACATTGGCCGCAGTCCCGCTGGACACGTCAGCATTGCCGCCGGTGTTGGCCGCAACGGTCTCGCTACCTGGCAGAAGGCCCGCATAGGAATAGACGGGCGGACGTGTCAATTCCTGCACGAAAGGCGATTTGATGATCATGCGGCCCGCATCATCGCGGCCTTCGCTGCGCACCTTGGCGGCTTTCGGGTTGCAGATATCGGCGCTGATGTCATTGACGAACTGCGTTTCGCCATAAGGCGCGAGCGACGCAATGGAAACACCCTGATTGCTTGGCGCTGTCAGTCCCATCTGCAAAAGGTCTGCGGATTGTTCTGTGCGGCCTGCAAGACTGTCAGCACCCAAAACCACGCTGATGACCTGACGGCCATTGCGCGAGGCGGATGAGACCTGGTTGAAGCCGGACGCACAGATGAAGCCGGTCTTCATGCCATCAGCGCCCTGAAAGCGGCCAACGAGCATGTTGTAATTGGCGTAGTTCTTCTTGCCGGTGCTGACGCCTTCCAGCGAGAAATAGGTCGCATATTCGGGAAATTCACGCTTCAGGATCAGCGCGAGAACGGCCAGATCGCGTGCCGTCGTGTACTGCCCCTTGCCGGGCAAACCATTGGCATTGATGAAATGGGTGGACGACATGCCAAGCCGCGCTGCTTGCGCATTCATCTGCGCCACGAAATTCTCGTTCGTGCCACCCACCGTCTCTGCAATGGCCACCGCCACGTCATTGGCGGATTTGATCAGAAGCAGTTTCAGCGCGCTGTCCAGCGTCAATTTGGAACCGGGCTTGAAATACATCTTGCTGGCGGGCTGGTCTGCCGCCTTCTTGCTCATCACGACTTCCGTTTCAGGGCTAAGCCTTCCGGTTTTCATGGCGCTGAAGGCCAGATAGGCGGTCATCAGTTTGGTCAGCGAAGCGGGATACCACTTTCGAAACGCATCCTGATGGGAAATGACCTTGCCTGTCCTTACATCAATCACCATCTTCGGGTTGGCTTGAGCAACGGAGGTCAGGGCCAGAATGCTGGCAGAAATCGCGGCGAAGGTTTTCACGAACCGCCCTGCGGTGCGGCTTGGTCTCAATGTCTGTTGCAAGGCGTGTCCTCGATTCCCGTCTTCGTTACGGGATTTGCAATATTCAACATATATGGCCTAGCAATGGCAAAGTACATTGATTGCGTCAATTATACGGCGCAATATCCACCGCTTGGAGGAGCGTCAGTCATCATGCCGGAATGGAACATCGGGAATTAATGAATGCCAGTTTTAAACAGTGCCGCGCAATTGCAGGCGGAAGCGACCGAGTGGCGGCGTCATCTTCATGAAAACCCTGAGCTGCTTTACGATGTGAACGATACGGCAGCCTTCGTTGCCGATAAGCTGAAATCCTTCGGCGTTGACGAGATCGTGACAGGCATCGGTCGCACCGGCGTCGTGGGTGTTATCCACGGTCGCCACGGCAAGGGCCGCATGGTCGGCTTCCGCTCGGATATGGATGCGCTTCCCATCGTTGAGGAAACAGCCAAGCCATGGGCATCGAAAGTGCCGGGCAAGATGCACGCCTGCGGGCATGATGGCCACATGGCCATGCTGCTGGGTGCGGCGAAGCATCTCGCGGAGACACGCAATTTCGCGGGCTCCGTCGCCGTGATTTTTCAGCCGGCCGAAGAGGGTGGCGCAGGCGCGCTCGCCATGGTGGAAGACGGTTTAATGACCCGCTTCGACATGGATGAGGTCTATGGAATGCACAATATGCCGGGCATACCCTTGGGCTCCTTCGCCATTCGCAAGGGCGGCATCATGGCAGCGCCGGACAAGTTCTCGATTCTGGTCAAAGGCCGGGGTGGTCACGCGGCGCAACCGCATCGCACCATTGACCCGATTGCCATCGGCGCGCAGATCGTCACCAACCTGCAGATGATCGCCTCGCGAAACACCGATCCCATTCGCTCGGTCGTGGTTTCCGTGACACGCTTTCAGGCGGGTTCCAGCCACAATATCATCCCCAACGAGGCGCTGATTGCAGGCACGGTCAGAACGCTGGATGAGACTGTGAGAGACGAAGCCGAGGCGCGGATCAAACAGATGGCAGAAGGCATCGCCCACGCCAATGGCGCTGAGGTGGAGGCAATCTATGACCGTTTCTGTCCCGTCACCGTCAATCACGCCGATGAGACAGACCACGCAATCCGCGTTGCCAGAGATGTTGCCGGTGAGAAAAACGTGGATCCCGATGTGGACCCATCCATGGCCGGAGAAGATTTCTCCTACATGCTGAAAGAACGCCCGGGCGCTTTCATATTTCTCGGAAACGGCGACAGCGCAGGGCTGCACAATCCCGGCTATGACTTCAACGATGAAGCGATCGCTTATGGCATTTCATACTGGGTCAAGCTCGCCGAACAGCGGCTGGCTGCCTAGGGTGCAAAAGCAGAACGACCGCGCTTTTGGGGCGCGGTCGGTGAAGCAGGATCACATTTAGCGAATGATGACGCCATATTGCGTTCCGCCGCCAGCTGGCGGGTAACGACGGTGGTCGCCGCGCCAGTTGCCACGGTCTCCGCGATAGTCACGGTCTCGCCGGTAGTCGCGGTCATGGTGTCTGTTGTATCTGTTATACCGATCACGGTCGTATGTCCGCGTCACGGTGCTCGAAGCGTAATACCCGCCACCGCCCCTGTAACCACGGTCGTCCACACAGCCGCTCAAAACGCCGACCGATAGCAGGCACAAAGCCGCCGTAACAATTTTCATGTGATCTCTCCTTATGATGCCCAGTAACGTTTGCGGGGATCAGCGGTTCCATGCCTCAGCATCACGATGAGCTATGCGATGTGAACGTCGGATGAAAAAGCGCACAGCATCCGCTCCGGGCTGTTATCGCTCGCAGATTTTCGACAGGCTCAGCGAATCTGGGATTGGAGAATGAACTTTAGAAAATTCAAGAAAACAGATTGAGAGTTGAAGGTTGGATAGGTCCAGATATCAGGACCGGTATTCAATTCACTCTCTCGGAGAAAATTGGAGCGGGCGAAGGGATTTGAACCCTCGACCCCAACCTTGGCAAGGTTGTGCTCTACCCCTGAGCTACACCCGCTCATAATCCGCTGGTTCGGGGTAGTTCGCTGAACCGCGGGTCGCTGCGTTGCGGCGACGAGCGCTATATCGCTCAACCGCTTTTCAAATGCAACAGCCAGTGTGATCAGAAGCCAAAAAAAATGATGGTCTTTCAAGTGTTATTTTGAGTGGCGCTTCGTTTTCGGAGCGCAGGGCCAATCGCATTGACGTTGATTGGACAATGAATCTGCAAGCAATGTCGTCTAAAAGACGCTTGGCTCGTATGATTTTGTAAGAGCGGTCTATGGTGAAAAATAGCCGTATCAGGCAATAAATTCAATCTATTGGGAAGACTGGAGCGGGCGAAGGGATTTGAACCCTCGACCCCAACCTTGGCAAGGTTGTGCTCTACCCCTGAGCTACACCCGCTCATAGTCCGTGGTTCGGGGTAGATCGCTGAACCGCGGGTCGCTGCATTGCTGCGACGAGGGCTATATCGCTCAACCGCTTTTCAAATGCAACAGGGAAATGACAAAAGGTGCGGAATTTTTGAAAAAAAGCATACAAGCTACGGAAATCATTCGCTTTTTTTGATGGGAAAATTGGCGGGGTGATTGCAAATGCTTGTCTGAAGGCCTAATGACGATGTCATGGAGTAGCGAATCCGAGGGAGCGGGAAGGCTGATATGACAGAGCAAACACCCAAGACAGCACAGGATCTTTTCGCAATGCTGGATGGGCTCGGCATTGAACACAAGACCACGCAGCATGAGCCGGTCTTCACCGTCGCGGAGTCGGAATCGTTGCGAGACCGTATTCCCGGTGGCCACACCAAGAACCTTTTCGTCAAAGACAAGAAGGACCAGTATTTCGTTCTCACCGTCGAGGAAAACGCGGTGGTGGATTTGAAGACAGTCCACAAGGTCATCGATGCATCGAGCAAGGTGTCGTTCGGCAGGCCGGAAAAGATGCTGGAATATCTGGGCGTGGTTCCCGGCTCCGTCACGGTTTTCGGCGCGATCAACGATACGGCAAACAACGTCACCTTCGTTCTGGACGAGGAGCTGATGCGCCACGACCTCATTAACGGCCATCCGCTTTCCAATGATGCGACGACCACAATCGGTCGTGATGACCTCATTCGGTTCCTGGAGGCGACTGGTCATGTGCCGCTCGTCTTGAAAGTCACCGAATAAAGTACGATCTTTGGGCCAAAGATGCCAAGATGATGTGAAATGAACGGAGACCTTTTATGAGCGACAATCCTTACGGAACATCAATGGGTGGACAGATGACCGGCTCCGTTCAGTTTGGCGGCGCGCCTGAAAGTGCTGCTGCCTCGTATGTTTCGGATACGACCACTGCCAATTTCGGCAAGGATGTCGTTGAGGCCTCCCGCAAGCAGCCGGTGCTGGTGGATTTCTGGGCGCCGTGGTGTGGACCTTGCAAGCAGCTGACGCCGGTGATCGAGAAAGTCGTCAACGAGGCTGGTGGCCGCGTCAAGCTGGTCAAGCTCAACATTGATGACCACCCCTCCATTCCCGGCCAGTTGGGCATCCAGTCCATCCCCGCCATCGTCGCTTTTCAGGATGGCCGCCCTGTGGATGGCTTCATGGGTGCCGTGCCGGAAAGCCAGATCCGCGAATTCATCGACAAGATTGCAGGTCCTGCAGCCAATGATCCGCAGGCGGAAATCGATGCCGCGCTGGCCGAAGCCAAGCAGCTTTTTGCCGATGGTGATCATCAGGGTGCCGCCCAGCTTTTCGGCTTCGTCATGCAGGTGGACCCGGATAATGCGGCGGCGATTGCCGGTATCGCGGAATGCATGATTGCCGTGGGCGAGCATCAGCGCGCCAGCGATCTTCTGGCCTCGGTTCCCGAAGAACTGATGGCAGATGCCGCCATTCAGGCCGCCTCCAAAAAACTGGCGCAGTTTGAGGAAGCCCGTCTGTTGGGTGATCCTGCAGCTCTCGAGCGTGATCTTGCCGCCAATCCTGATAATCACGATGCACGCATGAAGCTTGCCAGGATTTTCAACGCGCAGGGGCGTCGTGATGAGGCCGCCGATCAGTTGTTGACGGTCATGCGCCGTGACCGAACCTTTGAGGATGACGGCGCGCGCAAGCAGCTGGTCGAGTTTCTGGAAGTCTGGGGCTTTAAGGACCCGGCGTCTGTCTCGGCCCGCCGCAAGATGTCATCGATCCTGTTTTCCTGAGATGTGCATGGCTGCCGCCGCCCGCGCAGTTCGCTTTGGACTTGCGGGTCGCGGCATCCACCCGATGCACCATCAATCTCTGTTCACGTGAGGAGCCACCCAATGCATGTCGGAAATGCGCGATATCTCAAGAGCACCGATCTGCCGGAACTGGTGCCTGTATTTCCTTTGCAGGGCGTTTTGCTGCTGCCGGAAGGGCAATTGCCGCTGAATATCTTCGAGCCGCGCTACCTTGCCATGTTGGACGAGGCGCTGGCTGGCGACAGGCTGATCGGCATGGTGCAACCCTCCTTGGCTGTGCTGGATAGCGGCACCGGCACGGGGGCGCTGAGCCAGATCGGGTGCCTCGGGCGCATCACATCCTTCTCCGAAACGGGCGATGGCCGCTACATGGTGTCGCTCAGCGGCGTATGCCGGTTCCGTCTTTTGGAAGAAGCGCCATCCACCAAGCCCTACCGGATTTTCCGTCATGCGCCCTTCATCTCGGATCTGACCGGCGAAGATGATGAGGATGCGGTTGATCGCGAAAGCCTGTTGCGGGTGTTCCGCTCCTTTCTCGACGCAAATCAGCTTGAGGCCGACTGGGACAGTGTGGAGCGTGCAGGAAACCGCGTGCTCGTCAATTCGCTGTCCATGATGTCGCCTTTCGGCCCTGCAGAAAAGCAGGCGCTGCTTGAGGCGCCAGATCTGAAGGCGCGCGCAGACACCTTGGTTGCCATCACGGAAATCGCTTTGGCTCAGGGCAGCAGTGAGCCCGGCACGCTGTTGCAATAGGCCGCGATCATGGATGAAAAAGTAAGCCGCGTGGATCCCAAGCTTCTGGATCTGCTTGTCTGCCCGCTGACCAAAGGTAGGTTGTCCTATGATCGTGAAAAAAGCGAACTTGTGTCGGAAAGCGCAAGGCTGGCCTATCCCATCCGGGATGGCGTGCCGATCATGCTGATGTCGGAAGCCCGCACGATTGAGGTTTAGGGCTTGAGGACTGAGGGCCGGCGTTTCCGCCAGCCCTCTTTTTTCTTACAGAAACTCAGCGCGGTGCGGCGTGAATGTATCAATTAGCCGACCCTTGGCCAGCGCCTTAACGCCATGGACCAGATCCGGCTTCACGATGAATGTTCCGCCCTGCCCAAGCTCCTTCGTCACGCCATCAATCGTTACCTCGAAGCGACCCTCGGCAACATAGCTAGCCTGAATATGCGGATGCGAGTGCAGCGAGCCGATAGCGCCTTCCTCGAAAACGACTTCGACCATCATCATTTCAGGCAGATAGGCCATGATGCGCCGGGAAACGCCCGGCTCCGTCGGCGTCCATGTGCCGTCACCGGCCTGTACAAATGCGTTGCTCTCGCTCATGTCGCAGTCCCTTATTTGAGGTCATCCATGGTCACGAGATCGACGTCGGTATAATCGACATTGTCACCGGCCATCGCCCAGATGAAGGAATAATTCGCGGTTCCAGCACCCGAATGGATCGACCAACCCGGCGAAAGAGCCGCTTCTTCGTTCTTCATCACCAGATGGCGCGTCTCGTTCGGCTCACCGAGGAAGTGGAAGACGCGGGCTGTTTCAGGCAAGTCGAAATAGAGATAGGCTTCCATGCGTCGGTCGTGAATATGGCATGGCATCGTGTTCCAGACCGATCCCGGTGCAAGGCTGGTCATGCCAACCACCAGCTGGCAGGTCTTCACGCCTTCGGGGTGAATGAACTGAAAGATTGAGCGCTCATTGCTGGTGGCCTGTGAGCCGAGATCAACGCGCTTTGCCTCGTTGATGCTGATATGCTTTGCTGGATAAGCCGCATGCGCAGGCGCGCTCAGCAGGTAAAATTTCGCAGGCTCATCCGATGAGGCAGACGAAAACGATACTTTCGCGCCAAGTCCGGCATAGACCATGTCGCGGGTGCCGGTTTCGAATGCTGTGCCATCGACAGTCACAGTGCCCTTGCCGCCAATGTTGACGACGATCAGTTCGCGGCGGTCGAGGAAGGATTTCGTGCCCGTCGGCTTGATGGCCTCCAGCTCCAGAGCGCCAGACACAGGCACCGCGCCACCCACGATCATGCGGTCGTAATTCGTGTAGTGCAGTTGAACGGTGTCATTCACAAACAGCGGCGGCAACAGAAAGTTTTCGCGCAGCTCCTCGGTGCCGAATTTGGCCGCGGTCTTCGGGTCAATTGAGAAGCGGTTGGTATATTGTGTCTGGCTCATATCCTGCCCAATCATATTTCTTTGCAAGTCATCATATCTATATGGCATGACAAGCGCATGTCAATCGGCATCAATTCGTCCGGGATTGTGACGTCGTCTGCTTGAATACGCTTTCGCGCCAGATGTTGGGCCATTAATTTCTATAAGTCGTAATATGAGTTGAAAGGCAATGGCAGAAATCAAGCTGCGCTCTGCCCACGCCGCCCATTCTTCGTCATCACTTTGCGTTGACTTTCGCTTATAAATCCCCCCAGAGTCGGCGCGGTCATGCAGACCGGGGGAGGGACTGATGTCCATGCGTGGTGTTTTGAAAAGCCTGTTGTTCGTTGTCGCGGCATTGACCGTTCAACCGCTCGCAGCGCAGGAAGCGACGCGCAAGGTCATCACCACCCAAAACGGCGATTATTTCGGTTTCGATTTGCGCACGGAGCAGAATGTCTCCCTGCCGCAATGCGAAGACATCTGCATCAATGACACCTCCTGCAAGGCCTTCACTTATAATCCCAAGGTGCAATGGTGCTTCCTGAAATCGGATTTTAATCAGCTCAATGCGTTTCCCGGTGCCGTTGCCGGTAAAGTCGTAGAGGTGGCCAGCGAGCCCGATATCGGCGCGCCGCAGAAACTCTCCTTCATCGATGACAGCCTTTATCTGCAAGCAAGACGCCTGAAGGCTGGCCTGCCCGACGCCGTGGACGGTCAGGATGTTGAAAGCCTGCTTTCGCTCGCCCAACAACAATCCGATGCGGCCAATCTCATAGCTGCGACTGAAAATTTTAAGGCAGCGCTTGCGCTCGACCCTGAAGCTGGCGCGGTCTGGGCCGACTTTGCGCGCACAGCGGCCAAAGTCGAGAATGATTACGAAGTGTCGGGCCAAGCGGCTGCCGCTGCGCTCAACGCCTATTCGCTCAGCCGCACCGTGTCCGCACGGGTGGATGCTCTCAACACGCTCGCATTTGTGTTTGATAAGACGCAGAGCTACCGCGCCGCACTCAGCAGCTACAAGGCAAGCCTTGCGCTTTCCGATAATGCCCAGACCCGCGCCACCTATGCCGATTTGAAGACCCGTCAGGGCTTCCGCGTCATCAACAACACTGTCGATACCGATAGTGTCAGCCCGCGTGCCTGCATCCAGTTTTCTGAACCGCTCGTCAAACAGGGTGTGGATTATTCCTCCTTCGTCACGCTGGATGGCGCAGCCCCCAAGGCCATGGAAGCCAAGGGTTCCGAGATTTGTGTTGAGGGACTGACCCACGGCCAGCGCTACAAGATCGCCCTGCGTGCCGGTCTTCCGTCCTCGGTTGAAGAGCCGCTGGAAAAGCAGGTCGATCTCGACATTTACGTGCGCGACAGATCCGGCTCCGTGCGCTTTACGGGTGAGAATTTCGTGCTTCCCGGCACCGCCCGCCGTGGCATTCCGCTCGTGTCCGTCAATGTCACCAGCGCCAATCTCAAGCTTTACCGCGTGGGAGATCGCAACATCACCGCGCTGCTCAGCAATTCACAATTCCTAACGCAGATGGATGGCTACGGCGCGGACCGCATTGAAAGCGAAATCGGCGAACTCGTCTGGCAAGGCGGCATCGATATTCAGAACGAGCTGAACAAGGATGTCGTCACAAGCTTCCCGGTGGATGAAGCCTTGCCGCAACGCAAGCCCGGCATTTATGTTCTGACCGCCGTCCCCCCCACAACGCCGGGTGAGAACTGGGATTCACGCGCCACGCAATGGTTCCTGGTGTCCGATACCGGCATCACCACCTATGCCGGAACCGATGGCCTCAATGTCTTCGTGCGGGCCTTGAGCACCGCAAAGCCGCTTGAAGGCGTCGATCTTCAGCTTCTGGCCAAGAACAATGAAATTCTCGGGGTAGCCAAGACGGATGCGGATGGACGCGCCGTGTTTTCTGCGGGGCTCATGCGCGGAACGGCGGGTCAGGCACCTGCCATCATCACGGCGCGCAACGGTGCCGATGACTATGTGTTTCTGGATATGACCCGCGCCGGTTTCGACCTGTCGGACCGTGGCGTCACGGGCCGCGCCGCCCCCGGTGCGCTGGACGTGTTCAGCTGGACGGAACGCGGCATTTACCGCGCTGGCGAAACCGTGCACGCGGCAGCACTCGCGCGGGATATCGAAGGCAATGCGGTGGAGAACCTGCCGCTCACCTTCATTTTCTCCCGCCCGGATGGCGTGGAAGATCGTCGCTTCGTGCGCAATGGTGAGGCCTTGGGCGGCTACGCTGTGGACTTCGGTTTGCAGGACAGCGCCATGCGCGGCACCTGGACGGTGCGTGTTCACACGGACCCAAAAGCCGCCGCTATCAGCGAAAAATCCTTTCTGGTCGATGATTTCGTGCCGGATCGCACCGAATTCACGCTGACCAGCGACGCCATTGAGATCGATCCCGCCGCTGATACGGCTGTGAATGTCGATGGCCGCTATCTTTATGGCGCGCCTGCATCCGGCCTTGAGCTTGAGGGCGAGGTGGCCCTCAAGGCAACGCCCACACGCGCCGATTTCGAAGGCTATGTCTTCGGCTTGGCAGATGAGGATTCACAGGAAGAAAGCCGCACCACGCTGGATGCACTGCCGGTTCTGGATGAAGAGGGCAAGGCGACATTCGATGTGGCGCTTGGCGATCTTCCATCCACCACACAGTTTCTGTCCGCCAACATCACCGTGCGCATGCGAGAGGCCGGTGGCCGCGCCGTGGAGCGTTCGTTGACGCTGCCAGTGAAGTCTGAAACGTCGATGATCGGCATCAAGCCGCAATTCTCAGGCGATCTGGCAGAAAATTCCATTGGCCGTTTCCATGTGATTGGCTTGGCCGCCGATGGCACCAAACAGCCGATGAGCGGGCTGACTTGGAAGCTCATCAAGGTTGAGCGGAATTATCAGTGGTATCGTCAGGGCAGTTCATGGCGCTATGAGCCCGTCGTCTACACCAAGCAGGTTGAGACCGGCACGCTGTCGGTCGATGCCAATGGCGGCGAGATTTCCGTTCCCGCCACATGGGGCCGCTATCGTCTGGAGGTCGAATCCGCAGAGGCTGGTGGACCGACGTCGAGCGTGGAATTCGATGCCGGCTGGTTCGTCTCCGCAAGCTCGACAGAAACCCCAGACGCGCTGGAAATCGCACTCGACAAGCAAAGCTACAAAATTGGCGATACCGCCAAGTTACAGGTCACATCCCGCTATGCGGGCCAGTTGATGGTGGTATCAGGCTCTGAAAAGCTGATCGCCGTTCAGAATGTCGATATCGGAGAGAAGGGCGGCGAGGTCGAAATTCCCGTCACTGAAGCCTGGGGCGCTGGTTCCTATGTCACCGCCACCCTGTTTCGTCCCGGTGATGCGCAGGAAAGCCGCATGCCCATGCGCGCCATCGGCGTGAAGTGGCTTGCGGTCGATCCCGGCGAGCGTAAGCTCGGCATCGCATTGGATCTGCCCAAGCAGACCCTGCCGCGTCAGTCGCTGGAAATCCCCGTGCATGTGTCGGGCGCCGGTGCTGGCGACAAGGCCTATGTGACTGTCGCCGCTGTCGATGTCGGCATTCTCAATCTCACCCGTTACGAACCGCCCAAGCCGGATGAATGGTATTTTGGCCAGCGCCGTCTCGGCCTTGAAATCCGCGATATCTATGGCCGGTTGATCGATGGTTCGCTGGGTGCCACCGGGCGTCTCAGAACCGGTGGTGATGGTGGTCAGGTCGCCCTTCAGGGCAGCCCGCCCAAGGAAAAGCTCGTGGCCTTCTTTGCCGGTCCGGTTGAACTGGATGGCGATGGCAAGGCAACGATCCGCTTCGATATTCCGCAGTTCAACGGCACGGCCCGCGTCATGGCTGTGGCCTGGACCAAGACCGGCGTCGGCCATGCTGTGTCGGATGTCGTCATCCGTGACCCCGTTGTGATCACCGCCAGCGCGCCAAAATTCCTCAGCCCCGGCGATGTCTCGCAGATGCGCATCGATATCGCCAATACGGATGGTGAGGCGGGTGATTATACGCTCGGCATCGCCAGCAACATGGCGCTGACGGTCGATCAGGGTGAAGTCTCGCAGACGCTCGCCTTGCAAAAGGGCGGCAAGACATCGCTCACTGTTCCGTTGACCGGCGAAAATCCCGGCGATGGCGCCATCACCATCACGCTTGCCAATGCAAACGGCATGTCGCTGGAGCAGGTGTTGAACATTCCGGTGCGCCCTTCCGTGCTGCCGGTCACAACAAGGCGCAATATCAAGGTCGCGCCCAATAGCACCCTCACGGTGGATGGCGCATTGCTGGAAGACAGCATGCTGCTCGGCTCATCCGTCGCGGTCAACGTCACCCGTTCGCCAGCATTCGATGTGCCTGCATTGGTCATGATGCTCGACAAATACCCCTATGGCTGCGCCGAGCAGACCACCAGCCGCGCTTTGCCTCTGCTCTATGTCACGGAACTGATGAAGCAGCGCGGTGGTGCGGAGGATCCGGATCTGCGCAAGCGGGTGCAGGATGCCATCTATCGTGTGCTATCCTTCCAGTCTTCCTCGGGAAGCTTCGGCCTTTGGGCGCCGGGCGAGGGCGATCTATGGCTGGATTCCTACATCACGGACTTCCTGACCCGCGCCCGCGAGCAATCCTATGACGTGCCAGAGGCCGCGATGGTGCAGGCGCTGACAAACCTGCAAAATGGTCTGGCCTATGACAGCAACGTCAAGGATCGCGGCAACGAAATTGCTTACTCGCTCTATGTTCTCGCCCGCAACCGCAAGGCCGCCATCAACGATCTGCGCTATTATGCGGATACGGCTCTGAAGGATTTCCCGACCCCGCTTGCCAAGGCGCAGCTGGCCTCGGCGCTGTCGCTTTATGGAGATGCGGCGCGGTCCAAGGCCGTCTTCGGTGCGTCGCTTTCCATGGCGGCGGCCACCACAAAGGTCAGCCTTGCGCGGTCCGATTACGGCTCGGTGCTGCGCGATAGCGCAGCCTCGCTCGCCCTTGCTGCCGAAAGCCGCCCTGTGCCTGCGGTCGTGCCGCAACTGGCCAGTGCTGTTTCCAAGGCATGGGATGCAAAAGCCTATACCAGCACGCAGGAACAGGCATGGATGCTTCTGGCCGCACGCGCGCTGAAGGGCGAAGACAAGGACGTGAAGCTCGATATCAACGGTTCGCTGGAGACGGGCGGATATGCCAAGACCATCGTTGGCGATGATCTGCTGCAATCTCCGATCAAGATCACAAATGTGTCGAAAGATCCGGTCACTGCTGTCATCACCACGGTCGCTCCACCCGCCCAGCCGCTGCCTGCGGGTGGGGACGGTTTCGAGATCACCAAGACCTATTATTCGCTTGAGGGCGAAGAGGTTAATATCAGTGAAGCCACGCAGAACGAACGCTATGTGGTGGTTCTCTCGGTCACGCCCAAGCATGATTGGCAACAGCGCATCATGCTAACAGATCTTCTGCCCTCGGGCTTCGAGATCGATAATCCAAGCCTCGTCAACAGTGCCGCTTTGTCGAACTTCGACTGGTTGCCGGAAACCGAAGCCGCCCACACTGAATTCCGTTATGACCGTTTCGTCGCAGCTTTTGATCGCACGGCTGGCGAAAGCGGCGATATCACGCTCGCCTATGTGGTTCGTGCTGTCACACCTGGCACCTATGATAACCCGGCGGCATCGGTGGAAGATATGTATCGTCCGCAGTTTTCGGCCCGCACGGCAACCGGTCGCATGGAGGTCAGCGCGGCGCAGCAATGATCAGGTGGCGGGCATTCATTGGCGGGTTCGTGGTCGCAGCAGCCCTCACCGGCGCTGCGGTTTACGGGCTCGACCGTCTGGACCGCGCCTTTCCGCCACCTTTGCAAAACGCCCGCGTGGTCTCGCAGGAAGTGCTGGATAAGGACGGCAAGTTGCTTCGCGCTTTCGCCACGCCTGAGGGACGCTGGCGGCTCCACACAGCTGCCGCCGATGTCGATCCGCAATTTGTAAAAATGCTGGTTGCCTATGAGGACCAGCGATTCTTTGAGCATGGCGGCGTGGATTTTCAGGCGCTGGCACGCGCCGGTTGGCAGTTGCTCACCAATGGACGTATCGTCTCGGGCGCATCGACACTGTCCATGCAGGTGGCGCGGTTGATAGAGCCTCGGGCCGATCGTTCGCTCAGCGCCAAATTTCTCCAGATGGTGCGCGCTATCCAGATCGAGCGACGACTGACCAAGAGCCAAATTATCGACCTCTATCTCAACATCGCGCCCTATGGCGGCAATCTGGAAGGTGTCCGCGCTGCAAGCCTCGCCTGGTTTGGCAAGGAGCCGCGACGGCTTGAAACGGCAGAGGCTGCCCTTCTCGTCGCACTTCCGCAATTGCCGGAAAAGCGCCGGCCAGATCGTTACCCGCAGGCTGCAAAACAGGCGCGGGAGCGGGTGCTGCAACGCCTTGCCGTTTCCGAAGTTGTGGGAGAAGGCGAGGCGGCGCGGGCTTCTATCGCCGCCATTCCGGCAAGGCGCATAGACCTGCCGTCTTATGCTCCGCATCTCGCGCAAGCGGCCCGCGCCAAATTTCCAACCTCTGTCACCATCGGCTCGACGCTGCGTCTGCCCGTTCAGAAAGAGCTGGAAGATATGGCCCGCCGTTCGGCAGAAAAATTGGGCGACAGGGTTTCCGTGGCCATCGTTATGGCAGACAGCACGACGGGAGAGATCGTCGCCGAGGTCGGCTCTTCCGACTTTCTCGATAGTTCCCGCCGGGGCTGGGTGGAAATGTCCCGCGCCGTGCGCTCACCCGGCTCGACGCTGAAGCCCTTTATCTATGGCCTCGCCTTCGAGAACGGCCTCATCGCGCAGGAAACCGTCATTGAGGATCGCCCTGCGGATTTTTCCGGTTATCGACCGCGCAATTTCGACATGCAGTATCAGGGCGATGTCTCCATTCGCCAGGCCTTGCAACTGTCCCTCAATGTGCCCTCAGTGCGCCTGCTGGATGCCGTCAGCCCCTCCGCACTCATGGTCCGGTTTCGCCGCGCCTCGGTGAAGCTCACCCTGCCAAAGGCCGAGGCTCCGGGGCTGGCCATTGCGCTCGGCGGTGCCGGTCTTTCCCTTGTTGATCTCGTGCAGCTTTACGCAGCCCTTGCCAATGGCGGTCAGACGGTTGCGCTGGGGGATGGAATTCGCAGCGCGCCAGAGGTGCTGGATGGCGATCCGCTGTTTTCGAAGGCGGCCATCTGGAACATCACCGATATCCTCTCGGACGTTCTGCCGCCGCTTGGCATGAAGCAGCGCGGCATCGCCTATAAGACCGGCACAAGTTACGGCTATCGCGACGCATGGTCTGTGGGGTTTGATGGCCGTTATGTCATCGGCGTCTGGGCAGGGCGCGCCGATAATGGCTCGGTTCCGGGCCTTGCGGGCTATGTCTCAGCAGCGCCCATCCTGTTTGAAGCCTTTGCGAAATCCGGCGTCGCCATCACGCCCTTTCCCGCGCCACCATCTGGCAAAACCCGGCTCGCCTATCGTGATCTTCCCGCAAACCAGCGCCGCTTCAGCGTCACCAGCAGCGGACTTTTATCCACATCGAGGCGCGAAGCCTCGCCGCAAATCGTCTATCCCCCGGAAGGCGCGCGCATCGAGCTCACAAGCCAGAGCGGCAGCCTATCACCGCTGGTTCTGAAGCTGCAAGGAGGCCGTGCGCCATTCCATTGGCTGGCCAATGGCAAGCCGCTGCCAGAGCCCTCGCGCCGCCGAAGCTCCGAATGGCTGCCGGAGGGGCAGGGCTTTTCGACATTGACGGTTATCGATGCCGATGGGCGGGCGTCAAGCGTTCGCATTTTCGTGGAGTAGGGGACGCCGGTGACATGCCGCCCTGTTCGGCGGCACGTCCATTGTTCACTTCAAGCCGTGCCATCCACCAGAATGAATGGCTGTCCCTTGGAGCACATCTCGATGCGCGCTTCCACCCGGTAGATTCGACGCAGCATGTCGCTGGTGATGACATCGCCCGTGCGCCCACTCACCGCCATCGCGCCACCGGCAATGACGAGTGTGTGCTCGCAGTAGCGAAGCGCATGGTTCAGGTCATGCAGCGCAATCAGCACGATCATGCCGCGCTTGCGGGCAAGCTTGGTGATGAAATCGAGAACCTCCACCTGCCGGTGCAGGTCCAGCGCCGAAGTCGGCTCGTCCATCAGCAGCACTTCCGGCTTGCGCACCAGCGCCTGCGCCAGCGAAACCAGCTGGCGTTGACCGCCGGATAATTCCCCAAGGCCACGGAAGGCCAGCTCGCCGATGTTGAGAGCCTTCAAAATGGCGTCGATTTCTGCCAGCTCGTCATCATGCACCTTCCAGCTACTGCCCTGCTTGGCAGACAGAAGAATGGATTCGTAGACCGTCAGAACCGCATTGGCACCGGTATCCTGCGGCATATAGCAGATGGTGCGCGGACCTTTGTCCGTCTGCGACAGGGTCACGATGCCGGGGCCTTTGATGAGGCCCGCAATGCGCTTGAACAGCGTGGATTTTCCAGCCGCGTTGGGGCCGATCACGGCAGTCACGCTTCCGGCTTCCAGCATGTCCATGGTGACATCGGCCAGCACCGTGACGCGCCCGTATTTGGCGCCAACATCCTGAAGGGCAAGGGCTACCATGCGCGTCTCCTGTTGGAGAAGATGAGAACAAAGAAGAAGGGAACACCAACCAGTGCCGTGATGACGCCGATGGGCAGAATGGCGCCGGGGATCAGCACCTTGCTGACCACAGATGTGACCGAAAGTAGCAGCGCACCGCAAATGACCGAGCCGGGCAGGAAGAAGCGCTGGTCTTCACCCACCACCATGCGGGCAATATGCGGGCCGACAAGGCCGATAAAGCCGATGGTGCCGACAAACGACACGGGAATGGAGGCCAGCAGGCTGACAGTCAGCATGGTGTGCAGCCGCAGGCGGCGCACATTGATGCCCATGCTGGCGGCCTTGTCATCACCCAGACGCAGGGCTGTCAGTGCCCAGGCATTTTTCATGAACAGCGGAACGGTCAAAACCAGAATGGCGGCGGTCACATAGACCTTGGCCCATGTTGCCTTGGTGAGGCTCCCCATGGTCCAGAACACAACGGCGGCAAGCGCCTGTTCCGATGCCAGATATTCCAGCATGGAAAGAGCGGCGTTGAACGTAAAGACCAGCGCGATGCCCAAAAGCACGATGGTCTCCACGGTCACGCCGCGCATGGTCGACGCGAAGTGAATGAAGAGAGCCGCAACCATGGCCATAACGAAGGCGTTGATGGGCACCATATATTCGACCGCACCGGGAAAAAGCGCGACGCCACCAACCAGCGCAAGGGCGGCACCAAAGCTGGCAGCAGCTGAAATGCCCAGCGTAAACGGGCTGGCCAGCGGGTTGGCCAGAATGGTCTGCATCTGCGCGCCTGCGACTGAAAGCGATGCGCCAACGGTCACCGCCATCAGCGCAATCGGCATGCGAATGTCCCAGATCACGACGCGCAACTGGTTGGCAACGCCAGCGGGATCAAGGATCGCGCTGACGACTTGCGAGAGCGTATAGCGTGCCGGGCCAAGCGCCATATCCGTTGCAAGGCTGAGACAAAGAGCAACGACCAGTCCGATCAGTATCAGAATGCGCCGGGCAGCAAGGGCGCGATATTGCGCGCCACCTGTCTTCTCAGCCACGGTTTCCACGATGGATGCCATTTACTGTGCGCCTCCCAGTGAAACGAAATATCCCGGCTTGTAGGTCACGGGCAGGAATTTTTTGTGAAATTCCTCGAAGTTCTTTTCCGGGTCGAGGTCTGCGAATAGCTCAGGGTGGAACCATTTGGCAAATTGCTGGATAGGCGCGAATTCATAGGGCGCGCCATAAAACTGGTGCCACACGGCGTGGACATGGCCCTTCTTCACGGCATCCAGCTCTGAAAACGGGGTGCGTTCCATCAGCTTTGCCAGCCTCTGGCGCGAAAGCGCCATGTCGGCACCGCGCCCTGCCGGGACGAACTGGTTGATGTCGGATTCTGCCGCCCAGTTGGAGCCGGTCACGATGACATGCTCCGGGTTGGAGACAACAAGCTGCTCTGGGTTCAGATCGCCGAACGTTGTCTTGAAGACTTCGGAGCCGATGTTCTTTCCGCCGGCCTCATCGATCATCTTGCCGAAATTGGCCGGGCCGAATGTGCGGCAGCAGTTGTTTTCGCCTGATATGCCCGGTGCACGCTCGATGAAGACAACGGGGCGCTTCAGGTCTTTGACGGAAGCCAGCCGGTCGGTGACCAGCGCGATCTGGTCTTTGCGGTAGGCCAGGAATTCCTCCGCGCCGCGCTCGGCACCGAAGATCTGGCCGAGGGTGCGCACCGAGTTTTCGCTGTTCTTTTCAGGGTTGAGCCGGAAATCCAGATAGACGACCTTGATGCCCGCGGCTGCTGCCTTTTCTTCAAGGCCGCTTTCCTTGGCACCCTTTTCCGCTTCAAGATTGAGCGTCAGCACATCAGGCGAAAGCGCAATGGCTTTTTCCAGGCTGAAATCGCCCTGCGGAATATAGCCGAAGCGCGGCAGATCGGCGATCTGCGGGAACCGTTCGACAAAGGCCTTGTAGCTATCCGGGTCCTTGGTCAGAAAATCATCGCGCCAGCCGACAATGGTGTCGAACGTCTTGTCGCCCTTGAGCGCCGCAATAACGTGAATCTGCCGTGCTTCGCCAACAATAACGCGCTTGGCTGGCAGGTCGATATCGACCTTGCGACCGGCGGCGTCGATGATCTCTGCTGAGAGCCCAGGTGTTGCGATGAGCACGATAGCGAGGGCGGCGATCCGCTTGAAAATGTGGCGAGACACGTGAAAATTCCTTTTTCTCAATACGCAGATTGGCAAAGCCGGTTAACGGCTTTGCCAGATGTCAGGACAGCGCTCCCCCTTCGCCGCCCCTGTTTTACTTGTCGTCCTTCAGGGACACGAAATAGCCGGGCTTGTAATCAAGAGGCAGGAAGCGTGCGTGCAGCTCCTTGAAGGTTGCTTCAGGATCGAGATCCTTGAACAGCTCAGGGTGCAGCCACTTGGCAATTTCCTGAATGGCGACGAACTGGTACGGGTTGTTGTAGAACTGGTGCCAGATGGCGTGGACATTGTTGTCCTTGACCGCCTTGACGCCGGTAAAGGCCGGGCGCTTGGTCAGGTTTTCCAGCTTGCGGTGGGCTTCTTTCAGGTCCGCACCGTAGCCAACGCCCACCCAGTTTCCGCCGGGAACATAAGCATCCCATTTGCCGCCGGTCACGATGATCTGGTCAGGGTCGGATGCGATGACCTGCTCAGGATTGACAGTGCCGAATGTGCCAGGAATGATGTCTTTCGCCATGTTGATGCCACCGGCGATCTCGACCATCTTGCCGAAATTCTCGTTGCCGAAGGACATGCAGCAATCTTCGGAATAGCCACCCGCGCGCTCAACGAAGACGACGGGGCGCTTGGGATTTTCTTTTGCCAGAACGTCGGTGACGCGCTTGATGCTGTCTGCGCGGAACTTGATGAAGTCTTCAGCCACATCCGACTTGCCCATCAGCTCGCCCATGACGCGCATGCTTGGCTCTGTGTTTTCCATGGGCTTTTCACGGAAGTCGACGTAAACCAAGGGAATGCCGACCTTGCCAAGCTTTTCAATATAGCCGGCTTCTTCAGTTGCGGTCTTGGCATCGATGTTCATCAGAATGACATCGGGCTTCAGCGCAACGGCCTGTTCGATATCGAATGTGCCGTCCTTCATGCCACCGAATGTCGGCAGTTTGGCGATCTCTGGGTATTTTGCGAGATAGGCTTCGTAGGACTCAGGGTCTGCCTTCGGGAGGTCATCGCGCCAGCCAACAACGTGCTCGAAGGGGTTGTTCTTGTCCAGCGCTGCCAGGAAGTAGATCTGTCGTCCCTCGCCCAGAATGACGTGTTTTACCGGGACATTGACCTCGACATCGCGACCGGTCACATCCTTGATCGTCACCTTTTCGGCAAAGGCGGGCAGGACGGTTGAAACGAGAAGACCCATTGCAAGAATGGCGGATTTGCCTCTAATGCGCATCGAAATTGTTCTCCAGTAAGACTATTTGCGCTTTAAGATTTTATGATTGCAATAGTCAAGTTTTATCTTTTAGACAGTTTCTAAGGCAGAGATTCGGGAAGACGGAAATGATGACGGGCGCTAACAAATACGGTAACAATTTCAGTCTTCGCGATGAGATAAAGGCCTATTGGTCGCAGCGCGCCGCAACCTTCGATCTTTCTCCCGGCCATGAAATATTCTCCGAGGAAGAGCGGGCAGCATGGCACCGTCTGGTGGAAAAGCACCTCGGGCGCGGTGAGGGCAGAAGCGCGCTCGACCTTGCCTCCGGCACCGGCGTTATCTCGCATCTGATGGATGATCTGGGCTACCGCGTGACCGGGCTGGACTGGGCAGAACCCATGCTGGAACGCGCCAAGGCCAAAGCCGCAAGCCGCAACCGCACCATCACATTTCGCATGGGAGATGCGGAAAACACCATGGAGCCTGAGAACGCCCATGATGTCGTCATCAACCGCCATCTGGTCTGGACATTGGTGGACCCGCAGGCGGCGTTCAAGGAATGGCTGCGCGTGCTAAAGCCCGGCGGCAAGGTGCTGATCGTTGATGGGGATTTCGTCAATGTGAGCACGACCGAAAAGCTGCTGAAGACACTCGCCAACTGGCTGCAAAAATATGGTGTGTTGAAAGCCGATCCGTTGCATGCGACGGCAGAGATGATGGGTATTCACAACTCCATCCTGTCACGGGTCTATTTTTCCCAAGGGGCGCGGGCGGAAGCCGTTGCTGCCCTGTTGCGGGATGCCGGTTTCGAAAACATCGTGATCGACACCGATCTTCGTGCAATCCACAGAACCCAGGCTAAAAACTGGAATATGCTGAAAGCGGCAGCCAGAGGTATCCAGCATCGCTTCGCCATTTCGGCAAACAAGCCGGTCTGACCGGCAAGCGGGCAGAGTAAATGGTCACGCGGCACAGGAGCGCCCGTGATCTGCTTTCATCAAACCGGAAGAGCACACGCAAATGCGGTGATGTCTCTGGTCTGTATGGTAGTCTGGCGTCCGCATTTGCGTGGCCATTGCTCTTTTCGGTCTTTCAAATGTTGGACGACTGGACCGGGGCGTTAATGACCCGGTCCTGTCGCTTGTATCTCGTTCCAACAGGATCTTCGCCCCACATTCGAGACCCGGAATAGCATCTCGGTCGAGCAGTCCAACCCATTGGTTACCTCAATCGACGCTTTGTTTCCCGACCGCACGTTCCGGTCTGGCATCAGCGCGCCACTTCTCTCACCAACCGTGGCTCGCGATCCACCCCGGCTTTGAGAAGCTGGGAGATTTTAGGCTCGGGTCGGGGGAAGATTGAGAAACTTTTTTTCGTGTTTTTGTAGTTTTCGATCAAGCCATTGATTGGCCGAAGATTTTTTCATTCGGGGCAAAACGGCCGGAGTGCGCAACACCCCGACCCGTTCTCGCAAACCTAGAGTTTGACCCAGTTGCCGTTCTGCTTCGAAGAGGCGATGCAGGCCTCGACGAATGCCACGCCTTTGACGCCATCATCGATAGTCGGGTAATGCACGGCGCTATCCAGTGCCGTGCCGTCGCGACGCGCTTCGATAGCGTTGGCGGCTTCGGTGTAGATGGTGGCAAAGGCTTCGAGATAGCCTTCCGGGTGACCGGATGGAATGCGGCTGACGCGACCGGCTGCGGCACCGGCACCGGCACCACCACGGGTAATGAGCTGCTTTGGCTCACCCAGCTTTGTGAACCAGAGATAGTTCGGATCGGCCTGCGTCCACTCGATGCCGGCCTTGGTACCGTAGATACGCACTTTCAGGCCGTTCTCGTTGCCCACCGCCACCTGGCTGCACCACAGCAGACCCTTGGCAGGTGCTTTGCCTTCTGCTGCCTTGAAGCGCAGCATCACATGGGCATTGTCATCAAGACGACGGCCTTCCACGAAGGTGTGCACATCCGCAGCCAGCTCGTCGGCTTCAAGACCGGACATGAAGCAACCGAGATTATAGGCGTGTGTGCCGATATCCCCTGTTGATCCGCCCGCACCCGATTGCGCCGGGTCCGTGCGCCACACGGCCTGTTTGGCTCCGGTCTGTTCCACCGGTTCGGCCAGCCAATCTTGCGGATATTCCATCTGCACGAGGCGGATATCACCCAGCGCACCGGTTTCCACCAGCTCGCGGGCATGGCGTGCCATCGGGTAGCCGGTGTAGTTATGCGTGAGCACGAAGAGGGCGTCCGCCTTGTCGGCAACCGCCTTCAGCTTCTTTGCATCTTCCAGATTGGAAGTGAGAGGCTTGTCGCAGATGACATGGATGCCACGCTCCAGAAAGGCCTTGGCCGCCGGATAGTGCACATGGTTGGGCGTGACGATGGACACTGCTTGAATGCCATCGGGCCGCGCCGCTTCCTTTTCCGCCATCTCCTCGAACGAGCCGTAGCAGCGGTCCTCGTCCAGACCCAGTTCCAGACCTGATGCTTTGGACTTTTCAGGCGTGGAGGATAGAGCCCCCGCCACCAGTTCGAACCGGTTATCCAGCCGTGCCGCCATGCGGTGTACGCCCCCGATGAACGCGCCGGAGCCGCCGCCCACCATGCCCAGGCGAATGCGCGCATTGGCCTTGTCGGTCGTTTTTCCTTCGATCGTCATTGTGTCTCCTGCAAATTACGAGAGGCCGAGCATGCGGCGGTTGGCGGCATCGTCGGTGCCTGAAGAGGCGAAGTCATCGAATGCCTTTTCGGTGACGCGAATAATGTGCGCCTTGACGAATTCGGCACCCTCTGCTGCCCCGTCTTCCGGGTGTTTCAGCGCGCATTCCCACTCCACAACGGCCCAGCCGGAGAAGTCATTGGCGGTCATCTTGGAGAAGACAGCACCGAAATCCACCTGCCCATCGCCCAGCGAACGGAAGCGGCCAGCGCGGTTGACCCAACCCTGATATCCGCCATAAACGCCCTGACGGCCGGTCGGGTTGAACTCGGCATCCTTGACGTGGAACATCTTGATCCGGTCTTTGTAGATGTCGATATTGTCGAGATAATCCAGGCATTGCAGCACATAATGCGATGGATCATAGAGCATGTTGGCGCGGCTGTGGTTCTTCACGCGCTCCAGGAACATTTCGAACGTCACGCCGTCATGCAGATCCTCGCCCGGATGGATTTCGTAGCAGACGTCAACGCCTTGCTCATCGGCATAGTCGAGTATGGGCGTCCAGCGCTTGGCAAGCTCGTCAAAGGCGGCCTCGACCAGACCGGCGGGGCGCTGAGGCCACGGATAGATGAAGGGCCAAGCCAAGGCGCCGGAGAAGGTCGCATGGGCATCGATGCCCAGATTGCGCGATGCTTTCAGCGCCATTTTCACCTGCTCGACGGCCCATTCCTGACGCGCCTTGGGATTGCCGCGCACATGCGGTGCGGCAAAGCCATCGAAGGCTTCGTCATAGGCGGGGTGAACCGCTACCAGCTGACCTTGCAGGTGGGTGGAAAGCTCGGTGATCTCGACGCCATTCTGGCGGGCGACACCGGCCAGTTCGTCACAATAGTCTTTTGATTCCGCTGCTTTTTTAAGGTCAATCAACTGGCTGGCCCATGTGGGAACCTGCACGCCGAGATAGCCTTTTTCAGCCGCCCACTTGGTAATGCCGTCCCAGGTGTTGAAGGGGGCAGCATCGCCTGCGAACTGACCGAGGAATAGACCCGGCCCTTTGATCGTCTTCATGAATTCTTCCTCCTGCATCGATACAGTTGAACGGTTCAAGCCTCCGCCCGTCAACGGCGATCAAGCTAACCGCTGTTAAATTTCGTGCAACCCTGAATTCTCAGCCGGGCATGATAATTTGCATCTTGACCTCACCGGCGGGTGCCGAGGCGGCGATATCGAACGCCTTGATGCTGTCATTGAAGTCGAATGTGCGGGTAATCAGCGGCGCAACATCGATGGCACCGGATGCCAGCATATCGACGCAGCGGCCAAACACATTGGCGTAACGGAAGACATGCTCGACGCGGGCCTCACGAACCTGCGCCGCCACCATATCATAGGCCACGAGCTTGGTCGGCATTCCGACGAAAACGACGGTGCCAGCGGGGCGCAGCGCTTCAAACACCCGTGAAATTGCGGCTTCTGCGCCAGAGCATTCGAAAATCACATCGGCACCCCAGCCGGAGGTCGATTTCAGCACCTTCTCGGCGAGGTTTTCGTCGCGCACATTGACGGTTTCGACGGGGCCGAGGGAGCGGGCCATGTCGAGTTTCACAGGATCGACATCCGATACGATAACGCGCGCGCAACCGGCGGCAAGCGCTGCCAGCACGGTGACGAGGCCGATGGGGCCGGCACCGATAACGACGGCAATATCGCCCGGCTTGACCTTGGCCTGCGTTGCCGCCTGAACGCCAACGGCCAGCGGCTCCACCATTGCGCCCGCTGCAAAGGACACATTGTCAGGCAGTTTGAACGTATAGGCGGCGGGATGCACGACGGATGCTCTGAGCACACCATGCACGGGCGGCGTTGCCCAGAAACGCACGGCAGGATCGAGATTATAGTGGCCGATGCGGCTGGCGCGGCTGATGGGATCGGGAATGCCCGGCTCCATGCAAACGCGGTCGCCGACAGACAGGTTTGTCACGCCGGAACCCACCTCGGTCACCGTGCCGGAGGCCTCATGGCCGAGAATCATCGGCTCACGAACCACGAAATTGCCGATGGCACCGTGGGTGTAATAGTGCACGTCGCTGCCGCAGATGCCGACCGTGTGGATGGCAATGCGCACATCATGCGGGCCCACCTGTTCTTCCAGCGGGAAGGGCCGTAGCGAAAGCTTGCCCAACTCCTCGAGAACGAGCGCGCGCTCCTCACCCGTGCCCGATATTCCTTGCGACTGCATGCGGTCCTCCTCGACCTTAAACGTCCATTTGGGGTAACAAAACCGGGAACTGCATCAATAAGCAAGGTCGAAAAGAAACTTTTCCGACGCCTACCGGTTTGCCTGACTTGGATATCAACCGGGAGAATGAGACATGTTAATGACGAGACGCGCCGTTATGGCCGCCACAGCAGCAACCGCTGCCGCCGCCACGCTTTCCGCTCCATCCATTGCAAAGGCTGCACTTCCGCTGAAACAGCCAGCCTTGCCTTTTGCCGAAGACGCTCTCGCCCCGCATATCTCCGCCAAAACGATTTCGTTGCACTATGGTAAGCATCACAAGGCCTATTTCGACAAGTTGAACACGCTGGCAAAAGACACGCCCTATGCCGATATGGAATTGGAGCAGATCGTCAAAAGCTCAGCCGGTAAGGCTGCAGACAAGAAGATTTTCAACAATGCGGCACAGGCCTGGAACCACGTGGTTTACTGGGAGCAGTTTACTCCCGGCGGCCCGAACCGGCCTGAGGGCAAGGCCGCCGATGAGCTCAACGCCGCATTTGGCGATTACGGCAAATTCATTGAGAAAGCCGTTGCCACATCGGACGAGGTCTTCGGGACCGGTTGGGTATGGCTGACCCGCGATGATGGCAACAAGCTGGCGCTGGTGGGATATGAGGATGGCAACAACCCGGTAGCCGTTGGCCGCCCGGCCTATCTCGGCATCGATATCTGGGAACATGCCTATTATGTGGATTACGAAAATCGCAAGCCTGAACACATCAAGGCCATACTGGAAAATCTCGTAAACTGGCGCATCGTGGGCGAGAAGATTTCAGCCGCATGAGGCGCTGACTTCTCGGCAGGCATCGAGGGCGCGGTTACATCCGCGCCTTCCTTGTTTCAATCCGCATGCATGACGCTGATCGTGCCATCGCGCGCAAGCCTTGCGGCAGACAGCCGACCGGTCATGAAGGCGCCGGTATCGACATTCAGGCGGTTGTCTGAAAGGGCAACAGTTCGCACAGGCGTGTGACCATGAACGGTGAGAAACAGGTTGTCAGCGCCTGAACCGACCTGGTCTTTCGGTCGTATCCATAAAAGATGCTTGTCCTCCTGCCTTTGCAGGGGAACGCCGTTGACCACGCCTGCATGGACAAAGCAGAAGCCGGGAACGGCCAGAAGCGATGGCAAATCGGTGAGAAACGCCACATGGCTTGCCGGAATGGCCTCCTGCACCAGCGCCTTCAGCCTGCGCCGGTCTTCCGGCAGTTCCGAAATGCCATAGGAGCGCAAGGTTTCCACGCCGCCAAATTGCAGCCAGAGGTGATCCAGACGCGGATCATCGAGAAAGTCCAGCATCGTCGCTTCATGGTTGCCGGCCAGGCAGAAGCGTTCGATGTCGCACGTCATCGGTTTCATCAGCTCATCGATGACGCCGCGGGATTTCGGACCGCGATCAACATAGTCACCCAGCATCACGATCCACTTCGAACCATGCTGCTGGGCAGCATCCGTCAGGATCTTGTGTTGCAGCCGCTCCAATTGATCAAGGCAGCCATGCACATCACCAACCGCATAGATGACATCGGGCCTTTCGTGCGAAAACAGCTTCCGGCGCATTTCGGTGGCTGGCATGGTAAGCTAACGTCCTTGCGGTGACGGCTGGGTGCGAATATTAGGTGGTAGATATGAACCATTATGCTTAACGCCACATTACGATGACCAGGACGGGCGGTCGACCTTCAAGAGAAGCCTGATCGCGTGTCCAGACAGCAATAGCAACGAGCCAGCACCCATGATGGATGATCTGTTTGCAGCATTGGAGAATGAAAAGCCGTCTCGCGAGATGATGGCGGAGGGTGCGTGGCTGCTGCATCGGTCTGCTTCTAGCGTCGCGGGGCAATTGTTGCGGGATATCGACAGCATTTCTGCGGTAGCGCCCTTTCGGCACATGGTCACGCCAGGTGGTTTCTCCATGTCTGTCGCCATGACCAATTGTGGTGAGTTCGGCTGGGTGACGGACCGCAGGGGATATCGCTATCAGGCGACAGACCCTGAAAGCGCAAAGCCTTGGCCGGCAATGCCGCAGAGCTTTATGGCGCTTGCGCTGAGCGCGGCGACAGAAGCCGGATATCCTGATTTCGTGCCCAATGCCTGCCTGATCAATCGCTATGAGCCGGCTGCGAAAATGTCTTTGCATCAGGATAAGGACGAGAAGGATTTCAGCAATCCCATTGTTTCCGTATCCCTTGGCTTAGCCGCCACATTTCAGTTTGGCGGCCTCAACAGGGCTGATCCCGTGCGCAAATTCATTCTCAGCCATGGCGATGTGGTTGTCTGGGGTGGTCCGTCGCGGCTGTTTTTTCATGGCATCCTGCCGTTGAAAAAAGGGGTGCATGATGACGCGGGCTCTGTGCGCTATAATCTGACATTCCGATACGCTGCATCGTAATGCGCCTTTTCGCGCTTGCCGTTAACCAGCTGTAGTGACTCAACTGTTAACTGTGTTTGGTAATAGTGCGGCGTGGGGCCGATGGATTTACCTGTCGTTTCCTAAATCCGCTTAGCGTTCAACTATAACGCAAGATCGGAAACGACGATGAATACTTTGCATAAGCCTAACATGGCATATACACTTGATAAGCAAGGCGAACTCAGCGCCAAGCTGACAGCTGCGCATGCAAAGATCGAAAAGCGCTTTCTCGATGGTGGCGCGGTGCTCGTTTCCGTGATGGAGATACTGGGCAACCTCACAGGCATTCTCGACGGCATGACCGGCACGCTGAACGGCAAGTCCGTGGAGCACAATATCAAGGGTTTCCACAACACCATCAACGATCTTGCCCAATTGCCAAAGACCGAGGAAAACCGCCAGGCCGGGTTCCAGTCGTTGGCCGATATGTGTGCCTCAACGGGTGGCCATATCGATGATATCTCCGAAACCATTCGCTACCTCAAGACCTTTGCCATCACGGTGAAAATCACCGGTGCCGGTCTTTCCGAATTTGCCGGTTTTGCCGATGAAATCCGCGAGCGAATTCAATCCGGTGCCGATGAAGTGGGGCGCTTTGCCAAGAACCTTGGCGTCATGCGCATGCAATTGATCAAGGCGCTGTCGTTCTCTTCGGGAACGAAAGCGGATTTTGACGACACGATCCCGCAGATCATCAAGGGTCTCAACGAAAACTCCACCCGCATTGCCCAGCAGCAGCAGGAAATGGCCGATACCGCCGCGCAGGCCAAGAAAATCGCCCAGGCCATTCAGGGCAAGATCGGAACGGTTCTGTCTCTGTTGCAGATAGGCGATATCACGCGGCAGCGCATCGAGCACATCCAGAGCATGCTGGAAGCACTGGATGATTTTACCGCTTCGCCCGAAGGCAAGACGCTCGACCACAATGAAAATGTGATCCTGCGAGAAGCTGTGCTGCAAATGGCCAGCGCACAGATGGACGAAACGGCGTCCGACTTCCAGCGTGATTGCGCCAAGATTTTCACAAGCATTTCCAGCTTCGCCGATGATGCCGCACGCATTCTTTCCCTGCGCGATGAGCTTGTGGACAAGACCAAAAACAGCGACAGCAACGTGCTGGCACTGATGGAGCAGGGCATTACCGAAGCCTGCGATCTGGTGGCCCGTGTGCAGGAAAGCAGCGCTGAAGCCGACGAAGTTGTAGAATCGGTAACGAACAGCGCGCAGGAATTGTCGCGCGGCATCGAGATCCTGCGATCCATCAAGATCGACATTCATTACATGGCGTTGAACTCGAACCTTCGCTGCTCGAAACTGGGCGACGCTGGTCGCTCCGTTAACGTGGTTAGCGGTGAAATGCGCGTGTTTGCGGGCAAGCTGGAAACGCCAGCCGACGCCATTGTGGACGAACTGCATCGTGTTGAAACGACAACGAAGGAACTGGCCCAGCAGGGACGCGGGCTTTCCGGCGATCTGGCTGCCCCACTGAACGAAGCATTGTCGACCATTCGCGAGGCAAAGACGCAGATGGAATCCGGCATCGATGCGCTGGCTGAAGAAGGGCAGGCGGTGTTTAGCCGCATCAGTTCTGCCGTCGTCAGCCTCGATTTTGAAAGCGAACTGGGTGACACCTTTAAGCAATGCTGCGAGATCGCCGCGCAGATGCCGCAGGGCTTCAACGCCGATGTGTCTGGCTTTGCTGACAAGATCAACCCGTTTACGAGCCGAGTGTTCAAGCTTTACACCATGTCTCAGGAGCGCGATATTCACCTGCGCTTCCTGCCAGCCAACGCTTCTTCGTCCAGTTCAGCGCCTGCCGCTGCAAGCCATTCAACGGCCGCTGCCGACGATGATGACCTCTTTGCCGATGCGCTGTTCTAGGCCGGAAAGACTGAATTAAGCGGACGATTCCAGATCAAAGAAAATGCGGCCAAGGGCCGCATTTTTTATGCCTTGAGCAGGCCCGGTGCTTCTGCACCCGTGCGCTCCACATATTCCACATAGCCACCGCCATATTGGTGGATGCCCTCAGGTGTCAGTTCCAGCACGCGGTTGGAAAGGGCGGCCAGAAAGTGGCGATCATGCGAAACGAAGAGCATGGTGCCTTCATATTCGCTGAGCGCCTTGATCAGCATTTCCTTGGTGTCGAGGTCCAAGTGGTTGGTCGGTTCGTCCAGCACCAGGAAATTTGGTGGATCAAACAGCATGGCGGCCATGACGAGGCGCGCCTTTTCACCGCCGGAAAGAACGCGACATTTCTTCTCGACATCATCACCGGAAAAACCGAAGCAGCCTGAGAGCGCGCGGAGCGGAGCTTGGCCCGCCTTCGGGAAGCGCTGTTCCAGCCATTGCAGAATGGTCGCATCACCATCCAGCAGATCCATGGAATGCTGGGCGAAATAGCCGAGCTTGACGCTGGCACCGACATTGACAACGCCCGTGTCCGGTTCAGACGTGCCCGCAATCAGCTTGAGCAGGGTCGATTTACCCGCGCCATTGACGCCCATAATGCACCAGCGTTCCTTGCGGCGGATCATGAAATCCAGACCTTCATAGATCGTGCGCTGGCCATAGGCCTTGTGGACCTGCCTCAGCGAAACGACGTCTTCACCGGAGCGTGGTGGCGCCTGAAAATCGAATGCCACGGTCTGGCGGCGCTTGGGCGGCTCGACGCGATCGATCTTTTCGAGTTTCTTGACGCGGCTCTGCACCTGCGAGGCGTGAGACGCGCGAGCCTTGAAACGCTCGATGAACTTTATTTCCTTGGCAAGCATGGCCTGCTGGCGTTCGAATTGCGCCTGCTGCTGTTTTTCGTTCTGGGCGCGCTGCTGCTCGTAAAAGCCGTAATCGCCGGTGTAGCTGGTCAACGAACCCGCATCGATTTCAATGATCTTGTTGACGATGCGGTTCATGAATTCGCGGTCATGCGAGGTCATCAACAGCGCGCCATCATAGGTCTTCAGGAAGTTTTCAAGCCAGATCAGGCTTTCAATGTCCAAATGGTTGCTCGGTTCGTCGAGCAGCATGACGTCTGGGCGCATCAGGAGAATACGGGCGAGCGCCACGCGCATCTTCCAGCCGCCGGAGAGTTTGCCGACATCGCCGTCCATCATCTCCTGACTGAAGCTGAGGCCGGCCAAAACCTCGCGGGCGCGGCCTTCCAGCGAGTAGCCGTCAAGCTCCTCATAGCGCGCCTGCACCTCGCCGTAGCGTTCGATGATCTCGTCCATCTGGTCGAGTTGATCGGGATCGACCATGCGGGCTTCCAGCGCCCGAAGCTCTGTCGCAACCGCGCTGACGGGGCCTGCACCTTCCATGGCTTCGGCGACCGCGCTGCGGCCTGCCATTTCACCGACATCCTGATTGAAATAGCCGATGGTGACGTGCTTGTCTGAGGCGACCTGACCCTCATCCGGCATTTCCTGGCCGGTGATCATGCGAAACAGCGTCGTCTTGCCCGCGCCGTTGGGGCCGACCAGACCCACCTTTTCCCCGCGATTGAGTGCCGCCGACGCTTCGATGAAGAGGATGCGATGGCTGGCGGATTTGCTGATATTTTCGATGCGGATCATTGGATATAGCCGATAATTTGGAGGTTTGGCGGTCCCTATGCCATGCCGGGCCCGCAGTGTCACCCGATGAATCGTCTTGGAATACTTGTCAAATAATTTGGAATGGATATTCCATATCGCGGGTGGGGACAAAAGTGAGGAGAAGGCCATGGGCGAGAACACGCCTCCGGCAACAGTGGAAGCCTTTCAGGAGCGATTGCTTGACGTATCGGACAGCTTGCCGAAACGGCTGCGCCAATGCGCTGACTATGTTGCTGCCCATGCCGACCGCATAGCGGTATCGACGGTGGCGGAACT
Source organism: Agrobacterium sp. CG674 (assembly GCF_053521645.1). Lineage (NCBI taxonomy): Bacteria > Pseudomonadati > Pseudomonadota > Alphaproteobacteria > Hyphomicrobiales > Rhizobiaceae > Agrobacterium > Agrobacterium sp. CG674. The sequence goes on along the minus strand of NZ_JBNWDZ010000006.1, from coordinate 206,599 downwards.
GGCGGAAGGGGCGGGAGTTCAGCCTTCAGCCATCATGCGTTTCAGCCAGATCATGGGTTTTTCCGGCTTTTCCGAAATGCAGCGGCTGTTTCGCGAGCATTATACCGGTGGCTGGCCGGACTATACGACACGGTTGAGCAATCTGCGCGATAATCATGAGGATAGCGGCTCGCTGCTTCTGGCCGAATTCGTGGAGGCAGGCCGCGCTTCGCTGGAAGGCGTGCTGAACACGGTCGATCCGCAGGAGTTCGAGACCGCGATCCGGGTTCTTTCAGAGGCAAACATCATCCATATCGTAGGGTTGCGGCGATCCTTCCCTGTTGCCAGCTATCTGGCCTATGCGTTTGAAAAAATGCGCGTGCCCGCCATGCTGCATGCCTCGGTGGGGCAATTGCACAGCGATAGCGCCATTCGCCCCGGCGACGTGGTTCTGGCGATTACCTTTTCGCCCTACTCGTCCGAGACCATGGAGCTGGTTTCATCCAGCCTTGCGCGGAACGTGCCCGTGGTGGCGCTGACCGACAGCAGCGTCAGCCCCATGCGGAAACTGGGCGCAACCATTCTCTCGGTGTCAGAGGTGGATTTCGGCGCATTCCGCTCGCTTTCGGCCACTTTATGCGTGGCAATTGCACTGGCGGTGGGCGTGGGAACACACCGCAAGGATTGAATATTTATGTTGAAATCAGCCAAAATGGAATTTATAGTCCAAAAATAGCATGAAATGGAATGATATTGGAGTGTCATTCCAGCGTCGCATAAACGCGAAGGAGGACGGTCGTGAAAAAGCTTGATCTGATTACGATCGGCCGCTCGTCGGTTGATCTTTATGGTGCCCAGGTGGGTGGCCGTCTGGAGGACATGTCCTCATTCAACAAATATATTGGCGGCTCCCCCACCAACATTGCGGCGGGCGCTGCGCGGCTGGGTTTGAAAACAGCCGTCATCACCCGCGTCGGCAACGAGCATATGGGTCGCTTCATTCGTGAGCAACTGGTGCGCGAAGGCGTGGATGTGAACGGCGTGGTGACGGATGCGGAGCGGCTGACCGCGCTGGTGCTGCTCGGCATTCGCGATCAATCCCAATTCCCGCTGATATTCTACCGCGAAAACTGCGCCGACATGGCGCTGTGCGAAGACGATATCGACCCCGATTTTATTGCCAGCGCGGAATGCATCTGCGCCACCGGCACGCATCTATCGCATCCGCGCACCGAAGCTGCCGTGTTGAAGGCGCTGCGTCTCGCGCGTGAAAACGGTGCGAAGACGGCGCTCGATATCGATTACAGGCCCAACCTTTGGGGCGTTGCGGGCCATGGCGATGGCGAAAGCCGTTTCGTGGAATCGGCCAAGGTCACGGCCAAGCTGCAATCCACGCTGCACTTTTTTGACCTGATTGTCGGGACGGAAGAAGAGTTTCACATTGCCGGTGGTTCCACCGATACGCTGGAAGCCTTGAAGGCCGTGCGCAAGGTTTCCAAGGCGACGCTTGTGTGCAAGCGCGGCCCCATGGGCGCGTCTGTCTTTACGGGTGATATTCCGGCAAGTCTTGATGATGGCCAGTCCGGTCAGGGTTTTCCGATCGAGGTGTTCAACGTGCTGGGTGCGGGCGATGGCTTCATGGCGGGCCTGTTCCGGGGTTGGTTGCGCGGTGAAGACTGGCCGACCACGCTGAAATACGCCAATGCCTGCGGCGCTTTCGCGGTATCTCGCCACGGCTGCACACCGGCTTACCCGAGTTGGGAAGAGCTACAATATTTCTTCCGCACCGGCATTAAAAACAAGGCGCTGCGCAAGGATGCGGCGCTGGAGCAGGTGCACTGGGCCACCAACCGCAAGGGTGACTGGAACACCATGCGCGTCTTTGCCTTCGACCACCGCATGCAGCTGGAGGCGATGGCCGATGAGGCGGGCGTTGACCACGCAAGGATTGGTGCTTTCAAGCAGCTGTGTCTGAAAGCGGCCCTTGAGGTGGCCGGAGAGGATGCGGGTTACGGCATCCTGTGCGACAGCCGCTTGGGGCGTGATGCGCTTTATGAGGCGAGTGGCACCAGGCTGTGGGTTGGCCGACCGGTGGAATGGCCGGGTTCGCGCCCGCTGACGCTGGAGCCGGAACTCGGGCTGGACTTTGGTGGCCTGAATGAATGGCCGGCGAACAATGTCGTCAAGGTTCTGTGCTTCTACCATCCAGATGATGCCGAGGAGCTGCGGAAAGAGCAGGAAGATACGGTGGTGCGGCTGGCCCAGGCGGCGCGGCGCAACCGGCTGGAACTGCTTCTTGAAATCATTCCGTCCAAGGTTGGCAATGTCGATGACACGACGACGGCGCGGATCATCGAGCGTTTCTACGAAATCGGCGTTTATCCCGACTGGTGGAAGCTGGAGCCGATGAAAAGCGAGGCGGCGTGGAAAGCCGCAACTGACGCCGTGGAGCGCAACGACCCTTACGTGCGGGGCATCGTGGTGCTAGGTCTGGATGCGCCGCAGGCGGAGCTGGAGGAGAGCTTCCGGCTGGCGGCAGGGTTTGATCTTGTGAAGGGCTTTGCGGTGGGGCGCACGATTTTTGCGGATGCGGCCCGCGCATGGCTTTCGGGCAAGATGAGCGATGAGGAGGCCGTTGCGCAGATGACGCAACGTTATAGCGCACTCTGCCAGAAATGGGATGAGGCGCGCGCCGCAAGCAACAAGGGAGGTGCAGCGTGACCACATACCGTTTGACAGCCGCGCAGGCGATGATGCGCTATCTGGCCGCGCAATTGAATGAGGATGGCGAAACCTATATTGCCGGTATCTGGGCGATTTTCGGCCATGGCAATGTGGCAGGCATTGGTGAGGCTCTCTATGGCATCCGCGATGAGCTGAAGACCTATCGCGGCCAGAACGAGCAGACCATGGCGCATTCCGCCATCGCTTACGCCAAGCAGCTTGGCCGTCGTCGTGCCATGGCTGTGACCTCATCCATCGGCCCCGGCGCGACGAATATGGTGACGGCCGCGGCCCTTGCCCATGTCAACCGTTTGCCGGTGCTGCTCATTCCCGGCGATGTCTTTGCCAATCGCGGCCCTGACCCGGTGTTGCAGCAGATCGAGGATTTCGGCGATGGCACTGTGTCCGCCAATGATTGCTTCAAGCCCGTCAGCCGTTATTTCGATCGCATCACCCGCCCTGAACAGCTTTTGACCGCGCTGCCGCGCGCCATGCGCACCATGACGGACCCGGCCGATTGCGGGCCTGTGACGCTGGCTTTCTGCCAGGATGTGCAGGCTGAGGCCTATGACTATCCGGCCAGTTTCTTTGAGAAAAAAGTCTGGCGCCAGCGCCGCCCCGAGCCTGACCATGCCGAGTTTGAAGAGGCGGTCGCGGCGCTGAAGGCTGCCAAGAACCCTGTCATCATTGCCGGTGGCGGCGTGCATTTTTCCGGTGCGACGGAAACGCTCAAGGCCTTTGCCGAGATGCATTCCATTCCCGTGATCGAGACGCAGGCTGGAAAATCTGCGCTGGCCTGGGACCATGCGCTCAATTTCGGCCCTGTCGGCGTGACAGGTGCAGACAGCGCCAATGCGATTGCCGAAAAGGCGGATCTCATTTTCGGTATCGGCACCCGCTTTCAGGACTTTACGACAGGCTCCTGGGCGCTGTTCAAGAACCCGCAACGTAAGCTTTTGGCGCTCAACGTGCAGGCCTATGACAGTGCCAAACATGATGCAATCAGCCTGACGGCGGATGCGAAGGTCGGGCTTGAGAAGCTTTCCAACGCTTTGGGAAGCCATCGTTTTGCGACGCCTGATACCGCGCTGAAACAGGCGTGGTTTGCGAAAGCCGATGCGGTGACGGCGGCACCTTCAGAGGCAGGGGCAGAGCCAAACAGCCTGCCGACGGACATGCAGGTTATTGGCGCGGTGCAGCGTGCTTCGCGTGACAATACGGTTGTCATGTGCGCGGCAGGCACCATGCCGGGTGAGTTGCACCAGCTGTGGAAGGCCAAGCTGCCGCTCTCCTACCATATGGAATACGGCTTTTCCTGCATGGGTTACGAGATTGCCGGTGGCCTTGGCATTGCGATGGCGCAGCCTGAGCGTGATGTGATCGTGATGGTGGGCGATGGTTCCTATATGATGGCCAATTCCGAACTTGCCACCGCCGTTGCCATGGGCGTGAAAATCACCGTCGTGATTACCGATAACCGTGGCTATGGCTGCATCAACCGGTTGCAGATGGGCACCGGCGGCGCGGAGTTCAACAATCTTTACGCCCACACCAACCACACAAACCCCATCGCCATTGATTTTACCAAGCACGCCGCCAGCATGGGCGCGGATGCGCACAAGGTAACGTCGATTGCAGAGCTTGAAACAGCGCTTGAGGCCGCCCGCGCGGCGACGGTGACAACCGTTATCGTGATCGACACGGACCCTTACCCGACACCCGAAGCGGGTGGGTACTGGTGGGATGTGGCGGTGCCGGAGGTTTCTGAGCGCAAGAATGTTAACGATGCACGCACAGCTTACGAAGCGGCGTTGAAGGAAAGGCAGTCATCATGATCCTCTACGGCACAAACCCCATTGCCTGGAGCAATGACGATGACCGCACGCTGGGCGCCCATATCAGCCTTGAGCAGTGCCTGGATGAGACCTCGAAGATCGGCTTCGATGGCATCGAGAAGGGCCACAAGTTTCCGCAGGAACCGAGTGCGCTGAAGGCGGTGCTTGAGCCGCGCAATCTGCGCTATGTTTCCGGCTGGCATTCGCTGAACCTTTTGACCAACTCCATCGAGGACGAGAAGGCTGCGATGCAGCCGGTGCTCGATCTTTTGAAGGCCATGGGCTGCAAGGTCATCATCGTCTGCGAAACATCGAATGCCATTCATGGTGACGATGAAAAGCCGGTGAATGACCGCCCAAAACTGGATGATGCTGACTGGAAGTCCTTTGGCGAAGGCGTGGAAGCACTGGCGAATTTTGCCGCCGATCAGGGCATTGCGCTGGTTTACCACCACCATATGGGCACCATCATCGAGAGCGAGGATGAGATCGACCGGCTGATGCAGCATACCGGCCCGCATGCCAAGCTGTTGCTGGACACCGGCCATTGCCTGTTTGGCGGTGGAAACCCTGAGCGCCTTGCGCAAAAGCATATGGGCCGCGTCGGGCATATCCACGCGAAGAACGTGCGGCCAGAGATTGCACGCCAGGTGCGCGACGAGAAGCTGTCCTTCCTCGAAGGCGTGCGGCGCGGCGTTTTCACCGTGCCGGGTGATGCCGAGGGCGGGGTGGATTTTCCGCCCGTTCTGAAAGTTGCCGCAGACCATGGTTACAGTGGCTGGCTGGTGATCGAGGCCGAGCAGGATCCTGATGTTCGCAACCCCTTCGAATATCAAAGCCTCGGGCTGAAATCGCTGCGGGCATTCGCCAAGGAAGCCGGGCTCGATAAAGCCTGAATGAGGAGATGAGTGATGGCAAATCTGCTGCGCAAGCCGACCGGCCAATCCGGCAAGGTCCATGATATCACGCCTGAAAGTGCGGAGTGGGGCTATGTCGGTTTCGGTCTCTACCGGTTGAAGCCGGGCGAGGTGGCCACGGAAGAAACCGGGGACAAGGAAGTCATTCTGGTTCTTGTCGAGGGCAAGGCGGAGGTCTCTAGCGAAGAGCAGAATTTCGGCGAGCTTGGCGACCGCATGAATGTGTTTGAGCGGAAGCCGCCGCATTGCGTCTATATTCCGGCTGGTTCTTCCTGGTCGGTGACGGCCACGAGCAATTGCACCATCGGTGTGTGCACGGCACCGGGCACGCCCGGGCGCAAGGCGCAGGTGATTGGCCCTGCCGGGATTTCGCTCAGCGAACGCGGCAAGGGTGCCAACACGCGGTATATTTTCCCGATTGCCATGGAAGACCGCGATGTGGCCGATAGCCTGCTGGTGACGGAAGTGTTCACGCCATCAGGCCACTGGTCATCCTACCCGCCGCACCGGCATGACGAAGACAATTATCCCGACATGACCTATCTGGAAGAGACCTACTATCACCGTCTCAATCCGGCGCAGGGTTTCGGCTTCCAGCGGGTCTTTACCGAAGACGGAACGCTGGACGAGACCATGGCGGTATCAGATGGAGACGTGGTGCTGGTGCCGAAAGGCCACCACCCCTGCGGCGCGCCCTATGGCTATGAGATGTATTATCTCAACGTGATGGCCGGACCGATGCGCAAATGGCGGTTCCAGAACCACCCCGATCATGACTGGATCTTCAAGCGCGATAATGGCTAGTCACAGCCAGTCTCGGGCCTGCCATATGGCAAGGCCCGAGGTCTCGGGAGATTAGGCTGGCTGCTTCGTCTTGCGCAGATAGGGCAGGACGGTGTCGAAAGAGCCGAAACGGGTGATCGCATCCTCGTTGGAAACGGCAGCGGTGATGATGACATCTTCGCCCTGTTTCCAGTTTGCCGGTGTGGCGACCTGATGTTTGGCGGTGAGCTGGATGGAGTCGATGGTGCGCAGGATTTCATCGAAATTGCGGCCCGTCGTCATCGGGTAGGTCAGGATCAGCTTCACCTTCTTGTCTGGACCGATGACATAGACCGAGCGAACCGTGGCGTTATCGGCAGGGGTGCGTCCCTCAGAACTGTCACCGGCATCATCCGGCAACATGTCATAGAGCTTGGCAACCTTGAGGTCCTTGTCGCCGATCAGGGGGTAGGCCACCTCGAAACCGGTTGCTGTCTGGATATCCTGCTTCCACTTGGCGTGGCTTTCGACCGGATCAACCGAGATGCCGATGACCTTGACGTTGCGCTTCCTGAACTCGCCGTCCAGACCCGCCATCGCGCCAAGCTCGGTGGTGCAGACGGGCGTAAAATTCTTCGGGTGCGAAAACAAAACCGCCCAGCTATCTCCGATCCATTCATGGAAATGGATGGCTCCTTGTGTGGTATCGGCGGTGAAGTCAGGGGCGGTCTGATTGATACGCAAGGTCATAGTATGCTCCGGTAAAGGGTGATGCGCTGATCTTCGCCTGTTGCAGAGTGAAAGTCGCCAAATATTCATCCAGAATATGGGCAATAGCGAGCAGATGTATTCGCTGAAGCCTCTCAGGCGGCAACCGTTTTCCGCGAAAGTCTTGTGGCAAGTTTGCCGCACTTGGAGGTTTATTCGACCATACCGCACAAAACCGGCTTGGCGTTTTCTTTTTGGTTGCATAGTATAGACGCATCAACGTGAACGAGGGAGGTATAGATGTCATATTTTTCAACCTCCCCGGTGGCTAGCGCCGCGCAGAGCTGACGCTCTCTCTTTTTCCGACAAAAGATCGCCACGTACCAACCGGTAGGCCGGTCATTTCTCACATTCGTCAGAATTTTTCGCGAGCCAATGCGCGCGAATTTCCCTTTCAAATCTCTCTCGGGACCGGTTTCGACCGGTGATGATCATCATGTCTTTTGGATTGAAATTGCGCCGCAGTGAGGCGTTTCGCAGCGTTTTTCGCTTCTGTTGGGGCCATTGGCGACAGCAACCCGGCCGCGTGGCCTTCATGCTGTGTGCCGTTCTGTTTTCGACACTGGCCGATGTTCTGACGCCCATGTTTGCGGGGCGTCTGGTGGATGCCGTCGTGTCCGGTTCGGCAAGCGATGTTGGTGCTTGGAACAATGCGATCTCGGCCTTCGGCTGGCTGATGGGGCTTGCCGTTTTAGCCGTGATCCTGCGGCACGCAACGTTTCTCACCATCATCAAATTCACGCTGAGATCTATGACGGATATTGCGGCGGGCTCGTTTCACCGCATCCAGCGGTTTTCGTCCGACTGGCACGCCAACAGCTTTGCGGGCTCCACCGTGCGCAAGGTGACGCGCGGCATGTGGGCACTGGATGTGCTGAATGACACGGTGTTCGTGGCGCTGTTTCCATCGATTGTCATGCTTGTTGGTACAACCGCGCTGATGACATGGTACTGGCCGATGATGGGCCTCTTGGTCGGCCTTGGCTCGTTGCTCTTCGTCATCATCACCATGTCCATGTCGCTTGGTTTCGTCGCGCCCATGGCAAGCCTTGCCAATAGCTGGGACACGCGTCTGGGCGGCTCGCTGGCCGATGCAGTCACCTGCAATGGCGTGGTGAAAGCCTTTGGCGCGGAAGAGCGTGAAGATGCGCGGCTGACCCGCGTGATGGGCAAATGGGAGGATCGTACACGGCGGACCTGGGTGCGTGGGACCATCAATGGCACACTTCAGGCTGGGCTGCTCAGCATCATGCGCGCTGGCGTCATCGGTCTTGCCCTGATGCTGTGGGCGAGCGGCAATGCCAATGCCGGTGATATCACCTTCGTGCTCACGTCCTTCTTCATTTTGCAGGGATATTTGCGGGAAATCGGCATGCATATACGCAATCTGCAACGGTCGGTGAACGACATGGAAGAGCTGGTCTCCATCCATTCGCAGCCGCTGGGCATCGATGACGTGGCTGATGCAAAGACACTGCGGATCGATGAGGGCAAGATCGAGTTCGAGCGGGTGAGCTTCCATTATGGCAAGCATCTGGCACCGCTCTACAAGGATTTTTCCGTCACCATCAAGCCGGGCGAACGGGTGGGGCTTGTGGGCCATTCCGGCTCTGGCAAGACCACATTCATCAAGCTCATCCAGCGGCTTCATGATGTGAGCGATGGGGTGATCCGCATTGACGGGCAGGATATTTCGCAGGTTTCGCAGACATCGCTGCGCCAGCAGATTGCCATCGTGCAGCAGGAGCCGATCCTGTTTCACCGGTCGCTGGCGGAAAACATCGCCTATGCAAAGCCGAACGCGACGCAGCGGGAGATTGAAAATGCGGCTCGGCTGGCCAGCGCCCATGGCTTCATCAGCGCCTTGCCCAAGGGTTATGGCACGCTGGTGGGGGAGCGAGGCGTGAAGCTTTCCGGCGGCGAGCGCCAGCGCATTGCCATTGCCCGGGCATTTCTGGCCGATGCGCCTGTTCTCATTCTGGATGAGGCGACATCAAGCCTGGATTCGGAATCGGAAATGCTGATCCAGACCGCGATGGAACGGTTGATGCAGGGGCGCACGACGCTTGTGGTCGCGCACCGCCTGTCCACGGTTCGGTCGCTGGACCGGTTGCTGGTGTTCAGCCACGGCAACATTGCGGAAGAGGGGACGCATGCCAGCCTCATCCAGAAAAAGGGTGGCATCTATCGCGGCCTGTTCGAGCGTCAGGCGCTGGAACTGACCAAGGGAATGGTGATGGATGTTGCCGAGTAAGCTTTGGTCCACGGCATTCTAACATGCCGTGGACCTGAACCATTAACGCCAGCCGAGTGCGGGCGCGACATGTTTCAGAATGGATTGAAGGACATGCACGTTGTATTCGACGCCCAGCTGGTTGGGGATTGTCAGTAGCAGCGTATCGGCCTCGGCAATGGCCTCATCCTTCTCCAGTTGCTTGATCAGCTGCTCCGGCTCTGCCGCATAGGAGCGCCCGAACACGGCGCGTGTTTGCGCATCGAGATAGCCGATGCTGTCGCCATGGTCGGCGTCGCTGGCCATATGGAACCGCCAGCCCCTCCCAAAAGACCAGTAGAAACTGTTCATAGATGCCACTAAAGGTTCTATCCTGCGAGGCCGAAAGATGCATTGATGCTTCGGATAACCGTGGGTCCCTTAAGCCAGTAAGCGAGGGACTTCTGCGCTGTATGCTGCCATCAGGGACGACTCATGCGTAAAATAAAGTTGATGTCCGATTACGGTTGCTGGTGCCTCTGGGATATGGATGAGCCGGACAATGTTAACCCAGACACATTGCAGATATCTGAAGGGTTGAAGCAGCAATTGCATCGTTGGGAACACGCATTTGATAAAACCCTAGATCCAACGGACCACACAAAAATCGGCTTCCACGACGAACGGAGATATAATGAGTTCTACGATTTAGGCTGGAAGTTATTTTTCCAACTGAAATCTGAACTACCCGGAGTGGAGTGGTGGTACCGCGATCGAAGATACAACGAACTTCTAGATCGCATGCCATAACGAGGGATAGTTGAGGGCGGGTTCCGGCGGAGAGCGCCAGCGCATTGCCATTGCGCGGGCATTTCTGGCCGATGCGCCAATTCTCATTCTGGATGAGGCGACATCAAGTCTGGATTCGGAATCGGAAATGCTGATCCAGACCGCGATGGAACGGTTGATGCAGGGGCGCACGACGCTTGTGGTCGCGCACCGCCTTTCCACGGTTCGGTCGCTGGACCGGCTGCTGGTGTTCAGCCACGGCAACATTGCGGAAGAGGGGACGCATGCCAGCCTCATCCAGAAAAAGGGTGGCATCTATCGCGGCCTGTTCGAGCGTCAGGCGCTGGAGCTGACCAAGGGATTGGTGATGGATGTTGCCGAATAAACATTGGCCCTCGGCATTCAGACTGGATGCCGAGGGCCTGAACATTACCGCCAGCCGAGTGCGGGCGCGACATGTTTCAGAATGGAATCGAGGACATGCACATTGTAATCGACGCCCAGCTGGTTGGGGATTGTGAGTAGCAGCGTATCGGCCTCGGCAATGGCCTCATCCTGCGCCAGTTGCTTGATCAGCTGCTCCGGTTCTGCCGCATAGGAGCGCCCGAATACGGCGCGTGTTTGCGCATCCAGATAGCCAATGCTGTCGCCATCCTTGCCGCTTCCACCGAAATAGGACCGGTCACGGTCATCCATCAGCGCGAAGATGCTGCGGCTGACGGACACACGAGGGGTGCGCGTGTGGCCCGCTTCCTTCCAGGCCTCACGATAAGCGCGGATCTGTGCCGCCTGCTGAATGTGGAATGGCTCGCCGGTCTCGTCGTTCTTCAGCGTCGAGCTTTGCAGGTTCATGCCGAGTTTTGCCGCCCAGACGGCGGTGGCGTTGGAACCGGCACCCCACCAGATGCGCTCGCGCAGGCCCTCCGAATGAGGTTCCAGACGCAGCAAGCCCGGCGGGTTGGGAAACATCGGGCGGGGATTGGGCTCCGCGAAGCCTTCGCCTTTCAGAACTTCCAGAAAGACTTCCGCACTGTTGCGGCCCATATCGGCATCATCTGAGCCTTCCTTCGGCTGATAACCGAAATAGCGCCAGCCTTCGATCACCTGTTCGGGAGACCCACGGCTGAGGCCAAGTTGGAGGCGACCGTCCGAAATGAGGTCGGCAGCACCTGCATCTTCCGCCATGTAAAGCGGATTTTCATAGCGCATGTCGATGACGCCGGTGCCGATTTCGATTTTGGTGGTGCGAGCACCTACTGCTGCCAGCAACGGGAAGGGCGAGGCAAGCTGGCGCGCAAAATGGTGCACCCGGTAATAGGCGCCATCGATCCCGATCTCTTCTGCGGCAACGGCCAGATCGATGGACTGGTGCAGCACATCCTTGGCGGTACGCGCCTGGGAATAAGCGCCCGGTCCCCAATGACCGAACGACAGAAAGCCAATCTTCTTCATGTTATATCACCTGGTCTGCATATGTTTCGTTGCCAAACATATAGTGCGCCGACCAGGGATTATATCGCCACGATTGTGAACAGTCTGTTCAGGCCTTGGCGCGGATGGCGCCCGCACCGTCATGCGCGGTGCCTTCAACCTGTACACCGACGATGGCGCTGGCGAGCTGACGGAAGCTCACATGGCCGACCGTCTCGCCTGAAGCATCGATGACTGTTACAGTTTCCTCATCGCTTTGCGCGAGCATGTGCATGGCGTTTTCGACATTGGTGCCAACCATGACCCTGCTGCGACTAGGCACAAAGCCAGGTGGAGGGGAAGACATGACAGCCTCGACGTTGATGACGCGGCCGCGGTTCACTTCCTTGACGAAGCTGGCGATATAATCATCTGCTGGACGCAGGACGATATCCTGGCTGTTTCCCTGTTGGATGACCTCGCCGTCCCGCAATATAGCGATCTGGTCGCCCAGACGAAGCGCCTCATCCAGATCATGGGTGATGAAGACGATGGTCTTCTTGATCTCCTTCTGGATATCCAGAAGCACCGTTTGCATGTCGGTGCGGATCAAAGGATCGAGCGCGGAAAAGGCCTCGTCCATCAACAGCACCGGCGCATCGTTGGAAAGGGCGCGCGCCAGCCCCACACGCTGCTGCATGCCGCCGGACAGCTGGTTGGGAAAGCGCTTTTCGAACCCTTTCAGCCCCACCCGCTCCAGCCAACGCATGGCGATATCGACGCTTTTTGCCCGCGCCATGCCCTGCACTTCGAGGCCGTAGAGCGTGTTATCCAGCACGTTGCGATGGGGCAGAAGCGCAAACTTCTGAAAGACCATGGCCGTCTGGTGGCGGCGAAAGGCCCGCAATTCGGTGGCATTCATCTTCACCACATCGACGCCATCGACCAGCACCTCGCCCGACGTCGGATCGATCAGCCGGTTGATGTGGCGGATCAGCGTGGATTTGCCCGAGCCGGACAGGCCCATGATAACCTGGATGCAGCCCGAGGGAATATCGATATTGATATCCCGCAAGCCAAGGACGTGGCCGTGCTTGTCGTTGAGCTCGGTTTTCGTCATGCCGGCGCTGACGGCCTCGATATGGGCATGGGGTGTGACGCCGAAAATCTTGTAGAGGTTTTTAATCGTGATGCCGCCAAAAGCCGTTTCAGCCATGGGCAATCTCCTGATGTTTCTGGAGCCTTTTGCCATAGGCCTGGCTGATGCGGTCAAAGATGATGGCGATGCCGACGATGGCCAAGCCATTGAAGATGCCCAGCGTGAAATACTGGTTTGCGATGGCTTTCAGAACCGGTTGGCCAAGCCCCTGCACGCCGATCATCGAGGCAATGACAACCATGGCGAGAGCCATCATGATGGTCTGGTTGATGCCAGCCATGATGGTTGGAAGCGCGAGCGGCAATTGAACCTTAAACAGCTTCTGCCAGCCGGATGAGCCGAAAGCGTCGGCCGCCTCCAGCACATCGCGGTCCACCAGCCGGATGCCGAGATTGGTCAGGCGGATCATCGGCGGAATGGCGTAGATGACCACGGCGATCAGCCCTGGAACGCGACCAATGCCGAGCAGCATGACGACCGGTATGAGGTAGACGAAGCTCGGCATGGTCTGCATGACGTCAAGTATGGGATTGACCACCCGCTGGACGCGATTGGAATGCGACATGGCGATGCCGAGGGGAAGACCGATGGCGATGGACAGAACCGTGCAGACGAAGATCATCGAGATCGTCCGCATCGTGTCCATCCACATATCGAAATAGCCGATGGCCAGAAGTGTGAAGAGACAGCCACCCACGATTTTAAGGCTGCGGCTACCGGCCCATGCAATGCCTAAAATGATAAGTATGATGACCGGCCAAGGTGTCTGCGTCATGAAACGCTCGGCCCAGATCAGAAATTGTTGCAGCGGTGAAAAAAAGCTTTCGATGCTGGCGCCCCAGGCGCGGGTGAACTCGCGAAAACCGTCATCGATCATCTTTTTCAGATTGCGAAGCGTTTCGTCATCCATATGCGGAAATTTGTAAAACCAGTCCATGCCTTTCCCCTGTTATCGCGGCGACATGCGACAGGATTTACCTGCCGCACGTCCATTTGCGTGGCTGCCGTCTTGTGTTCAGGCAGCAGGGAAAGCCGTCAGAGCGAAGCCTTGATCTTTTCCGCAGCGGCTGGAGACACCCATTTCGTCCAGATATCGGGGCTTTCCTTGAGGAAATGCTTGGCGCTGTCTTCGCCCGTCGCCTGGTTGTCCGTCATCCACGCCATCAGCTTGTTGACGGTGGCGTTGCTCCACTGGCGCTTGTTGAGGTAATCCATGATCTCAGGCCCTGCCTTTTCGGAAAAAGGCTTGGCGACCAGCGTCACGACTTTGTCCACCGGCCAGGCGTTGGGCTTGGGGTCTGGGCAATCGGCAACCGTGTTGCAGCGTTTCCATTCGGCTGGATCGGCAGCAACGCCCGCCTCAAGCTTTACCATTTCGTATTTACCGAGGAGGGCGGTTGGCGACCAGTAATAGCCGGCCCATGGCTGCTTGCGCTCGTAAGCCTTGGCAATCGAGCCATCGAGACCGGCCGCAGAGCCGCTATCGACGAGGGTAAAGCCAGCTTTTTCAGCTCCGTATGCCTTGAAAAGCTGGCCTGTGACAACCGTGCCGCCCCAGCCCTGCGGGCCGTTGACGATGGCGCCCTTGTCCGGATTTTCCGCATTCGGGAAAAGCTTAGGGTTCTTCATCAGGTCGCCGATAGTCTTGATCTCGGGATGTGCATCGGCCACGTATTTGGGTATCCACCAGCCCTGAATACCGCCATCCGGCAGGGCTGTTGCGGCAACGATAAGTTTGCCTTCATCCACGCCGCGCTTGACCACTTCCGGCAGCGTATCCGCCCAGGCTTCGGGCGCAATATCCGGCTGGCCCTTTTCGGCCATGGAGGTGATGGTTGGCACAGTGTCGCCAATGGTGATCTCGGCGCTGCAACCATAGCCTTCATTGAGAATGATTTTGTCGATGGCGGAGAGCACTTCAGCGCTCTGCCAGTTCATGCTGGCGATGGTTGGGCTTCCGCAACCGGCAGCGCTGGCGAAAGGCGCGGTTCCCAGCAAACCGAACACCAGACAGGTTGATGCAAGCAATGTCTTCATATCTGTTCCCTTTATTAGCGACGCTTTTAAAGGAGCAAGCCTGCCGCTTGGGGTTGCCCCTGTCTTTGTCTCTGCAAAGTTGAGCGGATGATGGCGTGAAGCCTTGCCGGGAACCTACGCGAAATGCGACGGAGATTGCCACAAGCACGACAGCTGAGGAGTTTTGACATTCTGGTAACTTTTTCAGCATTTTCGGATCAAGACAGCTAGATTACGAAGTCTTTGCTGACGGATGTCAAAAAAAGCTGGATAGTTGGTATTCCCATGCCAATAATAGCAATTGTCCGGATAGGACAGGATGGCGTTGAGGGATGTCGTCCTCAAGAGAACTCGTTTGGGGGAAACACCTTGGCTCGAATAACGCTCCGTCAATTGCTCGACCACGCTGCAGAACACGGCTATGGCGTGCCTGCCTTCAATATCAACAATATGGAGCAGGCGCTGGCCATTATGGACGCGGCGGATGCGACAAACTCTCCGGTCATCATGCAGGCATCACGCGGCGCGCGGGCCTATGCAAACGACATCATGCTCAAGCACATGATGGATGCCGTCGTGGAAATCTACCCACACATTCCCGTCTGCGTGCATCTGGACCATGGCAACGAGCCAGCCAGCTGCATGACCGCCATGCAGGCCGGGTTCACATCCGTGATGATGGACGGTTCGTTGAAGGCCGATGGCAAGACGCCGGGAGAATGGGACTATAATGTCGGCGTGACCCGTGAAGTGACGACGACAGCGCATTACGGCGGCATCTCCGTGGAAGGTGAACTGGGTGTTCTGGGATCGCTGGAAACCGGCATGGGCGAAGCCGAAGACGGCCACGGTGCCGAAGGCGTGCTTTCGCATGACCAGTTGCTGACGGACCCCGACGAAGCGGTGAAATTCGTGCGCGAAACCAAGGTGGATGCGCTGGCCGTTGCCATGGGCACCAGCCACGGAGCCTACAAGTTCACGCGCAAACCGGATGGTTCCGTTCTGGCGATGAACGTGATCGAGGCGATCCACAACAAGTTGCCGAACACGCATCTTGTCATGCACGGCTCATCGACCGTGCCGCAGGATTTGCAGGATATCATCAATGCCTATGGCGGCGCCATCAAACCGACATGGGGCGTTCCGATCGAGGAAATCCAGCGCGGTATCAAGAACGGCGTACGCAAGATCAACATCGACACGGACTGCCGCATGGCCATTACGGGCCAGATCCGCAAGGTTTTGGCGGACGACCCTTCCGAATTCGATTTGCGCAAATATCTCAAGCCCGCCCGTGATGCGATGACCAAGCTGTGCAAGGAGCGGTTCGAACTGTTCTGGACCGCAGGGCAGGCGTCGAAGATCACGCCTATTCCGCTGCGGGATATGGCCAAGCGTTATGCATCTGGGTCGCTGGATCCCGTGATTTCGTGAGTGTGTGATAGGGCGCGCATCGCTACGTGGTAACTGCTGCAAGCCTTATCCCTACCACCGTCATCCTCGGGCTTGTCCCGAGGATCTAACCACGGCTCGTCGTTTACGACAGTGGTGGTCTTATGAGGCAGATTGCGAAAAGCAAAAGCCGGAGGCGATGGATTCGCCTTCGGCTTTTGAGTTTTTGAAAGCCCACGTCGAAGTCTAATTGAACGGCAGCAGACCCTCGGGACAAGCCCGAGGGTTGACGGAGGTGGGATGGTTGGTTGAATGGTGGGCTGGTGGAGTTGGTGGCACAAAAAAACCGGGGGCAGCGAACCGCCCCCGGCATCATTCAATTCAGCAGACCTAGTTCTGCCAGCTCTTGACCAGTTCGTCGTAGTTGACGGTCATCGGCTTTTCTTTTTCGTTGGCGACCTTCATCTGGGGTGCAAGGTTGCCCTTAGAAACGGCGTCCTTGTTCCAGTATTCGAGATCGTGCTCTTCGGCGAGCTTCGGTCCGAATTCGCCCTGAACGCCAGCACGTTCCAGACGCTGCAAGACCTTTTCCTGTTCGGCGCAAAGCGAGTCCATCGCCGCCTGAGCTGTCTTTGCTCCGGAGGATGCATCACCAACGGCCTGCCACCACAGCTGTGCCAGCTTTGGATAATCAGGAACGTTGGTGCCGGTTGGGGACCATTGAACGCGAGCTGGCGAGCGATAGAACTCGATCAGGCCGCCGAGATCCTTGGCGCGCTTTGTGAAGCTTTCGTGGTTGATCGAGGATTCGCGGATGAGTGTCAGGCCGACATGGCTTTTCTTCAGGTCCACGGTCTTCGAGGTCACGAACTGCGCGTAGAGCCATGCGGCCTTGGCGCGATCGTCAGGGGTGGATTTCATCAATGTCCAGGAACCCACGTCCTGATAGCCGAGCTTCATGCCGTCCTTCCAGTAGACGCCATGCGGGGAGGGGGCCATGCGCCATTTCGGCGTGCCATCCTCGTTTACCACAGGCAGGCCCTTCTTGACCGCATCAGCCGTAAAGGCCGTGTACCAGAAGATCTGCTGGGCCACTTCGCCCTGCGCCGGAACGGGACCGGATTCGGAGAAGTTCATGCCTTGGGCTGCTGGAGGCGCATAAGCCTTCAACCAGTCGAGATATTTCTGGATGGCGTAGACGGACGCTGGTCCGTTGGTATCACCACCGCGTGCGACGCAAGAGCCGACCGGCTGGGACTTCTCGTTGACCTTGATGCCCCATTCATCGACCGGTAGGCCGTTTGGCAAGCCCTTGTCACCGTTGCCAGCCATGGAAAGCCAGGCATCGGTAAAGCGCCATCCAAGCGATGGGTCTTTCTTGCCATAGTCCATATGGCCATAGACCTTTTTGCCGTTGATTTCACGACCGGTAAAGAATTCGGCGATGTCTTCATAGGCAGACCAGTTGACGGGAACGCCAAGGTCGTAGCCATACTTGGCCTTGAAATCCGCCTTGTTCTTTTCATCGTTGAACCAATCATACCGGAACCAGTAAAGGTTGGCGAATTGCTGGTCCGGCAGCTGGTAAAGCTTTCCATCTGGCGCGGTGGTGAACTTCGTGCCGATGAAATCCTTCAGGTCGAGGCCGGGATTGGTGACGGCCTTGCCTTCATTCGCCATCCAGTCCGTCAGGTTGCGGGCCTGCTGGTAACGCCAGTGGGTGCCGATCAAGTCGCTGTCGTTGACGAAGGCGTCATAGATGTTTTCGCCAGACTGCATCTGCGTCTGGAGCTTTTCCACCACGTCACCTTCACCGATGAGGTCGTGGGTCAACTTGATGCCGGTGATCTCAGAGAAGGCCTTGGCCAGCACCTTGGATTCGTATTCATGCGTGGTGAGCGTTTCGGAAACGACCTTGATATCCATGCCGGCAAAAGGCTTTGCCGCATCGATAAACCATTGCATTTCCTTTTCCTGTTCAGCCCGGCTGAGGCTGGAGAGATCGCCGACTTCCTTGTCCAAGAAGGTCTTGGCCTCATTCATCCCGGCGTTGGCCACGCCGGTCAGTGCCAGCAGCGCGGCTGCCGTGGTTGCTAATAGATGCGCTCGCATAATCATCCTCCCAATGTTTACGATTGCTTGCAGTCCCATATCCGGGCGGTCCCTCCGCCCGGTATTTCCGTCGATGATCTATATGAGGCGGAACACGCCAATCGCATAGACAACCGAAAGAGCCAGTGCCCACCAAAGGCCGGGGCCGATAAGGCCGAGCCAACCAAGGTGGATGAATGCCGAGCCGAGCAGCGACACGAACAGCCGGTCGCCGCGCGTTGTCTCGAACCGCAGAATGCCGACGCGCGGATTGCCGCCGGGCGATATATATTCCCAAACGGCCATGCCGATCAGAAGCGCCAGAATGGTCAAGAAAAACAAAGCCGTGGGTAGCGTCCACGCCATCCAGGAAAAACTCATGGGCCTTCTCCTTGTTAGACGCGGCCGAGCGCAAAGCCCTTGGCGATGTAGTTTCTGACGAAATAGATGA
The DNA here is from genome assembly GCF_053521645.1 of Agrobacterium sp. CG674. Lineage (NCBI taxonomy): Bacteria > Pseudomonadati > Pseudomonadota > Alphaproteobacteria > Hyphomicrobiales > Rhizobiaceae > Agrobacterium > Agrobacterium sp. CG674. The sequence goes on along the minus strand of NZ_JBNWDZ010000006.1, from coordinate 188,094 downwards.
CGAGTGCGCCGGGTATGATGGTGAGCACACCCGCTGCGGCCAGCACGCCCCAATCCATGCCCGAGGCGGAAACCGTGCGTGTCATGGTGGCGGCAATCGGCTTTGCGGCCGTTGTCGTCAGCGTTCTTGCCAAAAGCAGTTCGACCCAAGAGAACATGAAGCAGAAGAAGGCTGCCACACCAATGCCGCTGGCGATGAGGGGCATGAAGATCTTCACGAAGAAGCGCGGGAAGGAATAACCGTCAATATAGGCGGTTTCATCGATTTCCTTCGGCACGCCGGACATGAAGCCTTCGAGAATCCAGACCGCCAGCGGAACGTTGAACAGGCAGTGGGCAATGGCCACAGCGATGTGCGTATCGATCAATCCGAATGCGGAATAGAGCTGGAAGAAGGGAAGCGCAAACACAGCGGGTGGTGCCATGCGGTTTGTCAGCAGCCAGAAGAACAGGTGCTTGTCGCCCAGGAAGCGATACCGCGAAAACGCGTAGGCTGCGGGCAGGGCGGCGGCGACAGAAATCACCGTGTTCATCGCCACGTAGATGATGGAGTTAATATAGCCATTATACCAGGCCGGATCGGTAAAGATGACGGTGTAGTTGCGCAGCGTCGGGTTCTGCGGCCAGAGCGAAAAGGCACCGAGAATCTCACCGTTTTCCTTGAAGCTCATATTCACGAGCCAATAGATGGGCAGCAGCAGAAACAGGATGTAGATCGTTGGGATCAGAAAGGAGAAGCGTGTAATGGACTTTGAATTGCTCATGATAATCTCCTTTCTCAAGCCTGTTCGTCGCTGTTGGTCATGACGGTGTAGAAGATCCAGGACAGGGCAAGGATAATCAGGAAGTAGATGATCGACATGGCCGCCGCTGGCCCCAGATCGAACTGACCGACCGCCATCTTCACGAGATCGATGGACAGGAAGGTGGTGGAATTGCCGGGGCCGCCGCCGGTGACCACGAAGGGTTCGGTGTAGATCATGAAGCTATCCATGAAGCGCAGCAGCACGGCGATGAGAAGCACGCGCTTCATTTTCGGCAACTGGATATAGCGGAAGACCGACCAGCGGGATGCGCCATCAATGCGCGCCGCCTGATAATAGGCATCCGGGATAGATACCAGACCGGCATAGCACAGCAGCACGACAAGGCTCGTCCAGTGCCAGACATCCATGATGATGACGGTTGCCCAGGCATCCACAGGGTCCTGCGTGTAGTTGTAATCGACGCCGAGCATGGAGAGGTAATGGCCGAGAAAGCCGATATCGACGCGCCCGAAGACCTGCCAGATGGTGCCGACAACGTTCCACGGAATGAGAAGCGGCAGGGCCATGAGCACGAGGCAGACGGGGACGCCAAGGCCGGTTTTGGGCATGTTCAGCGCAATCAGGATGCCGAGCGGAATCTGGATTGCCAGAATGACAAAGGAGAATATCAGGTTGCGCATCAACGCATCCCAGAAGCGGGGCGAATGCAGGATTTCCATGAACCAGTCGGTTCCGGCCCAGAAGAACTGGTTGTTTCCGAATGTGTCCTGAACCGAATAATTGACCACCGTCATCAGCGGGATGATGGCGGAAAAGGCAACGAGCACGAGGACGGGAATGAGCAGCAGCCATGCCTTGTTGTTGACTGTTTTTTCCATGGTCAGGCCTCCATGCCAACGCGCCAGCTATCGGCGTAGATGCCTATGGCCTTGGTATCGAAACTGACATGCGGTTCGGATGGAATATCGCCATCCTCAGGCACGACCACCGTCAAGGGATGGCCGGCAAAGCTTGCCCGCACGATTTTGTGGCGGCCGATATCTTCAACCTTGCTGATGGTGACGGGCATGCCTTCGCGGCCAAGCGTGATGAATTCAGGCCGGATGCCAAGCTCCGTGCGCGCACCGGCCTTGACGCCGGGTGCCGATGACAGAACCAGATTTTGATCGCCAATACGGGCCGTTGCACCATCCAGCGCCACCGGCATGAAGTTCATGCCCGGAGAGCCGATGAAATATCCGACAAAGGTGTGGCTGGGCCGCTCGAACAGCTCCGCAGGCGTGCCGATCTGCACGATCTGGCCATCATACATGACGACGACCTTGTCCGCAAAAGTCATGGCCTCGGTCTGGTCATGGGTGACATAGACCATGGTAAAGCCGAACTGCTTGTGAAGACGTTTCAGCTGCGAACGCAGAACCCATTTCATGTGCGGGTCGATGACCGTCAAGGGCTCGTCGAACAGAATGGCGTTCACGTCATCGCGCACAAGGCCGCGTCCCAGCGATATCTTCTGCTTCTGGTCGGCTGTCAGCCGATTGGCGCGGCGGGTTGCCATATCCTTGAGATCGATCATCTCGAGGATTTCGTTCACGCGACGACCGACATCGTTTTCCGGCACGCCGCGATTGCGCAGGGGAAATGCCAGATTGTCGTAAACGGTCATGGTGTCGTAAATGACCGGAAACTGGAACACCTGCGCGATGTTGCGCTGTTCCGTGGGTAGATTTGTGACGTCCTTGCCGTCAAACAGAATTCGACCATCGGACGGGTGGATCAGGCCGGAGATAATGTTGAGCAGAGTTGTCTTGCCGCAGCCGGAGGGGCCGAGCAGCGCGTAGGCGCCGCCATCGCTCCACTCATGGTCCACTTCCTTCAAGGCGTAATCATTGGCCGCCCGTGCCTTGGCGTTGTAGGCGTGGCGGATATGGTCGAGACTGATGCGTGCCATGGTCTCTTCTCCTCACGCGGCTGCTTGTTGCGGGGCGCCAAGGGAGCGCCCCGTTGCATCGAACGCCATCAGATGGCGGGTATCGAGGTAGACATCAATCTCGCGATCCGGCTCGATATCCAGAATGCCGCGTGTCAGCATGACCCAGCGGTTGCCCGCATAATTGAGATGGATAAAGCTCTCCGAACCTGCAATTTCCGAAATCAGCGTCTTCGCACCGAGCTTTGCAGTAGCGCCGTCATTGCTTGGTGCCGGGTAAAGATGGTGCGGGTGGAAGGCGAGCGTGACAGGACCTTCCGCTACATCAGACAGATGGGCCGGGACTGGAAAGGCAGCTTCGCCATTGTGAAGGAAGGACGCGCCGGAGCGGGTCAGCGGCAGGATGTTGAGCGGTGGATCGGCAAAGGTCTTTGCCGAGACAAGATCGACCGGGTTTCTGTAAAGATCAATAGTGCTGCCGAACTGGGCGACATGGCCCTGATGCATGGTCGCGGTATTGCCGCCCAGAAGCAGGGCCTCGGATGGCTCTGTCGTTGCGTAGACGAAGATCGCGCCGGATTCAGCGAATATCTTGGGCAGTTCCTCACGCAGCTCTTCGCGCAATTTGTAGTCAAGGTTGGCCAGCGGCTCATCGAGCAGAACGAGGCTGGCATTTTTAACGATGGCGCGGGCAAGGGCTGTGCGCTGCTGCTGGCCACCGGAGAGGTTGAGCGGCGTGCGGTCGAGATAGGGCGTCAGCCGCAGCATCTCGGCGGCGCGGCGCACCTCCCGGTCGATGGTCGCTGCGTCCTTCTTGGCAATGCGCATCGGGGAGGCGATGTTTTCATAAACGGTGAGCGCGGGATAATTGATGAACTGCTGGTAGACCATGGCCACGCTGCGGTCTTGCACGCGCTTGCCCGTCACATCCGCTCCATCAAACAGAAGCTGTCCCCCGGTCGGTCTGTCCAGACCAGCCATGAGCCGCATCAGCGATGTTTTTCCAGATAGCGTCGGCCCCAAGAGCACATTCAATGTGCCCCGCTTCAGGGTCAGATTTGTGGGGTGAATATGGTACTCACCACCCACCATCTTTGCGATATTGCGTAATTCCAGCATGCGTTCCCGAGGCCTCCCAACCTGCAAGATTCTGCTTCAATGTCAGTGTTTTATGCCCCTGCGGGCATGGTTCAGGCGGCGTTCGTTGCCATATAGTCGTTCAGTGCGGCAGCTTGCTCGCGAGAAAAATGCAGGCCCTGCTTGGTTCTGCGCCACAGCACATCTTCGCTGGTTCTGGCCCATTCCTGTTGCATCAGCCATTCGACTTCACGCTCGTAAAGATCGCCTCCGAAATGCTGGCCGAGCGCCTCCATGCTGGCCGCATTCCCGAGGATCGCGTGTGCTTTCGTTCCATAGAGACGCACCAGTCTGCGCGCCTGACGATCTGAAAGAAAGCTGTATTTTGCCTTGAGCTTATTTACCTCAGTCTCGTAGCCAGTGGCTGCGAAATCTCCACCCGGAAGCGAGCTTTTGCCCGTCCAAGGCTTGCCCTTGTCGCCAATGGCTTCCGCCACTTTTTCCAGCGCATGTTCGGCCAGACGGCGATAGGTGGTGAGCTTGCCGCCGAACACATTCAGAAGTGGTGCTGCACCATCGGTGCCCTCAAGCTTCAACACGTAATCGCGCGTGGCTTCCTGCGCACTGGATGCGCCATCATCAAACAGCGGACGCACTGCCGAATAGGTCCAGACGATGTCGTCCTTCGTGACAGGTTCAGCGAAATATTCGCTGGCGGCGTTGCAGAGGTAATCGGTTTCCTCGCCGCTGATCTTCACATCGGCAGGATCGCCTGTGTAGTCGCGGTCCGTGGTGCCGATCAGCGTGAAATCCGTTTCATAGGGAATGGCGAAGATGATGCGGTTGTCAGGGTTCTGGAAGAAATAGGCCCTGACATCGTTGAACTTCTTCTTAACGATGATGTGGCTGCCCTGAACCAGACGCACATTGTGAACCTGGTTCTTGCCCGCCGCATTGGACAGGACATTATCCACCCATGGGCCGGACGCGTTGACCAGCATGCGGGACTGAACAGTCTTGATCGCCCCGCTCGCCGTATCCTTCACGTCGATATTCCACAATCCGCCATCGCGGCGCACAGATGTAACCTTGGCGCGGCTCATGATATCCGCGCCCCGGTCTGCTGCATCACGCGCATTCAGCACGACGAGGCGGGCGTCATCCACCCAGCCATCGGAATATTCGAAGGCTTTGGTGAACAGCGGCTTCAGCGGCTTTCCAGCGGGATCGCGGCGCATGTCGAGAGATTTGGTAGGGGGCAACAGCTTGCGGCCGCCCAGATGGTCGTAGAGAAAAAGGCCGAGACGGATGAGCCATGCCGGGCGAATGCCGCCTTTGTGGAAAGGCAGAACGAAACGCATGGGCCAGATGATGTGTGGCGCCATGGCCCAGAGCACTTCGCGCTCCATCAAGGCCTCGCGCACCAGCCGGAACTCGTAATGTTCGAGATAACGAAGGCCGCCGTGAATGAGCTTGGTCGCGCCAGAAGACGTGCCGGAGGCGAAATCATTCATCTCGGCAAGCGTCACGGAATAGCCACGGCCCGCAGCGTCACGCGCGATTCCGCATCCATTGATGCCACCACCGATCACGAAAATATCGCGGACAGCGCTCTCAGTCACTGCATTCTCCCTGATGCGACTATGCGCCGCTTGTTCTCTTTAAATCCGAACTTAATCAGAGTTAAAATGAAAAGAAAGCGAATGTCAAACGAATGTTCGCAACTCAATTCGGCTTCGTTTGGTTTTCGGTTTCGATCAACCGGACGTCGTTTTCGCGACAGATGGCCTTGACCGATGCAGAGGGGCAGTGGTCTGTTATAAAGGTGTGAACCTGCGATAGATGGCCAATTCTGACGGGTGCCGTGCGGTCGAATTTGCTTGAATCCGATACGAGAATGACGTGCCGCGCATTGGCGATGATGGCCTGTGCGACTTTCACTTCCCGGAAGTCGTAATCCAGCAGTGCGCCGTCCTTGTCGATGGCGGAAACGCCGATGACGGCATAGTCCACCTTGAACTGGCGGATGAAATCAACAGCCGCCTCTCCCACGATGCCGCCATCGGTGCCGCGCACCACGCCACCGGCAATGACGACCTCGATGCCTGAGAATATTCTCAACCTGTTGGCAACGTTGATATTATTGGTAATCACCATCAGTTCCTGATGGTCCACCAAGGCTTCGCCAACGGCCTCCGTGGTGGTGCCGATATTGATGAAAAGCGATGATTTTGCCGGAATGAGTTCCGCTGCTGCGCGGCCTATCGCCTGTTTTTCAGTGGCCGCAATGGAGCGTCGCGCCTCATATTTCACGTTCTCCGTGCTGCTGGGAAAAATAGCGCCGCCGTGGATGCGCGTGAGCGCACGCGCCTCGCAAAGGTCGTTCAGATCCTTGCGGATTGTCTGCGCCGTCACCGAAAATCGTGACGCCAGATCATCCACGCTGACCTTGCCCTCGGATTTTGCAAGCTCGATGATATCAAGTTGGCGCGATGAGAACATCATGAAGGCTTCTACCCGGCAATATCGATAAAGTTTCGTTTTATTTCATTTTTTGAGAAAACGAAAGCGGGGGAGCGGGGCATTTCGCGCAGGTTTTCCACAATCTAAGGGGTTATAAACCCGTTAAATTGTCCGCCTGATAAATATTGGGGTTGCGCGTCAGGCGGATTTGTCATTGTTTGCGGGTTCTCACACTTTATGGGGAAATTAAAAAAATGAAATCTATAAAAACAACAACGCGGGCCGCACTCCTGCTAGGCTCGATCCTGATTGGCGCAACTCCTTCTCTCGCAGAAACCGTTCTGCACCGTGGCAATTCCGGCGAGCCGCAGACGCTCGATCAGGCCCAGACCTCCATCGACATTGAAGCCTTTATCTTGAAAGATCTCTATGAAGGCCTGACAATCTATGGCGCGGATGGCAAGATCATCCCCGGCGCGGCGGAAAGCTGGACGCTGTCTGACGATGGCACGGTTTACACATTCAAGCTGCGCGAAAACGCAAAATGGTCTGACGGCACGCCTGTGACCGCCGAGGACTTCGTGTTCTCCTACCAGCGTGTTGAGGATCCGAAGACAGCCGCGAAATACGCAAATATTCTCTACCCCATCAAGAATGCCGAAAAGATCAACAAGGGCGAAGCCAAGCCTGAAGAACTTGGCGTGAAGGCTGTTGACGCCAAGACGCTGGAAATCACACTTGAGCGTGCAACGCCGTTCCTGCTCGAACTGCTCGCGCACCAGACCGCACTCCCTGTTTCCAAGGCAAGCGTTGAGAAGAACGGCGCGGACTTCGTCAAGCCAGGCACGATGGTTTCGAACGGTGCCTATACGCTGCAGGCGCATGTTCCCAATGATAGCCTGACGGTTGTGAAAAACGCGAACCACTGGGACGCTGCGAACACCAAGATCGACAAGGTCATTTTCTACCCGATCGACGATCAGGCCGCTTCTGTGCGCCGTTTCGAAGCCAAGGAAATGGACCTCGCCTACAACTTCTCGGCTGATCAGTTGGATCGTCTGCGCAAGTCCTATGGCGAGCAGGTCCACGTTTCTCCGACGCTGGCGACCTATTACTACACCTTCGATACGCGTGAAGCGCCCTATAACGACGTTCGCGTTCGCCGCGCGCTCTCCATGGCCGTAGACCGTGACTTCCTTGCCAAGGAAATCTATAGCGGCTCGCAGTTGCCATCCTACTCCATGGTTCCGCCCGGCATGGGCAGCTATGGTGAGCCTGCCAAGGCAGACTTCGCCACACTTTCGCAGCTCGACCGTGAAGACGAAGCCGTGAAGCTGATGAAAGAAGCCGGTTATGGCGAAGGCGGCAAGCCGCTGTCCGTCGAAATTCGTTACAACACCAACCCCAACCATGAGCGCGTTGCGACTGCCGTTGCCGATATGTGGAAGACCACGTTTGGTGCCAATGTGTCGCTTGTGAACCTCGACGTTGCCTCGCACTATGGCTACCTGCAGGAAGGCGGCAAGTTTAACGTTGCCCGTGCCGGCTGGGTTGCCGACTATGCGGATGCGGAAAACTTCCTCAATCTGTCCGTGTCTTCCAACAAGACCTTCAACTACGCAAAATTCAACAATCCTGAATTCGATGCGTTGATGAAGAAGTCTTATGAAGAAAAAGACGCTGCTGCTCGCAACAAGATCCTGCACGAGGCAGAAACCATCCTGATGAGGGAGCAGCCAGTTGCGCCTTTCCTGACGCAGGCTGACCTTTGGCTGGTTTCGAACCGCGTCAAGGGCTGGAAGGACAATGCCAATAACGAGCACCTCAGCCGCTTCCTGAGCGTTTCCGAATAAGCAGTGCTGCCACGGTGGTTCTGAAACATGTCGCGCATCCTGCCTGCGCGACATGTTTTCAAGAACGGGTTATATCTGCGGCTGGGTGAAAATCCCGACGCATTTCGCCGCCGTGCCATGCCGGAGCCCGAATTATCATGATATCTTTCGTTCTGCGCCGTTTGGCGAGCGCCGTGCCGACGTTGTTTATCGTCGTCACGATTTCTTTTTTTCTGATGCGATTTGCCCCCGGCGGTCCGTTCAATCTTGAACGCCCTCTGCCACCGCAGACCATGGAAAACCTGATGAGAACCTATCATCTGGATGAACCATTGTGGCGTCAGTATCTGATCTACATGAAGAACGCCGTGACCGGCGATTTCGGCCCAAGCTACATCTATAAGGACAACACCGTTGCCCAATTGATTGGCAAGGGTCTTCCGTATTCGCTGGAGCTTGGTTTTTACGCGCTGCTGCTGGCCTTGATCGGCGGTGTGCTGGCCGGAACTTTTGCGGCGCTGAGGCAAAACAGCCTGTTCGACTTCTCGCTGATGTCCGTTTCCACGGTTGGCGTGACGGTGCCGAACTTCGTTGTTGCGCCGGTTCTGACGCTGGTCTTTGCAGTTCTGCTCGGTCTTCTGCCCGCCGGAAGTTGGGGTGATGGCTCGCTGCGCTATCTGCTCTTGCCGATGATTGCGCTGGCATTGCCGCAGTTGGCCGTGATTGCCCGCCTGACACGCGGCTCCATGATCGAGGCCTTGCGGATGGATCACATCCGCACCGCCAAGGCCTATGGCCTGCCCAGCCGCACAGTCGTTATCGTGCATGCGATGCGCGCGGCCATGCTGCCTGTGGTTTCCTATCTCGCGCCCTGCGCTGCCGCACTTCTGACCGGCTCCGCCGTGATCGAAACGATCTTCACCATTCCCGGTGTCGGGCGCTATTTCGTTCTCGGCGCTATCAATCGTGACTATACGCTTGTCATGGGAACCGTCGTTCTCATCGCGCTGTTCGTCATTGTTTTCAATCTGGTGGTCGATATTCTGTACGGCCTTCTTGATCCGAGGGTCAGACATGACTGATATCCCCGGCACAACAGCCGTTTCTCCTTCGGTGAAAAGCCGAAGCCTCTTCCAGCTCGCAACCATGCGTTTCCGGCGTAACACCGCTGCCATGGCCGGATCGGTCATGCTGGTGCTGATCACGCTGTTTTCGTTTCTGGGGCCGCAGTTCCTCACCCACACCTATGATCAGGTGTTCTCGTCCTATGTCTCGGTTCCACCAAGCCTTGAGGCGCGGCCTGATGCCGGCAGTCTCCAGGGCGTGATGGAGGGCGTGGCTGAGCGGGCACGGGTCGAGCTTCGGGAATTTGCTGTCGAAGGGCAGAAGTTTACCGCAACGGTGACCTCTTCAAACATGGTCGATCCACGCACGACACGTTATTTCGACCGCGCCAACGAGTTTGAAAACACAACGGTCGTTGCCACCGAAGACGATGGTCGCACGCTGAAAATCGAAGGCGATGTGAACCGCGAATATTTCTTCTTCGGCACAGACAGCAATGGCCGTGACCTTCTCGTTCGCGTCATGCTGGGCGGGCAGATCTCGATTGCGGTCGGCGTTCTTGCAAGCCTCGTGTCGCTCGGCATCGGCGTCGTCTATGGAGCGACAGCTGGCTATATTGGCGGACGTGTCGACAATGCGATGATGCGCTTTGTGGAAATCCTCTATTCGCTGCCCTTTGTGTTCCTCGTCGTTGTGTTGGTCGTGTTCTTCGGGCGAAGTTTCATTCTGATCTTCCTCGTCATTGGCGCGGTGGAATGGCTGGATATGGCGCGCATCGTGCGTGGCCAGACGCTGGCTCTGAAACGTCGTGAATTCGTGGGTGCCGCACAGGCGCTGGGCCTGACCGACTGGCAGATCATCCGCCGCCACATCATTCCCAACACCATCGGCCCTGTCGTTGTGTTTGTGACGGTTGTGGTGCCGAAGGTCATTCTTCTGGAAAGCTTCCTGTCGTTCCTCGGTCTTGGCGTTCAGGCACCGTTGACCAGCTGGGGCGCGCTGATTTCCGAAGGTGCGCAGAATATTCAGTCTGCCCCATGGCTGCTGATATTCCCGGCGACATTCTTCGTGCTGACGCTGTTTTCCTTGAACTTTGTGGGCGACGGGTTGCGTGACGCGCTCGACCCGAAGGATCGCTGATATGAATACGACATCTGACACCATTCTGACCGTGCGCGGTCTCAAAGTCGATTTCACAACGCCGGATGGCGATGTGAACGCCGTCAAGGGTATCGATCTCGATGTAAAAGCGGGTGAGACGCTGGCTGTGGTCGGTGAATCCGGCTCCGGCAAGAGCCAGACCATGATGGGCATCATGGGGCTGCTGGCGGCCAATGGTCGTGTGCAGGGTTCGGCCAAATATCGCGGTCGCGAGCTGGTTGGCCTTCCGGTTGATGAACTCAACGGTATCAGAGGCGCGAAGGTCACGATGATCTTCCAGGAGCCGATGACCTCGCTTGATCCACTTTACAAGATCGGCAAGCAGATTGCCGAGCCGATCATCCACCATCGCGGTTCCAGCAAGACGGAAGCGCGGGCGAGGGTGCTGGAATTGCTGAAACTGGTCGGTATTCCCGACCCTGAAAGACGCATCGACAGCTATCCGCATGAGCTTTCCGGTGGACAGCGCCAGCGCGTGATGATTGCCATGGCTCTGGCCAATGAGCCGGACCTGCTGATCGCGGATGAGCCGACAACGGCGCTCGATGTGACCATTCAGGCGCAGATCCTCGATCTGCTGAAATCCTTGCAGCAGCGTTTCGGCATGGCCGTTGTGCTGATTACCCATGATCTGGGCGTCGTGCGGCACTTTGCCGACCGTGTTGCTGTGATGCGGCGCGGCGAGATTGTGGAGACGGGAACGACGGAAGACATTTTCGAACGTCCACAGGCGGACTACACGAAGATGCTTCTGGATGCCGAACCCAGCGGCCACAAGCCGCCTGTTGGTGCGCAAGCACCTGTGGTTCTCTCCGGCCAGAATGTGACGGTGGATTACGAAATCCCCGGCGGCATCTTCACCAAGGCAAGCGCCTTCCGGGCTGTTGAAAGCGTCACCGTCAACCTGCGTCAGGGCCAGACCATCGGCATTGTCGGAGAATCCGGTTCCGGTAAATCCACGCTTGGGCGTGCCTTGCTGCGGCTGACCCCATCCACCGGGCGGCTGTTCTTCGGCAAGACGGAGATTTCGGGTCTCGACAGAAAAGCCATGCGGCCCATGCGCCGCCAGCTTCAGCTGGTGTTCCAGGACCCCTATGGGTCGCTGTCTCCACGCCAGACGGTGGGTGAAATCATCACCGAAGGTCTATACGTGCACGAACCGCAATTGAGCCGTGCCGAGCGCGACAAGCGGGCGATTGAGGCGCTGACGGAGGTTGGCCTCGACCCGGCAGCGCGCAATCGCTATCCGCACGAGTTTTCAGGCGGTCAGCGTCAGCGCATTGCCATTGCACGCGCGATTATCCTCAAGCCGGATGTGGTCATTCTGGATGAACCGACATCTGCGCTGGACCGTTCGGTGCAGGGGCAGGTCATCGATCTCTTGCGCGACCTCCAGACTGCGCATGGTCTTTCCTATATTTTCATCAGCCATGACCTGTCGGTCATCAAGGCGATCTCAGACTATGTGATCGTGATGAAAGACGGAAAGATCGTTGAAGAGGGTGAGACGGATGCGGTTTTCAACAACCCCGCCGCCGATTACACCCAAACGCTGATCCAGTCTGCTTTCACGGCGGATGCACCTGCTTGAGGATAGACCGGCTTCCGCCGGTCTATCTTTGCGGGTCAAGGAACAATTCGGTCACATCTGCGTTATTGCCTCGTGAAATTGATGTGCCAGCATAAGGCACCAGGAGGATATATGTTTAAATTGATTCAGGTGTCGGGTCTCGCGATGGTGATGGCTATGGCTGGCATGGCTACCACGGCCCCTGCCAATGCGCAGGACATGGAGCTCAGAATTGGCCGTGATGGCGTTCGCCCTGTCATTCGCGACCGCGACATCGACCGCCGTGGCCCACCGCCTCGCCGTGGATGCGGTGAACGCGAAGCCCGTGCCGCAGCCCGTGATTCCGGCTTGCGTGATCCGGAAATCGTGCGCGTAACGCCCCGTCGCGTTGTCGTGCAGGGCTTCACCCGTCGCGGCCCAAGCACGATTACCTTTGCAAATGAACGTGGTTGCCCGGAAATCTGAGCAAGGATCTTGCGTCGGCAATATGAAATGCAGGAACCCGCCTTGTGCGGGTTTTTTGTGCTTCATACACCCCAATAAAATATATTATTTGATTTGTGACCAAGCAAACCGGCGGGCGGAGCATGATTGAAAATATAATTGCGATGCGTGAGTCGAGTGCGGCGCAGGTGCTGGACTGTTTCGACGCGCTGCCGGTGGTCGATCTTTCGTTTATGGAAGGCCGCTGGAGAGGTTTTGAGATCAAAACCGGTCACAGGCTCGATGGTCTGCTGGAGCCGAGTGGATGGTATGGCAAGCTGTTTGTGAGCCCGGAGGCGGTGCACCCGCTTCTGTTCCGCACGCGCGACGGTAAAGGACTTTACGCCGTCGATCCTCTGCTTTTGCCCTTGGGATTGCCCTTCCCACGCTCTCAGGTGCTTGGCCTTGCCATGGCCCTTCTGCGGCCGGTGTTGCAGACCAGGTTGCCCAAGGCTCGACTTCGGATGGTCGAGTATCGCGGGCGCTTGACCGCCACCATGGCCTATGATGGAAAGCCGATCTTTGACCACTTCGCTCGGATCGATGACCGGCGGGTTTTGGGCATCATGGACCTCAAAGGCATGCCCGGCCCCTATGCATTTTGCCTGGAGCGGGACGATACGCCCATGGATGTGAGACTCTGACCATGAATGGAGGTCGCCACCGCGCATTCCCGGTAAGATAAAAAAGCCCGAAGGAACATCTCTGACATCGCAGCGTTTTCCTGTGCTTGCAAAAGGAGACTATTATGGCAGTGACCTATCACATTGGTGAACACGATGGCGGCTATGCTTACCGGCTTGGCGATGTTTGGTCGGAGACGTTTCCTGACCACGATTCTGCGCTGAAAGCGGCCAATGATGCTGCACGACGCCAGGAGCTTGGTGGCGAAGAGGCTGATATTTCCTTCCAGCTTGCGGATGGCACATGGCAGGAGCAGCACGTGAAGGGCGGCGACCGCCCGCAGGCCGATGTTGTCGATGATACCGACGAGAGGTAGAGCTACGCTGACCAGCGTGCCGACCCAGCGCAAGGCTGGTCCGTCGGCACGTGAAGGGTCTTGCGGTTCCGCACCTCAGGTGCAAGACTGGCCGCAATGATCCTGTCCCTGTCCAATATCCGTAAATCCTATGTCAGCCCCGAAGGCCCTATCGAGGTCTTGAAAGGCGTTGACCTCTCGGTTTCCAGCGGCGAGAGCGTCGCGCTGACTGGCGAGTCCGGCAGCGGCAAGAGTACCTTGCTGCATCTTGCTGGCGGCTTCGACAGGCCGGATGGCGGCACGATCACCATGAATGGCCGGGATATCACCGGACTGGACGAGCCCGACCGTGCGCTTTACCGGCGCAACGAGGTTGGGCTGATCTTTCAGCAATTCAACCTTATTCCATCGCTCAACGTGGAAGCCAATATCAGCTTTCATGCACGCCTTGCCGATCGGTTCGATGCGGCGTGGCAGGCGGAACTGGTGCAAAAGCTTGGGCTTGAGAGCCTGTTACAGCGTTATCCGGAGCAATTGTCCGGTGGCCAGCAGCAACGGGTGGCGGTTGCGCGCACATTGGCGGCAAAGCCAGCACTTGTGCTGGCAGACGAGCCGACTGGCAATCTGGACGAAGCCAGTGGTGATGCCGTTCTGGAGCTAATGCTTTCGCTCAGCAGGCAGGCCGGTTCAGCACTGTTGCTCGTGACCCATTCCATGCGGTTGGCAGACAAGCTGGACTCGAAGATCTTGCTGCGTGGCGGAAAAATCGCGATATGAGCCGGATTGCATTTTTCGCGCTCCTCTCGCACTGGCGTCACCGCCCGCTCCAACTCCTGACATTGATTTTAGGCATTGCGCTTGCAACAGCGCTCTGGTCTGGCGTGCAGGCTATCAATGCAGAGGCGCGGGCAAGCTATGCGCGTTCTGCCTCCATTCTCGAACAAAGCGGCCTTTCGCAGCTGACCACAAAAGACGGCACCGGCATTTCGCTTGCGACATTTGCGGCCTTGCGCCGAGCCGGGTGGAACGTTTCTCCCGTCATTGAGGGTGAAACCCGAATAGGCGGGGTGCGGATAAAACTCATCGGCATCGATGCCCTGACCATGCCGAGCGAAGGCCGCGTGGTTTCCATAACTGGATCGTCGGATCTGGTGGATTTTATGGCCGGGCAGGATGTGCTCATCGTTTCACCCGCGACAGCGGCGCGTCTTGGAAACCCTGAAGGGTTGCGCCTGCGCGTTTCCGGAACCATTCCCGATGGCGCAGCCTTTGCCGATATCAGTGTCTCCGACAGATTGCTCGCGAAGAACGGCCTGATCAGCCGGTTGGTTGTTGCGCCGGTGCAACTGCCCGGTTTGCAGCCGCTGGAAAGCCTCGCGCCCTATCTTGGTCTCCAGACGCCTGACCGGCCTGACATGGCGCGCCTGACGGACAGTTTCCATCTGAATTTGACCGCCTTCGGGTTTCTGGCCTTTATCGTCGGGCTGTTCATCGTTTACTCTGCGGCGGGGCTTTCCTTCGAGCAACGCCGCGCAACCTTCCGCACCCTTCGCTGTTTGGGCGTCTCGTTGCGGGGTCTCACCGTCATGCTGGTCGTTGAGATCATGGTCCTGGCCTTTATCTCAGGCGTGCTTGGCGTGGTGATTGGATATGTGATGGCATCCATGCTGTTGCCGGGTGTGGTTGCTACGTTGCGCGGTCTTTATGGCGCAGAGGTTTCCGGCACTCTTTCGCTGCGGCCGGAATGGTGGCTGGCGGGCATGGGCATGGCGCTGGCAGGCACGGCATTGTCATCTCTACAAAGCCTGTGGCGAGTGCGCACGATGCCCATTCTGGCATCATCGCAGCCACAGGCCTGGGGTCTGGCATCGGCAATGGCGCTGCGGTTTCAGTCTCTGGCGGGAGTCCTGTTGCTTCTTGTCAGTGCAGGCTTTGCCGTCGCAGGCTCTGGCCTCATATCGGGCTTTGTCGTTCTGGGTGCGCTTTTGCTGGGTTGCGCGCTGTTGCTTCCGCCCGTTCTCTCCATCTTCTTGCGATTAGTCGAGCGCCGGTCGCGGCACGCCATGACGCATTGGTTCTGGGCAGATACGCGTCTGCAACTGCCGGGTCTTTCGCTTGCGCTCATGGCGCTTCTTCTGGCGCTTTCTGCCAATGTCGGTGTGGGAACCATGGTCTCCAGCTTCCGCACCACATTTCTCGGCTGGCTGGACCAGCGGCTGGTTTCCGAGCTTTACGTGACAGCCCGCAATGAGGATGAGGCGACGAGGCTGAGGGCTTGGCTGCCGCTGCACGCCGATGCCGTGCTGCCCATCTGGAGCACGCGCGGCACGGTTCTGGGCGACGAGCTGGAAATTGCCGGGATTTCCGACCACGCCACCTATCGCGACCACTGGCCGTTGCTGGAGCATCAGCCCGACGTGTGGGACAGCGTGGCCGGGGGCCGGGGTGCGCTGATCAACGAACAGCTATGGCGCGAAAAGAAACTTCAGCCGGGGCAGGAGCTAACATTGCCGGGTGGATGGGTGGTGACGGTCGCCGGTGTCTATTCCGACTATGGAAATCCGAAGGGGCAGGTCATGGTGGGTGTGGATGCGCTCAGCCGACATTATCCTGACGTTTCGAAACTGCGATATGGCGTGCGCGTAGATCCGGCTCGGGTGCCGGATCTAAAACGGCAGCTTGTCGAGCAGTTTGGTCTTCCCGAAGCGGGTGTTATCGACCAAGTCTCACTCAAACAGCAATCACGGGCCGTGTTCGAGCAGACCTTCGTTGTGACTGGCGCGCTGAATGTGCTGACGCTGGGTGTTGCGGGCTTTGCGATGTTTGCCAGTCTGCTGACGCTTTCCACGTTGCGACTGCCGCAGCTTGCGCCCGTTTGGGCCATGGGGATACGCCGCAGAAACCTTGCCTTGCTGGAAGTGTTGAGAACATTTGCGCTGTGGTGCGTGACCTTCGTTGCCGCTATTCCCGTAGGCCTTGCGCTGGCATGGGTGCTACTGTCAGTCGTCAATGTCGAGGCCTTTGGCTGGAAATTGCCGATGATGATCTTTCCGTGGGATTGGCTGCGGCTGGCCGCGATTGCGCTTGTGGCGGCGATGCTTTCCGTGGCTGTGCCGGTCATCCGGCTGGCGACCATCAACCCTTCCGATCTGCTGCGGGTATTTGCCAATGAACGCTAGAATTCTGCGCGTTTTGATGATGCTGCTTGCACTGGCCTGTCTGCCGGGTGGCGCGCTTGCTCAAGGCTTCGCCGGGCTTGGGTCTGATGCACAAGGCTTTCAGGTGCCTGTGCGCGGAACGGCCTTGTCCTTCCCTAGGGATCATGGTCCTCACCCGGATTTTCGCATCGAATGGTGGTATGTTACCGCCAACCTTCAGACGGAGGATGGCACGCCGCTTGGCATACAATGGACGCTGTTTCGCTCGGCACTTGCGCCTGAGAACGCCCAAGGATGGGCCAGTCCGCAAATATGGATCGGCCATGCGGCGGCAACCACGGCTGTGCGTCATTATGTGGCGGAGCGACTGGGGAGAGGCGGTGTGGGCCAAGCAGGCGTGACTGCCACACCGTTTGAAGCCTGGATCGACGATTGGCAGATGAAGGCGCTGCCGAATGAAGGCCGCGACCGGTTGGACAGGCTGGAGCTTGGTGCGAAAGGCAATGATTTCGGCTACCAACTGACACTCGCAGCCAAGGGGCCACTCGTGGCGCAAGGCGACAA
This sequence comes from Agrobacterium sp. CG674, assembly GCF_053521645.1. Classification (NCBI taxonomy): domain Bacteria; kingdom Pseudomonadati; phylum Pseudomonadota; class Alphaproteobacteria; order Hyphomicrobiales; family Rhizobiaceae; genus Agrobacterium; species Agrobacterium sp. CG674. The sequence goes on along the minus strand of NZ_JBNWDZ010000006.1, from coordinate 171,046 downwards.
GGGTTATTCGGTCAAATCAGCATCCGGTCAGGCGAGCTACTATTACTCCCAGCCATTTTACGAAGTGACGGGAACGGTGACGCTGGATGGTGCGCCGGTTAAGGTTAGCGGCAAGGCGTGGCTGGACCGTGAATGGTCGTCCCAGCCGCTCGCATCTGACCAGACGGGATGGGACTGGTTTTCACTGCATTTGCCATCTGGCGAAAAACTCATGGCGTTCCGGCTGCGCGACGCTGGCGCGGGTTATACATCCGGCAACTGGATATCAGCGACAGGCGAAACGACGTCTCTGCTTCCGGGCGATGTAGTGCTGGAACCGCTCCGCACTGCTTCCGTGAATGGCAAGGACGTACCGGTCGTGTGGCGCGTGCGCGTGCCTGCCAAGGGGTTGGATATCACCACCCGTGCTTTGAACAATCAGGCATGGATGAGCACCTCGATGCCCTATTGGGAGGGCCCGATCAGCTTTGACGGGAGCGCAAAGGGCGTGGGCTATCTGGAAATGACCGGATACTGACGCAGGCCAAGGCGATGCCTTACCCTTGCTGTTGCGTGATGAGGCGCCGGTGCTCGGCTTCGGGTATGCCATAGGAATCACCAGCGGTTTCGAGCAAAGTGTTGCGGTTCTTGACTGTGATCATGCCGCGCTCTGCTTTGATGGCGAGATTTCCCTCCAGTTTGTGAAGCGCATCGGTGACGCTGGGCCGCCTGACGCCCAGCATGATGGCGAGGAAGTCATGCTTCAGAGGTAGCTCATCTCCCAACCGGTCCTGACACATGAGAAGCCAGCGCGCCAGCCGCTGTTCCACATCATACCGACCATCAGCCAAGGCTGTGGCCGCGATCTGGATCATGAAGACATGGGCGTATTTTTGCAGGTGCTCGCGCAGCGTGCGGCTGTCATTCATCAGCGCCCGCAAGTCAGGTGAGGGGATGCGCAGGGCTTCACCGCCAACCTGCATGAATGCCTTGTGCGGACTGGCGTCCACACCCATCAACACAGGAACGCCAGAACATCCCTCATGGCCGATGCAGCCGACTTCAATCGACTTTGAGGCAACCACTACCTCCGAAGAGAGGCCGCTTTCGAAGAAGTAGACATGGCTGATGGGCTCGTAGCTTTCGAATAGGGATTGTTCCTGGACGAGCGTTACCTTTTCCAGAAGCGGCTGAATGAGCGCGATGTCTTCCCGATTGAGGGTTTTAAGAAGGCCGTTGTTGGTCCAGGTCAAAGCGATACCCTTTCAAATGGTCTGTAACATGTGAGGCCTTCGAATGCCGGGCGGGAGGCCTGCGGTGTTTCTGGCTGTAAATTCTGTTGTGATGAAACTTTTGCAAGCGGCCTTGGTTCGGGAAGAACAGTGGAGAATTGCAATGAGATATTATTTTCACGTTCGCAGCCATGATGGGCTGGCAATCGACCCTGAAGGGGCTGAATTTGAGAGCCTGAACGCAGCATGTGATGAAGCCTTTCATTCCGCACGTGAAATCCTTGCCGATCGATTGCTCCGCGGGGAGGTGATCGATGGAGAGGTTTTCGAAATAACGATGGAAAACGGCGAGATCGTCCGAACTGTTCCCTTCAGGGACAGCGTAAAGTTCGAACCCTGAAAACCGCGGTTCTTGAAGCACCGTATTTCCCATGCGTCGGTCCTCTGCACTGTGCTGAACATTCGACCGATACGTGCCAGATGCCGAGAAAATCAAGCATATTAGCGCGAGCGTACGTTATCGTACCCAGAGCGCAGAAGCCGGAACGATGATGGTGGCAATGACTTGATCTCCCATGCACCAAGGGAGGTCGAGAATGTCAGCAGAGCAGAATATTCAGCAGGAAGTCATTGCCCTTATTCCAGCCCTTCACAGGTTCGGATCGAGATTTCACCGCAGCCAGACCGACGTCGAGGATCTTGTGCAGGAAACGCTTTTGAAAGCGCTACGCGCATTGCCATCCTATACACCAGGGACAAATCTGAAATCCTGGATGTTCACCATCATGCGTAATGCGCATCACACGGCCTATCAGAAAAACAAGCGTATCACAGTTGGTACCAACAATATGGAACACCTTATTCCGGCAGCGCCCTCGCCGCAGGAATGGGCAATTCGCAAGATCGAATATGACCGCGCACTTGCGGCAATGCCGGAGATTTACCGCGATGTCTTCCATCTCGTCATCGAGGATGGCGAAGCCTATGATGCGGCGGCGGACAAATGCGCGATTTCCGTCGGCACGGTCAAAAGCCGGGTGAACAGAGCCAAGCATTTTCTGGCCAACCACATGGGCGACACGATGTCGACTGCTGCGGCCATTTGATATTTCCCGGCTGAAATGTGGAACAAGTCTTGGCCGGTACAGTTCTCGCTCCTCTCCCACTGGAGCCTTACATGACCGTCCCGACTTCCACCTACCGCATTCAATTCCGCAACGGCATGAGTTTTGATCGCGCAGCGACGCTCGTGCCCTATCTCAAACAACTCGGCATCAGCCACCTCTATGCCTCACCCGTTTTTACGGCCACGGAAGGCTCCACCCACGGCTATGATGTTACCGACGCCAACGAGATCGACCCTGCCATTGGCGGTCGCGAAGGCTTCGACAGGCTGGTGCGGACGCTGAAATCAGCAGGTCTCGGCCTCATCCTCGACATCGTGCCCAACCACATGGCGTCATCGCTCGATAATCCATGGTGGAAAGACGTGATCGAACATGGTGAGGACAGCCGATATGCCCGACATTTCGACATTGACTGGTCGCGCCGCTTGACACTGCCGTTTCTGGGCGATGACTTTGACAAGGAGCTGGAGGCTGGCAAAATCAGCGTCAAGACCGACCTTGAGACGGGCAAACCCGCACTCTTTTACGAGGGTTCGTTCTATCCCCTGAACCCCGCTTCCTATGCCAATCAGGACGGTAGCATGCTTGAAACGATCAGCGCAGCTGCCATTGCTGAGCTGCATGAGCGCCAGCCTTACCGCCTCACATCCTGGCGGGATGCCAGCCGCGACCTGTCCTATCGCCGGTTTTTCGAGGTCGCGGGGTTGGTCGGCGTACGCGTGGAAGACCCCGACGTTTTCGACGACACCCATCGCCTCATTCTGGAGCTTGTGCGGGACGGCTCTGTAGATGGTTTGCGTGTGGACCATGTCGATGGTCTCGCCGACCCCAAAGCCTATCTGGAGCGTCTGCGCCGCGAAGCTGGTCCAGAGTGCCATATCACCGTTGAGAAGATCTTAGGCCCAGAGGAGCAGCTTCCCAAGGACTGGCCTGTCTTTGGCACGACCGGCTACGAGTTCATCGCGGCGCTGAGCAATCTGTTCGTCGCGAACGATAAGCTGGGCGAATTGCGCGCGGCCTATGAGGCATGTCTTGGCGAGCCCGTGGAAATGCCCAAGCGCTTGCGGGATGCCAAGCTTTTGATGGCGGAGCGAAATTTTGCCGGAGAGTTCAACCGGCTGCTTGAGATGGCGCGTGACCTGCTTGGCGCTGAACCGCATAACAGACAGCCCGATGACGAGAAGCTTCGGTCGGCGTTGCGAGAATTGTTGGTGGCCTTTCCGGTCTACAGAACCTATGGCACGCCGGATGGATTTCCCAATGAGAGCAAAGCGGTTCTGGATGATGTCGTTGAGACCATCAAAGCCGGTGCCCATGCGCCGGATGCCGATGCTCTCGCAAGCCTTGAGCGCTTGCTGAGCGAAGGGACGGGTGAAGTGGCGTGCGAATTCAGGACGCGCTTTCAGCAACTGACCGGCCCGCTGATGGCAAAATCGGTGGAAGACACGCTGTTTTACCGGCAGAACATGGCGCTTGCGCTGAATGAAGTGGGCGCTGAATCTCTGCAACACGCATTTTCCGTCAATCAGTTTCACGACGCAATGGCTGAGCGGCTTCGGCAGCAGCCGGATGCTCTCTCGGCCACATCAACCCATGATACGAAACGCGGCGAAGACGCCCGCGCGCGGCTTTACGCCATCACGGAGCAACCGGGCATATGGGCGAATGCCGTCAAGCGCTGGCAGGCCATGAATGCGCCTTTCGTGAAGACGCTGGACGATGGTCCAGCGCCCGAGCCTGCGGTGGAGTGGCTGATCTATCAGGCACTGGCCGGTGTCTGGCCTGTCGGGTTCGATTGGACGGATGAAAAAGCGCTGAAGGAACTGGAAGAACGCTTTCTGGCTTATCTTGAGAAGGCATTGCGTGAAGCCAAGCTTCGCACGGATTGGGGCGAGAACAACGGGGCCTATGAAAGTGCCGTTGCGGGCTATGTGCGCCAACTTCTTGCGCCGCAAAACAGCGCGTTTCTCAAGGACTTCAACGATACGCTGGAGCCTTTCGTCAAGGCGGGCCTTGCCAACAGTCTGGCGCAGACGCTGATAAAGTTGACCGCCCCGGGCATTCCAGACATCTATCAGGGCAGTGAAGGTTTCGACCTCAGCCTTGTGGACCCTGACAATAGGCGTATGCCGGACTACGACACTTTTCAGAAGCAGCTGGAGAGAGGCAGCCACCGCCACAGCTCAAGCCTTGAACTGAAACAGCATCTGATCGCCACCATATTGCCCATGCGCCAGAAAATGCCGCAACTGTTTGGTGCCGGCACCTATGTGCCATTGGTTGAACGGGGCGAAGGCGCTGGCCATTTTGTTGCCTTTGCACGGGTGAGCCCGGACGCGGCTCTCATCACCATTGCGCAACGCATGAAGATGGAGGCCGACGGCGATGGGAAGAGCTCCTATTCATCTGTCGAGATTGCGCTTCCGCCCGAACTTGCCAACCACACCTATGTGGACGTGCTAACCAAAGAAGAATGGCAGCTCGGCGAGACGATCACCCCCCCACAGGTCGCTGGCCTCGGTGTGGCATTGCTCAAAAAGCGATAGAATACGGGCAGACATCAGGCTCTATTCGAGGGCCTGATGTCTCGATTCTGCGTCGATCAGCCAGACGCTCGCGGCGGCAAGAACCAGCAAGCCAGAGATAAGCCCAAGGGCCAGCCCGAAATTCGAGACCATCAGCGGCGCAACGATAAGCGGTCCCAGCAATCCACCAAAGCGCGCCACGGCCCCGGCTGTGCCCATGCCCGTGGCACGAAGGGCAGTGGGGTATAGCTCTGGCGTGAATGCGTAAATCGCGCCCCAAGTGCCCAGCAGCGAAAAGCTGAGCAAAAGGCTCGCTGCAACCGCGATTTCAGCACTCTGGCCCAGTCCAAAAGCGAAGGTGCCGATAGCGCTGAGCAACAGGAAGCCGATCAGCGTGGGCTTGCGCCCCCATTTTTCCACGCCGTAAGCCGCAAGCGCATAGCCGGGCAACTGGGCAATAGCCAGATACACCAGAAAGACCTGACCACGCACGAAGCCGAAGCCATCTGCGGCCAGTTTGACCGGCAGATAAACGAACACGCCGTAATAAGACACCGAGATCAGCAGCCATGCCAGCATGAGGTAGAGCGTTCTGCGGCGCAAAGTGCTTGAAAACAAGTCAGCCAGCGCCGTGCGCTGCCGCGCCTGTGGGGCCAGCGGGGGTATTTCGTCCGTATTGCCATTGGTGTTCGCCACCCGTTGCAACACCTGCCGTGCTTCATCCGAGCGGCCCTTCTGATTGAGGTAGAAGGGCGATTCAGGCACATAAAGGCGCAACAGAATGCCGATGAGCGCCGGAAGACCGGTTACGAAGAAGATTGTTCTCCAGGCCTCTCCGCCCTGTGTGCCCGCCACAAGCGCCAGAAGCGCCAGCGCAACCGTGCCAATGGCCCAGCATCCTTCCAGAAGAACCAGCCAGCGTCCACGCCGGTCAGAAGGCAAAAATTCAGCCATCATCGCATAATCGACTGGCAACGTGCCCCCGACCCCGATACCCGTCAGAAAACGTGCGACAATCAACCATTGCAGATCTGGTGCGAAGGCTGAGGCCACGCCGCAAACCGCATCGAGAATGATGGCGATAAACAAAACCGGCCGCCGACCGATACGATCCGCCAACCGCCCAAACGCGAATGCGCCAACCAGCATGCCGAGGAAGAAAAATGTGCCCGTCTGCAAGGCTTGCGGAACGGTGACGCCGAAGCTCTTGGCAATGGACGGCGCGCTGAAGCCGATCGCCAGAACCTGCATGGCATCCGCTGCCCAGACAAGGCCAAAAATCGCAAAAAGCCGCTTTTGAAACGCGCCAACACCCGCAAGCTTGAGGCCATCCTCAACAGTAACAGACGATACCATAACACCCCCATGTCTTCGTACTGGCCGCACAAGGGTCAAGAGCCATATGCCCCGCTCTCAACACCTACAAGGGGTTCTGCCACGTCCGGCGCCTTATTCAAAGATGGCAACCGCAAATATTAATTAAGCGCTTGGCAAGAAAGAACTCTCGTGAGGACTTTCGTGTCCGGCGTGGCACAGGACCTATCAACCTTCGCTTCGAGATCGCGCGCCCACTTTTCAGCTTCAAGCTTTGTATCGAAAGATTTGCAACGAGGCTTCAACCGGCGACAACGCGCTTCTGCAACGCCTATCTTCATCGCCTCGCAAATGTAATAAGAAAATTCTTAACCAATGGAGCGCCGCTTGTGATCAGAGATACTCAGGAACAAAGCATTATCGATGGCTTATCCCAGCGACACGGCGTCAGCCAAGGCGTCATCGAGCATCTCACAATGGCGCTGATTGCAGGCAACACCAATCAGGCGCAGTTCAATCACTCCGAACTTGGCGGGATGGGACAGTGGTCGAATGGCGGCATGATCATGGTTGGTGACATGTTCAACAATGGTCTGAAGCACCGGGTCGATATGCTATGCTCCGAGATCGCCGACTATATAAGGTCGGGTAAGTTATCCGGCCCGAAACTAGATCGGCCTCATCAGTCTCAAAGCCAGGGAAACGGTAACAGCTTTTTCTACCAGTCAAGTTCGCAAAACAGCTCCTGGCCGCAACATCTCGGGCAGGCTTCGTCAACCGGTGCACAAAACAACCTTCGCTACGCGTTCTTTCCGTCGAGCCGCCGGTTGGCCATCGATGTGAACGGACAGATCACTGTTTACGATACTCAAGACCACAACATTGGCGGCTTTTCCCAGCAGCAGAGCGGCGACCAGTCATTAACCTTTACGTCTCAGCATGGTCTCGTCCGAGTGGCCGATCTCGACATCGTCCCCGCCGCCGATAGCCCGGAGACGCCTCAAGTCACACAGCGCGCGACGCCTTTGCAGGTGCAGCCAGCAGGAGTTCCGCCAATGACGCCTCCGGGCGCGAGCGTTGTTCCGGACCAGGCGGCTTTTCATCAAGACGATATCATCAGCAAAATCGAGCGGCTCGCTGGTCTGCGTACGAAAGGTATCATTTCGGACGAAGAATTTGCAGCCAAAAAGACGGAGTTGCTTGATCGGCTGTGAGGTCGGCAGAAAGGAAAACGCGCGGGTCGACTATTTGGAAGGATGGCGCTTTGTGGGAAGTGCCTGGGCTGTGGCGCTGAACAATGGCAGCCGATTGATCAAGCACTGACTAAAGTCCACGTCTTCGACCAAGGCTTAGCACTCAAGGTTCAATATGGCGGGTGGGAGGGTCCGCCATATTGGCCCGCGATACCTGCAAAATCATGGTTTCCCGTATGGCTCTGCTTCCATTCGGCAAAGTACGATACCCGAAGGTGTTCACGCGCGATACCAGGATCTCAAGGACCTTATTAGTTTCAAGCGATACGGGGGCGCGAGACTTCCCGATCGGGGCGCCTTTGAGGCTGGCTACTGTTTGCTTCCCGTTCGGCAAGTAATGATCTGATCCGATGAAAATCTTCCTGTACGGTAAGCCACCTTAGGAGATTTCCGATCTTGGGCAACCCTTCATAGGTGAAATCATCGCGTTGTCATCCTCGGGCACATATTATTCCATGACTGTCCGCTTCGATGAACCCGTCGACACGGTGACCTTCGACAGCTTTTCTAACATGCGCAGTGTTGTAAGAAGTGTGGTCTACCTCGACGGAAATTCTGTACGCAAGACATCAAACGGCACACTGCATCTGGTACTAAGCGCAATATGAGCCTCTGTGAGATGAAGGGTCACCTCCGACTTTTGCGGAGGCCAGTCACGGGTTGGGACGATACTGTTAAAAACCTCTAGGTTTTGTCCTCGGTCTTACTGATTAGGGATGCTCAGTCTGTTCGGGCGAAAGCGCCCGGCGTGACGCCTACATGCCGTGTGAATGCGACGTTGAAGGCGCTGGCCGAGGCATAACCGATCCGTGTTGCGATCTCGATGAGCGGCGCCTTGTGCTGCAGCAAGAGATCCTTTGCAAGCGCCATGCGCCAGCCCGTCACGTATTCCATCGGAGGGACGCCCACCTCTCTTCGGAAGCGGTCGAAGAACGCCGATCGAGACATTGCGGAGATCTCTGCCAGTTCCTCGACGGACACACCTCCGCTCGGGTCCTGATGAATGCGTCGCAGCGCTGGAGCTAAACGGATGTCGGAAAGGCCACGCAACAGGCCAGGAGATGTCTCTGCCCCTCCCGCACTGCGCAGCGCGTCGATGAAGAGAACTTCCAGCAACCGGCTCAATATCATGTCCCGCGCCGCAAGTCCGCCGACCATCTCAGTGTGTATCATCTTTACGAGATCTATCAGTCGGTGCTCGCTTTGGGCATGAACGATGTCAGGCAGCAGCGAGCTTAGCAACTGCTTGTCGTTCGCCAAAAAAGAGCAGTGACCCACCATGGCCGTGACATTGGCCGGTGCGTCCGGATCGCCGAGGCGGAACACGCCGGGGTTTGTCTCCAGCCGTCGCGGCAACGTGCCAGCGGGAGGAGGTTGAAGGCTGCTCATGGTGAATGCATGGATTTGCGGGACGAGAATGAAATGCCCTGGCTCAAGGAGGATCGGCGATCTGCCGGAGATCGTGAGGAGACAGCGTCCCTCCACAATCGCGCAATAGAACGGACTGCCAAGCTCACGACGCTCAACCCACCACGCCCCGCCCGCTGTCACCAGTTTGGCAATCGAAGGGACAGGCTTAAGCAACGAGATGATCTCTGCAAGCGGATCGGACATGTTTGGACTCTCACTAAACAGGTATGGACTTTCAGATATAGATAATCCTGCCTCGTTCGTCCATCTTGGTGGCGCACAAGGAGACCCATAGATGACAACGAACAATCTTATTGATATCGCACGCAACATCCCGACACCCGATGCGGCGCTCACAATAGCCTACTCACCGATCCGCCTTGACATGGTTGGGCAGCAGCCGTTGGAATTGCGTCTGACTGCACCAGCAGCCGGCGATCGCCTTCCCATCGTCATTCTGTCGCATGGGTTTGGGCCATCGTTCTACGTGCCGTCGAAGGACGGCTACGGGCACTTGGCGCAGTTCTGGGCGGAGCGCGGCTTTGCTGTTATCCAGCCCACTCACGCGAGCTCCCGCGTCGGCGGACTTCCTGCAGACGCCGAAGGCGCCCCCTTCTTCTGGCGAGAGCGAGTCGCGGAGATCAGGACAATCATCGACCGGCTGTCCGAAATCGAGGCGTGCGCCCCGGCCGTCTCTGGGCGGCTTGACCATAACCGCATCGCTGCGGCGGGCCATTCTTTCGGTGGCCACACGGTCAGCCTGCTCCTGGGCGCGCAACTCCATGAAGAGACGTTTTGCGATCCACGCATTAAGGCTGGGATTCTTCTAACCGCTCCCGGCAGAGGTGGAAAGGACTTGACGGAAGAGAACGCCGCGCGCTTCCCGTTCTTCGACCTTGACTTCTCACATCTGACGATGCCGACCCTGGTCATTTGCGGTGCAGACGACAATCCGCATTTTACGCCCCGTGGCCCGGAGTGGCACGCCGATGCCTACCATGACGGGATGGGCGCGCATGCGCTTCTCACGCTTCATGGCGTGGGCCACGGTCTTGGTGGCATCGCCGGCCTCGACGCCAAGGAGACCGAGGTCGAGGCTCCGGATGCGCTCGAGGCGACGAAGCGCATGACGCTGGCATGGTTGAGAACTGCGCTCAGTGATGACACCGGTGCTTGGCCGTCGGCATGTATGGCGTTGACGGGTCCGGCCAGCAGCCTCGGAAACATCGTTGAGAAATAAGGGGATAGTGTAAACCACGTGATCGGATTCGCTTCCGGCGCGTATCGATGTCATTAAGGGGGAGCTAGACGTTACTGCTTCGCTAGCTCTCCGCAGTCGCTTTCTGCGGAACAGCCTCACCCTGTGCATGGGATTTAAGTCAGGGCCGACGGTAGATTCAATCGATCGCTGCAACCTCCGAGGCCCACCGTCACATTCGGCTTCGCTCTGCCCAACACCGGACCTAGATCTCCTGTTGGGAATATGGCGTTAAGTGAACCTCTGGATGCCTGATGTGGCGTCAGAAGCTTCAATCGTGAGGCCAGCAAGAGGCGGTCTGTCGGTGATGCTCACGGGCCGAGCTGCAAGCCTTTCGCTGCATCTTTGTTTGATTGTCTCGCGAAATCGATAAATGCGCGCAAAGGCGCAGGCACAAGCCGCCGCCCAGAATAATAGAGAAACGGGCCGGAAAACCGCAGCCACCATTCTTCCATCACCGGCACGAGATCTCCTCGATCGAAGTGTGGCCTTAGCCAGTCCTCGAAGATATAAATCATGCCGGAACCGGCAATGGCTGCGTCGATGCCGAGATCGGTGCCGCCGCCGAACTGAACAATGAGGCTACCTTTAGGATTTATGACGACCTCTTCACCGTCGCGTTCGAATTCCCAGGAGGGAAGCGCGCGCCCCGAAAACCGGCCCAGAATACAATCATGCGAAAGCAGGTCTTGTGGATGTTCCGGTCGGCCCCTTCTTGCAAGGTAGCCCGACGACGCGGCAAGGGCGTAGAGCTGCTGGCGCGGGCCGATCGGCACAGCCACCATATCCTGCTCAAGCCTTTCGTCATAACGGATGCCAGCATCGCAGCCGCTCTTTATGATATCGACGAAATTCTCATCGGTCACGATTTCCAGCCTGATTTCCGGGTATGCAGCTAGGAACGGCGGCACGATCGCAGGCAGGACCAGCCTTGCCGCACTCATCGGAACATTGAGCCTGAGCTCCCCCGAGGTGCGGCCGCGGCTGCTTTTTACCTCAGCGAGAGCCGAGGCCACCTCCGCGAATGCGGGTCCGGTGCGCTCCAGCAAGAGACGTCCTGCATCCGTCAGGAGCACGCTCCGGGTGGTGCGGTTGAATAGTCGTACCCCGAGGTGTTCTTCCAGGCGTTTTACCGCATCGCTCAACGCCGAAGAACTGGCGCCACTTTCGCGTGCAGCCTGCCGAAAACCTTTGGATCGAGCCACTGATAGAAACGCATTCAGATCCGTAAAATCCACCACTCAGCTCTCCAGACGCTCGAAATGATTGTCCATCCTCACGGACAACCTGTCCGGATTATAGCTTCTTGTAGCCTGTATGCCATCTGTCTATTTTCGAAGAATTCAAGGAGATAGAACATGACTACGATTGCAACTTCAGGAACCTTCACGCTTGGCGACCATACGGTGCGCCGGCTCGGCTATGGCGCGATGCAGCTTGCGGGAAAGGGCGTTTTCGGACCTCCGCGCGATCGTCCCGAAGCCATAGCCGTCCTGCGCGAGGCGGTAGAAAGGGGAGTCAACCACATAGACACCAGCGATTTCTATGGCCCGCATATCACGAACAAGATCATCCGCGAAGCTTTGCATCCCTATGATAGCGACCTACTGATCGTCACCAAGGTCGGCGCGGCGAGAGGCGAGGACGCTTCGTGGTATCCGGCATTTTCGCGCGCGGAGTTGACACAAGCCGTTCATGACAACCTCCGCAATCTCGGGCTTGATGTTCTCGATGTTGTCAACCTGCGCGCTATGTTCGATGTGCACGGCCCCGCGGAAGGCTCATTGGACGAGCCACTGGAAGTTCTGGCAGGTCTAAAACAAAAGGGCCTTATCCGGCATATCGGACTGTCTAATGTCACAACGAAGCAAATCGAGGACGCCGGAAAGATCACCGACATCGTTTGCGTGCAGAACCAGTACAATCTTGCGCATCGGCAAGACGACGTTTTAATCGAGACGCTCGCCTCCCGAGGGGTCGCCTATGTGCCGTTCTTTCCTCTTGGCGGCTTTTCGCCGCTGCAATCCTCTGCTCTGTCTGACGTGGCCGCCCGGCTTAATGCTACGTCGATGCAGGTGGCGCTTGCCTGGCTTCTCCAGCGATCGCCGAACATTCTCTTGATCCCTGGCACGTCCTCACGAGGCCATCTGCGAGAGAACCTCGCAGCAGCCACGATAGAGCTACCATCAGATGCTTTGTCGGAGATGGATAAGGTTGCTGCCTAATGCCGAATGTAGAAAGCTATTGAGCCCGCCGATGGAGGTTGTCGGGCCATCTCCCCTCAAGAGCTAGCACCGTCGCTTTGGAGAGGGCGCCTTGGGAAATGCAGTCCTTGGGAGAGGTCTGCCTCAAGCCAGACGCAGCCTTGGCGGCAATGCGCCACTTGCGGACATTCGCTTTAATCGACCCACCATCCGACTTCGGGCCGAGAGCGGTCCGTCCGTTTTTCCGATTTTCGGGAGCGGCCTCGATGTCCGCAATGAAGGCGCCAAGCTGGAAGACGCCTTTCAGACCTTGCCTGTTGACAGCAATTGCGCTCTCTAGGAATTACCATATTACGAGAGATGCCGCTGAATAAGTCCGCTAGTTGTCATAGGAGACGCCCTTGCAGAGTCTTAAAAATGGACGGTGGCTTAATGAGCCCACAAAAGCAAATGCTTCGGATACCGAACTTTCCGTGACGACTGATGCCAACACGGATTTTTGGCGAGAGACCCACTATAGCTTTGTGCGCGACAGCGGCCACTTCTACGCATTCCAGACCGATTGCGATTTCACCGCCCAGGTTCGAGTCCAAGCACATTTTGAACATCTTTACGACCAGGCTGGTCTCATGGTCAGGCTCGATGAAAGACGGTGGGTCAAGACAGGAATCGAATTCTCGGACGGATACGGCTTGCTCGGCAGTGTGCTGACGGATGAAACCTCCGACTGGGCAACGGGGCGATATGACGGCAACACGTCAGATTTTTGGATAAGGGTGACCGTGCAGAGCGGCGTTCTAAGAATACAAGCTTCAGACGATGGGCAGACTTGGCCACTGGTCCGCCTCTGCCCATTCCCAGAAGCGGATCATTATCTGGTTGGCCCAATGTGCTGCACTCCCGAACGCGCTGGCTTAGAGGTAAGATTTAGTGAGTGGCAATTGGGGCGGGCCTTGGGCAAAGACCTCCACGACCTAACGTAGAGCACTTCATTTGGAACCCCAGCGTCTGCTTCTAGCGCAAAGAGCTACGAGCCGTTGTCGCAAACAACTGCGTATACGACCGGCAGCAAGACGCAAAACTGGCTTCAGAGTTTCAGACAGGATGCCCAGTTAGGGTCAAGTGCGGTCATCCTCGAAGGGTTCATGAAGGTTAGCTCCCGAATCAATGTGGTCATTGACCGTGTGCCGGAGGCGCCCTAAAAACCGGAAAACAGTGGGAGATTTATGCGCAGAGGCTTGTGATTCCGACGGCAGATAGCCGTTTCACCTGGCACCAGGAGCTGGTTGCCGGACCCTTCTGCATATCTATTCTTCGGAGTCCCCATGAAGAATCATGACGTCGTAATCCGACCCTATACGCCGAACAGCGATTTGAAGAAGCTGTCGCGCATCTGGCTCGATGCGTCTCTGTTGGCCCATCCTTTTATCGGTGAACAGCGCTTGCATAAGCAACGAGTGCTGATCGAAGATCAATATCTGCCTAATGCCGAGACGTGGATAGCGTGCATAGACAATCAACCCTGTGGGTTCATCAGTCTGCTCGATACGTTCGTTGGGGGGATTTTTGTTTCTCCTGACCGGCAGGGGCTTGGCATCGGACGTCGGCTTATCGCTCACGCACTGAACCGTAAAGGCGAGTTAGAGCTTGAGGTATACACCGACAACCGGCAGGCCATGGCTTTCTACATCGGGCTAGGTTTCCAGGAGCTGTCACGCCGTTCCCGCGATGATGAAGGCTACGCTTTTGAAAATGCGCGAATGCGGTTGATTGGTTAGTAGTACGTCGGGCGGCAAGAGCCGCCGCCCGACTGCCAGTTTGTCCAATGCGGTTTTGGCAGCAGTGCGGTAAGGGCGGTCATGTGGCAGCTAAGGTTCACTGGATTTGCCGATCACTCGTTGATCAAAACAGCATTGAAAATCCAACGACGGGGCCATGTTGGGTCACATTCCAGCGAAATTTACTGGCCCCTGTAAAGTCATCACCTTCATAATCTTGGTACAGAAGCCGATACCCGACCCTCATGATCGCCGGTTTACCGAACATGGATGTCCGATAGCCAAGATAAGTTTGCGCATTGACGCTGATTTTTGATCCGACATCGAACCCTCCCACGTCGACTTCAGAAAAGAGGTTCCATCGATCCGTGAGATCTGCATTCAATCTCAAACCGATGAACGGGTCGGTCCAGTCGGCGCTTTTCTTTGCGCGGATACCGAGAGCTGAAACATCCGCCTTGAGTTGCGTCCATCGCACACCAGCGGTTGGCTCGATGGTCAGCGTCCGTGGTTTGCCGAATACCGTATCACCACCAAGCTCTGTCTCGTAAGCCACGAAGAAAGCGCCTGTCGAGAGCGTAGTGGTTTTAATGCCTAGTCCTACCTCGTTTTCGAGGATGTGCTCTTCTTGGGTTGTTTTCACATGTTGGCCATCGAAATAGACGCCCCATCGATCATTTGTGATTTCGACATTACCCATGACTGCCAAGTCTAGATGGCCGAGAATTTCAGAAAACGGAATATCAACATCAGTATCGAAGCCGGCGAGCGACGCATTACCCTTCAGTGAGGCCGCCCAAGCATATGGACTGACGACGACTGTCCATTCCTTTTCGGGTGCCATTCGCAACTCATCGAAATCCCCGCTCCGAACAATTGTTGGCGTTAAGAGAAGAGTAGAAGCGCTGAGCGCGATGGTGAGATGATGTAGCGATTGATACACAGCGCAGCCCCCTGTCACTGTTGCAGTTCGTTTTTATAAAAACGGCCGTCCTTCATGATAATTTTGAAGTTCTGGACAGGATCGGCAACGATATCGATGTTTGTTGTCGGGTCGCCGTCCACAAGAAGGATGTCAGCAAAAGCGCCGGCCTCCAATACACCGATTTTACCGGGATATGGATTCCGCGGACCCGACATTGCCAGCAATTCTGCATTTGTGCTCGTGGCCATCTTCAGAATTTCAATTGGCGTGTACCACCGTTTCATCTTCGCTAGCTGTGCACCTTGGCGGCTCGTCAGTTTGGGTTCGAACAGTGTGTCCGTTCCCCAGGCAGTTTTGAGCTTATATTTCTTCGCGAAGCCGTACGCCGTATCGGTTCCCGCCGACATCTCAAGCTGCTTTGCTCTGTTGGGCGAGCCTTCCGGCTGAGGGTTCGCGTCCTCGTCGTCCAAAAATGGTTGTGAACTGAACCACGTACCCTTTTCCGCGAGGAGGGCGGCTGTCGCTTCGTCCATCAGTTGCCCGTGTTCCAGGCAGCGCACCCCACTGTTAATGGCCATTTGGATCGCCCGTGGCGTGTAAGCGTGAACCGTGACATAGGTACCCCAGTTTTCGGCAGCCTCCACCGCCGCTCTGAACTCGGGCTCCGTGTATTGACTGACATCCAGCGGGTCGTAGTTTGAGGCAATCCCGCCTCCTGCCGACAGCTTTATCTGGGAAGCCCCCAGCATCAGTTGCTCGCGGACGCGCTTGAGAACTTGATCGACACCATCGGCAATCATGCCGCCGCCCACCGCCTCGCCACGGCTCATTGGAGCATCATAGGCAGCGGGAACCTCGTAAGGGAAGCGGAAGTCACCATGCCCGGAAGTCTGGGAAATCATTGCCCCCGACGGCCAGATGCGCGGGCCGGAGACCAGCCCCGTATCGATTGCCCTTTTCAACCCGAAGACCGGGCCTGCCATATCCCGTACGCTGGTAAAGCCTCGGAGCAACGTTTTTTCTGCTTGATCTGCCGCGACCAGGTTGATGTACCCAACGTCGGCAGTCAGTAGCTGGTTCAGCCCGATGGCCGCCATCATCGCATGCCAGTGGTTGTCGATAAGACCCGGCATCAAAGTTCGGCCACCGCCATTGATAACCTGAATGCCTGTTTCAACCGAACTCGTGCTGGGACCGATGTGTTTGATCTTGTTACCTTCGACCAAAACAGTAAGGCCGTCGCGCAAGGTATCGGATTTTCCATCAAAAACCTTCACATTGGTGAAGGCGATGGGCTCGTAAGGAGCTGGAGGCGCGGTGGCGAACGCATTGGTCGGGATAAGTGGGAAGGCCGCCATTGCTGCAGCACCCGTTAAGAACGAACGACGCGAGACCTTCTGTGAGACGATCGCATTCACTCGTGCAAACGCTGGATGGTGGCAGAGGCAACCGAAATCTGACTGTTCTGTCACGGCGATTGGTTTGCATGAAAACACCATGTGGAGTCCTCCGGCAGCAATTTGCAGTGGAAAATAACACAGAAATTTGAAATGTCGAAAGCTATTTGCGAACAGATTTTAGCCTGCTCCGATCGCATTCAAGTCGCTACTACAAGGCACCACTGAGGGTTGCCGCAGCCCTGGCGGCAATGCGCCAAGACCAGATATTCGCTCCAATCTACGCACTGTCCGACTTGGGGCAGCAGGTAGAAGTCCGCTCTAAATTTTGCATCTACAAAAGAAGTCATTGATCAAAGGATAAGGAGGTTCAGGATAGGCCTTTGCAAATAGGAAATCCGTGCGCGGCGTCTGCCTGAAGCTTGTGCGCGTCGTTCGCCAAATTGCAGATGCTCACCTTGCTGCCCTTAACTGCATTAAAGGTATTTTACGCTATGCCAAAGCCTATGACATCGGGCGGTTTTTTAAAACATCTAACTGTATATCTGCTTCTGGTGATGTTTACCCAATTGGGGGCCAACGATGCCAGCGCAAGCGACAACACCAGCATTCGAACCTCATGCTGGGCCGTCGCCACGCTTTCGGAAGACATCGTCGCACTCGCTCGCGATGAACCCAGATGGAACTGCTCCGAGGCAGACCACCAATTCTCCATTGATGCCGAACGAGTGCTCCTCCGCTTCGACATCACACCCAGTCAAGAACTTCCTCGATATCTGCTTTCAAGGCGGAGCGCGCTTAAAGCGGTGCATCTGCTGGCCGTCGACGAGGACGGCGCGGTTCGGCAGACGTCCTTTCCTGCCGCCGCCTTGCACAGTTCCATGGCCGGCGGATACTTCAAGGCGGAACTACCAGACGTAACTAGAATGACTCGGCAGATCGTCGCTGTCGTTGATATGCCGAGCCACCGGATGACGTTGGAGAAAGCATTTCTTTCACCTGTTGACGCAGGCGCTAGCGTTGACGATCTTCGGCTCCTGCTGATCATAGGTGGGCTGGCCGGCATGCTCGTCATGCCGCTCGTCTTCAATGCGGCATTCTACCGAGCCCTGCGCGAAACGTTCGTTCTCTGGCACTCGGTCTTCACCTTTTCGCTGCTGACGACGATCTTCGTTACATCCGGTCTGTCGGTGGTGTTTTTCGATCCTCCGGCTATGGCGCTGAGTTGGATGACGACACTGATTTTCGGGATTACGATCAGCTCAGGCGCGATGTTCACCTACAGCTTCATCGAGCCGGGTAAGATGCATCCCCTCCTGCGGCGCCTTATACCCTATTGTGCTGCGTGGGCGCTTTTTCTAAGCGTCTTTCATGCGGCCTTTCCCTTCGTTGCTCGCCCGATCCAATCAACAGCTTATACGGGGGCATTTGCACCGGTTCTTGTTGTCTTCGTTTTCTCGATGATCGATTCATTGCGTCGGGGGAGCCGCGCGGCGAGGTTCCAGGCCATCGGATACACACCATTGGCGCTGGTCGGATTGATACGACTGGTGACCGGCTTGGCTCCGGGACTGAACAGCGCAGACGCCATGCTCCTCTTCTATTTCGGCTGCATGTTTGAAGTGCTTTTCACAACACTTGGGGTGGCGGAACGCTTCATGTCCATCAAGCAAGAGCGAGATGGCGCTCGCAACGAGGCCGATCTGCTTGAGCGCCTGTCTGAAACCGATCCGCTAACCGGGTTGCTCAACAGGCGGGCGATAGAGCGGCAGTTCGAGGGAGTTCTCGAGGAGAGTTTTACCGCACTCGCGGTCATCGACCTTGATCATTTCAAGGCGATCAATGATGGATACGGGCATAGCGTTGGCGATGAGGTGCTCAAGGCAGTCGCCGTCGCACTGAAGGCAGGCCCGAACGTGCGCGCCTACCGCCTTGGTGGCGAGGAGTTCCTGCTTCTCTTGCGAGGTCACGACGTGGATGCACAGGCGGAGTTTCGCCGCCAAGCAATCCCTGCGACCGTCGCCAATGCTGTTCCGGGTCTCTCAGGGCACGTGACTGCGAGCATGGGCATCACACCGATCTCTGGCGATGAAGGCTTCATGACATTGTATGAACGAGCGGACAAGCTTCTCTACGAAGCTAAGAGTGCGGGACGAAACACAACGCAAAGCACAATCCGAGTGACGCAGTCATTCAGCTCCATCCCGATAGATTAGGCGATAGTCGCCAGCCCCGAAACAGCACTGGCGGGCACCAGCTGAGATAGCCCCAAGAAGGCTTCAATGTAACTGGAGATCGCAGCCTGGCGCTGGCGACTACGAATCCGCACCCAAGACTGGAATCCTGTTTGGCTAATTGAATGGCCGCTTCGATGAGATTCAACAGAAGGCTGAAAGACGGATTGGAAGGCGCAAAACTGGCTTCAGAGTTTCAGGTGGGAAACGCGCTCAGGGCCAAAAAGCGATTTGGGCGGGAACGCGCTAAACAGCGGACATAACATTCCCAAATGAAGGGTGGCTGTTTACAAGCTTCTCTTGATCTACTGGGCCTTTCTGTATGCCTTATCGCATCACCGCGTGAGCCCTATCTAGGTAGTCGTCTGCAGTCCAAGCCCCTCCAGCTTACTCTGAAACTGTCGGGCTTAGACCATCCGATTGCCCAGTACCCGCGCTCCGCCAAGCCAAGATCGTTTCGAAGGTACTCGAATACTTCGCAGGGGCTCCACTCCTTTCCCTAGGAAAAAGGTACGCCATGATCTCGTAAAACCATTAGCTGTGACGCTTTCATTGCATTATCTGAAATAGGAAGGATGAAGTAATGGCCCTTCAACTTTTTCCGCCTCGTAAGGCGAGGAAATCAAACGATTTGCAAGTAATCTGGCGAAGAGTGATTACAACTTGGCGGAGAGGGTGGCCGCTTTTCGAAGCGACCCATCCAAACTCATTAAATCCCATATCGTATTGTAATTGCTGATTATTTCGTTGCCTTTTTGCTTGTCCACACGCCATCTAGTACCATCCCGTAACATTAAATCTCGGCTCTTGTGGCGGGCTGAGTGGCGGGCTAGGAAACCTTCATGAGGTGCATGAAGGAGAGTGAAACATGCTCAGCGATGCCAAGGCCCGGAAGCTGAAACCGGACGACAAACCCGTTTCGGACGGCACCATCACCGGGCTTTATCTCGTACCGGGCGGTAGCCCCGGCAACGGCAAATGGATCCTACGCTTTCTGTCTCCCACGACCGGCAAACGTCGTGAAATGGGGCTTGGAAGTTATCCAACCACATCAATCAGGGAGGCACGGACGAAGGCCTTCGACGCGCGGGGCGCTATTGATGGCGGCAACGACCCCCTGGAGGTCCGCCGAAAACAGGAGCGTGAGGCTGTGCGGCTTGCGACGGTTCCCACCTTCGCCGAAGCTGCACACCAGCACCACGCTGACAAGGCGGAAGGCTTTCGTAACAAGAAGCACAGGGATCAATGGATCAGCACACTTGAAAGGTTCATTTTCCCGAGGATTGGAAAGACACGCGTCAACGAGCTCGGCCCTGCCGACTTTGCAGCCTGCCTCAAGTCTATCTGGCTGGAAAAGCCGGAGACTGCATCGCGAGTGAAGCAGCGTTGTGATGCCGTGATGAACTGGGCAGCTGCGAACGGCTTTATCGTGGCAAGCCCCGTCGGCGTCGTTGACAAGATACTGCCCAAGCAGCCAGGCAAACGCGAACGGGTCCAGCACCAACCTGCGCTGCCATGGAAATCGCTGCCGACTTTCTTCAAAGAAGTCTTGCAAGTTGGCGAAACCAATATCACCCGCCAGATGCTGGAGCTCGTTATCCTGACCGCCTGCCGCTCCGGCGAGCTCCGGCACATGGAATGGCAAGAGATTGACTTCTCCAAAGCTATCTGGACGGTGCCTGCATCCAGGATGAAGGCTAAAGTTTCTCACCGCGTACCGCTTGGACCGCGAGCAGTCGAAATCCTTGAAGGACGGCTTGAGCAATCGAAACACGAGCTTGAGCAGTCGGAACACCGAGTAGGACTGGTGTTCCAGTCACGGACGAAGAAACCAGTTACCGACGTGGCTTTGACAAAATTTCTGCACGATAATGATATCGAAAGCGATACCCCTGGACGAAATGCGACCGCACACGGGTTCAGATCAAGCTTTCGCGACTGGGCATCCGAGAACGGTTACCCGCGTGACTTGGCCGAAAGGGCACTGGCCCACACGGTGAAGAATGCGGTTGAAGCTGCCTACCATCGAACCGATCTTCTGGACCAGCGCCGACCAATGATGCTGGACTGGGAGCGCTACTGCATTCACGGATAGCGGCAGCGGCTCTCGCAGCATCGCCAAACTAGGTATTGGCTGAACGCCGGCACTATGGAACTATCTCTCGCTCGGCGCGCTGACTATTCACCCGGCGCAAGACGACCGCGGTGCGCGAGAGGCTGGACAAGCTTCTGCTGGAAGCGGAAGCAGCCGCCGGCTCCGTATCCTGGAGAGTCAGATATCGTCTGGGTTGAGCCGACCTTGATCCCAGAGATCTAGAGCGCGTCCACTTTACTCGGGGTCATATCCGCACGATTTGAAGTAGTTTGTGCATTCTTGTGGTTCGAACAATGTGACGATCTGGCCAACGGTATTCCATAGGCCCTCGACCGTTCGCTCGGCTTTGGCGCGCAAGACAGCCTTGAGCTTGGCGAACGCCTTCTCTATGGGGTTTAAGTCCGGGCTGTAGGGAGGAAGGTAGAGTAACCGGCATCCCGCACCTTCGATTGCGTGCCTTACGCACTCCGCCTTAGTGCGGGTAGATTGTCCATGATGACGATGTCGCCCGGTGCCAAGGTTGGAATGAGAACCTGCTGCACATAGGCCTGGAATGCGATGCCGTTCATCGCACCGTCCGAGACCATGGGCGCGGTCATGCCGGATACCGATCAGGATTCGCAACCGACCAGGTGGCATATGAAGCGGCCGTCGGTGAAGTATTCGGCACGCTTGACTGGCTTGAGCAGCGTCTTTCCCGGCAACGCTATCTCGTAGGCGGTCAATTGACAGAAGCAGATATCCGGTTGTTTACCACGCTCGTGCGCTTTGACCCCGTCTATCACGGTCATTTCAAATGCAACCTCCGAGCTCTGGCCGATTATCCTGCGCTCTCGGCCTACACGCGTGATCTGTTCAACCACCCTGCGTTCCGAGACACCGTAGATTTCGATCACATCAAGGGACATTACTACGGTAGCCACCCTTGGCTAAACCCTAGCCGCATCGTTTCCGTAGGACCCGATTACGATTACGGTTTCCCCTCCGGACGAGAGACGTTAGCGTGAGCACGGTCGCAATAATTGGGTCTGGTAAAATCGGTTCTGCACTGGCAACACGCTTCTTCGCCGCAGGCCTCAACGCGATGATCACCAACAGCCGTGGCCCGGAATCGCTTGCTGATTTGACGGCAAAGTTTGGAAGCCTGATTGAAGCGGTGAAAGTTGGAGACGCTCTTCTCGCCGATATCGGCATTCTTGCGATGCATTTCGATGCGGTACAGAAGGCAGTTGGTGGGGTCGCAGACTGTGAGGGCCGGATCGTCGTGGACGCGACAAACGCCATCAATTTCCCAGAGTTTACAACTCTTGATCTTGGAGACAGGCTCTCAACTCAAGTGATCGCAGAAATGGCTCCCGGTGCTCGCGTTGTCAAAGCATTCAACACGCTTCAGGCGCACGTACTGACCGCTGATCCAGATGCTGGAATAGGTCGACGGGTTCTCTTTCTGAGCGGTGACTATGCGGATGGAAATCGGACGATTGGGGAGTTGATCTATCAAGTCGTTTTCTTCCCAATCGACCTCGGCGTCCTTACGACAGGCGCGCTGATGCAGCAATTCTCCGGACCGCTGGCAAAAATGAACCTTTTGAAGGATTGAATGGTCTTGAGAATTTACGGACTGTTACGCGCGCAGGTGTAGTTCTTGAACGGATGCGAACCTCTGACCCTTAGTTAAGTGGTTCTGTCCGTCTTAATTTTTCTAATATAGGCAACTACTTGCTGTTCGGAGTGGTCAGCTTGGGTCGGCGATCTCGGCAGCTTCGCGCCAATCTGCGCATTTCTTGACGGTAGGTCGAGGGTTCTGCTAGCCGATCGGAGGCGCGCCGCTGGTTGCAAACGAAGAAATCTATCTTATTGAAGTTGATAAAGTGTGTGCCAATTTTGGTGGTGCATGGGCTACACCGTTGATACTATCGCCCAACGGGTGTCGGGGGATATAGTGATTAGTAGCCAGTACGTTTCTTTGTCACGACGCTTTGTCGAAATCCATTCGGCGAACTTTGACGATGAGCCGGATAGTATTTGGGCTAGGCTCGCGACCCGAGAGACGGGGAACACGTGGGAAGAAATTCTGACGAACGATGTTTCCATTCTCCTTGGCACGGCTGGCTCAGGCAAAACAACTGAAGTTCGTCAGCAAGTGAAGCGCCTTATTGAGGCAAGACAAGACGCGTTTCTGATGCGCTTGGAGGCGCTACAAGAAGGGACCTTGGCGGGGTCATTCGACTTCGAATTGGAAAATCAAGACGAGCGGTTTGAAAAATGGAAGCGAACTAGAAAAGGCGGCTTTCTGTTTTTTGACGCTCTAGATGAGGCGCGGTTACCGTCTTCACGCAATGAAAGTGCGCTGGAAAAGGCACTCGATATTGTCTCACGAGAGGTCGGCAGACGACAGGGACCACTGCATGTTCTGGTTACCAGTCGCCCAAGCGAATGGCTTGGAGATGGTGATCTAAGACGTCTAATTCGTTTCATACGACAGACGAGAAATGCCGAACAGGACTCGCAAGCAGACGACCCTACCCACAAAATTTACCGCCTCGCACCGCTGGTGACTGGGGACATTGAGAAACTTGCTATTTCTCGCGATGTGAATCCCTCGGACTTTATCAACGCTGTGAATGCGCATCTTTCTGCCGGCCTAATCCAGCAACCGCTGGACGCGCATATATTCTTAGATGTTTGGAAAAAGGCCGTTAGTGAAGGCAGTTCCTCCGAGGAGGTCTTCAAATCAAGACTACAAGTCATGCGCGATTTGGTCACGTGGCGGCTGTTCGGGCGATCTGAAAGCACAGATCGCTTGAATGTTGACGTCAACCGAGCGCGCAAGGCCGCAGCGAAACTTGCAGCATTCGTGATTTTATCCGGTAAACAGGATTTTGCCGTTCTTCCGTTGTCGGCAGACGATGCCACGAATGCTGCAAATATCCTGTCCACGGATGCGGAAGCCTGGACCACTAACGAGGTGCGCCAACTGCTCGCCTGCGGACTATTTCAGCCATCTGTTGGGGGACGCATCAGGTTCGCGCATCGGGAGATACGGGATTTCCTCGCAGCTGAGCATTTCGACGAGAGCCTGCGAGCTAGAGCGCACTCCGAAAAGACAATCGCACCTCTTCTTGCCGAGGGACTAGGACGGCGATCGATCCCGCAGTCCACAGAGCACGTCATGGGCTGGTTGGCAGCCTTGAACAGCTCCGCAAAGGCTATTGTAGCAAACGTCAGACCTGCCCTACTCATAGAGACTGGGGATCCACAATCATTATCTGTCGGCGACAAGGAGATCGCACTGCGCAACTACGCGCGTTTCTACGACGACCTTCGCTACAGAGGTGAGTGGTTCTATCATGATGATCTTAAGCGCTTCTCACACCCTGATTTATGGCCGTTAGTCGATGAGCTCCTAGAAAAATCCAGATCACCTGAGCTGACCGAATTTTTGATTGATATGGCTAGATTTGGTCAAATGAAGCCGCTTGCTGCAAAACTAGCGGCTTATGTGAGGGATCCAGAAATTGGCTATCGCACCAAAGCAGAAGCGTGCGCTGCTCTGGATGAGATAGGGGATCAAACTTTCCGCGCTGATGTACTGGCAACAGCCCTGACCGCGAAGGCGCCAGATGCAGAAGATTCTGACGCTGCGCCGAACTGGAATATGTTCCAGTTAAAGGCGTTGAAGTACGGATTTGGCGCGGCCACTCTGCTCGACGGGATTAGCATTCTTTCGACAATTCAAAGAGAGCGCTCAAACTACTCATCCGCGACATCTCAGTATTTGATCGAAATATTTGAAGGCTTGCCGAAGTCGCAAAAGCAGACCTGGCTGTCAATTTTGCTGCGCTTTTCATTTTCAGGCCGTTCTGAAAACCGCTACCGAATGCCCAACGCTTCGGATCAGTACATAAGGTTTGTGCCTGCCATAATCTACCTAGCGTCGGAACTATTGGTTAATAAGGATATGCGTCCTGACGATGATGACTTGCTCAATGCCGTTGAGATCGCGATGGGCAAGGATAACAGGATCGACGTGTTCGGTCGCAAGGCTGTAACGAAGCAACTGGCGAATGGCCTGCGTGAACGACCCGTCGTCAAACACACTCTCGTTCAGCGAAGAGTGGCCCTTTTCTCTGACAGAGTTCAGCGGCACCGCGTCCCGTTCGGAGTGATCTACCCCTTAGAGTTTGCTGATAAAGAGGAAAATGGAGACGTCTTCGACCAGTCCGATGTGTCTTACTTCTGCGAGCTTGCGTCAAGGACTAACGATCAAAGTGAGCGGGCATTTCTACTCGACTTAGCCCAAAATATCCTGACCAAACTCCGGGGTACAGATCACAACAATGCGTTGTGTGTTCTCAAAAGGTATCTCAAGAAATACGGTGACGAGGACCAAAGGCGGCAATTCGGCGTCCATGGCTGGTTTCTTCAAACCAAATCACGCTTCTGGTATCAATATCGCTGCGAAACCCAAAGGTGGTTTCGGGGCAAGAAGGAAACCATTCAGGCGTGGAGAACAGCACGAAAAAATCGAAAGTGTGTCAAGAGCAGTCGAAAGGAAATTTCCGCAGGTAGGTTCGACAACAGCAATGCCATTTGGCTCTTTAACCGAGCTCCAGATGATCTTGGAAACGGGACGATCCGCGCGATCAACGAAGAATATGGGGCTGAGATCGCTAAAATTTTCAGCAATGGCTTGCGGCAATACTGGAAAATCAATGGTACGAGCTACGCTGAGCGGGGAACATACCTAGGCCACATAGGTCTAGCAGGCGTTAATCTCGATTACTCATTTGGCGAACTGCCTTCTAATGCTGACCTTGCGCGTAAGGCCTTCCGTTACGCTTTCCATGAATTGAACGGCTTTCCCCAATGGGTTGAAGAATTAGCAAACAATTTTCCAAGCCAATTTTGCTCTGAGGTCAAGTGTGCATTGCTGGAAGACTTCAACTCTGAGCGAGGTGACGATGATCACCACGTGTCGGATTGCATAAGCAAAATCGCCTACTCCGGTGTTCGAATTAGAAACCTAATGGCTCCGATGCTTCTGCGGATGTTGATGTGTGCTCTTCCAAGGAACCGTCGCGATAGAATGCTCTGCCTAGACATCATTGCTCGAGCGCCGACTGTCGAGCGAAGCCGCCTTTCTAGGTTTCTTGTCTCTGGGTATCGTGCGGCGATGTCCCGGTTTGATTTCCGAGAGGCATGGATGTGGCTCGATGGTCTAATGAATGCGAACTCAAGCGCCACTAAAAAGGTATTGATCTCGACTTTTGGCGATCTGCATAGCGCCGGGCAGAGCGCGCTTTTTTTCGAGTATTTGGGTCGCGAAGGAAACAAGCCTGCTCTGGACGAAAGTTTGGACCAAGTGCGAGGGGAATACAAGCAAGATGCAATTCTTCTAGAGTGGCTGGTTCAGGCATCATACTTGGCATGGCCGCCTGAGAGGGATGTGAAGCACGAGGGTTTCTACTCGCCAAGAAAAGAGGACCACGCCGAGAGCAACAGGCGGAACTACACCACTATTTTGGCAGCGTTTCAAACGCCCGATGTTGTCAGCGCATTTGAAAGATTGGCCAAGTCAAATGTGCTTTCAAGCTACCGAGACACTTTTTTGTATCAGATCGAGCTGATGAAACGAGGAGCCGGGAGAAGGCCCGAATTCTTACCTGCTGAGGCAATTCGGTTTCTTAACGATCAGTCCAAGCCACCGGCGACTGTGGAAGAGTTCAGGAAGCTTTGCCAAACCCATCTAAATACTCTCCTTGAGAGGCTGCACACTTCCGACGATGATGAAAGCGCATTCTTCCGGCGCGGCGAAGCGAAAGAAGGCGATCTTAGGAATTGGCTATCTGCTCGCCTGAGAGACGTAGGAGAGCGCTATTACACAGTTATCAGGGAACAAGAAGTCGCGGGTGAGAAACGACCCGACCTCAGGTTGCATTCGAGAGTAGACGCTTTGGGGAAGGTGTCCGTTGAGATCAAACTTGCGGATATGGATCATTGGTCAGGAGACCAGCTTGTCAACACTCCGGGTGAACAGCTTTCAAAGCAATATCTGTTTGAGCCTTCATCCCACACAGGGATCTATGTGCTCGTCAATGCTGCTCGTCCAAGAACAATCGAGAAAGACAAGACGACTAGGAAGATCAAAAGAAGCGCCTTCCAAAAGATTGTCGCTGGCAAAGCGGTGAACTTCGAAGAACTCGTGGCACTTGTGGGAGAGAAGTGTGCAGCAGTAAATAAAGGTCTCGCTGACGGCAAGATGTTGGTCGCAGTGACGCGCGACATTTCCGAGAAACCTTCTGAGACCCTGTGAGCGTGCGCTCCGAGGTGAATGTCCGCTTTCCGCCCTCTACGTTTCGTTGTTCGCATTGCAACGAGCGGCTGCTTTAAGACAGCTCGAGAGAGACGAACGACCATTTTGGCGGCGCGAGGCTGCCCCTTCCTCAACTCAACTTGGACCGGGTGCTAGCAGGAGCCAGGATAAGACGGCGAACGTGACCAGAACATTGACCAGCCAAACGAGAGTCACGAGGAGGCTAACTTCACAATCCTCTGTGTGTCGCGGTCATAGCGGTAGAGATGAAGCGTGCCTTCCTTAATCAGGTTGGCCGCTTGCGCGACATGTTCCGGCAGGACATAAAACCATTCGCGGGGTCTGATCCTTTTGCCGAAGCGATCCATGATAAAGAGCTCGCCGGGGCGGGCTGAATCAAAGAAGCGATGCAGAAGATTTTCTACCTTGGTGCGTGATAGGTTTTGCAGCTCAAATGTTGCAACAATCTCCACCGGAGACAGCAAGAAGGTTGGGTCATTGCGGGCATCTGCCACCCGCCGCTTCACATCTTGTGAGGTAACGCCGATCTTGTAGAGAAGGTTGCGCTCACGCTTGATTGCGGGATCTTCTGAAAGGCTGCGTGCCACATAGATTGTGCCCGAAAGTGAAACCTTGTCGGTCTCCCAATCGGGGTCAAGCGGTCCTAAGCCGAGGCGCTGGATGACGCGGGCGGTTCTGTCTTCTGTCAATGATTTTCGAAACGATGACATCAAGGGATCGCTCTCCATGCCATTGGAGAAAATCACCCGAAGGCGATGATCGCGCGCGCCGCCGCGCTGCGTGGTTTCGCTCTTTTCGGCAATATAGGCCAGAAGCCCGTTGCGGATGAAGAAATCACCTTCCACTGGCTCAATGATCGCCCATTTCTCAATCAACGTCGCCTCGCGCGCGCCGCTGTCCAGCCCCTGTTGCATTGTCTCAAACAGGGCAGAGAATTGCTCAAAATCCCGACAGGGAATGAAATCGGCGCGATGGTCCGGAAGCTGGCGTTCTGCTGCGGGGGTAACATGGCGAAGCTGAACAATGTCGGCTTGAATATCCAATGCGTCATCGGCAAAAATATCGTCAAGCGAATCGGGAACATCGTCGTTATCAATGTCGTCACGCCAAGAAATCGTCTCCTTGGCCGCTTTGAGCGTCAGTAGATCCAGCCGGTCCGCTTGCCGCACCTCATCGCTGGGGGCTTTTGCCAGACCCTCCCAGATGGTTCCCAGCCGCATTTCTTCGTGATTGGAGGCGTTGGCATCGGGCAGGCGGCCATGCTGCTCGTAAAAGCGCGTTACATCCTGCATGATGGATACGGTGCCATTGCCCTGAGACGTGGCTCTGATTTTAAGCGTCACGTTCAAGAGGCCAAATTCATCTGGCTCGTTGAAAATATCATCCAGCGTCGGGCGCGGCATCAGACAGACCCTTCACGCAGCGTTTGCGCTTTGCGGTTTTTCAGCCAGGCCAAAGCCTCGGCCATGCGCTTTTCCAGCGGGTCAGAGGCATGCACATTGGGCTCGTGCCCCTCTTGTGCCCGAAAGCGCTTGATGCGCGGCCACAGGGTGCGGGCTTCTTCCTCACTCATCTGCACCCGCATCGCAACCATGGCCGATTGAACCTGCGACAGAAGCGGTCCATCAAAGCTACGCGATGCCACCTCAAAGCATTCCTGAAAGGCATTGACGCTGTCAATCAGGTCAATATCCAGCTCACGCACGTTGATGAAGCGCCGCACCATGGCCAGTAGCGTGTTGGGTGCCAGCCTGTCATCCGTTTCGTCGTCAGCCGTAGGTTGAGCGGTGGTTGTCTGGGTCTCATCCGCACCGAGAAAGGGCGTGCCAGCCTCCGCAAAGCCGCGTTCGGCCTCGCGCCGGGCGAGGGTCAGAATGTTCATGCGGGCGGCGAGATTTTGCCGGATGGCTTCCGCCTCGTCGTCGCTGAGGTTTTCGTAGCGATGCTCGATAATGTCGGTCAGAAGCATCTGGGTGGCAACTTCGGGCGCTGTATCCGGGGCAATAACCCGCGCGTCCACCGCCTGACAGGCGGTTGCCATCAGATCGGCCATATCATTTTCGCAGATCTCGCGGGCGCGGTCTGTGGGTGGCTCCATCAGGCCCTTGATGCCAATGGTGATGGTGCCTTGGCCGTCATCGGCAATTGGTTCGCGAATGTCGCCATCTTCCCGGCGATAGAATTTGAAATTTGGAGCCAGAACCTGTTCCATCAAAAGCGAGCCGGATATGGCTTTGAGCATATCGTTCACGGCATCCTTGACGGCTGCTGTCTCCACGCCCGGCTCGGCCACTAGGTTGGTAAACTTGGTTTTGAGCTTGCCCGGCGCATCGCGGGTGGCACGGCCAATGATTTGCACAATTTCGGTCAGCGAGGCGCGATAGCCGATGGTCAGCGCATGTTCGCACCAAATCCAGTCAAACCCTTCCTTGGCCATGCCCAGCGCAATGATAATATCCACCTTGGCGCGGTCCGCCACATCATCGCGCTTGCCGTCTGCACCTCTGATTTCGCGGGAAAGAGCAGCCTTCACCCCTTCGCGTTCCGGGCCATCATTGACCAGATCGGCTACTTTCAAGATTCGACCGTCCGACGTCTGAATGAGGTCAAAACCAGTGCCGTCCTCAACGCCGATATGCGTGCCGATAAGCGACTGTATGTCGCCAACCTCACCAAATTTGTCGCCGTAAGCCTCAGCGCCGCCGCGATGCGGAATGTGAATAATGGTCTTGAGCCCTGTGTCGAGCACATCCGGCAGACCATTGAGATATCGCCCGCGATAAAAACTATAATTGACCCCAAGCGCCTTGAGATATTCATAGCCCTCAAGCTGCTCGTAATAGGAATAGGTGATGGTGGTAAAACGTGCCTCATCCTCCGGGCGCAGCACCGGCACCGCATCGCCGCGAAAATAAGAGCCGGTCATGGCCATCACATGGCTCTGCCCACGGGTGATGATCCGGCGCAAAATCTCGCCCAGACGGTTGTTGTCGGCAGCGGACACATGGTGAAATTCGTCAATGGCCAGAAACACCGCGTCAAACGCCTCAATGCCGTGGGCGGCCTCCACCGCTTCAAAGCCAAAGCGAAATGTGGCGTGGGTGCAGACCAGCACACGGGCATCAGACTGGATAAACTCGGCAAAAGCCTTCACCTTCTGCGCAACAGACCCTTCTTCGGTGCCGGAAAGGCAAAGGTTCCAGCGGTCTTCCACCTGCCAATCGGCATCAAATCCATAGGATTTCAAATCGGTGGAGCGAAACGAGCCGCCAATCGAGGTTTCCGGCACGCAGACAATGGTTTTGGCAAGGCCTTGCTGGTGCAGCTTATCCAGCGCCACAAACATCAAGGCGCGGCTTTTGCCTGCAGCAGGCGGCGCTTTTAGCAAAATGAACTGCGCACTGCGGGCGGCATAAACACGGGCCTGCATGGGCCGCTGCCCCAGCGCATTGGTGGCCTTGGATTTGCCCGTGGCGGCGTAAGCAACATTGACCATCTCAACCATTATTTCGCTACCTGCTTCACTTTGGCCGCATAGAGCTTGAACAGCTTTTCCAGCCGCTCGGTGTCATTGCGAAAGGGCCTGCCAATATACATGCTTTCCAAAAGCGCATCATTGTCGCGGTGGGCCGCGCGCAAATCCTCGGGCATTTTGTCCGGGTCATAGAGATCGGCAATGGTTTTGGGATAATGCTTATACCGGGTTTTCAAAATACGCCGGGCCGAGGCTGAAAGCTGCGCCAACTGTTCATCGGTAAATTTGGGTACGGGAAACGTGTTCCAGCCAAGGGTGTTCGAGTACTGAAAATCAGATTTTAATTTGCCGCAGACAGTATCCGCCCAAACCCAATGCATCCTGGATGATATAATAGAGATCAGCCATTCCTTTCCGTCGTGAATAGCGAAATTCTTGTTTGAAGTTACGGTGTCGTTGCGAACGATTTCAACAGGAAGATATTGCCTACTTTCGGAGGTGATGCTTGGAATTAGGATCGAATGATTATTTCCGATATTGAACTCTCTGAACTGATGAGGTCGATCAGCTAACCGATATCCGTCAGACATATTTAGTCGGTTGGTTCTGGTTAGCTCTATTCTATTTCTAATCCAACTAATTGATTTTGCTCGATCTAGATCTTCATCAGAGATCCATAGACAGAAGCGTTCTACCCCGTTGATCAATTCGTATGAACCGACGAATTTCTTAACAAATTCGTCTGCATCAGGTTCATGCTCGATGAGGTCATCATATTCGGATTTTGATAGGATCAAGCCGCCGCCGTCGACCGGTTTATTGCCATAAACCATTGTTGGGAGACCAAACATCTCCATTCGGGTCGGATGGACGTATATATTGGCACCGTCAATTAGATACGCATTTATATCGTCAGAATCATGCGCTAAGTCGTCGACAAATATCTTTTTGCAAGGGACATTTTTGCTCGTCAGGCCAACGATGGAGCATATTACAGCGGCGTTTGACGAGGCATTATTTCTCCACTTGAACTTTCTATGTGCAAAAAAAATCTCGACGCCATCCTTCATAATATGCGGCCATAAAATCGGTACCGATTGCCCTTGGCAGATTGAATTTGTCGAAACAAATGCCGATCTAGCCGAACGCAATCGAATATAATTGGCAGCGTTGAAAAACCACGCGCTCACAAAATCTAGTGATGCGAACTTGTCGACTTTCCCTTTGAATATATGGGCAAGATCTGATTTTTGTTCGTCGCTTTGATAGGTGGACCCCAAAAACGGCGGATTCCCGGCAATATAAACCTCTTCCCCCTCCACAGGTGGCGGGCACACTGCATCCCAATCCAGCCGCAAGGCGTTGCCGCAGGTGATGTGCCCACCATCGCGCAAGGGCAGCAGGGCAGGCATACGGCCAAACACGTCTGCAAAGCGGGCATTGGCCTGATATTCGGCAATAAACAGCGCAAGCTTTGCGGTTTCAGCGGCAAAATCGGTGATTTCAATGCCAAAAAACTGGTTGAGGCTGACCGATGAAAACAGCACGTTTTGCGGATTGTCTGTCAGCTCGCCCAGCCGTTTCAAAATGCGCAGTTCGCGCTCGCGCATCTGGCGATAGGCCACCACCAGAAAATTGCCAGAGCCGCAGGCGGGGTCAAACACCCGGATTTTGGACAGGCGGTGAAGCTGGGCTTCCAGCGCCGGTGGCTTGTCCCAAGCCTTGTCGATGGCGCTATCCAGATCATCCAGAAACAGCGGCCCCAGCACTTTCATGATGTTTGGCACCGAGGTGTAATGCATGCCCAGCTCGGAGCGGGCTTTGGCATCGGCAATGGACTGGATCATCGAGCCGAAAATATCCGGATTGATCAGCTTCCAATCCAGACCTGCGGCATCGCGCAAGTAACGAAACGAGATCGGATCGAAATTCGGCGCATCAATGGCATCGGCAAACAAGCCGCCGTTGACATATTTGAACTTTTCCGTCCAGGCGGGCAGATTTGGGCGCTGCCCTTCTGGCAGGTTCATGGCGCTAAATGCCGTTACTATCGTGTCGCGGGCATGTTCGCCCTTGTTGCCACCATAGGAAAACACGGCGTGCGAGAACTGATCATCGGGAAAAACGCCTACATCCTCGGAGAACAGGCAGAAAATCAGCCGTGTCATGAACAGGTTCATGGCATGACGCCGCTCTGGCCCGGCCCAATCAGGATTGGCTCTCAACAGCGCATCATAGAGCTTTGCCAGTTTGCCGGTGGCCTTGATGTCCACCGGGTTTTCTTCGGCAGCCCGGTAGCGCTCCTTGCCAGCGGCGGGCAGGAAAAAGGCGAACTGGGTACCGAGTTCTCCAAACGGACAATGCAGGGTTTCGCCGGATTTGGGGTGTTCGGCGGCAATCATCTCGCCATCGGTCGCAATCAAAATTGCAGGCTTGGCTTTGGCGTTGCGCTTGGAAGCGCGCAGTGCATCCAGCATCTGGGCCGCCATGCCCGGCAGGGCCGGGACATAGTGAAATTTTGCATTGAGCAGCACGCCGCCCGCAAGATCAGACTTATTGGTGGTACCGGCCCGCAACTTCGACACCGTTGCCTGCGCATTATCCGTGGCCTGCGCAAAGGAATAGCCGAACTCGCCCGGATCGAATTTTTCCTTGGCAATGACATCCAGGGCGTCGGCAATTTCGGTGGGGTTCATGGTGGCTTTATACTCATCAATGGCAGAAAATTGGCTTTATGCTCAGGCGGGCACAAAAATACGCTTTAGGGGCACCAGCTGCTGTGTTTGCAAATCCAGCTTTTCATATTGCTCAAGCAGGCTTTTCACCAGATCATCAAGATCCATCAATGCCAGCGGTATATTGGCGCGTTCTGCCTCATACCGCGCCTCGCGGGTAAAGCCGCCTGTGCTGACATAAAGGCCCTTATCCTGCGGATGCCGCCCACCCAGAAAGCTTCGCACATCGGGCGCGCCCATGGCTCCCTTGCGGTGCTTTACTTCCACCACAATGCGCGGAGATTCAAACCCGAAGCCGTCTGGAGAGGCGACAATATCCTTGCCCCGATCTGGCCCCGCCTCTGAAACGCGGGTCTTGTAACCCAGCGAGCGCAACACGCCAGCCACAAGCTCCTGCATCTCATCCCACGCCAGCGCGTTGACCCTATCCTTGATAAACTCATGGGCGCGGCTCTCCATGGACTGAAACAGATCATCCTCTGTCGCATCTGTGGATGCCGCGACTGTTTCAGCCTTTGCGGATTGGCCAGAGGTCATGGCCTTTCTAAGCTCGAGAGTAACGTCGTTTGAAATCCGAAACAGGGTAGAAATCGATCCAAGGCTGTTGCGGCTTTCCAGGGTCAGTAAATCACGGCTGACCTCTCCCTGCCAGCGCACGGGCCGAAACTGCGCATCGTCTGGATCAACGGAAGAATCGTAGCGATAGGGGCCTGCCACTTCGCCGATGAGATAGACCCG
Source organism: Agrobacterium sp. CG674 (assembly GCF_053521645.1). NCBI lineage: Bacteria > Pseudomonadati > Pseudomonadota > Alphaproteobacteria > Hyphomicrobiales > Rhizobiaceae > Agrobacterium > Agrobacterium sp. CG674. The sequence goes on along the minus strand of NZ_JBNWDZ010000006.1, from coordinate 137,030 downwards.
CTGCGATGGATTGTATGTGACGACCATATCGCCAACATCAATTTCATTCACGAACCGATGAAGCTGACCCGCAGCCATGGCTACGGATTGAAGTTTTGTCTCCGGCCATGCTGCAAGCACAAGATCAGAAATTGCCTTGCGCGTCTTAACGTTGGTGAGGTCTCCCACCTCATTCCAACCGATTGCTACTGCCGAATGCTCCTTAAACGCATCAAACAGCCGCCCATTACGCTCGGCCCGCACCATCCAAGACTTGCTCATACCCACCCCACTTTATGGGGGTCATGTATCCTTCAGGGATAATATGCGCGCAAGGGTTTTTTAGCTCAAACAGTGATTGAATCGCCTTTTGTGCGTTCAATCTGAAGACTGCGGAGAACTTAGCCGATACCTCTCAACGTGACGACGTTATCATCTGTTGCGCTCAAAAACCTCTATGGTCGATATTATGAGTTTTTCCATTTCAGGTCCGGCATTGCGGATCCGCTCGGCCAGTTCATACGCTGGCGGGTTTTAGTGTCTTTCGGGAATCGTGGCGATGACGGTAAACGTATGGCGGCAACAGTCTTGCCGCCATACGAATTTGACCGTCAGTTCCCATCTAGCTCCATCAGGAGGATCGTGCGCACGACATTCTGTGTTTTAAGGCTCGCCCTCTCGGCAAGCTCACCAATGTCGCGAGCTGTCGGATTGCGCTCTTTCTCTCGCATCTTGCGGAACAGCTCCTGCTTCACGTCAGGATCGACATCGCCGTAATACTTTGAGGTGGTGCTTATCTGCTCATGACCAAGGTTCTGGCTGAGCGCCTTCATGTCGCGCAATGACACGGCCCACTCATCGCAGAGTTTTGCAACGGTTGAGCGAACCGCGTGGGGCTTGAAATAAGGGACACCCGCGGCAGCGGCTGCCCGACGCAAGACCTGCCGAACGGGAGCCGCAGTCGTCAGAAATTCGAGCTCAATGCTCTGTCGGCCAACCCACGGCTTGAACGGTGCCGTCGGAAAGAGAGGGGCATCGTCCCCGGCACCCATGTTCCTCAGTTCTGCAATCCACTCAATGACGATGCTTTCAACGTCGTCACCCACTGGAAACCAGTCGACGAAACTCGTCTTGCTGAACTTGGTTTTCACCTCGCGTGCGTCTTGGAAAACCTGCTTGCGGTCGATATCGACATGTTTGAGGCGAAGTGAGATCAGCGCACCGTCGCGGACACCAAATAGGAAGAGCGCGGCCAGCATCGCACGGTTCCGCCGTTGTGCCGGCGCATCCGCCGGCATTTGCTCCAAGATGGTCCGGAGTTGATCCGCGCTGGGGACATACTTCTGGGCCGCTGCTCCTGCCAACTCGACGAGATGACGAGAGGGGTTGAAATGATTGTACAGCTGCCGGGTGATGGAGCGCCTGTAGCCCTCCTGATTGGAAAGCCACGAGAAGAAGGCCTTCAGGTTTCCAAAGGTGTGTACGATAGTCGAGGCGGACAGCCCCTCTTTGCCGATCTTGTCAACCGGGCCAATCAGCTCTTCTTTAAACTCTTCAATCATCCTGAGGGTAACGGCTCGAAAGTCCACTGAACCCGTGTGCTCCTCGAACTGCCAGATGTGACGGAGGATGTCGTTGACGGTCTTGGGATGAAACCCCTTACCGTGCCTCAGCTCGCCTTGATAGAGATAGACGATTGAGGCGTTAGTCTTTGATGCATTCATATTTCTATCTTTCGATTCAATGCGATCTATCGAGACCGCATGGGATTGCCTTGCCAAAGTGAATCCTAGGCTTGGGAATAATGTCTTTGGCGGAGCGAGCTCCATGGTTGGAAAATGGACTGGGTCCTGAGGCGGCCCCGGATTCGAGACCGCCCGATTTGCACAATCGCGGAGTGAACTAGCGAAACATATTAGTCGCGAGTCTCGCGTCCGGGATTGGCTTCACGAAGCTTTCGGATCGTATCGACCTCTTCACTACAAACGTATCTGTTTGCCGTCACTCCAGTTTCTGGGCAGGTGATGGATGCGCGGAAGACCCCGAGCGTCCGACCGGGATCGATCGAGATCTCGTCATTGATCAGTGAATGAGAGCCTTTGCAGCCAAAGCAGTTGACCATAAAAGGGGCAAGTGGCGCCCCGGAAGCCCGTTCTCTGCGACGAGCGTGAAAGGCGTTCAGGTCTTTGCCACGAAACAAACGTACGTCGCCGTCGACAAAACGCAGTCCCTCGGCGATCCAGTTCGTGAGCGTATTGCGTGAGATTTCATAGAGCTTGATGACATCATCGTTAGCGTAAAGCTGATGAACCCTAGCTTTCCTCTCACTCTGGAGATTACGACGCTTCTTGCGAGGAGAGGCGGACCCGGTCATTGGCCAGCCTCCTGGCGCGCAACCTCGAACGAGAGGATGTCACTCATCCTCCAACGCGTAGTGCCATTCAGGATTTTGATCGGCTTTGGGAAAGCCGGGTTTTGTTTGGTATGGCGCCAGACTGTCTGGATGCTGATCGAATAGCGGCGCGCGACAGCCTGGACAGAAAGATAGCATTCCTCTGCGTGCGCGCTGGTGGAGGCAGGAGCCTTACGCTTGCGAGGAGGGTCGGAGCATTCTGATGCAAGAGACTTTGAGGCGGGCTTAGTCGCTACGTCACTTGATGGAGTAGCTTCAGAAGTACCAAGGCCAGAGAAAAGGCCCAACTGCTTTATTGAAGACATAGAGATCCCTTTTGTGAGGATCCCGCACGTCTTGCGCAGAATTGTTGCTTAATGAATCTCATGTAATCGAATATCATAACGAATAGCAACCGGTCGATCTGATTTTTTCTTGGGGATTGTGGGAAAAAATAGAACGAAAATCACGTGGCGGGCTGACTGGCGGGCCAATTCCAGCTAGTCAAAAATTTCCATATAAATCAATGAGATAGCTAAGGTGATGGCGGAGAGGGTGGGATTTGAACCCACGATACCCTTGCAGGTATGCCGCATTTCGAGTGCGGTGCATTCGACCACTCTGCCACCTCTCCGCGGGCACGAACTGTAAGGTTCGTGCGGGCGTTCTCATAACCAGCAATCAGGGTGCTTGCAAGGGGTAAATGTCTGTTCGGTCTGTTGGTGGTCAAGTTTTTGTCGGTTTTGTGAAATAGTGTCCGGCGACCTTGTGTTGAGGGCCGCCGGGTGTGTGGGGTTCAGCTGTTGCGAAGCCGGCCTTGCATCAGGTCGATGACGGCACGGGCGGCTTCCAGCACGTTGGTGCCGGGGCCGAAGACGGCGGCTACGCCGTGGTCGAGAAGATATTGATAGTCTTGTCTCGGAACGACGCCGCCGACGATGACGATGACATTTTCCGCACCTTTTGCCTTGAGAGCCTCCACCAGTTGCGGGGCGAGCGTTTTGTGGCCGGCGGCCAGCGATGACATCCCGACGACATGCACCTTGTTCTTGACGGCCAGATCGGCCGCTTCGGCCGGTGTCTGGAACAAAGGACCGGCAATGACATCAAAGCCGATATCGCCGAAGGCTGAGGCGATGATTTTTGCGCCGCGATCATGCCCGTCCTGCCCGAGCTTGGCGACGAGCATTTTGGGCTTCCCGCCCACGACTGTGGCCAGTTCTCCCAACCGGGTGCAAAGGGTCATATATTCCGGATCGTTCTCGTAGGCTGCGCCATAGACATCATGAACGACTTCGGGAACAGCGGCGTGGTCGCCAAACACGCTGCGCATGGCGTCGGAAATTTCTCCGACCGTTGCACGGGCGCGGGCGGCGTCGATTGCGGCTTCCAGCAGGTTGCCCTTACCGGTTTGGGCAATCTGTGTGATCACTGAGAGTGTGGCCTCTACCGTTTGCGCATTGCGTTGACGGCGAACCGTTTCCAGACGCCTGATCTGTGCTGCGCGCACAGCGCTGTTGTCGATATCGAGAATGTCGATCGGGTCTTCGTTCTCCAACCGGTATTTGTTCACGCCAACGATGATTTCCTCCCCGCGATCCACGGCGGCCTGTCGCCTTGTCGCCGCTTCTTCGATCAGCCGTTTGGGAAGGCCGTCGTCCACAGCCTTGGTCATGCCGCCGAGCGCCTCGACCTCCTCCATCAGCGCCCATGCCTTTTCGGCAAGTTCGCTGGTCAGGCTTTCAACATAATAGGAGCCTGCTAGGGGGTCGACCACCTTCGTCACGCCGGTTTCGTGCTGCAGGATCAATTGCGTGTTGCGGGCGATGCGTGCTGAAAACTCGGTTGGCAATGCCATTGCTTCATCCAACGCATTGGTATGCAGCGATTGTGTTCCGCCCAGCACAGCCGACAGGGCTTCATAAGCCGTGCGGATGACGTTGTTGTAAGGATCCTGCTCCTGCAGGGATACGCCTGACGTCTGGCAATGGGTGCGCAGCATCAGCGATGCAGGTTTTCGCGGCTTGAATTCCTCCATGATGCGCGACCAGAGCAGACGGGCCGCGCGCAATTTTGCCGCTTCCATGAAAAAGTTCATGCCGATGGCGAAGAAGAACGAGAGACGCCCGGCGAAATCATCGACATTGAGGCCCTTGGCGATGGCGGCGCGCACATATTCCCGGCCATCCGCGAGGGTGAAGGCGAGTTCCTGAACGAGCGTCGCACCCGCCTCCTGCATGTGATAGCCGGAAATCGAGATCGAGTTGAAGCGCGGCATTTCGCGCGCGGTATATTCGATGATATCGGCAATGATGCGCATGGAGGGTTCTGGCGGGTAGATATAGGTGTTGCGCACCATGAATTCTTTGAGAATGTCGTTCTGGATCGTGCCGGAGAGATCCGAAATAGCGCAGCCTTGTTCTTCACCGGCAACGATGAAGCTTGCAAGAATGGGGATGACCGCGCCATTCATGGTCATGGAAACGGACATGTCCTTAAGCGGAATGCCATCAAAGAGGATTTTCATGTCCTCGACGCTATCGATGGCGACACCCGCCTTGCCGACATCGCCTTCAACGCGCTCATGGTCACTGTCATAACCGCGATGGGTGGCCAGATCGAACGCAACGGAAAGGCCCTTCTGGCCAGCGGCCAGATTGCGCTTGTAGAAGGCGTTCGATTCCTCCGCAGTCGAAAACCCGGCATATTGGCGGATTGTCCAGGGGCGCCCGGCATACATGGTGGCACGAGGTCCACGCACGAAGGGCTTGAAGCCCGGCAGGCTGTCGAGGTGGGGAATGGTCTTCGTGTCGTCTGCCGTATAGAGCGGCTTGACGTCTATCCCCTCAGGGGTATGCCAGACAAGGCTGTCGGGGGAGCGTTTGAGTTCCTTCTCAGCAAGTCCCTGCCAGTCCTGTAGCGTCTTGTCGCCTGACATACATCTCTCCTCTGCAACCAGTATCACCGTTTAGAGACGGCAATATTACCACCATCAATTGACGCAACCCGTCAGCGGCCACGTAGGACAATACTAGCCTGAACAGGTTACACAATCGCAACCATTGGGTAAGTCCGATTTTAGAATGGGTTGACCTCCCCGGTTTGGTGAGGCGGGTGAAGCCGTGTATGGGAAATGAAAAGGGGATTACTGAATGCGTGTTGCAATCGTTCTGCTCGCTGCCGGAATGTCCAGCCGCACAGCGCAAAGTGGCTCTCACAAACTCCTGGCGGAGTTTGATGGCATTCCCTTGCTGCGCCAGATGGCGATGGCCGCAAGGCAAAGCAACGCCGCCTCTGTGACGGTTGTCCTGGGGCACCGGCATGAGGAGCTTAGCGCTGTGCTTGATGGTCTTGATATAGCCCGGGTGGTCAACGCAAACCATGCGTCGGGGATGGCGAGTTCGATTGCGTCTGGGCTGTCGGTGCCGCAAGCCCAAGGCGCGGATGGGGTTATGGTGATGTTGGCCGACATGCCGAAAATTTCCAGCGAACACTTGAACCAGATGATCTCGACCTTCGAGCAAGCGGGAAGGCTTGCAATCGTGCGGGCTGTCGCTGACGGCAAGCCTGGTAACCCGGTTATCCTGCCACGCTCCATGTTTGACGATCTCAGCCGACTTGAAGGAGACGTCGGCGCACGTGGTCTTATCAAGGCATCCGGTCTTCAGATCATCGATGTGGAGCTGGGGTCGGCTGCCCTGATGGATGTGGATACGCCGGAGGCGATTGCAAGCGCTGGCGGCGTTCTGGCCAAGCCCTCAAGCGTTGCGCTTTGACAGGCTCTTGTCACCGAAGCGCATTGTGGAAATGATTTCGGCCAGGATTGAAACTGCGATTTCAGCGGGGCTGACTGCACCGATGTTCAAGCCTACCGGCCCGTGGATGCGCTGTAGGTCAGGCTCGTCAAAGCCCTGAGCGGCCAACCTTTTCAGCCGCGCCTCGTGCGTTTTTCGCCCACCAAGAGCGCCCACGTAAAAGCAACCTTTCCGGAGGGCATCCATCAAGGCGAAGTCATCGATCTTGGGATCATGGGTCAAGGCGACCACGGCCGTGTGCCGGTCAAGCGGTCGTGCCTGCAGCACATCTTCAGGCCAATCGGCAATGAGGTCGGTGCTGGCAAAGCGCTCAGGTGTGGCAAATGCCGTTCGCGGATCGATCACCACAACATCAAGGCCTGTCAGCTTTGCCATGTGCACCAGCGTCTGGCTGATATGGACTGCACCGATGATGACGACGCGGGGCGAGGGGACATAAACATTGATGAAATGATCGATGCCCTCAATCGTGATGCCAGAGGATTTCCGGGACTGGAGGGCGGTGGCAACGGCCTCACCCAGAGCACCGGATGGTATCGCTTCCGAGGCAATAACTTCGACGGTACCGCTTTGAAGATTGGTCACGGTGGCCACTGCCACGCGGTTGCTGCGCAAGGCGTTGAGGGTCTCAAGTGTTGCGGCATCCATTAGTGAAGTTTCTCCACATAGACTCGGATGCGGCCACCGCAGGATAACCCAACCGACCAGGCCGTCTGGTCCGCCACGCCGAAGTCGAGCATTCTGGGCTGTCCTTCCTCGATAACATCGAGTGCGGCGGAGATAACTGCACCCTCGACGCATCCGCCTGAAACAGACCCTTCGAAATGGCCGTCAGCGTCGATTACCAGGTGACTGCCGACCGGCCTTGGCGCCGAGCCCCAGGTTTCTATAACTGTTGCGATGGCGACTGATCGCCCTTGGGCTCGCCATTCCTGTGCATGGACCAACGGGTCATTGAGAGAATGGGTGTCTTTGCTGTCAACCGTCATCAGTTTTCCTGCCCCCGAAGTGGGCTTGCCATTTATCTCGAACGCTTCATTGCTCTGCCTTGTCTGGTTGCGGCTGTGGCGTCGTTCGGGTGCCGAACAGATTGTAACGGTTGGGATCACCCCGTTCCTGTCTGTATTTCAGCGTTGCCTCTCCGAAAGCGATCTCCATATCCAGCCCAGATGCCAGAACCATCTCTAAATCCTTTAGCGGCATATTCGTTCCGAGCAGTGAATAGACGATGTTGGCAGCGCGGGCGGCCAGCACCTGACGTGACAGGACGGAGCCGAAATTGAGCTTGATGCGGAAGTTGCTCCACACGCCCGGTTCCACGCCCCGGATTTGCAGAAAAAGCGATGGTTTATGGCCCGTCTCCGCATAGTCTATGACGTAGGTGCACTGCCATTCACCGGTGTCATACGCGGTGAACACGGGCTTTTCTGGCGACGAGAGGTCCGCAATGCCCAGGCACCGTTTTTCGTCGAAGCCAAAAAATGTCCTGACAGACGGGCTCCCCTGGACAGGGTGCCGTTGCGTCTTCGGCGATTGCGAGACGTGTAAAACCGTTGTGGGCCGCGTTTCAACGCCAAGCACAAACAGAGATATGATAGAGGCTAGAAGCATTTGATCTGAAGGCCATCCGTGTGAACAACAACTGTACCCCGCCGTAGCATATGCACAAGTGAAACGATGACCGCGGAGTGGCAGTCGCCAACGGTCTTAGGGTTCAACTTTTCGTTTGTCGATGGCACCTTTGCGCTTGGACGCAGTTAGCCTTGCACCTCAAGCCATCGAAAAGGAGCGGGCCGTGCTCGACAGCGTCCGACTGGAACTTTCCCGACGAAACTTACTTATCTCCTCTGCCGCGACGATAGCGGCCACCGGCGTCGTCAAGAGCGCGGCGGCGCAAACTGCGGGGAGCCCAATGACACAATCATCCGAAGTCTCACTGACCGTGAATGGTCAGAACCATGTTCTTGATATGGATAACCGAACCACCTTGCTGGATGCGCTGCGCGAGCATCTTCATCTGACCGGCACCAAAAAGGGTTGCGACCACGGCCAGTGTGGCGCGTGCACAGTTCTGGTGGATGGAAAGCGCATCAATTCCTGTCTTTCGCTCGCCGTCATGCATGATGGCGATGAGGTGACCACCATCGAGGGCCTTGGCCAGCCGGGTGATTTGCACCCCATGCAGGCGGCTTTTGTCAAGCATGATGGTTTTCAGTGCGGTTACTGTACGCCGGGCCAGATCTGTTCCTCCATCGCCGTGCTGGAAGAAATCAAGGCCAACATTCCAAGCCACGTGACCGGCGATCTGACAGCAAAGACTCAGCTGACAGCAGATGAAGTTCGCGAGCGCATGAGCGGCAATATCTGTCGATGCGGGGCCTACTCGAACATTCTCGATGCCATTTCAGAAGTGGGGGGAATAAACGCATGAAAGCTTTTACCTATGAGCGCGCCTCCTCTGTCGAAGCCGCAGCCAAAGCTGTCGCATCCAATCCCGGTGCCAAATTCATTGCGGGTGGCACAAACCTTCTCGACCTGATGAAGCTTGAGATCGAGACGCCGACCTATCTGATTGATGTGAACGGGCTCGAACTCGATAAGATCGAGGCAACTGCGGAGGGTGGCCTTCGCATCGGCGCACTGGTCAGAAACACAGATCTTGCAGCCGATGAAACGGTCCGCCGCGACTATGGCCTGCTTTCGCGGGCGCTGGTCTCTGGTGCATCCGGACAGTTGCGCAACAAGGCAACGACGGCTGGCAATCTCTTGCAGCGCACGCGCTGTCCTTACTTTTACGATACCAACCAGCCTTGCAACAAGCGCACGCCCGGAAGCGGCTGTTCCGCCATTGGCGGCTATACCCGTCAGCTTGCCGTTGTTGGCGTAAGCGATGCCTGCATAGCAACGCATCCCAGCGATATGGCCGTTGCCATGCGCGCCCTCGACGCAACAATCGAAACCGTGAAAGCCGATGGGTCTCGTCGCTCCATTCCGATTGCGGATTTCTACCGTCTGCCGGGCGACACGCCGCATATCGAGAACACGCTTGAAGCAGGTGAATTCATCACCTCGGTTGTGTTGCCTCCACCCATCGGCGGTAAGCAGATTTACCGCAAGGTACGTGACCGTGCATCATACGCATTCGCGCTGATTTCTGTCGGTGCGATAATTCAGTCGGATGGAACAGGACGGGTTGCGGTGGGCGGTGTGGCCCATAAGCCGTGGCGTGTCGAGGCGGCTGAAAGCCAGTTGGCGGAAGGCGCGCCTGCCGCGACACAAGCCATTCTGGCAGATGCACGTCCCACAGAAGAGAACCGGTTCAAGATCGATCTTGTCGAGCGCACGCTTGGCGCCGTCCTGTCCGAAGCAAGGGGTTGAGCGATGAAATTTGATACACCAGCAACCACCAATCCCATTGATCGCCTGAAAGTCGTCGGCCAGCCTATCCGGCGCATCGATGGTGAGCTTAAAACAACCGGAGGAGCGAAATACGCCTATGAGTGGCATGACGGCAACGTGCCCTATCTCTATGGATATCCGGTGCACTCGGCAATTTCGAAAGGGCGCATCAAGTCCTTCAACCTGTCGGCGGCAAAGGGTTCCGAGGGCGTTGTAAGCGTCGTGACGAGCCTTGATGTCGGCAAGCGGGAGAAGGGCGAATACAACACCGCCAACCTGTTCGGCGGCGATGTGATCGAACACTACCATCAGGCAATTGCCGTTGTTGTGGCGAAAACATTCGAGCAGGCACGTGCTGCTGCTGCCTTGGTCAAGGTTGATTACGCTGAGGAAAAGGGTGTTTTCGATCTTGAAGCCGAAAAGGGCAATTCCGAAAAACCTGATGAATCCCAAAAGCCGGATACATCAGTGGGCGACTTTATAGCTGCCTTCCAATCGGCTGCCATTACAATCGACGAGACCTATACGACGCCCGATCAGTCTCACGCGATGATGGAGCCGCACGCGTCCATCGCCGCCTGGAATGGCGACGAGGTGACAGTGTGGACGTCAAGCCAGATGATCGACTGGTGGCGTTCGGACTTGGCGACGACGCTCGGGGTCGACAAGGACAAGATCCACCTCATGTCGCCGTTTATCGGCGGCGGATTCGGCGGTAAGCTGTTCCTGCGCGCAGATGCGGTTCTGGCTGCTTTTGCGGCCAAGGCCGTAGGGCAGCCGGTGAAGGTGACATTGCCGCGCCCGATGATTGCGAACAACACAACGCACAGACCGGCAACCATCCAGCGCATCCGCATCGGTGCTGGCAGCGATGGTAAGATTACCGCCATTGGCCACGAAAGCTGGTCTGGCAACCTGCCTGACGGTGCGCCGGAAACAGCTGTGAACCAGACGAGGCTGCTTTACGCCGGTGCAAACCGAATGACGGCGATGCGTCTGGCGCAGCTGGATTTGCCTGAGGGTAACGCCATGCGGGCGCCGGGTGAAGCGCCGGGCTTGATGGCGCTCGAAATCGCAATTGATGAAATTGCCGAAAAGGTCGGGATGGATCCGGTCCAGTTCCGCATCGTCAATGACACGCAGGTCGATCCCGAAAACCCTGAACGGCCGTTCTCGCACCGGGACCTCATCGGTTGCATGAACACCGGTGCCGAGAAGTTTGGCTGGTCTGAACGTCCCAAGGTCGCGTCGCGCCGGGATGGGAAGTGGCTAATCGGCATGGGCGTTGCAGCGGCCTTCCGCGACAATCTCGTCCTGCCGTCTGCCGCACGGGTGAAACTCGGCTCTGACGGTATCGTGACGGTCGAAACCGACATGACGGATATCGGCACAGGCAGTTACACTATCATCGCCCAAACCGCTGCCGAGATGATGGGCGTGACAGTCGATAAGGTTGCCGTGCAACTGGGCGATTCACGCTTTCCGATTTCCGCCGGTTCAGGCGGTCAGTTCGGTGCAAACTCCTCGACGTCAGGCGTCTACGCAGCCTGTGTGAAGCTGCGCGAAGCGATTGCCCAAAAGCTCGGCTTCAATTCGGACGATGCGCTGTTCGAAGATGGCATGGTCAAGTCCGGCAATCGGGCTGTCCCTCTTTCAGAAGCTGCGGGCACGGACGGGCTGGTGGGTGAAGACACGATGGAGTGGGGTAATCTCACGAAAACCCATCAGCAATCGACATTCGGCGCCCATTTCGTGGAAGTCGGTGTTGATAGCGCCACGGGCGAAATCCGCATCCGCCGTATGCTGGCGGTGTGCGCCGCAGGCCGTATTCTCAATCCGATCACCGCGCGCAGTCAGGTCATTGGTGCCATGACCATGGGTGCTGGCGGTGCGCTGATGGAAGAGCTTGCGGTCGATACGCGCCGTGGTTTCTTCGTCAACCACGACCTTGCCGGATATGAGGTGCCCGTCCATGCGGACATTCCGCATCAGGAGGTCGTCTTCCTTGATGAGACCGACCCAATGTCTTCGCCCATGAAGGCAAAGGGTGTGGGTGAGTTGGGCCTTTGCGGGGTCTCGGCCGCAATCGCCAACGCGATCTACAACGCGACGGGCGTTCGTCTGCGCCATTACCCGATGACGTTGGATAAGCTGCTTTCCGGCCTACCCGAAGTGGCTTGAAACCACCACGTAAATGCGTGCCTCCCCGGTTCTATTTCGGGGAGGCATGCTGCGTTTCGAGACAATTAAACTTTCGAATATTATAAAAGATAATTTGCTAACCATTGCCGCAACTGCACCGCAGGGATTCACTTTTCATTCAATGATTAGGCGGAATGATCACCGATAGAATTGAATTCTTTGGGCATGATGCCCCAGTTTGTCCGATCCCGTCTATCCACGTCAACCGTGGATATAAGCGCCGACATGGCTGCACCAAAAAATGAACCGCCCCCCACATTGTGGCTGCGCACAAAGGTAGCGCACCAGTGTTGCCATGGATTTTTATCATGCAGAATGAGATCGCACGCCTATCAAGCCTCAAGAATCTGAGGTTGCTCGATACGCTCCCCAGCGAAAGTTTTGACCGCATCACCCGGCTGGCCGCCAGCATTTTCGGCCTCCCGATCGCTGCTGTGTCACTCACAGACATGCAACGGCAATGGTTCAAATCGAAGGTCGGCATCGACCATTTCGAGATACCGCGTCACAAGGCGCCCTGCGCGAATGTGGCTGAATCCTGCAAACTCGTCGTGATCGAAGACTTCACGCAGGATGAATACTATGTCGACAGTGTTCTCGGAAATGCGGGAATTCGCTTTTACGCAGGTGCGCCATTGGTCACACAGGATGGATTTGGCCTGGGTGCACTCTGCGTACTGGGAACCGAGCCACGCCAGGTCACCGATGCAGAAATGGCAACGCTGAAAGATCTCGCGGCCATGGTGATGGATCAGGTTGAGCTGACCCATGCCATGGGGCGCATCGAAGCATCGAGCGGTCTGCCGAACCGGTTTCAGCTTTCCAATGATCTGTCGGATGCGGTTCTGCGCGGCGATAGCGGTGAGCGCATCATCGTTCTGCTCGATCTGGCGCAGACGGAACAGTTCGAACGGATCTCGCGTGTGCTAGGCCCCTCCTATCTGGATGACGTCATTCAGGCCGTTTCGCTGCTTCTGCGCAAGCATGTCGGTGACGAGGGCGCCGCCTATCATGTCGGCCCCACACAGTTTGCGTTTTTCGCGCCTCATCATATGAGTGCTGATCGCTATGTTGAATTCCTCAAGACGATGCTTGGCGAAATTCAGGACTATAGCGACACGCAAATTTCGATGTCGCCGTCCATTGGCATGGTTGCCTACGACCCGCAGAGCATGCCGCCGGACGACATTCTGAGATCGTTGCAAAGCGCCATTCAGGACGCCCACCAGAGCCCGACGAAAATCGGCATGTTTTCACCAGCCATCGACTTGCGCCACAGACGCAACTTCCGCATCCTCAACGATTTTCAAACTGCATTGACGGCGCCCGACCAGCTTTCTCTGGTCTTTCAGCCCCGGCTGGATGTTGCGAGCGGTGATGTTCACAGTGCAGAGGTTTTGCTGCGGTGGAACCACCCGGTGCTTGGTCCGATATCACCTGTCGAATTCATTCCTGTGGTCGAGGCCTCCGCATCTGCACGAGAGCTGACGGACTGGGTCATAAACGAGACGCTTGTCACGCTTGCGGCTTGGGAGCGCAGAGGCCTTCGTTTCAGTGTGTCCCTCAATCTCTCGGCCCTCAACCTCGAAGAACAAGACTTTTATGAGCGGTTGATGTCCAAGCTTGCTTCGTTCGACATCAGTCCCACGCAGATCGAGCTGGAATTGACTGAAACCGTGATGATGAAAGAGACCGATGGTGCTTTTGAACTGTTGAACCAGTTGAAGGCAGCGGGCATCCGCCTTGCCATCGATGATTTCGGGACCGGCTATAGCAGCCTTGCCTATCTCCAGAAATTGCCGGCAGACATTGTGAAGATCGACCGTTCATTCGTCTCGGACATGGAGAATGGAAACCGTGAACGGGTTCTCGTGCGCTCCATGATCGATCTTTCGCACAGCCTGGGTTATCGCGTCGTTGCAGAAGGCGTTGAAACGCTGGAGGCAGCCGATTTGCTGGGTGTGATGGGGTGCGACGAGATTCAGGGTTACTGGCTCTCGCGGCCTGTTGGAAGCGAGCAACTGTTTGCGTGGTTGATGGAACGTCAGCGCCCGAAAGTGGCTGCCGCAGGATAGCATTGCATTCGTGTTTGTACTGTGTCCCGGAGCCAAAAGACGGTGGTGAAATGAAGCATATCCTGCAACGAATGGTCAGTGGCACTTATCAATCCGATGATGAATTCCTGATTCTGCTCGATTCCCTGCCGATACCGCTGTCATGGGCGTCCTTCCCCGAAGGACTGATCCGATTCAGCAACAGTGCATTCATAAAAATATTTGGCTACCCGAATGGTCATTTCGCCACCATCGAACAATGGTTCAGCGAAGTTTATGTCAACGAGAGCGAGAGTAAGGCCGCTTGCAGCATGTGGGCGAACTCCTTGATACCGGGGGCCGTAGGCATAACAGATATTGAGCCACACGAAACGCAGATACGGCACGCGAACGGAGCAGTTGTTCCGGTTCTACATCGTGGCATCGTCATGCACGAATTCGGCCTCGTCATAACCATGTTTGAAGATCTGACGAACCACAAGCTTGCGGAACACGCTTTGAGGCGCATCGCTTACGAAGACGCATTGACCGGTCTGGGCAACAGGCGGATGCTTGAGGAGCGCTGGAACGCGGAACTGTCGCAACGCGCTACATTCACCTCCAGCAAGCTGATCGCGGTTCTGATGATCGACCTCGATAAGTTCAAACCAATCAATGATTGTTTTGGACATGCGGCAGGCGATGAAGTCTTGAAAAGCGCGGCAAACCGCCTCCGTCAATCTGTCCGCTCTGATGATACCGTTGTTCGGATGGGAGGAGACGAGTTTGTTATCCTGCTGACCGATCTGGCATCCCAGGCCGATGCAGAAAAAATCTGCCGGAGGATAACAGAAGCCTTTGACGAGCCGTTTGTGGTCGCCGGCAGAAATGTCTGCGTTGGCGCAACGGTGGGAGCGAGCCTTTATCTGCACCATGGCAACGATATCGAAACGCTCCTGAGTGCGGCGGACCAGGCGCTTTACCGCATGAAGCGCGAGGGCAGACACAACTGGGCATGGTTCGACCAATCCTTTAAACCGGCGAACGAACAATTGTCCTTCGCACCTGCTGTCATGGAGGTGAGGAACGCTTGAGGAGGGTTGCATGGCCTTCCCGACATGCGGCCGCGCCCTGACGATCTGTCCATCAGACTGTTTCCAATTCGGGCTTGCATCGAGAGATTTATTCGGTATTTAGAACATACTCACCACGGACCCGGTGAAACTCCGGGTGGCTCTTCTGGCCGCCGATCCGCCAGATAACGCAAATACCGCATGCCCATTTTACGACCGCTAACGATGCGTGTCGGCATGCTTTGCGAGATATCACATATGCAACTTACATCTATCCGTCGGGATTGGTCCGCCAATCCCCTGCGTGAAATGCTAGCCGGGGCCGTCGCGACATTCGCGCTCATTCCGGAAGTCATCGCGTTTTCCTTCGTCGCTGGCGTCGATCCCCAAGTCGGCCTCTTCGCCTCCTTCGTTATTGGCATCGTCATCGCATTTTCCGGTGGTCGTCCTGCCATGATTTCGGCTGCTGCCGGTTCCGTTGCGCTGGTCGCGGCGCCACTAGTCCATCTGCACGGCTTGCCCTATCTTTTCGCTGCGGGTCTGCTTGCCGGTGCGTTTCAGATCATATTCGGATTGCTTCGGCTTGGCGTGTTGATGCGGTTCGTTTCGAAATCCGTTCGAACAGGCTTCGTCAACGCCTTGGCAATCCTCATCTTTGCTGCCCAGCTTCCGCACATTATTGGTGGGGATGTTCTGGCCTATGGCATGCTGGCGGCAGGGCTTGTGCTGATCTATCTCGTTCCCCGGCTGACAACGGCCGTGCCTTCGCCGCTGATCTGTATTCTGGTTCTGACAGGGGTATCCATTTTCCTGCAATTGCCGGTCATGACCGTCGCCGATCTCGGGAAACTGCCGGACAGCCTTCCGATGTTCGCATGGCCTCAGGTGCCGCTGACGCTTGAGACGTTGAAGATCATCGTCGGGCCAGCCCTTGCCATCGCCATGGTGGGCCTGCTGGAATCCATGATGACGGCGAGTGTGGTGGATGATCTCACCGGCACGCCAAGCTCCAAGAACCGGGAATGCACGGGTCTGGGCATCGCCAACACCGCCGCCAGCCTCTTCGGCGGCATTGCCGGTTGCGGCATGATCGGGCAGACCGTCAGCAACGTGAAATATGGCGGTCGCGGCAGGCTGTCCACATTGTTTGCGGGTGCATTTCTGCTGATCTTGATGGTCCTCCTTAAGCCTTGGGTGTCTCAGGTTCCGGTGGCGGCACTGGTTGCCATCATGGTGATGGTGTCTATCGATACGTTCGATTGGTCATCCGTCAAAACGCTGATCGTTCATCCGAAAATGTCGAGCGTGGTTATGGTCGTAACTGTCATTGTGACGGTTCTGAGCTCCAACCTCGCGCTGGGTGTCGCCGTCGGCGTTCTGCTGAGCGGCGTCTTCTTCACCTTCAAGGTTGCCAGACTGCTGCGCGTTGAAACCGCCAAGGACGAAACGGCGCAGCGCGTGACGTACCGGGTGTCGGGTCAGGTTTTCTTCGCCTCGGCCGATGTGTTCGTGGATGCCTTCGATATCGAGGAGGCAAACGAGATGTCGGTGCTGATCGATATTTCACAAGCCCATTTTTGGGATATTACCGCTGTTGCCGCGCTGGAAAAGGTGGTGGATCGCTACAAGCAGCATGACATTCCGGTCACGGTTGTCGGCGTCAACGAGGCCAGTGCCACCTTGATCGAAAGCCTCGGCAGTGGAGCGAGCCTCAAGGAAATCTGATTTCGATATCCTTCAACCCACCGCGCTTAAATCATGAGCGCGGTGGTCTCTGACATCAGTTCCTTATCGCAGAACGCCTGTCGCAAGTGCGCGCTGAATGCCCCGCACGTCCGTCCCCTTTTTCAGCGTCTTGCTGATTGGCGTGCTGGAGCCTGAAACCCAGATTTTCAGTTCTGAATCAAGATCGAAGGTTCCGGCAGTCTCGACGGAAAACCGTGTGATGGCGCGGTAGGGGATGGAGGTATAATCCACCTTGCTTCCGGTTATGCCCTGAATATCGACAAGGATAATCCGGTACTGGGTAAACACGAAGAAGTCGCGGATGACTTTGAACGCCAGTTGCGGCTCTTCTCCATCCACCAGCACGCCATCAAGGCGCTTGTTCAAATCCGAAGGATCCACGGTTGATCCGTGACCCAGTAACCCGTCGAATAGACCCATCTGCAATCATCCTTTTATGCTCAAGCCATGGAAATGGAGTTTATGAGCACTTTGTTCAATATGCGGGACGCAGAGGGTGCGAAAACGCTGCCCGTACGCTTTGCATGAAACCATTGGTGGCCGTTGGCGTTAGGCCAAGTCGTCGCTCCCGCTTCATTTCATCAGAGAGTCATTCATTGTTGTACGATTTCGATTTCGGCCCCTTGGTTCTGGAAGACGCAACCCTGTTTCGCCTTTGGGCGCCGCTGCAGCAATCCGTTGTGCTGAAGCTGGAGACCGGTGAGCAATATGACATGGAGCCTAAGGGCGATGGCTGGTTTCACCACACATTGCCGAGCGTCGGTGCGGGCACGCTCTACCGCTTCCAACTGGCTGACGGCCAGATAATACCGGATCCGGCATCGCGGTTTCAGCCTGAAGACGTGCACGGCCCCAGCGAAGTGGTTGATGTGACGAATTACGGCTGGAAAACCGAAAGCTGGAGCGGACGACCCTGGGAAGAGATGGTCATTTATGAGCTGCACCCGGGCACTTTCACGCAGGAGGGCAGCTTTCTCGCAGCTATCGAGAAGCTCGACCATCTGCGCCAACTCGGCATCACCGCCATTCAGCTGATGCCAACAGCCGATTTTCCCGGCAATTATGGATGGGGCTATGATGGCGTCATGCCCTATGCGCCCGAAAGCAGCTACGGCCGCCCGGAAGACCTGCTGGCATTCGTGGATGAAGCACATGCACGCGGCATCTGCGTTTTCATGGATGTGGTCTACAATCACTTCGGCCCAGACGGCAATTACATGCCCGCCGTGGCGCCGTTGTTTACCGAGCACCACTCATCTCCCTGGGGCATGGGCATCAATTATGACGATGAAGGCTCTGACCAGATCCGTGAATTTGTCATCCAGAACGCGATTTATTGGATAACGCAGTTTCGCATCGACGGGCTGAGGCTGGATGCCGTGCATCAGATCAAGGACGACAGCAGTGAGCACCTGATTGTCGAACTCGCACGGCGTGTTCGTGACGCTGCTGGCAGACGTCATGTTCATCTGATCGTCGAAAACGAAGATAATGACAGCGATCTGCTGGTACGCGGCGAAGACGGCCAGCCGAAGCACTTCACGGCGCAGTGGAACGATGATGTGCACCACGTTCTGCACGTTGCGGCCACCGACGAGACCTTCGGCTATTATCAGGAATATGTCGGTAATGACGACAATATTGGCCGGGCGCTGGCGCAGGGCTTCGTCTTTCAGGGCGAGCATATGCCCTATCGAGGCGAGGCACGTGGCAAGCCAAGCGAACACCTTTCACCGCTGGCCTTCATATCCTTCATTCAAAACCACGATCAGATCGGCAACCGTGCCAACGGCGACAGGATGGCGTCCTACATCGCTGCGGAACCCTTGAAGGCCATCGCTGCGATCTATCTTCTGGCACCACAGGTTCCGATGCTGTTCATGGGTGAGGAATGGGGAGCCAAGGAGCCCTTTCCCTATTTCTGTCAGTTCGATGAGGATCTGAATGAAAAGGTCCGCAAGGGCAGGCGCAAGGAAATGTCACGTCTGCCGGGCTTCGACGGCGACAATGTTCCCGACCCGACAGCGCGTTCGACCTTTCTGTCAGCCAAACTCGATTGGTCGAAGGCCGATGCTGCTGATGGCACCGAGATGCTCGCCTTTTACCGATCGCTGCTTGCGTTGCGCCACCAGCATATTGTGCCTTTGCTCGGCCATGGCGGTTTGAAGGGCGGCACCTTTGAGGCAAAGGGCAGTGCGGTGAAAGTGACATGGCAGATGGGTGAGACTGAGTTGGAGGTGTTGGCCAACCTTTCCCAAGACCCCTTAGCAATAGAAAACGGGCCGATCATAGGAGAACAGCTCTATGCATTCGGCGATGTTGAGGCGGATCGACTCGGCCCATGGTCCGTTCTGTGGCAATGTCGCCGCTTGAACTGACATACGCGCTTCATCTTGCCCCTCGAAAACGTCTGACAGACGCCGATCACGAGCAATTGCCTAAAATCATTATTTTGGGCGCGAGGTTCTTATCGTAATTGCCGCTGCGGTGCAGTATGACGGATGATGACAACGATGAGGAATGATGTCGCATGCGCATAAGGTACGGTCTCTTTTGGTTGGCATTTTCCATTGCGTCTTCTGCGCAGGCACAACAGCCGGCTTCACCGCCAGTGCTGGAACCCACTCAAGTTCAGGCCCAGGCGGCCAATCTGAGTGCGCAATTCCTTGGCCGTTACGCCTATAAGACCGTGCCGCTCGACGATACGCTGTCCACGCATATCATGTCGAAATTCATCAAGTCGCTTGATCCCGACCGGATGCTGTTCATGCAGAGCGATATTGACGGTTTCAACGCAGACAGCACGAAGATCGATGATGCGATCCTTAACGAAGATCTCGAAATACCGTTCTCGATCTTCAACAGCTACACGCGCCGTGTCGTGGATCGCATGACGTTTGCGCGCGCTGAACTAAAACAGAATTTCGATTTCACGGTGCGTGAAGAATACCCCATATCGCGCGAGGACGCGCCATGGGCCACGACGCAGCAACAGAGTGATGATCTCTGGCGCAAGCGCGTCAAGAGCGATTGGCTTCGCCTGAAACTGGCAGGCCAGGCCGATGCCGCAATTCGTGAGACGCTGGACAAGCGCTACAAGAACATTCTGGACCGGGTTTATCCGTACAAGAGCGACGATGTGTTCCAGTCCTTCATGGCGGCCTATACGACGTCTGTTGATCCGCACACGGATTACTTCAGCGCATCCGCTTCCGCAGAGTTCGACATTTCGATGAAGCTGTCGCTTGTCGGCATTGGCGCAGTGTTGCAGGAGCGGGATGGCTACACCACCATTCGCGAGCTGGTGGCCGGTGGGCCGGCACAGCTTTCTGCCAAGCTTGCGGTGGGAGATCGCATCGTTGGCGTAGGGCAGGGCGAGGATGGTCCGATCAAGGAAGTCGTCGGCACGCGCCTTGATGAGGTGGTGCAGATGATCCGCGGTGCAGTCGGCTCGGTCGTGCGTCTCGATATCTTGCCCGCGGAATCTGGCAGCAGTGGTGGCCACCGCGTCATCAGCCTTGTCAGAGACAAGGTCAGCCTTGAAAAGCAGGCGGCCAAGAAGACGATCCTGTCCGTCAAGAATGGCGATGCCACCTCAAAGATCGGCGTCATCACCCTTCCAACGTTTTACGAGGACTTCGAAGGCCGCCGTAAGGGTGACAAGGATTACCGCAGCGCCAGCCGCGACGTGGCCAAGTTGCTGGCTGAGCTGAAGCAGGACGATGTCTCCGGTGTGCTGTTCGATCTTCGCGACAATGGCGGCGGCTCGCTTGCCGAAGCCATTGACCTGACGGGTCTGTTCATCGGCAAAGGTCCGGTCGTTCAGCAGAAGGACGCTGAAGGGAATGTGAAGGTCGAGAGCGATGACATGACGGCGCCCGCCTGGAGCGGTCCTCTTGGCGTGTTGATCAATCGCGGTTCGGCCTCTGCGTCTGAAATCTTTGCAGCAGCCATTCAGGATTACGGACGCGGCATCATCATCGGCGAACCATCCTTCGGAAAAGGCACGGTCCAGACCGTTGTCGATCTGGACCGCGTTGCCCGCAACAGCAAGCCGGAACTTGGCCAGCTGAAACTGACCATAGCTCAGTTCTTCCGTGTTGATGGTGGCACAACACAGTTGCAGGGCGTGGTTCCGGATATCAACCTTCCGGGTTTTCTTGATCCGAAGGCAATCGGCGAATCCAGCTATGACAATGCTTTGCCGTGGACGAAGATCAAGCCAGCCAAATATGCCCTACAGGGTGACCCGGACAAGCTGTTGCCGACCTTGCAAGCAAAGCATGATGCGCGGATTAAGACCGATCAGGATTTCCAGCGGTTCGTTGAAGACATCGCCGATCTGAAGGCTGTGCGGGAAAAGAAGACCATTTCGCTCAATGAAGTCGAGCGCAGAGCCGAAATGGCTGAAACCGAAGCCAAGATGAAAGCGCGTGCCGAAAGCGGGACGGGCCTCGTTCGTGAAAACGATGACGGTCTTCAGGCCAATGAGCGTAGCATCACGGCAAACATCGCAATCGAAAACGCGCGAAAGAATGCAAAGGACGTGCTGCAAAACGAAGCAGCAGCCATTGTTGTCGATCTGGCTGAAGCGGTACCCGCCAAAACGCGATAAACGCTAAAAAGCCCCGAGGCTCATATGAGGCTCGGGGCTTCATTTCAAAATATCGATATTAATCGAGAAGGTCGGCTGGAACCTTGCCGCCGTTTTCGGACAGCTTCTTCATCAGCGCCTTGTGCAGCCATGTGTTCATCTCGGCAGAGCCATTAAGGTCTCCGGTATAACCGAGTTCCTGCGCCAGTTCCTTGCGCTCGGCAAGACTTGCATCCATGCCCAGCGCCTTCATCAGATCAACGATGGAGCGCTTCCATTCCAGCTTCTGCCCGCTGTTCTTGACGGCTGCATCGAGCTGCGCCGCTACGTCCACGGTCTCAGCGGTTGGTTGCGAAGGGCTCGCTGTCGCTGTGCCAGAAGTCTTCGGAACCTCGCCGCCGGTGCCGCCAATGGGTGGGGCCGTTGTTGCCGCAGGCTCAGGGATAGAGGATGGGGCAGGCGTTGGCTCCGCCGCACTGGGTGATGCCGGTGCCGCCGTTGCCGGGCCACCAAAAATCGCATCTCTGATTTTGCTGAAAATACTCATTTTTCTCTCCTTGCTGCGTTAGATCTCCCTCGACAAACGGCTGCGGAGTCCTTTGCGTTCCGGTGGAAAAAGAGAAAACCTATATTTGATGCGTTGCACGACGGCAACGCTTTCACAAAAGCCTTTATGAGCACCTGACAAATATCAAAAATTGTCTCGACAGTTTCGCGTGTCTGAGGCGATATGCGACTCATCGGCGGGGGCTGATCTTGAAAGGTCTTTTATATGTACCGCGCTATCAAAATTGCTGGCCTTCTGGGGCTTCTTGCGACATCCGCTCATTCAGCAGACATGGCCGTTCAGAGCGAGCCTGCTGTCGTTGCCAATCCAGGTGGCTTTTATCTGGGAACGCTGAGCAGCCTGACATTCCTTGACGACACCGGCTTTGCAACGGCTGGCGGCAGCGTCAGCACAGATTACGATCTCGGCTTCTACAGCGCCCTGCGTGCTGGCTACAGCTTCGGCACTTACGGTTTTGTTTCGCCACGTCTGGAATTGGAAGTTGGTTACGGCACAGCTGACGTGAATGAACACACTATTGGCGGCGTAAACTTCGGCAATGCTTCCTTCGGTGAAGCCCGTGCAATTCAGGGCTATGTCAACGGTTACCTCGATATTGAAACATCCACAGCCTTCACGCCATATTTCGGCGGTGGCGTTGGTGCGATGAATCTGGAACTGCACCGTCAGGGTGTTAACGGCATCGCGATGGATGATGACGATACGAAGTTTGCCTACCACCTCGACGCAGGCGTTGGCATCAAGCTCGACACGATCTCGTTTTTCCGCGACAGCTCGCTGTTCGCCAATACGACGTTCGATATCGGCTATCGCTACACAGCTGCTGACGATTTCGACTTCACTGGCACAGACGGCGTAACCTCCAGCACGGATTTCAGCAGCCATGCTGTTACCATGGGCTTTAGACGCCAGTTCTAAGAGCTGAAGATCAGCGCTTCCTGTCTTGGGCATTCAGTCTGAGGCAGGGCGCGATTTTAAGCGCGCAAGCCATATATCGACAAAAAGCCGGGCTATGACCCGGCTTTTTCTTGGCTATGGATATGAATTAGTTTGCGGGGCAGTTCGTGCTAGGCGCTGTGGCTGTGCCAGTGGTTGCAGGGCCGCCATTGGTCGTGCCCTCCGCCGTCTTGCCACCGCCGACGCAATTGGTGTTGTTGGTGTCGCCATTTGTGCCAGAACCGTTGCTGCCGGATGCAGAGCCGCTTCCACCTGCGCCTGCCCCATTGTTGGTGCCGCCGCTGTTTGAGCCATCAGATGCACTCGAACCGCTATTCGAACCAGCGCCGGAGCCCGAGCCGCCAGATCCAGAACCTGCGCCCTGCGCTACGGCGAGTGATGTGAAGCTGAGGGCAAAAACGGTTGCGATTAGATACTTTTTCATGGGTATTCCTCCACTGTTCTGTTTGTCTGCAAGACCCTAACCCTGTCAGTCAGGCAGAGTTCCCAGAAACTTGGAGTATTGATGGCTGATTATCCCGGCCTCAGGAAACGCTGACAGGTTTGGAGCGCAGCCTGCTGGCGGTGGCAGGGTCGGCGCGTCGGCACAGTTGCGGCGGTAGCCCTTTCATGATGAGTTCGGCATCCGAAACAGCCATGGAGCCGAGTTTGTAGAACGCATCGCGGGTGCCGCCGGTGCGGTGTGCAGAGAGCAGAAGGCCCGGAATGGACCTGACAGGGTCATCGGCCGCGACAGGTTCATCTGGAAAAACATCCGTTGCGGCGCGGATATGGCCTGACATTACCGCATCGAGCATGGCCGGGAAGTCCACGACGGCTGCACGGCTCATCAGCAGAAACGCCGAACCCGGCTGCATGGCGGCGAAATGATCCTTGCCGATAAAGCCCTGATTTTCGCTGGTCACGCTTGCGAAGACATAGACGACGCGCGATCGGGAAAACACCTCATCGAGACTGGCCGGAATACAGTCGAGACGCTCGATGATCTCGTTCGGAAGCCAGGGATCATAGACATGGACGGGGTTTTTGAAGGGGCGGGTCAGTTCGCGCAGTTCACGGCCAAGATCCCCAAAGCCGATGATGCCGATGGGGGCGCCAGCATATCGAAACGTGCCTTCGTTTCCAGCAAGGCCATAATCCTCAAAGCCATCGCGGAACTGCCGGTCGGCGATGGTAATGCCTCTGGCCAGATCGATTGCCATTCCAAGCGATGCTTCCGCCACCGGTGAGGAAAAGGCCGACGCCGGTGTGATCACCCAGATGCCGCGTTCGACACAGGCCTGATAATCGATATTGGGCAGAAAGTTCGATTCCACATTGATGATCGCCTTGAGCTTGGGTGCGCGCTCAAGGCGTTCTCTGGGCATGTCGGTCTGGCCGAAAATGAGAACCGTATCGGGAAGAAGGGCATCCACCTGTTCTGCAGGCATCTGCCGATCCTCGGAAATGACAAGTTCTCCCAGCTTCTCCAGGCGGGCGCGAACATCGGGCTCCATAATCAGATCCAGCGTTCTTGGCAGTGGATCGACCAGCACGATGTTGCGACCTGTCATGATACCTCCCTTAACGAGACGGCATCCCTATCCGTCTCTTGTCCTCGTTACCGTGCGGCCCAGTTGGCACCGCGACGGAAAATTTCCCGCATCTGCGGCACGGCGAATTCCTTCGCCACATGGCCGAGCGCCGAATAGAAGACGCGGCCCTTGCCGTAGTTTCGTTTCCACGCCACCGGCATCACCACGCCGTCAATCCACCAGGCGTGATCACCGGTAAATGTCGTCGTCGCCAACACCTCGTTGGATGGGTCGGTGTGCATATAATACTGCTCGGATGTATAAGGGAAGTCGGTGATGCCTTCCATGATCGGATCATCGGGCCGCGTGATGTTCACCGTATAGTCGATGATGTTGCCGGGATGCGCGACCCATTGCCCGCCAATCATGAACTGATACTCCACGCATTCGCGGAAACTGTCGCCCGCGCCACCGTGATAGCCCGCAATGCCGACGCCGTTTTCAACCGCTGCCGCGAGGTTCTTGATCTCTTCCTTCTCGATCTTCGACATGGTGACAATCGGCACCACAAGGCTCAAATCATGCACCGAAGGGTCCGCAAACGCTTCCGTGCTGTTTTCGACGTAAACCTTGAAACCTTCTTCCTCCAGCATATCCTTGATGATGACGGAGCATTCCTGCGGTTCGTGCCCGCTCCATCCGCCCCAAACAATCAGTGCTTCACGCATAGTCTTCCTCCTCAGGATTATTTGCCGATCTGGCCGTCAACCAGCGATTCATCCAGCGGCGCTGGACGTTCGACCGCCGTCGTGATGGAAATTGTGGTGCCGGTGTCGGATGCCGTCTGGAACGCTTCCATCACCTCCAGCACATGCAAGGCAAGATCGCCATTGGCGCGATTTTGCCGGTTGGAGCGAATGGCGTGCGCCATGTCTGCCACGCCGATGGAGCGATAATTGCCATCCGCATAGGGTGAGGACAGCTCCTGAACTTCGAACTCGCCGCCCTTCTTCAAAAGCTGCACCTCGCCACCGAAATGGTTGGGGTCAGGAACAATCAGTGTGCCTTCCGTGCCGTAGAGTTCCAGCGGCACGTGCTTGTGGCCCGCAACATCGAAGCTCATGCCGACCTGCACGACAGCGCCATTGGCGAATGCCAAGGCACCAGCCACATGCGTGGCAATCTGCACCGGTATCTTCTCACCATTGCGTTGTTCGCTG
Source organism: Agrobacterium sp. CG674 (assembly GCF_053521645.1). Lineage (NCBI taxonomy): Bacteria > Pseudomonadati > Pseudomonadota > Alphaproteobacteria > Hyphomicrobiales > Rhizobiaceae > Agrobacterium > Agrobacterium sp. CG674. Next base: position 111,538 of record NZ_JBNWDZ010000006.1, on the reverse strand, counting down.
GTGATGAGACGTTCGGTTCTCGGCGAAAAGGCAAAGCCTGCGACCTTGGCAACGGGTCCGAAAAGATTGACCAGATCGGTAATGTAGTAAGGCCCCATATCCAGCATCGGCCCGCCGCCGACCTCGTAATAAAAGGCGGGGTTCGGGTGCCAGCGCTCGTGGCCGGGGCACATGAATGTTGCAGTTCCACCGACCGGTGTGCCGATAACGCCCTGGTCCATTAATGTGCGCGCTGTCTGGTGACCACCGCCAAGGAATGTGTCAGGTGCTGCGCCGATGCGCAGCTTGGCTGCTTTCGCCGCTTCTGCAAGGCGCTTGCCTTCTGCAAAATTGATGCCGAGCGGCTTTTCAGAATAGGTGTGCTTGCCAGCGTCAATCGCCCGCAAGGCCACCTCGACATGGGCCTTGGGAATCGTCAAATTGACGATGATCTCAATGTCAGGATCTGCAAACAGCTCATCCACGGATCGCGCAGCAACATTGAATTCCTCGGCTTTCGCCTTCGCCATCTCGGCATTCATGTCGGCCACGCCGCGAATGTCGAGAATGGGAAATGACGCCATGGCTTTTAAATATGCACCAGAAATATTGCCGCATCCGATGATGCCAATGCCGACTTTCTTCATGGTCTCTCTCCCGTCATGATATGAACCGGCTTCCTCCTCAGAAGGCCGGGCCTGTGGTGTTCCAAGGCGATTCGTATAGTTCGTAAAGGGCAACGGCGGCAGCGCCTTGCGCCCATAATTCATCGCTCGATTTATCGAAAACCAGTTCCGCCACGCCTTGCAGCGAAGGCGGAACGGAGGCCTCGAAGGCGGAGCGAATGCTGTCGATGAAAGGTGCGCCAAGCTCCAAGCTCGATCCAACGATGATGACACGTGGCGGCGCAAACAGGGTGACGATATTGGCAAGCGTAAGGCCAATGGCGGCACCGGCGCGCTCGGCTGCGGCGATCAATTCATTGTCCTGCGCCTGCACCAGTGTCTGCGCATGGACCATGCCGCGACCTAAGCGTATGGCCTCGGCAAAACGTCCATCGGCGGGCCGTGAGCCGAGAATGGCATTCTCTCCGGCCTGGCTGGCCAGCCGTACGGTTTTTTCCGGGCCAGCCACCAAGACGAGGTCTCCCAGATTATGGCTGAGGCCACCTGCGCCGCGAAACAGATCGTTTCGGTGCAAGACGCCAAGTCCCAACGTCTGCTCCAGCGAGATCAGGACCATGTCTTCCAGGTCCCGCGCCTTGCCAAACCAATGGTGGCCAAGGGTCACGGCATGGGCGTCGCTCTCGATAATGGTCGGCTTGCCAAAGCGCGATGTCATTTCTTCTGCGAAGTTTATGTTGGTTTCCCGCAGGACAGGGCTGGAGCGGATGTTGCCCGTGCGGTGCTCGATCACGCCGGGCAGGCCAAGGCAGACCATATCAACATCTTCCAGCGACAGACCTGCATCCACCACGCAGCGCCGCACGCCATCCTCGATCAGGTCAGCAATGACGCCAATCGGCTGGCGGTCTATGCGAATGGGCAGCGCCAGCGTCGAAAGAACGTTGCCGCAGAAATCCGTCACCACGAACATCATCCGGTTGGCAGCGATTTTCGCGCCGACGACCCGGGCCGCATCCGGGTTCAGTTCCAGCATGACGCGCGGACGACCGCGAGCACCTTCGGTTCTGATATCGCCCAGATGGCGCGATAGAATCAGCCCATCATCCAGAAGGGATGCGGTGATGGCCGAGACAGTTGTTGTGGATAGCTGGGTTCGCTCGCTGATTTCAACCCGCGAAATTGGCCCATGGCGACGGACTGTATCGAGCACATTCAGGCGATTGATCGCGCGCATCAATTCCGGGTCTGCGGTCTTCATGATTTCCAGTCGCGATCAAGGCAAGGCTAATGGCAATTACATCGGATTACGGATTTAATAGCCGAGCGATATGGGGGTGTGTCAAGCAAAAGCTGAAAATAACAGCAAATTGCCTTGACATTGAGCGGATCCTTATATGAATTAATCCGCATTGGGGAATAATTGGGAACGTCCCCGGGAGGAATACCATCATGACGCATAAGCACGCAGGCGCAAGCCTGAGCGGCAAGTGGATGTCGTTTGCCGCGACCACAGCCATCACTTTCCTGCTCGGTACCGCCAGCGCGTCTGCTGCGACGGTGGTCAAGTGGATGCATGTGGAGCTCGATCCGAAATCCGTGGCAGTCTGGGAGGAAATTGCCAAGGACTTCGAAAGCAAGCATCCCGATGTTGATGTTCAGTTGCAATTCCTGGAAAACGAGGCTTTCAAGGCAAAGCTGCCAACCTTGCTGCAATCCAACGACGTACCGGATTTCTTCTATAGCTGGGGCGGCGGCGTGCTGGAGGAGCAGTCCAAGACCGGCGCGTTGAAGGATCTTTCAGAGATATTCGATGCAGATGGCGGCAAGGTTCGCAATGCCTATAACCCAGCCTCCATTGAGGGTCTGTCCTTCGATGGCAAGGTCTGGGCCGTGCCTTATCGCGTCAGCCTCGTCAGCTTTTTCTACAATAAAGCCCTGTTTACCAAAGCGGGCGTGAAGGCCGAAGACATCAAGACCTGGGATGATCTGGGCAAAGCCGTCCAAACGATCAAGGCCGCGGGCATCGTTCCGATTGCCGGTGGCGGCGGTGAAAAGTGGCCAATCCATTTTTACTGGAGCTATCTCGTCATGCGCAATGGCGGGCAGGCGGTTTTTGAAGCGGCCAGTAAGGGTGAGGGCGAAGGCTTCATGGCCCCGGCCATGATCAAAGCCGGCGAGCAACTGGCAGAATTTGGCAAGCTTGAGCCGTTCCAGCCCGGCTATCTCGGCTCCACATGGCCGCAGGCGCTTGGCGTCTTCGGTGATGGCAAGGCTGCGATGATCCTTGGTTTCGACAACACCGAAGCCAACCAGCGCAAGAATGCCGGTGATGGCAAGGGCTTAGCATCTGACAATCTCGGTCGTTTTGCCTTTCCAGCCGTCGAAGGCGGTGCCGGAAAAGCCACTGATACGCTCGGCGGTTTGAATGGCTGGGCCGTGACCAAGAATGCGTCCAAGGAAGCCATTGAATTTGCCACCTTCCTGACCAACGCCGACAACGAAAAGAAGATGGCCAAGGCCGGTATGATCCTGCCTGTCGCCGTTGGCGCCAATGAGGCCGTAACCAACCCGCTGATGGCTGGTTCAGCCAAGCAGCTTTCCGAATCCACCTGGCATCAGAACTTCTTCGACCAGACGCTGGGCGCAGCCGTTGGTCGCGTCGTGAATGATGTGTCTGTCGAGATCGTATCCGGTCAGATGACATCGGAAGAAGGCGCGCAGCAGATTCAGGACGCCTTCGAGCTTCGCTGATCCCGCACAAACGCAAGGACGCCCCGGCCTCGTTTCGTCGAGGCGTCCTTCGACCCGCGCGACAATGAAAGCGGACATCATGACGAATGTTTCAATTCCATCAGCATCCTCGCTGGTGAATCCCGTTACCAAGCGAAAGCGCAAGCAAAGTTCTGTGGCCCACGACCGGGCGCTGACACTCCTGTTCTTTTTGCCCCCGGCGCTTCTTCTGTTCACGCTCTTCGTCATCCTGCCGATGAGCGAAGCCGCCTGGTACAGCCTTTATCGCTGGAATGGCTATGGCACGCCGACTGAGTTTGTCGGATTGATGAACTTTCAGGTTCTGTTCGGCAACGCAGCCTTTTCGCAGGCGCTGATCAACAATGCGCTGATCATCGTCATCTCCATCTGCATTCAGATCCCGCTTGCCATCTGGCTTGCCACCATGCTGGCGCATAAAATTCCGGGTGTCGTCGCCTTCCGGCTGGTGTTCTTCCTGCCCTATGTGCTGGCCGATGTGGCCGCCGGTCTGATCTGGCGCTTCGTTTATGACGGTGACTACGGCCTGTTTGCCGCCATTTCCAACTTCTTCGGCTTTGCCAACCCTTATGTTCTGGCCGACAAGGATGTCGCGATCTATGCGGTCCTTGCCGTCATCGTGTGGAAATATTTCGGCTTCCACATGATGCTGTTCATCGCAGGCCTCCAATCGGTCGACAAGAACGTGCTTGAAGCAGCAGAAATCGACGGCGCCACGGGCTGGCAGAAATTCCGCTACGTGACGTTGCCGATGCTGGGCTCAACGGTTCGCCTCTCCGTGTTCTTCGCGGTTATCGGCTCGCTGCAGCTGTTCGACATGATCATGCCGCTGACGGGCGGTGGCCCCTCCAACTCCACGCAAACCATGGTGACGTTCCTTTATACTTACGGCGTCATGCGCATGCAGGTGGGGCTTGGAAGTGCCGTGGGCGTCGTGCTGTTCATCATCTGCATCACGCTCGCCTTTGGCTACAAAAGGATATTCATGCGCCATGACTGATACATCCTCTTCCATCCGCGTCAGCATGAAGACACGACTTTACCTCTATGTCTCCCTCGGGCTCATCGCTGCGATCGTGCTGATTCCGCTTTTGACAACGGCACTTGGCGGCTTCAAGACGCTGGGTGATCTGCGCGTCAACCCCTTCGGCCTGCCCGATCAGTGGCAATGGTCGAACTATGGCGATATTCTTTTCGGCAAGCGATACTGGCTGCAGATCTTCAATTCGCTGGTCATCGCCGTACTCACCGTGTTTCTGACGCTGGTCGTCTCGGCCATGGCCGCCTTCACCTTTGCCCATGTGAAGTTCTTCGGCTCGAATTTCCTGCTCAACTACTTCCTGTTGGGCCTGATGTTTCCCGCCGCCACGGCCATCCTACCGCTATTTATCCGCATCCGCGATCTGGGGCTTCTCGATACCTACTGGGGTGTGGTCCTGCCGCAGGTGGCCTTTGGGCTTGGCATGAGTATTTTGCTGTTCCGCAACTATTTCAAAAACTTGCCGGAAGAGCTGTTTCAGGCCGCGTTTGTGGATGGCTGCGGATATCTCAAATTCTTCTGGTACATTTCCATGCCGCTTTCGCGGCCCATCATCGCAACCGTGGGCATCGTGTCTTTTGTCGGAAGCTGGAACAGCTACATCCTGCCGCTCATCATGCTCAACTCGGAATCCAAATATCCCTGGCCGCTGGGCATCATGGTCTACCGGGGCGAGTTCGGCACGGAATGGCAGCTGGTTCTGGCCTTTATCACCATGACGATCCTGCCCACGATCATCGTCTTTTTCCTTGCACAAAAACATATCATTGCGGGTCTTACGGCTGGCGCCGTCAAGTCCTGACACGGGAGCAGAACATGGCATCTGTCGAACTTAAAGATATCCGCAAGTCCTACGGCTCGCTGGGTGTCATCCACGGCATTTCGCTTGAAATAGCAGATGGCGAATTCATCGCGCTCGTCGGCCCGTCGGGTTGCGGCAAGTCCACCCTCTTGCGCATGATCGCGGGGCTTGAAGAGATTACCGATGGCGACATCATGATCGGCGGCAACATCGTCAATGAGATGACGCCGCGCGAGCGCAATATTGCGATGGTGTTCCAGTCTTACGCTCTGTACCCGCATATGACGGTCGCGGAAAATATGGGCTTCAACCTCAAGATTGCTGGACAGCCTAAATCGGTGATCGATGAACGGGTTGCAGAAGCCGCCCGCATGCTTGACCTGGCCAGCCTCATGGACCGCAAGCCATCTCAGCTCTCAGGCGGTCAGCGCCAGCGCGTAGCCATGGGGCGCGCCGTTGTGCGCAACCCGGCGGTGTTTCTGTTCGATGAACCGCTGTCGAACCTCGATGCCAAACTGCGTGTTCAGATGCGCAGCGAAATCAAGACCTTGCATCAAAAGGTCGGAACAACATCCATCTATGTGACGCATGACCAGATCGAGGCGATGACGCTGGCAGATCGTGTCGTGGTGCTCAACCAAGGCCGCATAGAACAGCAGGGCACGCCGCTTGAGCTCTACAAGACACCGGCAAATCTCTTCGTCGCAGCTTTCATCGGGTCGCCAGCCATGAATTTGATCGAGTGCATCGTTGATGGCGAAGACGGGGTTCCCGCCGCCCGCCTTGATGACGGCACCGCCATCAGCATCTCGCGAGACCGCAAGGTCAAGCGAGGTCAATCCGTCACGATCGGGCTTCGTCCTGAACATTTCGCTGTTGATGGAAGTGGCGATGTGGCGGTGGAGGGCAGAACGCTTCTGGTTGAGCCGACGGGCGCACAAACCCACGTCATTTTCGATCTTGCCGGACACCATGTGACTGCCGTGGTGGATGGTGAGCAGCCTGTGAAAACCAACGCGCCGTTTGCAGCCCGCATCAGCCGCGAGCGGGTGCATGTGTTTGACAGAGCGTCCGGGCTGGCACTCTGACACCAGGCACAAGGCATAAAAAAAGGGAGCGACTGATTTCGCTCCCTTTTCACGCTATGCTGCTTAAGCAGCAGCAAGCGCTTTTTCGATATCCTGAATGGAATGACCTGTCAGGTCCTTGTCGAGTTCGCCGAGGAGAATGTCGGACAGGGATTTGTGATATCCCTTGCGCATCTCACCCAGCGTGCGCGGTGCCGCAATCACGATCAGGCCCTTGATGTTGCCGCCCAGAACTTGCTTGTTGAGCAGTTCAGTAACACCGGCGCTGAAGCCGTCTTCGTCCTGCTGGCTGTCATCAGGGTTGGCAGAGCTGCTGGAGTGGCGTGCACCGGACGGAATTTTGGAATCGTCAACCTCTGCACTCGGCATCGCCTTCAGCTTCACATTCTGCGCGTCGCCTTCGTTCTTGAAAAGGCTCAGCTTTGCGCCATCTGCTACGGCGACGACAGTATGCTGTGGAATATCCATGATCTTCTCCCAAATTGGCATTCAAAGTAAGGTCATGTCAGACCTTGTCTCGTTTGATTAACTGGTTGGGAGACAATCCGTTCCTTAAGATCGAGTTGGCGCCTGTGTTACGGCGTGAAAGGCTGTGAGGCAAAATGGTCCCATGGGCCGCCCATGTACCGCCAGAGATCAAGCCCAACAATCTCGATGGCGTTAGGACGAAACTCGGCGACGAGGCCTTTATATGTCGCGTCAGCTTCCGCTCGTGAGACCTTGTTCTGGATCGTGATGTGCGGCTGCCATTTCTGCATATCCTGCCCACCCAGCCACGGCCTCAAAACCTGCTTCAGACGCGCATGGATATCCAGCAATTCGGGGCTGGTAATTGTAAACGCGACGCCCGCGCCAAGATGACGGATAGCGCTGACATCAGCTGTTATTGAACCGCGTGCTGCGACGTCCTTGAGGTCCTCGATGATTTTATCGGCGTATTCGCCGGGCAATCGGTGAAACATCGTCAGGTGGGCGCGCAGGAAATTCCGATCCGGCGGGAAATGCTTTCGGCGCAAATCATCGAAAGGTTGAAGGTCTGCATCCGCAATTTTGGCCGTCAGAATAAGCGGATCTAGTGTCTTCATGGATGAGGTCCTCGGCACTCCCAAAGCGATACGACCAGACTAACCATTGCGCGGAAGATTGGAAGGGAGGCCGTTCCCTGGGGCGCAGCGGCGGTTACATTTCAATCTTGTCATTAACGCGATTGACACCCCCGATCATTTCGATATTCTGTTATAAAGTCTTAAATAACATAATAATGGAACAATCAAAAAACCGGGAGCTTCGCATGAAACTCAAGCTAGCATTTCTGATGGCCACGGCGCTTGTCGCGGCACCTTCGCTTCTTGTCGCCCAGGAAAAGGGTGGTGTGATCAATGTCGCCACGATTGGCGAGCCGCCAACCCTTGACCCGATGGCATCGACTGCGGATCTGGTTGGTATCGTCACACAGCATATTTTCGAGACGCTTTACACATTCGACAAGGACTGGAAGCCGACGCCGCTGCTGGCTGAAAGCCTGCCGGAGATCAGCGCAGATGGTAAAATCTATGCCATCAAGCTTCGCTCAGGCATCAAGTTTCATGATGATTCCGACATGGCCTCTGACGATGTCGTTGCCTCGCTCAATCGCTGGATCAAGATTGCGTCTCGCGGCAAGCAGGCGGCATCCTTCATCGACAAGATGGAGGCGACGGACCCCTCGACGGTGACGATCACGCTGAAGCAGCCCTATGCGCCGCTGGTTTCGCTGCTCGCCTTCAACAACTCTGCAGCCATTGTTCTGCCCGCTGAAAAGCAGGATGAGCCCATGAAGGAGTTCATCGGCACTGGTCCTTATATGCTGAAAGAGCGTAAGGCAGACCAATATATCCAGCTTGCCCGCTTTGATGGTTACACGCCACGTTCCGGCGAAAGCAATGGTTACGGCGGCGCACGCCACCAGTATCTCGATGAAATCCGGTTCGTGCCGGTGCCGGATGCCAATACCCGCGTCGAGGCGGCAGTTTCCGGCCAGTATGACTATATTGACAGTCTCCCAGTCGAATCTTTCGACAAGATCAAGTCTTCTACACTGACTGAGCCAGTGGTCCTGAAGCCCTTCGGTTATCCCGTCTTCGTGTTCAACACGGCAGAGGGCGTTGCCAAGGATGTTGCCATGCGCAAGGCCATACGCCAGGCGCTCAGCATGGAAGACATGATGGCAGCTGCCTTCGGAAGCACGGATTTCTATGCGCTGGACGGTGATATCTATCCCAAGCCTTTCGTCTGGAACACGGATGCGGGCGTTGAAGGCAGCTATAATCTGGCCGACCCCGAAGGCGCTGCCGAGGCGGCTAAGGCTGCGGGTTACGACGGCGAAAAGCCGATCCGCATCCTGACGAGCCGTCAATACGAGTTCCATTACAAGATGGCGCAGGTCGCCGCTGAATATCTGAAACTTGCCGGTTTCAAGGTGGACATGCAGGTGGTGGACTGGGCAACGCTGACGCAGCGCCGTGCCGACAAGGCGCTATGGGATATCTACATCACCCACAGCCCGTTTCTGCCTGAACCGGCGCTGATCGGATCGCTTGCTCCAACCTCGCCCGGCTGGTGGGATACGCCACTGCGCAAGCAGACCGTCGAGGCGTTTTCCGCCGAGTCCGATCTGCAAAAGCGGGTTGCTCTATGGGCGGATGTTCAAAAGGCCATGTATGCGGAAATTCCCTACATGAAGATCGGCGATTTCAACGGCCTGACCGCCAAGGCGAAAAAGGTCGAGGGTGTCGATCCGGCTCCATGGCCGTATTTCTGGAATGCTTCCATCAAAAAGTAACGTGTTTTCGATGGCCGGATGCCACGTCACGCGGCTCCGGTTTCGGCAATGTTTCTGATCTGGAGCATGAAGAGAGACAGATATGATCCGTTATATTCTCCAGCGCCTGTTTGGCATGATTGTCGTGATGTTCCTCGTCGTGACCATAGTCTTCGTCATTGTGCGCGTTACGCCGGGTGATCCGGCTGCCGTCATGCTCGGCCCGGATGCCTCCGCTCAGGACATTGCTGATTTGCGGATGCGGCTGGGGCTGGATCAGTCCCTCGTCGTTCAATATTTCATCTATATCGGGCAGATGCTGAAGGGAGATCTTGGTCAATCGATCTTCCTGAACATGCCCGTCACATCGGCTCTTTTGGCGCGTGCGGAACCGACGTTCTTTCTGACACTGTTCTCGCTCCTGATCGCCAGCGTCATCGCCTTGCCGATCGGCATCTACGCGGCCTATCGCCGTGGGTCCTTTGTCGATCAGGCCGCAACGACGATTGCCATGCTGGCCGCCAGCATACCCAGCTTCTGGCTCGGCCTCATTCTCATGCAGTTCTTTTCCGTTAAGCTGAACCTGTTTCCGGTTTCCGGCTATGGTGGGCCGGGCTCCAGCTTTATGGAGCGCATGTACCACCTGACACTGCCAGCCTTTGCACTCGGCATCGTTTCATCCGCGCTCATCCTGCGCTTTACCCGCGCCTCCATGCTGGATGTGCTGGGTGATGACTATATCCGCACAGCCCGGGCCAAGGGGCTGATAGAGCGCCGCGTCATCCTCAAGCACGCCTTGAAGAATGCGCTCATTCCGATCCTCACTGTCATCGGCTTGACCGCTGCCGTGCTGATTTCGGGTGCGGTCGTGACCGAGACGGTGTTTGGTCTTCCAGGCGTTGGAAGTCTGGTCGTGTCAGCGGTGCTGCGACGGGATTATCCGGTCATCCAGGGCGCCCTGCTGGTTATCGCGGCGCTCTATGTCTTCATCAATTTTGCGATCGATATGCTGTATCTGGCGATCGATCCGCGCGTTCGTTATTAAGGGGGCGCGACGGATGGTCGATATCACAGCAACCACGCCAAAGCCTGCCGCAAGCGAAGGTTCGAAATTCCTGCGCCGCTTCTTAAAGCGCAAGACGGTGGCCTTTGGCCTTATCATTCTCGTGGTCTTTGTTCTTCTGGCGGCACTCGCGCCCTGGATCGCGCCTTACTCACCGTCGAAGCTTTCTATCGTCAACAGGCTCAAACCACCCAGTGATGTATTCTGGTTCGGCACCGATGAATTCGGCCGTGACGTCTTCTCGCGCACGATTTATTCGGCTCGTTTGTCTCTGCTGATCGGGGCGTCCGTTGTGGTCCTGTCGGCATTGATCGGCGTCACCCTCGGTCTGCTCGCGGGTTTCTTCAAACGGCTCGATACGCCGATTGCCCGTCTGATCGATGCCATGATGGCGTTTCCTGATATTCTTCTCGCTATCGCGTTGGTTGCCGCACTCGGACCTTCGCTCACCACCGTCATCGTGGCACTGTCCATTGTGTATTCGCCGCGTCTTGCGCGCATTGTGCGGGCCTCGACGCTGGTCATCCGCGAATTGCCTTATGTGGAGGCGGCGCAGGCGCTTGGCATATCCACGTTCCACATCATGACGCGGCATGTCCTGCGCAACCTTCTGTCGCCCATCCTTGTGCAGGCCACCTTCCTGTTTGCCAGCGCCATGCTAGCCGAGGCTGGCCTTTCCTTTCTTGGGCTCGGTGTCAGCCCGGAAATTCCAACTTGGGGAACCATGATCGCCAGCGGCCGCCAATATATCGGTCAGGCCGACTGGATGACCTACTTCCCCGGCTTTGCCATCATTCTTTCCGTGCTGTCGCTGCAAATGGTGGGCGATGGCTTGCGGGATATGCTCGATCCAAGACTGCGAAGGGATTTGTAATATGACCGGGGAAAACGCGAAACCGCTCCTCCTCACCAACGTCAAGCCCATGGCTTTTGGCGAAACCGCACAGACAGGCACGACCGATATTCTGGTCGGTGGTGACGGCAAGATCGCCGCCATCGGTCAGTCCATCGCCGCCCCGGCAGACGCCACGCGCGTTGATGGCAAGGGCGCCTGGATTTCCCCCGGCTGGGTGGATCTGCATGTCCACATCTGGCATGGCGGCACGGATATTTCGATCCGCCCGTCTGAGTGTGGTGCAGAGCGCGGCGTAACAACGCTTGTTGACGCAGGCTCTGCGGGCGAAGCCAACTTCCATGGTTTCCGCGAATATATCATCGAGCCATCAAAAGAGCGGATCAAGGCCTTCCTCAATCTGGGTTCGATTGGCCTTGTTGCCTGCAATCGCGTCGCTGAACTGCGCGATATCAGGGACATCGACCTTGATCGCATCCTGGAATGCTACGCCGAAAACAGCGAGCATATCGTTGGTCTGAAGGTGCGCGCCAGCCACGTCATCACCGGCTCCTGGGGCGTGACGCCGGTCAAGCTTGGCAAGAAGATCGCCAAAATCCTGAAAATACCGATGATGGTGCATGTGGGCGAGCCCCCCGCGCTCTATGACGAGGTGCTGGAAATCCTCGGCCCGGGTGATGTCGTAACCCATTGCTTCAATGGCAAGGCGGGCTCATCGATTATGGAAGATGAGGACCTGTTCAATCTCGCTGAACGTTGCGCGTCCGAGGGCGTGCGGCTCGATATCGGCCATGGCGGCGCGTCGTTTTCGTTCAAGGTGGCGGAAGCTGCGATTGCCCGTGGTTTGCTGCCACACTCCATTTCCACTGATCTGCATGGCCATTCCATGAACTTCCCGGTCTGGGATCTGGCAACGACGATGTCGAAGCTCATGGCTGTCGGCATGCCCTTTGACAAGGTGGTCAATGCCGTGACCCACGCCCCGGCAGAGGTCATCAAGCTCGACATGCAAAACCGTCTGTCGGTGGGTGCCCGTGCCGATTTCACCATTTTCGACGTCGTAGATTCAGATCTGGAAGCGACGGATTCCAATGGCGACGTCTCGCAATTGAACCAGCTTTTCGAACCGCGCTTCGCCGTTATCGGCTCGGAAGCCATTGCGGCAAGCCGTTACATTCCGCGCGCCCGCAAACTGGTCCGCCACAGCCACGGTTATTCCTACCGATGATGCTGTCCGCCATGAACACAAGATTTCGCATGACACAGGAGTTTGCGTGACCCAGTCCCCGATTAAATCCGAAGCGAAGGCTGATACGCCCTATCATCGGCTGGCTGCACTCGGCATCGAACTGCCACCGCCAGCGCCACCCATCGCCAATTTCGTGACGCATGTCATTGAAGGCAATGTGCTGTATCTGTCCGGCCAGGGCCCGCGCGAAGCCGATGGCTTCTTGCACACCGGAAAAGTCGGGACGGATGTCTCGACGGAAAAGGCCTATGCCGATGCGCAGCTGACCGGCATCAACCTGCTGGCCGTGATGCACGACGCGCTGGGAGACCTTGCCCGGATCCGGCGGGTGGTGAAGCTGCTGGGCATGGTCAATGCCGCGCCTGATTTTCTGGATCACCCGCAGGTCATCAACGGCTGCTCCGATCTTTTTAATGCCGTGTTCGGCGAGGCGGGCCAGCACGCCCGCTCTGCGGTCGGCTTTGGCTCGCTTCCCGGCAATATCACGGTCGAGATCGAAGCCATCGTGGCGCTTCACGCATAAAGGAGACGGTCAGTGGTTGCGCCAGCCCATCAGCTTTTCGATCCTCGCTGCCGACGCCTTGACGCGGTCGGCATAGCCGGACTTGTCGGCCAGCACCTTCTGCTCGGGAAGCACGATGGAAATCGTCGCAACGCAATCGCCTCTGTTATCGACAATCGGAGAGGCGATACACGCCACCGAGTAATCGGACTCACCGGCCTGAACGGACAGTCGCTCCTCAAAGGCTTTGGCGGCAGCATCGGACAAGGTCGTCGCATCCACCGTGGCGCGACCGGTCGGCGAAATACGCGCGCCGCGCTTGAACAGTTCGATACGCTCTTCTTCCGGCATATGGCCGACAAGAAGACGACCGGACGCCGTCCAGTTGAGAGGAACGCGGGTGCCGACGCGGGATGCGACCTGAAAATGGCTTGGGCCATCGGCCATCGCCAGAACGAGCATATGCTCGGCGTCGCGGCCGCAAACCTGAACAGTTTCGCCCGCCTCGCGACAAAGATCGTGCATTTCGTGGGTGGCAACGCTCATGAAATCCAGCGAACGCGCATAGGCAAGGCCATAGTGATAGAGCCGGGCGCCAAGCCAGATCAGGCCATCTGCGTTGCGGGCCAGCATGTTCTTTTCGACCAGATCATCAATGATCACATAGACGGTGGAAAGCGGAGCCTTGACGGCCTTGGCAATCGCATAGGCGCCTGCGGGGGCTCCCGTTTCGTAGAGATAATCGATGATCTGCAAGGCGCGGTCCATGCCGCTCACCCGCGAGCGGCGGGCCTTGCCCTCATTTTCAACCACAGATGCCTCGTCGGAAAGAGCCTCCGATGATGTCTTCAAATCCAAAATCACGCTCCTGCGTCCTAAAGAACCTATTTCATTACTATGGCATAGGCATGAGCAGGGCAACTGAAATCAAAGCTGGGCTGACCGGCCCAAAGACTGGAGAGTAACATGTCCGACGATATTCGCGCCAAACTCGGCCTGCGCCCCGTAATCAACGTATCCGGTACGATGACCAGTCTCGGTGCCTCGATTGTGGTGCCGGAAGCGATCGCCGCGATGGCAGCCATTCTGCCGCAGTTCGTTGAAATCAACGATCTGCAACGCAAGGCAAGCGTCATCATCTCACGGCTAACGGGTGGCGAGGCAGGCTTCGTCACCGCGTCCTGCTCTTCCGGCATCAGCCTTGCCGTGGCGGCGACCATCACCGGACCGGACCTGCTGGCCATCGAACATCTGCCGCAAACGTCTACGGACAAGAACGAGGTTCTGGTGCAGATGGGCCATATGGTCAGCTATGGCGCACCTGTGGATCAGTCCATTCGGCTGGCCGGTGGCAAGGTGGTGATGGTGGGGCAGGCGACGTCTGCGCATCGCTATCACATGGAAAACGCGATCACAGACAAGACGGCATGTGCTGTCTATGTCGTGTCTCACCATGTGGTCGATTACGGTCTGTTGAACCTTAGAGAATTCGTAGAGATCGCCCATGCGAAAAGCGTCCCGGTTATCGTTGATGCGGCATCTGAATATGATCTGAAGCTGTTTCTGGCGCAGGGTGCCGATATCGTCCTTTATTCCGGTCACAAGTTCCTCGGCGGCCCGACGTCTGGCATCGTCGCTGGCAGGAAAGACCTGGTGCGCAACGCTTTCCTTCAGAACATGGGCATCGGCCGTGGCATGAAGGTGGGCAAGGAAAGCATCTACGGCGTCATGGCTGCGCTGGAAGCCTGGGAAAAGCGGGACCACGCTGGTATCCGTGAGCGGGAAACCAGCTATCTGAACCTGTGGAAGGAGACGCTTGCGAACCGGCCCGGCGTGACCGCCTTGATCGAGCCCGACCCGACCAACAACCCACTCGACCGGATGCGCGTGATCATCTCCCCGCAAGAAGCGCACGTTACCGCATGGGATCTCGCTGCTGCATTGAGGCAGGGACCAAAGCCGATCATCGTGCGTGACCATGAGGTCGAGCATCACTACTTCTATCTCGATCCGTGCAACCTGCATCCGGGGCAGGAGACCATCGTGGCATCGAGACTGGCCGAAGAACTCGATAAGGCCCGCGCCTCCAACGAAATCATCGCCACACCCATCGAGGATCTCTCCCGCCACCGTTTCGATGGCGCTTTGCGCTGGCCTGATTGAGCAGCCGACACCGCAGAAGACTGGAAATAAGGGAACGATCATGACCATTCTTGCTCAGACCACGCCAATTGCGCCGCAAACGACCGACCCGATTTTATCGATCGAGAACTTGAGGACGTCCTTCGTGGTCGATGGCAAGTGGAAGCCTGTCGTTCGAGATATCTCCTTTACGGTGGCACCCGGTGAGACAGTGGCGATTGTTGGTGAGAGCGGATCTGGAAAATCCGTCACATCGCTCTCGATCATGCGTCTGTTGCAGCCCGATACCAGCCGCATTGAGGGCAAGGTCATGTTGGGCGGTCGCAATCTTCTGGCCTTGCCGGAACATGAGATGCGCAAGGTGCGCGGCAATGAGGTGGCGATGATCTTTCAGGAGCCGATGACGAGCCTCAATCCGCTTTTCACCATCGGCGACCAGATATCCGAAGCACTTCTGTGTCACGAGCCGATGAGCAAGCGCGAGGCAAAGGCCGAGACTATCCGCATTCTCGAAAAAGTGCGCATTCCCTCAGCCGCCTCCCGTTTCGATGAATATCCGCATCGTTTTTCCGGCGGCATGAGGCAGCGGGTGATGATTGCCATGGCGCTGGCCACAAAGCCCAAGCTGCTGATCGCTGACGAACCGACGACGGCGCTCGACGTGACGATCCAAGGGCAGATCCTCGATCTCATCAAAACCTTGCAGGAAGAGGAAGGCACGTCTGTTCTTTTCATCACCCACGATATGGGCGTCGTAGCCGAAATCGCGGATCGTACCGTCGTCATGTATCAGGGGGAGCAGGTGGAAACCGGCGCCACCGCAGATATCTTCCATCGCGGCCAACACCCTTATACGCGGGCGTTACTGTCGGCGGTGCCAGTTCTGGGTTCCATGCAGGACTACCAAAGACCGCGCCGCTTCCCAGTGGTCGATGTCCTCACCGGGGAATCCGACATTCCGGTGGAAGTTGGCGATACGGTTGCAAAAGGCCAGCCGGTGCTGCAGGTGAAGAACCTCACCAAGCATTTCGACATCCATTCAGGTCTGTTCGGGTCCATTGCCGGTCGTGTTCATGCCGTGGAAAACGTGTCGTTTGATCTGCATGCCGGTGAAACCCTTTCACTCGTCGGAGAGTCCGGCTGCGGCAAATCCACCACGGGGCGCGCCATCATGCGGCTGATTGAGCCCGGCAGCGGTTCTGTGATGGTTGAAGGGCGCGAAGTGCTGACCCAGGACAAGAAGGCGATGCGCGAAATGCGCAAATCCGTCCAGATGATCTTTCAGGATCCTTTCGCCTCGCTCAATCCGCGCATGACGGTTGGCGCTGCCATTGCCGAACCGTTCCTTGAGCACAGGATGGGGGACAAGAAACAGGCGAAAGATGTGGTTGCCGATATGCTCGTTAAGGTGGGCCTGACACCAGACATGGCCAAACGCTATCCACACGAATTCTCTGGCGGTCAGCGCCAGCGTGTCTGCATTGCCCGTGCGTTAGCTCTTCAGCCAAAGGTGATCGTGGCGGATGAGAGCGTGTCGGCGCTCGATGTTTCCATCAAGGCGCAGGTCATCAACCTCATGCTGGATTTGCAGGAAAAGCTCGATCTCGCCTTCCTTTTCATCTCGCATGATATGGCCGTGGTCGAGCGCGTCAGCCACCGGGTGGCGGTGATGTATCTGGGGGCAATCGTCGAAATCGGACCCCGAGTTGCGGTCTTCGGAAACCCGCAGCATCCCTATACAAAGCGCCTTATGGCGGCAGTGCCCGTCCCAGATCCGGACCGGCGCAGGGTCAAAAGCGCTGATCCCGCCCAAGAGCTGAAAAGTCCAATACGGCCGGTTGATTACGAGATTGTCCCGCCACGGTTTCGAGAAGTTTCGCCGGGCCATCTCGTCGCGGAGACCTGACCGCATCTGGCAACAGGCGTCCAATTTATCTGCATAGTCGATGTCTTATCGCGCAGATCAACCTCGTCACTCGGTTCGTTGCTTGCTCGTTGTTCAAATGCACAATTGTTAGGCGATGATAGAATATTGTTCAACAGTCTAGACACGATTGTCCTACTTTGGTAGCCTGTATTAGCAATCAGATCTGTTTGATGGCGGGGAGGAGGGACGTGCGAGCTTTGCTTGCCACCTTGTGTTTTGCTCGCGATGCCAACGGCTCTGGATGAGACAGAACATGCCGCCGGAGACGCAGACATGACGAACGCATCGGACAGCCCAACCGCTCTTCTCTCCGTTGAAGGATTAAGCGTCGAGTTTGGATCCAGCCGGGTTGTTGATGACCTCTCCTTTTCTGTCGCCCCCGGAAAAACTGTCGCCGTGGTGGGAGAGTCCGGTTCCGGCAAATCCGTGACATCGCTTTCGACCATGCGTCTTGCTGATATGATGGGTGCGAAGTTTCCGAACGGGCGCATCATGTTTGGCGGTCGCGATCTGCTCAAAGTTTCGCAAAAGGACATGCGCTCCATTCGTGGCAAAGATATCGCCATGATTTTTCAGGAGCCGATGACATCGCTCAATCCGGTCTTCACCATCGGTGATCAGATTTGCGAAGTGCTTATCCTGCATGAGAAAATGACGAAGGCCGCCGCGATGGAAGAGGCGCGCAGGCTGCTTGATATGGTGCGTTTGCCAGATGCCGCAGCGCTTCTCGGTCGCTACCCGCACCAGCTTTCAGGCGGAATGCGCCAGCGTGTGATGATTGCCATGGCGCTGGCCTGCCGGCCGAAGCTTCTGATTGCGGACGAGCCGACAACCGCTCTCGATGTGACCATTCAGGCGCAAATCCTCAACATCATGCGCGATCTGCAAAAAGAGCTCGGCATGGGCATGATCTTCATTACCCATGATATGGGCGTCGTCGCCGAAATGGCCGATGACGTCGTTGTCATGTGGAAGGGCAAGAAGGTGGAGGAGGGTCCGGTCGGGCAAATCTTCGCCAACCCGCAGCATCCCTACACCCGCATGCTTCTCTCTGCCGTTCCACGCCTTGGCAGCATGCAGGGAGAGGATTTTCCAAAGCGCACCCCGCTGACGGTTCTGGAGAATGGAAAACCCAAGATTATCGGTGAGGAGCGGGTGCAGGATACCGCGACCTATGGGAACACGCCTCTGCTCTCCGTGAAGGATCTCATGGTCCGGTTCGATGTGCGCAGGAACCTGTTCGGCAAGGCCACGCACCGCTTGAGCGCGGTCCAGAAGGTCAGTTTCGATATCCACCCCGGCGAGACTTTGGCGCTGGTGGGCGAGTCCGGCTCTGGAAAATCCACCATTGGCCGCACCATCCAGCAGCTTCAATCATCAATGGGTGGAGAAATCGCCTTTGAGGGGCGGCCCTTTTCGGCCATGTCCGCAGCGGAACGGTTCCGCATGCGCCAGCAGGTGCAATATATCTTTCAGGATCCGTTCGCCTCTCTCGACCCGCGCAAGACGGTTGGTTTTTCAATTGCCGAGCCCATCAACACCCATAGCCTTATCTCTGACCGAAAAGCGGTTCGCCGCCGTGTGGATGAGCTGCTGGAGCGTGTCGGTTTGAACTCTGCGGTAGCAGAACGCTACCCGCACGAATTTTCCGGCGGCCAGCGCCAGCGCGTCTGCATCGCGCGGGCTTTGGCGTCTGATCCCAAGCTCATCATCGCAGATGAGGCACTTTCGGCGCTAGACGTTTCCATTCAGGCGCAGATCATCAACCTGTTCATGGATTTGCAGGCGGAGCGCGGCCTTTCCTACCTGTTCATCAGCCACGATATGGCCGTCGTTGAAAAGATCAGCCACCGCGTGGCTGTCCTCTATCTTGGGCAGGTCGTGGAGCTTGGCAGTCGTCGGCAGGTGTTTGAAACGCCGGGGCATGACTACACACGCAAATTGCTGTCATCCGTTCCAGTCGCGGACCCGACGGCTGTGCGACATACGGCACTGATCGAGGGTGAAATTCCCAACCCCGTTCGGCGCGTCGGCGATGAGCCAAAAATACTCATCCATGAGGAAATCAATCCGGGTCATTTTGTTGCAAAAACGGCCTGAAAAACAGCGAAAAATCGCATCCATCTGAGAGGAACAGATCAATGACTACAATAAAGAGCGGACTGACGGCCTTCGTGGCGCTGGCATTGTCAAGCGTGGCATTTGCCGCAACGCCGGCATTTGCAGCCGGTAAAATGACAATTTCCTCGCCGCAGGATCCCGGCAGCTGGGATCCGATCGATACGTTTCTGGTTCAGTGGGCCGCCGTTGCGACCAATATTTTCGACGGCCTGACCTATCGCGGCCCGGACTTGAAGCTGGTGCCCGGTTTGGCTGAATCCTGGGAAGAACTGGACGAAGGCAAGCGCATCCGCTTCAAGCTGCGCCAGAATGTGAAGTTCCACAATGGCGAGCCCTTCAATGCGCAGGCCGTCAAGTTTACCTTTGATCGCCTGCTTGGCGAACAGGGTGCCAAGGGACCGCAGCGGTCCAACTATACGGCCATCGAGAGCGTCGAGATTATCGATGACAACACGGTCGATATGAAGCTGAAGGCACCCGATCCGGTTCTGCTGACCAAGCTTGCCGGATATGGCGCGATGATCGTGCCGCCGAAATACATTCAGGAAAAGGGTGAGGACAACTTCAACACCAATCCGGTTGGCACTGGCGCGTTCAAATTCGTGTCCTATGCGCCGAAGGTGAATATCAAGCTCGAAGCAAACGCCGATTACTGGGGCGGCGCGCCAAAGCTGTCCGAACTCGACTACCGCTTCATCTCGGAGCCTGCGACAGCCGTTGCCGAGCTTCAGGCTGGCCGCGTTGATCTGGTCATTCCGCCAACCATTCCGATTGGCATGTTGCCGGTCATTCAGGGCGATTCCAATCTGGAAATCGTCAGTGTTCCCGGCCCGACTGTGGATGCGCTGCGCTTCAACACCCGCGATGGCATCACCAAGGACCCGAAAGTTCGCAAGGCGATCATCATGGCGGTGGATCGCGCTACCATCGTCAAATCCATCCTGGCAGGTCAGGGTTCTGAAATCGCAAGCTTCCAGGGCGAGCTTTCATTTGGCTACGACGCGGACCTCAAGCCTCTGCCCTATGATCCTGAAGGTGCGAAAAAGCTTCTCGCTGAGGCAGGCGTAAAGCCGGGCTCTACCGTTCAGATCGATATTCGCGGCAATGACGCGACGATGAACGAAGTGACGCAGGTTATCGCCAGCTACCTACAGATGGTCGGCATCACAGCGACCATTAAGCCATATGAAACCAATGTTCTGCTCAACGACATCATCCCGCAGGGCAAGACCGGCGCGATGTTCCAGCAGAAATGGGGTGGCTGGACATTCGATTACGATAACACCGCCTATTCCATGTACCACTCCGGCGAAAAGTGGAATCCTTACGAGAAGGATGAGTCGCTGGACAAGTTGCTGGAATCCCAGCGTCCGCTGACAGACCGCGCAGAGCGTGAGCGTATCCTGAAGGAAGTTGGCAAATACACAGCTGAAAAGGCGCTGGAACTGCCGCTTTATAACACGAACGCGATCTATGGCGTGAGCAAGAAGGTCAAGAACTTCGTTGCCGCACCGGATAACCGCCTGAAGCTCACTGACGTCACCGTTGAGTAATCAGCATTTGACGCCGCTCCACAGGGGCGGCGTCACCATCCTCAATTCAAGGAAAAGAACGTGGCCGGTTTCCTCATCAAGCGATTGTTGCAGGCGTTTTTCGTCGTCATCGCCATCACGCTGCTCGTCTCCTTTGCCATTCGCCTGACCGGCGATCCAGCTGTGACCATGTTTCAGGGCGGCGGCAGCATGACGGAAGAGGATCTTGCGCGCATCCGCGTGGCGCTCGGCACCGACCAGCCGTTTTTCGTCCAATATTGGAACTTCCTCAAAGGCCTTGTGACCTTTGATCTCGGGAAAAGCTTCGTTGGCGGCACGCCCGTCTCGCGGCTGATTGGCGATGCACTGCCCGCCACATTGATGCTCGCCTTCATTTCTATGGTTGTATCCATCGCGCTGTCGATCCCGCTCGGCATCAAGGCGGCGACTTCAAAAGGCAAAGGCGTGGATCAGGCCATCCGCATCTTCTCGCTGCTTGGCCTGTCATTCCCCAATTTCTGGCTAGCACTCATGCTGGTTCTCTTGTTTTCGATCACGTTGGGCTGGTTGCCGCCAAGCGGCATGGGCGGCTTTGTGAGTTACATCATGCCTGCGCTGACCATGGGCGTTATTCTGACGGCCACGAATGTGCGCCTCGTTCGCACGGCCATGCTCGATACCTTACAGTCTCAATACATCATGGTTGCGCGCGCCAAGGGCCTCAGCGAAAGCAAGGTGCTCTACAAGCACGCGCTGCGCAACTGCGCCATTCCGCTCATCACCTATTTCGGCCTTCAGTTTGGCGGATTGCTGGGCGGTATCGTGGTGATCGAACGGGTGTTCAACTGGCCCGGCATGGGCTCGCTTGCATTCGATGCTGTCGGCGCGCGCGATTACCCCGTGTTGCAGGCCGTCATCACTGTGCTGTCACTGATGATCGTCGGCATCAATCTTCTGGTCGATATTGCTTACGGGCTCGTCGATCCCCGTATCCGCACGGAGTAACCCACATGGCTGCCAAAACTTTTCGCCAGTCGCGCTTTTACAGCCTCGAGTTCATTCTCGGTGCCACGCTGACGGTTATTATCTGCGCTGCCGTGCTCCTGTCCGATGTGCTTTTTCCCGGTGGAGCAGAAAAGATCGATCTGATGGCACGGCTTGCCAAACCCTTCGCAAGCGGCGCACATCCTTTCGGCACAGATCCGCTGGGGCGCGATGTGCTGGCGCGTGTTGTGGCAGGCGGAAAAATCTCTCTTTTGGTCGGCTTCACATCGGTCATCGGTGCCGTTGTGTTTGGCGTTCTGATGGGCCTGATCGCGGGTTACTATCGCGGTTTCTGGGATATGGTGGTCATGCGCTTTGCCGATATCCAGCTCGCCATGCCTTTCATTCTTCTCGCCATCACCTTCATTGCCATTGTCGGCGGCAGCCTCACCAACACGATTATCTTGCTGATCGTTTCTCAGTGGGTGCAATATGCGCGTCTGGTGCGCGGTTCTGTTCTGACACTGCGTGAGCGCGAATTCATCCTGTCGGCGCGGGCTATCGGCGTGAAGGACTGGCGTATCATTTTCCAGCACCTGCTACCGAACCTCGTTGGTCCGGTCATCGTGCTGATGACCTTGAACGTTGCCAACAATATTCTGCTGGAAAGCAGCCTCACATTCCTCGGCATGGGCGTTGATCCAACGATACCAAGCTGGGGCGGCATGCTGGCGGATGGCCGTACCTATCTGCAAATCGCATGGTGGGTCAGCGTATTTCCGGGTCTTGCAATTCTGCTCACCGTGCTCGGCCTCAATCTTTTGGGTGATTGGCTTCGCGACAGCCTTGATCCGACCGGCAGAACAGCAAGGTAGACATCATGACGCAGATTTTCAGCCAGACGTTTGTGAGTACTCTGGATGAGTTGGTACGGCGGGCAATCCCCGGTCAGTCTCTCGAGGCATGGACGTTTGACGATGCGAGAAGCCGCCGAGATGCAGAACGGCGCTTGGCAGATAAAGGCGTGACGGCGCACATCCGAAGCGCTTACAAGCCTTTGCTTCACGCCTTTCTCGAAGAGATCGATTTAGCGGGTGTTGATCATATCAGGATCAGCTATCCCGTTCACGCCGCCGCTCCTTCCAATCGTTTCCGGCTCGAAGCCTATCCGCTTGCGGCGCTTGTCGGACAGGCTGAAATCGAATTTGTGCCGCGTGAAGACGATGGTTTCTTCTATGAGGTGGCTCTGAGCCGCGGTGGAGAAACCGAGGCTTTGAAAGTCTTCGCGCCCAACCGCGTGCATGTGGATGTCGTTGGCGAAACCAATGTGTCGCCAACCGGTTGGCTGCGGCGTGATAGCGATGAGGCTGGCGAGCGGCTGGAAACGGATTATGAGCGCCTGTTTTCATACGCAATCCAGGCCGTTGCCGAGCATGATTGGGGTCAGGACGAGCCCTATTTCGAAGAGCTGAATATTCGCGTTCTCTTTCCGTGCGAAGATCAGCCGCTTGCCATTGGCGATGAAGTCATCAGCCTGCGTGAGGCGCTGCATGAGGATTTTTATTTCTCCCTGCTTGAATTCTTCCAGAAGAAATCGGGCCGCCCGCTGGGTGATCGTGGACTGAAGCCGGGCCAGATTGTTCCTGAGGTCATCGGCAGTGCGGGTGAGATTTCCGTTCTGGTCGAAGAGAGGCCACTCTGCACCGGCTTCATCGGAGCAGCTGATCAGATGATCGATGCGGCCGCAGCACCTCTTTCGGCAGAACAGATATCGCGCCTACTGACCGAAGTCGGCGGAGAAGAGTTTACCGCCCATGCGCGTTCCGGGCGGCAGGTTTCGGCGCGCTATATCAGGGGAAGCGATCCTGCCGTGATGATCAGCGGCGGCCAACACCCGAATGAGACGACGGGCATTGTCGGTGCACTGCGTGCAGCGCGTGAATTGCAAAAGCGGGCAGGCGCGCATTTCACCATCTCGCCGCTTGAAAATCCTGACGGTTATGCCATCCACCAGCGGCTTCGCGTGGATAATCCAAGGCACATGCACCACGCGGCGCGCTACACTGCCCTGGGTGACGATCTCGAATATCGGACATCAGAAAATTCAGGAGCGCATCTCAACGAGAAGGCCATTCGCTTTGCAGCGCAGGAATTGAGCGGTGCCACCCTGCATGTTAACCTGCATGGCTACCCATCTCATGAATGGACGCGCCCGCTCTCAGGTTATGTACCTCGTAATTTTGCCATGTGGACACTGCCAAAGGGCTTTTTCCTGGTTATGAGGCACCATCCCAAATGGGCCGAACAAGCCGAGATTTTGCTCGATAAGGTGACGCGCCATCTGGGTAAGATACCAGGCCTGCTGGAGTATAATGACCGCCAGATTGCGCTTTACGAAACCCACGCGGGCGAAACCGGCTTTCGTCTCATCAACGGGTTTCCATGCCTGTCTTCCGTGGATGATCGCCACACAGTTCCCATGACGCTCATCACCGAATACCCCGATGAAACCATCTATGGGGATGATTTCATTGCCGGCCACACGGCGCAGATGCAGACCGTGATATCCGCTTATGAGGCATGGCAGGAGATCGTGGCACTACGGCCAAGCGTGTAAGCCACGCTTTGCCGCTCCACGCGTTTCAAGGATATTGCGCGCCCGCTGTCGATACGTAGATCGAATAAAGCGACTTCGAGGCAGTGATGAACAGTCGGTTTTTGCGCTGCCCGCCGAAGGTGAGGTTTGCGACCGTTTGCGGGACTTTGATCTTTCCGAGCAACGTGCCGTCAGGCGAAAAGCAGTGAACGCCGTCTCCGGCGCTTGTCCAGATATTGCCCGCAATATCAAGGCGCAGACCATCCGGCAGGCCGGCATCAACGCTGCAGAAATCCCGCCCGCCTGTCAGGCGTT
Organism: Agrobacterium sp. CG674; assembly: GCF_053521645.1. NCBI lineage: Bacteria > Pseudomonadati > Pseudomonadota > Alphaproteobacteria > Hyphomicrobiales > Rhizobiaceae > Agrobacterium > Agrobacterium sp. CG674. The sequence continues at coordinate 87,151 of NZ_JBNWDZ010000006.1, read as the reverse complement.
TGTCATCGACCACATCGAAAACCCTGATGTTGCGTGGTCTGGTGATATCGTGGCTGGACGAGGAATCGGCGATGTAGAGCTTTGTCTCATCGGGCGAAAAAGCAAGCCCATTGGGCTGGCCGAAGTCGTCGACCATGATCTCGACGTCGCCGCTTGAAGGATCGATGCGGTAGACATTTCGGGTTTCCTGCTCGGGCTCGGATTTGTAACCTTCGTAGTCCGAGAGAATGCCGTATGTCGGGTCGGTGAACCAGATGCTGCCATCCGAGCGGACCACGACATCATTGGGTGAGTTCAGCCGTTTGCCGCGATAGCGATCGCCTAGCACTGTGATCGTTCCGTCGATCTCCGTGCGGCTGACACGTCTGGTGCCGTGTTCGCAGGTCACGAGCCTGCCCTGTCGATCACGGGTGTTGCCATTTGCGAAATTCGATGGCTGCCTGAACACGGAAACGCCGTTTTCCGGCACCCAGCGCATGATCCGCTGGTTGGGAATATCGCTCCACAACAGGCAATTCAGATCTGAAAACCAGACCGGACCTTCTGCCCAGCGGCAGCCGGCATAAAGTTCCTCAAGCTCTGCATTCCCGGCAATCAGATGGCGGAAACGTTCGTCGAGAATTTCATAGAGGGGAGATGTGTCTTTCGTCATGGGCGTAATCCGAAACTTGAGGTTCGCGTTCAACGGAGCTTTTTCGGCCCGCTTGCTAGAAGAATGACGGAAATGATGATGAGGCCGGTCAGGATGAGGCGAATGCCTGCGCCGAAACCGTAGGTGTTGAGCATGGACACCACCAGAAACATGAAGAGCGAGGCGCCCCAGATGCCAGGTACGTTGGAGTCACCACCCGCCACCGCCGTGCCGCCAATGACCACCACTGCTATCGACATCAACAGATATTCGGCACCCATGTTGAGCGCGGCCCCGCCGGAGAAACTTGCCAGCAGATAGCCCGCGATCGCGGCCAAAACGGCGCACAGCACATAGGTGATGAAACGGGTGCCATCCACGGGAATGCCGGTCATTCGGGCTGCGAACGTGCTTTGGCCAATGGCCGAGATCCACCGCCCGTAAAAGCTGAGGTCGAGAAGAACCCATGCGATACCCGAAAGCAGCAGGGCGACGAGTGCGACATTGGGAATGCCGAGCGTGCTGGATATGGCGAAATCGGCCAGCATTTGCGGTGGTTTGATGCGGAGGCCGCGATTGCTCCATATGGCGATGGATTGCACGATGAAGCTCATCGACAGGGTGGCGATGATGGGCGGAATGCGCAGTAGCTTGATGAGAGCATAATTGCCGATACCAATGGCAATGCCGATGCCGATCGCCACCAGCAGGCCGGGCAGGATCATGGCATCCGATACATCCATGAACTTCAGCGCAATGGTGCCCGAAAGCGTCATGGTCGCGGGAACGCAAAGATCGATATTGCCCGGGCCGAGCGTGATGACGAACATCTGGCCGATACCGACGATGACCGAAAAGGCTGCAAAGGTCAGTGCCGCATGCGACAGGCCGAAGGAGCTGGCACCGCCGGTAAACAGCACCGTGATGATCCACACCGCAATGGTGGCGACGAAGGACCATATCCACGGTTTCTTCGAAAACTTCTGCAAGGCAATCATTGGTTTTTCTCCCGCTTTTCGAGGCGGTTCAGCAATAGCCTCAGGCCGAGAACGACGATGAGGATGGCCCCCTGCGCGCCAATCTGCCAATCGGGAGAAATGCGCATGAAGGACAGGAACGAGCCAGCCAAGGTCAGTGTCAGCGCGCCGATGACTGCGCCGATGGGCGACACGCGGCCGCCGACGAATTCCCCTCCGCCAAGGATGACACCGGCAATGGATAGCAGCGTGTAACGCAGGGCGATATTGGCATCTGCAGATGTTGTCAGCCCGACAAGCGCAATACCCGCCAACACTGCAAAGAAACCGGCAAGCGCAAAGGTGGCGGCACGAATGCCGATGACGGACCAGCCGGAGCGCTCCACGGAGCGGAAGTTACCACCAACGCCGCGCATCAAGACACCGAAGGACGAGCGCATGACGATATAATGCGCGATGGCCGCGATGATGATGCTGGCAACGATGGCCATCGGCAAGAATGCTGGCTTGGCGGTCATGATGGCGCGGACCCACCCGGGGGCGGCACCGCCGGGTGATGGCAGCAGCAGCACCGCAAGTCCGCCCCACACGAAGCTCATGCCGAGCGTGACGACGATGGATGGTAGCGTGCGGATATGGATCAGCGCACCCATCGCCGCATAGACCGCAATCGCTGCTGCAAAAATCAGAATGCCAATCAGCGGTGAGCTTTGCAGGTAGGTGGCGGTGACGCAAGCGCAGAAGCTGACAAATGTTCCCATGGAAAGATCAAGATCATTGACCGACATGATCAGCATCTGGGCAATGGTTGCCAGCGCAATGGGAACTGCGAGATTGAACAGCAGGTTGAGGCCCGTATAACTCATGGTCCGCGGCTGCATGTAGAACACGGCCAACAGAAGTACAGCCAGCGAGGCTGCGGGAATGATGAGGCGCAAGGCGTTGGTCGAGAGTTTCATGCGTGTGCGTCTCCGGAAAAAGATGCAGCAAGCACTGCCTGTTCGTTGATCTCATCGCCTTTGAGTTCAGCCTGAATGCTGCCCTCGCGGAACACATAGACCCGGTCGCAAAGACGGATTTCATCCATTTCCGTTGAGTACCAGATGAAGGTCCGCCCGTTCGCAGCTTCGGCGCGCAAGATGTCATAGACCTCCTGCTTGGTGCCGATATCGACGCCGCGCATGGGATCATCCATCAAAACCGTTGCAGCGGTTGTGGCAAGAGCGCGAGCAAACAGCACCTTTTGCTGGTTGCCGCCGGACAGCGAAAGGATCTTGTTGTCGACATCAGGCGTGCGGATTTCGATCCGCTTTTTCCAACTTTCGCCGAGCGCATCTTCTTTTGCGCGGTTCACCAGACCTGCTGGCGAAAAGTCGCGCAGCGAGGCGATGCTGAGGTTTTTCAGAATGCTCCACAGGGGGAAGGTGCCGTTCAGACTTCTGTCACCGGCCACGAAGGCGATATCCTGATGGCGCGTGGGAAACCAGTTGCTGTTGCGCGATGTGTAAAGGTCCAGCAGCGCTTCCGTCTGGCCATGCCCACCAAGACCGGCCAGCCCGATAATCTCGCCCTTATAGGCTTCGAACGGATAGCCCTGGCCTTGTCTCGGCGGCATGGACAGAACCTTTGGCCCGAATGTGCGGGTAGATTGGCGATGCCCATCCTGTTCCTTCATCACGCTGCCCATGGCCTCGACCAGCGTCTTGTTGGTGAACTCCGCAGCGGGCCGGTTGGCAACAACCTTGCCATCCTTCATCACCACCACGCGTGTGGCAGTCGACAGGATCTCTCCGAGGATGTGAGAAATAAGCAGCACCGCGCCGCCTGCGCGAACGAAACGGCGGACATAATCCATCAACTGCTCGGCCAGACCCGCATCCAGAGATGATGTCGGCTCGTCCAGAATGACGAGCTTTGGTTCTTCGTTCACGCCGGCAAAGTTGATTGCAATTTCCACCATCTGCCGCTCGGCGATGGAAAGGTCCGAAATGGTCAAGTCGCAGTCGATGCCATGGTTGGGAAATATGTCGTCCAGCTTGGTGCGGATCAGGGTCAGCGCTCGGCTGCGCCAGTTCCGGCCCTTCATGTCCGTGTGCATGATGCGCACGTTTTCGTTGATCGCTAAGTTCGGGCAAAGCGACAGCTCCTGGAACACACAGCGCACGCCGCTTGCACGCGCAGCCGCAATTCCGTAGCTGCTGGGCTTGCCACCGTAGGAAACCGAACCCTCATGTGGGGTCAGTCCACCGTTGATGACGTTGACGATGGTGGATTTTCCGGCACCATTGTGCCCGACAAGGCCAAGACATTCGCCTGAGCGGATGACGAGATCGGCACCATCCAGCGCCTTGACGGCACCGAACACCACTTTAACGCCGCGTGCCGCGACCACTTCTTCAGTTGAGTCGAATTCATTCATTAGCCGTTACGCCATATTTTGCAGCCGCTGCCACAGCCTCGCATCCACCGCAGCGCCGATTTCAGCGCTGCGGTGTGTTTGTGCTCGAAGGTGAAAACCGCCCGCTTACTTTGCGGCAGAGATAGCCTTCTGTGCGTCTTCAAGGCTGTATTCGACGTTGGCGACGCCACCCTTCTGGGTGCCCTTGAGATTGTCCTCAAGGTTGGCCTGATCGATCCGCAGGAACGGCACGGTCAGTTCCTTCTTCACGTCCTTGCCATCGAGGATTTGCTGCGCGACCCAGAAAGCCAGCGTGGAAACGCCAGGTGCAATGGAAACCGACATGGTTTCATAGCCGCTGGCATCCTTCTGCTGCTTCCACCACTGCAATTCATCCTCGCGGTTGCCCATGACGATGGTCGGTGTTGCGCGCTTGGCGGCGGCAAAAGCCTGAGCTGCGCCATAACCGTCGCCACCCTGTGTCACCACAGCGGCAACTTCGGGAAGACTTGGCAGGATACCGGCGACAGCGCGCTGGGCCACATCCTGCGCCCAGTCACCGTTGACGGAACCGACGATCTTGAACTGGGTGTTCTTGGCAACGCCTGCGGCAATACCCGCATGGATTTCATCATCGACGGACACGCCGGCGAGGCCACGGATTTCCAGCAGATTGCCACCCTTCGGCATCTTCTTGGCGAGATAATCGATCTGGCTTTCGCCCATCGCCTTGAAGTCCACCGCGATGCGCCATGCGCAGGGTTCGGTCACAATGCCGTCGAACGAGACGACGATGATGCCTGCGTCACAGGCTTCCTTCACCGCGCCGTTGAGGGCTGTTGGTGAAGCGGCGTTGATGACGATGGCATCATAGCCCTGCAGGATGAGGTTTTGGATTTGTGCCGCCTGCTCGGTGGCCTGATTTTCCGCAGTCGTGAATGGATCGGCAGCAGCAACAGTGCCTGCTTTCACGGCGTCTTTAGTAATCTTGTCCCAGCTTGTCAGCATGGCCTGGCGCCAGGAGTTGCCAGCGTAATTGTTCGAAAGCGCGATTTTCTTGGCGGATGTATCCGCATGCGCGGTGATCGGCAGTGCTGCAAACGCGACTGCGACCGATGCCAGAAGCATCTTCTTGATAGCCATTGATTTTCCTCCCTAGTGGCCCACCCGTTCCCGGGAAAAGAAACCTCCGTGATGCCTCCTCGACATCATCTGAGATTTCCGTTGCGCTGAGGCTCCATTCCCCAGTACATGGTCAACATGAACGGGAAAGCCCTTGTTGTATAGGCTGATCCCGGCAATCTGGTTGCGGGTTCCCGCAGAATATCTGCGGGTTTATGCAGGACGCAGGCGTTGCCACGGTGCAGAATGGCATCCGGTTCGTGCAAACGCCACGGAACCCTGTTGCAGACGCTTGGGAGGGCGTCGGCCAATGCTCGATACACCAAGATCTTCGCTGTTTCATCACTATATGGGAATTTCCAGACTGCTCGCGGGCCAGCTCGAATTCAATTCGATCATTCAGGCCGTCGCGACTGAAATTACCCATATCATTCCCCATGATCATCTTGATGTCTGCATCAAGCTCATCGATGGCAAGTTCCACATCGCCTATGAGAGCGGCATGGACAGCGCCTGGAGCCAGCAGCCGCCAGCGCTCCTGACGGGGAGTCCTATCCGGTCGCTGTTGTCTGGAGAGGTCGATTTTCTGCTGAGTGGCGATGCCTGCTCAGATCCTAGATTTCATTTCGAAGGCGCATTTTCCAGTCCGATCATAGAGCTTGGGCTTCACAGCCGCCTGCATGTTCCCATGAAGGTTCATGGCGATATCATCGGGGCCTTGAGTTGTTCCTCTCTGGAGGCCAATGCCTATACGATGGAGGATGTCGCCAATGCCCGCGCGGTGGCCGATCTTCTCGCGCCCTATTTCTTCGCCATCCGAGCAGCCGATCAGGCCAAGCGATCTGCAATCGTGGAAGCCGAAGCCCATGCCCGCGAAGAAGGCTTGCGGCTGGGCGCGCTGAAGCTGACCCAGGCGCTGGAAGCGGAGCGGCAGCGTATCGGCATGGACCTTCATGATCAGACGTTGGCCGATTTGACGCGGCTTGCGCGCCGCATCGAGCAGATGACGCATCTGGCCGAGCTATCAGGCGAAATGCTGGAGCCGCTGGTGCGAAGCCTTCAGCACTCCATGCAGGATTTGCGGCAGATCATCGAGGAGGCGAAACCCTCGATCCTGCACCTGTTTGGCGTCGTCCAGGCGATAGAGAACGATCTGGAACGATCGGTGCGCGATAGCGGTCTGGCTATCATCACCACGGTGACGGATGATACCGAGGGCCGGGTCGAGGCGTTGGAGCAAACGGTGGCCATATCGCTGTTTCGCATTGTTCAGGAGGCCGTCAACAATGCGATCCGCCACGGGCAACCGCAAAAGATCCATGTCCATATGGGCCATGTCGATGGGCGGCTTCGTGTAACGATCAGCGATGATGGAAGCGGGTTCGGCAAGCACACATCCAGCCACGGCCTCGGCATCGGCAATATGAAAACCCGCGCGCGCCTGATTTCCGCCCGCTTTGAAATGGGTCACAACCGGCATGGTCCGGGAACCTATGTCAGCATTACGCTCGCTGATACGGCTCAGAACATGGGAGACCTGTGAGATGGAAGTCCTGATCGTGGAAGACGACGTTCTTCATCGCTCCTACCTCAACGAGGCGGTGCGCGCAGCACTTCCAGAATGCAATCATGTCATCGAAGCGGAAAATGGTAGGGCTGGCGAAAAGCTGGCGCGTGAAAATCGGTCAGAGCATATCGTCATGGATCTGCAAATGGCAGAGCGCAATGGCATTGAAGCTGCCCGCACCATCTGGAAAGAGCGCCCCGATACGCGCATTCTGTTCTGGTCGAACTACTCGGACGAAGCCTATGTGCGTGGCGTTTCGCGCATCGTGCCGGAAGGTGCCGCTTATGGCTATGTGCTGAAGTCTGCCTCGGACGATCGTCTTCGGCTCGCATTGCGCAGCATTTTCATTGAGTCCCAATGCGTGATCGACCGCGAAGTGCGCGGAATGCAGGAAAAGAGCCTGGGGCGCGTGCGTGGTGTCAGTGATTCCGAATATGAAATTCTTGTCGATGTCGCGCTGGGCCTTACCGATAAGACGATTGCACGCCGCCGTAACCTGTCGCTCAGAAGCGTTCAGAACCGCCTTCAAAGCCTGTATGAGAAGCTGAATGTCTACCAGACAGCAGGCGAGGGTGAGCCGGATGGCCAATATAATCTGCGCAGCCGGGCCGTTACCGTCGCATTTCTTCGGAAGCTGCTGAATTACAGCGCGCTGGAACGCGCAGAACAGGAGCTTGCCACATGGTTAGGCGGGCGGTGATCTCGGCTGCCGTCGTCTGAGTCAAGTATCCTGATGACAGATCTCAAGAAGCGTGAGTGCGGCCTTGCTGGCATGACGCTCCTTGTGTCTGAGCAGACGGAACTCGCGGGCAGGTGCGGGAAAGTCCACCTCACATAGGCGACCGCTCTCAATATATTGCTCTGCCGCAAGGCGCGATACGGTGGCGGCACCGCTGCCGGTCAGCAATGCGCAGAGGATGGATTCATTCGACGGCAGCACTAGAACGATATCGAGTGTGCCCGCCTTGATACCCAGATCATTCAGGGCTTCTTCAAATGCAGACCGTGTGCCGGAGCCGACTTCGCGCATGACCCAACGCCCGGACCTGATATCATCGACATCGAGGGCCTTTTTCCCCGCCCAGGGATGGGATGGACCAACGACGACGACCAGTTCATCATGGGCCACAATGGAGGCCGCAAGTGCTGGCTCATCCAGTTCGCCTTCCACAAAGCCAATATCCGCTTCTCCGCTGATAACCGCGTCTGCGACGGTGCGTGTATTGCCGATTGTCAGTTGTAACTCTATTCCGGGAAACCTGTTGTGAAACTCCATCAGGCGCGGTGGCAACCAGTAGCTTGCGATGGTTTGGCTGGCGAAGACATTCAATGAGCCCCGTTGCAGACTGCCGAGTTCGCTCAGAATAAGCTCCACAGATTGCGACCGGGCCAGAAGCTTGCGTGCCTCCTCAAGGAAAATGCGCCCCGCATCGGTCAGTTCGATGCGCCGGCCAATGCGATGGAAAAGCTCGACACCGTAATGCTGCTCAAGGCTGCGAATTGAGGCGCTGACCGCCGACGGCGTCAGATTGATGGCCGCAGCAGCCTTCGTCAGGTGCTCACGCTCTGCGACGGCAACGAAAATTGCGAGTTGTTCGAATGTCATGGGAAATCGTTCTGTTTTACCGAATGAAACGTAGAAATTTATTCGATGGAAGTAAACTAAATTAGATGAAATGAACTGTCTCAGTGTAGCAGTCGAGACAGACCATCGTGAATTTTTTCCAGCCTCGTAAGATCATTCCCGGCCTCATGATATGTGTCATGGTGGCGGGTGCAGCCTACCTTTTGGGGCGCATCCAGCACGCTTTGTTTGGGGCAGGCTTTCTGGAGCCCTTGGTCTTTGCCATCATCATTGGCATCATCATCCGCACAATGCTGTCTGAAAAAGCGTCATGGCGTCCCGGCATCAGTTTCAGCTCAAAGACATTGCTTGAGATAGCCATTGTTCTCCTTGGTGCGTCCATCAGCTTTGCAACCATCAAAAACGCCGGTCTTACTCTGATCATTTCTGTAGCGGCCATCGTCACCTTGTCGATCTATGTGAGCTTTGCCGTTGCCCGCTTGCTCGGCCTTTCGCCTCGGCTTGCAATGCTGATTGCCTGTGGAAATTCCATCTGCGGCAATTCGGCGATTGTGGCCGTGGCTCCGGTTATCGAAGCGAATTCCGATGAAGTTGCCTCCGCTCTGGCTTTCACTGCAGTTCTTGGCGTTGCCTCTGTTCTCCTTCTGCCGCTTCTCTATGTCTATGCAGGCCTTGGTGCTGCCCAATATGGTGCCATTGCTGGCCTGACCGTCTATGCCGTTCCGCAGGTTCTGGCCGCCGCCGCACCCGCCGGTCTGATTGCGGTTCAGACCGGAACCGTCATCAAACTTCTGCGGGTTCTCATGCTTGGGCCGGTCATTTTCACCCTTGGCATTTTGAATGGCAGGGCGGCCCGGCGTGAGGGGCGCACGACCTCCCGCAGTCATCTGGTGCCCTGGTTCATCATTGGTTTCATGGTTGTCGTGGTTATCAGGTCTCTCGGTCTTATCCCGCCAAACCTTGTGGATATGCTGCTTGCCATATCGAGCGGATTTACAGTGGTTGCCATGGCTGGCCTTGGCCTGTCTGTCGATATCCGCACGGTGGCCAGTGCTGGCGGGCGCGTCATCCTTGCCTCAACGATTTCACTGCTGCTGCTGATAGCGGTCAGTTATTTCGTCGTGATTGAGGCGCTGCACCCTTAAGTCAAAGAAGAGGCCGCCGCCTTCACGACGTGCGGCTCTGTCTTAGGAAACGGCAGAAAAACGGCCCATGGCTCCGCGTGCAAAGCAAAGCGGCTCTCCGTCGCGGTGGGCTGCGCGCAGGACGCGGCCTAGCAGGATGGAATGATCACCACCATCATAGACCGATGCCCGCTCGCATTCGAAACGGCTGAGCGTGCCGGGGATAATGGGAACCCCCTCGGCGTTCGTTTCCCAAGCCAACTCTTCGAAGGCAAGACCACCACGGGTGAAACGGGTGCACAGTTCGCCCTGGTCCGCAGCAAGCACGTGGATTGCAAAATGCATCGCGCCAGCGAAGAGATCATGCCGCGACGACGTCTTGGCTGGAGACCACAGGACCAGAGGCGGATCTAACGAAACAGACGAAAAGCTGTTCACTGTCATTCCGATCGGCCCGTCGGGCGTCTGGGCGGTGACGACGGTAATGCCTGTCGGAAAGTTACCAAGCGCAGTGCGGAAGCTGCGCGTATTGTCAGCATCCGGCACGAACCTGTGTTCATCCGCGGAAAGAGTGCTGTCGAGCGATGTCATCACGGCACCTCATGGCCTTTTGCCAGCGTGTAGAGTTCAAACCACATCTGACGGTCCATCACCACTTTGCCAGCCTGTGAAATCGAGGCGATGCGTTGCAGGTTGTTGGTACCCAGCACCGGAAGGATTTTTGCAGGATGCCGCAGCAGCCAGGCAATGGCCACGGCTGCGCTGTCGACGCCCTGATCACCTGCAATTTTGGCCATCGCATCGGCGAGTGCGCCGCCTGCGGTCATCAACGCGCCGCCACCCAGCGGTGACCAAGCCATAACGGCAAGGTTGCGTTCCTGAAGATAGGCAAGATCACCATTGGTAAAGGCGGATGTTTCGCCAAGGCTGAGCTCGATCTGGTTGGTCACCAGTTCGTTTTCCATATGGGTCTGCAACAGGGAGAAATCCCAGGGGCGGAAGTTTGAAACGCCGACGCTGCGGACTTTTCCAGACGCCACCAACTCATCGAGAGCGGCGCCTGTTTCGTCAGGATCCATCATCGGATCGGGCCGGTGGATCAGCAAGAGATCGATATGGTCGGTTGCCATGTCGCGCAGGGAGGCCTCGACGGATGCGTTGATATGCTCTGCGCTCGTGTCATAATGTTTGACGCGGGCAGCCGAATGACGGCCTGCCGGAGCGACGATGCCGCATTTGGTAACGATCTCGACCTTGTCGCGCAGCGAGGGTGAAGCCTTGAATGCTTCGCCGAGGATGGCCTCAGCCGTATAGCCGCCATAGATATCGGCCTGGTCTAGCGTCGTAATGCCTTGTGCGAGGCAAGCCTCGATCTTGGCCTGAACGTGGCGCGCAGAGGTATCCGTGTCATCGCCGACACGCCACATGCCGTAAACGATGCGGCTCAAAGAAAGGTCGGGTGTGAGTTCGATGCGGTCCATTAGTGGCGTTCTCCAATTCCAAGGGGTGTCGCAGGTGTTTCTGCCGGTACGCGCCCGTGGACGTGGGGCAGTGAGCAGGTTTTAAGCTGCGGCAGGACCTTGCGACCGAAATGATCTGCTTCTTCCAGATGCGGGTAGCCCGAAAAGATAAAGGCACGAATGCCCATCTTTTGATAATCTTCAAGTGCGCTCATGACCTGATCTGTCGATCCGACCAATGCGGCCCCGCAGCCAGAACGCGCGCGTCCTATTCCCGTCCAAAGGTTTGGCTCGATATAGCCGAATTTGTCTGCCAGTTCACGGGCCTTTGCCTGATGGGCAACGCCGAGAGATATGCTGTCATGAGCGCGGTTGCGAATGAGCTGGCCATATTCATCATCGAGCTTCGAAACGAGATGTTCGGCATATTCCTTCGCTTCGATTTCGGTGTCGCGAACGATCATATGAACGCGCAGACCGTAATCAAGCGTTCTGCCATGCGCTCCGGCGCGCGCGTGGACGGCCCGCATGCGTTCTGACAGCTGGTCCTTCGTTTCGGGCCACATCAGATAGACGTCACATTGTGCGCCGCAGAGTTCCAGCGCATCGGGTGAGTAGCCGCCGAAATAGAGCAGCGGACCACCATTTTGCTGGTAGGGGCGGGCCGGCTCGGTCGACACACCTTTGAACTGATAGATTTCGCCATCATGGTCGATTGTTTCACGCGTCCATGCCTGGCGCAGGATTTCCACCACCTCGTGGCTGCGGCGATAGCGGTAGGCGCTGTCTGCCACTTCGCCGGGGAAATCGGAGCTGATGACGTTGAGCGTCAGTCGGCCCTTGAGCATGTGGTCGAGCGTGGCAACAGTGCGGGCCAGCATGATCGGCTGCATTTCGCCGCAGCGTATCGCCGCCAGAAAATTGATCTTGTCGGTGATGGGCGCGCAGCCCGCAACGAAGCTCAACGTATCCTGCCCGACCTGATAGGACGATGGGCACAAAACATTGCGAAAGCCGAGATCTTCAGCTTTCCTGACGATGGAGGAGCAATGATCCCAGCTGGAGCGCAGTGAACCGTCGGGAACGCCGAGATAGGCGTAATCATCGGAGCAGAGAGCTGAAAACCAGGACACTTCGGCTGCATCAAGATCTGCAGACGTTACAGGCACAATCGTCATGAAATCCTCCTCACAGGACGTTGCCCAATTAACTAACATCAGGTATTTAGTAAATCAATAATGTATCAATTATTTCTGCCGGATGCCGGGAGTGCTTGAAAATGCGGAGTTCTAAGGGAAGTCTGCCTGTGTATCTCCAGATCGCTGAGACACTTGTGCGAGACATAACGGCAGGCCGACTGATCGACGGAGAGAAGCTTCCGCCGGAGCGCGATATGGCGAACACGTTGGGAATAGCGGTCGGAACCCTGCGAAAGACGCTTGCTGAACTTCATAGTCGCGGCCTGCTTGAGCGTATTCAGGGCTCGGGCAATTATATCCGGGCGGTCACCGATCCCAAGAGCGTCTATGCCATGTTCCGCCTGGAGCTGATCACGGGCGGGGGTTTTCCAACGGCGGAAATCCTAAGCGTCAGTCGCGAACTCAAGCCGAAAGAACTGCCGCCTTTTGGAACCTCCAGCGAAGCGCACCGCATTCGCCGCCTCAGACGCATCGCAGGCCAGGCCGCCGCCATTGAGGAGATATGGCTCGATGGCTCCTTTATCGACACCGTCGCTGCCGACGACCTGTCTGAGTCTCTTTATCTCTACTACCGCACGCGCCTGGGATTGTGGATTGCGAAAGCCGAAGATCACATCGATCTTGGCTTTGTGCCCGACTGGTCGCCCGATGCCTTCGGCCCGAAATCCGGCGCGCCGGTTCCGCATGTTCTCAGGGTCAGTTCATCTCATGAGGGGATAACGGCGGAGGTCTCGCACACATGGTATGACCCCTTTGTTGCCCGCTATGTCAATCGGCTGAGATAGGTTTCGATATTGCTTATAGAAGAAATCGGAAATCAATTTGCCTCATTTGGGGATTTAAATTAGTCGAAAATTATCGTGGAAAATCAAAGCTTAAATTTTAATTTCAAATGAAATAAATTAAATTGATACACTATTGATTTCCGTCAATCCTGACGTATGCTTCTTCGCAAGAGGAGCCCCGGCGAGGGTTGGGTGATTAGGAATGGCATCAGTTACGCTTACCAAGCTCGAGAAGAGTTATGGCGCATTGCGCATCGTCAAAGGTATTGATCTCAATATCAACGACGGGGAGTTCGTTGTTTTTGTTGGGCCTTCCGGCTGTGGTAAATCCACGACCTTGCGCATGGTCGCAGGTCTGGAGACGATCACCGGCGGTGAGGTGAAGATCGGTGATCGCGTCGTGAACCGTCTGGCTCCGCGTGAGCGCGACATTGCGATGGTTTTCCAGGATTACGCGCTATACCCGCATAAGACCGTGCGCGAAAATATGGGTTTCAGCCTGAAGGTGCGTGGCATTGCAGCCGGTGAGGCCGCAACGCGGGTCAATGAAGCCGCCGAAATGCTCGGTATTTCCCATTTGCTGGATCGGCGCCCCGGCCAGCTTTCTGGCGGCCAGCGCCAGCGTGTGGCCATGGGTCGCGCGATCGTGCGTCGTCCGCAGGTGTTTTTGTTCGATGAGCCGCTATCGAACCTCGATGCCAAATTGCGTGGCCAAGTCCGCACCGAAATCAAGAAGCTGCATCAGCAGCTTGGAACGACGATCATCTATGTGACGCATGATCAGGTTGAGGCGATGACGCTGGCGGATCGTATCGTGATCCTGAAGGGCGGTGAGATCGAGCAGGTCGGAACACCGGATGAGGTCTATAATCATCCAGCCAGCGTGTTCGTCGGCGGCTTCGTTGGTTCGCCCGCCATGAATTTCGCCAAGGCACGCGTGGATGGTGGCAATCTGGTGTTTGTGAATGGTGACCGCATTCCGGTTACGGCGCTTCGGACCCCAGGTCACGCGGGCGCGGTCGAGGGACGAAATGTCATCGTCGGCATTCGCCCTGAACATTTCCGGGTGGACGCATCGGATATAGCGCTGACCTGTCAGGTTCAGGTCGTGGAACCTCTCGGTTCCGATACGCTGATCCATTTTGCAGTAGGCGAGGAAACTTTGACGGCGCGTATGCCGCCGGAAACGCAAATCCGCGCTGGCGACACGCTGAAAATCGGGGTCGATCCCGCAAAAATTCATCTTTTCGACGCGCAAACGGAACGCGCAGTCTAAGCTTGAATACCATGCGGGGAGGACCGCATGATCAAAAACATCAAACGGGAGGGTAAAATGACTTTGACAAAACTGACCGGCGCCTTGTTCTGCGGCACGATGCTGGCTTTCGCCATGCCAGCTGCGGCTGAGACGACATTGAGCGTCTATATATCGAGCCAGCACCAGCCACAGGTATGGCGTCAGGCGCTCGACAAATATGAAGCGTCCAATCCTGATGTGAAGGTCAAGATTGAAACCGGTGGCAATACATCGGAAGCGCAGGCGCAATATCTGAATACGGTCATGTCCGCGAAGGATACGTCGCTGGACGTGCTGATCCTTGACGTTGTCCGTCCAGCCCAATTTGCCGCGGCTGGCTGGACAAGCGATTTTGCCAATAAGGACATGTCGTCATATCTGCCCGCCTATGCAGGTGCCAATACGGTGGATGGAAAAGTCATCGCGCTGCCAGCCTTCGCTGACTCGCAGTTTCTTTATTATCGCAAGGATTTGCTGGATAAATACGGCATTCAGCCGCCTACAACCTGGGATGAGTTGAAGGCTGCAACCAAGAAAATTTCTGAAGGGGAAGGCAATACAAATCTCCAGGGACTTTCCTTCCAGGGCAAAGCCATCGAAGGCGCTGTGTGCACCTTCCTTCTGCCTTACTGGAGCCAGGGCAAGAACCTCACCGAGAACGGTCGCCTGACCTTCGACCGGGACGCGGCGATCAAGTCGCTGAGCCTCTGGAAGAGTTTTGTCGATGAAGGCGTTTCAAAGAAGAATATTGCCGAAGTTGGCACGGATGATACCCGCAAGGAATTCCAGGCCGGAAACGCTATCTTCGCGGTCAACTGGTCCTATGCCTGGGCGCAGGCTCAAGGCAAGGAATCCGCAGTTGTTGGCAAGGTCGGCGTTGCGCGTCTGCCAGCGGTTACCGGTGGCGAGCAGGCAACATGCCTTGGTGGCTGGGAATGGGGCGTTTCGGCCTATTCCAAGAACCAGGATGAAGCCAAGAAGCTGGTGGAATATCTTTCATCTCAAGATGTTTCCAAGTTCATGGCCGTCAATGGCTCGCTGCTGCCGACCTATGCCGGTCTCTACAAGGACGCGGATGTTCTGAAAAGCGCGCCATGGTTTGGAGATGCCCTTAAGGTGGTCGAAACCGCTAAGCCACGCCCTGTGACCCCACGTTATAACGAGGTCAGCGAAGTCATTCGCACCACAGTCAACTCCGTTCTGGCGGGCGTTTCCACCCCAGAGCAGGGCGCGGACCAGATTGAAGCACGTCTGAAGCGCATTTTGCGATAAGAGACAGTGCAATGTCTGACGTCCCCCTTTCCAGTTTCGGCAGGGGGACGTTTTTTAGAAGAATGGTGCGACCGCCGCTGGCGACGCTTTATCTCGCCACCAGGCCACACAATGTCTCGGAACAAAGCCATGGCAACGACATCATCAACCAAAACGGCAGATCATGAGTCCGCGCCACCGCCCGGCTGGACGCGGTTGCTGGACCTCAGCGATCGCTCTCTGGCCGTCTTGCTTCTGGCACCGGCTGCACTGCTGTTGGCGCTGATCATTGTCTATCCGGTTTGTCGTTTGATCTATACGAGCTTTTTCAGCCTGTCCCTGACGTCAGGTTTGCCCGCAGCTTTCGTAGGTTTTGAAAACTACGAATTGATGATTGAAGATCCGGTGTTTTGGGAAACAACCTGGAACACCGTTCTCATCACGCTCATCACCGTGCCGGGTGCTTTGTTGGTGGGACTTGGTCTAGCACTCATGGCAAATCTGCCATTCGCTATGCAGTGGCCAGTGCGTCTCTCCCTTTTGATACCCTGGGCGCTGCCCCTATCATTTGCGGGCCTGATCTTCGCCTGGTTCTTCCATTCGGAATATGGTGTCGTCAATGATGTGCTGAACAGGTTCGGCTTTGAAGGCATCATCTGGTTCAATTCGCCCAATTGGGCTTTCGCGGCCATTTGCCTGACTATCATCTGGAAGACCTCGTCCTTCATGGCGCTGATTATTCTGGCGGGCCTGCAAACCATTCCGCGTTCGCTTTACGAAGCTGCCGATGTGGACGGTGCGGGCCGGTTGCGACAGTTCTTCGAGATTACCCTGCCGCTGCTGAAGCCTTCAATTGTCGTGGCACTCATCTTCCGCACCATCACCGCCCTGCAGACCTTCGATATTCCCTACATGATGACAGGTGGCGGGCCGGGCACGTCTACCGCAACGCTTGCGATGTATATCCACCAGAACACCGTATCGTTTCTTGATCTGGGTTACGGCTCGGCGCTGGCCGTTGTTATGTTCGCGCTGTCCATGTGCGTGACAGCCGTTTATCTGCGCATGATCCGGACCAAGGAGTCGTCCTCATGAGTGCCACAACTCCATCAGGTCCAATGTCGTTTCTGTCTGGAAAGCCGCTGCGCTTCATCGCCGCTGGCATATTGTTGATCAACGGCCTGTTTCCGGCACTGTGGATCCTCTTCACATCCTTGAAGACGGAAGCGGAGCTGACGGCAAAGCCGATTACCTGGATTCCGCACGCGCCCACGCTGCAAAATTACATGCAGGCATTTTCCGACCAGCCGCTGCATATCTTCCTGTTCAACAGCTTCATGGTCGCGCTGCTGTCGACAGCGCTTACCCTGCTCGTTTCCGTTCTGGCGGCCTATGCGCTGGCGCGGCTGAACCTTGCCTATCGCGGATTGATCCTGTCGCTGATCATTGCCGTGTCTACTTTTCCGCTCGTCACGCTTCTGGTTCCGCTTTTTGAAATCATGCGCGCGCTCAACCTTCTCAACAGCTGGACCGCTCTGGTTTTGCCATACACGGTGCTGAGCCTGCCAGTCTGCACGTTGATGCTGGTCTCATTCTTTGAAGGCATTCCGCGCGATCTTGAAAATGCCGCCATGATTGACGGATGCACGCGGATGGGGGCTTTGTTCAAGGTGGTGGTGCCGCTTTGCGCACCCGGCGTCTTTACCGCTGGCATCCTTGCCTTCGTCAACGCCTGGGACGAGTTTTTGCTGGCCCTGTCGTTCAACTCCAACCCATCCCTGCGCACGTTGCCGGTGGGCATCCAGCTTTATCAGGGCGAATTCGCGTTCCCCTGGCCCGTCATTTCCGCTGCCCTCGTCGTCGGCATCGTGCCGGTCGCCATTCTCATCGTCATCTTCCAGGAACGTGTCGTTTCAGGCCTGACGGCAGGTGGCATTAAGGGTTGAGCGCGGCAGAAACGCGGGATCGCAAGATTTTCAAGGTAGCACGATGAAACTCGAACAGACACAAACTGGCTTCACGCTCTCGCTGAACGGGCGGGTCATTCTGGAGCACAGTGATGCATCGCCAGCCATCTTTGTCGGTTATGGCCAAGAGCGGATGGACATGTATCGCGGCAATTTCGAGATCGAAGACTATGTGATCGAGCGCCGCCCGCTCTCCCACGCTGAGATCGATGGTGACAGGATTTCGCTCTCCGACGTAGCAGGGCAGCCGCCGCGTCTTATCCTGACTCTTGCTGAAGATGCCATTAAGTTTGATGCGCCCGATCCTAATCTCAATCGCCTATGGATCCGCATAAAAGCCGATGACGACGAGCATGTCTGGGGCGGCGGCGAGCAGATGTCCTATTTCGACATGCGTGGCCGCCGTTTTCCGCTATGGACATCGGAACCTGGCGTGGGGCGCGACCCTACAAGCGAAATCACATTCAAGGCCAACGTCAAGGACAAGGCTGGCGGCGATTACTACAACACCAACTATCCACAGCCGACCTATGTCTCGTCTGCGCTCTATGCGCTGCATGTGGAGACGACGGCGTATTCCGTTTTCGATTTTCGACAGAAGGCTTTTCACGAGATCGAGGTTTGGGCCATTCCCGAAAGGCTTGAGCTTTTCGCTGCCCCAACATTCGTGGAATTGGTCGAAGTTCTCTCATCGCGCTTCGGGCGCCAGCCTCCGCTGCCGGAATGGGTCTACAATGGTGCTATTATCGGTCTCAAAGACGGCGCAAATTCCTTCACCCGGCTTAAGACAATACGCAGCGCAGGCGTCCAAGTGTCCGCCCTCTGGTGTGAAGACTGGGTCGGCCTGAGGCCGACCACCTTTGGTGCCCGATTGTTCTGGGACTGGCAGGCGAATGAGGCCAGATATCCAGGCCTCAAAGACAAGATTGCTGAATTGAGCGAAGGCGGCATCCGCTTCTTGGGCTACGTTAATCCATATCTTTGCGCCGATGGTCCGCTCTTCAAGTTCGCTGATGAGGCCGGTTACTTCGCCACTGACAGTGCCGGACAGACCGCACTGGTTGATTTTGGCGAATTTGATTGCGGCGTGGTTGATTTCACCAATGAGGCGGCAGCTGAGTGGTTTGCTGAAGAGATCATTGGCAAGAATATGCTGGACTACGGCCT
The DNA here is from genome assembly GCF_053521645.1 of Agrobacterium sp. CG674. Lineage (NCBI taxonomy): Bacteria > Pseudomonadati > Pseudomonadota > Alphaproteobacteria > Hyphomicrobiales > Rhizobiaceae > Agrobacterium > Agrobacterium sp. CG674. The sequence goes on along the minus strand of NZ_JBNWDZ010000006.1, from coordinate 68,621 downwards.
ATCTGGCTGGATGGCGGATTTTGGCGAGTATCTGCCAATCGATATTACACTATCGAATGGCATCGACGCCAAGCTGATGCACAACGCTTGGCCGACATTGTGGGCCGAAGTGAATGCCAGAGCCGTCGCCTCGCGCGGCAAGACAGGTGATGCCCTGTTCTTCATGCGGGCAGGGTTCACGGGCGTGCAGCAACATTGCCCGCTTCTATGGGGCGGCGACCAATCCGTGGACTTTTCCCGGCACGATGGCCTCGTCACGGTCATATCTGGCGCGCTGTCTTCAGGCCTTCTTGGCAATGCCTATCACCACTCGGATATTGGCGGTTACACCAGCCTGTTCGGGAATGTGCGGACACCAGAGCTGATGATGCGTTGGGCCGAAATGGCGGCATTCACGCCCGTCATGCGCACGCATGAGGGAAACCGCCCGCGTGAGAATATTCAGATCGACCAAGACGCTGAAGTCCTGTCGCATTTTGCCCGCATGACCCGGATCTATCGACACCTCGCGCCCTATCTGAAGTCTTTGTCCGCGCAGGCCGTTGAACGTGGTTTACCCGTCCAGCGGCCCCTCTTCCTGCACTATCAGAATGATCGGCGGACCTATACGATTCAGGACGCGTATCTCTATGGCGCCGACATGCTTGTCGCTCCGGTTTGGGAGGCCTCTAAAGACACTCGCTTCGTTTACTTGCCGCAGGGTGACCGTTGGGTCCATGTCTGGACAGGTGAATGTTTTGTGGGCGGCACAGAGGTGCAGATCGCCGCGCCACTGGGAAGTCCCCCGGTATTTTATCGGGAAGGCTGCAAGGACGAGCCGCTCTTCGCGGGTCTTCGCGATATCTGAGCTGTCATTTGCGGCTATTCTTCAAAAATCCGTAAAAGGTCTCGATTTCAGCATGCACTATCAAATATTATAAAGCCCGTTATGTATCCCCTAGGTTGTGGTGGTTTACTGAGGCAATGCGCCGAAAGCGCCTGGTGTCTGAAAGTAAGCAACTTTTAACATTGCATGCCTCGCATGCAGAAGGGGAACAAATGACATTGTTGAAAACTTCGCTTCGGAGCGTGGTCAGCGGATTGGCGAGCCTGGGAATGGTAAGCGGTTGGGGTGCCGCTCTCGGAGTTGCCGCGATCGCCACCGCAACGCCAGGCGCCGCTTGCAATTCAGAACCCTATATTGGCTCCATATGCACATTTGCATTTGACTGGTGCCCACGAGGATACATGCAGGCCGATGGTCGACAGTTGGCCGTCAGGGAATATACGGCTCTGTTCGGTACGATTGGCTTCACGTATGGCGGAGATAACACGAACAATTTCCGTCTTCCGGATCTACTAGGTCGCACGGTCATCGCCCCTGCGATGTCCGTCCGCCTGAGAGGACCGATCCTTAGATCCCGAAATAGTAGTTGGTTGTAACGTTGATGGGGACGATGACTACCTCGTCTATTTCCGCACCGGTTACGGGTCTGTAATCACCGCGTTCATTTAGGTCATTGCTCCAGTAGGCAACAGGAGACGCGTTCCTTTCGTCGGATCCAAAAACCATTTCATCGGGATGGGAATCTTGCGTTTTTACTGTGAAGACGAACTCCTTGCCAGTCTCGAACTCGGTCCCGCCTTGAAAATCGAAGCTGGCGGCATAAGCCTCCGACGTTGTCAGCGGAACATTGACATTCGAACACGCATTTGAAAGCACGAAAGCCACTTGCGTACTTGCTGCTATCGCCAGAGTCGCCAACGACAAAAGATACAACCCGCGACGTGTTGGGATTTTTACGCAAACGAAAAAAGCTGACAACAAGGCAAGACAACGAGCTGCCAAAGACATACGTTTGGCCTATTTAGCGGCGGCGAAGGCGAGCATTCGCCGTAATATTGATTGATCCAGACCATTGGTTTTTGCAATTAATAGATGAAATATTGGATGATTTGGCGTTACCTTGGGGTGCAAATCAATTTGCTTCCAGTGCAGCCTATTATCAACGCAGGGTAGCGCTTGAAATTTCCTTTCGCGATGTCGCGGATTCGCAGCGTGCTGCTCGATTTATTGGGTGAATTACAGAGGATTGAGCATCCGAAGAGATGCTTTGATGATGGCGCCTGGCCTGGGCGGCGGCGCTATTCTTTGCCAAATTGTTCGCCATTTTGAGCGTCGGCGGGTGGTGGCCCGCCCCATCAAATGGGGCAGGCTTGCCTCTATCTGCTTTACTTAGAGATTCACACGAGAGGCCGACAGAGGAAACTAGCGTCGCACATTGCTATTGGAAACAACGATTTAAATTAATTCTACATTTTCGATAAGAAAAAGGAATCTTTCCGCTGTTACGTTAGATCATGATCTCGCCGCCGGTTACTGGAACCACAGCGCCTGTCATGTAGCTACCCAGACTAGAAGCCAGCAGAACATAGGCACCAGCGAGTTCAGCAGGTTGTCCTGCGCGCTCCATCAGCGTGTTAGCACCAAAGCTCGCCGTCTTTTCCGCTGGCATGGTTGATGGAATGAGCGGTGTCCAGATAGGTCCCGGCGCCACTGCGTTCACCCGGATGCCCTTGTCTGCAACCATTGCCGCGAGGCCAGCGGTGAAATTGGAGATTGCACCTTTCGTGGAGGCATAGGCGAGTAGATTAGGGGAGGGCTGACGCGACTGGATCGACGTCGTGTTGATGATCGCGCTGCCTGCTCTCATCAATGGCACTGCGGCCTTGGCGAGGAAAAAAGGAGCATAGATGTTGGTGCGGTATGTTTCATCCCATTCCTCGGCAGTGATATCTTCAATCGAGGCATAGGTGCGCTGGAAGGCTGCATTGTTGACGAGAATATCGATGGCACCGAGCTTTTCGACGGCTTCGGCAACGAGTGATTTGCAATGTGCTTCAGTCTTTATGTCGCCAGGAACGAGGATTGCCTTGCGCCCAGCTTCTCCGATCCACTTGGCTGTATCTTGGGCGTCCTCGTGCTCATTAAGATAAGAAACCAGAATGTGTGCGCCTTCGCGGGCAAATGCAATGGCAACGGCTTTGCCGATTCCTGAGTCCGCGCCTGTGATCAACGCGACCTTGCCTGCGAGGAGCCCGTTACCACGATACGACTCTTCACCGTGATCGGGCTTCGGGCTCATTTGCGCGGTTGTTCCGGGTGGCTCCTGCTTCTGGTCAGCGTAGGGCGGCGTTGGGTAATTTGTGTCGGCCATGATATGTCCAATCTGTTGCTTGCGGGAAATGGATTCCCTTCGCTAACAGCTGGTGGCCTGATCTGTTCCCCGAAAATTGACCTTTCCGCGTCCCTGACAGAGTGCATTCAAGCCGTTAGACTGCCAGAAAGCCGCCATCCACAGGCAGCACAGCGCCTGAGATCATTTTACTGTCATCCGACAAAAGCAGGGCGATGCTTTGCGCCACTTCCTCGGCCTCAGCAAAGCGGTTGAGAGGGTGGCGAACCATCATGGGGGCGCTTTTTTCAGCATCGCTCCATGCTGCTGCAGCCAGTTCCGTGAGGGTAATGGTCGGTGCGACGGCATTGACCCTGATGCCGTGGGGGCCAAGCTCCTTGGCCAGAACCCGCGTTGCGCCCTCAAGTCCAGCCTTTGAGGCTGCGTAGCAGAGATGATCCTGAAAACCACGATGCCCTGCAATGGAGGTGATGTTGACGATGGCGCCACCACCACCGGCGGCGATGCGTGCGCGTGCGAATTCCTGCGATGTAATGAGTGCTGCGCGTAGATTGATGGCGAGGACCGCCTCATAGCCATCTTCTGTCATATCCAGGACGCTTTCGAGAACATTGGTTCCGGCACTGTTGATGAGGTAGTCACAGGTTCCGGCCTCCCGCATGGCCGAACGTGCGCTGGCAGCATCTGCAAGATCCACGCGGATGGAGCGCCCGCCAATCTCTGCTCGCAACTCGTCGAGATCGGATTGAGTGCGGCTGAGAGCCACGACCTCTGCGCCACGCTCAGCCATCAAAAGCGCGCAGGCGCGCCCGATGCCTTTGCCCGCGCCGGTGATGATGACGGATTTGCCTGAGAATTGCATGATAGCCTCATATGTCTGGCGTGGAGCCGGTGGTGGTGATGCGAAATGCCGCCTTTGCGGTCAGGCTATTTCTTCCATGGAATGGCGGATTTGGCGTGCCACTGTCTGGAGCGACATGAAGGCCGCGTAACGTGTCTCATGCAAAGCTGCGACTGTTTGATCCGGATCGCAGCGCATCGCCACACGCGACATTGCGGGCATCGCGGTTTGAAGATCGTCGTAAAGCCCTGCCGCGACAGATGCGAGGATGGCAGAACCCAGCAGAACCGGCTCTTCGCATTCCGTGATTTCGACAGGGTAGCCGGTGGTATCTGCCAGCAATTGACGCGTGAGCGGGTGAGAGCCTGCACCGCCGCTGACGCTGATGGTTGATATCGGCGCGCCATGCGTCGCCTGGGTTTCGATGATCTGCCGCAGCCCGTAGCCCAGGCTGCATATCCCGGCGGTATAAAGCGCAATAAGCGACTCCGGGCCGGTTTCCATTCCCTGTCCCATGATGACAGCGCGGGCATGGGGATCCGCAAAGGGCGCACGATTGCCGAGAAATTCAGGGACGACATGGAGATGATCGGCAAGGCGAACCGCTTTCGCTGATGTAGAAGCGTGCTCCAGCGCCTGGTCTGCCAGCCATTGCGGCAGTGATTTTCCGGCGGTGGCCGCAAGCTGCGCTGCCTCATCGGTCGATGGGTGCAGTTGCACCAACTGGTCGATGGCGGCTCCGGCAGCCGACTGGCCGCCCTCGTTCAGCCACGCGCCCGGCACCATGGCAGAATAGTATGGACCCCATACACCCGGCACGAAAACCGGCTTTTCCGTCGTTGTCATGGTGCAGGATGACGTGCCGAAGACGTAACCAAGGCAATTTCGGGCGTCTCCACCGGCTGCGACCGTGCCGACACCACCGGCATGTGCATCGATCAGGCCGGCAGCAACGGCGGTGCCTGCTGCCAAGCCCATGACTTGTGCTACCAACGCAGTCAGCCCGGTTCCAAGAGCGGTGCCCGGCTCGACCACACTTTGGCCAATCCTCGAAAAATTCTGATCGGCCAGATCTCCCAACCCGATCTGGCGGAAATAATCAGCGTCCCATCGCGCCTCATGGGCGAGATAGGTCCACTTGCAGGTTACGGTGCAACTGGAACGATCCAATGCGCCGGTAGCTTTCCAGGTCAGAAAATCTGCCAGATCGAAGAAATGCTCTGCTCGCGCATAGATCTCCGGTCTGTTTTCCTTCAGCCAGAGCAGTTTCGGCGTCTGCATTTCCGGAGAGATGCGACCGCCCACATATTTCAGAACGTCATGTCCCTGTTTGTTGATGCGGTCAGCCTGTTCGACCGCTCGGTGATCCATCCACACGATGATATCCCGTTCAGGGTGGGCGGGATCACCCACGGGCAAGGTCTCTTCGCCAGCGCCACGCACAACGAGTGAACAGGTCGCGTCAAAACCTATGCCTGCCACATGGGCGGGGTCTATACCCGCGTGCGAAACGCTTTCGCGCACGGCTTCGCAGACGGCATGCCAAACCTGCTCGCTGCATTGTTCGACAATGCCGCCATCTTCGCGATGCATGGAGATGGGCCGCTTCGCGACGGCCAGCAGCTGACCTGAGGTATCAAAGACACCCGCTCGCGCAGAGCCGGTTCCAACATCAACGCCGATCAGATACTGAGCCATCTATTTTCTCCTGCCTGCCTTGTCTTAAACGCGGTCGAAGCTTGTCGGCAAGACCAGCATGTCACGGATGGTGACGGTGCGTTTGCGTGTCAGCATGTAGACGATGGCGTCGGCAACTTCGCTCGGGTCGATCAAGGCACCGGCCTCTTTTGCCTTGCGCAGGTTTTCTTCTGGCCAGTCTGCCAGAAGAGCTGAAACGACAGGGCCGGGCGATACCTGGCCGACACGCACGCCGTGCGGAATCATCTGGCGGCGCATTGTCTGGACAAAGCAGGTGATGGCCCATTTGGACGCCGCGTAGACCGGCTCCCAATAGGTTGGATAGTGGCCCGCGATGGAGCATGTGACGATGATATCGCCGGTTTTGCGCTCACTCATATGCGGAACAACGGCATGCACGTTTTTCATGACTGCGTTGACGTTGAGGTTAAGCATCTTGTCGATGGCATCAGGGTTGGTTTCCGTTAGGTCACCACCGATATAGGTCCCGGCATTGCAATACAGGATGTCGATATGGTCGACCTTCTGTAGAATTTCAGGGATCATCGCATTGCAGCTATCGGCATCCAACAGGTTGGTCACCTGCGGAATGGCCTTTTCGCCCAGTTTTGCGGCCAGTTCGGCCAGAGCTTTTTCATTCCAGTCCACCATCACAACGGTGGCACCCTGTTCCAGCAATGCTTCGGTGGTTGCGAGGCCAATTCCCGATGCCGCTCCGGTGATAACGGCGATCTTGCCTTGCAGTGATTCAGACATGGTATTCTCCTGTTTTTTTGAAAATGTTCAATGATTTCAGCGCCATTCGCGCCCGATATAGATGGCCAGCAGGATGATGCCGCCCTTGATCACGTCTTGCAGATACGGGTTAATGCCCATGAGGTTCAGCCCGTTGTTGAGAATGCCGAGCAGGATGGCGCCGATCAGAGTGCCAAGGATGAGGCCGCGTCCGCCTGCAATCGCAGTGCCACCAAGCACCACCGCTGCAATGGCATCCAGCTCGAAGCCCACACCGGCATTTGGCTGGCCGCTCATCAACCGACCGATGAGAATGATGGCTGCAAGCGCCGATGTGAAACCGGCAATGCCGTAGACGGCGAGTTTCACCCGCTGCGTCTTCACGCCGGAAAGGCGTGCGGCGTTTTCGTTGCCACCCAGCGCGTAGACATGGCGACCGAAGGCGGTGCGCTGGAGAAGCACCCAGGCGAAGGCATATGTCACGACCATGATGATGACGGGCACAGGCACAAAACCTGCGCGACCGACGCCGAACCAAGAAATCCAGCTCGGAATGCCGCTGATCGGATAGCCGCCCGAATAGATCAGCCCCAGCCCGCGCGCCATGCCCATGGTTGCCAGTGTTACGATGATGGCGGGCATCTTACCCCAAGCGACGAGAGCTCCGTTCAGCAAGCCAATTGCGATGCCGATGGAGAGGCCAATTCCCAGTGCCGCGATGGCTGGAATGCCCATTTTTACCATCATGCCCGCACACAGCGTGCCGACAAGGGCCATGACCGCTCCGACCGAAAGATCGATGCCGCCGGTGAGGATCACAAAGGTCATGCCGACCGCGAGGATGCCGACGATGGACACCTGGCGCAGGACGTTCATGATATTGTTCAGGGTGAAGAAATTATCGCTCGCCAGCCCCATGATGATGGAGACAACAATGAGCCCGACAAGGGGCAGAGCGAGAGGCGTTTGCAGCAGGCGTCCAAGGGTCAGGCCGTTGGATCTCGTTGCTGTGTCGGTGTTTGCGTCAGGCAACATGTTCAACTCTCCCGGTGGTCGCATGGGTCATGATTGTTTCGGAATTCACAAGGTCGCCCTCGACCGTCGCCACGATGCCGCCTGAGCGGAAGACGCAGACCCGGTCTGACATGCCGATAATTTCGGGCAGTTCGGATGAGATCATGATGATCGAGTAGCCCTGTTCGGTGAACTGGCGCATCAGGGCATAGATTTCAGCTTTGGCGCCCACATCAATGCCGCGCGTTGGTTCATCGAAGATCAGCACCCGCATATCGTGGTTGAGCCACCTGGCAATCACGACCTTTTGCTGGTTGCCTCCGGACAGGGTATCGACGCGGGCGTCTGGGCCTTGCGCCTTGACGCGGACCTGATCCATGGCGTCCTGCGTATCGCGACGTTCTTTTTTCAGATCGATGAACCAGTGGTTCTTGCGATACTTCTTGTAGTTGTTGAGCGAGATGTTCTGGAGGATGGAAAAGCTGGTGATTAGACCCTCATCCTTGCGGCTTTCGGGTAGTAGGCCGACGCCACTGGCCAAGCCGTCATCGGGGCCAGAATATCGCTTTTCGATGCCATCCATCTTGAGCTTGCGGCGCGCGAAGGAATGCGCCCCGAGCATGGCGAGCACAGTCTCCGTCCGCCCCGAGCCGACGAGACCGGCGAAGCCCAATATCTCGCCTTTTCTCAAGGAGAACCGCGAGATCGGGCCGCCCTTCTTGAGTTGCAGTTCTTCCACTTCGATCACGATGGGCGCGCTACTTGTCGTGCCGGTCTTGGGTGGAAAATTATTCTCTATCCGTCGCCCCACCATCATCTCGACAAGGCGGTCATTGTCCACATCGGACACGAGGCAGGATGCGATGAATTCTCCATCGCGCAGCACGGTGATGCGGTCGCAGATTTCAAAGATTTCTTCCAGATGATGCGAGATGAAAATGATCGCGACGCCCTGACTGCGCAAAGTGCGCATCACATTGAACAGGTGTTCGGTCTCTGACGGTGTCAGCGTTGCCGTCGGCTCATCCAAGACCAGAATGCGGGCATTGAGGGAGAGTGCCTTGGCAATCTCGACAAACTGCTGCTCTGCGACAGACAGGCGGTGGACCGGCACATCAAGAGGCACATCGACTGCCAATTGGCGCATGATTTCGGCTGCGCGAATGCGCATGGCTTTTCTATCCAGAAGGCCGATTGGTCCGCGCAACTCTCTGGCGAGGAACATGTTTTCGACAGCATTGAGATAGGGTATCAGGCTAAATTCCTGAAAGACGATGCCTATTCCAGCGGCTATGGCCTCATCGTAATTGGCAAACTGATGCTCTTTTCCTTCAATCAGGATCGCGCCGTCCGTCGGCTTTATGATGCCGCAGAGAATTTTCATCAGCGTCGACTTGCCAGCGCCGTTTTCGCCAAGAAGTGCGTGAACTTCTCCTGCGCGCGCTGTCAGATCGACGCCACGCAGGACTTCGATCTGGCCAAAGCTTTTTCTGATCCCTTTGAGTTCAAGCATTCTGCTCTCCTCGGTCGTTGAAAAATCCTGCACCCACATCGCCGCGGGTGCAGGTTAGCTAGCGGCTCTTTACCAGCTGAATTCAGCGGCGTTCTTGCTGTCCACAACGCGCACGTCGATCGGCACTTCCTTCGGCACGACAACGGCACCCCACTTCTGGGCAAGCGCCATGGCAAGGCCAACACGAACCTGGTCACGCGGGAACTGGGCCGTCGTCTCGATGAAGTTGGTGCCATCGGCAATGGCCTTGACCGCTTCTGGTGCGCCATCGACAGAGGTCAGCTTGATATCTCGACCGGAACCCTGGATGGCTGCAAGTGCACCCATGGCACCACCGTCATTCACCGAGAAGATACCGGCGAGATTTGGATGGGACTGGATCATGTTTTCAACGACACCGAGCGCGACCGAGCGATCCTGCCTGCCATTCTGGGTGTCAACCAGCTTGATTTCCTTGAACTCACCAAGGGCGGCCTTGCAGCCCTCGACGCGCTGCAAGATCGGCACAACGGGAATGCCGTCCAGAATGGCTACTTCACCCTTGCCGCCGAGCGCCTCGCCCAGATGCTTGCAGGAGAGATATCCGGCATCGCGGTTCTTGGAGCCGACGAAGGTATCGACCGGGCCATTGGCATTGGCATCGATAGCAACCACGATGACGCCTGCCGCCTTGGCAGCGTGAACAGCGGCTTCGATGCCGGCTGAATCCGTTGGGTTCAACAGCAGGATATCGATTTTCTGCTGAAGCATGTCTTCAACATCGGAAACCTGCTTTGCAACATCATGAGCCGCGTCTGTGACGATCACGTCTGCACCGATGCTGGCTGCGGCCTCTTTCAAGGCTTCCTGCATCGAGACGAAGTAAGGATTGTTCAATTCCTGGAATGTCATTCCGATCTTGAGTTTTTCCTGGGCGAGTGCGGGTGTGATGCACAAAGCCAGTGCGGCGGTGGCCGAAAGAAGCATCTTTTTCATCTAGGTTCCTCCCTTATGGATGAATGCAGGCATAGCTGCGCGTTTCCAGACAGCAGACCGCTGCCCGAATGGTTTAAAGTCAGATTGTCAGGCTCGATCAGTCCGCCATCATGAACGCCTTTTGCGCCGTGAATGTCGTGCGGAACTGGGATGGAGACATTCCCTTCAACTTCAGGAAATGCCTGTTGAAATTGGACAGGTTTGAAAACCCTACTTCGTAGCAAACTTCTGCGACATTGACGTCGAGGTCCGCCAAAAGCATCTTGCAGGCAAGGTCGATGCGCATCTGGTTGCGGTAGCGAACCAGCGTCGTGCCGGTGTGGCGCTTGAAGGCCCGCGAAAATGTGCTCGGGCTTTGGCCGAACATTTCCGCAAGCTCGCTTTCCTCAACCTGATCGGTCAGGTTCTCGCGCAAGTGAGACAAGGCACGGTTGATACCGCTGTCTTCAGTGCTTGTCAGATCAAGCTGGAAGCTGAGGCTCGCAAGCACCTCGTGATCCCCCTCCGCGAGACGGTCGAGAATTTCCCAGAACAGGGCAAGGCGTTTCAGGCCCTGTGCTTCCAGCAGTTTTTCGATGATAGGGCGCACGGCCGCGCTGGTTGCATCGTCGAACAGCAATCCGCGACGGCTGCGATCCAGAAGCGGGCGGACCGCTTCCATCTCTGGCATGGATGCGCAGGCACCTTCGATGAAGGCTTCAGGGAACTGGATGACGAGCGAACGGGCCGGGACGATCTCGCCCTCTTCAATATCGCTGATCCAGTTCTGTGGAAGGTTGGGACCGGTCATGATGAGCTGACCCGGGCTGAATGTGCCGACGAAATCACCGAGGTAAAACGTGCCGGATGTCGCTACCACAAGGTGGATTTCATATTCGGGATGGTAATGCCAGCGCACCGTGCGGAACGGGTAGCCATGCGTCCAGGCTGCGAAAGACTCGCCCTTGCGGATATGGACCAGTTCAAGATCGGGTTGCATGGATACTCTCTCCCTCAAACGCTACATCCCCTTAAGGGCTGGCCATTGGCTCCTCTCCAACTGACCTCGAACGTTGGCCGGAGCATCCAGTGTTCAGCCCGATCATTCCACATCATTGCGGAGAAATTGCTGATACTTTTTTGTCGTCACGCCATGGGGTGCTGTATTAGGCCAAACTTGTACAGGAAGGAGACTTCACAAGTTTGGCATATTTTTGCGCCGCAGCGCAGCAAATTGTCGCTGATCTGAAACAATTAAGCCAAAGGTTGAGGTTTCATGCGATGATCGCGCCCGCTGGTAGCGCTTTCAACCCTTATACTTTTCAGGCATCCTGACGTCTCTATGGTATCGGTTAAATGAGTGAATCCAGTACCATAAGTTGATAGAGCCAAAGACCGTAAGAGAGGACCGAGGGGAACGCTTATGGCTTTGCTACAGCCGCGCCTTTGTCGAGCGTGAGGTGGACAGAAGAAGGCTGGTTTCGCTGCCGGTAATGCCCGGTACCAGACGGATGCGGCGCAGAATGGAATCGAAATCGCTGAGCGTCGGCGCGCTCAGTTCAACGATCAGGTCCCATCTGCCATTGGTCGAATGGATCTCGGATATCTCCGGAAATCCGCCAAGGGCACGGATCACCCTGTCCGTCACATGCCCCTCGATCTCGATCATCATGATGCCGCGCACGGTTGCCGCTGCCGCATCGGCCCGCAGAACGACGGTGTAACCGACAATCGTGCCGCTGGCCTCCAGCCGTTCTATCCGTGCCCGTACCGTGGCGCGGGATGTCTCTGTTTCCAGCGCGAGATCAGAGATGCTGCGTCGCCCGTTGTGACGCAGAAGCGTGATCAGTTTCGTGTCCAGTTGATCCATTGTGCCACTTTGCAAACTCGATTGATCGAATTGGTAGGAAGTGAAATCAGTTTTGCCAATATGCATTGTTCATATTGCCATCGTCAAATGGTTCAATTTCATGAGTTCAAAGCGAGGGAGACGCTCATGGAATGCAGGTTGATTGGGGTGCCCTTGCAGATTGGTGCCGGACATCTGGGGTGCGAGATGGGACCAAGCGCGCTGCGCATAGCGGGCCTGAAAACCGCGCTGGAAGATTTGGGCCATGGGGTGGTTGATCTAGGCAACATCACGCCCGCACCACTTCGTGAGTTTGCCCATCCCAACAGCGCCGTTCATCACCTGTCGGAAACGGTCGCCTGGACAGAGGCATTGACGGAAATCGCCTACCGCGAAAGCGAAAACGCGATGCCAATTTTTCTGGGCGGCGATCATGCGATTTCAGCAGGCAGCGTGACAGGTGTGGCCCGGCGTGCCGCAGAGGTGGGCAGGCCACTCTTCGTTCTTTGGCTGGATGCCCACACGGATTATCACACCTTGGAAACCACCCGCAGTGGAAACCTGCACGGAACCCCGGTGGCATATTATAGCGGGCGCGAAGGCTTTGAAGGTTATTTTCCCAAGGTTTCGCATCCCGTCAGCCCCGAAAACATCTGCATGATCGGTATTCGCAGTGTCGATCCGGCTGAAAGCGCCGCACTCGGTGAAACCGGTGTGACCATTTATGACATGCGAATGATCGATGAACACGGCGTTGGCGTGTTGTTGCGCTCGTTTTTGCAGCGTGTAGAGGCGGCGAATGGTTTGCTGCATGTCAGCCTTGATGTCGATTTCCTCGATCCGTCGATTGCGCCTGCGGTGGGTACCACTGTGCCGGGAGGCGCGACGTTCCGTGAAGCGCATCTGGTGATGGAAATGCTCTGCGACAGCGGCCTGGTTTCAAGCCTCGATCTTGTCGAGCTCAACCCGTTTCTGGATGAGCGTGGCCGCACTGCGCGCCTTATGGTTGACCTGACCGCAAGCCTGATGGGCAAGCGCGTGCTGGACCGACCGACGAGAGCAGGCTGAGGAGGGCTGGATCATGGTATTACCAAACCTCAATATCGTCCCCTTCATCAGTGTCGATAACATGATGAAGCTGGTCCTGAACGTCGGCATCGACATATTTCTGTCTGAGCTTGCCGATACGTTGGAAGAGGATTTCAGGCGCTGGGAGCAGTTCGACAAAACGCCCCGCATCGCGTCCCATTCCATGGAAGGTGTCATCGAGTTGATGCCGACCAGCGACGGACAGCTCTACGGTTTCAAATACGTCAATGGACACCCCAAGAACACCAAACAAGGTCGCCAGACCGTGACGGCATTCGGTGTCTTGTCTGACGTGGGCAACGGCTATCCGATGTTGATCTCTGAAATGACGATTTTAACAGCCCTGCGGACTGCCGCGACATCGGCACTTGCTGCGAAATACCTTGCGCGCAAAAACGCACGCTCAATGGCCATTATCGGCAATGGTGCACAGAGCGAGTTTCAGGCACGCGCCTTCAAGGCCATCATGGGTGTCGACCATCTCAGGCTTTTTGACGTGGATATTGAGGCAAGCATCAAATGCCAGCGCAATCTTCAGGGCTCCGGCTTCACGATTACGATCTGCGAGAGCGCGGAGGACGCGGTTGAGGGCGCCGACATCATCACGACCGTTACCGCCGACAAGCAATATGCAACCATCCTGACGGACAACATGGTTGGCCCCGGCGTTCACATCAATGCGGTGGGCGGTGACTGTCCCGGCAAGACCGAATTGCATAGGGATATTCTGCTTCGCTCAGGAATTTTCGTGGAGTACCCGCCGCAAACCCGCATCGAGGGCGAAATTCAGCAGTTGCCTGCGGATTACCCTGTCACGGAGCTTTGGGAAGTGATTGCAGGCAGCAAACCTGGGCGCGAGGGCGACGGACAGATTACCCTCTTCGATAGTGTGGGCTTTGCAATCGAAGACTTTTCCGCCCTGCGCTATGTCAGGTCTAAGCTCGCTTCCACAGGTTTTTTCGACGAGCTGGACCTGCTGGCGGACCCGGATGAGCCGAAGGATCTGTTCGGGATGCTGTTGCGCTGTGAGGCCAAAGCCCGCCAAGTTCTATAGCGACAGTCTCTTGTTCCGGCGGGCAACCATTTGTTCCCGCCAGATTGTGAAGAGGCCGGCTGCGATGACGATGATTGCGCCCACAATCATGTGGGCGTTCAACACCTCTCCGTAGAGGCTCACGCCCATGATGGAGACCAGCACGAGCTGGTAATAGGAAAATGGCTGCACTGTCGCGGCATCGGCCAGCTCGAAGGCTTTGATGAGCAGGTAGTGCCCGCTCATGCCCGTGATACACAGGGCCAGCATCCAGACCCAATCGGCTGGCGCCATTGTAACCCAATAAAACGGCCCAATGAGTGTCAGCGCCAATGCGCCTGGCACGCCGGTGTAGAAGAAGCTGGTCATGGCGGTGTCGGTGCGGCTGGCAAGGCGTGTTAGCACGCTGTACAGCGCGGACAGCAATGCGGCAGCAAAGGTTATCAGCAAAGCCGGGTCAAAACCGCTCTCATCCGGTTTGAGGATGATCAACACGCCGAGAAAACCAACCAGAATGGCCGACCATCGCCGCCAGCCGACATGTTCACCCAGAATCGGGACAGACAACGCCGCGACAAAGAGCGGTGCTGCGGCGAAAATAGAATGGGTATGTGCCAGCCCGACGATGGAAAATGAAAAGATCGCGAGAACAATCTGCACCGCAAGCAAGACACCGCGGCTGGATTGAAGCCAGAAACGCTGAGTGGTGGCCGTTTTGCGAAGCCCTGCCTGTGATCTTAGCGCGAGGATGATCACGAAAATCGCAAAAGCCCAATAGCGCAGCATGGCGACGAGGACGGGCGGATAGGCCGAGCCGAGGTGCTTTGAAATGCCATCCTGTGCGGCAAAAATGGTGAAGGCCGCAAGCGCGTATAAATAACCGGCAGATTGGGAGGGCATGGAGGGCTCTGTTATTGTGCAGGTGACTGCTGGAAAGACGCAAGCGTTACTAAAGTTTCGCTCAAGACACAAACGCACAAGGCAACGGATCGATCCTTTCGCGGATTGCTGGCTGCTGCCCTCATGCGAAAAAGACAACATGTCATACATGTTTGACAAATAGTTGCATATCTGTCTAATAGGATGCAAATATAGTGTCGGTGGCCGCCGGGCTGCAGAGGGAGGACAGATGATTATTACCGACGTGGACGTGCGGGTGTTCAAAACCACTACGCGTCGCCATTCCGATAGTGCCGGCCACGCGCATCCGGGTCCGGCGCATCAGGTTGAGCAGGCCATGCTGACAATCCGCACGGAAGATGGTCAGGAAGGGCATTCCTTTACCGCACCGGAAATTGTTCGCCCCCATCTCATCGAAAAATTTGTCAAAAAGGTTCTTATCGGCGCCGATCACCGCGATCGCGAACGGCTGTGGCAAGACCTCGCGCATTGGCAAAGGGGATCTGCTGCGCAATTGACTGACCGCACGCTGGCTGTTGTTGACTGCGCCCTGTGGGATCTGGCAGGCCGTTCGCTCAACCAACCTGTATACAAGTTGATCGGTGGCTATCGTGACAAGGTGCTCGCCTATGGCTCGATCATGTGTGGGGACGAGCTTGAAGGTGGTCTTGCGACCCCTGAAGATTACGGGCGCTTTGCTGAAACGCTCGTCAAGCGCGGTTATAAGGGGATCAAGCTGCACACGTGGATGCCACCTGTCAGTTGGGCGCCGGATGTCAAGATGGATATCAAGGCCTGTTCTGCCGTTCGCGAAGCGGTGGGTCCCGATATCCATTTGATGATCGATGCCTTCCATTGGTATTCCCGGACCGATGCGCTGGCTTTGGGGCGTGGTCTGGAAAAGCTGGATTTTGACTGGATCGAGGAACCGATGGATGAGCAGTCCATGTCATCCTACAAATGGCTGGCGGATAATCTCGATATTCCGGTCGTCGGACCTGAAAGTGCGGCTGGAAAGCACTGGCACCGGGCTGAATGGTTGAAGGCGGGTGCCTGCGATATCTTGAGAACCGGCGTCAATGATGTTGGGGGTATAACGCCTGCCCTGAAGACCATGCACCTTGCGGAAGCCTTTGGCGTGGAATGTGAAGTGCATGGCAACACGGCCATGAATTTGCACGTGGTGGCCGCGACCAAGAATTGCCGCTGGTATGAGCGTGGGCTGCTGCATCCTTTCCTCGAATATGATGATGGCTTCGATTATCTGAAATCCCTGTCCGACCCGATGGACGCAGATGGCTACGTGCATGTGCCTGATCGTCCGGGTCTGGGAGAGGACATCGATTTCAACTTCATCGAAAACAATCGCGTCCGGTGAGGCCAGAGATGAAGACGATCCTTGCCTTCGGCGATAGCCTGACCTGGGGTGCAGACCCGGCGACCGGATTGCGCCATCCGCGTGAGTTCCGCTGGCCGGAGGTGCTGGAGGCGGGTCTTGAAGGCAAGGCGCATGTCATTGCTGAGGGGCTTGGCGGGCGCACAACCTGTTACGATGACAATGCCGGGCCTGCCTGCCGAAATGGTGCCAAGGCGCTGGAGGTATCGCTTGCTTCCCACATGCCGCTTGACCTCGTCATCATCATGCTGGGGACGAATGACCTCAAGCCTGTGCATGGGGGCGTGGCCGAAACGGCGGTGTCTGGCATGCGGCGTTTGGCCCAGATCGTCGAGACTTTTCCCTACAAGCCTCGGTCATTCCGGCCGAGCCTCTTGATCGTCGCGCCCCCTGCCTGCGTGGCGGGGCCGACGGGTGCGCCCGCCGCAGGTCGGCGCATCTCGGAGTCTCGGCGCCTGTCGCCCCTCTACGAAAAGCTGGCGGAAGAGGTGAATTGTGCATTTTTTGATGCTGGCACCGTTGCCAGCGCGTCATCCATTGATGGCGTGCATCTGGAGGGTGAGGCGACTGCCAATATGGGACGTGCGCTGGTGGCGCCCGTTTTAGCCATTCTTTAATGATCAGCGTCGTCGCAGAGGAGTGCCGATCTGGTCTTGAGTTAATGCCGTCATGGATGAGCGGCCAATGGGAGGAAACATGAGACATTTCTTTGCAACAGTAGCAGTGGGTGCTTTGTTGATCGGCGCCATGCCGCTTGATGCTTTCGCCGAGACGCCGAAAGACCAACTGGTCGTTGCGACCACGATGAGCAATATTCTGACGCTCGACCCCGCAGCGATTACCGGCCGCGAGACCGTGCAGGTCTTGAACAATGTCTACGACACGCTGGTTACGCTGTCGGATAAGGACCGAAGCATCCAGCCCCGCTTGGCGGAACGTTGGGAGATTGCGGATGACCGCAAATCCATCACCTTCCATCTGCGAAAAGATGTCAGCTTCGCATCCGGCAATCCGGTAACGGCGCAGGATGTGGTGTGGAGCCTGAAGCGCCTTCTGGTCCGCAATCTGGCGCAGTCGTCCTTTCTGAAGACGCGCGGCTACAAGCTGGAGGAAGCGGATACGCTTTTCGTGGCCAAGGATGAGCATACCTTCGTTCTCAACCTGCCAAAGCCGGATGATCCAAATCTGTTGCTGATGATCCTTGGTCAGAATGGTCCCGGAACGATCATCGATAGCAAGACAGCGATGGAGCATGAAAAAGACGGTGATATGGGTGCCGCATGGCTGACCTTGAATTCGGCGGGTTCCGGTCCATTCAAGCTCGGTCAATGGAAGTCCAACGAATTCATCATCCTGACCCGCAACGATGACTTCTGGGGCGAAAAGCCCGCGATGAAGCGCGTCCTGATGCGCCATCTGCCTGAATCCCAATCGCAGCGCCTGATGCTTGAAAAAGGCGACATCGATGTTGCCTATTCCTTGCAGGCACCGGACCTGACGTCGCTTCAGGCAGACAAGGCAATTGCCATCGAATCCACGCCTGGTTCAGGCTTTTACTATCTCGGCGTTTCGATGAAAGACGAGCGATATGCCAACAAGAATGTCCGCGAGGCGCTGCGTTATCTGATCGATTACGATGGGCTGGATAAGGCCGTCATGCCTTTCTATGGAAAGTTGCACCAACGCCCCATCAGCACCGGCGTTCTGGGCGCATTGCCGGATCAGGGCTTCAAGCTCGATATTCCCAAGGCAAAAGCGTTGCTGGCGGAGGCTGGTTACCCCGAGGGTTTCAAAACCACCCTGCGCGTTCTCTCCGAAGACCCGTTCATGAAAGCCGCGACGGCAATCCAGAACACATTGGCGCAGGCGGGCATTCAGGCCGAGCTGATCAGCGGTTCCGGCGACCAGATTTATGGCGCGATGCGCGAACGTAAATTCGAGCTTCTGGTTGGTCGTGGCGGCGGTGGTCAGCAACCGCATCCGGACAACAATTTGCGCTCCCTTGCCTACAATCCCAACAATGCCGATGAGGCCAAGCTCACCAACTACCAGAGCTGGCGCACAAGCTTCTTCGATGAGAAGCTGAACGCGATGATCGAAGCGGCGCTGGTGGAGCGCGACCCCGCCAAGCAGGCCAAGGCCTATGAAGATATCCAAGCCTATATGAATGACGCGGTTCTCTCGATCCAGCCATTCTCCGAGGTGGTGGATACAGCCGCCTATCGCAGTGATGTCAAAGGCATGATCGTCAGCCCCTGGTATTCGCGTTTTGAAGGCGTCAGCAAGGAACGCTGATCGGCATATGCGTCATCCCCTGCCGTTGCGGGGGATGACGTTGCAATGCGAATGCTTCAGACCTGACACACCGACGCGTATCGCTCGACCACCGTCGAGAGCACCTCGTTTATGGGCCTGGCGTTCCAGTTGTAGGAGAAAATCTCCACCTCCTGTGGGCCGAAGAAACCGGCCTGTTCGATCATGCGGCGAAAGCCTTTGAGATCGATCACGCCGTCGCCCATCATGCCACGATCATTGAGAGGATCGGTGGTTGGCACCAGCCAGTCGCAAATGTGGTGCGCAAGGATCTGGCCGTTGCGACCAGCGCGGGCCACCTGTTCTTCAAGCTCCGGGTCCCACCAGACGTGGTAGACATCAATGGCAACGCCCGTGCCAGCGCCCAGTCTGTCGCAGAGATCAAGCGATTGTTTCAGTGTGTTGAAGCAGGCGCGGTCGGCAGCATAGAACGGGTGAAGCGGCTCTATGGCGAGCGGAATGCCCGCTTGCCTCGCATAGGGCAAAAGCTCGGCCATACCGTCTTCCACCATCTGTCGGGCGCCTTCAATGTCCTTGGAGCCTGTGGGTAAACCGCCGACAACAAGAACAAGGCAATCGGCCTTCAGGGCTGCCGCTTCATCGACGGCGCGTTTGTTGTCGTCAATAGCGTCGCGGCGGCCTTTTGCATCCGTTGCCGGGAAAAAGCCACCTCGGCAAAGGCCACTCAGGCTGATGCCGTTTTGCTCAACGATGCGCGCTGCTTCCGCAAGGCCAACGCCGTGGACCTGATCTCTCCATGGCGAAATGGTGGTAATGCCATGGGCAAGGCAGGCGTCCACCAAGGTGCCGAACGCACCTCCCTGTTTGATGGTAGCGAAATTGATTGAAAGACCTTCAAGGCTCATATGGTCTTCTCCCCGGATTGAAGCGATTGAAATGTTGCCTGTGCTGCGGATTGCGCTACGCCGAGGCCCTTGGCGGCAAGCACTGTTCCAAGCGAAAGCGCACCCTTTGCGATGTGCAGCCGCGCGCGCCCGTCATGATTTGCATAGAGATCGCCATGCGCGGAAAGCCATGCGGCATTTTCAGTGTCCGAGGCTCCCTGCATGCCATCGACATAATGGTGGCCATTGCGCTCGATATGGCCAAGGCCGATCAGCGCCGAAAGCGCCAGATCCTGCTGCACCGCGATGCCCGCCTGTGTCGTCAAATCTTCCGCCGACATGAAGTAGCCACCCGCCGTTTCCGCATTCCATTGTTCCACACGCATTCTGTTGAGAAGGGAACGGTAGAAGCCCTTGCAGGATTTGGAGGATACGCCGAGATATCCTTGTGCCTTGGCCTCAAGAAACGCATCCTTGGTGCCATCTGACTCGTCGATCTCAAGCGCAATGCGTCTGGCCAATGTCTTGACCGGCTTTGACAGTGCAACGGTTCGAATGATCGGCTGCTCGATGAACAGAAGCGACTGACGCAATCGCTGAAGGGCCGGTTCCGCTTCGATGCGGTCCATCAGTCCGATGACGGCTGCCTCATCCGCAAACTGCTCGTTGCCATCCAATGTGACCTTGTAGGTTGGCAGGCGGTCGAGAACGGCTGCGATCTGGATCAGACGTTGTGTGTCTTCCAGCGGTCTGCCAGATAGTTTCAGTTTGAAATAGCGGACGCCATAGGTCTCGATTTCTTCGCTCAGACATTCCGGCAAGCCATCATTGCGGCGGGAGTTTACGTCTGACGGCGTCAACGCGTCGACATAGCCCACCGTGTGGCGAAGATGGATCGTCTTTTGCGGCTGCAACCGGCTGAGGAAGCCCGACACATCGAAGCCAGCGAGATCCGGCGTTGTTGATGTGTCGATGTCGGGCAAATTGATGCGGATGGCATCCGCAATCGCCAGATCGTGCAAACGGCAGAGACCATCCAAAATCGCGCGGTCTACCAATGCCAGGCCGAAGGATGCAATCAACCCGTTCAGACCTTCCGCCGATGCCTGCTCATGCTGCTGTGGCTCAAGCGTTGCGTGAAGGCTGAAGGCGGTGGCGGCTGCTGCCTCTTTCGCAAGCTGTGCCGCTATATGCACGGAGCGGCGCAATTGCTGCTCATTGTCGGCGTTGCTGAGGTCGGCGTTCTTGTCGAACCATTTCGGCACCATCAACTCGGCGGCATATCCTGTGGCCGTCCTCCCGCCTTCATCCTCTATGATGACGGAAAGGAATATCTGGGCCGCCTCCGTTACTGTTGCTGCGCCAAAGCGAAAGGGCATGCGCATGCTCAAACGCCGCTCAAAGATTGCGACGTCCTTGACTTTCAAAACGGGTGCGCCAGCCATTTCAATGCACGCCCCTGACAGAAAGCAGGTTTTTCATGCGTCTCGTCGCATCATCCGGGTCTGCCAAAACATTGGCCTTGTCTGCCAAGCGGAAAAGCTCAGCAAGATGTTGCGTGGAACGGGTGCTTTCCTGCCCGCCGATCATGGTGAAATGATCCTGCAGGCCGTTCAGATAGGCCAGAAATACAACGCCTGTCTTATAGAAGCGGGTCGGGGCTTTGAAGATGTGGCGGGACAGTGCGACGGTTGGTTCGAGAACCTTGTAGAAATCGGCGGTGTCGCCCTGCTTTAAACTGGCCAAAGCCTTGGATGCGGCAGGCGCAATCGCGTCGAAAATGCCCAGCAGCGCATCGGAATGGCAGTGCTCATCACCGGCTATCAGTTCCGCGTAGTTGAAGTCATCGCCTGTGTACATGCGCACACCGGCGGGCAGGCGGCGACGCATGGCGATTTCTTTTTCTTTTGACAGAAGCGAAATCTTGATGCCATCGATCTTGTCGGCGTTTGCTGCCAACATATCAAGGCAGGTATCCATGGCCGCCATATGGTCGCTTGCGCCCCAATAGCCCTCAAGCGCCGGGTCAAACATTTCACCCAGCCAGTGAATGATGACTTTGTCGTTGGCATGGGCCAGAACACGGGCATATGTTTCCAGATAATCATCCGGCGATTTTGCATTGGCGGTCAGTGCACGGCTTGCCATCAAGATCACGCGCCCGCCTTCGCCCTGAACAAAATCCAATTGTTCCAGATAGGCGTCAATGATCTGGTTGAGGCTATCGTGCGTGCCGATCAGATGGTCTGTTCCCACGCCGCAGGCAATCAGCGCATCCCTGCGGGTCGCGGCTTCTTTCAGCGATCGGGAAATGAGTTCCTGCGCCTGCGGCCAGCCAAGCCCCATGCCGCGCTGCGCGGTATCCATGGCTTCAGCAACGCCAAGGCCCAGATCCCAGAGGCGATGGCGAAAGCGTAAGGTTCCCTCCCAATCGATAGCGGGCGTCAGCCACGGGTCATTGTCTGCGAAAGGGTCGGCCACGACGTGGGCGGCGGCATAGGCCACGCGGTTGAAATCGGAGGGTTGACGTTTTTCCAGCGCAATCGGAGTGCCGCTGAGTGTGTAGGTTTCAATCGAGCGGTCGTCTCTCGGTAGTTTGAGCTCGGTCATGTCTGCCTCCTCAAACGATTGCGGGAACGTCGAGCCAGCGGCGCTCCTTCCAGGATTTCAGGCCAAGCTCGGCCAGTTGCACGCCCTTGACACCCTCCATCAACCCGTAAGGCCATGGTTCATCACCGGCCAGATGGCGCACGAACATCTCCCACTGCGCCTTGAAGCCATTGTCGTAAACCACATTGTCAGGCACTTCCTGCCAGGTCTTGTAGAAATCGATGGTTTGCGGCTGGTCGGGGTTCCAGACCGGCTTTGGCGTGTTGGTGCGATGTTGCGTCCAGCATTTTGTAAGTCCCGCTACCGCCGAGCCATGCGTGCCATCCACCTGGAATGTGACAAGATCATCGCGCCGAACGCGCACTGCCCAGGATGAGTTGATATGGGCAATCACGCCGCCCTCCAGCTCGAACGTGGCATAAGCGGCGTCATCTGCATCGGCCACATAAGCGTTGCCTTGCTCATCAAAACGCTGCGGAATGTGGGTCGCGCCAAGGCAGCTGACGGCTTTGACCTCGCCAAAAAGATTGTCGAGCACATAACGCCAGTGGCAGAGCATATCGAGAATAATGCCGCCGCCATCCTTCTGGCGGTAGTTCCAGGAGGGGCGCTGGGCTGGCTGCCAATCGCCTTCGAAAACCCAATAGCCAAACTCGCCGCGCACCGACAGAATTTTACCGAAAAAGCCGCTGTCGCGCAGCATGGCAAGCTTGCGCAGGCCCGGCAGGAACAGCTTGTCCTGAACAACTCCGTGCTTGATGCCAGCGTTTTCTGCCAGTCTAGCGACGGCAAGTGCCTCATCCATGTTGTCGGAAATCGGCTTTTCGCAATAGACATTCTTGCCAGCCTTGATGGCCTTGGTCAGCAGGCTTCCGCGCATCTGCGTCGTGCCTGCGTCGAAAAACAGTGTGTCATCGGGGTTTGCGAGAGCGGCATCAATGTTCGTCGTCCAGCGCGCCACATTATGTTTGCGGGCAATCTCTTCGATTTTTGAGCCATTGCGACCCACAAGGATGGGATCGAGCATGACCTTCTCGCCGCTCTTCAATGTCACGCCACCCTGATCGCGAATAGCAAGAACAGAGCGAACGAGGTGCTGATTATATCCCATACGGCCGGTAATGCCGTGCATGATGACGCCGATACGCTGCATGAAATTTTCCTCCCAAGGCGCCTCACTCCCGTTAAGGCGCAGTCTTCAGTTTTTCAAAACTTGTAACCAGTTGGTTATTTGTGGTTGGGAAACGGTATTTCTGTCAAGAAGATTTTCATGTGAAAAATCACGGCTTAAATCATCCGAGCGGTTCACCTGATGGCTGCCAGCGTCTTCTACCTAATCTCCATTTCGCACGTGCGAAGTATGGAGCGTTTGTTCTTGCTTGGAAAATTTGGTTGGCCGTTCAAAATGGCCGCAGTGCAGCAATGACCGTATTAACGATATGCTGTCCCCAACGCTCCAGCTCGGCAGGTGCCGCAAGATCGCGCTGAAAGATCGTAGACAGCGTGAACCGGTTGGAAAGGTAGAAAAAGCCGAGCGAGGCAATTGTCAGATAGACATCGACCGGGTCCAGTCCGGCGCGAAAATCGCCGGTCTTTTCACCGCGCAGCAGCACGTCCTTCAGCTCGGAAATGAAATTGGAGTGCATTTCAGGAATGCTGGCAGATTGACGCAAGTATCTGGCCTGATTAAGATTTTCTGTTGCCAGAATGCTCAGAAATTCCGGGTGATCGAGAAAATAATGCCAGGTGAAGAGGGCAAGCTCGCGCAGGCCATCAACCGGCTGTTTGCGCGCAAGGTCCAGCCGGTGTTCGGCATTGCGAATGTGTTGATAGGCATCTTCGAGCACCGCCAGATAGAGCGCGTCCTTGTCACCGAAATAGTGGTAGATCATGCGTTTGTTGGTGCCAGCACGTCTGGCCACCACGTCAATCCGCGCCCCGGCAAGGCCCTTGGCGGCAACCTCGCGGCGGGCGGCTTCGAGAATGGCCGCACGGGTGCGTTCCGGGTTTCGTGATTGAACGGCCGGTTTTCGTGTGGTCACACGCTTCTTCTTTTCCGCCGCGTCGGTCACGTTTTCTGAAACGATTTTTTTGCCTTCATCCATTTTTAGTGACCGCTTGACAACGCTGTTGAACAGTGTTCCCATGTAACCAGATAGTTATAAAACGGCAAGCGCTGTTTATCAGCATCATTTAATTTGGCAGTCAATTAGGGAGGAGTTGCCAATGTCCATGATGATTCAAAGACGTGCGGTTTTGACCGCGGGTCTGGCCGCACTGTCGCTCGCGACAGTGGGTGGGGGATCTGCATTTGCGCAGGCGGCGCGCATTCGCCTGCTCTGGTGGGGATCACAAGAGCGTGCGGACCGCACGAACAAGGCGATAGCCGCCTTCAAACAGGTCAAACCCGATCTCGATATTGCCGGTGAGTTTGCGGGCTGGTCGGATTATTGGCCGCGCCTTGCCACGCAGGTCGCCGGCCGCAATGCGCCTGACCTCATTCAGATGGATTACCGCTATATTTTCGAATATGCGCGGCGCGGTGCTCTTGCGCCGCTCGATGAGTATCTCGGCAAGGGTTTGAAGATCGATGATTTCGGTGCGCCGAACATCGATTCAGGCCGTGTCGATGGCAAGCTTTACGGCATCAATCTCGGCGTGAATTCAAGCGCGGTATTTTTTGATGCGGCAGGCTGGGAGAAAACGGGTGCCAAGCCGCCATCAGCGGGGCAAACCTGGGAGGAGTTTGCAAAGAATGCGGTCGAGTTCGGCAAAAACAAACCGAAGCCCGGCTATTATGCCACGGCTGATGCGAGTGGCGTTGAGCCAAGCTTTGAAAACTGGCTGAGACAGAACAAGAAATCTCTTTTCAGCGAAGAGGGCGGCATTGGCTATAATGCAAAGGATGCAACGCAATGGTTTGCGATGTGGGCGGATATGCGCGAGGCCGGTGCCTGCGTTCCTGCCGATATTCAGGCGCTTGACCAGCTGAACATTGAAAGCAATCCGCTGACGACTGGCAAGGCGGCAACGGCATTTGCGCATTCCAACCAGTTCGTTGGCTATCAGACGGTCAACAAGGCGAAATTGTCTATCACATCATACCCGAAGGTTTCCAAGGATACGCCATCAGGCCACTACCTCAAACCTTCCATGTTGATGAGTGTGGCCAATGGCAGCGCTGGCATTGCGGCGGCGGTTGATTTCATCAACTTCCTCGTGGCTGTGCCTCAAGGCGTTGATATTCTGGGCGTCGAGCGTGGTGTTCCAGCCTCTGCATCCATGCGCGAGCAACTGAGCCCGAAGCTCAACGATGTCAGCAAGGCGATGGTGGAATATATCGCCGAAGTCACGCCAAATGTCGGGCCGCTGCCGCCAGCACCGCCTCCGGGCGCCGGTGAGTTTGCTTTTGTTCTCAAGCGCACCTCGGAAGAGGTCGCGTTCGGCAAGATCACGCCGGAACAGGGCGGGGAGAAGCTCGTCAAGGAAGCGGAAACCGTTATCAAGCGGAAGTAAACACTCATGACGTTCCAATCCGATACGATCCAGAGGGAGGGCCGCGCTGCGGCTCTCCCAAGGCAAGGCCGTGTGCGCAAGATGTTCGACCGCAATGTTCACGCCTATGTCTTTCTGCTGCCGTGGTTGATCGGCTTTTTCGGGCTGACGCTCGGTCCGGCGCTGGCTTCGCTCTACCTGTCTTTCACCAATTACGATCTGCTGCAATCGCCCGATTGGGTCGGTGCGGCCAACTATGTGCGGATCGCCACAGCGGACCCGAAATTTGCCGCTGCAATGACGGTGACCTTTACCTACGTCATTCTCTCCGTACCGCTGAAGCTGATTTTCGCGCTGATGGTTGCGATGGCCTTCAATCGCGGCATCAAGGGCCTGACAATGTATCGCGCGGTCTTTTACCTGCCGTCGTTGCTGGGATCGAGTGTTGCCATTGCCGTTCTGTGGCGCCAGCTGTTCGCGTCCGATGGCCTGGTCAATATGGTGCTGTGGCAGCTCTTCGGCTTTGAAGGCCCAAGCTGGATTTCAAACCCGAACTACTCCATCTACACGTTGGTCATTCTGTCTGTCTGGCAGTTCGGCTCGCCGATGATCATCTTCCTCGCCGGTCTTCGTCAGATACCGCAGGATATGTATGAGGCAGCGGATATGGATGGAGCTGGCAAGGCGCGTCAGTTCTTCCGCATAACCCTGCCGCTGCTGACGCCGGTCATCTTCTTCAATGCGGTGATCCAGACCATCGATGCCTTCAAGGCCTTCACGCCAGCCTTCATCATATCGGATGGCTCCGGTGGTCCCATCAACTCGACGCTGTTTTACACGCTCTATCTCTATCAGGAAGCCTTCGGTTTCTTCCGCATGGGCTATGCCTCCGCACTGGCGTGGATACTGGTTATCATCATTTCGCTCTTTACCGCCTTCTCGTTTCTGAGCGCGCGATATTGGGTGCATTACGATGACTGATGCCGTCTCATCATTACGTCCCGGCCAAGGGGTGAACCGTCCGCTATGGAAATCGGCGCTGCTGCACATGGTGCTGATCGCCGCATCCATTGCCATGATGTATCCGATCCTGTGGATGATATCAGGCTCGTTCCGCCCGCAGGATGAGCTGTTCGGTTCGTCGTCGCTCATTCCCTCGGCAGTGGATCTGGGCGGCTATGTCAGAGGCTGGACCGGCCTTCAGGTGTCTTTCGGAAAGTTCTTCTGGAATTCGTTCTTCATTTCGGTGCTTGCCACCATTGGCAACGTGGCGGGGTGCTCGCTGGCGGCTTTTGCCTTTGCGCGTCTCCGTTTCGGCGGTCGGAATTTTTGGTTCGCGCTGATGCTGGGCACGCTGATGTTGCCCTACCATGTGGTCCTCATTCCGCAATATATCCTGTTTTTGGAAATGGGGTGGGTGAACACGTCTCTGCCGCTGATCGTGCCGAAGTATCTGGCGACAGATGCGTTCTTCATTTTCCTGATGGTGCAGTTCTTCCGGGGTATTCCGCGCGAACTGGATGAGGCAGCGGTTATGGATGGGTGCAGCCCCTTCCGCATCTATTGGAAGATCATGCTGCCGCTCTCTTCACCTGTGTTGGCAACCGCCGCGATCTTCTCCTTCATCTGGACCTGGGATGATTTCTTCGGGCCGCTCATCTACCTCAACGATATCAACACTTACACCGTGCAGCTCGGTCTTCGCTCCTTCGTGGACAGTACCGGAAGCTCGGACTGGACGGCGCTATTTGCCATGTCGAACCTCTCGCTCGTTCCCGTTTTTCTCTTTTTCCTATTCTTCCAGCGCCTCCTGATCGAGGGCATCGCCACAACCGGCATGAAACGCTGAAACATCAAGGCTTGGATAATGAAACCCGTTCGATTTGCGACTATCGGTATCAACCACAATCACATTTTCGGTCAGACGAACTGCCTGCTTGCCGCAGGCGCAGAGCATGTCGGCTTTCACGCCATCGAGGATCATCTCGCCAAGGAATACTCGGAAGCCTTTAGCGGCGTGCCGCGCGTTGATGATAAACGCCGGTTGCTGGATGATCCCTCCATCGATCTCATCATCACCGCTGCCATTCCCGATGAGCGCGCGCCGCTTGCCATTGAAGCTATGCGCGCAGGCAAGGATGTGATGACGGACAAGCCGGGCATGGTCTCATTTGCCCAGCTGGATGAGGTCAAACGCGTACAGGCCGAGACAGGTCGCATTTTTTCGGTGCTCTATTCCGAACATTTCGAAAACCGTGCGACAGTGAAAGCGGGCGAACTGATCGCCGCTGGCGCTATCGGCAAGGTGGTCTCAACGGCCGGTTTCGGGCCGCACCGCCTGCGTGCGCCAACACGACCCGCATGGTTTTTCGAGCGCGCACGTTATGGCGGCATTCTGGTGGATATTGCCTCGCACCAGTGCGAGCAGTTCCTGTTTTTCACCAATTCCATGACGGCGGACATTCTCTCGGCAAAGGTCTCAAACCGCGCCAACCCGCAATGGCCGGGATTGCAGGATAGCGGAGATATTCATCTTTGCACCGATGATGCCGACGGTTTTATCCGCGTCGACTGGTTCACGCCGGATGGTCTGCCCAGCTGGGGAGACGGGCGGCTTTTCATCACGGGTACGGAAGGCGCTATCGAGATACGCAAGAATGTCGATATTGCCGGGCGCGAGGGCGGCGATCACCTCTTCCTCACAGACAAGGCAGGCGTGACACATATCGATTGCGCCGATGTGCCATTGCCTTACGGGCCACAGCTTCTATCCGATATTCGCAACCGCACCGAAACCGCCATGCCGCAGGCCCGCTGCTTCGCGGCCATGGAAATTGCACTGAAAGCGCAGCAGATTGCGGAGGGCCACAAGCATGGCTAAGCGGTATAAAGTCTGCATCATCGGTTGCGGCATCGGTCGATCCCATATCGCCGAGGGCTATGCCATGCACCCGGATAAATATGAGGTTACTGTCCTTTGCGATCTGGATGAGGCGCGGCTGAATGCGGTGGCGGATGAGTTCAATGTAGTCGGTCGCACAACGTCCTCGGATGAGCTGATGGCCATGCCGGATATCGACATCATCGATATCTGCACGCCGCCCGCCATCCACACCAAGCTTGTTCTTCAGGCGCTTGCCTGCGGCAAAAATGTCGTTTGCGAAAAGCCGTTGACCGGCTCACTTGCAGAACTGGACGAGGTTGTGGCGGCAGAGAAGAGCGCCAAAGGCATGTTGATGCCTATCTACCAGTATCGATATGGCGATGGCGTTCAACAGGCGCGGCGCATCATTGAAAGCGGTCTGGCGGGCAAGCCCTACGTCGGTACCGCAGAAACCCTGTGGAACCGGGGTGCTGATTATTATGACAACCCATGGCGCGGGCGTTGGGCAACGGAATTGGGCGGCGTGTTGATGACACACGCCATCCATCTCCACGATATGCTGACCTATCTCATGGGCCCGGTTGACCGTGTGTTTGCCCGCGCGGCGACCCGCGTCAACGCAATAGAGGTTGAGGATTGCGTATCCGCCAGCCTGTTGATGAAGAACGGTGCGCTGGTATCGCTAACGACAACGCTCGGCTCCCAAGAGGAAATCAGCCGTTTGCGTCTGGCCTACGAACATGTGACGTTTGAGAGCAACCACTCGGCCTATTCACCGGGTGACGGTCCCTGGCGGATCATTCCCGCCAATGAGGAGGTCGGGGCCAAGATCGAGGCTCTGATAAGCGACCTGCCGCCCGTTGGCCGCCGGTTCGATGGGCAGATGGCCGCTTTCTACGAAAGCCTGGAAAAGGGCGAAAAGCCGCCGGTGACAACTGATGATGCGCGTGGTTCGCTGGAGCTGATCGCAGCGATCTATCACTCCAATGACACCAATTCTGACGTTGCCCTGCCGATCACAAAGGGCCACCCGAAATACATCAGCTGGCGACCTTAGGTCTGTCGGGAGGAATGATATGGCAAGCAGCATCACACTTGAAAAAATCGTCAAACGCTTTGGCGCTTTCCCTGTCGTGCACGGCATCGACCTTCAGATAGAGCCTGGCGAGTTCACGGTTTTCGTCGGCCCGTCCGGTTGCGGAAAATCGACATTGTTGCGGATGATCGCTGGACTGGAGGAAATATCCGAAGGCGATCTCAGCATTGATGGGGAGCGCGTCAATGAGACCGCCGCTTCCAAGCGTGGCATCGCCATGGTGTTTCAGTCCTATGCGCTCTACCCGCATATGAGCGTTTACAAGAACCTCGCTTTCGGATTGGAAACGGCGGGCTACAAGAAGCCTGAGATCGAGGCGCGGGTGAAAAAGGCAGCGGATATTCTGCAAATCAACCCGTTGCTGCAGCGCAAGCCCAAGGCCCTGTCGGGCGGGCAGCGCCAGCGCGTTGCCATTGGCCGCGCCATTGTGCGCGAGCCGAAGATCTTCCTGTTCGACGAACCCTTGTCCAACCTGGATGCGGAGCTGCGCGTTCAGATGCGTGTCGAAATCGCCAAGCTTCACCAGACGCTTGGCAGCACCATGATCTATGTGACGCATGATCAGGTGGAGGCCATGACCATGGCCGACAAGATCGTTGTGTTGAAAGAAGGCCGCATCATGCAGGTCGGGCGGCCGCTCGATCTTTATAACCATCCTGCAAACCAGTTCGTTGCCGGCTTTATCGGCTCGCCGAAGATGAATTTTCTGGCAGCGAAAATGGTCGCATCGGACACCTCACGCCGCACGGTCGAGATCGCCGGACAGCAGATTACGCTTGATCGCCCGCTGGAGGCGGCAGATGGCGAAGCCCTGACGCTTGGTATCCGCCCAGAACATATTCAGGCGCAGGAGCAATCCGCGAGCCTCGGGCAGGGGAGCATCCAGCTCGTGGAGCATCTGGGTGGTTCAACGGTACTCTACACAACCACGGCAGATGGGCAGCCGGTGACAGTCTTGCTGGAAGGGCAGAAGCAGTTGCGCATGGGGCAAACCGTTCCGCTCTCCTTCAGTCTGGCCAATGCCCATGTTTTCGGTGCGGATGGTCGCAGGGTCTAGGCCTCAAGGCTTGGCGGCATTTGCGATGATGCCAGCCTCGAAGCCTTTGAACTCACCGCTGTCGATGAAGGTTTCCAGAATGTCGCGATAGGGCGTGATGTCGATCTCGTTTTTCGCCAGCCATTCGGGATTGTAATAGGTGGCCGCGTAGCGGTCACCACTGTCGCAGATCAGCGATACCAGTGAGCCTTCTCGGCCTTCTTTCATCATCGCCGCTGCAATCCAGCAGGTGCCAAAGAAATTGGTGCCGGTCGAGCCACCGACGCGGCGAAACAGCCGGTCCGACAGCACGTGCATGGCGGCGATGGAGGCGGCGTCCGGTATCTTGATCATGTGGTCAATGACGCCGGGAATGAAGGACGGTTCCACACGGGGGCGTCCAACACCTTCGATGCGCGATGGCGTTGAGCAGGTCACGTCACGGTTGCCGGACATATAGGATGCGTAGAATGCAGAATGTTCCACATCGACAACGCACAGGCGCGTGCGCAGATTGCGGTAGCGAATGAAACGGCCAATCGTGGCCGAAGTGCCGCCCGTTCCCGCATTCACCACCACCCATGCAGGCTCCGGGTGCTCTTCGCTTTTCATCTGCTCAAAAATGGAATCGGCAATATTGTTGTTGCCGCGCCAGTCGGTCGCTCTTTCGGCATTGGTAAACTGATCGAGATAATGCCCGCCCGTCTCGGCGGCCAGCGTTTCGGCCACTGTATAAACTTCCGATGGTTTGTCTACGAAGTGGCACTTCCCGCCAAAACGTTGGATAGCCTCGACCTTCTGCGGACTTGTCGAGTGCGGCATGACAGCGATGAACGGCAGATCCAGAAGATGCGCAAAATAAGCCTCGCTGACAGCGGTAGAGCCTGAAGAAGCCTCGACCAGCGTCGTTCCCTGCGCAATCTTTCCATTGCAAATGCCGTAAAGAAAGAGCGAGCGCGCCAGGCGGTGCTTCAGGCTGCCTGTCGGATGCGTGGACTCGTCCTTCAGATAGATCGAGATGCCGCGCAGGCCCTTGAAAGCAGGCTTGACGAGGTGTGTATCTGCCGAGCGACGCCCATCGCCCTCAAGAATGCCAATGGCACGACGTGCCCAGTCGCGGTTCTCGCAGGCTGGCAATGGCGTGAGGGGCGGAGCGGATAGGCACTGCGGCGTCGGCCCATCATTCACTTGAGAAATCTCTTGGTGCTGGACTGTATGGGTATCACTGATCTGATGAATGCCTGCCACGTTGTTTTATCTCTTTAATAGTTGAAAATCAGAATTGATTTCTAAATAATACTATTAGCGTAGAATGTCATGCGCATAAAGCTAAAATATTTAGAACGGGAGGCGCGTCTCGCTGGCCTTGCTGATGGTGCGCAATGTGGCATCGGCATGAAGAATGTCCTCGTATTGCATCTTCGCTATTTCGAGGCCCACTCACCCTGACGGTTGACTTAATCCATAATTCCAATAATCTGGATATATGGATCAGGAATACGCTATACTCACCCTCGCAGCGCTTGCTCAGCCGACCCGGCTCGAGACATTTCGCCTTCTCGTTGCCCATGAACCGGAAGGCATGGCTGCCGGGGATATTGCCCGTGCTCTCGCCGTTCCACAAAACACAATGTCAGCCCATCTCAACATATTGTCACGGGCCGGTCTCGTGTCATCGCAGCGTAAAAGTCGCGTCATAGTTTATCGCGCGGAGATGGAAACGTTGCGGACGCTGACTTTGTTTCTTCTGAAAGATTGCTGCGGCGGAAATGCAGAACTTTGCGCACCATTGATTGCTGAATTGACCCCATGCTGCCCCAAGGAAAAGGTGCCTTCATGACTGATAAAACGTTCAATGTTCTGTTTCTGTGCACGGGGAATTCCGCGCGTTCCATTCTGGCAGAAAGTGTCCTGAGAAAGGACGGAGCGGGTAAATTCAATTCCCACTCTGCCGGCAGCCAGCCCAAGGGCGAGGTGAACCCTGTCGCACTCGAAGTGCTTGCAGGCCATAAATATCCAACAGACGGCCTCCATTCCAAAAGTTGGGACGAACTCGCCGTTGCTGGCGCCCCGCAGTTCGATTTTATTTTCACGGTCTGCGACAATGCGGCTGGCGAATCCTGCCCTGTCTGGCCGGGACAGCCAATGACCGCCCATTGGGGTATCGAAGATCCAGCATCCGTTGAAGGCACCGACGCTGAAAAGCGCATCGCGTTTACGACAGCACTTCGCTACATGAAGCTTCGTATTGCAGCTTTTGCAGCCCTTCCGCTGGAAAGCCTTGAAAAGATGAGCCTCTCCACAAAGTTGAATGAAATCGGGCAGCTTGAAGGCTCGACCAGCAAAAGGCCTGATGTTGTATGAGCCATTCCATCGATATCGTTATCTACCACAACCCGCATTGCGGAACGTCGCGCAATACCCTGGCGATGATCCGCAATGCGGGCATTGAGCCCCATGTCATCGAGTATCTCAAGACGCCGCCGTCCCGCGAACTTTTGGAACAGTTGATTGCCCGCATGGGCATCTCTGCCCGCGAGCTGCTGCGCGAAAAGGGAACGCCATATCAAGAGTTGGGCCTTGAAGATCAGGCTTTGTCGGATGCGCAGCTGGTTGATGCCATGATGGAGCACCCCATCCTCATCAATCGCCCTATCGTTGTCACGCCTGTTGGTGTCAAGCTTTGCCGTCCTTCTGAGGCTGTGCTGGATATTTTGCCGGTTGAGCAGAGGGCGGCTTTTACCAAGGAAGACGGCGAAGTCGTTGTGGATGATGCGGGCTGCCGCGTCATCTGACCTGAACCTGCAAATCCTCATTCCTATCACCCCGGTCTTCGCCCAAGGCCGGGGAAAGTGTTTCTTTGCCAAGGAGAACGCAAATGCGTCCCGCAGAACCAATCTTACGCCTGTCCTTCCTCGATCGGTACCTCACGGTCTGGATTTTTGCCGCCATGGGGCTTGGCGTGTTGCTCGGCTCTGTTTTTACTAGACTGCCAGCGGCGCTTGAGAGCTTGTCTGTCGGCACAACCAACATTCCGATTGCCATCGGCCTCATCCTGATGATGTATCCGCCGCTGGCAAAAGTCCGGTTCGAGGAACTGCCGCAGGTCTTTGCCGATAAGCGCGTTTTGATGATTTCGCTGCTGCAAAACTGGATCATCGGCCCCGTGCTGATGTTTGTGCTGGCGATCATTTTTCTGCGGGATTACCCGGAATATATGACCGGCCTCATCCTTATCGGCCTTGCGCGCTGCATTGCCATGGTTCTGGTCTGGAACCAGCTTGCCAAGGGCGATAACCAGTATGTCGCGGGCCTCGTTGCGTTCAACTCCATCTTCCAGATTCTGTTTTTCAGCGTCTATGCCTGGTTTTTCCTGAGCTTTCTGCCGCCACTGTTTGGATTGGAAGGAAGCGTTATTGACGTTTCATTCTGGACAATTGCGGAAGCGGTGCTGATCTATCTCGGCATTCCGTTTCTCGCGGGCTATCTCTCACGCCGTGTTCTGACCGCCACCAAGGGACGTGACTGGTACGAGACTGTCTTCCTGCCGAAAATCAGCCCGCTCACACTCGCCGCACTGCTGTTTACCATTGTCGCCATGTTCAGCCTCAAGGGCGGGGACGTGGTGCGCCTGCCGGGTGATGTGGTGATGATCGCCATTCCGCTGACGATCTACTTCCTCATCATGTTCCTTGTCAGCTTCTGGATGGCGAAGTCCGTTGGCACCGACTATCCTCGCACCACGGCGGTCGCGTTCACGGCGGCTGGTAACAACTTCGAGCTTGCCATTGCGGTTGCCATTGCCGCCTTCGGACTGGCATCCCCGGTCGCATTTGCCGCGGTCATTGGGCCACTGGTCGAGGTTCCCGTGCTGATCTTGCTGGTGCAGATGGCGCTCTGGATGGGCCGCAAGTATTTTGCAAAGTCAGCCGGAAATCCGGCTGAGTAAAAAGTGTAGTGAGGCGCGGTGGCGCCGCTCGCCGCCCTTTATATTGATTTCAAATCCACGCGCTGTTCCAGCTTTGCGGCATCTTCTTTCCGCTCACTGTAACGGTCCGTCAGATAGTCGGACGCATCGCGCGTCAGCAGGGTGAACTTGACGAGTTCCTCGCAGACATCGACGACGCGATCATAGTAGGCGGATGGCTTCATGCGTCCGTCCTCGCCGAATTCCTGCCAGGCCTTTGCGACAGAAGACTGGTTTGGAATGGTAATCATGCGCATCCAGCGGCCGAGAATGCGCAACTGATTGACGGCGTTGAAGGACTGAGAGCCGCCACACACCTGCATGACCGCTAGTGTCTTGCCCTGTGTCGGGCGGACGGAGCCGGTTGTCAGCGGGAACCAGTCGATCTGCGCCTTCATGATGCCGGTCATTGCGCCGTGGCGTTCGGGGCTGACCCAGAGATGGCCCTCGGACCATAAAGACAGCTCCCGCAATTCTTGAACCTTAGCGTCGGTGTCAGGCGCACCATCGGGAAGGGGAAGCCCTTCGGGGTTGAAGATCCTGACCTCGCAGCCGAAATGTTCGAGCAGGCGTGCGGATTCTTCGGCCAGCAGACGGCTGAACGAGACCTTACGCAGTGATCCATACAGAATGAGAATGCGTGGCTTGTGTTGTGAGAAGGCTGGCCGAAGGGCATCCAGATCCGGCTGGCGGATGAAATCGAGTGAGGCTTCGGGAATATCGGCCATGTAAGCTCCGTTGACATCGTGATGGGTTAGGCCCGTCTCAAGATGCTGAGGGATAACAAAAAACGGGACCGGTTGAAACCGGTCCCGCTGTTTTAAGGGTTCAAATGCTGGAAGCGAGTATCAAAACTCCTCCCAGCTTTCGGCTGCAGCTGCACCGCCACCGCCGAGGCCGACTGCACCGGCCACCTTGGCCATCATGCGGCGCGCTGGCGATGCCACAGGCTTGTGGTCAGCTTTCGCAGCAACCGGTCTGCCCTGTGCGACAGGACCGTCCGAGCCGACGCGGAAGCCCGCAATGATTTCCCGCAGCCTTTGAACTTCGCTGGCGAGCGTTGCGCTAGCGGCTGTGGATTCTTCCACCATGGCTGCGTTTTGCTGGGTGACCTGGTCCATCTGGTTGACGGCGGTATTGACCTCATGCAGACCAACCGACTGCTCCTTGGCAGAGGTCGCGATAGCGTCCAGCTGGGTGTTGATGGTGACAACCTGTTCTTCGATCACCTTCAATGCCAGACCGGTTTCCTGAACCAGCTTCACGCCGGTGCTGACCTCTTCGCTGGAGTTGCGGATCAGTTCCTTGATTTCCTTGGCTGCCTGGGCAGAACGTTGCGCAAGTTCACGCACTTCCTGCGCAACAACCGCAAAGCCCTTACCGGCTTCACCGGCACGTGCAGCTTCCACGCCCGCATTCAGAGCCAGCAGATTGGTCTGGAACGCGATCTCGTCAATTACACCGATGATGTTGGAGATCTGGTTCGAAGACTGTTCGATGCGCTGCATCGCGGTTACGGCGTTCGATACAACTTCACCAGAGCGGCTCGCCGATTTGTTGGCTTCGATGGCGACATGGCGGGCTTCCTGCGTGCGCTGGGAAGAATTCGCCACATTGGTGGTGATCTGATCCAGTGCAGCAGCGGTTTCTTCCAGAGATGCTGCCTGCTGTTCCGTGCGCTTGGAAAGGTCTTCAGCGCTGCGGCTGATTTCGCGCGCGCCGCTGTCGATAGAGCCGGTGGCCTGGGAAACAGACCGCAAGCTATCGGCAAGCTGACCGACGGCATCGTTGAAGTCAGACCGCAGCGTTTCGAAGTCACTGGCAAAAGGCTCGCTCAGGCGGAATGTCAGGTCGCCGCTGGAGAGGTGCTTCAGGCCTTCACCAAGACCGGAAGTTGCCTGTGCCATCTGCTGTGCGCGCTGACGATCAACCTCGGCAACCCGGGCACGTTCCGCTTCACTGGCGCTGCGACCAGAAGCGGCCTCTTGCTCAAGCTGCAAAGCACGCAAGCCATTGTCTTTGAAGATCTGTACGGCCTTGGCCATGGTGCCGACTTCATCGCGGCGATCTGTACCCTCGACGGTGGGGGAAAAGTCACCATTGGCAAGCACACCCATGGTGGTGACCATGTTCTGGATAGGCTTGACCAGCCATGCACGGATGGCAACGAAGCCGAGTACCAGTACAGCGACCATACCCAGAACAACGGCACCCAACGTGACGACGAAGGTTTGATGCGAGGCGTCGGTCAGCTCGCTGCTTTGTTTGTCTGACGAGTCAACGATAACATTCGTTAGCTCAGTAAAACGGAGCGAAATGGTTGAGAAGCTCTGTTCACACGCAAGAGAGCCTTTCTGCGAAGCCTCGACCTCCTGCTCGGTCGTTGCTGCGGCGCCAGCAGCGATGGATGGTCCGCAAACATCCCGGAATAGTTTCAACACGTCCGACTTGATGAGCGGCAGTTCTGCTTTCTCCGGAAGCGCTGCTATGGCCGTATCCATGGATTTGACGAAGCTCGCTTCGGCGTCCTTCAGATTCTTCTGGGCGGTGGTGTTGTGATCCGGTGTCCGTGACAGCAACAATTCGGCGAACGAGGCGCGAAATGCCTGCAGGGCACGGTTGGCACGCGCCATGTACAGCGCTGATCTTGATTCACTTGCCAGTAGTTCGTTGTAGCTTGCGTCGATCTTCTTGATCTGCTGGCCAGAATAGAATGCCATTCCCAGAGAGAACAAGCCGAATGCGGCCATGATGATGAGGAACTTTCCTATGATAGAGATATGCTTCACTTGCCACTCCAGGGAATCTATTGTTGATCCTGCGTCGCCGAAAGCAAATCATTCACCAGGCCGACTATGTCCGATCTTGTCCAGGCCAAATCTATTGTTGCGCCATCATGACTGAATCGTTATGTTGGTTAATAAGAGGCCAGAGTGATTTATAATATGTGAATATTATCACGTCATTGGGCAGATATTGCTCATTCATGACCAATATTGCCAGTCTTCAGTTTCTTGATGCAGTTCCGCGCCCAGAAAAATGGTTTAAAACTGATCTTTTGTAAGACTAAACTCGACCTGCTTCCTCAGCATTAAGCAAGCAGAGGTATTGCGAGATCAGGACTCTAAGGCCGGGCACCAAAGACCATCAGGCCTGCATATTGCCTGTGGCCAGACTTCTGATGTGCCACGAAAGAGCTTCTTCCAGAAGGTGCGGCGTATGACCGCCGCGCTGTGTCGCGCGCGCCAGATAGTCTTGAAGCATATCTCGGAAGGATGGGTGCACGCAGTTGGCAATGATCACCGCCGCTCTTTCGCGGGGTGCCAATTCGCGCAAATCTGCAAGGCCGTTTTCCGTCACGATGATATCGACATCGTGTTCTGTATGATCGACATGGCTGACCATGGGAACCACGGAGGAAATTCTTCCGCCCTTGGCCAGCGACTTGGTGACGAAGATGGAAAGGTAGGCATTTCGCGCAAAATCGCCTGAGCCGCCAATGCCGTTCATCATGTGCGTGCCATTCACGTGGCTGGAGTTCACATTGCCGTAAATGTCCACCTCCAGCGCCGTGTTGATGCCGATGATGCCGAGGCGACGAATGACCTCGGGGTGATTGGAAATCTCTTGAGGGCGCAGCACGAGCTTGTGCTTATACCTGTCAAACGCTCCAAAAACGCGTTCGGCGCACTCCGCTGAAAGGGTGATGGAGGAGCCGGAGGCAAAATCGAGTTTGCCAGCATCAAACAGATCGAATGTACTGTCCTGCAAAACCTCGCTGTACATTTTGAGGCCATTGAAGGGGCTGTTCTTTAGTCCTGAAAGAACCGAGTTGGCAATTGTGCCAATGCCCGCCTGCAGCGGTTGCAGACCAAGGTTCAGGCGCCCGACGGATACCTCGTTTTCCAGAAAGCTGATGAGATGGCTGGCAATCGCCGCCGTGTCCGCATCCGGGGCTTCGACCGTGGAGAAGCTGTCCTTCTGCTCGGTGACAACGATGGCGGCAATCTTGTCTGGATCGATGGGTATATAGGGCAGGCCGACGCGACTGTTGCAGTCAAGAACAGGAATCGGCTCGCGCATGGGGCGTTTGGTCGGGATATAGACATCGTGCAACCCTTCGAGTTCGAGGGGTTGGCTCAGATTGATTTCGATAATGATCTTCCTGGCAAGAATGGCGAAGCTCGCTGAGTTGCCGATTGACGTGGAGGGCACGATGCCGCCATCCTCGGTGATCGCCGTAGCCTCGATCACCGCATAATCGATCGGGCCGAGCTGGTTTGATCTGATGTGTTCGACGGTTTCAGACAGGTGCTGATCGACGAACATCACCTCACCACGATTGATGGCAGCGCGAAGGGTCGTGTCGACTTGAAACGGCATTCTGCGGGCAAGAATCTTGGCCTCTGTCAGCATCCGGTCAATACCATGGCCCAGAGACGCACCCGTAATCAACGTGATCTGGAAAGGGTCTGTCTTTGCCCGTTCGACCATGGCGATTGGGACGGCTTTGGCGTCTCCTGCCTTGGTGAACCCGCTCATGCCGATGACCATGCCATCCTTGATGAGTGCCGCGGCAGCCTGGGGTGTTGTGATTTTATCGATCAATGATGGTCGACGGATGCGCGTCTCGATCATGTTGGCTCCATGATGATAAGGTTGGTTATTCCGGCCTATTGCAGGTCAAGCACGATCCGGCCATCAATGCCGCCTTCTTCCATGCGGGCGAAGATTGCGTTGATGTTTTCAAGCTTGTCCCAGGAGAAATGCGCCGCAACGGCACCATCACCGGCAAAGCCGAGCGCTTCCTCAAGATCCTGCCGGGTGCCAACGATCGAGCCTCGGACGGTGATCCGTTTCAGGACCGTATCGAAGATCGGCATCGCGAATTTGCCCGGTGGCAGGCCGACCAGTGCCATGGTGCCATGCGAGCGCAACGCTCCGAAAGCCTGCTCGAACGCAGTCGGAGAGACCGCCGTGACCAGAACACCATGGACGCCGCCGATTTGCTTCTGCAACTCCGCCGCGGGGTCGGTCTCCCGGGCATTGATGACGATCTCGGCGCCGAGTTTCGTGGCAAGGGCCAATTTATCGGCGTGAACATCAATTGCCGCAACATGCATGCCCATCGCCTTTGCATATTGCACTGCCATATGGCCCAGCCCACCGACGCCCGATATGGCGACCCATTCGCCCGGTTTGACTTCGGTTTCCTTCAGCCCCTTATAGACGGTTACACCTGCGCACAGGATGGGCGCTGCCGGACCCCATTCCAGACTGTCCGGCAGGCGGCCAACATAGTTTGGATCAGCGAGTGCATATTCAGCAAAACTTCCATTGACCGAATAACCAGTGTTTTGCTGAGATCCGCAAAGCGTTTCCCAACCGGTTCTGCAGTGCGGGCAATAGCCACAGGCTGTGTGCAGCCACGGCACGCCGACCCTGTCACCTTCCTTGATGCGTTTCACGTCACGCCCGACGCCAACGACGGTGCCGACGCCTTCATGGCCGGGAATGAAAGGTACGGTCGGCTTGACCGGCCAATCGCCTTTGATGGCATGGAGGTCCGTGTGGCAGACGCCGGTTGCAGCCATCTTGACCAGTATCTGGTCGGGGCGCGGTTCCGGCACCGGTATTTGCTCGATCATGAGAGGTTTGCCAAACTCGCGGAGAACGGCAGCTTTCATCAATTTTGTCATCGGCTAGCTCCTGAGGTTTATCCTCAGCTAGCACGCGCTCCAGCATGCTGGATTGATTTCAATCAAGCCTGAGAGTGGTGCGCGGAGGGGCGTTGCACGGTTCAGGCTCTGATATTTCAGGAAAAACCGGGCACCATTGCGATGAGTGGTGCCCGGCAACCGGATTTAAGCAGGAGCTATTGCTGCGGCTCGTGGATTGGGCATTTGTTGAAGCCAGCGCGAAAATTCGCTGAATGCTCATATGGAATTTTGCGGGCGCGGTTGATATTGCCGAGTGGTTGATGCGCCGCGAGCCCGGTCCAGACACTGAACCGCATCTCTTCATTGACCTTCTGCACCTGCTCGTCGCTCCAACTGTCTTGCGGAGCGGCGGTTATCGTTGCCACGGTGACGAAAGGAGCGTCATCCTGATCCCATTCCACGGTTGGATTTTCGATGGGCTGTGCCTTGACGTCGCGACAGAGCTGGACCTGAAATTCCCACTCGCCTTGTATCGTCTGCATCTCCCCTTGCACGGTCTCTCTGATCGCATCTTCACGCACGCTCGTATCGATCTCCCTGCCGGTGAGTTCGGTGAAGTCTGGAGAGACTGGCTTGAGGCTGAATTTCGCAACATACTCGCCATAGCGAAATGGCGTGACGCTGAAATAGGTCTCGCCGAGAGGATCGATGTTGGGTGCGCCGCCGAGGGACTGGACCGTTGAACTTGTGACGCCAACGGCCTCAAGCGCGTTGTTGACGGTCTGTAGAACGCTCGACATCACCGTCTTCGTTCCTTCCATCTTGTCCGTCGTCTTTGCCAGCAATTTCAGGCTTCCAAGAAATTTGTCAGCGGTCTTGGCTTGAAACACTG
Organism: Agrobacterium sp. CG674; assembly: GCF_053521645.1. Taxonomy (NCBI): domain Bacteria; kingdom Pseudomonadati; phylum Pseudomonadota; class Alphaproteobacteria; order Hyphomicrobiales; family Rhizobiaceae; genus Agrobacterium; species Agrobacterium sp. CG674. The sequence goes on along the minus strand of NZ_JBNWDZ010000006.1, from coordinate 27,625 downwards.
GCCCATTGACCATGACGAAGTCCTGCGTTCGCCCAGCCGCATCCGGCAGGCGTTCGCCGTCTACGCCCACCACCTTAATGGCAAGGCCACGGGGCAGGGCGATCGCGTCGGGAAGAATGTCGCCCGCATTTGTTGAAAGGCGCATGAACACGGTGTAGGTGCCGGGTTGAGCGAAAAGACCCTGGGCCAGCTCAGGAGGCAGTCCATCCTTGACCTGCAATGTGCCCTGAAGAATGCCATGAGCCTTGGCATGCACTGAGCGAACCGCGTGACCATAGTCATTTGCGGTGGTGTTGAGAATCTTGTCAAAGGTTTCGTTCAGACCCTGGATGGTTTCCTGCTCATCGGGCTGTATTGTTTCGAGATCGGGCGAGTAACGGATTGGCGCTGAGATCGGCATGCTGAACTCCTGTAAACGAACAGGAAAAGCTGGACTGTGCCCAATAGTTCCGTGGCAGGGCACACTCTGCGAAAGAGACTTTACAAGAGACGAAGATGGCATCCCGATTTACGAGACACCATGCAGTACACGATCCTGCGTTGGGAATGGGAAGCTTCAGCCAGTGAGGCGCTGTTACCAGAAACTCAGACGTAAGCGGCCGTCATCGCTGATGGAGGCGTAGATAGCGCAAGCGAAGATCGTGCGTTTAAGCGCAGACCATAAAAGGCCTGCGCTTTATAAGAAGCCGTTGTCATTAAAGGCCAGACTTATGCCGCGGCCCGCATCCGAGCGCCGCTTGAGCGCCTGGTCGCGAACTGGCCTACCATCTGGGCCAGCATTTCAGTTTCATGCACCAGGGTTTGCGATGCAGCTGTGGTCTCCTCGACCATGGCTGCGTTCTGTTGCGTCACCTTGTCCATCTCGTCACCAGCATTGGAAACTTCCCGTAGACTTACGGACTGTTCTCTGGCCGCCATCGCAATCTTATCGATGATGGAACTGATACCGCCGACCTGCTCACAAATGTCCTTGAGTGAGATGCCGGTTTCGTCAACTAGCTTGACGCCTGCAGCGACCTGCGTTGTCGATGTTGAAATCAATCCCTTGATTTCGCGCGCGGCATTGGCAGATCTTTGTGCAAGCTCGCGCACTTCCTGTGCAACGACGGCAAAGCCCTTGCCTGCATCCCCGGCACGCGCCGCCTCAACACCTGCATTGAGTGCAAGCAAGTTGGTCTGAAATGCGATTTCGTCGATAACGCCGATGATGTTGCCGATTTTTGCCGATGAATCCTGAATTTCGCTCATCGCGCTGATGGCGCGTTCTACAACGGCTCCGCCACCTTCCGCGTTTGTCTTGGCCAGCGCGACAGTCTTCTGGGCGTGGTCTGCGCCATCCGCAGTGCTCGTGATGCCGTTCGAGACCTCACCCAAGGCGGCAACTGTTTCTTCGAGAGAGGCGGCCTGCTGTTCTGTGCGGCGCGCAAGATCGTTGGATGCGCTCGATATTTCGGACAGGCCAGACCGGATCGTTCCGACGCTGACGATGACCGCGTCAATTGCCTCTTCCAGGGTGGAAACGGCGCTGTTGAAGTGCGTTCTGATGCGCTCGTAGCGGGAATCGACCGCTCCGATGCGCGCCGTCAGGTCACCCTTGGACAGGGCGTCCAGACCGGTGGAAATTTGCCCGAAGGCATGCTCCATCGCCTGGGCTTCCGTCACGCGCTCGGCTTCGCGTTCATGCCGCAGAATTTCCGCCTGCTGCCTTCCGCGGTCCGCCTCTGCTTCGGCATTGATGCGTGCACGGTCGTTCTGCTGAAACACCTGCAATGCGCCGATCATCTCACCGATTTCGTTGTCGGTTTTTGCAAGCTCCAGATGCGTATCCGTTTCTCCCTTTGCCAGACGCGCCATTGCCTGCGCAACCTGCACCATAGGCCGGGCCACGGAGCGGACCATAAAGAAAGCAATGGCCATCGCCAGAACGAAGCTGAACAGACCGGCGCTCCACATCCAGGACGTGCCCTGATTACCCTGGAGTTCTGATTTGGATGCAATTTCGCCTGCAATTGCGACAATACCGTCCGTGACGCTTTGTGATGTCGAAACGACCAGCGAGGCCTGCTGATCGAAGGATGCGAGGTTCGTCTTCATCGCTTCGAACGTCTGGCCCAGTTGGGCGAGACTGGCTGTCATGTCATTTCCGGAGATCTTCGCCAGCATGGCACCCAAGCCTGCTGCTTTCTTCAGATTTGCGGTGACGATGGCGTCAGCTTCAGCGGAGGGTAGGAGATGATATCGTTCGACTTGAACCAGAATATCTTTCAAGACATTGCTGAAGTTGCGTGCAGTGCCTGAAATGATACGCGCCTTGGAGCGAGCCGTATCTTTTTCGCTTTTGGCGGCCAGCTCTTTTTCTGCCGACAGCCGTAGCACCTCTTCTAGCTTCTGAGAGGTGGTTGAAATCTGCGCGAAGAGCCCGAGTTCCTGTGTCGCGGAGAGAGCTGCGCCATTGTCTTTGGAAATGGCCGCCTCAATCTCCGTGAAGGTATTTTCCAGGCTGCTGACGATGGGCTGGATGTCAGGTGTTCCGCCCAGCTTGACCACTTCCATCAAGCCAGCCTGTGCACGAGCCATCGGCTCTGCGATCTGATCGGCCGATATCGCTCCACCCTGGGCGGATGCTTTTACCAGCGCGAGTTCGACGGCATTGATACCTTCCCTGAAACTGCCAGTGTTCTGGATGAGGATACGGATCGTGTTCAGGCTAATCAGGGCGTTGTTGGAATTGGTCTCGGCCTGGTTGGCGACGTCAAGGGCGCTTTTTTCAGCCTGATCAGCCAGGGTAACCATGCTTCCGGTCGCTTCACGCAATGCGGCGCCGGCTTTCTGGACAGCATCCTGAGAGGTTGCGAGAGACCTGACGGCATTCGACATCATCGAGATGCCATTTGAAAGTTCCGCACTTTCCTCTTTTGACAATGTCAGAGAATTGAGTGTCGCTTGCGCCATCTGAAGGGCGCTGGCGGCTTGATCAATGCGCTCGGGCTCTTTGCTGATGAGATATTGGATGATGGCACCTTCAGCCTTGTTGGCGCCAATCAGGACCTTCGACGTATCCACAGTTTGAGACACGGCACCTGTCAGGCTACCAATTCCACGGATCCCGACACTTGCAACAAGCACGACCGAAACGAGCAATAAAGCCATCCCGCTCGCTGTTCTGAAACCGATTGACTTCAGCTTCTGAGATAATTTCACTTTCCAATTCCCCCCGCAGCGTAACACCGCCCACGCATTGCAACGACGCTAGGGGAAATGAATAAAAAACTGCTTAAGTCGGGCGAAGTCATTTGAAACGTTGGCGTGTCGATTGCGCGGGTTGGCGGAGTTTGATTGTCGCGCTCGTGGTCGAGAATGCAACTCCGCCGAAGGTGTCGGCACTACGGGCTCGATCCCAAAATCATCAGGCGGATTGCATATGCGACAACCGAAAGAGCAAGCACGCTCGCAATCCAGATGCCGACGAACCACAACAACCGCCTGGAGAGAGGCTGCTGCATCAGTGATATCCTTCCTCTGGATCAATTTTGCCGCGAAAGACCCAATAGGCGTAACCTGTATAGGCAAGGATGATCGGGATGAGCACGCTTGCACCCACGAGCAGGAATGCCAGAGAGCTTTCCGGCGCCGCCGCTTCCCAGATCGTCAGCGCGCCGGGCACGATATAGGGATAAAAGCTGATCCCAAGACCTGCAAAACAGATGACGAAAATGCCAAGGGCGGCCAGAAATGGCTGAAGATGCTTGTCACGCGCCAATCCATTCCAGAGAGCGGCAGCGCAGAGCAAGACCAGCAGCGGCACAAAGGCTGAGAACAACGCCGTGGGCCAAACGAACCAACGCTCGAAATAAACGCGGTCGATAAAGGGCGTCCAGAGGCTGACAACGCCGATGATCGCAAGCGTTGCCACAGCAGCCACCTTGGAAATTGTGCGCGCTTTTGCCTGCAACTCGCCCACTGTCTTCAGGTTGAGCCATGTCGCGCCGAGCAATGCATAGCCGATGACCACAGCCAGACCTGTTGTAATACTGAAAGGTGTCAGCCAGTCCCACCACCCGCCGGAATAGGCGCGGTTGGTGATCTGGATGCCTTGAACCAGCGCGCCGAGAGCGATGCCCTGCATCATGGCAGCAATGGTAGAGCCTATGCAAAAGCCCCAATCCCACCAGATGCTGCCACGTGTTGTGCGCCAGCGGAACTCGAAGGCGACACCACGGAAAATCAGCCCCAGCAACATGAGGATGATCGGCATGTAAAGGGCAGGCAATACCGTTGCATAGGCAACGGGAAAGACCGCCATCAACCCGCCGCCGCCCAACACCAGCCACGTTTCGTTTCCATCCCAGACCGGGGCGATGGAATTTGTCATGACGTCCCGGTCATGCCTCTTGCGGAAAAACGGGAACAGGATGCCGATGCCGAGATCGAAACCATCGAGGATGACATAGGCCAGCACCGCAAATGCGATGATGGCAGCCCAGATAAATGCAAGATCAAACATCATGATGCCCTCCTGAAAGGCTCTGCGCCGGACCGGGTGTTATCCCGGCCGTACGGGTCGGGGCGTGATCCAATTCGTGATCCTCATCCAGCACAGGTGTGCGTCGCATCAGTCGCAGCAGATAAAATACGCCTGCACCGAACACCAGGAAATAGACGATAATGAATGCAAGGAGCGATGCGCCAACGGCCGGTGCATCGATGGGCGACAAGCTGTCGGATGTCCGCAACAGGCCGTAGACCGTGTATGGTTGGCGACCCACCTCTGTGGTGTACCAGCCCGCCAGCACGGCGATGAAGCCTGATGGACCCATGAGAAGGGAGGCTCTGTGAAGCAGGCGATTGTCATAAAGACAGTCTTTCCACCGCGCCCAGAGCGACCAGAGGCCAACAAGCAGCATCAGCATTCCAAGCCCAACCATGACCCGGAAGGTGATGAAGGGGATCAGTGCCTTGGGGCGATCGTTTTTATTCCACTCTTTCAACCCCTTGATCTCGCCGTCCAGCGAATGGGTGAGGATCAATGAGCCAAGCTTTGGTATCTCGAGCGCGTATTTGGTGACTTCGGCCTCGTCATCGGGAATTCCGAAGAGAATGAGCGGCGCACCACTGTGGGTGTCGTAATGTCCTTCCATCGCAGCGATTTTCGCTGGCTGATGTTCCAGTGTGTTGATGCCGTGCAGATCGCCCACGAATATCTGGATGGGGGTGACGAGAGCTGCCATCCACATGGCCATGGAAAACATAACACGCGCCTGCCGGTTGCTCTTGTCTCGCAAGAGGTGATAGGCGCCGACAGCGCCAACCCCGAAGGCCGTCGTCAAAAAGGCGGCCAGCACGGTGTGAACGAGGCGATAAGGAAAGGACGGGTTGAAGATGATCTTCCACCAGTCGGCGGGCATAAATTGTCCGTTTTCACCAATGGTAAAACCCTGAGGCGTCTGCATCCAGCTGTTGGCCGACAATATCCACGTTGCTGATATGAGAGTGCCGACGGCCACCATGCCGACGGCGAACATGTGAAGGCGATCGCCAACACGTTTGCGCCCAAACAAAGCGATACCCAGAAATCCGGCCTCAAGAAAGAAAGCGGTTAGAACTTCATAGCCCATGAGCGGCCCGATGACCGGCCCGACCTTGTCGGAAAACACGGCCCAGTTGGTACCGAACTGGTAGCTCATGACGATACCGGAAACGACGCCCATGCCAAAGGTGATGGCAAATATGGGTTTCCAAAACTCGAATAGTTTCAAGTAAACGGGATCGCGCTTCCACAGCCAGAGCGCATTGAGAACGGCGAGGTAACTGGCGGTGCCAATTGAGAAGGCCGGGAAGATGAAGTGGAATGAAACTGTAAACGCAAACTGTATGCGCGCCAGAAGCTCCGCGCTGAAACCATCAAACAATTTGACCTCCATCAAGGAATGATCTTGATTTCCGTTTTACTCCTGTTTGTGCCGGTAACCCCATGCCAAATTACCGCGTGCCAAAACATCACACGTGGCGTTCTGACGCTCCTGTCATGGATCTACGATCAGCGAGGAAGTTCACCGAACTCGATGCGGGTGAGGAGCGTCGACGTGATGGTGTTATGGTGAGGGGCTTGTCGGTCGGAAAAGATCGTCAGCGCTGCCAATCTCGAAACGTCTTGAGCGGACTGTTTACCTGAAGCCCAGACTATCAGCGCGGGTTTAAAGTCAGCCGGAAAAGCCGCCAGCGGTTTGGCGGCTCACCTTCAACAGAAACCGTTCAGCTTGAGGATTTTGTGCGCATCAATCGAGGCGCGGAGCTTGTCTTCGGAATTGCGATCGCCGTCATTTGCGTCTGGATGGTGCATCTTGAGACACTGCTTATAGCGTGCCCTGATTTCCTCCGGCGTTGCATCTTCCGGCAGCCCAAGCGTCTCGAAGGCCTTGGCTTCAAGCACCTTGAGTTTGCGCCGCTGCAAATCCGCAGTCTGCGCCTGGCGCAAGGCAGCGCTTTTGCGGGCGTTCATGGCCTTTGCAGAACCGGACCGCTCCGTGCGGGGGAGTGGAATTTCGGTAGCTTTGGGCGCGCCAACACCAGCCGTTTGGCGGCTGCCCTCTGCCGCTTCACGCTGATAGCGCGCAGTGACGGGGTCGGAGAGGTTTGGCGAGAAATTATAACCCTTGTTATATTCCCGTACATGCTCGGTACAAAACAGCAGGTATAGGCCTTCACCATCGCGCCCAACGGGTGCACGCAGCGTGCCACCCTTGTCGCAACCATCCCACTGGCATTTCGGCCCATTGGGTTCGCTTTGCGGAACAGGTTTTTTGCGGGGCGACCGCAGCCCTACGAATATCTTTGAATCAGATGACATGCGCTCCTTATAGGTAGTCATCTTCTCGGCGGCAAGGATACAACAGAGCCTCTTACAGACAATAATAGCAACGCAGATTTGGCACGACCTTTTCTGTGAACTGCGCCGCCCAAACACCGTTGGTTTTTCGCTACTGGGCGGCGGACTTCTTTCCTGCCGTATGCCAGTCTTTGTCATGGGATCGACGGTGCCAAGAGGTTCATCGCGCGGAAGGATTTCGGCTGGCCTACAAGTGCGCGTGCAATGCCCGTACGTTTCGCCATGCGGCCCGGCAGGTGCCGCTTTTCAACGAAGCAATCCGTCGACGTCGAACTCGTCCCAGCCGCCCAGCTTCGAGACGGCGTCTTTGGAGCTGTCCTCTGACGTTGCAGGACGTTTAGCAGCTTTCTTTTTAAGCGAACGGGTCAGCTTCGCCTGATAGGCAGCCCGCTGCCGTTTTTCTGCTTTCGCCTCTGCATCCTCAACCCGCCACTCTTCTACGGCACCACGGTCGAGAAGGTCTTCCACCACCTTAGGGTCGAAGACATGGAATGTAATCTGGCGGGCGCGTCCGTTCAGTCTGACGGTGCGCGTGCCAGCGCTTGGCAGACGACCATCGGCAAGCCACCGATGCCGCTCGCTGGTCTTGATGGTCAGGATGTCCTCGATTTCGCGCGGGATGACAGGCATTGCAACGGCCTCCATCACAACCCTCGCAGCAACGGCTGCAGCTGCGTTGAAGGCAGTCTTTTCAGCCGCTGCCATCGCCAGTGTCAGATCGACGCCTTCCAGCGATATCGATTTTTTCAAGCTGGAGGGCAGCCTTGCCTGTATTTCCTGAAGAATGCCCTTTGCACGAACAGCCGACCCCATTGTTACGGCGGCCGGCAAGGTCCATGTCCTGATCAGTTCTATCCCATTTTTTTCACGCTTCGGCATGCCGCACAGATGGTGATTTAGCGCTCTCAAGTCAACGTGCCGGTTGGGCTGCTGTCAACGTGCATCCTTGCGATGATGATGGCGCGATCCGGGTAGGGCTCAATCGACCATTGCACGATCGTTCAATACCCGGCGCGATGCCTTGTGTAGCGGTTGTGCTGACGGGCCTTCACCAAAACTTTCCTTCTTCGCGGCCGCAGTGAAACACAAAACAGGATACTCAAATGAAAGCCATCAATCTTCACGAGAAACTCGGTCTGTTTTCAACACATTGGGACCCGCATGTGGTTGCAGACTACAATGAAAACGACGTGATGGTCGTCCGTTTCAAGGGCGAATACCCGTTCCACAAGCATGATACGACGGATGATTTCTTCCTCGTGTTGGAGGGAGAGATGGAACTCGACATCGAGGGGGAGCCGTCTCGAACCGTAAAGGCTGGCGAAATGATCGTCGTTCCCAAGGGCGTTGTTCACCGCCCGCGGGCTAAGAACGAGGTAAAGGTTCTTCTGATCGAGCCGAAGGGCGAGCCAAACTCAGGCGATTCCGAACGGGCGCCAGCGCTCAAGCCCCGCCTCTAGGACCGGCTTGCCACGCGCATGGCCAGCCAACGCCCCGGCGTCATGCCGAAGGTTTTGCGGAAGTGGCGGGTAAAGTGGGCTTGGTCAGCAAAGCCTGCCTCTGCCGCTGACTGAGCCAAACCTTTTCCATTTGCCATAGACCCTTTCGCTAGTTCGAGCTTGCGCATGATGAGGTACCGATGCGGGCTGGTTCCCAGCAACTGCCGGAACTGCCGGGCCAGCTCGTAACGATCCAGTCCACAGACCGTCTCCAGCTCTTCGGAGCGTATGGTTTCGCTCCGGTGGCCTTCAATGAAGTCACGGGCACGCAGCACAGCAGACCGCGCCGACTTGGCGATTGTCTTGGGTGGCGCACCTGCGTGACGCGAAAGGCCCGATGAGAGCCGCATCACGACATCGTCCATGATCAGGTCGCTGGGTTCTTCGCTCAGATCGGCAAGAATCTCTGCCAGTGCCTGCCAGAGGCCGCTATCGGCAACAACAGGGTTGGCAACGAATGGAAGGGCGTGGCGGTAGCCATCGACGGCGCCAATGACGTCGGGCGGCAAATAGATCATGCGATAGATCAACCCATCCTCGGTACCTGCTGCACCATCATGTAGCTCATCGGGATGCAGCACGATCACGTTTCCGGGGCTGCTGAAACGCTCGGTGCCGCGATAGCGGAAGGTCTGTACGCCGTGGAGTGTCAGCCCTAACGCGTAGGTGTCGTGGCGATGGGGCGAAAATGCATTGCCATGAAACCGCGCTTCGATCCGCTCTACACCATGTGAGGGCGCGGCGACACGCATACCGTCAGCAAATGCGACTTTGCACGAACGTTCAAGACCGCCCCCATTGCTCGGAGCTAGGTCTTCCTGGCCCTCAATACCCTGAATGGAGTTCAACCGCATGTTTGACACCAAGATTGCAATCGTTATCCGCGATGACCTCGCAACGTGGCAGAAGCTGAACGTCACCGCTTTCCTGACAAGCGGCATCGTCGCGCAGACACCAGCCATCATCGGCGAACCATATCGGGATGCAGTTGGTAATGTCTACAATCCCATGACGATCCAGCCAATCGTGGTCCTGGCAGCAGATCAGGATACGCTACGCACTGTTCATAAGCGGTCGCTTGACCGTCAGGTTACAGCCTCGGCTTATATCGAGGAGATGTTTTCAACAGGGCACGACGCCGCCAACAGGGAGGTGTTCGCCAAGTTCGGCCCAGACCATTCGAAACTGGTAGGACTGGCACTGAGAGCCGAAAAGAAGGTCGTCGACAAAATCGTAAAGGGCGCAAAAATGCATCCCTGACATCGGTATGACCGGTAGGCGCTATCAGGACGATACGGCAAGATTGTTGATGCCGTCTTTCTCTCAGTTTCCTCTGAGACGACAGGCCGAAAGTGTAAACCACTTCTGGTAGAGCCGGCTGGTATTGGGCCAGCTTTTGGGTTCGCCGCGGGCAAACCATCAGATTAGAGACGCAGCCGACATCATTTTATTTTATAAATTCGTAGGCTAAGCGGAACCTAAATCGACAGTTATAGTTTCGGATGCGGGAACAGGGATATTTCAATGACAGAGCAATCGCATCAACTGTCGCGTTATCTGAGCGACGGCATGATCAGGCAGGCCATCAGGCAAAGTCGAGTCAAGGATTTGCCGTGCAATGACGATGGAATGAGCAGACTTCTGGAAACTTTACTGGCCGCAGAGCGCAGCGAAAAGAAGCGCCGCCCCTGACCTCTGTGCATGCAAGAATGCGTCGTTGACCTTAAGGGCCGTCAAAGGAAATGACCAAAGTACTGACCGCACGCCTGTCGTCCCTTGGCCGTTCTCATGATATGGTACGTGCCAGTCCCGGCATCCAAGGTCGGGCCACGCTGTTGGGTAATCTGCCTTCCTCCCTTAAGTCCGCGGACCAACGTTAGATGTTGGCCAACGCAACGAATATGCGCATCCGATGAGTAAACCCGCGGCCGGCGGCCGGCCGTTCAACGCAGCGGGGAGGGGCATCGTCGCTTCTCCAAATTGACACTGTGCTATACCACGGAGCAGCACCCATTGCTGCCTAACCAGCTAAACTCAACTAAAAAGCGCATGCGTTAGCGGGTGGTGGGAATCGGTCAGTCCATCGATGACATTAAAATGGTGCCGATCCGGTTCTACTACCACTTCAGTTTCCGCCCCGAGGCCGAGCCAGATATTTGCCAGAAGTGCATTTTGCCGAAGGAATTCGGACGTTTCACGTTCCCCTGCCCAGCAGACAAGGCGTGTATCGTGCAAAGGCTCGAGAAGCGCGGGGCTCTCGCGGGCAGCCTCTGCTGCATCGATGGCAAGAGTCGTATTGCGCTTTGTCCAGATCATCGGTCTTAGATCATGGATACCAGAGATCGACACAGTCTTTTCAATGCGGTTAGAAATGACAGGTGCCAAAGGCGTGGTGGTGGTGATCATCCTTGTAACCAGATGTCCGCCTGCCGAGTGGCCGACAAGACGGATAGGTCCCTGCACGCGTTCGGCTGCCGCTGAAACGGCTTTGCCGATGGCGCGGGTTATGTCGGCAATTCTCGCCTGCGGCGCCAACGTATAGCTCGGCACGGCAAAAGCGTAGTTGTGTGCGAGAGGACCGGCCGACAGATGAGACCAAAAACTCTTATCAAGGTTCATCCAGAACCCGCCGTGTACGAAAATGACAAGTCCATCCGGTTTTGCGTCGGGCAGAAAAAGGTCGAAGCGTTCTCGCTCGGCTTCACCGTAGGCAAGATCCAGTTGAGCTCGGCCCGCCGAGGCCAAATGCTCACGCGCCTGTTGCGCCGGCTCGATCCAAACGCTTGGCCAGTCCTCTGACTTGGGTATATTGGCCGCGTTATCGTATACCCAGGTCCAGTCCTTCACTTTGTAGCGCATTGTCTTGTCCCCCTCAGGTTTCAAAAATGCCAGTCTCAGTCGCTACCCGGCGATATGCAGAGCCGGCCGTAAAGCCTCCATCAATGACGAAGTCCTCGCCGGTGATGAAGCTGGATGCGTCGGAGGCCAGAAACAGCACGAGTTCGGCAATCTCCTCCGGTTTTCCGCTGCGCTTCATCGGAGTCATCTCGATCATCGGCTTCAAATGCGGGCTGCTGGCGTTGAGGCCGGTGACGACGAGGCCAGGGCAGACGGCATTGACGCGTATGTTCTTCGAAACCAGCTCCATAGCCGCACTGCGGGTCAGACCACGCAGGCCCCACTTGCTGGCGGTATATGCCGGGTCGTAATGGCCGGAAAAGCCGCTATTGGAGGAAATGTTGATGATGGAGCCGCCACCGCTTCCCGCCATGCATTCGGTTACCGCCTGAATGCCGAGGAATGCGCCCGTCAGGTTCACCTTCAGCACGCGTTCCCATGCTTCCAGACCAGTTGTGGCAACTGTCGAACGATTGATGATACCCGCATTATTCACAAGAATGTCGATGCGGCCTTTCCACTCTGTAGCGAGAGCAACCACGCCCGCCCAGCTTGCGGGATCGGTCACATCCAGATGGACGAAGCGGGCTTCGAACCCGTCATCCTGCAAGCTCTGAGCCAAGGTGCGGCCTTCGTCTGCCAGAACATCGGCAATGATAACGGCAGCGCCCTTGGACGCGAACAGCCGTGCCTCGGCTTCGCCCTGTCCGCGCGCGCCGCCGGTAACGATGGCCAGACGGCCTTTGAGATCGCTCATGGTTATGCCCTCGCGCCTATGGTCGTCTGACGCTGTTCGCCCAGACCTTCGATACCCAGTGTCATGACTTGACCCACTTGGAGGAAGACCGGCGTTGGCCTGATACCCATGCCAACGCCCGGCGGTGTGCCGGTTGCGATCACATCACCCGGCATCAGCGTCATGAACTGGCTGATGTAACTCACAAGATGCGCCACACCGAAAATCATGGTGGAGGTGTTGCCGGTCTGGCGGCGCTGACCATCGACATCAAGCCAGAGCGACAGGTTCTGCGGATCTGCAACCTCGTCTCGCGTGACAAGCCAGGGACCAATCGGCCCGAACGTATCGTGGCTCTTGCCCTTGGTCCATTGCCCGCCGCGCTCCGACTGGAAGGCACGCTCGGAGACGTCGTTGACCACGCAGTAGCCAGCGACATGCGCCAGCGCGTCGGCCTCGCTGACATGTTTGGCGCGTTTGCCAATCACCACGCCAAGCTCGACCTCCCAGTCGGTCTTGGTGGAAGTGCGGGGAATCTCGACATCGTCATTGGGGCCGACAACGGCGGTCGTTGCCTTCATGAAGAGGATCGGCTCGGGCGGCGGCTCTTTACCGGTCTCTTTGGCATGGTCGGCATAATTCAGGCCGACGCAGATGAACTTGCCGACATTGCCGACACAGGCGCCGATACGTTCAGCTGAGACAACCGGCAGGCTTATCGGATCTACCCTACGAATGCGGTCAAGAGCCTCGTCCCCCAGCGTCTCACCGGCGATATCACCAACGATGCCGGATAGATCGCGTAACGTCCCGTCTTCAGCCAGAAGTGCGGGCTTTTCAGCGCCGAGCGCCCCAAGTCTCAATAGTTTCATTCTGCTCTCCTAAAGCCGACCAGAACGCTGTCATCGACATCGGGCAGATTGACCACGATGTTGTCGGGCGTGCGGGTCGTCAGCCAGACCAGTTCTTCAGTGGTGGACATGTTGACCTCGATATGCGGCCAGTGGGGCGGGACGAAGATGAAGTCACCCTCTTCCATGTCGAGATATTCCTGCCAGTTGTCACCAAAATAGATGCGAGCCTTGCCCTTCAGCACATATCCGCCGGTCTCGGCCTCTCCGTGATGGTGAGGGTAGGAGCGATAGCCCGGATCATTGGAAACTTTGCCGAACCAGATTTTGGTGGCGGGCGTATGCTGCGGGCTAACGCCTGAAATGCGAACGCAACCGCCGGACTGTCCGGTTCCTGTATCTTCCTGCCCCTTGCGCGTAATCACGGGCATGACTTTGCTGGTCATAAATGTCTCCTCCTCTTTCACGTTAAATCAGTCCGGCACGACAGCGAGCGACTGGATTTCGATCTTGGCGCGATCCTCCATCAGCGCGACCACCTGTACGGCGGCCATGGGCGGAAAATGGCGCCCTATGATCTCGCGGTAGACCGCGCCGATTTCTCGCATGCGGGATTTGTAGGCTTCACGATCGGTGAAATACCATGTCATCTGAATGATGTGTTCAGGCTTGGCCTTGGCAGCGTCCAACACGCTGACGATGTTCAAAAGCGTCTGGCGGACCTGATCGACAAAGTCATCGGAATGGAACTGGCAGTGGGCATCCCAGCCGATCTGACCGCCGACCTGAACGATGCGTCCGCGGGCACTGATGCCGTTCGAATAACCGATGGGCTTTGCCCATCCATCCGGTTGGATGATTTCATGCATCATGTCTTGGCTCCAGATAACGTGTCAGGCCTGCGCGAATATCGTCGGGCCAGGGGTGGGATTTATGGTCTGTAAGGGATGTCATCACGATGCGCTGGCGCACAGTCCAGATGATGTCGCCGCGCACCGTGACGATAGTTTCCAGATCGAGCGAGGCGCGACCGATGGAGCGCACATGCACGGCGAAATCGAGCACATCGCCGTAGACCGCGGGCTTCTTGAATTCTAGGTTCATGGTCACGGTCGGCAAGCCCAGCTTGCGATCGAACATGATTTCTTTCCATGTTACGCCAAAGGAGGCGAACATCGCTTCGTTGACGTCGACCAGCATGGATAGATAGGCTGGATGGTAGGCGATTCCGGTCAGGTCGCAATCGCCAAAACGCATTGGTTTTGATAGTGTAAAGGGCATGTGTTTTTCTCGCTTTTCTTGCTCAGCCAACCATGACTTCGCCGCCGGCAACCGCAATGGCCTGTCCGGTGATGGAGCCCGCACCTGGCGAGGCCAGCCACAACACGGTGTCGGCCACTTCCTGCGGCCGGATCAGGCGTGCCTGCGGGTTAGACTTGGTGAATTCAGCCAAAGCCTCATCGCGGCTGCGACCGGTCTTTTCCATGATTGTATCCAGCGAACGCTGGATGATTGGGGTGTCGGTAAAACCGGGGCATACGGCGTTGACGGTCACGCCCTTTTTCGCCAGTTCCAGCGCGAGCGCCCGCGTCATGCCGATGACGCCATGCTTGGCGGCGCAGTAAGCAGAGACATAGGCATAACCCGTCAACCCCGCCGTCGATGCGATGTTGACGATGCGGGCACCGGCACCATGCGCCTTGAGATCGGCAAGTGCGGCCTGTGTCACGTTGAACACGCCGGTGAGATCGACTGAGATCACGTGGCTCCACATATCGAGCGTGGTCTTCTCGAACGACGCACTCGGTGCTTCACCAGCATTATTGACCAGAATGGTGATAGACCCGAATGTCTTTCGTGCTGCTTCCAGTCCTTTGGCAATCGCGTCCGGCTGGGTGACGTCGAAGCCGTCAAGCACCAGGCAGTTGCCACCAATGGTAGCGGCCACATCTTCCAGCGGCTGGCGGCGGCGACCGGCAAGCGTAACCTTGGCCCCGGCCTTTGCCAACGTCGTGGCAATGGCCGCGCCGATTCCGCTTCCGGCTCCGGTCACCACCGCGTGGTGGCCTTCGAGGGGCTGCGTTACCATGGCAGCCTCACTTTATCGCCGCCGCGCGGTCGAGATTGGCTTCGAATTGCGCTTTGGCAGACATGTATTGCTTCGGCCACACCATGGATTTCAGACCAATCTTGGCGGCCTCGTGGAGAGCCCAAGACGGATCGGCAAGATGCGGACGGGCGACGGCGCACAGATCGGCACGGCCCGCCGAGATGATCGAATTAGCGTGGTCGGCTTCCGAAATCGCACCGACGGCGATGGTCGGAATGCCGATTTCGTTGCGAATCTTGTCCGAGAACGGCGTCTGGAACAGGCGGCCATAAACAGGCTTTTCTTCCTTGGACACCTGACCCGATGAGCAATCTATGAGATCAGCGCCTGCATCCTTGAACATCTGGGCATAGATGGCCGCATCCTCCGGCGTGTTACCGCCCTCGGCCCAGTCATGGCAGGATAAACGGACCGAGATAGGCTTGTTTTCAGGCCACTGTTCACGAACAGCCGCAAACACCTCTAGCGGATAGCGCGCCATGTTTTCGTGGCTGCCACCGTATTCGTCTGTCCGCAAATTCGTGAGTGGAGACAAGAAGCTGGATAGCAGATAGCCGTGAGCGCAATGCAGTTCCAGCCAGTCGGCGCCGGTTTCAGCCGCTCGCCTGGTGGCGGCAACGAAATCAGCCTTGACGCGAACCATATCGGTCCGGTCCATTGCCTTGGGCAAGACGCTGTGCTTCAGATAAGGCAATGCTGACGCCGAGAACAAGGGCCACGCACCCTCTTCAAGTGGCTGATCTATGCCTTCCCAAGCGAGCTTCGTGGCACCCTTGCGTCCGGCATGGCCTAACTGAATGCCAACCTTCGCAGCGCTGTTGGCGTGGGCAAAATCCACGAACCGTTTCCAGCCCACGATCTGTTCGTCGTTCCATAGCCCCAGGCAGCCGGGGGTGATGCGGGCATCGGGTGATACGCAGGTCATTTCGGCGAAGACGAGACCTGCTCCACCCATGGCGCGCGCGCCCAGATGGACCATGTGGAAATCACCCAGCATACCATCGGTCGCGGAATACATCGCCATGGGTGACACAACGATACGGTTGGCAAGCTTGGTACCGCGCAGTGTATAGGGCGTGAACATCGGCGGAACGCAGCGCTCATTATCCTTCACCTGAAGGCCCGATTGCTGGGCAAACCAGTGTTCGTAGCCTTCCAGCCAATCCTTGTCGCGCAGGCGTAGGTTTTCGTGGCTGATGCGCTGGGAGCGGGTCAGCATGGAATACATGAACTGTTCTGGCGGCAGTGTATCGGCATAACGCTGGCCCACCACCTCGAACCATTCCATGGCGTTGCGCGCCGCATTCTGGATGCGGGCAACATCGACGCGGCGAATGTCCTCATAGGTCTTGAGAACATCGAGAATGCTCTCCTTGCCGTGACCGGCCTTGTTAAACTGGTTGGCAAGCTCGATAGCATCGTCAATCGCAAGCTTGGTGCCGGAACCAATGGCGAAATGGGCGGTGTGGGCGGCGTCGCCCATCAAAACGACATGGGAATTGCCGTTGAAATGGCTCCATTTGCCACAGATCAAACGGGTGAAATTGAGCCAAGCACTACCACGCATATGGCGCGCATTGGTCATGAGTTCCGAACCATCAAGGGTTTCGGCAAAAAGGTCCTGGCAGAAATCGACGGATTGCTGCTGGTCCATCTGACCCAGACCATGGGCCTGATAGGCATCTTCCGTCGTCTCGACGATGAAAGTCGAGGTGTTCTCGTCGAACTTGTAGATATGCGCCTGAAACCAGCCATGGTCCGTTTTGCGAAAATCGAAAGTGAAGGCATCGAACAGCTTGTTGGTGCCAAGCCAGATATAACGGTTTGGCCGCACCACCATATCCGGTTGGAATATCTCTGTGTATTTGTTGCGTATTTTCGAGTTCAAGCCATCCGATACGATCAAGAGGTCAGCGTCGGGGTATTGCAGATCGCTCTCGACTTCGGTCTCGAATGTCAGCTCTACCCCAAGCGCTTCGCAGCGCGATTGCAAAATATTGAGCAGCTTCTTGCGGCCAATACCAACAAAACCGTGGCCTGTCGTGCGCTGGCGCGTTCCTTTGAACAGCACCTCGATATCATCCCAGTGATTAAACGCCTGCTGGATCTCGTCAGCGCTTTCCTTATCCCAAACCTGCATGGATGCCATTGTCTGGTCTGAAAAAACGACGCCCCAACCGAATGTGTCATAGGGACGATTGCGCTCCACGACGGTGACGTGATGTTCGGGATGAAGCTTCTTCATCAAAAGAGCGAAATACAGCCCTGCAGGGCCTCCGCCGACACAAACGATACGCATTGTCGTTCCCTCCACTTTAGGGGCGTAATCGCCGCCACGAATTTATTTTAAGATTAAAATATTAAGGCCGGAGAATTTGTCAACTGGTAAAACGTCAGAGCTTACTTTGCGTTAGCCGATCATACGGGAGTGTCTTGGTGTCTGGTGTTTCGGGGAGAAATACAGATCAATTCTGAGCGAGCCAAAACAGGCCGCTTCCTGCGGAACGCAATGCGTCCTCGCAGATCTCATGTCTCCGCCGGGTTCTTCAGAATGGGCGTGCCTGCTACTCGAAGGCGCTGCCCGAAAGATGATTGCTGGCGGATGCCTTCACAGCACCGATCTCAGCCCATAAGGAAGAGATCATCGCTTCATCGACATCGGCCATGATATCGCGCAGCCAGCCTTCGTGGGCAGCGGCCATGGCAATAAAAAGGTCGTTTCCGGCCGGTGTTAGCTTGGCGACAGTGACGCGTCGATCGCCGTCCGGCGTGACTCGCTGCACGAAACCATCAGTCTCGAGTCTCTCTACTAGACCAGTCACGTTGCCATTGGTGACCATGGTGCGTTTGGAGAGCTCTCCCAAGCGCAAACCATCCTTTTCCCGATATAATTGTGCCATCAGGTCGAATTGTGGAAGCGTGGCACTGAACTCCGAGCGAAGACGGCGGCGGATTTCGTTGGTTATGAGCTTGGTGGTGGACAGCATGCGCAGCCACAGGCGGGTCTCCGGCTTGTTGCGACCATTTGGGCCATGCACGATCATTTCGAGATCGGCGCTTGCTACCGCTTCTGCTTCCATTGCCTATACCCCGAGATATCGATCCTGCAGGTCAGACGTGAGTTCGCCTGGCACCCCAGACCATGCACTGCGGCCATTTTCTAGAATGACGCAGCGATCCGCAACCGGCAAAAGCTCTGATAGCGTCTTGTCCACCACTAGGATCGACAATCCATCGGCTTTCAGCAGCTTGATCGCCTTCCAGATGTCCTGGCGTATAACAGGGGCAAGGCCTTCGGTCGCCTCGTCGAGAATCAGCAGGCGCGGGTTGGTCATTAGCGCGCGACCGATAGCCAGCATCTGCTGCTCCCCTCCCGACAAGGATTTGGCCATCTGGGTGTGGCGTTCCTGCAGCCGAGGGAAGAGCTCGTTGACACGTTCCAGTGTCCATCTGCCGGGACGGGCAGCCGCGACAAGGTTTTCATAAACCGTCAGGTTCGGGAAACAGCGGCGGCCTTCCGGCACCAGACCAATACCGAGCCTGGCCACACGATGCGACGCCAGACTGTCGGTTGACGTGCCATCGAAAATGACACGACCTGTCTTGGCCGGCATGAGGTTGCAGATTGACTTGATCGTCGTTGATTTCCCCATTCCATTACGGCCCATTAAAGCGACGACCTCGCCCTCCGCCATCTGGAATGCGACGCCAAACAGCGCCTGACTGCTACCGTAGTAGGTGGTGATATCCTGAACATCCAGCAGCATCAGGGGTGATCTCCTAGATAAGCGGTGCGTACTGTGGGATCGCGACGGATCTCTTCAACTGTCCCAGTTGCGATGACCCGGCCATAGACCAGCACCGAGATACGGTCAGCGAGTGCGAAGACGGCATCCATATCGTGCTCGACGAGCAGGATAGGAGCTTCCTGGCGCAACGTATCTAGAAATCGGGTCAGCGATTTCGAGCCTTCAGGCCCCATGCCCGCCATCGGCTCGTCCAGCAGGAATGCCTTCGAACCCAACGCAAGCGCCATGGCGATTTCAAGCTGTCTGCGTTCGCCATGGGAGAGTTCTGCGGACGGAATGCGCGCACGTGCGCTTAGCCCGACGCGATCCAGCATTGCCATCGCCGCGTCTATCAACGTCTTGTCCGCCATGACTGGCTTAAAGAAGCGGAAGCTGGAACCCTGCCGGGCCTGGACCGCCAGCATGACATTGCGCAGAGCCGAAAACTCTGGAGCAAGCGACGAGACCTGAAAGGTACGCCCGAGGCCGATACGGGCGCGTTCTGCTACACCAAGGCTGCTAATATCGTGACCGGCAAAGCGGATTGAGCCGCTATCCTGTCTGAGGGTGCCGCAGATCTGGTGGATCAGTGTCGATTTCCCCGCGCCATTCGGTCCGATTAGCGCATGAATCTCGCCTGGGCGGAGATCGATCGTAACACCGTCGGTCGCTCTGAGCGCACCAAAGTTCTTGACGAGGTTCGAAATTTCGAGGACGGGCTCAACCATGTCTGGCCTTTCCGGCAAGAAGCCCGAGCAATCCCCCACGGGCAAACAGCACGACGCCGAGGAGGATCAGTCCGAGGAAGAACTGCCAGCGCTCTGTGAGGCCGCCCAGCGCATATTCGAAGACGACGTAAAGTGCAGCACCAGCAAGTGGGCCGAACAATCTGCCCGTACCGCCGAGAATGATCAGCACGATCAGTTCCCCTGACATATGCCAGGACAACATGGACGGGCTGACGAAGCGGTTCAGATCGGCAAACAACGCGCCGGCCAGCCCGGTGATCATTGCGGAGATTGCAAAACCGGTAAGACGGATACGGTATGGATTGATGCCGACCGTTGCGACGCGCACGTCATTCTGTCGCGCAGATTGCAAGGCAGCGCCAAACCGCGAAGCGCGGATCAGTGCAAATAGCCCGATCACGGCCAGCAGCATCACAT
Organism: Agrobacterium sp. CG674; assembly: GCF_053521645.1. Classification (NCBI taxonomy): domain Bacteria; kingdom Pseudomonadati; phylum Pseudomonadota; class Alphaproteobacteria; order Hyphomicrobiales; family Rhizobiaceae; genus Agrobacterium; species Agrobacterium sp. CG674. The sequence continues at coordinate 7,691 of NZ_JBNWDZ010000006.1, read as the reverse complement.
AACAGATCAGGAAATAGTTCAGCGGTCGCATGGTCATGACGCCAGGCAGCTGATTACGGACTGTCATCGAAAGCCCATCTTCACCGCCATAGGCTGGCCAGGAGATAGCGAAATAATAGACCATCTGCGCGAATGCGAGCGTAATCATGATAAAATAAACGCCTGATGTGCGCAGGCTTATTGCGCCGATCGCCAGGCCGACCAGCCCCGCGACCGCGACCGCGACGATCCAGACGATCCACATCTGGTTGGTGCCCGAAAGGCCGAACAGGAGTGGGTCGCCAGAGAAACTATGGCTTGCGAGAATCCCCGCCGCATAACCACCGATGCCGAAGAAGGCAGCATGGCCGAAAGAGATCAGGCCGCCCAGGCCAAGTGCCAGATTGAGACCCGTTGCCGCCAGCGCCAGTATGGCTATACGGGTTGCGAGGGTGATGTAGAAGGGCTGGCCAAACGCATTTGCCGCAAACGGTACGGCGAGCAGCAAGGAGGCCAGAATGAGATTGATGAGGTTTTCGCGATTTAGGATCATGTCACGCATGCGCCGCCGGAAAGAGGCCACGTGGCTTTACGGCAAGGATGAACGCCATCACCACGTAGATCAGCATCGACGCGGCTGCGGCGCCAATCATGCCCGCCTGAGCAGGTTCTACGAAGAGCGCCATCAGCTTGGGAAGCAAGAAACGACCCATCGTATCGACAACGCCGACCAATAATGCACCCAAAAGCGCACCTTTGATCGAGCCTATACCACCGATGACGATGACAACGAAGGCGAGGATAAGGACCGGTTCGCCCATTCCGACCTGAACCGATTGTAAAGCGCCCACCATGGCACCGGCCAAACCCGCAAGCGCTGCACCAAGAGCGAAAACGACGGTGTAGAGCGAACGGATATCGACACCGAGCGCGCCGATCATCTCACGATCGCTCTCTCCTGCACGGATACGCATGCCAAGACGAGTCTTTGAGATCAACATATAAAGACCGAAGGCAACAGCGGCACCGGCTGCGATGACCGCAAGGCGATAGAGCGGATATTGCGCACCACCGGGCAGGCTGACGGCACCCTGCAGAAGAGGCGGGATATCGAGATAAAGCGGGAAGGAACCGAAGATCCAGCGCGTTCCTTCGGAAAATATCAGGATCAGCGCGAATGTGGCGAGCACCTGATCGAGGTGATCGCTGCCATAAAGTCTGCGGATCACGATGAACTCAATGATTGCGCCCGCCGCAGCGGCGCAGACCAAGCTGGCTATCAAACCGATCCAGAATGAGCCGGTCCACGCCGCAACGGTGGCGCATGCGAATGCACCAACCATGTAGAGTGAGCCGTGAGCAAGGTTGATCAACCCCATGACGCCGAAGATCAGCGTCAGCCCGGCAGCCATGAGAAACAACATGACGCCGAGCTGGAGGCCATTGAGCAACTGCTCGAGAGCAAGTGCGATGGTCATGTGCTACCCTTAGATCTTGCAGTCTTTAGCGTAAGCATCGCCATGATCGGTGAAGATTTTTTCGACCGTCTTATTGGTAAGAACGCCATCAAGCTTCACCACTTCCGTGAGGTAGATGTCCTGGATGGGATGCTGGTTGGTGTTGAACTTGAACTTTCCGCGCGGCGACTGGATGTCGGCCTTCTTGAGTTCGGCACCGAATGCCTTGGCATCCTTGACGCTCGCCTTGGAGGCTGCCGACAGGATGAGCTGAGCCGCATCATAGGCCTGGACGGCATAGATCGACGGAAGACGGTTATATTCCTTCTTGAAATCAGTCACGAACTTCTTGTTGGCCGGGTTGTCCAAATCCTGCACCCATTGCCCGGATGCCTTCGCGCCGAGAGCGGCATCGCCGATTGCCGGCAGAACATCCTGACTGAAGGAAAAACCCGGGCCCATGACCGGTATCTTGACGCCAGACTGGGCGAACTGCTTCATGAACGCGATGCCCATGCCGCCCGGCAGGAAGGTGAAGATGCCATCGGCGCCGGATGCGCGCATCTGAGCGATTTCAGCCGCATAGTCAGTCTGGCCAACTTGCGTGTAGACTTCTGCTGCCAGTTCGCCTTTGTAATAACGCTTGAAACCGGTCAGAGCATCCTTGCCGGCCGGATAGTTCGGCGCCAGGATGAACATCTTCTTGTAGCCCTTGTTAGCGTATTCGCCCATGGCTTCATGAAGATTATCATTCTGGTAGGCAGCATTGAAATAGAGCGCATTGCAGTTTTTGCCAGCAAGTGCTGCCGGGGCTGCGTTGGTTGAAACGTAAAACTTGCCTTGCGCTACTGCACCCGGAACGACAGCCATCAAAAGGTTCGACCAGACGATGCCAGTCAGCACGTCGACCTCGTCGCTTTGAATCATCTTGTCGGCAATCTGCACAGCCAGTTCAGGCTTCTGCGCATCGTCCTCTGTAACGACGGTGATCTCCTTATTGCCGGAATTCTTGATCGCCAGCATGAAGCCGTCGCGAGTATCGATTCCGAGGCCGGCGCCTCCACCAGAAAGCGTGGTGATCAGGCCGATCTTGAGCGGCTCGGCAACAGCCAGGCCAGATGTGCCGATGCTTAGCGCCATGGTGGCTGCAGCAAGTATTTTCTTCATGTGATTGAATCCCCGTTTATTGTTGTGTAGTTCCCAGATTCCAGCGGTGGACGAGATTTCCACCGAAGGTCTTATTACCTTCCACATTTGCGTCGAAGTTTTTATCTCAAATGCGTGCCAAAGTCCGCCTTTTGTGCAGTATGGTTACGCTGACAAATTCTGCTTCAGCCTGAAGCGCTGGATTTTGCCAGATTCCGTCTTCGGAAGACCTTCGGTGAAGATAATCGAGCGCGGATATTTGTAAGGTGCAATCACTGCTTTGACGTGATCTTGCAGGGTCTTGACCATCAGTTCGCTAGGCTCCGTCCCTTTGGCTAGCACGACATGTGCCTCAACGATCGTTCCGCGTGCCTCATCCGATGCGCCGATCACTGCGCATTCGAGCACCGCCTCGTGTTTGAGCAACGCTGCTTCCACTTCCGGACCTGCAATGTTGTAGCCAGCCGAAACGATCATGTCATCTGAGCGTGCGGCAAAGTGGAAATAGCCCTCTTCATCCTGAATGAAGCTGTCGCCGGTCAAATTCCAGCCGTTGCGTACGTAGTCCTTCTGTCGGTCGTCGGCGAGATAGCGGCAGCCGATCGGGCCCTTAACCGCCAAGCGGCCCACCGTTCCTCGCGGCACTTCGTTCATGTCCTCATCGACAATAATCGCCTCATAACCCGTCAGCGGCTTTCCGGTGCAGGAAGGCTTGGTGTCCCCGATGCGGTTGGAGATGAAGATATGAAGCATCTCGGTGGCGCCGATACCGTCGATGATCGGCTTGCCGGTCTTGCGGACCCATTCCTCGAATACAGGGCCAGGCAATGTTTCACCGGCAGACACCGCAATGCGCAGCGAGGAGAGATCAGCACCACCATCCATCGCAGCCATCATTGCCCGGTAAGCCGTAGGCGCAGTGCAACTGATGGTCGCCTTGTAGGTTTCGATGATTTCGATCATCTTCGCCGGGGTCGCGCTTTCTAGCAACGTTGCCGCCGCGCCGAAACGCAGTGGGAAGATGGCCAGGCCGCCTAGTCCGAAGGTGAAGGCGAGCGGCGGCGATCCGACGAAGACGTCATCCGGCTTCACATCAAGCACTTCCTTGGCAAATGTGTCGGCGATGATTAGCAGATCGCGATGGAAATGCATCGTGGCTTTCGGAATACCTGTCGATCCGGATGTGAAACCGAGCAATGCCACATCGTCTCGGCCGGTCTTGACGGCTTGATAGAGTACAGATTTGCCGAGCGCGATGCGATCCAGTTCCGCGTCGTGATTGGCCGTACCGTCAAAACCGACCACCAGAGTCGGATATTTGCTATCCTTGGCTGCGGTGACCATTTCTTCCATCAACCGGGTATCGCACAGGCAAAGCTGGATTTCGGCCTTTTCGATGGTCTTGATCAACTCGCCAGCGCGCAGCATCGGCATAGTGTTCACGACGATCAGGCCGGCCTTGGTTGCGGCCAACCAGCAGGCGACCATGGCCGGATTGTTCGCGGAGCGGATCAGCACACGATTGCCGGGCCTCAGACCATAATCCTCGGTCAGTGCCAGCGCGATCCGGTTGGTCCAGTCGGACAGTTCTTTATAGGTCCGGCGCCGACCGTTGCCAATCAGGGCGGTATTGTCTCCAAAGCCGCGCTCGACCATACGGTCGGTCAGTTCAACACCAGCGTTAAGCCACTCCGGATAATCGAAGCCTTCCAGCTTGATTTCCGGCCATTGGTCAGCCGGCGGCAGATTATCGCGCGCAAATGTATCTTGATGGCCTGTCGGTCCGAGCATTTTTAGTTCCCATTTTTATCTCGTGGCTTTGTGCCTTTCATGCAGAATTGCACCGCAAAGTTCAGCTTGCAAGAGAGAAACTTGAAGTTTGTAATATTTTTGCAAAAGCGGCTTGTGGAGCGATTTTAGGTGTCGCGAGCGGTTCGTTCATGGTCCCCCGCTTCCTAGGTTATGAATCAAACTAGGAGCGACCAGTCGCTCCGGGTTATTTTGAGTTCTAGGGTAAGGGTAAGGCTTTGGCGTACGCGATCATCAATACCAGATGAAGCCTGAAGTCATTGCCAAGGCCTCCAACTGAGTCAGAGACGCCAATGGAAATCTCGCATCGCAAACGTTCGTGGATAAGGATGTCCGTGAGCCTTCGTTTATCCGCGGGATGCTGTGCTTTACAAGCTCTTCACGATCTCACTTTATGATCAGAAGCAGCAGAGAGTTCTAAACAGGCTTTGGACGGGCTTGTTTCGCTCCTAAGAGCTGACGTCAGCGTCAAATATTGTCGGAAACGTGCGGCGCATCGATCATCGTGTGGTGAGATGCGCCGCGGCTCTACCTGGCTTGAGCCGCAGCATGAACCCGGGCCAATGCCAGAAATGCCTTCACGCCCGCCGACAGGTTGCGGCGTCCGGGATAGTAGAGGCAAAGTCCTGGGAAGGGTGGTGTCCAGTCATTCAGGATGCGTACGAGGCGACCTTCTTCAATGTCGGCCAGAACGCTTTGCTCCATAAAGAAACCGATGCCTGTGTCCTCCAGGACCGCCACTCTAGCAAGGCTTGCTTCATCCAGGATGATTTGCCCGCGAACATCGATTTGTGCCGTCTCTCCGTCCTTCTCGAAACGCCATCTGAAGACTGCCCCATCTGGCAATCGTACGCGAATACATTGATGATTGAGAAGATCTGGCGGCACTAAAGGGATGCCGTTCTTTTCGAGATATCCGGGTGACGCAACAACGGCATATCGCTGCTGGCGTCCCAGGGCGACTGTAATCATATCGGTGGGGACGAGGCCCGCAACGCGGACGCCGATGTCGAAACCGTCAGCCACGATATCAACCAGTCTACCCTCGGTCACAATATCAACGACCATGTCAGGGTAGCGGCGAAGAAAATCCAGAACGAGCGGTGAAATGATCTCTCGCGCTGCGAAAGGTGCTGCGTTGATCCGTATCGTGCCAGACGGCGTGTCGCGCTCTGACCGGACCGCTTCAAGCGCGCCTTGAATGTCCTGGAGGGCAGGGCCAACCTGTTCCACAAAGAGCCGCCCGGCGCCTGTCAGAGATACACTGCGGGTCGTTCGATTGAAAAGGCGGACACCAAGATTGCCTTCCAACTTACTAATGGCAAGGCTAAGCGCAGTCGTTGACATGTTGAGATCAATGGCTGCCGCACGAAACGTTCCTTTCCGTGCGATTGCGATGACCGCATTGAGTTCCGTCAATCCCGCCTTTTCCATTGTCCCGACTTTCGTCATTCCTCATCCCGCTTTGTCCCACTTATTATTATAATTGTCGAATGCTAAGTCTCCTCATGAAGATAACAACAGCGAGGAGACAGACATGTCGAGCCACAATACGCGAAGCCTGGACCCGATCGACGGCGCTACAGAGAGGGCATTCTGATGGACAATTTTCTCAATCTGAAAGACAAGCGCGTTCTCATCACTGCGGGCACGAAAGGAACTGGCAGAGCCACTGTCGATCTGTTTCGTGATCTGGGAGCTCAGGTCATGGCGACGGCACGTTCTAGACCGGAAGGCTTCCCGGAGGACCACTTCTTTGCATGCGATCTGACGACTGCCGATGGCGCTTTGGCTGTATCAAATGCGGTTCGAGAGCGCTTGGGAGGGGTCGACGCCATCGTGCACATGTTAGGTGGCTCGTCGTCCCCCGCTGGAGGCTTTGCGGCACAGGGTGATGACCATTGGGATGCCGAGATGAATCTGAACCTGTTTCCGGCCGTCCGCCTCGATAGGGAGCTCGTGCCCGACATGGTTGCTCAGGGTAGTGGCGTTGTCATCCACGTTACCTCTATTCAGCGGGTCCTTCCTCTGCCGGAATCAACGACCGCCTATGCGGCAGCGAAAGCTGCTCTTTCCACCTACAGCAAGTCGTTGTCCAAGGAGGTCTCGCCCAAAGGTGTACGCGTGGTGCGCGTCTCTCCGGGCTGGATCGAGACACAAGCGTCCGTTCGCTTGGTTGAGCGTTTGGCCGAGCAGGCCGGTGGCGATTACGAAGCCGGCAGGAAGATCATCATGGACGGACTTGGCGGTATTCCACTTGGGCGGCCTTCAAAACCGGAAGAAGTCGCGAACCTGATCGCCTTCCTCGCGTCTGACCGTGCCGCATCGATAACTGGCACCGAATACATCATCGACGGTGGAACTGTGCCGACGGTTTGAGCACCACCTGCCAGAGCTCACAGACCAGCTGAATGCGCATGTGGTCCACCTCGCAGAACCATCCCTCGACATCCAATGAAGTCAATAAGGAGACTGACTATGACTATCGCACTGCCAAAGGCAATCGCATCCTATTTTGAAGCAGACAAGAATGGCGACACCGACGGCGTTTCCAAGTGCTTCGTCGAGACCGCATTCGTGAAGGACGAAGGCAAAACCCATCTGGGCCGGGACGAAATTCGTCACTGGAAAAGCAGTTCGTCAAAGCAGTACGAATATACTGTCGAGCCGTTCAAAATCGCAACGGAGGGCAACCGGACAGTGGTGACAAGCCATTTGACCGGCAATTTTCCTGGCAGCCCGGTCGACCTGCGCTACTTTTTCGTTCTCGATGGCGACTTGATCCAGGAGCTGGAAATCAAGCCATAGCGCAAAGGAATAGAGATCAGCACGGAAGACTCGACACTGGCTCACCTCCGGAGGGTGACATTCATCCTCCGGGTATCCATTCAATCGGCGTCTCTCTGTGTCCACAATCTCACGAGACTGGGTGAAGCGAAGGAGGCGCAATGGCCTGCAAATCGGAGGGATTTGTGGGGCCGAAACTATCCACACCGCGGAAAACCGAAAATACCCCTTTCTAACCAATCACTTAGTGTTTTTCTGTATTTTCTGTCGCGGGTGCTGTTGACTATATCAGGGGTGTAGTTCTATAACCCGCTCACTGACGAGGGCGGCGGCGCCGCTAGCGACGATGTCCTTCGTTCTAGAGAAAACCTGGAATTGACCGAGAGGTTTGGTTCTGATGATTGAGACTTTCGAGTTTTGGTTTGATGGTTTTGACACGAATGTGTGTCTGTTTTTTGACAATTGAATATGGAAGAAAGAGAAACGTGGGCGGCGAGGCTTGCGGGACGGGTA
>NZ_JBNWDZ010000005.1:0-348055 GCF_053521645.1 Agrobacterium sp. CG674 | reverse complement strand
TCCAGGTTTTCTCTAGAACGAAGGACATCGTCGCTAGCAGCGCCGCCGCCCTCGTCAGTGAGCGGACTTATAGAACTACACCCCTGATATAGTCAACAGCACCCGCGACAGAAAATACAGAAAAACACTAAGTGATTGTTTAGAAAAGATTATTTGATATCGTTTGGCTGACCGCCCTTCTTAACCCACAAAAACCCGATACTGGTCCTTCCCTCTAAAACATGCGATAGGGTGATCCACGCTCTCAGGGACGCCTGAGATAGTTATCGCCCTTATATAGAGAGATTGGACAATCCCTTGCGTGTTCTTGCCGAAGCCGTCATTTCCGAATTTCCCCACTATTACCGAGGCAAGGTGCGCGAGAATTACGACCTGCCAGATGGCAACCGCATCATTATATCCACCGACCGTCTCAGCGCTTTCGACCGAATCCTGACATGCATTCCCTATAAGGGTCAGGTTCTGACCCAGACGGCACGCCACTGGTTTGAACACACCAGCGATATTTGCCCGAACCATGTCGTTTCCTATCCTGACCCCAATGTGGTTGTCGGCAAGCGGCTGGACATTCTGCCGGTCGAGATCGTTGTGCGTGGATATCTGGCGGGCACAACCGGCACCTCCATTCTCACACTCTATAAGAAGGGTGTGCGGGACATGTATGGTGTGACCTTCCCGGAAGGCATGAAAGACAATCAGGTTTTACCAACGCCGATCATCACGCCAACCAGCAAGGAGTTCGATGGCGGCCACGACGAACCACTGACACCAGCCGAAATTATTGAGAAGGGGTTATTGACGCTAGCTCAATGGGAGACGCTGTCACGCTACGCTCTGGCCCTTTTCCAGCGTGGGCAGGAGATGGCAGCCAAGCAGGGGCTTATTCTGGTCGATACCAAATATGAATTCGGGACCGATGAAAACGGGACCATCATTCTTGCCGACGAAATCCATACGCCAGACAGCAGCCGGTACTGGATGGCTGACAGCTATCAGAAGGCCTTCGAAGAAGGCAGCCGCCCCCATAGCTTCGACAAGGACTTTGTCCGCTCATGGGTGGCAGAACGCTGCGACCCCTATGCGGACGATATTCCGGAAATTCCCGAGGAGCTGCGGTTGCAGACTTCGAAGGTGTATATAGAGGCATATGAACGCATCACCGGTCAGGCCTTCATTCCCGATGATAGCGGCGTATCTCCCTTTGAACGCGTGCGGCACAACCTCCAGCGCTATATCCAGGAAAAATGAGCGTGACGAAAACGAGCGTCCCGACCTCATCAATGGTCAAAAACGAGACGACCGGTCGCAAAGCACGACCGCGTCGTTCCGCTGAAGAGACACGACGCGATATCCTCGCCATGACGGAGACATTGTTTCGAGACCGTGGCTTCGGCGCGGTCTCGATCGCAGATATCGCAGCGGCGCTCGGCATGTCGCCCGCAAACATCTTCAAGCACTTTCACTCAAAGAACGCGCTTGTTGACGCGATATTCGTTCAGCAGATCCGTCTGCTCGAGCAAAAAATCCATCCACTCGGCGCCGGCCACGCGCCGATCGACCGCCTGCGACATCTTGCACGCAATCTGATGGAAAATCACCGAGGCGACCTGAACGACAATCCTTACATTTTCGAAATGGTATTGATGACTGCGAAGCGGGAGCTTGCATGTGGCCGTTATTATGAGACAGTCATCACGCAAAAACTGGCAGACATCATAACCGACGGCATCAATGCCGGAATATATAAGCAGACAGATGTCGAGAAATCGGCGAGCACGGCTCTCTACGCGCTAACCGGCGTGCTGCACCCGGCATTGATCGCCCATGAAGATGTCGACATTTTAGCAACACGTTGCGAAGAACTGGTCAGATTTCTGGATGGCGCTTTGAAATACGGGATTGCTAGGTGACGATAGCCTCTATACGTCACTTACTCATTCCATTTGTATAGTGGCTGTCGCCATGAGAACTTTATACGCCTGATCGCACCACATTTTAGGTGCTTGCCTTCGACATCGGACAAACCGGGATTCGACCGCTGAACATGAGAAAAACGATGAAAAGACGTCTAGCTCCTCTATTCACCATCATGCTCATGGCAGGCGTCGTGGTCGGCTGTAGCGACAGTGAGGAAGCCAAGAAGGCTCCTGCACAGGGTGCGCAGCGCCCCCCTGCCCCGGTTAGCGTCGTTTCCATGAAGAAGAGTGACTATCCGCTGACAACATTGCTTGCGGGCCGGGCGGAAGCGTTCCAGAGAGCAGACATTCGCCCGCGTGTAGGCGGCATCATAAAGCAGATTGCCTTCAAGGAAGGCAGCTTCGTAAAGTCAGGCGACCTGCTCTACAAAATCGACGACGACACATACCAGGCATCCTTTGCGGAAGCTCAGGCCGCTCTCGACCGCGCAGAAGTCAGCGTTCCAGCGGCTGAAGCGAATTTGCAGCGCTATGAGCGCCTTGCCAACAGCGGCGCTTCCCAGAAAGAATTCGAAGATGCGCGTACCATATTGCTTCAGGCCAGAGCCTCCGTTGCACAGGCGCGCGCAACCTTGCAGACCGCCCAGATCAACCTGTCGCTGACGGAAGTTCGTGCGCCCTTCGACGGCGTAACCTCCGCCACCAACTTTTCGATCGGAAACGTCGTTACAGCCAGTCAGGCCGATTCGCTCGTCACCCTGCGCCAGATCAACCCTGTTTACATCCAGTTGAACGAATCCAGCGTGAACCTTCTGCGTCTGCAGTCTGCGATCAAGGCTGGCAAACTGGAGCGCAGCGACAATAGCGGAACGACGGATATTCGCCTAACACTGGAAGACGGATCCGACTATCCGGGCGTGGGTAAACTCGACATGTCGGAAATGGCCGTCAGCACAACGACAGGCACTGTTTCCATCCGCACTCTGTTCGACAATCCTGACAACGTCATTCTTCCGGGCATGTATGTGCGTGCCACAATTACGGTCGGGAAGGAAATCGGCTACCTTATTCCCCAGCGCGCGGCCGGTCGCAACGCCAATGGCGAGCTGACAGCAAAGTTCGTTACCGGTGATAACAAGGTTGAGACCCGGACATTCACCACAAGCCAACTCTCTGGAAACAACTGGCTTGTGACAGACAACGTTGCGGACGGCGACAAGCTGATCGCAGACGGTTTTCAATGGATAACGGACAACGCCGTGGTCAATCCCATACCGGTCGAGATCGATGAAAAGGGCTCCATCATAGAAAAGCAGGCGGCACAGCCTGCCCCGGCTCCAGCTCCGGCGCCGAAATCATGATGTCTGAAGACATGCTCGGCAACATCGTGATCAGGAACTAGATATGTCAAAATTTTTCATTCGGCGGCCGATCTTCGCTTGGGTCATCTCCATTGTCATCATGCTGGGTGGCGCGCTGGCCATCAGCACCTTGTCGATCTCGCAATATCCGGAGATTGCGCCGCCAACGATCCGGATCAGCGCAACCTACACCGGCGCCAGCGCCGATACGGTCCGCAAGACCGTCACGCAGATCATCGAAGACGGGATGACCGGTCTTGACGGTCTGACCTATATGAACTCGTCATCCACCACAGGATCGGCGAGCATCACCCTGACATTCGACAACAGCGTCAATGGTGACATTGCCCAGGTTCAGGTCCAGAACAAGCTCCAGCTTGTGACCTCACAGCTGCCGGCAGTGGTACAAAATCTGGGTATTCAGGTCACCAAGTCGACCTCAAGTATCCTGCTCGTTGGTGCTCTTGTGTCTACGGATGGCAAGCGCTCGTCGGCTGATCTTGGCGACATTTTTTCAACGCAGATATCAGATCAGGTGAAGCGCCTGGAAGGCGTCGGCAATATCAACGCCTTCGGCTCCGCTTATGCGATGCGCATCTGGCTCGACCCTTTCAAGCTGAAGAAATTCCAGCTCACACCAGCTGATGTCACCTCGGCCATTCAATCGCAAAACACGCAGGTCTCCGTTGGCTCGGTTGGCGGACTGCCTTCCGTGGAAGATCAGCAGATCAACGTGACGATGACGGCCCAAAGCCAGTTAACGACCGTTTCCGATTTCGAGCGAATCATTCTCAAGGTCGATAACACCGCTGCCAATGTTCGCCTGAGTGATGTTGCCCGCGTTGAAATCGGCCAGGAAAGCTACTCGTCAACCTCGCGCTCGAACCGCCAGCCTGCGTCCGGCTTCGCGGTCAACCTGGCCACCGGCGCAAATGCGCTGGATACCGCCGCTCTTGTCAAAGCCAGGCTGGAGCAAATCGGGTCAGCCCTGCCGGAAAACGTCAAGATCATCTACCCTTACGACACCACACCTTTCGTTTCGCTCTCCATCGAGAAAGTCGTTCACACGCTGATCGAAGCCATCGTGCTGGTCTTCGTTGTGCTTCTGGTCTTCCTTCAGAATCTGCGCGCCACATTCATTCCAATGATTGCGGTCCCTGTGGTGCTTCTCGGAACCTTTGGCATTCTTGCGCTCACCGGGTACTCGATCAATACGCTGACGATGTTTGCCATGGTTCTTGCAATCGGCCTGCTTGTCGATGATGCGATCGTGGTTGTCGAAAACGTCGAGCGCATCATGACCGAGGAGGGCTTGAGCCCGCTGGAAGCCACGGAGAAATCCATGGGCGAAATCACCGGCGCCATTGTCGGTATCGCGCTCGTGTTGACGGCTGTGTTTATTCCCATGGCGTTCTTCGGCGGCTCGACAGGCATCATCTACCGTCAGTTCTCCGTCACCATCGTGTCTGCCATGCTGCTCTCTGCCGTCGTTGCCATCGTGCTGACACCAGCGCTCTGCGCCACGATGTTGAAGCCGGTTGATCATCACAAGAAGACCCGTGGTCCCGGCGCGTGGTTCAACCGTAACTTCGACCGTACAACTACTGGATATGTGAATTCCGTGGGCTATCTGCTGAAGCGGCCATTGCGCGTGCTTCTGATGTTCGCGATTATTATCGGTGGTTGCGCATGGTTCTTCACACGGCTGCCATCGTCCTTCCTTCCTCAGGAAGACCAAGGCGTTCTGATGACCATCATCCAGCTGCCCAACGGCTCGACGAGCGCGCAGACGGCGAAGGTCATCGAGAAGGTCGAGAACTTTTATCTCGACAAAGAAAAAGACACCATCGACAGCATTTTTGCGGTGAACGGCTTCAGCTTTACCGGTAGCGGACAAAGCTATGCTCTCGTCTTTGCCAAGCTGAAGGACTTCGATCAGCGAACAGAGCCTAGTATGGCGGCCTCGGCCATTGTCCAACGCGCAATGGGCACCTTCATGACAATCCGCGAAGCGCAGGTCTTCCCGATCCTGCCTCCCGCCATTCAGGGTCTGGGCAATTCCAGCGGCTTCTCCATGTATCTGGTTGATAGTGGAAACCGCGGTAGCGAAGCACTGGTCAACGCATCGAAACAATTGATCCAGACTGCAAATGCCAGCGGCAAGGTCACGGCGATGCGCGCCAATGACCGTGATCAGGAAAGCCAGGTGAAGCTTGAGCTGGATCAGGAGAAGCTGGGCTCAATGGGCCTCAACGTCTCCGAAGTTAACACCATGCTGACGACGATCTTTGCGGGCAGCCGGGTCAATGACTTCACACTCAACAACAAGATCAAGAAGGTCTATGTCCAGTCGGACGCGCCATACCGCATGCAGGCCGAAGACCTTAAATACTGGAATGCGCGCAATTCAGGCAATGAGATGGTGCCGTTCACCGCATTCACCACCGCAAAATGGGTCAACGGGCTGCCATCCGTTTCCGCTTACAACGCGGCCAGCGCATTCTCGCTGGAAGGTGCTGCCCCTCCAGGCCTCAGCTCTGGCGATGCCTTGAACGAGGTGGAGCGAATCGTGTCTGAAATGGACGGCGGCTATTCGGTGGCCTGGACGGGTCTTTCCTATCAGGAACGGCTGTCGGGATCGCAAGCGCCGCTGCTTTATGCCCTTTCTGTTCTGATCGTCTTCCTGTGCCTTTCAGCACTTTATGAAAGCTGGTCGATCCCCTTCTCGGTTATCATGGCCGTGCCCGTCGGCGTACTCGGCGCCTTGCTGGCGGCACATTTCTTCGGTCAATCGAACGATGTCTACTTCAAGGTGGGCCTGTTGACGACCATCGGTCTTGCCGCGAAAAACGCGATCCTGATCGTGGAGTTCGCCAAGGAGCGCCAGGAGCACGGACTATCCCTGCTCGATGCAACACTAGAGGCCGCAAAGCTCAGATTGCGTCCCATCATCATGACCTCGCTTGCCTTCATTCTGGGTGTCGTGCCGCTTGCGATCGCGAGTGGTGCGGGCTCCGCAGCGCAGAATGCGATCGGTATCGGCGTGCTGGGTGGTATGCTTTCTGCAACAGTGCTGGGAATTTTCTTCATTCCGTCGTTCTTCGTCATCATCAGGCGAATATCTAATCGTTAACAAACCAAAAATAGGCTAGCAAAGCAGGAATAGGCTGTTAGGAATATTGCTTATTATAAGCCGCATTTTCAATGCCGATAACTGCGCTACGCTCGTTTCGACTAAGGTGCTGTGTGCGCCGAAATAAATTGGGATCACTCCATGCTGTCCATTCGCGCTACCCTTCCTCTGACCTTGCTCCTTCTGTCCGGCTGTGTCGTCGGGCCAGACCACAAGGCACCAGAGGTTCAGCTTCCTGCCAAGTTCGCCGAGGGCGGAAAAGCCAGCAATGGCGATGTCGCAACCGTGGCATGGTGGAATGCATTCAACGACAGCCGTCTCAATGGATATGTCGAAACAGGCATGGCGCAGAACCTAACCGTTCTCCAGGCCATCGAACGAATCAATCAGGCACAGTCCCAGATTACCGTCGCCGGTGCTGGCGCGCTTCCAAGCCTGACAGGCTCCGCCAACCACATCACGTCGCAGACCAAGGGTAGCTTGCCTTCGACCAGTTCGAATGTACGCAACAGCACGGCTGGTGGGCTTGACGCATCCTGGCTGCTGGATCTTTTCGGCCAGTACCGTCGTTCCAAGGAAAGCGCGAGTGCTTCTCTGGACGCAGCCTATTCAACGGCTGACGTTCAGCGCCTGACGCTGATCTCCTCGGTTGTCGCAGCCTATATCGATGTTCGCTATTATCAGGAACGTCTGGCCATTGCCCGCGCCAACTTGAAATCCCGCCGCGAAACGCTTGACCTGACGAAGCTTCAGCTTGAAGCCGGTGCTGCGTCGCGCCTCGACGTCGTGCAGTCAGAAGGCCTGGTCAACTCGACAATCGCAGACATGCCGGGTCTGGAAACCAGCTTCCGACAGGCGGCACACCGCATTGCCACCCTGCTCGGCATGCCAGCATCCTCGCTGGTTGTCGAACTGCAGCGTGGCGCTCGTCAGCCTGTCGCTCGCAAGGCACCACTCACCGGCATTCCGGCTGACCTGATCCGCAACCGTCCAGACATCCGTGTGGCGGAGCGCAATCTAGCCGCTGCTGTCGCGGAAATCGGCGTTGCCGAATCGCGTCTCTATCCAAGCATCACGCTGAGCGGCTCCATTTCTCCGAGTTTCGTGAATATTGCCAACAATCGCGGAAGCGGAACATCGAACTCGTGGTCCTTCGGACCAAGCCTCAACCTGCCGATCTTCGATGGCGGCAGCCTGCGCGCAAATGTCGATATCGCCAATTCGTCTGCCCGCGAGCAGTATCTCGTATGGAAGGCGACTGTGCTGAACGGTATCGAGGAAGTTGAAAACGCCCTTGCTGCCGTAACCCGCGACAAGCAGACGGAAGATGCGCTGCGCAAGACCGTCAACTCCTATCAGGAAGCTCTGTCGCTCGCGACGGCCAGCTACCGCGATGGCGCCTCGTCTCTGCTCGACGTTCTCGATGCGCAGCGTCAGGTTTCGACAGCTCAGGCAAACCTTGCAACAGCCGTTCAGAAAACCGCTCAGGACTATGTATCGCTCAGCGTTGCATTGGGCGGTGGTTATGCGGTCGGCGCGCCAACCACATCGTCAAACGCACGCATTGCAGCCAACACTCCCAAGGGAATGTAAAGGCCGCAAACTGCGTCTGGTCACCATCAATCCCGCAACGAAAGTTGCGGGATTTTTGTGCGCCATACAACAACAAAAAGCCCCGGATTGCTCCGGGGCTTTTTAGAAAAAAACGACTGCTGCGAAGATCAGTTCTTCGCGCGCTCGACGTAGGAATTGTCTTCAGTCGCGATGACAACGCGAATGCCAGCGTCGATATGCGGCGGCACCATGGTGCGGATACCGTTAGACAGCATCGCAGGCTTGTAGGACGACGAAGCCGTCTGGCCCTTGACGACCGGCTCGGTTTCCATGATTTCAAGCGTCACGTGGCGTGGCAAGATGACGGCCAGCGGAATGCCTTCATGAATGGACAGAACGCAGGTCATGCCTTCCTGAAGATAGGCCTTCTGCTCGCCCATTGTCTCGGTATCCACGACGACCTGGTCGTAGTTTTCAGGATTCATGAAGTGGAAGCCTTCGCCATCTTCATAAAGGAACTGGAAGTTCAGGTCTTCGACGAAAGCGCGCTCGACCTGCTCGGTGGTGCGCCAGCGTTCGGCAACCTTCACACCGTCGGAGATGCGGCGCATATCGACCTGCGTCACCGGTGTGCCCTTGCCAGGGTGGAAGTTATTGGCGTTGAGAACGACGTAAAGCTTGCCATCAACGTCGATGACATTGCCCTTGCGCACGGATGAGGCGATAACCTTGACCATAGGATTTCCTTGTAACTCAATGAAATGCGTCGTAAAGGACCGCGCGGCTGCATCGACCCGATGGACGTTTTGTGTGTTTTATGGGGCGCAACTACCCTAAATTCGGGACAAAGGCCAGCCTTCTAGAGCATTCAAGCAAAACTGCGTTGCGGTTTTCCGATGATTGAAGAGAACCGAGCGCATTTTCCTCTGCTCCGCGAAAGAAACAACCGTGAAGAAGACCGCGAATGGGTAACAGCCTCGACACGACCTCTCCCTGGTGGACACCTGACGTCCATAGGGATCGCCGGCCGTTCCTGCTTGGCCGCAACGCCATTCAGGCTGCATTTCGCGGTTTCTTCGCTGCCCATGATTTTATCGAGGTCGATACGGCCACGTTGCAGATTTCGCCCGGAAACGAGGCGCACCTTCATGCTTTCGCCACAACCGGGATCACGACCAGCGCCGAACACGTCCCTCTTTATCTCCATACATCGCCTGAATTTGCCTGCAAGAAACTGCTGGCAGCGGGCGAACAGCGCATCGCCTGCTTTGCCCATGTTTACCGCAACCGGGAACGTGGTCCCCTCCACCACCCGGAATTCACCATGCTGGAATGGTATCGTGTGGGCGAAACCTACGAAACATTGATGCGGGATAGCGCTCAGCTTCTGGGCCTTGCCGCCGAGACCGCAAAAACGAAAACATTCCGCTACCGCAATGGCGAGGTCGATCCTTTCCTCGAGCCCGAACGCATCAGTGTTGCCGAGGCGTTTTCGCGCTATGCGCAGATCGATCTCCTGGCGACGGTCGCGGCAACGGGCGAAACCGACCGTGATCATCTCGCGGCACTTGCGGTATCCTCCGGCATCCGGATTTCCCATGATGATAGCTGGGCGGACATCTTCAGCCGGGTGATTGTTGAGCGGGTCGAGCCGCAGCTTGGCTTTGGCCGAGCGACAATTCTTGACGAATACCCAACCAGCGAAGCAGCCCTGGCGCGTCGCTCTCCCGGCGATAGCCGCGTTGCAGAGCGATTCGAGCTCTACGCCTGCGGCGTGGAACTGGCGAATGCCTTTGGTGAATTGACCGACGCTGCCGAACAAAGGCTGCGCTTTGAAGCAGAGATGCGCGAAAAACAACGCATCTATGGTGAAACATACCCGATAGACGAAGACTTTCTGGCCGCCCTGGCCGTGATGCCGCAGGCAAGCGGCATCGCGCTTGGTTTCGACCGGCTGGTCATGCTGGCCACGGGCGCGCCACGCATCGATCTCGTCATGTGGGCACCCGTTGCGGCCTACGGCTCATGACGGTGCGCAGCCTCAAATCGTCAGCGGACCTACTGGCCGCCGGTCTGGTGGACGAGGTGGAGCTTGAACGCATTCGCCCGGTCGCGGAACGTTACGCCATAGCGGTCACGCCCGACATGGCTGCGCTGATTGACAAGACGGACAAGCTTGATCCGATCGGACTGCAATTCCTTCCAAGCGAAAAAGAGCTTCTCAGCACCCCGGAAGAGCGCGCCGACCCGATTGGTGATGAAGCCCACAGCCCCGTCCACGGCATTGTGCATCGTTACCCGGACCGCGTGCTGTTGAAGGCCGTCCATATCTGCCCGGTCTATTGCCGCTTCTGCTTCCGCCGCGAAATGGTGGGGCCGCAGGGCAATGGCACCATGACGAGCGATGAGCTGGACGCGGCGCTGTCCTACATTGCAGCGCATGAGGAAATCTGGGAGGTGATTCTCACAGGTGGCGACCCGCTGGTGCTCTCACCCCGCAGGCTTGCCACCATCATGGAGGGTCTCAAAGCGATCAGCCATGTCAAAATCGTGCGTTTTCACACACGTGTTCCCGTGGTCGATCCTAACCGTGTAGATGCGGAACTGGTCGAAGCGCTGAAATCCAGTGGCAAGACGACATATGTCGCGCTTCACGCCAACCATGCCCGTGAATTCACCGCAGATGCACGGGCGGCATGCGCACGGCTGGTGGATGCTGGCATTGCCATGATCAGCCAAACCGTTCTGCTCAAAGGCATCAATGACGACCCTGCTGTTCTGGCAGATCTCATGCGCGCCTTCGTAGAAACGCGCGTCAAACCCTATTATCTCCACCATCCCGATCTTGCACCGGGCACTAGCCACTTCCGGCTGGATATGGAAGAGGGGCAGAGAATCGTAGCTGCGCTGCGCGGACGCATATCAGGCCTGTGCCAGCCAACCTATGTACTGGATATTCCCGGCGGCCACGGAAAAACCGTCATCAGTCAGACCGCGGTCGCGAAACATGCTGATGGTTGCTACACGGTTTCCGATTTCAACGGAAACGATCATGCCTATCCGCCGCACGACGCGTGATGACATCCGAAAATCGCGGTTTTCCGGGGCCTTGACCAAATGGGCCAAAAGAAACAAAAATTTCACAATTCCGCCCCTGTCCTGTCATCATAAAGAAAAATATTCTACCTATATTGATCTTCATTGATTACGCCACTGATCTGGAGTATCAGTTCTTTCTGTTGGAGAGTGATTCTCCACCATGTCCAGATCAGCATCAGAGCAGGGAGAGTGTCATGTCTAACTTGAAACGCATCGCCGCAATCCTTGGCCTAGGGTTTGCCTGGTCCGGCCGCACAGTGATGTGTTCCCGCTGCTGTCGAATGTGACCTAACAGTCATCCACTCTTAAAAATTCGATTCGACGAAATGCTGTGACGAGCCACGGCGGGAGTATGTATTATGCAAAGACAAGTTATTGAATTCGCAGGCGAGCCGGTTGGCATTGTTGTGCCGGACGAAAACCGCTTGAAGTTTATCGCTGTAAAATTCCACGTGCACGACCTTGACGACCAGCGCTTCGACAGCGCCGATGACGTTCGTGTTGCCATCCGCAACCTCGTGCGCAACCGCACAGTCGCGGCAATGGTCTGAAACAGCCACCTCGGTCGATGTGAAAAGATGGCGTTGATCCCCAGGGGAACAACGCCTTTTTTCGTCTTCAGAACCGCATCAGAACGCGGTGAATGTCAGCGTCGTAAGCGAGCGCACAATGCCGGGAATGCTGACGATGTTTTCATTGATGAACTTGCCGGGATCCTGTTCCGGCGACAGATAAATCTTCAACAGAAGGTCATACTCCCCACTGGTGGAGTACAGCTCGGAAACCAGTTCCGTCTTGTAGATGGCATCGGCAACGTCGTAAGTCTTGCCGGGTGTGCACTGAAGCTGAACGAAAATGGGCTTCATGATTTCTTTCCCGTCGTCAGTTGATGTGAGCGCTTAAGCGCATTCCTTCACGTAGGTGCACTATTGGCCGAGCCGGACGCAGGTTTCAAGCCTGACCGTCATTCCCATTGCAATCTCGCCTTCATATTCGTGCCCGGCATGACATGATGACGAGATGTCGGTTTTCACACTGTCACAGCGCCTGTAAGCTGGCTGTTGCGACATGCGCTTAAACCATCTGCTTCCGTGGGGCACTTCAATGTACAACGATCCTCGCTCTCATGGCCTTTGGGAAAAGACAGCGCCTGAGCCACCGATGACTAGCCCGCTTGAGACGCGCGAGACAGCCGATGTCGTCGTGGTGGGCGCAGGCTTTACCGGCCTCTCCGCTGCCCTGCATCTGGCAGAACGCGGCATCCGCGTCATCGTTGTCGAAGCCAAGTCCATCGGCTTTGGCGGTGCGGGCCGCAATGTCGGCCTGATCAATGGCGGAATGTGGGTCATGCCCAAGGAGCTGCCGGATGTGCTGGGCCCCGTTTATGGCGAGCGGTTGCTCGACCTTCTGGGCAACGCGCCCTTTGTTGTCCGAGACGTCATCGGCAGACACGACATTGCCTGCGAACTGGAGACAAATGGAACGCTGCACTGCGCCGTTGGCGAAAAGGGGCTGGCGGAGGTCCGCGAACGTTGCGCCCAGTGGGCGGCAAGAGGTGCTCCCGTAAGAGTTCTGGATGCGCAGGAAACAGCGGCCCGTGTTGGCTCAAACGCCTATAGCGGCGCGCTGCTGGATGAGCGCGCCGGAACGTTGCAACCGCTTGCCTATGTGCGCGGACTGGCACGGGCTGCGCAGAACGCCGGGGTAACGATTTACACGGAAAGCCCTGTTATCGATTGTGAAGCAGATGGCGACGGTTGGGTGGTCAAGACGACGCAAGGCAGCGTGCGGGCGGATTGGGTCATCGTGGCGACCGAGGCTTACAGCACGGGACCGTGGAACATCATCCGCGAGGAACAAGTCTATCTGCCCTATTTCAATTTCGCCACACGGCCCCTTGGCGATAACGTGCGAAAGACCATTCTGCCAGGCCGTGAAGGCTGCTGGGATACCAAAGAGATCCTGTCATCCTTCCGCATGGATCAGGCAGGACGCCTTGTCTTTGGCAGCGTTGGATCCCTTCGCAACACCGGCACCACCGTGCACCGCGCCTGGGCCAAACGGTCTCTCGCAAGACTTTTTCCGCAACTGGGCGATATTGATTTCGAATGCGAATGGTATGGCCAGATCGGCATGACCGACAATGCCGTGCCACGCTTCCACAAATTCGCAAAAAACATCGTCGGCTTCTGTGGCTACAATGGGCGCGGAATTGCTCCCGGCACTGTTTTCGGCAAGACGCTGGCGGCTCATGTCGCGGGTGACATCCGCGAAGATGATCTTCCGCTGCCAATCACCGCACCGAAAGCGCAGAGCCTGCGGACGTTGAAAGAAGCCTATTACGAAGCCGGCGCTCAGATTGCCCATTTTACCGGAGAGCGGTTCTAGAGACTGCTTTACAGCACAAAGTGATCCTATTCTTTCCCGATGATCGATATATCCTTGAAAACATAACGGATGACGCTTAAGTGGGCTTATTCCAGCGTTTCTCGAAAACAGGGTGTATGGCCATGGGAATGTCCCGGCGTGTTCTCGCCAGAAAAACACTTGCGACCCTTTTTAGCGCGTGGCTCATCGCTGCTGGGCTTTCAGGCACGGCGATGGCTCAGGAAAAGCTCACTGTCTTTGCCGCCGCCAGCATGAAGAATGCGCTGGATGCCGCCAATGCGGAATGGTCGAGCAAAACCGGCATCGCGGTAACGGCCTCCTATGCCGCAAGCTCAGCGCTGGCAAAGCAGATTGAAGCGGGCGCCCCTGCCGATCTTTTCATATCCGCTGATCTGGCGTGGATGGATTATGTGGAAGGCAAAAAGCTTATCCGTGCGGACAGCCGGACCAATCTTTTCGGCAACCAGCTGGTGCTGATCGCACCATCCGATCAGGCGACACAGGTGAAGATCGAACCGGGTTTCGATCTTGGCCAGCGTCTGGGTGAAAACAAGCTGGCCATGGGGGCGGTTGAAACCGTTCCCGCCGGAAAATATGGCAAAGCTGCGCTTGAAAAGCTCGGCATATGGCCTTCCGTCGAGAACAAAGTCGCAGGCGCCGAAAGCGTCCGCGCCGCCCTCCTCCTCGTTTCACGCGGCGAAGCACCTTATGGCATTGTCTATCAGACCGATGCCGCCGCCGATCCCGGCGTTGCAATCGTCGGCACGTTCCCAAACGATAGCCACGATCCTATCATTTATCCCGCAGCCATTCTGGCAGACTCGAAAAAACCCGCCACACAGGGCTACCTCGATTTTCTGAAATCCTCAGCAGCCGCTCCCTTCTTTGAAAAGCAGGGCTTTACGATTGTGAAGTAAGGTCTGATATCAGGGTCGTTTGAGCGGGACCGTGGAACCAGCAGGAATGGCAGAGTGGACTTGATATCGCTGACTCCGGAAGAATGGACGGCCATTCGTTTGAGCCTCTGGGTCTCAACCATTGCCATGCTGGCCAGCCTTCCATTCGGGATTGCGACAGCCTATGCGCTGGCGCGCGGACGGTTCTGGGGAAAATCCATTCTGAACGGCATTGTCCACCTACCGCTTATCCTGCCGCCTGTCGTCACAGGCTTTGTGCTTCTCATTCTGTTCGGGCGCAGGGGCGTTATCGGCCAGTTTCTCGACCAACATTTTGGCATCGTGTTTTCCTTTCGCTGGACCGGTGCGGCATTGGCCTGCTCCGTCATGGCGTTTCCGCTGATGGTCCGCTCGATCCGCCTCTCGATTGAAGCCGTGGACCGCAAGCTGGAGGAAGCTGCGGGCACGCTCGGAGCGAGCCCGCTCTGGGTGTTTCTGACGGTGACTTTGCCGCTGACGCTGCCCGGCATCATTGCGGGAATGATCCTGGCCTTTGCCAAGGCGATGGGAGAATTCGGCGCGACCATTACCTTCGTGTCCAACATCCCCGGTGAAACACAGACATTGTCTGCTGCCATCTACACTTTCACGCAGGTACCCGGCGGTGATGCAGGCGCGCTTCGGCTGACATTCGTTGCCATAGCTATATCCATGCTTGCTTTGCTAGCCTCTGAATTTCTGGCCCGATGGATTGGCAAAAAGGTCAGTGCGGAATGAGCCTCCATCTCGACATAGAACACAGGCTTGGCACCTTTACCTTGGCAGCAAAGCTGAACGCTGGACCCGGCGTCACCGCCCTGTTTGGCCGGTCCGGGTCTGGCAAGACCTCTCTTGTCAGGATCATAGCGGGTTTGACCAAGCCGCAACGGGGCGTGCTGGAGCTGGATGGCGAAGTGCTGGCCGATAGCGCGCGACACATATGCATTCCCTGCCATAAACGCCGCTTCGGCTATGTCTTTCAGGAAGCGCGTCTTTTTCCGCATCTGACCGTCGAGCAAAACCTGCATTATGGCCGCTGGTTTTCACATGCGTCGACAAAGCCTGCTGAAAGTGCAGACATCATAGAGATGCTGGGCATCGGCAGCCTGTTGAAACGGAGGCCGGAAAATCTCTCAGGTGGCGAAAAGCAGCGGGTCTCCATTGGCCGCGCACTTCTCTCCTCCCCGCGCCTGCTGTTGATGGACGAACCACTGGCCGCGCTCGATGAGGCCCGCAAGGCGGAGATCATTCCCTATCTGGAGCGATTGCGTGACGAGACGAAAATCCCGATCATCTATGTCAGCCATTCGATCACCGAAGTTTCGCGTCTGGCAGACCGGATTATCGTGCTGAAGAACGGGCGCGTGGAGATCGATGGTCCCGCCGCAACCATTCTCTCCCGCCCGGCCTTCAGCACCCACCTTGAGCGCCGCGAAGCGGGCAGCATTCTCTCAGGCACCATCGAGGCTTTCGACAGGGAACACGGTCTTGCCACCCTTCGTCTCACCAGCAAGGCCTTGCAGGTGCCGACCCAATGGGCTGAGGTTGACCGGGCCGTTCGTGTTCACATTCCAGCGCGGGACGTGATGCTGGCAACCGTCAGGCCGGAGGGCCTGAGCGCACTCAACATATTGGAAGGCTCCATCGCAGAGATCATGCCCGCATCCGACGGCATGGTCATGGTCCAGACGGATTGCGGCGGCGATATCATCCAGTCGCGCATCACGCAGCTTTCGGTGGAACGGCTGCGGCTTAAAGCGGGAATGCCGATCTTTGTCATCGTCAAGTCGGCAGCATTCGATCCTTATTGAGGTGTCTCACGGCGATTGGCTTCCAGCCATTCCATATCACCTTTCAATGCCTCGACGACACGCTGCTCCATATCCCGGCAGCGGGCCAAGAGCTCTTCGCCAAAAGGGGTCAAGCCTGCGCCACCGCCCTGCTTGCCGCCCCGTTGAGATTCGATGACCGGCTGATGGAACATGTGGTTCAGCGCATCCACCAGCAGCCACGCACGGCGATAGGACATGTCCATGGCACGGCCAGCGGCGGAAATCGAACCCGTTGATACAATCAGCTCCATCAGTTGGACCTTGCCGCGTCCAAGCCGGTCATCAGGCGGGAAATCGATGCGCAGGACAGGTTTGAGTGGAGCCCTCACGGCGCTGTTGCTCATCTCGGATCCGCTCCGAAGCGATCTCGCCAGGACCGCTGCGCACCCTCATGCGGCAGTGCCATGGCCTCAAACACACCACGTGCGATGGCGCGTGCCATAACGAGGGTTGCCAGATGGCAAAGTTCGAGAAAATCTGCTGGACCGGTCAGGGCCTTGCGGCCGGTAGCCGCCGCAAACATGGTGTCGCCATCGCTGGACAGATGCGATGGCAGAACGGCGCGCGCCAGACCGGTATGGGCCATGATGGAGAGGCGATGCACTTGCGCCTTGGAGAGGACGGCATCGGTCACCACAGCGCCGATCGTGGTGGCGGTGAGTGTCACGCCCTTGATCTGCATGGCCACATCGGCATCCGTAAAGGCTGGCGGCATGCCAAGCCCGCCGAACTCATCGCCTCTCTCAAAAGGTGCCGCCCAGAAATGATGGCCGCTTCCAACAGTGGCAGAGCCGAGCGCATTGACGGCGACGATGGCCGCAATTCTATGACCGGATGAGCTGACCGCGCTGGCAGAGCCCAATCCACCCTTGACAGTCGCGGTGGTCGCGCCGGTTCCTGCGCCAATGGTGCCGAGCGCAAAGGGATCTTTTGATGCGGCCTTGAAGGCCGAATAGCCCATGTCGCGGTAAGGAGAATGCAGGCCCCAATCCTTGTTTCCGCCATTCAGAAGATCCATCAGAATGGCTTGCGGCACAATGGGAACGCGGGTGGGGCCGACCGCAAAACCCCGGCCAAGCTCCCGCAAGCCGGATTGAACGCCGCCTGCGGCATCCAACCCGAAAGCCGACCCGCCTGATAGAACGAAAGCATCCACGGTCTCAACCGTCATGCAAGGATCAAGCAGAGCGGTGTCCCGACCGCCGGGCGCGCCTCCCAGAATGGAGCCGGATGCGATGGCCGGTTCATCGAACAGGATAGCGGTGACGCCGGATCCCAGAACGAGATCAGTTGCATGACCAACGGACACGCCATCAATATCAGTCAGAAGATTGTGCAAGAGCGGGGCCCTCCATGGTTTTCCCGGTATCCCGCTCTTAGCCCCTCATTGTCAACGCATCACGAAAACACAGCCGTTCCAATGACGGGCGTCGATGGAACAGCCATGTCGCGCGGCTCAAGCAGACCTGAAAGAAAGCCTTCCCGACCGGCAGCAACTGCTTTCGCAAATGCGCCTGCCATGATGACCGGGTTTCCGGCACCCGCCACCGCCGTGTTCAAAAGCACGGCATCATAACCCAGCTCCATGACGGCAGTTGCATGAGAGGGGCGACCGAGCCCGGCATCCACGATCATCGGCACATCTGGAAAATGTGCACGCATGGCGCGCAATGCCGTGATATTCAGCGGACCCATCGCACTGCCAATCGGCGCACACCAGGGCATCAGCACCTTGCATCCCGCGTCAACAAGCTTTTCGGCCACGACAAGATCATCGGTCGTGTAGGGGAAGACATCAAAACCTTCATCCACCAGAATGCGCGCCGCCTCCACCAATGCGAAGACATCCGGTTGCAGCGTGTCGTGATGGCCGATCACTTCAAGCTTGATCCAGTTCGTCTTGAAGACCTCGCGGGCCATTTTCGCCGTCAGCACCGCTTCCTTAGCCGTGTGGCATCCCGCCGTATTGGGCAGAACGAGGCGATCCAGCTCGCGGATCATCTCAAAAAACTGCCCGCCGGTCTTTCCACCCGCCGTTTCCCGGCGCAGCGAAATGGTCAGAATATCCGTTCGGCTGGCGCGGACGGCATCCGCCAGAACCGAAGGTGACGGATAACGGGCTGTGCCCAGAAGCAGTCTCGAGCTGACCTCACGTCCATAAAGCGTCAACATGTTTTATCCTCCCTGCATGGGTGAGAGAATTTCGATCCGGTCGAAATCCTTGAGATGAAACCCGTGCCGATCTTCGGCATGAACCAGATCGCCATTGACGGCTGTTGCCAGCCAATCACCCTCATAGTCGAGGCTTGCCAGAAGCTGAGACAGGGTGTCGGCGCTGAGATCATGCTCTTGCCCATTGACGAGAATTTTCATGGGAAACCTCCTTATCTCCAAGAATATCTGCGGCCTTGATGGCCATGGCGGGTGAAAGCAGAAAGCCGTGACGGTGCGCACCATTGATGAACAGCGTATTTCCGCTCCGGGTGACGGACGGGAGATTGTCCGGAAAGGCGGGGCGGATGCCGGTGCCGGTCTCGACAATCTTGGCTTCCGCAAAGGACGGATGAAGCGCATAGGCGGCGTTGAGAAACTCCATCATCGACCGCGCCGAGATCGGACCCGCATCCTCGGTTTCGATCATGGTCGCACCCACCATGAAACGCCCCGGCTCACGCGGCACGACATAGAGAGGGATGCGGGGATGCAGCAGACGCACGGGGCGCGAGAGCGCGATATCAGGCGTGGCAAGATAGAGCATCTCACCCCTGACACCGCGAAGCTTTGCCAGCGAACCGAGCTGAGCATGGCCCGTGCAATCGACAATCCTGTCGAATCCCGTTTCAGCGATGGCGTCTCTACCCAGATGAAAAGCCACGCCCATCGACATCAGCCGCTGCTGCAACGCGGCGATGGCCAGTCTTGGATCAAGATGACCTTCGCGCTCGAAGAAAAGCCCATGGCGGAAGCGCCCACCAAGATCGGGCTCCAATGCGGCAATCTCCTCCTCGCCGACGCTGCGATGCTGGCTCGTGCGCGCGGCAAACCGGGCAAGTTCCGATTTGTCGCGTGCCGGGGCAACGACCAGCGTGCCGTTGCGCACGACCAGACCCGGCGTTGCCTCATCCCACCAGTCCAGCGCGGAACACCCAAGCCGGATAACGGCCTCATCGGCGCTTTCCCGCTCGCACCAGGGCGCCAGCATGCCACCGGCATACCAGGACGCACCGTGCCCCGCCTTCGCTGCGGTGTCATGCATCTCCACCGACAAACCGCGCCTGGCCATTTCCAGAGCGGCCGTCAGGCCCATGACGCCCGCTCCTTTGATGAGAATACGCATCTCACTCACCAGCGACGGGCGTATCGAGCGGCATATAGAGGCTGCCGCCCTGCTTGAATTTCTCCGCCATGGCTTCCAGCCCTTCCTTCTGCGCCTCGGCGCGGATGTCATGGGAGATGCGCATCGAACAGAATTTGGGACCGCACATGGAGCAGAAATGCGCAACCTTATGCGCTTCCTTCGGCAAGGTCTCATCATGGAAGGACCGGGCCGTTTCCGGGTCCAGCGACAGGTTGAACTGATCCTCCCAGCGAAATTCAAAACGCGCGCGGGACAGCGCGTTGTCGCGGATCTGCGCGGCGGGATGGCCCTTGGCCAGATCGGCTGCATGGGCGGCAATCTTGTAGGTAATCACACCCACCTTCACGTCGTTGCGATCCGGCAGGCCCAGATGCTCCTTCGGGGTGACATAGCAAAGCATGGCGGTACCGAACCAGCCAATCATCGCGGCTCCGATGCCTGACGTGATGTGGTCATAACCCGGCGCGATATCGGTCGTCAGCGGCCCAAGCGTGTAGAAGGGCGCTTCTCCGCAGACCTTCAGCTGCTTGTCCATGTTTTCCTTGATCTTGTGCATGGGCACATGACCCGGACCTTCGATCATCACCTGACAATCTTTCGCCCAGGCAATCTGCGTCAGTTCCCCCAGCGTTTCCAGCTCGGCAAATTGCGCGGCGTCATTGGCATCGGCAATCGAGCCCGGACGAAGACCATCACCCAGCGAGAAGGACACATCATAGGCGCGGCAAATGTCGCAGATCTCTTCGAAATGCTCGTAGAGGAATGATTCCTTATGGTGGTGCAGACACCACTTGGCCATGATCGAGCCGCCTCGCGACACGATGCCGGTCACGCGGTTGACGGTCAGCGGAATGTAGTGCAACCGCACCCCGGCATGGATAGTGAAGTAATCGACGCCCTGCTCGGCCTGCTCGATCAGCGTATCGCGGAAAACCTCCCAGGTCAGGTCTTCGGCAATGCCACCCACCTTTTCCAGCGCCTGATAGAGCGGAACTGTTCCAATCGGCACCGGTGCGTTGCGGATGATCCATTCGCGGATGTTGTGAATGTTGCGACCGGTCGAAAGGTCCATCACCGCATCGCCACCCCAGCGGATAGCCCAGACCATCTTGTCGACCTCATCCGCCATCGATGATGTGACAGCGGAGTTGCCGATATTGGCATTGATCTTGACGAGGAAATTGCGGCCGATGATCATCGGCTCGGCTTCCGGGTGGTTGATATTGGCGGGAATGATCGCCCGGCCTGCCGCCACTTCCTGCCGCACGAATTCCGGCGTGACGTAATCGGGAATGTGAGCGCCGAAACTTTCGCCATCTCGAACCAGCTTTTCCTTTGCGGCTTCGCGGCCAAGATTTTCGCGGATCGCGACGAACTCCATCTCGGGCGTGATGATCCCTGCCCGCGCATAGCCCAATTGCGTAACGGCCTTGCCGTCTTTCGCCCGCAGCGGCTGGTTTCGCACGGGAAACTCAGGCGTCAGCCTTTCGCCTGTCGCAAAGCCGTTATCCTCAGGTTTGACGTGTCTGCCCTCATAGGCCTCCACATCCCCCCGAGCCACGGCCCAGGCGTGGCGAAGGCGCGGCAAACCACCTTCGATGTCGAGGACATGTTTGGGATCGGTGTAGGGACCGGAAGCGTCATAAACCGTGACAGCCGGCTCACCCGCTGTGGGGTGAAGGGCAATTTCGCGCATGGGAACGCGGATATCAGGGTAAAGCACGCCCGGCCTGTGAACCTTGGTCGAGGCGGGAAGCGGACCTGTGGTGACTGTGGGGGTGATGGTCTTGGCAACAATGTTCATCGTGAGGCTCCAAAGCAAAAGAGTTGGAGACCCAGTTCGAGCATGAAAGACGAAAAACCACGGGCAAACGGATGTAAGACGTGATCCGTAGCAGCCAGGCTGCTTTTTGCGCGTGTGCACCGTCCCTACGCCAGTATGAACTGGATCAGGTTCAACGGGTCACTGCGCATCGTAGCAGTATCTCAGCCCCTTGACGGGACACCCCTGGTGAATGCGCCAATGAGAAACCCGTGGGCACGATTTGTCAAGGCGTTACCAAATTTGCGCCGAAATCAAACGTCGTCACAAGAAATTAACCTAGCCGTTTATTCCAATTTTATTTTTTACAACGTAATTCCGATATTGAGCTATGATCGCGCCTACTCGACTGGAGACTACTTGAAATGAATTCAATTATTCGTGAAATACTTTCGAAATTCGGTCAACTTCCTGTTCCCGTTGATACAATCGCAGATGAAGCAGATCTTTACGCTGCGGGACTTTCTTCCTTTGCCTCGGTGCAGCTGATGCTCGGACTGGAAGATGCTTTTGATATCGAGTTTCCAGACAGCATGTTGAACCGAAAATCTTTCGCCAGCATTTCCGCAATCGAAACCACCGTAAAAGCCATTCTTGATGGAAAAGAGGCTGCCTGATGGACCTGTCCGTGGCCACAAGTGACGCAACGCTGTCTGTTCGAGCAAAGCGTGTGGCCGCAATCGCTGCACGATACGCAGACGATGTCGATCAAGCGGGGCGCTTTCCAAAAGAAGGGATCGCTGCCCTTCGACAAGAGCGCCTGCTTGGCATTCAGGTTCCCGTCCATCTGGGCGGCGAAGGCGCAAGCCCAAGCGAAATCACCGATGTCTGCTGCACGCTGGGGCAGGCCTGCTCCGCGACAGCAATGATCTTTGCCATGCATCAGATCAAGGCATCGAGCCTTGTCGAGCATGGGGAAGAAAGCGAATGGCACAGCGCCTTCATGCGCCGCATGGCCGATGAGCAATTGTTGCTGGGTTCGGCAACCACGGAAGGCGGCATTGGCGGAAATCTGCGCAACTCCATCTGCGCGATTGACGTAGATGGCGACCATTGCCGTCTTGAGAAAGACGCGACAGTCATTTCCTACGGCAGCGAAGCCGATGCAATCCTGATCACCTCCCGCGCTCATGCCGATGCTGCGCCAACAGACCAAGTGATGACGGTGTTCCTGAAACACCAGTACAGCCTTGAAAGAACCCATGTCTGGAACACGCTCGGCATGCGTGGCACCTGCTCCGATGGCTTTCTGTTCAAGGGAGAAGCACCGTCGCAGCAGATTTTCCAGAAACCCTTTGCCGAAATCGCCGCGCAGTCCATGCTTGCCACATCGCATCTTTTCTGGAGCGGCGTCTGGTACGGCATTGCGGCTGATTCTGTTGCCCGTGCGCAGGCTTTCGTTCGCGCTGCGGCCCGTAAATCGCCCGGTGTAGCGCCTCCTGGTGCAATTCGTCTGGCAGAGGTTTCCAACAAGCTGCAAATCGTCAAATCGAACATCATCGCCGGTCTCAGGGCCTACGACCAGACCAAGGACTACCCTGAGACACTCATGTCCATGGCTTTTGCCATCGCCATGAACAATGTGAAGATCTGCTCGTCCGAAACCATTCTGGAAATCATCAACCATGCCATGCTGATCTGCGGCATCATGGGCTACAAAAACGGGACGCCTTACAGTCTCGGCAGACATTTACGCGATGCGCATTCAGCGCAGCTCATGATTTCAAACGACCGCATATTGGGCAATTCTGCCAATCTCCTGCTCGTTCAGAAGCAGGACATCAGCCTTTTGGGATAAGACCATGGACATGCAGACTTCCTTTCTCGATCGCCTGTTCGACAAGGGACTTTTGATCGATACCGGCGTGGACGGCCTTTATGGTCGCAGCGGCCAGTTCGAAGACGTCATCGTTGCTTTCGAGCGGTTGATCGACAGGGTCGGTGGCCCTGATAAGGCCGAAGCCATTCGCTTCCCGCCCGGCATCAACCGTGCCTATTTCGAAAAAAGCGGCTACATGAAGAGCTTTCCGCAGCTGGCGGGAACCGTGCATTCCTTTTGCGGCTGCGAGCTTGATCATGTCAGCCTGCTGAAAAGCATGGATGACGGCACCGATTGGACCAAGGACCAGAAGGCGACCGACATCGTTCTGACACCGGCGGCCTGCTATCCGCTCTATCCAACGATTGCCAAGCGCGGAGCCCTACCGGCAGCCGGTGGCCTTTACGACATCCAGTCCTACTGCTTCCGCCACGAGCCGTCCAAGGACCCTGCCCGCCAGCAGCTTTTCCGCATGCGGGAATATGTTCGCATGGGCACGGAAAGCGACGTCACGGAATTCCGCCAGCTCTGGATGGATCGCGGCGTAGAGATGATGGAGAAGGTAGGCCTCGACGTGAAAATCGACATTGCCAACGACCCGTTCTTCGGACGCGCAGGCAAGATGCTGGCCAACAACCAGCGCGACCAGAACCTGAAATTCGAGCTGTTGATTCCGGTCACGTCTACCGAGAACCTGACAGCCTGCATGAGCTTCAACTACCATCAGGATGCTTTCGGCGCGAAATGGGGCCTCAACCTCAGCGATGGCGCGGTGGCACACACGGCCTGCGTAGGCTTTGGCCTTGAACGCATTGCGCTGGCGCTGTTTGCAAAACATGGTCTGGATGTGGACGCATGGCCGCAGCCGGTGCGCGACACGCTTTGGGGCTAAGGCTGGCATGACAAGTATTTTTCCGGCTTTGGACGCTGCACATTATGGTCCCCATCCGCTTCACTCACTGGAGCGGATGTGGCCGGAAACGAACTGCTATGTCGACCTGTGGATCGAGCTTCTGGCCTCCAGCGGATATGCGCCGGAAGCTATGCTCGGCTTCACCCTGACCCAGGATTTTGAAGGAGACCAGTTCACCTTCTTCAAGGTGCCGCTGGAAGATCTCGACGCGCTCTACGGCATCCGCGTAAGCGAACTTGCGATATTCGACAGGCTCGAAAACCACATCGCCGCGCAGTTGCAGCGCGGCCGGATCTGCCTCATCGAGATGGACAGCTTCTACATGCCCGATACAAAGGGTGTGGGATATCGCCAGGACCATGGCAAGACGACGGTTGCCATCAACCGGATGGATCTTGAGAACCGCAGGCTCGAATATTTTCACAATGGCGGTTATTTCGCGCTTCAGGATGACGATTTTTCAGGCATCTTCCAACACCATCTTGGAGATACCGACCTGCCTTTCCTGCCCTACACCGAATTCGCGAAATTTCCCGACGTTGCTGTCTCGGAGACGGAAACACGTAAAGCGGCTGAGCGTCTGCTGGCGCACCACTTCGCACGGCGACCTAAGCACAACCCCATCAAAGCCTTTGCGGCTGTTTTCCCCGCTCAGGTGGAACAGGTCGCTGACCGGCCATTCGGGTTTTTCCACAAATACGCCTTCAACACGCTGCGCCAGTTTGGTGCCAATTTTGAACTGGCGGCCAGCCATCTGGAGTGGATGGGCGGAGAAGCACGGTTTGGCGAAGCGGGCGCGCACGCATTACGTATATCCGAAGTGGCAAAGTCAGTGCAGTTCCAGCTTGCTAGAGCCATTGCGCGCCGCAAGTTCGAACCACTTGCCACCGCGCTCGACCCCGCTATTGCCGCTTGGGACGAGCTGATGGGCGCACTGGAGGCAACTCTGGCTACGACAAGCGAGGCGGCGTGACAGCGCCATCCGCCATGGTCCAACCAGCTGAGGAGCTGCTGAGCGAGGGCTGGACCCTGACGCTGAGCGACAGTGGTGCCTTCGAAACGCCGGCAGATATTCCACCTGATATCGATACCCTATCCGCGCCCGTCCCCGGCACCGTAGCGCAGGCGCTGGAAACCATCGGGCAATTCGACCGGCAAAATCCAAGGCCGCTTGACCGCCACGACGCATGGTACCGGCTGACCTTGATCTGCGATCAAGCCGGCCCCGCCATTCTGCGCTTCCATGGTCTTGCGACAATTGCGGAGATTTTCATCAACGGCGAACGCCTCGCGCAGTCCACCAGCATGTTCGAAGCGCTGGATGTTCCCTTCGCACTGACCGGCGCGGATGAAATCGCGGTCTGTTTCCGGGCTCTTGCGCCCCGTCTGGATAAAACCGGGCCGCGTGCCCGTTGGCGCCCGCAAATGATGAGCTCGCAAGGCCTGCGGCTGATTAGAACAACGGCGCTGGGTTACATGCCCGGCTGGTGCCCTGAGATCCACACTGTCGGCCCCTGGCGCGCCATCAGCCTGATAAGAGAGCCTGCTTTCGAACTGCTATCACTGAATACAGAGCTGACCGCCAACGGCACCGGCCTTCTGCGGGCGGCACTGCGCATCAACACTCCAGCGTCAGCCGCCACCGTGACATGCAACGGCGTTACCACGACGCTCATCTCTCGTGGCGATAACGTGGTCGAGGGCACCCTCAGCCTTCCCAATATTACGCCATGGTGGCCCGCCACCCATGGCAACCCCACGCTTTTCGATGTCCATCTGAACATTGACGGGCAAACATATTCACTCGGCAAAACAGGCTTTCGCCGGGTCGAGATCGACAAGGGTGAAGAAGGCAAAAGCTTTGGCCTGCACATCAATGGGCAGCCGTTTTTTTGCCGCGGTGCCGTCTGGACAAATGCCGATATTGTTCGACTGCCGGGCAGCCGAAAAGATTATGAGCCCTGGCTTCGGCTCGCCGCGGAAGCGGGCATGAACATGATCCGCATTGGCGGCACCATGGCCTATGAGACCCCCGAATTCTTTCAACTTTGTGATGAACTCGGCGTAATGGTCTGGCAGGACATGATGCTGGCGAATTTCGATTACCCGGCAAAGGATGAGGCTTTCCTTGCCCATATCGAGGCCGAAGTCAGCCAGCTTCTGCGTGCGACCAGCCTGTCACCGTCTCTTGTCGTCCTGTGCGGTGGCAGTGAAATGTACCAGCAGGCGGCCATGCTCGGTCTTTCCGAACAATTCTGGAAAGGGCCGCTCACCGAAGAGATACTGCCGGGCCATGTCGCGCGTCTTCGCCCCGATATCGTCTATGTTCCCAATTCGCCATTCGGTGGAGCTCTGCCGTTTTTCCCGAATGCGGAAGTCGGCCATTATTATGGTGTGGGCGCCTATTGCAGGCCGCTGGAAGACGCGCGCCGTGCGGATGTGCGGTTTGCGGCAGAGTGTCTGGCTTTTTCCAACGTCCCACAGCAGCGCACGCTGGAAAAACACCTGCCAGCAAAACCTGTTCACGATCCCCTGTGGAAATCTCGTGTTCCCAGAGACCGGGGCGCATCCTGGGATTTCGAGGACGTGCGCGACCATTATCTCAAGCTTCTCTACGACGTCGATCCGGCAACGATCCGCCGCGAAAACGTCGATCTCTATCTTGATCTGTCGCGGGCAGTAACCGCCGAGGTCATGGAAGCCACATTTGCGGAATGGCGGCGTGTGGGTTCGCGGTGCCAGGGCGCGCTGGTCTGGACGTTGCAGGACCTGATGCCCGGTGCCGGATGGGGTGTGATCGACCAGACGGGGGAGCCGAAATCAGCCTGGTACGGGCTCAAACGCGCATTCCGGCCCGTGCAGATCAGTCTTCTCGATGAAGGCACCAACGGGCTTGATATCCACCTCATCAATGAACGCCATGAGAGCATCGATGTCGACGTGGAAATCACCTGTCTGCGCGATGGAATTCAGCCAGTCGTGACCGGCAAACGCAGCCTCTCGCTTGCGTCCCGCGACAGCACAGTCATCCCCGCGACCGACCTGTTCGGTGCGTTCTTCGACACGACCTATGCCTACCGTTTTGGCCCTCCATCCCACGACGTGACGGTCGCCAGATTGTTTGATCGCCTGTCGGGCGCGTTGATTGCGGATGCATTTCACTTTCCGTTGGGCAGGCGGCGCGCCCAGCATCAGGCAGCACTTCAGGCGACGGTGATGGCAGACGGCGATCGTCTTGTCCTTCACATCACCACTGACCGGTTCGCGCAGTCGGTGCACATTAAAGTGGATGGATTTCGTCCCGCAGATGACGGGTTTCACTTGAGCCCCGGACCCGGGCGCCACATCGAACTGATGCGATTGGATCCTGCACGGGAAGACATGGCCCACGGTGAAATTCGCTCTCTCGGCAGCAGCCACGTATTCCGTTTCTAGGGAATTGCGCTATAACGCGCTTATTCGAAAATACTTCTGCCTCACCAGGCCACGCCTGCCGAGGCGACATGCGTCGTCTTTTCTCTGCAAATACGCACATCCCATATTTGACCTGATACTATACCCAACCCAACAGCTGCTTTGACGCAACCCAAAACATTCAGTACCGTCCAGTTTCGGCAAGGCGCAGAAGTCCTACATGGAAAAAAATCTAACCCGCTACATCTGGAATCATACGCGGCGGCAACAGCTTTACATTTTGCTGATCGTCGCTCTGTCGATGATCCCCTATTTCCTCGCCTTTGATCTGCCAAAGCAGATCGTCAATGGACCGATCCAGGGCGATGGTTTCGAGGGCGTCAACTCCACCCAGCTTTTCATGCACCTAACGCTGGATCTTCCCTATATGGGAACGGTCACGCTTTTTCCCGGTATCGAGCTTTCGAGACTTGGCATGTTGATGGGGCTGAGCCTGACATTTCTGGCGCTCGTCATCATCAATGGCCTGTTTAAATTCTACATCAATACCTACAAGGGCCGCCTTGGCGAGCGCCTGCTGCGCCGCATCCGCTTTCAGCTGATTGAACGCGTTCTGCTGTTTCCGCCTTCCCATTTCAAACGTGTGAAGGGCTCGGAAATATCGAGCATGATTAAGGATGAGGTGGAGCCCCTCGGCGGCTTTACCGGCGATGCCTTCGTTCAGCCGGCGCTGCTTGGCGGCCAGGCATTGGCAGCGCTTTTCTTCATTCTCGTACAGAATTTCTGGCTTGGCCTGATTGCCGCCTTCATGGCCGCGATCCAGGTCGGCATCATTCCGAAAATGCGCCGTCGCCTGATCGACCTCGGCAGACAGCGCCAGCTCAGCGCCCGTCAACTGGCAGGGCGTATTGGCGAAATGGTGGATGGCATCAGCACAATCCACGCCTTTGATACGTCCAACTACGAGCGGGCGGACGCCGCCCACCGACTGGGTGAAATCTTCAAGATTCGCTATGATCTCTACCAGTGGAAGTTCATCGTCAAGTTCATCAATAACTTCCTGGCGCAGCTCACGCCGTTCTTCTTTTACGCGCTGGGCGGCTATCTAACCCTCAGAGGCAGTCTTGATGTGGGCCAGCTGGTTGCGGTCATCAATGCCTATAAGGAGTTGCCTGGCCCCCTGAAGGAGCTGATAGACTGGGATCAGGCACGTCAGGACGTTCAGGTTAAATATGAGCAGGTGTTCGAGCAGTTCGATTCACCATCCATGATCGATGGAAAGATTCAGGCCCTGTCGCCGGAAGCGGCTGCGGCCATCACCGGACCTCTGGTCGTATCAGCGCTTTCACTGGATGACGACAGCGGAACACGCCTGCTGGAGCAGGCCACATTAACCATCAATCCTGGTGAAACCGTTGCGATTGTGGGCGGCGCGGGTGCAGAAGCGTTGGCTGATGCGTTGGGCCGAACATTATGGCCGACCTCAGGCAAAATCACTTTCGGGGACAAGGATCTCCACGAACTGCCGGAATCAATCACCGGACGGCGTATTTCCTATGTCTCCGCCGACACGTATTTCTTCCATGCAAGCCTGAAGGACAATCTTGTCTATGGCCTCAAACACGCCCCCTTGAAGCCGAAAGAATACGCCGGCGCGGAGCTGGAGCATAGAAAGTGGGAAATACGCGAAGCCAAGCTGGCTCAAAATCCCGATATCGACATCAACAGCGACTGGATCGATTACAAGTCGAGCCCCGCAGGCAGCGACGAGGAAGAGCAATTCCTGCAATCCATGCTGTCGGTTCTCGATACGGTTCAGCTATCGCCGGATATTCTGGAATTTGCACTACGCTCTTCGATTGACCCGTTGACGGATCTGCATCTTGCGGCCCGCATCGTTGAACTGAGGCAAGCGCTGCGTGCCGAACTGGACGCAGAAAACCTGAGCGGCCTTATCGTGCCATTCGAACCGAGCAGCTACAATGCTGAGGCAACGGTTGGCGAAAACATCATGTTCGGCACGTTGCGCGATGCCGATGCCTCCAGCCGTAAGATCATCAATAGCGATTACTTCCGCTCGCTTATGCGCGGCAGCGGCCTTTCCAACACACTCTTCGACATGGGCTATACGATCGCCGAAAACGTCGTTGAAATCTTCAGCGATCTTCCGCCGGATCATCCGTTCTTCCAGCAACTGACCTTCATGACCTCGGACGATATTCCCGGTTACCAGCAGATGCTGCAGCGTCTTCAGGGCAAGGGCTACGCCGATGCGACGGAAGCCGAGCAGCGTGCGATGATAAGGCTGGCTTTCTTCTATATCGAACCACGGCAGCGCTTCGGCCTATTGACGCAGGAGGTGATGGACAAGATCATCGAGGTCCGGCACATGTTCCACGAGAAACTGCCAAATGATCTGCGCAGCTGGATCGAGCCCTATGATCCAGAGCGATACGCGACATCGACGAGCCTTCTCGATAATATTCTCTTTGGCAAGATCAGCCACAGATACCCGGATGCCTCACGGCGCATCACCCGAATTGTTGCTGACGCCATGAAGAAGCAGGGGCTTTACGAGAAAGTGCTGGCAGTCGGTCTCGAATTCAATCTGGGCGCAGGCGGCAAGCGGCTGGGACCCTTGCAGCGGCAGAAGCTCAATCTGGCCAGAGCCCTGATGCGCAAGTCCGATTATTACGTTCTGAACCGTCCGCTTCCCGGCCTCGATCACCGGCTCCAGCAGGAAATCGTCGATAACGTCATCACCTTCCTCAAAAAGGATGGCGCGGACCCGGCCGTATTGTGGGTTCTATCCAACCCTTCCCTGTCGAAAATGTTTGATCGTGTCATCGTCATCAACCAGTCGTCGGTTGTCGCAGATGGAACATACGAGACTCTTGTGGAAGAAAACGGTACATTCAAGGAAATGATTGCAGCATAGTTTGCAAGAATGCTCAAACAGGAACACGAACAGGACAAGGCAATGCTTTTCAAAGACGAAATTCAGATGCTGAAACGCGTTCCCTTCTTCAGCGGAATGGAGCCCTCCAAGCTGAAGTTGCTGGCTTTTGCATCAGACCGCGTTTCCTACCATGCCGGAGATGAGCTTTTCCGGCAGGGTGATCTGGGCGATGCTGCTTATGTATTGTTGACCGGCAAGGTTGATGTCCTGATCGATTCCCCTTCCGGAGAGATAAAGCTGACCGAGATGAGCGGAAACGCCATCGTCGGTGAAATTGCCATTCTGTGCGATAGCGTCAGAACGGCAACGGTCCGCGCATCGACATCGGTGGAGGCCCTGCGCATTGGCAAGGAACAGTTTTTCAAGTTGATGTCGGATTTTCCGGATATCACCATCAAGGTCATGCGCGTGCTGGCCGAACGCTTAACGCAAACAACGAGCGAGCTGAGCAAGGCCAGATCGGGTTCTGGTGCCTAGAAGCCACATCATCCTCAAGCGCCCCCGAAGAAAAGAAAAATAAAAGTAGTACTCTTGTTATAAAACTGAAATGCTGAACGTACTAAAGCCAGAGCTCGTTATGTCTTCCGAGATCAACAGCTAAGCAAGAAGGATAACACGGCACCTATCGGAGGATAGCAAAGGTGTTCGTGGTGAATGGAGTGTACCATGGCGTTGCATTCCGGCGATCTTCGTCGGGACGATAAACAAGATTTTCGGGTCAAGATTTGGGGAGCACGGGGAACACTACCCGTCTCGGGGGACAAATTCCGGAAGTATGGCGGCAACACGATCTGCATCGAGGTACGATGCGGCAAGCATGTGCTTTTGTTTGACGCTGGATCAGGGCTTATGCCAGCTGGCCAGGCTTTGAAGGCCGAAGGCGTGAGTGACGTCAACATGTTCTTTTCGCATTGTCACTATGACCATATTGTTGGCTTCCCCTATTTCAAACCGTTCTTCAATCGCGAAAACGACGTGTGTATATGGTCTGGCCATCTGGCTGGTCAAAAAACCACGCGGGAAATGCTCGCCGAATTCATGAGCCCGCCATGGTTCCCCGCACCGCTGGACATTTGCTGTGCGCAAATCATCACGAAAGACTTCAAGGCAGGTGACGTGCTGGCCGTGCGCCCTGAATTGAACATCACCACCGGCATGCTGAGGCATCCCGGAAACGCCATCGGTTATCGCATCGACTGGCAAGGCCGCAGCTTTGCCATCATCACTGACACCGAGCACGAAGATGGCAAACTGGATAAGACCGTGTTGAAGCTCATCGACGGTGTGGACCTCTTTCTCTACGATGCGAGCTTTACAGACGCTGAGATGGACACATATCGCGGCTATGGCCATTCATCATGGCAACATGCGATCCTTCTGGCCAAGGAAGCAAAGGCCAAAAGCGTTGGCCTTATTCACCACGCCCCTTTCCGGACCGATGATGATCTGGATATCATCGAAACCGATGCAAAGAGAGAATTTTCAGGTGCATTTGCCGCGCGTGATGGTCAGACCTTGGATCTTTGAGCTGGTGTTGCCGCAGGTGTGAACGGCGTTGCGCCAAAAAACATGCCAACTAGATGATCCCTGGACTGTTCATCTTGGATCCTGAAGTTTAGCAGTGAGTAGCAATCGGCAGGGCAGTCTCCGCTCACCATTTGCTTGCAGCGAATACGGCGTGCCAACAGGAGACAGGAAGCATGATCAATATCGTGTCGGAAACGTCGCTCAGACGTGCGCGATTGCTGTCCGGCCTTATCATGCTCCTGTTCGTCTTCAGCCATCTGTCAAACCACGCATTGGCGCTGATCTCAATACAAACGGCAGAACAGGGTC
Organism: Agrobacterium sp. CG674; assembly: GCF_053521645.1. Lineage (NCBI taxonomy): Bacteria > Pseudomonadati > Pseudomonadota > Alphaproteobacteria > Hyphomicrobiales > Rhizobiaceae > Agrobacterium > Agrobacterium sp. CG674. The sequence continues at coordinate 315,716 of NZ_JBNWDZ010000005.1, read as the reverse complement.
GCTGGTGGTTCACTCTCATCTGGCTCAACCCCGTCAGCAGCGTGCTCCTCTACGGCTCGGTTCTCATTCACATCGGGCTTGTTCTGCGCGCAATCTATATCAGGCGCGCGCTGAAAATGCCTGCACGCGAAGCCCTGCAAATCATCATCGGGCTTGTCATCCCCTATATGATCATCGATCACGCCAGCGGTATTCGCCTGTCGCGCATGCTCTATGATATCGACACTGGTTACGAGATCGTCATTCGAAATTACTGGGTGCGTAATCCCAGCCTGGGTCTTTGGCACAGTATCGCGCTCGTCCTGATATGGGCGCATGGATGCCTCGGCGTATTTTTCTGGTTGCGTTACCGGGAATGGTACAAGCGCATCTCACCTTACCTGCTCACAATTGCCGTGCTGGTGCCTATTCTGGCGCTTCTGGGTTTTGCTGATGCGGGCAGGATCATGGAATATACACCGCCACCGCCGCGAATCATTCATCCCCATCAAGCGGACCTCGAAACGATCATCGACAGATTCAGAGTTTCCGCCAAGGTGCTATTTGGCGGGGCCGTGGTGCTGGTTTTCGCTCTTCGTGGCGTGCGCAGTTGGCGTCAACGATTGAATTCGTTTGAAATTCGCTATGACCACGGAGCTGTGGTGAAAGCCCCGGCCGGGCTCAGCATCTTGGAGGCAAGCAGAACGGGCGATGTCCCGCATTTTTCGGCCTGTGGCGGCAAGGGGCGGTGCTCGACGTGCCGCGTGCGTATCGTGAGCACCGATGGTACCTTGCCGGAGCCATCCAGCATGGAAAAAGCGACGTTGCAGCGTATCCATGCCGATACCGATGTGCGGCTCGGGTGCCAGCTTCGTCCAAAGCACAATCTGCGTGTGGCCCTGCTTCTGACATCAAGGCAACAGGACGATATTCCAGCCGATGGCGAGCCCATCCGCCCCGGCCGCGAAGAGGACATCGCGGTGATGTTTTGCGATCTGCGCAACTTCACATCGCTTTCGGAAGCGCGCTTGCCCTATGACATGGTGTTCCTGCTCAACCGCTACTTCACCGTTGTCGGCCAGGCGGTGGAACAGGCGGGCGGCAGACTGGACAAGTTCATCGGCGATGGCGCGATGGCGCTTTTCGGTCTGGACGGCAATGCGGAGACCGCAAGCCGAAACGCGCTCAAAGCCGCAGCGCTCATCTTGCAGAATATAGAAACACTGAACGAGGAGTTGGAAAAGCAATTTGCCGTCAAACTGCGCATCGTGGTCGGCATTCACGCAGGCCCGTCCATCGTCGGCGTCATGGGCTACGGGTCCGCGAAAACCCTGACCGCCATCGGCGATACGGTCAATGTGGCAAGCCGACTTGAAACGGCCGCCAAGGAATTCGACACCGCAATCGTGATTTCCGAGCCGGTTCTTCAGCAGTCGGGGCACGCGCCGGAAGACCTCCAGAGCCGCACCATTCCCATCAGGGGCAAAAGCACGCAGATGAAGGTTTTCCTGATCTCCGACAGCGAAAGCCGACGCTTTTTGTAAGGCTTAGATTTTACGGTAGAGGAAGTAACGGTCTGTCGGCACGGACGCCGGTACGGGAAGAGGATTGAGCGTCTTTTCCTCAAGGGGCAGCCCGCTGATTGACACGCCACCTTCGGCCAGCATTCCGGCAACAAGCTGCGGCAGCCATGTCAGTGTGACCGCATCCTTCTCAGGATAGCCCGTTCCAATATCGGCATGGACCAGCGCAGCCTCAATCCCGAGATAGGCCTGCGCCGTCTGAGCAATCTCACCGATCACCATATCTTTCTCATCCGGCACGGACGATGCATGCGCGCCCATGGCCCGATCAAAGGCGACGATCCGGCGATCTGGAAACAGCTCGCGCAGATGATTGAAGGTCCGCCCATTGCCAAGCCCGATTTCCATGATGGGGCCAGCTGGCAAATCCATATCGGTATGGACGTGGTTGAGAATATCCCGCTGTGCGCTCAGGCGGCGAATGAAGCTGTCTAGTCTGCTCATATCTTCTCCTGCCTCAGGCTTTGATGATGTGGCTGGCCACGATGCCGCGCTTGGCAAAGGCATTCCGCGTATCAATGATCAGCGGCGCCCATTCGCTGAGGCTCTGATAATCGACATTGTCGTGATCCGTGGCGATGAGAACCGCATCGAACCCGCTGATCGTCTGTTTGTCCCACGTCACCGATTTCATGCCGAGAAGATCGCCATATTCACGGGTTTTCGGTATCTCCGCGACATAGGGGTCGAAATAGGACGGCTGACCATGGCGCTCGGCAATCAGCTCGATGAGCTTGAGGGACGGGCTTTCGCGAATGTCGGGCACGTTCTTCTTGTAGGACAGGCCAACAATCAAAACGCGGGAACGGCTGAGCGCCTTTCCACTACGGACATCCAGCGCCTCGGCAAGTCGACTGACGATGTGGCGCGGCATGCCCGTATTGATCTGCCCGGCAAGCTCGATGAAGCGCGTCGGCAGGTCATATTCTCGTGATTTCCATGTCAGATAGAAGGGATCGATGGGAATACAGTGGCCGCCGAGACCCGGGCCGGGGTAAAAAGGCATGTAGCCAAACGGCTTCGTCTTAGCCGCATCGATAACTTCCCAGATATCGATACCCATTGCCTCGTAAACGACCTTCAACTCATTGACGAGCGCGATATTGACGGCGCGAAACACGTTTTCGGTAATCTTGACCGCCTCAGCCGTGGCATTGGTGGAGACAGGAACAACGGTTTTGACCACCGAGCCATAAAAGGCGATCATCAGTTCCGCAGCCTCGGCACCTTCGCCAGAAACCACCTTTGGAATTGTGGAGGTCTGGAATTCACGATTGCCGGGATCTTCGCGCTCAGGCGAGAAGCCAAGGAAGAAATCCACGCCCGATTTCAGGCCCGTCTTTTCCAGAATAGTCTTCACGATCCCGTCCGTCGTGCCGGGATAGGTCGTGGATTCCAAGACGACAAGCTGTCCGGGGCGAAGCGTTTTAGCGATTTCGAGACAGGTCTTCTCGACATAGGAAAGGTCGGGATCACGATATTTCGTGAGCGGCGTCGGCACGCAAATGGCAATGACATCGCAATCGGCCAGCTGCGCAAAATCGCAGGTCGCGACAAAGCCGCCATTGGCACGCGCTGCGTTCAAAACATCGTGTGGCACCGCCTCGATGTAGCTTTCACCGGCATCGATGGCCACGATCTTGGAAGGATCAATATCGAAACCCACCACTTTGAAGCCGGAATTGGCGATTGTCATGGCCAGTGGCAGGCCGACATAACCAAGGCCTATGACCCCGGCTTTCGCCTTTTTAGACCGGATGAGCTCAAGAAGCTGCTGTGCGTTTGAAGAGGAAGTCAAAGCTGATTGCGCTCCGCGCATGAAGAAAACATGCCCATCAGTTGGGTGAGAACAGACGCAGTGTCAAGGTTTGCCCTTCTCAAATCCCCCATTGACGAAGCCCCTGATCGCAAAGCAGAACTAGGTCATGAAAATCGCCTTCTACGCTCCCCTGAAATCTCCCGACCACCCCGTCCCCTCTGGAGACCGGCTGATGGCGCGTCTTTTGATGCAGGCCATGCGTATCAGTGGGCATGAGGTCGAGGTGGTATCGGAGCTTCGCAGTTTTCAGCGCGAACCTGAGGGCGGCAGAGATACGTTGAATGCAGCAGCCGACGCGGAAAAACACCGAATTGCCTCCGAATGGATGGGCGATGGAAAGCCGGATATCTGGTTCTGCTATCATCCCTATTACAAGGCGAGAGACCTTCTCGGACCCGAACTGTGTCAGCGTTTTGGCCTTACCTATGTGACGGCTGAAGCCTCCTATTCCCCCAAACGAAACAGCATGGGCTGGGCGCAGACGCAGGATGCACTTCTCGCTGATCTCAGTTTCGCCGCCACCAATATCTGCTTCACGTCAAGAGATTTCGACGGGCTTTCAAAGGCAGATCATGGCCTGCGCCTTGCGATGCTGCCACCCTTTATCGATGCCGCAACCTTTGCGAAACAAGTGCCCTCTCCCACTCGCTACCGTCTGGCCACCGTTGCGATGATGCGCCCCGGCGACAAGATGAGCAGTTACGCAACGCTGGCCGAGGCGCTCAAGCTGCTGCCAACAGAGCTGCCCTGGACGCTCGACATCATTGGCGATGGCCCGGAGCGGGAAAAGGCGCAAGACCTGTTTGGCGCGATCGATGCTGGCCGCATCGTCTGGCACGGGGAGCAGAGGCCGGAAGCCATCGCTCATATTCTCTCAAACGCCTCCATCTATGTCTGGCCGGGACATGGCGAAGCCTATGGGCTGGCCTATCTGGAGGCCCAGGCGGCGGGATTGCCTGTCATTGCCGAGAGGATCGCAGGCGTGCCAGAAGTCGTGAAAGACGGCGAGACCGGCATTCTGACGCAACCCGGCAATGTCAACGCCTATGCCGATGCGATCATCAAACTGATGACCGAAAACGAACTGCGACACGAAATGGCCCTCAAAGCACGCCACTTTGCCTGTGTCGAACGCTCTATTGAACAGGTCGCCATCATCTTGAATTCCATCCTCGAAAACCTGCCGAGCCAGCCATCATGACGGTCAAACTGCTCATCGAAACTCTGGATGATTTCGCCAGCAAGAATATCGTCGCAGATCTCTGGCTGCGCGATGACGATGCCACTGAGCCAAGCCCCGCCTTGGATCGATTGCTGGCGCTTTCAGAGCGCCATTCCGCACCGATGACACTGGCCGTCATACCGCACCCCACGGGTGAGGCGCTCGCAGATCGGCTTGAAAAGACACGCGAGATCGATGTGGCGGTCCATGGCTGGGCGCACCAGAACCATGCGGGATCAGACGAGAAGAAGCGGGAACTCGGCCTGCACAGACCGCTTGAAACCGTTACTGGTGAACTGGAAGCCGGGCTGCAGAAACTGCGGTCTCTGCATGAACAGCGTTTCGTGCCGATGCTGGTGCCGCCGTGGAACCGGATCGATCAGGCCGTCATCGAACAATTGCCGCAGGCGGGGTACAAAGCACTTTCGGTCTATGGACCTGAAACGCCCGACAGTCTTCCCCTGCTCAACACCCATGTTGATGTCATCGACTGGCGCGGAACACGAGGCGGCAAGGACCATGATGTGCTCTTCGCAGAAACTGCCGCACGCATCCGCCAGGCCCATGCGACCGGCGGCATGACGGGAATTCTGACCCACCATCTGGATCATGACGAAAGCGTCTGGGCTTTCCTGCAATCCCTGTTGAGTGTCACGACCAGCCACCCCAGTTGCCGCTGGCGGTCATCACGACAATGGCTTGCTGAATTACCATGATTTCCAGGCGATCAGCAGGCCATCACCATCCCCCCCGGCGCGCAATCTCACCGACTCGACAGCACTGAATGGCGCCCGATCCGGCAGCGTATCCACAACGAAATCCGCAGCCGCCAGCGTCACAGAGCCAGCCCTCGCCACGACGGTAAAGATCAACGGGCCGGTTGCCCACCACGCCGGTGCTTTCGGCAGCCTCTTCAATATGTCGGGGAAGGCATCCAGCATCCGGCTAAAGACCGGATGGCCGGGCGGTGCGGCGATGAAGGAATTGGCCAGAAGCAGGCTGCCCTGCCCGGTCTTGCGCGGCACCTCTTCACCAAATGCCGTCAGGCCGATCATCGGCAATGTGTCGAAGAAACTCACATCGTCCCGGGCGGGATAGAAATCGCAGTCGAGATAGGTTCCGCCGAACTTTAACAGAATGAGATAACGTGCCACGTCCACGGCACCGGGATAGTCGCCTTCCTCAAGCATTCTGGAAAATTGCGAGTTGGAGGTAATGCCCTCTCGCTCGAGATCGGCTTCACGCCACAGTCGATAGTCCAGCCCGTTGCGTTTGGCGTGCAAAGCCCAGGCCTGCGTCGATGCGGGAACCGGCTTGCTGCCGATCCATATCTGGTGAAGGATTTTCGGCACAGGCTCACGGTTCGCAGCCGCGATCATACGGCGATCTTCAACTGAGAAGCGGCCATAGGGTGCAAGAACTTCCGGCGGCGGCACCAGAAGATATTGATAGCCGGCGCGGCTCACCTCATCGCCCATCGCCTTGGCCAGCCGCAGATATGCCGAGTGAAGTCTGCGTGGCAGGCCGAATGCGGTTTCTTCCCCCATCAGGTGACGCTCTTTTTCTCCTGCAAGCAGGTCGAGAACCGAGCGGGCCTGCGCAAAATCACCCGCCGCCATCAGATCGCGCGCCTCAGCCAGCTTTTTATCGAAATATCGCTTATCAGCCATAGCGGCTTCCTTGGTTTAATAACTCGGACACATCTTCGATCTACATGTTTTTGTGCGACAGGCGACACAGAGAGCAAGCTTATATTTTCGCTGTTTCAAGAGCATAGACAGAACTATTGGCCTAAGATAACGTTAGTTTGACTGTAACTGCCACAGGCAAAATAAGAACGGTGAGGAAACCCTTGGCATGAGTTCAGGCGCCGATTTGCTTCGAATCGAGAATCTCGAGGTTTCCTTTTCGATGATGGGCGGCAAGATTGATGCCGTGAGAAATTCCAGCCTGCGTATTTTGCCGGGCAAGGTGACGGCGCTTGTGGGCGAATCCGGCTCGGGAAAGTCCGTCATCGGCCAGACCATCATGGGAATTCAGCCCCGCACGGCGCAGGTCAAGGGTCGCGTGCTGTTTTCAGATCCAGACCGTTCCGAAAAAGGCGCAATCGATCTGCTGCAGCTGGAGCCCGATGGCAAGCCCATGCGGGCTATCCGGGGAAACCGCATCGGTCTGATCTTTCAGGAGCCGATGACCTCGTTTTCCCCGCTGCACACGGTGGGCAACCAGATCGATGAAGCCATACGCATCCACTCGGTTCTGACGCCTCGCGAGCGGCAGGAAAAGATTGAGGAAACGCTTGACCTCGTCGGCTTTTCCGACCCGAAAAAAATCTGCAACATGTATCCTTTCGAGCTTTCAGGCGGCATGCGCCAGCGCGCCATGATCGCTATGGCGCTGATCTGCCGCCCGGCACTTCTGATCGCCGATGAGCCGACGACGGCCCTTGATGTGACCATACAGGCGCAGATCCTGAAGCTGCTGCGCGATCTGCAAAGCCGTTTGAACATGAGCATGCTGCTGATCACCCATGATCTCGGCGTCGTGGCCAATATAGCCGACGAAGTGGCCGTCATCTATCAGGGCGAAATCATGGAATCCGGCCCGGTCGATGATATCTTCCGCGCGCCCTCCCACCCTTATCTCAAGGGCCTGATGGCCGCCGTTCCGCATTTCAACATGAAGCCAGGCGAAAGGCTGAAAGCGCTTCGTGATGTCGTCATCGACAAGGAAAGCCTGATCGGGAAGAAGACCGAGGCCGTGGACAAGACCAAGGGTGTCCTGCTCAGCGTCAACAATGTCAGCAAGACCTTCTCTACCCGCAAATCAAGCTGGTTCAGCTCGGGCAAATCCACCGCGACCAAGGCAGTCGATGGTGTGAGTTTCGATATTTATCGCGGCGAGTGCCTTGGACTTGTGGGCGAGAGCGGCAGCGGCAAAACGACAGTCAGCAAGATATTGATGCGTGCCGTGCGTCCTGATGAAGGGTCCCTGACATTTCACAGCAAGACAGGCGATATCGACGTTCTCAACGCTCGGGATGATGATCTGCGGGAACTGCGCACCAAGATACAGATGGTGTTTCAGGACCCCATTTCCTCGCTTTCGCCGCGCATGACAATCAGCAACATTCTAAGCGAGCCGCTTGAGATACACGGCCGCGGCGATGCGAAATACCGCGCCGAAAAGGTTCGCAATCTGCTCAAAGCCATCGGCCTTGGTGAAAGCGCGCTCAACCGCTATCCCCACAGCTTTTCCGGTGGGCAACGCCAGCGCATCGGCATTGCCAGAGCCCTGACACTAGGCCCGGAACTGTTGATCTGCGATGAGCCCGTCTCGGCGCTCGATGTTTCGGTTCAGGCGCAAATTCTCAACCTTTTGAAGGATTTGCAGAAGGAGCTCGGCCTGACTTACCTGTTCATCTCCCACAATCTGGCCGTGGTGGATTATATGGCGGACCGCGTTGCCGTGATGTGCGAGGGAAAAATCGTGGAGCTTGCGCCGCGCGAAGCATTGATGCGCAATCCTGTTCACCCCTACACGAAGTCACTGCTGGCCGCCGTTCCCTTCCCGGATCTCGACCGCCCGCTTGATTTCAGCACCATCGCCAAGATCAGCGCCACTGGCAAATTCGATTGGGGCAAACAGTTTCGCCAGAGCGATGACAGCGATCTGATCACGGCCGATCTCGGCGGCGGTCACCTTGTGCTGGCAAACGGAAATGTTGATGTTGCGGAGTTACGCTCGTGATCACGCGTCGAACGACCCTCGCCCTCCTCGCATCCGTTTTCGCCCCGTTCAAGGCATTTGCCGCCTATACGGATTCGGCGTTTCTGAAGGAAAAAATCGACAAGGGTGAGTTGCCGCCGCTGGAACAGCGGCTGCCGACAAACCCCCGCGTGATGAACCTGAAAAGCCTCGGTCGCGAGCCGGGCAAACACGGCGGTTCGGTGCGCATGCTGATCGGTGGTCAGCGCGACATCCGCCTGATGCCAATCAATAGCTACGCACGGCTGGTCGGGTATGATGAGAGCTTCAACTTCCAGCCGGATATTCTGGAAGGCTATACGGTCGATCAGGAGCGCATCTTCACGCTGAAGCTGCGCGATGGCCACAAATGGTCTGACGGCAGCGACTTCACGACAGAAGATTTCCGCTATTTCTGGGAAGAGGTAGCGATGAACCGCGAGATTCATAAGGGCGGCCCGCCCATTGAACTGCTGGTCTATGAGAAGCCACCGCTGGTGGAAGTCATTGATCGCCTGACGGTGCGCTATACGTGGGAAGGTCCGAACCCGGACTTTCTGGCCAAGCTTGCAGGCGCCTCACCTGCGCGCCTGTGCCTGCCGGCTGCCTATATGAAGCAGTTCCACGCGAAATATCAGACAGCGGAAAATCTTGCCAAGCTGGCCAAGAAGAACAAGGTGGATGACTGGAGCAGCCTGCATATCAAGATGTCCCGGCAGGTGCGGCCTGAAAACCCGGATCTTCCGACGCTGGACGCATGGCGCAACATCACCTATCCGCCCTCGGAACAGTTCATTTTCGAGCGCAACCCCTACTATCATCGCGTCGATGAGAACGGCCTGCAACTGCCCTATCTCGACCGCTTCCTGCTGAATGTGACCTCATCGGAAATCATTGCCGCCAAGACCGCATCCGGCGATAGCGACCTGCAATTCATGGGGCTCGATTTCAACGACTATACCTATCTGAAAGATGCGGAAGATCGCTTCCCGCTGAAGGTCAATCTCTGGACGCGCAGCCAGGGTTCGCGTGTCTGCCTGTTGCCGAACCTGAACTGCGGCGATGAGGTCTGGCGCACATTGTTCCGTGATGTGCGCATGCGCCGTGCCCTGTCGGTTGGTATCGACCGGCATGAGATCAACATGGTCTGCTTCTATGGGCTTGCCAAGGAAAGCGCCGACACCGTCCTGCCGGAAAGCTCGCTGTTTCGCCCGGAATTTGCCAAGGCATGGGCTGACTTCAATCCCGCTATGGCGAACGCACTTCTGGACGAGCTGGGTCTGACCAACCGCAATGACAAGGGCGTGCGCCTGCTGCCCGATGGGCGGCCTGCCCATATCATCGTTGAAACGGCTGGCGAAAGCACGCTGGAAACAGATGTGATGGAACTGGTAACGGACCATTGGCGCAAGCTCGGCATCTCGCTTTCCAGCCGCCCCACGCAGCGCGATGTGTTTCGCAAGCGCGCCATGGGCGGCGAGGTGATGATGTCGGTGTGGTTCGGCATGGACAATGCGGTACCCACGCCGGACATGCTGCCTGCGGGCCTGGCACCCACAGGTGACGATCAGTTGCAATGGCCGGTCTGGGGTGTCCATTATCTCTCCGGCGGGCGCGAAGGTACGGCACCGGACCTTGCTGCGGCGTCCAATCTTCTGGCTCTGTTGAAGAAATGGCGCGTCAGCATCACCGAGGAAGAGCGGCGGGCCATCTGGCTGGAAATGCTGGAGATTTACTCGCAGCAGGTCTTTTCCATCGGCATCGTCAACAGCGCGCTGCAGCCCATCGTGCACGCGGCCAGAATGCGCAACGTGCCGGAGAAAGCGCTCTACGGTTTCGAGCCGACCTCCTATCTCGGTGTCTACATGCCAGATGCGTTCTGGTACGACGGAGACGCATGACATGCTCAGATATATTCTAGGGCGCCTTCTGGTAATGATCCCCACCCTCATCCTGATTTCGATGCTGGTCTTCACCATCATCGAACTGCCACCGGGTGACTATTTCGAGAGCTATGTCTCGGAAATGCGGGCCATGGGTGAAACCGCCAATATGGCCGAGATCGAGGAGCTGCGGGTCCGTTACGGCTTCGATCAGCCAGCTCCGATCCGGTATTTTCGCTGGGCAACCGGCATGCTGGTCGGCGACTTCGGATATTCCTTCGAATACCAGCTTCCAGTCAATGAAGTCGTCGGCGACCGCCTTTGGCTGACCATGCTGGTGTCTTTCGTCACCATCATTGTCACCTGGATCATCGCCTTTCCCATCGGCATCTATTCCGCCACACACAAATATAGCTGGGGTGACTACGGCCTGACATTCATCGGGCTTTTGGGCATCGCCATTCCCAATTTCATGCTGGCGCTGATCCTCATGTACTTCGCCAATATCTGGTTCGGCACCTCAATCGGCCACCTTATGGACCGTGAATATTTGAACCAGGATATGAGCTGGGCGAAGTTCAAGTCCATTCTGGAGCATCTGTGGATACCCGTCCTCATCATCGGCACGGCGGGCACGGCTGGAATGATCCGCCGGTTGCGCGCCAATCTGCTGGATGAGCTGCAAAAACAATATGTGGTCACGGCCCGTGCAAAGGGCCTGCACCCCTTCAAGGTCCTGACGAAATATCCGCTGCGCATGGCGCTGAACTTCTTCATCTCAGATATCGGCTCGATTTTGCCTGCCATTATCTCAGGCGCTGAAATCACAGCCATTGTTCTCTCGCTGGAAACGACCGGCCCGATGCTGATCCGCGCCCTGCAAAGTCAGGACATGTATCTGGCTGGTTCCTTCCTGATGTTCCTCGCATTCCTGACGGTGATTGGCGTGCTCGTTTCCGATATTGCACTGGCCATTCTCGATCCGCGCATCCGCTTTGGAGGGGGTAACCTGAAATGACCACCTCCCTTCCAAAGCCAGGCGAGCCATTGCCGCATTTCGTCTCCACGGCACCGTTTGATCCCAGTCTCGTAGAGCCCACGACATCAGGCATGGCCTCCTTCAATAAAGCCTCGCAATTCAGGCTGATGTGGTGGCAGTTTCGACAGCACAAGCTGGCCCTCTATTCCGGCGCCTTTCTGCTGTTCGTCTATCTGTCGATCATGATCTGCGAATTTCTGGCGCCCTATAATCTGCACACGCGCAATGTGGAGAATATTTACGCGCCCCCGCAAGCCGTCCATCTTTTCCATGATGGTGAATTCATCGGCCCCTTCGTCTACGGACGAACCATGAGCCTCGACATGGAAAACCTGCGGCGCGTCTACAGCGACGTGCCGACGGATGTGCAGAAGCTGCGCTTCTTCTGCCGGGGTGACGACTACAGGTTCTGGGGTCTGTTCGATAGCAACGTGCATCTGGTCTGCCCTGCGCAAGATGGCCAGATGTATCTGCTCGGCACCGACCGTCTTGGCCGCGATGTGCTGTCGCGCATCATCTATGGCGCCCGCATTTCGCTGACAATCGGCTTGCTGGGTGTCGCCATGAGCTTCGTGCTCGGCATTGTGATTGGTGGTCTCGCAGGCTATCGCGGCGGTGTGTTCGATTTGATCGTCCAGCGCATCATCGAAGTGCTGCAATCCATTCCCAGCATTCCGCTGTGGCTGGCGCTGGCTGCCATCATGCCGGTCACGTGGAGCCCCATCCTCGTCTATCTGGGCATCACACTTATTCTGGGGCTTCTGGACTGGACTGGGCTTGCCCGTGCCGTGCGCTCCAAGCTTCTGGCGCTGCGCGAGGAAGACTATGTTTTGGCTGCGCAACTAATGGGTGCCAGCACCCCGCGCATCATCGGCAGACACCTCATTCCCGGCTTCATGTCCCACCTGATCGCATCCGCGACGCTCACAATACCGGGCATGATTCTGGGTGAAACCGCACTCAGCTTCCTAGGGTTAGGCCTTCGCCCACCGATCACAAGTTGGGGAATTCTGCTCACAGAAGCGAGAAGTGTGAGCGTGATAGCCCTTTATCCATGGCTTCTTCTGCCGACAGTACCGGTAGTCCTCGTCATCTTGGCCTTTAATTTCTTCGGCGATGGACTACGTGATGCGGCTGACCCTTTTAAATAACCACGGACTGTCCAGTGCCCCATCCAACCAACAAGACCCGTCATGCGAACCGCAACAAGAGGTGCTGTCCATGAGCACTCGCCTGAAAGACGTGCGCATCTTGATGTATAGCCATGACTCGTTCGGTCTCGGCCATTTGCGCCGTTGCCGAACCATCGCCCATGCGCTGGTCGAGGATTATCGTGGTCTGAACGTTTTGATCATTTCAGGCGCGACAATCGCCGGTGCCTTCGATTATCGCGCCCGGGTGGATTTCGTCAAAATCCCCAGCGTCATCAAATTGCGAAACGGCGAATACACCTCGCTCGACCGGCATATCGATCTTCAGGAAACCCTGAAGATGCGCCGCTCGATTATCTATCACACCGCCGAAAGCTTCCAGCCGGATATCTTCATCGTCGACAAGGAACCCATGGGTCTGCGCGGAGAGGTGGAGGAGACGCTCGCCTATCTCAAGGAAAAAGGCACCAAGCTCGTCATTGGCCTGCGCGACGTGATGGACGCGCCGCAACTGCTGGAAGCCGAGTGGAAGCGCAATGACATCCTCCCCAAGATCGAGCGCTACTACGATCACGTCTGGGTCTATGGTCCACCTGATTTCCACGATCCGCTCTTGGGGCTGGATGTGCCGCCGAAGGTGCGCGACAAGATGGATTTCGTCGGTTTCCTGCAACGCTCGAAGACCCAATCGGAAAGCACATCGCATCGCACCGAAGGCGATTACATTCTGGTGACGACGGGCGGCGGCGGCGATGGCAGCGAGCTGATCGACGACGTGATCAATGCCTACAAGGCCGACCCGGAGTTGACGCACAAAGCCTTGATCGTTCTCGGCCCCTATATGCCGGGCGAGCAGCGCCTGCGCTTCATGCAGAACACATCCGATATTCCCTATATCGAGATCATCGAATTCGATAATCGCATGGAAGATATCGTTGCCGGGGCCAAGGCCGTCGTGTCCATGGGTGGCTACAACACGGTGTGCGAAATCCTCTCCTTCGACAAGCCAGCCCTCATCGTGCCGCGCATTGTGCCGCGTGAAGAGCAGCTGATCCGTGCCAGCCGCGCATCGGAACTGGGCCTGTTTGACATGCTCCTGCCTGAAGATGCAGAGAACCCGTTGCTCATGGCGCAGGCGCTCAAGGACCTGCTTAAGCGCGCGCCTCCCTCAGCCAATGGCCGCAACCTCAAACTTGACGGGCTGGAAAACATTTCCAAACGGATTGCGGAGTGGCTTCAACCTGAAGACATCGCCAAAACCGCCAATGCCTGAGCCTGGGTCTGAACCCAGAAAGAGACGCTGATATCGTGACCGGCAACAAGAAAATCATGGTTCTGCTGAAGGGCTACCCGCGCCTTTCAGAAACTTTCATCGCGCAGGAACTGCTTGGCCTTGAGAAGGCGGGGCTAGAGCTGGAACTTGTTTCCATGCGCCGCCCGACAGACAAGAAGCGCCACCCGGTGCATGATGAAATCCGCGCCAAGGTAACTTACCTGCCGGAATATCTGCATGAGGAGCCGGTGCGTGTCCTGAAAGCCCTGTGGGCTTGCCGCAGCAAGCCCGGTTTCGGACAGGCGCTGCGGCGTTTCTTTGGGGACCTTCGCCATGATCTCTCGCGCAATCGCTTTCGCCGTTTCGGACAGGCTGCGGTGCTGGCGCATGAATGGCCTACCGACGCCGGCTGGCTGCACGTTCATTTCATCCACACGCCCGCATCGGTTGCCGCCTACACACATCTGATCACCGGTATTCCGTGGACGATTTCCGCCCATGCCAAGGATATCTGGACATCGAGCGACCGCGATCTCGCCGCCAAACTGGGCAGCGCCCGCTGGGCCGTGACCTGTACCGCCAGCGGCTTCCGGCACCTGCAAAATCTTTCCGGCGAAAAAGCCAATGTGCATCTGAGCTATCACGGCCTCGATCTCACGCGCTTTCCACACAATGACACCCCGCGACCGCCTCGCAATGGCTCCAATCCGGATGATCCCGTCCGTATCTTGAGCGTTGGCCGGGCCGTGAAGAAAAAGGGCATCGATATTCTCTTGCGCGCGCTGGCGGCGCTGCCACCATCGCTGCACTGGCAATTCACCCATATTGGCGGTGGCGACGAGCTGACCACGCTTAAGGCGCTGGCAGCAGAACTCGGACTTTCGGAGCGGATCACCTGGACAGGGGCGATGGACCAGAAACAGGTGCTGGAGCACTACCGCACAGCGGATCTCTTCGCACTCGCCTGCCGCATCACCAGCGATGGTGACCGCGATGGACTTCCCAATGTGCTGGTGGAAGCAGCAAGCCAGAGCCTTACCTGCATTTCCACCAACATCTCAGGCATACCGGAATTCTTCGTGGATGGTGAAAACGGATTGCTGACAGCGCCCGATGATCCCGCAGCCTTTTCCCAGGCGCTGCAAAGCGCTATCATCGACCCGGACCTTCGCTCCCGGCTGGGAATGGCGGCAGAGAGCCGCGTTCGCACCGCATTTGACCACCGCAACAGCATTACCGAGTTGAAGGCACTGTTCGAGCAGGAATGGGAGAAGCCCCTGTGACCGCAAAGAAACCCGCACCCCGCGTCTTTTTCTATGTGCAACATCTGCTCGGCATCGGCCACATTGCCCGCGCCAGCCGCGTTGCCCGCACCCTTGTCGCAGACGGTTTCGACGTGACCCTGGTGACGGGTGGAACGCCTGTTCCGGGCTTTCCGGGCGAAGGTATACGCCACATCGAACTGCCCCCCATCGCCGTCAGCGACGGCAGTTTCTCAGGGCTTGTCGATGCCACGGGGCAGCCGGTAGATGACATGTTCAAGGACAGCCGCACCAGCATGCTGCTGGGCGCCTACCACGGCACCAGACCCGATATCGTCATCATCGAAGCTTTTCCCTTCGGGCGACGGCAGGTGCGTTTTGAACTCATGCCGCTTTTGAGCGCCATCGAGCGCAGCATCGAGCGTCCGCTTGTGATGACATCATTGCGTGACATCTTACAGGAACGCGCCAAACCCGGCCGCGACGAAGAAACGATTGCGCTCGTCAAAAAGCACTTCGATACTGTTCTCGTGCATGGTGACCCGAACTTCGTGCGGCTGGAAGAGACCTTTCCGCTGGCCGACCAGATCAGCCAGCGTATCGTCTATACCGGCCTTGTCGCAGCCCCGAGGCAGGAGCCACCGCAGGACAGATTTGATGTCGTCGTTTCCGCAGGCGGCGGCGCTGTCGGGGCGGCCCTCATCCACGCAGCACTGGACGCTGCACCCATGATCGACGAGGTCAAGAGCTGGTGCCTCATCACGGGTCCAAACATGCCGAAAGCGGATTTCGATGCCATTTCAGCGCAGGCTGGTGAGAGCATCTCGGTCTTCCGGTTCCGCAAGGATTTCGCAAGTCTGTTGTCAGGCGCGAAGCTTTCCATTTCGCAGGCCGGTTACAACACCGTCTGCGACATCCTGCAGGCCAAGTGCCGCTCGCTCCTCATTCCCTTCGCCGCCGGTGGCGAAACGGAGCAAGGCGCGCGCGCATCGCGACTGGCAAAACTGGGGCTTGCCCATGTGCTGGAAGAAAGCGCCATATCACCCCAATCCATGGCAGATGCCATCCAGCAGGCGTTGAACCTACCGGAGCCGGGCGAGATCGATCTTGATCTGAATGGGGCGGCGGGCACATCCAAAATATTGCGTCGTCTTTATGATGAGCGGGAATTCGACAAGCTCAATAATTGATCTTTTCCCGCCGGAAACCCAGACCAATCAGCCTGCCTGCCAGATGGGCGAGCAGTGGAAAGCGCATGATGGCCAGCACGAAGGCGGGTGGCCCCTTCGCCTTTTTGGCATCGGCCTGATCCTTCTTGTTCTTGCTGCGCATCATCAACTGCAAACGCTGCGTCGCCTTTGTCGGGAAAGTCCGACGCTTCTCGATGGCGGCCAGATCGGTATCGGCAATCGAGCGCCGGGCCGATAGGATCGGGATGAGCACATTGGCCGCCGCCACCGCATCCTGAATGGCAAGATTGACACCCACGCCGCCGATTGGCGACATCGCATGTGCCGCGTCACCAATGCAGATCACCCCCGGCTTCCACCATTGTTTCAGACGGTCGATGCGCACCGTCAGCAGCCATGCATCGTCCCAGCTTCCAATTTCCGACAGGCGTTCACGTGGAAGAGGGCATACTTCGGCAACGCGCTCTCGAAAAGCCTCCAGACCCTGATCCTTGAATTCGGCGTAGGAGCCTTTGCGCACCACATAACCGCATTGCCAATAATCGCCGCGATCGATCAGCACGAAGCCCTGTCGCGGACCGGCATGTCCCATGGTCTCATCAGGATCCCCATCCTGTTTTGACAGGCGCATCCAGACCACTTCGGTTGGAACACCAAAGCTCTCGATTTCCAGACCGGCCTTTTCCCTGACGATTGAATTGCGCCCGTCAGCTCCGATCACCAGATCGGCTTCGATGTTAAGCACGCCTGCTGGTGTCTCGACAACAAGTCCGCGCACCCTGCCGTCATCCTGGATCAATTCCTTGACCGGCGCGTTCATCAGCAATCGAAAGTTTTCGAACTGTCCCGCCTTGCCGGCGATGAAGTTCAGAAAATCCCATTGTGGCATGAAGGCGATGAAGCGGTTTTTGACCGGCAACCACGAGAAATCGGCAATGGCTATTTTCCTGCCGCCAATTTCAGCATGCAGCTTTTCTGCCCGCGTGTGGGGCAGCGCCAGAAACTCCCTGATGAAGCCGAGCTGCGCGATGATCTCAAGCGTCGAGGGGTGGATGGTATCACCACGAAAATCCCGCAAGAAATCGGCGTGTTTTTCGATGACGGTGACATCGACATTGGCCCGTGCCAGCAAAAGCCCCAGCATCATGCCCGCCGGCCCGCCGCCTGCAATCACCACCGTGGTTTTGATAGAGCGAACGCCTTGCGTTTCAGCGTGATCCATTGACGTCCCTTTTGTCGGTCATCCTGCGGAACTGACCACGTTATTCGGATGCGGCCAGCCATTCGCGTCGAAGCGGAATATCCATTCGGAACGGGCGAAGATAAAAGCAAATGCCATTGCCGTCCATGTTCCCAAAAGGAGACCTGCTGCCACGTCGCTTGGATAATGCGCACCGACGATAACCCTGGACACACCGATAACAAGGGCCAGCCCGATAAACACGAAGCGGAAACGCGGTATCAGCATCATGAAGGCTCCAAAGAAAGAGCCTGCGGCAGTTGAATGTCCGGATGGAAAGCTCTCATAAATATGATCGCCCGTGAAGGGTGTGAGGCTGTAAGCCCCCATTTCCAGCAACAGTTCAGGCCTTGCCCGCCCGATCAGGAACTTCAAGAGATGGACGAGGATGCTTGCCGTGCCAATCGTCAGAAAGAAATACAGGAGTAATGGCCATGCCTTGCCAATGCGTGTGGCATAGGACGACCGCGTCAGCACACGCGAAACGACATAGGCGAGAATGGCCAGAAGACCTGTGCTGTAAAGCATCCAGCGGAACGTTCCGAAATCGGTTATGGCATTGTTGAAGCCGACGACCGGGGCTGGCAATGCTTGCGCCCGCTGCGAAATTACGGGATCAAACGGAATGAGGACCAGCACCAGAACGAGGGTCGCCGCCAAAATCCAGCCACTGGAAACAAAAAAACGTCGCATGCTATTTCTCTTCGTGAGTAGTCATGGACTATGCGTTTGGTGTCCCCCAAAAACAAGAGTGGCTTTCCTTCTTGTTATACCCACCTTTCGCTTGTAGACGCTTGAAAGACAGAGTTGAGAAAATTCGGATAAAGATGACGCATTCCAAGGGCCCGACCTCCCCCGAAAAGCTGACCATACTGGGCTCCACCGGTTCCATCGGTACGAACACGGTTGATGTCGTCAATCAACTTGGCGGACGCGACCGGTTCGATATCATGGCGCTGACCGGCGCTGGCAACATAGCGCTGCTGGCCGAGCAAGCCCGTGCGCTGGGCGCTAAGCTGGCTGTAACGTCAGACGAGGGCAATTATCAGGCTCTGAAAGAGGCGCTTGCTGGCACCGATATCAAGGTTGCGGCTGGCAAAAGCGGCTTGCAGGAAGCAGCCAGCATGGATGCCGACTGGGTCATGGCAGCGATTGCCGGAACGCCCGGCCTTGAGCCGACGCTGACGGCGGCGCAGCGCGGTGCCAATATTGCGCTGGCCAACAAGGAATGCCTCGTTTCGGCGGGAGACGTCTTCATCCGCATCATGAAACAGGGCGGCGGCACGCTCATACCTGTTGATAGCGAGCACAGCGCCATTTTCCAGTGTCTGGAGCCCGCAAACAAAGCCAATGTCGAGCGTATCGTACTGACAGCATCCGGCGGTCCGTTTCGCACCTTCAGCCGCGAACAGATGGCGGGTGTCACGGCAGACATCGCCCGCGCCCACCCCAACTGGTCGATGGGCCTCAAGGTTTCCATCGGCAGCGCCTCCATGTTCAACAAGGCGCTGGAAATGATTGAGGCGAAGTACCTGTTCGATCTTCGCCCCGACCAGATCGAGGTGATCGTCCATCCGCAATCGATCATTCATTCCATGGTTGCCTATACGGATGGATCGGTCATTGCCCAGCTGGGCTGCCCGGATATGCGCACGGCCATTGCTTACGCCCTGACCTATCCCGCACGCGGCGAGATTGACGTGGAACGACTGGATTTCACCAAGCTCGCACGACTGGATTTCGAAGCCCCCGATGAGGTTCGCTTCCCCGCTTTGCGGCTGGCCAGAACCGCACTGGAACGTGGCGGGGCGCAGGGCGCAGTATTGAATGCCGCTGACGAAACCGCGTTCCACGCCTTTGTGGATGGTCAGATCGGCTTTCTCGATATGGCCGATATTGTCGAGATCGTCATGGCTCGTCTTGATAACGGACAATCGGCCCAGACGATGGAAGATGTACTGGCTGCGGATGCTGAGGCGCGCGTTCATGCGCAAGAAGCGATCCTTCAAAAACAACAGTTCGCCTGAAGGCTCCACATCTACCGATAACGAAAAAGGCCGCGACATCTCTCAGCCGCGGCCTTTTCTCAATCTGTCGTTTTAGCAGGTATCAGGCAACGGCTCTTGCCAGAGCGCAACGCGACCAGAGCTGGTGCAATGCACCCACAAGACGCTCCAGATCAGCATCGCTGTGCAATGGCGTCGGCGTAATACGCAGGCGTTCTGTCTTGCGCGGCACCGTCGGATAGTTGATTGGCTGAACGTAAACGCCGTGATCGTCCAGAAGAATATCGGAAATCCATTTGCACTTGGCCGCATCGCCCACCATCACAGGCACAATGTGGCTTGGATTGTGAATGTGTGGAATGCCGCTGGAATCCAGCATCTGCCGCAAGGTGCGCACCCGCTCCTGATGGCGAACCCGCTCAAACGGGCTGGCCTTCAAATGCCGGATCGAGGCGACCGCACCGGCAGCGAGAGACGGCGGCAGTGCGGTTGTAAAGATAAAGCCTGAGGCGAAAGACCGGATGAAATCACACAGCGCATGAGAGGCTGCGATATAGCCGCCCATGACGCCAAAAGCCTTGCCAAGTGTGCCTTCGATAATCGTGAGGCGATCCATCAAACCTTCGCGTTCGGCAATACCGCCGCCACGTGGGCCGTACATGCCAACGGCATGCACTTCATCGAGATAGGTCATCGCGCCATATTGGTCAGCCAGATCGCAGATTTCCTCGATCGGCGAAATATCGCCATCCATGGAGTAGACCGATTCGAAGGCAATCAGCTTCGGCGCTGCCGGGTCGGCAACCTTCAGCTTGGCTTCGAGGTCCTGAAGATCATTGTGCTTCCAGATCACCTTCTCACAACGACCGTACCGGATGCCTTCAATCATGGAGGCATGGTTCAGGGCATCGGAAAAAATGATCAGGCCAGGAATCTTCTGGCCAAGCGTGCCGAGCGTCGCCCAGTTGGAAATGTAGCCGGAAGTAAAGACGAGCGCCGACTCTTTTCCATGCAGGTCCGCGAGCTCGCGCTCAAGCTGAACATGATGGTGGTTGGTGCCCGAGATATTCCGGGTGCCTCCCGCACCCGCGCCACAGTGATCGATGGCGGCTTTCATCGCCTCCACGACTTTGGGGTTCTGGCCCATGCCGAGATAGTCGTTTGAGCACCAGACAGTTACGTCCTGCTTGTCGCCATTGGCGGTGTAGCGCGTTGCCCGAGGGAAATTTCCCTGCTGCCGCTCAAGGTCGGCAAACACGCGGTATCGACCCTCCGAATGCAAACCATCCAGTTCGGTCTTGAAATATGCCTCGAAGTCCATTCCACGCTCCAGAATTCTTAACAGACGTTGTCGGCTCACCTCCTTGAACCGTCAACCCCATCAACGCGGTTTGTCGAAAACTGCGTCAATTCGCCCCTACATTTGAACCATTCTAAGCATAACTATAAGATAATTGGTAAACCGCAAAATTGATTCATATCAAACCAGCGGCAAAATGGAACTTTTTCCGCTGCACCCCGTTCAGCAGTCACAATCGATTGGGGATGGGGAGCGTTGCCTGCCAAGGGGGCTTCCATAAGAACATTCGACTTGTTAGATATCTGTTGCGGTCGGAGGTAGCAGTCGCCGCAGATAACCCATGGGACGCCTACCAAAAGAGCTAGAAAAGCTCGAATGTAACGTTGGAGAGAGTTCATGAAAAAGGCTATTATTTTTGCCGTCATCGGTTTGACGCTTGCAGGCTGCACGCAGACTGAAAAGGGCGCATCGATTGGTGCAGTTTCCGGCGCGGTCATCGGCGGCGCAGTCACCGGCAACGTACGCGGCGCAGCCGTCGGCGCAGCAATCGGTGGCGTTGGTGGTGCGTTGATCGGCAATGCTTCCGAGCCAGGCTACTGCTACTACCGCGACCAGTACGGTCAGCGTTACACGGCTCGTTGCCGCTAATTACGCCTTTATTGGCACAGAAAGAAGCCCCGGTTCGCCGGGGCTTTTGCGTTTGCAGGGCCCAAAGTGTGCTTTTTCAGGTGCCATATCATTAAGTTTATGATTAAACTTGAATATTAACGGACGGGAAACCACTGGCTTCGATAGTACATGTTCAACCATAAAGAAGCGTATGCCAAAACGACGGACTGACCCAAAGATGAGTATTGCGTTCTGGAAGGCTGGCACCGCGATGGCGGTTGCGGCATCAATCGTAATGTATCCAGGCTTCGCTCGTAACGCCTACGCTTTCAAGATATTTGGCATCACGCTTTTCGGCTCCGATGAGGAAGAGCAACAGGTTCTCGATCCGGTCACCTTTGCGGTTACCCTCAATGCACCGGGGGCCGACACGAAGCTTGAGCAGAGCCTTAACAACAGTTCCCTTCTGGCAGCCGAGCCGGAAAAACCGGCATCGGGCGATCTTGGTCTTCTGATTCGCGCGCGTGATGACCGTGAGAGATTGGTCGCGGCACTTTATGAAAACGCCCGCTATGGCGGAACCGTCAAGATTACCGTGGCCGGACAGGATATTGATTCGATACCACCCAACCCGACATTCAATCGCTCCGCGCCTGTGCCTGTCGTCATCGACGTGACACCCGGCCCGGTGTTTACGCTGGGCAATGTCAGGCTGGAGGGGGACGTTGCAGGACGGGATCTGGAGCAATACGGCCTTGTCACCGGCGGTGATGCCGGATCGCTGGCCATAATCAAAGCAGGCAACAAACTGGTCGAAGACCTGAAGGCTGAAGGTCGCCCGCTTGCGGAGCTGACCACGCGCCAGGCCGTCGCCAACCATGCCAACAATTCGGTCGATCTGACCATGGCCGCGGAAGGTGGACCTGTCGCACCGCTTGGCGATGTCTCCATCAAAGGCCCACGCACTGTGGATGCAGACTTCATCCGGCGGTATTCGCGGCTCAATGGTGGCGAGGCCTATTCCCCGGAGAAATTGCGCAAGGCAGCAGACCGTCTGCGCAAACTCAGCGTCTTTTCCAGCGTCAGCATTAAGGAAGCCTCCGCACTGGCTCCGAACGGATCAATACCGCTGACGATTGAAGTGTCGGAGGGAAAGCACCGCTATCTGGGCGTCGGCGCTCAATACTCGACCACCGAAGGCATTGGCCTGCAAGGCTATTGGGGCCATCGCAATCTGTTCGGACGGGCCGAATCACTGCGCATCGAAGGTGCGGTATCGCGCCTGGGCGAGGCCTCCAACGCAAAGGATATGGATTATTCGGCAGGGATAATCTTTACCAAGCCCGGCGTCATCACGCCGGAAACGACGTTTACGGCAAGCCTCAAGGCCAAGACCGAGCATCCCTATAGCTATGATGCCCGATCCGTCACCGGTTATGCGGGCTTTTCCTATGAGTTCAACGATTACGACACCGCCTCCGCCGGATTTGAAGTGGAATGGACCGATACTGACGATGCGTTCGGCAACAACCAGTATCTGACGACATCCGTTCCGCTGGAGTTTGTGCGCGACATGCGCGACGACAAGCTGAACCCGACCGAGGGCTTCAGGGCAGCGGTGTCAGCCAAGCCCAGTTTTGAAGCCTTGAACGGCACGATCTTCTCGACCTTCGAAGGCTCCACGACTGGATATAAGGGGCTAGGATCAGACGATCAGGTGGTGCTCGCGGGCAAAATCGCAGGCGGCGTGCTGATCGGGGCAAGCTCGCTGGAAGATGTACCCGCCACTCGGCGCTTTTATGCCGGCGGCGGCGGCTCGGTTCGCGGCTACAGCTATCAGGAAATTTCGCCCTATAATGATGCGGGCGAGGCAACCGGCGGACGCTCTTACGTCGTCAGCTCGGTGGAAGCGCGCATAAAGGTCACGGAAACGATCGGACTGGTTCCTTTCGTCGATGCCGGTGTCGTCTCGTCGGACTTCGCACCTGATTTTTCCGACTTCCGCGCCGGTGCGGGTCTCGGACTTCGATACGCAACGCCATTCGGACCCTTGCGTCTTGATGTCGCCATGCCGCTCAAGAAATATGAGGGTGGAAGCAGCTTTGGCATTTATGCCGGCATTGGCCAGTCCTTCTAGGACAGCAGCCTTTCGCAACCAGCAGAGTGATAACACTTGATGACCGCATTGATCCGATTGTTGACCTCAATCATCTACGTCGCGCTTGGCGTCGTGGGTCTGCTGTTGGTGGCAGTCCTCCTCGTCGGCCTGACACCGACAGGCGCGCAATTTGCGGCATCACGGGTGTCATCGCTCATTTCCTCACCGGATCAAACAATAACCCTTTCCGCGCCATCAGGCCTGCTGACGGGCAATCTTCGTCTGGCGCAGGTCACTGTTGCAGACCGTGAAGGCACCTATGCGCAATTGAACGGCGTGGAGGTGGACTGGGCGCCTCTGGACTTGTTGCGCGGCACGTTTCACGCACACCGTATCAGCGCTGCGAATATCAGCCTCGACAGAGCGCCGGTTCCACCCAGCGAACCGCAGCCGGAAAGTTCAGGCGGTTTTTCTCTCCCCGTCGAGGTCGCCATCGATGATCTGGCATTGCCGGATATTAGGCTCGGCGAAAAACTCGCTGGCCGCGCATTCGAGCTAGCCGCCAAAGGTCAGGGCACGGCAACAAGCAGCAAGATCACACTTCTTCTGACCGCCAATCGCAAGGATGAGCCGAACGCACTGGTCAAGGCCGATATTGTTTTTGCGCCTGAAGACAATGTGCTGAAGCTTGATGCCTCTGTGAGTGAACCGCAAGGCGGCTTGCTGGCAACCCTTCTGCGCTTGCCGGACGCGCCAGCCGTTGCGCTGGACCTGAAGGGCCAGGGCGCACTTTCCGACTGGACAGGAACGCTGACTGGCAATGTCGCAGGCAACCCGGTGCTTGACGTGACGGGTCGCCATCAACTCCTGAGCGACAGCACGCGGCGGCTCGAACTCCATGGCGGTGGACAGCCTGACATGCTGCTGCCACCACTTCTGCGCCAGCTGTTTGAAGGCCAGACGAAGCTTGACCTTGCAGCCAGCATCGCACCTGGCGGACGCATCAGCGTTGAAAGCGGAAATCTTGAAACAGGCAAGCTTTTGCTGACAGCATCCGGCGCCATCGATCAGCAGGGCCAGAATGATCTCTCGGCCAATCTGATCGGCACGAATGGGCCTGTCGACATCCGTCTGCCGCTCGAGGGCGGCGAGATTGCAGCGCTCGTCAACGGCATTGACCTTTCCCTGCGCGGCAATGCCACAGCGGCAAAGCTTGGCCTGTCCGCATCTCTGCGCTCGCTGGCTGCTCCCCAGGGCCGTGTGGAAGACGTGAAGCTAACCGCAAGCAGTGACGATCTCAATCTGGCCAGCCAGACGGGGACGGTCAAGACATCGCTCAGCATTGCGCAATCCGCCATGACCGCACCAGACCTGGAAAGAGCGATCAAGGCCCCATTGACGCTGAATGCGCCGTTGCGCATTTCCCCGCAGACCATCGCATTCGAAGGTGCGACACTGGAAAGTGCGAGCATCGGCGGCACCGGCAGCGGCACCTATGACCTCACGGCCAGAACCATCGCGACAAATCTTCGCCTATTCGTGCTTCCCGCTGTTCTGCCGCCAGCCCTTGCTGAGAAATTCGACACGACCATAGCCATCGATGCCTATGTGAACAGCACGATCGGGGGCCGCACCAGCGTTGAGAATCTCGTCGTCAAATCCGGCACGCTGGAGGCCAATGGCGATGTTGCGCTTGAAAACGGCAATGTCGCAGCGAAGCTCGGCGGGCGATTGCCAGCGCTCGAAAAGCTGACACCTCAGGCATCCGGTGCCCTTGGATTTTCGCTCGAAGCTCAGGGACCACTCACCGCGGCCGATTTCCAGCTGAGCCTCAATTCGGCCAAAGCGACGCTGGCAGGCCGCGCGCTGGAGGCGCTGAACGTTTCTGCGAGCGGAAAAGCCGACTTCAACGCTCCCCAGGCAAAGCTGCAGGCAAGCGGTTCGCTGGATGGTCAGGTCATCGATGCAACGGGCGAACTCATTCAGGGCGAAAACGGAACCGCCATTCCGCAGCTCAACGTTACGGTCGGGCGCAATGTGCTGACCGGCCAGCTTCAGTTCACACCCGACTTCCTCCCAAGCGGCAAACTCGCCTTGGACTTCCCGGACCTTTCGCTTCTGGCGGCGCTTGCAGCGCAGCAGGCCAACGGAGATATCAAAGGCAATGTTGAGCTATCCAATGCGGGCGGAAAAATAGCGGCCATCATCAGCGCGTCCGGTGACGCCGTTGGACAGGGTACGGCAGCCGTTTCAAAATTCGTGGCCAACCTCAAGGTGGACGATCTGCAAGCACTCGCCGTCAACGGCACGGTGCAGGCACAAGCTATCAATGCCGGTGCTGTCGCCATTTCGGGCTTGAACCTTGATATCAACCACTCAGGCACGGCCACGGCCTTCGACCTCAATGCCCGATATGACAACGCACCGCTGATCCTGAAGGGCAGCGCCGATACGGGCGGTGGCGCCATCGCGGTCAAGATCGATGCCTTGTCGGCCACGCCGCTCGGCATTCCGGTCAAGCTCGCCCAGCCGACAGCCATCGCAGTCGAGGCAGGGTCTGCGCGCCTGTCAGGTATTGTCATTCAGACCGGCAACGGACGCGTTGAGGTCAGCGGCACGGCCGGATCGACCCTTAATCTGAATACCAATATTCGCGCTCTCCCCGCCAATCTGGCGAATGCGTTTTCTCCCGGCCTTGATGCAGCCGGAACAATTTCCGGCACAGTCGTCGCCAAGGGACCGGCATCCGATCCTGCTGTCGATTATGATCTGACATGGTCCGACGCGGCAGTCAGCCAGACGCGTGCTGCTGGGCTCGGGGCTCTCGGCATCAAGGCCAATGGCCGCTTTGCTGGCGGTACGCTGCGCCTCGACACCAATGTGACCGGACAAGGCGGTCTCGCCCTTTCCGGTGGTGGCACGCTGGGTGTTGGCGGCAACCGGCCCATTGCCATGGCCTTCCGGGGCAACCTGCCCTTCGGGGCAGTCGCCGCGCAAACCGCCGCACAAGGCTTTGATGTTGAAGGCAAGGCGTCGCTCGATGTCAAAATCGACGGCACTCTCGCCGCCCCGCTCATCAGCGGTAGCGTGACGACCGACGGCACGCGCGTGACGGATGTGCGCAGAAACCTCACGGTCAACAATCTGGGCGCTACGATCAATTTCCAGCGCGATCAGGCAACGATCTCCCGCCTGACAGGCAAATTGGCTGGCGGCGGCACCGTTTCAGGTACGGGTTCGGTTGGCATCATGCCCGGTTCCGGCTTTCCGGCTGACCTGACGATCACGCTCAATCGCGCCGCCTATAATGACGGTACGTTGTTCACAACCGTTGCCAGCGGCACATTGACGCTCAAGGGTCCTGTTTTGAACGGACCTGTTCTGGGGGGCACGATCACACTTGAAAAAAGTGCGATCACAATTCCGGAACGCCTGCCGGCTTCCCTTTCCCAGATCAACATCAAACACAAGAATGCGCCGCCAGCCGTTCGGGCACAGGACCGGGAAATCAATTCCGACAAGGGTGGCTCTGGCAGCTCCTCTCCCATAGCGCTCGATCTTCAGATCAACGCGCCCAGCGGCATATTCGTACGTGGACGCGGTATCGATGCCGAGTTGACGGGCAGCCTGACGGTACGCGGCACAGCGGCTGCTCCCGCCGTTTCCGGCGGCTTTGAAATGAAGCGTGGCCGACTGGAAATCCTGACCCGCCGCCTCGATTTCACCACCGGCGATATAACCTTTGGCGGCGGCCTCGTGCCGGTTCTCAACATGGCGGCGGAATCGACCGCAGGTTCGACCACAGTCACCGTATCGGTGACAGGGAACGCCAATGATCCGGCATTCGGCTTTACCTCG
Organism: Agrobacterium sp. CG674; assembly: GCF_053521645.1. NCBI lineage: Bacteria > Pseudomonadati > Pseudomonadota > Alphaproteobacteria > Hyphomicrobiales > Rhizobiaceae > Agrobacterium > Agrobacterium sp. CG674. Next base: position 288,457 of record NZ_JBNWDZ010000005.1, on the reverse strand, counting down.
TCCCCTGCCCTTCCGCAGGACGAGGTCATGGCGCAGCTAATTTTCGGCCAATCCATGTCGAAGCTCTCCGCCTTGCAGATTGCCCGGCTGGCAGATGCTGCAGGGCAACTGGCGGGTGGGCGGTCCACATCGCTGTTTGATAGCCTGCGCAGCAATCTTGGTATCGACGATCTCGATATCTCCACCGACTCCGAGGGTCAGGCAAGGGTCTCGGCGGGCAAGTATCTCAATGACAAGACCTATCTGGAACTGGAACAAAGCGGCAGTTCCGGTGCAAAGGCCATCATCAATCTGGATGTCGGGCGCGGCGTGAAGCTCCGCGGCGAGGCAGGCGGCGATGGCGAAGGTGCGGCGGGCATATTCTACGAAAAAGAATATTGATAGGCAGAAACGCGCCAGCGGAAGACTTCCGCATGGCGCATATATTCTGAGAACTTGTTAACGCAGTTTAGATTTGAGAAACATATTTCTGTTAACACTGAACGGATGAAGCCGGGACCATCATTCCGGTTGTTCGTACACCAGGCAGGAAGCCAAAGTCCGGATACGCTAGCGTCGGTGCGCTTGCACAGCCCAGAACAAAGATTGGGAAGAATTCTGATGGTTACGATTACTTCAACAAACTTCGGCGGCGATACCCTCGAGATTATCGCATTTCGTCTGCACGATCAGGAGTTCTGCGTCAAAACGACCACGATCCGTGAGATCCGCGGCTGGGCTCCTTCCACCCCTCTTCCGCATGCACCGAAGGACGTCATCGGCGTCATGAACCTTCGCGGCTCGGTTATTCCAATTATCGATCTCGCCTACAAGCTTGGCATGAAGAGCACCGTTGCCAATGAGCGCAGCGCGATTGTCGTGGCAGAAGTTCATAACATGGTCATCGGCATGCTGGTGGACCGCGTTTCCGACATTCTGACCATTCCTGCAAGCCAGGTTCAGCCGGTTCCGGAAGTGTCCGCATCGTTCGACAAGTCCTTCTCCGAAGGCATCATTGCCAATGAGCATGGCATGATCTGCTTCCTCAACCTCGCCAAGATGTTCAAGGGCTCGGATCTGGACGATCTGGCCGCATAAGCACCAGGCTCCACAGGAACTTCACTATCAAAAACGCTGCCCGACAACGGGCGGCGTTTTTTTGTTTTCGCGAAATAAAATGAGAAAGTTATCGAATATAACTATAGACTAAAACTAATAAAAATATGAATAAATTCGATTGCTATCAATCTATACTTATTTTGACTAACTAATAAATCGAAAATTAATGCAGGTGATGTCTAATGCAACCTAGAAGACGTAAGAAGCTGATAACTCTACGAAACGCACGCGGCTACTGATGTGTACTGCCGCAGCATGACCGTTTATTGGGAGACCATATGCTTTGGCTTGGGAAAAACGCGGATGCCCGCCACGTTCTGGAAGCTCTATCGAGCTCTCAAGCCGTGATCGAGTTCGACCTAAAAGGTAACATCCTCCACGCGAACAAGAATTTCTGTTCCGCACTGGGGTATGAACTTTCCGAAATCGTTGGCAAGCATCACCGCATATTCTGCGACAAGGACTATGTCACCTCTCCAACATATGCCAATTTCTGGGCATCCCTCGCCAAAGGCAAATATGATGCCGGTGAGTACAAGCGCATCCGCAAGGATGGCAGCGAGGCATGGATCGAAGCGTCCTACAATCCGGTTTTCCGTGGCGGACGCCCCTACAAAGTCGTCAAGACTGCAACCGTCATTACCGAGAAAAAGGTCAGGGCTGCGGAAGACAACAGCAAATTGGAAGCGATTTCCCGCTCACAAGCAGTTATCGAATTCACACCGACGGGTGAAATCATCACCGCAAATGAGAATTTTTGCGGCACTCTGAGATACAGCCTCAACGAGATAGTGGGAAAACATCATAGAATTTTCTGCGACCCTGCCTACACCGCCTCTAGCAAATATCCAGAGTTCTGGAGCCGTCTAGCTGCGGGTGAGTTCATTTCCGATGAATTCGTACGTTTTGGAAAAAACGGTGAGGAGGTCTGGATTCAAGCCGCTTACAATCCGATTATCGACAGCAGCGGCAAAGTCCTCAAGGTCGTCAAATTCGCAACGGATGTCACGCCACGCATGAGCGCCATATCCACATTGGGCGAAGCGCTTCGCATGCTGGCAGATGGTGAGCTGCGCCAGCACCTCGACAAGCCCTTTGTTCCCAGCATGGAAAAGCTGAGGGCGGATTTCAACGACGTGATCGAAAAACTGCGCTCCACGATGCAGACCGTCGCGCACAATTCCGCAACCATTGCCTCCGGTTCGGCAGAAATCCGCACAGGTGCAGACCAACTGGCCACCCGCACAGAGCAGCAAGCGGCTTCGCTTGAAGAAACGGCGGCGGCACTGGAAGAGATTACCACGGCGGTCAAAGATTCGAGCATGCGGGCCGATGAGGCTGGAAAGCTTGTGGTCTCCACCAAGAAAAGCGCTGAAGTGTCAGGTGCTATCGTGCACCGCGCTATCGGAGCCATGGACGAGATTTCCCAATCTTCCGGCCAGATCACCAACATCATCGGCGTCATCGACGACATCGCCTTCCAGACCAACCTTTTGGCGCTGAACGCTGGCGTAGAAGCAGCAAGAGCGGGTGAGGCTGGCAAGGGCTTTGCGGTGGTTGCGCAGGAAGTGCGTGAGCTGGCGCAACGCTCGGCAAGTGCCGCTAAGGAAATCAAGAACCTCATCAACACCTCGCGCCAACAGGTCGCCAACGGTGTCAATCTTGTTGGCCAGACAGGCGATGCCCTGAAAGACATCGTCAATCAGGTCGGGCTCATTGAAATGAATGTTTCCGCTATCGTCGACGCATCAAAAGAACAGGCAAACGGCCTGGCTGAGATCAACGATGCGGTCAACCTGATGGACCAGGCGACGCAGAAAAATGCTGCGATGGTGGAAGAAACCACGGCGGCAAGCCATGGTCTGGCGCGTGAAGCAGAAAGTCTTCGTCAGCTGCTACTCCAGTTCAATGTGGGCAACGACACATCGCGCGCGTCACAATCCACGCCAGTTGCGCCACCAAAGGCGCCATCGAGGCCCAGACTGGCTGCTGCCTCCCGGGGATCTGCCGCGGCGGCTCCGCAATGGTCCGAGTTCTGAACCAACCGAACCCATAAAAAAAGGCGGCCTCAAAGCCGCCTTTTCCCGTTTTAAAGTGCCTGCACGATCAGGTGAACAGAACGAATGTCTTCTGTAGGGTGATCCAGATACCCCAGACGATCGGAATACCGACCACTGCCCAGGCAATCAGGGCCTTGGCGTCAAAGCCGCCCTTGCCGATGCCGAAGGAGCCTGTTGGACCGCTGCTGGCAGCACTCGTCTTGGCCTGAAGGGCTGCGACTTCCTCGTCGGACATGTACCACTTGTCTTCAAGCGGCTTGACCATGAGGTTGGCGATAAGACCCAGCACCAGCATTCCTGCCAGAATATACATCGTGAAATCGTAGACCTGGGCGCGCGGAATGCCCGCAGCGATCTGTGCTTCACGAATGTAGTTGACGACGACAGGACCAATGATACCCGCTGTTGCCCATGCCGTCAGCAGACGACCGTGGATCGCGCCGACAAACTGCGTGCCGAAGATATCGGCAAGGTAAGCCGGGATCGTCGCAAAGCCACCGCCATACATCGAAACGATGATGCAAAGCATGCCGACAAACAGCGCCTTGTTGCCAAGACCTGCAGCCCATGGCGACAGGGCGTAAAGGAAGATGCCCAGCGCAAAGAACGTGAAGTAGGTTGCCTTGCGGCCGATGCGGTCGGAAAGCGACGCCCAGAAGAAACGACCAGCAATGTTGAAGACAGACAGCAAACCAGTGAAGCCAGCCGCAATCGCTGCGATCTGACCCAGTTGCTCGGGCGTCAGATCTGCAAACTTCACGTCCGGAAGACCGATCAGCGAACCAGCGAAGATTTCCTGCAGCATGGGCGATGCCATGCCGAGAACGCCGATACCAGCCGAAACGTTGAGGCAGAGAACCAGCCAGATCATCCAGAACTGCTTCGTCTTGTGCGCGTTCTTGAGGTGCACGTGACGTGTGGTGATCATGGAGTTCTTGGCAGCAGGTGCAGTCCAGCCTTCAGGCTTCCAGCCAGCAGGAGGAATGCGGTAGCCAAATGCACCAGCCATCATGAACACGAAATAGATCGCCGCCATCACGAGGAAGGTTTCCCACACGCCGATGGAAACATCGGTGCGGAAATGGCGCATCAGTGCATCCGCAAGCGGTGCACCAATCATCGCGCCGCCACCAAAGCCCATGATGGCCATGCCGGTCGCCATGCCGCGACGGTCAGGGAACCACTTGATAAGGGTCGATACGGGGGAGATATAGCCAAGACCAAGGCCGATACCGCCGATGACACCGGCGCCGAACCACATCAGCCACAGCTGGTGCGTCATGATGCCGACAGCCGCAATGGCCATGCCACCGCACCAGCAGATAGCCGAGACGAAACCTGCCTTGCGCGGGCCAGCGCGTTCCAGCCAGCCGCCCCAGATGGCAGCCGAGCAGCCAAGCAGAACGAAGAATAGGGTGTAGATCCAGCCAAGGTCGCTGACGCGCCAGTCGCAGGTCGTCGTAAACAGTGCAGAGGCCAGATTGAGATCGGCGCAGGCAACTGTCGAGGTAATGCCGATGGCCTTGGTCAAAGGCAGCCAGAACACCGAGAAGCCATAAGCCATGCCGATGCAAAGGTGAATGGCAAGCGCTGCCGGTGGAACCAGCCAGCGGTTGAAGCCAGGTTTTGCGATAATTCTTTCGCGGTCCAGAAGACCTGCACCCGCAGCCCCCGGCGCGAATGTTTCGTTCGTCGCAGTCATTGTGTGTCCCTCCATTCACGACGTAAGGCCGTGAATTTCGATGTTGTTATTCGTCTCGTGGTCGGCCGCGCGGCCTGCAAGAACAAGCAGGCCACGCTGTTTTCCATCCGAAACAATGTCCCAAGCCCACAGACCGGATTGCGCGGGCGGCTCCTTCTTCGGGACGCTCACACGCAAAGGCCATTTGTGTTGCCGACAACAACACAGCAAATTGCATGCCAGATTATAAAGTCATACATTTCAATGGGATGAGAATAAAGCTATCAAGCCGTCAGACAACTTGTCCACGTTGCTGCGACAAAATGTCCATAATTCCGCTTGGATTTCGCCGTATTTGATGCCGCTGAAACGGGGCACCCGGCGTCAAATGGCCTGCGGGAGCCAGATGGTGAACACCGTGCCGGAGCTAGGCGCACTTTCCACACTGATCTCCCCGCCCTGGCGCGCAACCAGCATCTGACTAACGGAAAGACCAAGGCCGGTGCCTTCCTGTTGTTTGGTCGTGAAGAACGGATCGAAAATCCGGTTCACAACGTCTTCGGCCATTCCGACGCCCGTATCGGTGACAGTGACCGCCACGCCGCGAGAGCCATGACGTTCCTCATCCCGGCTTCCAAGCGTCAGCGTTCCGCCTTGCGGCATGGCATGGGCCGCATTGACGATGAGGTTGACCAGCACCTGCTGAAGCTCCGTGCGGTTCATTGCCAGAAGCCCGCTCGCTTCGTCTTTTCTGACAACGTCGATGCCTGCGCGACCCAGCACATGTTTGACCAGTGGCATGCAATCGGAGATGACCGCTTCGGGGCTTTGCCGCTCAACATAGCCTGCGAACTCTTCAGGCCGTGCAAATTGCAGCAATTTGCCAACAATACGGCTGATGCGATCGACCTGCTCGTCAATCAGATTGAACTCGGTCCTGGCAACATCCGCCTGCCCGCCCAGCATGCTGCGTGCGACTTCCAGATTGCCCTGAATGACGGCGATGGGATTGTTGATTTCATGCGCAACGCCTGCGGTGATCTCGCCAATCGTCGCCAGCTTTTCTGACATGACGAGCTGCTTCGTCGTCGCTTCAAGACGCAGATTGGCAAGTTCAAGCTCCTGCGTCCGCTCTCCCACGCGTCCGTTCAGCTCCTCGTTCCACGCCCTCAGCTCGCCCTCGCGCTGTTGCAGCCGTGCCAGCAACTCATCCAGATGCACCGCAACCTGCCCGATTTCATCGCCAGTCGGGGCCAAACCGGTACGAGCTCCCAGGTCGCCGTCATCAACCCTGGAGATTGTCTGCGTCATGCGCTCCAGCGGTTTGAAAATGCCGCGCGCCCATCGCAGGAAAACCGGAATACTGATGATGGTTATGCCAAGAAACGCAGCAATGACCGAACTCAAGGTTTCATATTTTGCACTGGCAAAGGGCGCCTCCAGAAAGCCGACATAGAGCATGCCGATGCGCTTGCCGTAACTATCCACCAGCGGTTCATAGGCGGAAATATACCAGTCGTTGACGACGAAGGCGCTGTCGAGCCATACCTGTCCAGCACCCAGCACGGCGCTACGCACAGCCTCCGACACGCGCGTTCCCAAAGCGCGGCGATTCTCAAACAGCCGAACATTGGTGCTGACGCGGACATCATCCAGAAAAAGTGTTGCGGTTCCCTGACTTCCCTCGGGCAAACTGGCTTGCCGATAGACGAGGTCATTGATCGTATCGATGAAATCAAGGTTCTGATTGAGAAGCCTGCCGCCAACCAGCACGCGCGCGGGAGCGCCCTCAAGACGCAGCGGGCTTGCCGCATGGATCATCATACCCCGCGTTTCAAACGTTCCGCCACCTTGCGTCTGTGGCGCAGACACAAGCTCGATACGCGCACGCTCCGCCAGCATCGGAGAAAGCGCGGCCATATCTTGCCCTGAGAAGACATCCAATGCGTAGGATGCCTTCCCACCAAGCGCGGTTGCCCGCACGGGCCAATCCACACGGGTATTCTGCGCCTCAGCTCCGGCACTTGCAGAGACATAGCCATTGCCATCCACAACCAGCAGAAAATCGAGCCCCAGCTTTTTACGTTTTTCTTCCAGAAGGCTCGCGAGCCGCGCAGCATCGCCAGTCTCGACGACATCGCGTAGCTCGGCCGAATTGGTAGTGGCTTCCAGTCGCTCTCCCGTATTTTCGAGAATTGTTGCCAGATATTGATGCGCGAGCGTAAGATCGCTGCTGACCTTGGTGATCAACAGCGCGTCGAACTTGCCACTCCACCGCGACATTGTAACACCGAGGAGAAGCGGCAAAATGACGAGCGTCGGCAAAAGGGCAATCGCCAGAAGCCGGAAACGAACCGATTTCAACGTTTCAAAAAGGGTTGAGATACCGTCTTTTCTAGCCATGCCAGGACGACATTTTGCGATCGATGGTCTTGCGGGAGATGCCGAGACGCCGCGATGCCTCATCCCTGTTGCCCGCCACGTCGCTCAAAACAGCTAAAATATGGCGGCGCTCGACATCTTCCAACGTGCCGGTTGGCGCAGCCACAGGTGCCGCACCTCGCAAATCCATCGGGAAGCGACCGAGAATGAGGCTGCGCTCAATGAAGTTGCGGAGCTCACGGACGTTGCCGGGCCAATGATAGGCCAGCAACATGGCACGCACCGTATCATCAATGGCAACCGGCGGCATGCCGAGCTGCCGCGAGAGCTTATGCATGAAGAGGTCAGTTAGCTCGATGACATCGCGCTCACGGTCGCGCAGTGGTGCGAGATAGATCTCCATCACGTTGATGCGGTAAAACAGATCCGCACGGAAGCGGCCCTTTTCCACATCCGCTGCCAGATCCGCATTGGTGGCGAAGATGAAGCGTATATCGACGGGCACTTCCCGCTCGGCACCAACAGGGCGCACCTTGCGATCCTCGATCACACGCAGGAGCTTGCTTTGCAAAGCGGGTGGCATCTCGCCAATTTCATCCAGAAACAGAGTTCCGCCCTGCGCGTGCAGAAACAAACCTTCCCGCCGCGTCTCGGCGCCGGTGAAAGCGCCTTTGACGTGACCGAACAATTCGGTTTCGAGCATATCGGCCGGAATGGCCGCGCAGTTGATCGGCACGAAAGGCTTGCCGGCGCGGTCGGATAGTTCATGAATGGAGCGCGCCAGCACCTCCTTGCCGGTGCCGGACTCCCCCGTTAGCAAAACCGAGGTCGGGAGCGGTGCCACACGGCTGATCATATCGCGCGTCTGCTGAATGGTCGCGGAACTGCCGACGAGCCGATCACGCAGGAAAAGATGATCTGAAGCTGTTTTCAATTGATATTTCAATGCGGAATTCTCACGCTGCAGATTGGAGCGGTCGAGAGTGCGTGAGATTGCATTGAGGATCTGATTGGAACGGAACGGCTTCAACACGAAATCTGCCGCACCGGCACGAATTGCCTGAATGGCCGTGTCGAGATCCGCAAAGGCCGTCATCAGAATGGCATCGGCGTAAAAGCCGATGGCCCTTTGTTCAGCCAGCCATTCCAACCCGGTTTTTTTTGGCATGATATTATCAAGAATGACGATATCGAAATGCCGCTCATCCATTTTCTTCGTCGCTTCAGCCGTGTCTGCGGCCTCATCCACGAAAGCGCAACGGACCTCGAGTGTCCGCATCAGAAAATTGCGCATTCCCGGCTCATCATCGACGATGAGAATAGAGGCTTTGGCAAGCCACGGCCCAAAATCAGTCTCAGACAATGCCACCCTCATCTCCGCGTTGACGTCATGCTGCATTGTGCTCTCCCGACACCCCGCATGGGGGTTCGTTGGCCGGGCCTAAGGACCGTTTCGAGTTGACGAATATCAAAGCTCTACGGGTTTGCAAAATGAATGATGGGTCCTGTCCAGCTATAAGCTTTCAGCACCATCGAGCGTGATGCGGTCAGGCCGCGTGAAAATCTCTAGATCCTCACCCCGCAACAGTGCCACCAGTGTCATTCCTGCCTCTTGCGCCGTTTCAATGGCCAGAGCAGTTGGCGCTGAAACCGCTGCCAGAACGGGGCTGCCGAGGATGGCCGCCTTCTGCACCATCTCGACCGAGATACGGCTTGTTACGACAACCGCTCCCTCGCTCCCTCTTTCGCCGTTGCGCAAGACAGCGCCTGCGAGCTTGTCCAATGCATTGTGCCGCCCAACGTCCTCGCGCGCTGCGATGAGACCCTTTGCAGGACTGTAAAAGGCAGCGCCATGCACCGCCCGCGTCTGGCGAAAGATGGGCTGCGCTCCCTGTAGCGCATCCATGGCAGCAACCAGATCATTCACACTGAGCGACATTTGATGATTGGACACATCCGCGACAGTCCGAACCGCCTGCTCTATCGACTCAATACCACACAACCCGCAGCCCACAGGCCCCGCCATCTGTCGGCGGCGCGTCCGCAATGCGTCCGCCTGCTCATCGAAGAGCGTAATCTGGACATCAAAACCCTTCTCGCTTCTGATCACATCGATGGCTTCAATCTGGCTGGCTTGAACGATAATGCCCTCCGTCAGGCTGAAGCCGACCGCGAAATCCTCAAGATCGACAGGCGATGCCATCATCACAGCATGGGTGGAGCCACCATAGGAGAAGGCGACAGGCACTTCTTCGGCGACATTGCGGTCACCAGTCGTTACCAGACCATCGCGCTTGGATATCCGCTTAACCGATTGATAGGCTGACAATGCCGACATGTTCAAACCTCTGTTGGCTGGAAGAAAGGGAATGAGGGTCGCTTTTGCTAAACTTCACGCGGTCAAAAAACCAGTATGTGTAGCCATTGCGCGAAAACTGACACGTCAAATGACCTGAAACCAATGGCCGACCCAAAATACAAAAAAGCGGCCCGAAGGCCGCTTGAGGTTTATTCGCTTGTGGACGGCATTCTTAAGAACCCGCCCGGTGCTTTCAAGCGGCGACGAGAACCTCATGAAGGTTCGTCAACTCATAAAGGTGTTTCTCGAGCTTGGTCAGGTGCTCGTGATGATGACTTCCGTCCTGAATTTCAGCACGCGCCGCATCGATGCGCTTCTGCAAATCATCAGGCGTGATGTCGTCGGCAGATGTTGCAGATTCGGCGAGCAGCGTGCAGCCGCTCTGAACGATGTCTGCGAAGCCACCGAAAACGACGTATTTATGCGTCTCGCCGGTTGCGGTCTTAAGCGTCACGAGGCCTGGCTTGATGGTGGTCATCACAGGCGCATGGTTCGGCAGAACTGTCATTTCGCCAAGCGTGGCCGGAATGACAACTTCAGTGACCGTCTCGGATACGAGCAGACGCTCGGGAGAAACAAGTTCGAATTTGAAAGTGTCGGCCATGGCTATTCACTTCTTCTTTGTTGCGCGACAGACAAGGGCGCGTGGTTGGCCGCGCGCCCTTTTGTTGGATTAGGCGACTTCAGCAGCCATCTTCTTTGCCTTTTCGATGGCTTCTTCCATCGAACCGACCATGTAGAAGGCAGCTTCTGGCAGGTGGTCATACTCGCCGTTAACGAGACCCTTGAAGCCCTTGATCGTGTCTTCGAGAGCAACCAGCTTACCAGGCGCGCCAGTGAAGATTTCGGCCACGAAGAACGGCTGGGACAGGAAGCGTTCGATCTTACGAGCGCGCGCAACGGCCAGACGGTCTTCTTCAGACAGTTCATCCATACCAAGGATGGCGATGATGTCCTGGAGAGCCTTGTAGCGCTGCAGGGTCATCTGAACCTTACGGGCAACTTCATAGTGCTCTTCGCCAACGATCAGCGGGTCGAGCATGCGCGACGTGGAGTCGAGCGGGTCAACAGCAGGGTAGATACCCTTTTCGGCGATCGAACGCGACAGAACCGTCGTTGCGTCCAAGTGGGCGAACGATGTTGCTGGCGCTGGGTCGGTCAAGTCGTCGGCAGGGACGTAAATGGCCTGAACCGAAGTGATAGAACCCTTCGTCGTTGTCGTGATGCGTTCCTGCATCTGGCCCATGTCGGTTGCCAGCGTTGGCTGATAACCCACAGCGGAAGGAATACGACCCAGAAGAGCCGACACTTCGGAACCAGCCTGCGTGAAGCGGAAGATGTTGTCCACGAAGAACAGAACGTCCTGGCCCTTGTCGCGGAAGTCTTCAGCGATGGTCAGACCGGTCAGAGCAACGCGAGCGCGCGCACCTGGCGGTTCGTTCATCTGGCCGTAAACGAGCGCAGCCTTGGAGCCTTCGCCGCCGCCATGCTTGTTCACGCCGGATTCGATCATTTCGTGGTAAAGGTCGTTGCCTTCGCGGGTACGTTCACCGACGCCAGCGAATACCGAGTAACCACCGTGCGCCTTGGCGACGTTGTTGATCAGTTCCATGATCAGAACGGTCTTGCCAACGCCAGCTCCGCCGAACAGACCGATCTTACCACCCTTTGCGTAAGGAGCGAGAAGGTCGACGACCTTAATGCCCGTTACCAGGATCTGGCCATCGGTGGACTGCTCAACATAGGAAGGCGCTTCCTGGTGGATAGCGCGCATGCCGGATGTGACCAGAGGACCTGCTTCGTCAACGGGCTCGCCGATGACGTTCATGATACGACCGAGCGTCTCAGGACCGACAGGCACAGTGATAGGAGCGCCCGTATCACGGACCGCCTGACCGCGAACCAGACCTTCGGTCGAGTCCATGGCGATTGTACGCACGACGTTTTCGCCGAGGTGCTGAGCGACTTCGAGAACCAGACGGTTGCCGTTGTTGTCAGTTTCAACCGCGTTCAGGATCGCAGGCAGGTCGCCTTCGAACGCCACGTCGACAACAGCGCCGATAACCTGCGTAACCTTGCCGGTCGCGCCAGTGATCGATGCGGTTTTCTTTGGGGTAGCTGCCTTAGCCATTATCCTTACCCTCTTTCCTTAACCTCAGAGCGCTTCCGCGCCCGAAATGATTTCAATCAGTTCCTTGGTGATCTGAGCCTGGCGCTGACGGTTATAGGAAAGCGTCAGCTTGTTGATCATTTCACCGGCGTTGCGCGTGGCATTATCCATCGCGCTCATCTTGGCACCCATTTCGCCAGCAACGTTTTCGAGCAGAGCCCGGAAAACCTGAACCGAAATGTTGCGCGGAATAAGGTCTTCCAGAATGGAAGCCGCATCCGGCTCGTATTCGTAAATCGCTGTCTTTGCAGACTGTTCGGCCTCGACCGCAGGAGCCGCAGCAGGAATGAGCTGCAGACCTGTCGGGATCTGGCTGATCACCGATTTGAACTCGGAATAGATCAGAGTGCAGACATCGAATTCACCGGCGTTGAAACGCGCAATGATCTTCTTTGCTATACCATCGGCATTCTCGAAACCGACCCGCTTCACCTCACGCAGTTCAATGCGCTCGATGATGTTGGATGCGAATTCGCGACGCAGGCTATCGTAGCCTTTTTTGCCGACAGTCATGATCTTGACCGTCTTGCCTTCTGCGATCAGCTTACGGGCACGATCACGGGCAAAGCGGGAAATCTGCGCATTGAAACCACCGCAAAGACCACGGTCGGCAGTGCAGACGACGAGCAGATGCACGTCGTCCTTGCCCGTACCGGTCATCAGAAGCGGAGCAACATCTGCCTCAACCGCCTGAGCGATATTGGCAAGAACGGCGCCCATGCGCTGCGAATAAGGCCGGGCGGCCTCCGCAGCTTCCTGGGCGCGCCGAAGCTTCGCCGCGGCGACCATTTTCATCGCCTTGGTAATCTTCTGCGTCGCCTTTACGGAGGCAATGCGGTTTTTCAGATCCTTTAGTGAAGGCATCCGTTATCCGTCCCAGTCACGAGTCTAATCAGGAGAAAGACTTGGCGAAGTTCTCAAGAGCAGTCTTCAACTTGCTCTTGGTGTCGTCGCTGACAGCCTTTTCCGTGCGGATTGTGTCGAGAATGTCCTTACCTTCCGAACGGAGGTAAGACAGCAGACCCTGCTCGAACTTGCTGATGTCGGAAACAGCGACCTTGTCCAGGTAACCGTTCACACCAGCGAAGATCACCGCAACCTGCTCTTCCGTCTTGAGCGGAGAGAACTGTGGCTGCTTGAGCAATTCCGTCAGACGTGCACCACGGTTCAGCAAGCGCTGTGTGGAGGCGTCAAGGTCGGAACCGAACTGGGCGAACGCTGCCATTTCGCGATACTGGGCAAGCTCGCCCTTGATCGAACCGGCAACCTGCTTCATGGCCTTGATCTGGGCGGCAGAACCAACGCGAGACACCGACAGACCGACGTTAACAGCCGGACGGATACCCTGATAGAACAGGTCGGTTTCAAGGAAGATCTGGCCGTCGGTGATCGAGATCACGTTGGTCGGAATAAACGCGGAAACGTCGTTACCCTGCGTTTCGATGACAGGCAGAGCTGTCAGCGAACCATTACCAGCATCGTCGCCCATCTTGGCGGCGCGCTCGAGAAGACGCGAGTGAAGGTAGAAAACGTCACCAGGGTAAGCTTCGCGGCCCGGAGGACGACGCAGAAGAAGCGACATCTGACGGTAGGCAACAGCCTGCTTGGAAAGGTCATCGTAACCGATCAGCGCGTGCTGGCCGTTGTCACGGAAATATTCGCCCATCGCGCAACCGGCAAATGGTGCCAGATACTGCATTGGAGCAGGATCGGAAGCCGTTGCAGCAACGATGATGGAGTACTGCAGAGCGCCACGCTCTTCCAGAACCTTCACGAACTGCGCAACAGTCGAACGCTTCTGACCGATGGCCACGTAAACGCAGTACAGCTTTTCGCTGTCAGGACCATTGTCGTGAATGGCCTTCTGGTTCAGGATCGTGTCCAGAATGATGGCTGTCTTGCCGGTCTGACGGTCACCGATGACAAGCTCGCGCTGGCCACGACCGACAGGAATGAGAGCATCGATAGCCTTGAGGCCTGTCGACATTGGCTCATGAACCGACTTACGCGGAATGATACCAGGAGCCTTCACGTCAACGCGCGAACGGCGCGTAGCGTTGATTGGGCCCTTGCCGTCAATCGGATTACCGAGAGCGTCGACAACGCGGCCGAGAAGCTCTGGACCAACAGGAACGTCAACGATAGCGCCGGTCCGCTTAACGGTGTCGCCTTCCTTGATGTCACGGTCAGAACCGAAAATAACAACACCAACGTTGTCGTTTTCGAGGTTCAGGGCCATGCCGCGAATGCCGCCTGGGAATTCGACCATTTCACCGGCCTGGACATTGTCGAGGCCGTAAACGCGCGCAATACCGTCACCGACGGAAAGCACCTGGCCGACTTCCGAGACTTCTGCCTCGTTGCCGAAATTTTTGATCTGGTCTTTTAGAATTGCGGAAATTTCCGCGGCGCGGATATCCATCAGCCAACCTCTTTCAGTGCAAGCTTAAGGGTGGAAAGTTTGGTGCGAAGAGACGTGTCTGTCTGGCGTGAACCAACCTTGACGATAAGACCGCCAAGAATGGATGGATCGATGGTCAAAGCGACCTTCACATCCTTACCAGTAACGCTCTTCAGCGCCGCCTTCAGTTCAGTTTCCTGCGCTTCATCCAGCGCATGGGCCGAGGTAACCTCGGCTGTAATCTCACCGCGATGTGCGGCAACGAATTCACGATAGGCAACGATCATGCCGGGAATGGCAAACAGACGGCGATTGCCAGCAACGACCTTTAGAAAATTTGCAGCAAGGCCGGAAATACCAGCCTTCTCTGTAATGGCAGCAATCGCACTCGACTGCTCCTTTGCCGAAAAGACCGGGCTCGTAACCAGTCGCTTCAGATCATCGCTCTCATTGAGCATGGCCTGAAACTTGTCGAGGTCGGCACCAACCGGTTCTACGACACCAGCTCCCAAGGCAAGCTCGAAAAGCGACGACGCATACCTTTCCGCTACACCGGATGTTCCATGGGAGGTATCTGCCACGGGCACTCTTTCCCTGCTAATCGTCCAAGAAAGGGGAGCTGATTCATCAGCTTTCCAAATTCTTGAAATCGTTTCAATTTCCCCGAAAAAGGCCGGAATTCCCCCCTGCCTTATCTCGATTTCGCGGTCCGTCTAGCATAGGACGCTGGGACTCGCAACACGCGTAGTAACGGAAACTGTCTTTTGGGCAAGAGGGTTGGCGTTTAATTTTCTGAGTTCCGGCAAAAAAGCACGTGAATAAGGACAAGTTCTCGTCAGGCAGCGTCTCAGACCAGTCCAAACACATAGATCAAAGGCAGTGCAGCGAGGAAAAGGTGGACAACCATAAGTAGGCAATTGCGCACAGTTGGGCCACCATCAGACAGAATCGACAGCACCGCTCCGAAGGTCGCCAGCGCAAAAGTCGCTCCAAATGCCAGGTAGACCATAGGCTGTGCCAGAAGAAGCGCACTTGCGCCAAAGCCCAGATAGGAGCCGCCAAGCGATGAGCGAAGCAGGACGAGACCGTCTCGGCGATCAGACATGTAGCTCAGGCCGAACATCCGAAAGGTCAGCCCCGGCGCAAACATCACGACAAGGCCGATGACCGCAGATATGGCAGCAGCCAAAAAGGCCAGTTGCTCACCAAACTCGGTCGGAAAATAGAATTCCATGTGGTCTCCCCAAATAGCGTTTTCCTGCCGCCTTATGGCATGCCGCATGGATGATCGGAAGAATCCTAGAGAAAACTTTGTGGATCGATGTCAACCTGGACATGGATCGAGCCGCGCTCTTTCGGTCCGCTGCCCAGCATGGCGCGCATGAAGGACTGCATGTCAGAATTTCTCTTGCCATGCACCAGCAGGCGGAACCGGTATCGCCCCCGGATCAGCGCAAGCGGCGCTTCGGCGGGCCCAAGCAACATGATGCCCGCAGCGGGCGGCGCCGCTGCGCGCAAGCCGCGCGCATGTGTTTCGGCCTCGCCGCGCGTATCGGCTGATACAATGACAGATGCGAGCCTGCCGAATGGCGGCAACAGCGCCTTTTCCCGCTCGATCACTTCCCGCTCATAAAAGGCGGCGGCATCGCCCGAAACGATGGCCTGCATGACGGGATGTTGTGGCTGGTATGTCTGTAAAAGACCATGGCTTTTGAGGCCGGTTCGGCCTGCGCGGCCCGTCACCTGCGAGAGAAGCTGAAACGTGCGCTCGGCAGCCCGTGGATCGCCATTGGCAAGCCCGATATCCGCGTCGACAATGCCGACCAGCGTCATCAAGGGAAAGTTATGTCCCTTGGCGACAAGCTGTGTGCCGATGACGATATCCGCCTCGCCTTTGACGATGGCTTCCAGTTCCAGCCGCAGGCGCTTGACGCCCATGAGATCGGAAGACAGCACGATGGTCCGCGCCTCAGGGAAGTGCTTTTCCACCTCCTCGGCAATACGCTCCACCCCGGGACCACAGGCCGCCAGGTGATCGAAGGTGCCACATTCCGGGCAATGATCCGGGGTTGGCTGGTTGTGGCCGCATTGGTGGCACTGAAGTTGGCTGCGAAACCGGTGCTCGACCAGCCAGCTGGAACATTGGGGGCACTGGAAGCGATGGCCGCAGACACGGCACAGCGTGAGCGGGGCGTAACCACGGCGGTTCAGAAACAGCAGGGATTGCTCACCCTTTTCCAGCGTCTTGGCAATGCCGCGCAACAGCACCGGCGATAGAAATCCACCTTTCTCCGGCGGGTGACGGCGCATATCGACCAGATGAAGATCCGGCATCGCCGCATCGCCAAACCGCGTGTGTAGATGGATGGTATTGTAGCGGCCCGATGTGCCATTGACCTGACTTTCCACCGATGGCGTGGCAGACACCAGCACCACGGGGAAATCGGCTATGCGCGCGCGCACCACCGCCATGTCCCGCGCATTGTAATAGACGCGGTCTTCCTGCTTGTAGGCAGGGTCGTGCTCTTCATCGACAATGATGAGGCCAAGATTATCGAAGGGCAGGAAAAGAGCCGAGCGCGCACCTGCGACCACCCGCACCTCACCCGTCACCGTCTGCCGCCAGACTTTCTCACGCATACGCGGTGAAATATCCGAATGCCATTCCGCCGGTTTGGAACCGAAGCGATCCTGAAAACGGTCAAGAAAGGACGCTGTCAGCGCGATTTCCGGCAGCAGAATCAACACCTGCTTGCCCTGCCTCAATGTCTCGGCAACGGCCTCGAAATAGACCTCGGTCTTGCCGGAACCCGTCACGCCATCAATCAACGAAACGGCAAAACCGCCCTTTCTCACATCCTCCAGAATTTCGGATGCGGCCTGCTTCTGCGGACCTTCCAGCCGGGGTTCGGTATAGTCAGGGTCCGGCTCTGCCACGACGGCGGGCGCGGGCAGAAAAACGGTTTCGAAAATGCCCTGCTTGGCCAGACCATCGATAACGCTGGTGGACACACCGGCTGCATTGGCAAGACCGCTTTTGGTCCAGGCGGTGCCTTCAGCCGCAAGGGAAAGCACCCGCTCTCGTGCTGGCGTCGAACGTTCCGGGCGCGCTTCCGTCAACCGCATGCCTTCGATCATCGGTTCGGGATCGAAGGCCGCAGGCGCACGCAGCGCCATGCGCGCCACCAGACCCGGCGGTGAGAGTGTGTAGGCCGCAACCCAGTCTATGAAACGGCGCATTTCCGCGCGCATGGGCGGGCAATCGAAGGTCTTTGTGATGGGCCGAAGCTTTTTGGGATCGACAGACGCCCCGTCGCTCTTATCCCAGACCACGCCAATGACCTGTCGCGGGCCCAGTGGCACCTGCACGATAGAACCAGGCTCGACGACCATATCCGCTGGCACCGCATAGCTGTAGGGTCCGGGCGCGGGCAATGGCACCAGAACGGGTACAGCCGACACAGGGTCAGCCAAGGCGGGCTTGCGCTGATCAAACAGCGCCCCGAACAGATCGGTCGATTCTTTTGCCATGATGCTGGCGACAATGCCCTCTGGAGGTGGAAAAGGGAACCTTTAGCGCAACGAACCGAAAATCGGAATCGATTTTCAAAGAGCGCTATCTTCCTTTTGGATGAGCCCACCTCATGCTTTTAACCAAATGCAGACAACGATCATATAGAGTCTGTTTGACATTATGGGATATACGCCTTGGAAGAAATCCTCACCTTTGCCGATCCGGAACTCCTAAGCGAGCGGCAAGCCTGGTTGTCATCGCTGGAGGGCGAACGGCGGCTGGCGGACAATACGCTGGAAGCCTATGAGCGCGATACACGCCAATATCTCATCTTCATGACGGGCTATATCGGCCATCCGACTCGCATCAAGGATATCACCAATCTGCGGCCCGTCGATCTTCGCGCCTTTCTGGCATCCCGGCGAAAGGAAGGTGCGGGCGCCCGCTCACTCGGCCGCCACCTCGCTGGCCTGCGGTCTTTCCTGCGCTATCTGGAAAAGAAGGGCATTGTGAATGCTGCGGGCGCAACCGCCATGCGCTCGCCAAAACAGCCCAAATCCTTGCCCAAACCGCTGACGGACCGTCAGGCGCTGGAAATCACCACAGCAGACGCACAATTGGCAGAGGAGCCATGGATTGCAGCGCGCAACGCAGCCGTTCTGGCGCTGCTCTATGGCTGCGGCCTGCGCATTTCAGAAGCACTCAATTTGACACCCGCCGATCTGACCTCGGGAACCCGCAGCCTGCGCGTGACGGGCAAGGGCAACAAGATGCGCATCGTGCCGCTTCTGCCGGTGGTTCTGGAGGCCGTGGAAGCGTATAGCAAACTCTGCCCCTATCACGTGGCCCCGAACGAGCCGCTGTTTCTTGGCGCGCGAGGCGGCAAGCTTCAGCCAGCGATCATCCAGCGGGAAATGCAGAAATTGCGCGGCGCATTCGGCCTGCCGGACAATGCCACGCCGCATGCCCTGCGCCATTCCTTCGCCACCCATCTTCTGGCGGGCGGAGGCGATCTGCGCACCATTCAGGAATTGTTGGGCCACGCCAGCCTTTCCACAACGCAGATCTATACGGGTGTCGATACGGCAAGATTGCTGGAGATTTACGATAACGCCCACCCTCGCGCTTAAGGCGAGGCTTGCTGGCGATGCTTAAGAGAAAAAGACCGGTAACCCATTGTTAACCAAGCACGTTAACCGTCCATGCAAATACACCCTCTTATAAGCGACGGCAGCAAATGTGGGTGATTCGATGATTGTTCTTTCCAGACCGCAAAACATGACATCGCTGCTGATGGGCCGCATCGGAGATGCGCTGCTGTGGCTGTTTGCATCCGTGCACGTCGTTGCCATCGCCGTCCTCGTCCTGACGCTCCTGTCGCTGACGGAGGCGCACGCTTCCGAACCAGCCATCACCTGCTCCGGCAGTGACATTCTCGCCGACATGCAGAGTAAAAATCCCGTAGCCTATGACGCGATTGTCGCCGAGGCCAACTCGGTGCCAAACGGCAAAGGCACATTCTGGAAAATTGAAAAGACGGGCGTTGAGCCATCCTGGCTGCTCGGCACCATGCATATCTCCGATCCCCGCGTGCTGGCCATGCCTGCGGGTGCCCAGGCCGCCTTCGATAAGGCCGCAACCGTCATTGTCGAATCCGATGAGATCACCGACGAAAAGCAGGCATCCGCCAAGCTTCTTGCCAAGCCCGAATTGATGATGTTTCTCGATGGCAAATCCATCACCGACCTGCTGCCGAAGGATGATGTTGCAAAGCTCGAAGCAGGCCTCAAAGAGCGCGGAATCCCGCTGAACGCGGTGATGAAAATGAAGCCGTGGATATTGTCGAGCTTCGTTGCGCTTCCCGCCTGCGAATTCGCCCGCAAGGCACGGGGCGCTAGCTTTCTGGACATGAAGCTTGCCAATGAAGCGCTTGCCGATGGCAAAGAGCTGGTAGGACTTGAGACCATTCTGGAGCAGATTCAGGCCCTGTCTGATCTGCCCATGGCCTTTCACGTTCAATCGCTGATCGACATGCTTGAACTGGGTGATCGCATGGAAGACGTCATGGCGACGATGATCGACCTCTACCTCAAAGGCGAGATAGCAATGATCATGCCGATGATGAAGAGCATCGATGACAATGTTGCCAAGCGCCAGAATGAGTATGATGCGTTTGAGCAACGCGTCATCAATGACCGGAACCATGTGATGGCAGATGGCGCCACGCCGCATCTGGAGAAAGGCAATGTGTTCATGGCTGTGGGCGCGCTGCACTTGCCCGGCAAGGTCGGTGTCGTGGAGCTTCTGCGTGAAAATGGCTTTACGCTGACTGTTGTTCAGTAAGGCATAATATTTCCGTAACCCACTGTAAAATTAGAATATTCTAATTTTGAAAATTCGCGCCGCATGCAACTTTCTCGCGCGCAATTCATTCCCCTTGCTAACGGCGCGCTTCGCGTTGCTGAACGCATGACTTTTTGTATGGGGAATAACCAATGGCAGAAGAGGAACCAGCCGGCCAAAAGCGTGTAGGCTTGACGGAGGGCGTCAATAAAACTGTTTTCATATGGTCGGTCGCGCTGACGCTGGCCTTCGTCATCGCCGGGGTTGTCGCGCCGGAAGGCTCGGCAGCCGTGTTCAGCGGGGCGCAGTCCTGGATCGTGACTGAGCTCGGCTGGGTCTATCTGCTATCGGTCGCCGTTTTTCTCATTTTCATGCTCTATCTGGGCTTTTCCAGCCACGGAAAAATCAAGCTCGGCCCGAACCATTCCGAACCCGATTACAGCTATGGCGCATGGTTTTCCATGCTGTTCGCAGCAGGCATGGGTATCGGCCTCGTATTCTTTGGCGTTGCAGAGCCGGTCAAGCATTTTACCACACCGCCGGTCGGGGATGCCGCAACGGTGGAAGCCGCCCGAACCGCCATGGAAATCAGCTATTTCCACTGGGGCCTGCACGCATGGGCGGTTTATGCCGTTATTGGTCTCTCGCTTGCCTATTTCTCTTTTCGCCATGGTCTGCCACTCACCATGCGCTCGGCGCTCTACCCACTGATCGGCGACCGGATCTACGGCCCGATCGGCAACGCAGTTGATATCTTCGCCGTCATCGGCACGCTCTTCGGCGTCGCGACATCGCTCGGCCTCGGAGTGCTGCAGGTCAACGCAGGCTTCAACCACATCCTCGGCTGGCCGATCAGTTTCTGGATCCAGTTGCCGCTGATTGTCGTGATTACGGGCATGGCGACACTCTCCGTCGCGACTGGTCTCGATAAGGGCATCAAGTTTCTGTCCAACCTGAACATGATGATGGCGGTCGCCCTCATGCTGTTCGTCTTTGTCATGGGACCAACGACGTTTCTTTTGCGCGCATTTGTGCAGAATCTCGGCGCCTATCTCGACCAGTTCGTTCTGCGCACCTTTTACATGTATGCCTATGCGCCTAATACGGGTCCAAGCGAATGGCTGGGTGACTGGACCTTGTTCTACTGGGGCTGGTGGATCGCATGGTCGCCCTTTGTCGGCATGTTCATTGCTCGCATCTCGCGGGGACGCACCATCAGAGAGTTTATCGCCGGAGTCTTGCTTGTTCCAACAGGCTTCAGCTTCGCATGGATGACGGTCTTCGGCGATACGGCGATTTCCATGCACCTGACCGGAGCAACCACTGCGGTATCAGAGGCGGTTGGACAGGATGTGACGCTGGCACTCTTCGTCTTCCTCGAACAATTCCCGTTCGGCGTTTACGTTTCGTGGTTTGCCATGGTGTTGATCGTGTTCTTCTTCGTCACAGGGGCTGATTCATCCGCTCTCGTCATCGATACGCTGACATCCGGCGGGCGCGACGACGGGCCGACGGCACGCCGTGTGTTCTGGGCCGTCGTCTCTGGCGTCATCGGCGCAATTCTCTTGTCGACCGGAGGGCTGGATGCGCTTCAAACGGCCTCCATTGCCGGGGCGCTACCCTTCACCTTCGTCATGCTGTTGATGTGTTGGGGCCTTTGGAAAGGGCTGCAACGTGAAGGCCTGCGTCAAAACGCATTGGTCCAGAGCCTGCGTCCCCGCCAGTCTGCCAACTGGCAGAGGCAGTTGCAGGGCATTCTCCACCACCCGGGCAAGGCTGAGACCGAAAACTTCTTGAGCAATACGGTCACGCCGGCGCTTGAAGCCGTGGCGCTTGAGCTTGAGAAGCGTTCCCTCGTGTCAAACGTGGACAAGGGAGAGGACAGAATGAAACTCACTGTCATGCCGGGCGAAACGGAAGAGTTCATCTATGGCATTCGCCTGCGCCGCTATGCAACGCCTGGCTACAGTTTCTTCGAAAGCCAGTCGAGTCGCAAGAAAGCCGAGTTTTACTATAGGGCAGAAGTGTTTCTTTCGGATGGCGGGCAGGATTACGATGTGATGGGCTTCACAAAAGAAGAGCTCATTCAGGACGTGCTGCTGCAATATGACCGGCACTTCCAGTATCTTCACGCCATCAGAAGCTGACGCTGGAATGAGATACGGCGCATAAAAAAGGCCGCAATCCCCAGGGATTGCGGCCTTTTCGTTAGAGTCAGAGCTTACATGTGGATTGGCTTGAAGAAGGTTGCGAGTGCTGCTTCCTTCACCGCCTCAGACATGGTCGGGTGTGCGTGGCAGGTGCGGCCCAGATCTTCCGAAGAACCGCCAAATTCCATCAGCACCGAGATTTCCTGGATCAGTTCGCCAGCGCCGAAGCTGACAATATGCCCGCCCAGAACGCGATCTGTTTCCTTGTCGGCGAGGATCTTCACGAAACCGTCCGTGACCTGCATGGCGCGTGCGCGACCATTGGCCGTGAAGGGGAACTTGCCGACCTTGTAGGCAATGCCTGCAGCCTTGAGTTCTTCTTCCGTCTTGCCGACCGAAGCGACTTCCGGCTGGGTGTAAACGACACCGGGAATGACATCGTAATTCACATGGCCATGCTGACCGGCGAGAATTTCTGCAAGCGCCACGCCTTCGTCTTCTGCCTTGTGCGCCAGCATCGGACCCTTGACCACGTCGCCGATGGCGTAAATGCCTTCGACATTGGTCTTGTAGTGGCCATCGATTTCAACGCGGTTACGGCTGTCGAGAACCACGCCGGCTTCGGCCAGACCTAGGCCTTCTGTGTAAGGCTTACGGCCTGTGGCAATCAATACGACGTTTGCGTCGAGCGTTTCAGCTGCGCCGCCCTTGACCGGCTCGAACACGACCTTGGCGCCATCGCCAGACTTTTCGACGGCAGTGACCTTCGCGCCCATCTTGAAATCGATGCCCTGCTTGGCAAACAGACGCTGTGCCTGCTTGGAAAGCTCGCCATCCATGCCAGCTAGGATGTTGTCGAGATATTCAACAACCGTGACCTTCGCGCCCAGACGCGACCAGACCGAGCCAAGCTCCAGGCCGATAACACCACCGCCAACAACGATCATCTTTTCCGGCACCTTAGACAGCGCAATGCCGCCGGTGGAGGACACGATAACCTGCTCATCAATATCGACCTGAACGCCCGGAATGCCTGCAATGTCGGAACCGGTTGCGATCACGATATTCTTGGTTTCGATTTCCTGCACGTCACCATTGTCGCTTGTGACGGAAACCTTGCCAGTGCCGACAACCTTGCCGAGACCCTGGAATGTGTCGATCTTGTTCTTCTTGAACAGGAATGCGACGCCATCGACATTGGCCTTCACCACGCCGTCCTTATGCGCCATCATCTTGTCGAGGTTCAGCGTAGGAGGTGAAACCTCAACGCCGAGGCTGTCCACACCATGGGCAACATGCGCGAAGACCTCGGATGCGTGCAGCAGGGCCTTGGACGGAATGCAGCCGACATTGAGGCAAGTGCCGCCATAGGTCGCACGCTTTTCGATTACGGCAACCTTCAGTCCGAGCTGCGCTGCCTTGACGGCGCAAACATATCCGCCGGGGCCGGTACCGATAACAACTACATCATAAGCCATTGTAATTTCCTTCGTTATTGGCGTCTATCTGCCGCCACTCACATTCAATATTGCCCCAGTGACATAAGATGCCTCTGGCGAGAGCAGGTATAAAACCGAATCTGCAATTTCACTGGCCGTTCCGGGGCGCTGCATAGGCACCAGATGGGCCAGATCTCTGGCGCGATCCGGCAAGCCGCCGGATGCGTGTATGTCCGTATCGATGATGCCGGGACGGATCGCATTGACGCGAATGCCCTCATTGGCGACTTCGCGAGCAAGGCCAATTGTGAATGTATCCACCGCGCCCTTCGAGGCAGCGTAATCCACATATTGGCCGGGGCTGCCCAGCACCGCTGCGGCGGAGGATATGTTGACGATGGAACCGCCCTTCCCACCATGCCGCGTGGACATGCGCTTGACCGCCTCGGATGCGCAGCGAATCTTGCCAATCACATTGATGGCGAACATGCGATCCAGTCGCTCACGCGAAAATTCGTCGACACGTGCTGTCACATCGACCACACCGGCATTGTTGACCAGCCCGTCTATACGGCCAAACTCAGTGTCAACCGCATTGTAAATAGCAGCAATGCCGTCTTCATGGCCTGTATCGCCTTGCACGATTCGGGCCACGCCGCCCTTGTCGACAATCTCGTTGGCAACGGCTTGCGCCGCCGCTTCGTTGGAAACGTAATTGATCAGAACACGCCAGCCGCGCTCAGCCGCTTTCAAAGCGACGGACGCGCCAATGCCACGGCTGCCACCGGTGACAACGAGAACGGGTCCATCGATCATGAGTTCAATCCTCCGGGCCGCAATATCAGGCAGCTTTTTCCGTTGCCAGCTTGATGCCGAGAGCAATGAAGACCACACCGCTGGTGCGATCGATCCATTGGCTGGCGCGACCGAAAGCGGCGCGCATGCGCGGCGTCGTCATGAACATGCTGACAGCGATGAACCAGACGATCAGGCAACTGGCCATGACAAGGCCATAACCGAATTTGATGGCGATGGGCGTGTGAGCTCCGACCACCGTCGAGAAAATGGACAGAAAGAAAAACACCGGCTTCGGGTTCAGCGCATTGGCAGCAAACCCCAGCGTGAACGCCTTGAATGCAGATTGCTCGCTGAGGCGCGGTTCATCACCTGCAGTCGTTGTGACTGTCATATCTGTCTTGCTGGCGCGCAATGACTTGACGCCGATATAGATCAGGTAAGCGACACCGAACCATTTGACGATGTTGAACAAGTAGACGGATTGGGAAATGATCAGCCCGAGCCCAAGGATGGTATAGGTCACATGGAACATCAACGATGTGCCGATGCCAAAGCTCGTGACGATGGCCTGGCGGCGTCCATGCACGATCGCCTGGCGCATGACCATGGCAAGGTCAGCGCCCGGAGACACAATCGCAAATGAGAAGATCGCCATCAGGGATGCGAGCTCGATCAGATATGGATGCATCAAACGCCCCCTAGAACAGCAACACGAACAGCATCAACAAAAGTCCGATCATCGAGCCGATCCAGACCAGAGACCTGATATATGGAATGCCTGCGAGATAGAGCGGGATATAGACGATGCGGCAGATGATCCATAGCCACGCACCGATCAGCGCCAGTCCAGCCGGATCGCCCGCCATGACCACGCCAAAGGCCAATGCGATGAATGCCGGGTAGGTTTCCCGGAAGTTTGCACTGGCACGTTCGGCTCTGCCCGCCAGCTTGCCCTCGACTGTTTTACCCTCGTCCCGGGGACCGGCATTCCACTGCGAACCGAACTCCTTCGTCGCGGCCATGGCCTGCAAGACGATATGGGCGATCAGAATAAGGACGCTTATCCCGACGAGCGGGAGAAAAGGGGACGCGGCAAGAAAAGTGGGCTGCATATGCAAGCTCCTGAAACAGTATCAGCGGGACTCCAGTTGAAACCCCGCTGATGGAAAAAGCAAGTTCGATCAGAGATCGAGAACCAGACGCTCCGGATCCTCAAGGCTTTCCTTGACGCGAACGAGGAATGTCACGGCTTCCTTGCCATCAACGATGCGGTGATCGTAGGAGAGCGCGAGATACATCATCGGACGGATCACGACCTGACCGCCAATGGCAACCGGACGATCCTGGATCTTGTGCATGCCCAGAATACCAGACTGTGGAGCGTTGAGGATCGGTGAGGACATCAGCGAACCATAGACACCACCATTGGTGATGGTGAAGGTGCCGCCCTGCATGTCTGCCATGCCCAGCGAACCATCGCGTGCTGCCTTGGCAAGACGACCCAGTTCCTTTTCAACGCCAGCGATGGAGCGCTGATCGGCATCGCGAATAACAGGGACAACAAGGCCCTTATCCGTGCCGACAGCCATGCCGACGTGACAATAGTTCTTGTAGATGATGTCGTTGCCATCGATTTCAGCGTTGACGGCTGGCAGTTCCTTCAGAGCGTGCGTCACAGCCTTTGTGAAGAAGCCCATGAAGCCCAGCTTGACGCCATGCTTCTTCTCGAACACGTCCTTGTAGCGATTGCGCAGTTCCATGACCGCAGTCATGTCCACTTCGTTATAGGTCGTCAGCATCGCGGCTGTGTTCTGTGCGTCCTTCAGGCGGCGCGCAATGGTCTGGCGCAGGCGTGTCATCTTCACGCGCTCTTCGCGAACAGCATCACCCTCGGAAGAGGCCGGACGTGGCGCGGAAACGGCAGCAGGTGCCGCGGCAGGAGCGGATGTACCCTTGGCAACAGCTGCCAGAACGTCACCCTTCAGAACCTGGCCACGTTTGCCGGAACCGTCAACCTGATCGGCCGACAGATTGTTTTCAGCCAACAGCTTTCCAGCAGCAGGCGCTGGTGGCATGGAGCTTGGTGCCGAAGAAACAGCGGCAGGTGCAGCAGCAGCCGGTGCAGCTTCTGGAGCCTTCGCTGGTGCAGCCGTTGGTGCGGACGGAGCAGCGCCGGCTGCACCCTCAGCGATCTGGCCGAGCAGCGCGTCAAGACCGACGGTCTCGCCGTTCTGTGCAACGATTTCTGTGAGAACGCCGGAAGCAGGCGCTGGGACTTCAACGGTAACCTTGTCGGTTTCCAGCTCTACCAGCGGCTCGTCAGCCTTGACGGTATCGCCAACCTTTTTGAACCAGGTGCCGACAGTCGCTTCGCTGACGGACTCGCCGAGGGTTGGTACGCGGATTTCAGTGGCCATGATCTAGTTCCGTTTCATCAAATATCGGTTGTGAAGGGTGCAGGCGGGAGAGTTTTCACTCTCCCAGCGCGTCTTCCAGGAATGCCGCGAGCTGCGCGAGGTGCTTGGACATCAGGCCCGTTGCTGGCGATGCCGCAGCCGGACGACCCGTGTAACGGACCTTCTGGTACTTCGCATCGATATGGGCGAGAACCCATTCCAGATAAGGGTCGATGAACGACCACGCACCCATGTTCTTCGGCTCTTCCTGGCACCAGACCATTTCGGCGTTGCGGAAGCGGGACAGCTCGTTGATGAGCGCCTTGGCCGGGAATGGATAGAGTTGCTCGATACGCAGCAGGTAGATGTCGTCGATGCCACGCTTCTCGCGCTCTTCCAGAAGGTCGTAA
This sequence comes from Agrobacterium sp. CG674, assembly GCF_053521645.1. Classification (NCBI taxonomy): domain Bacteria; kingdom Pseudomonadati; phylum Pseudomonadota; class Alphaproteobacteria; order Hyphomicrobiales; family Rhizobiaceae; genus Agrobacterium; species Agrobacterium sp. CG674. The sequence goes on along the minus strand of NZ_JBNWDZ010000005.1, from coordinate 261,256 downwards.
TAGACCTTGCCGGTGCACAGCACGACGCGGCGGATCTTAGAATCCTTCTGCAGCTTGATCGGACCGTCCTTGATGACCTCAGCATCATCCCACAGCAGGCGGTGGAATGAGGATTCGCCAGCCAGCTCCGTCAGCGAAGACGTCGCGCGCTTGTGGCGCAGCAGGGACTTCGGCGTCATCAGGATCAGCGGCTTGCGGAAGTCGCGCTTCACCTGACGGCGCAGGATGTGGAAGTAGTTGGACGGCGTGGTCACGTTTGCGACCTGCATGTTGTCTTCTGCGCACATCTGCAACCAGCGTTCCAGACGGGCAGACGAGTGTTCTGGACCCTGACCTTCATAGCCATGCGGCAGAAGGCAGACGAGACCAGACATGCGGAGCCATTTGCGTTCACCCGACGAGATGAACTGGTCAAACACGACCTGCGCACCGTTGGCGAAGTCACCGAACTGGGCTTCCCAAAGCGTCAGCGCATTCGGGCGGGCCAGCGAGTAGCCGTATTCGAAACCAAGTACGGCTTCTTCTGACAGCATCGAGTTGATGACTTCGTAGCGGGCCTGTGTTGGCGCAAGATTAGCCAATGGAATGTAACGCTCTTCGGTCTCCTGATCGTAGAGAACGGAGTGGCGCTGCGAGAACGTGCCGCGCTCGCAATCCTGACCGGACAGGCGGATCTTGTGACCGTCGACGACCAGCGAGCCAAACGCCATGGCTTCAGCCATCGCCCAATCCAAACCTTCGCCGGTCTCGATCATCTGGGCGCGGTTTTCCATGAAGCGGTGAATGGTCTTGTGCGCCTTGAAGCCTTCAGGAATGGTCGCCAGCTTGCGACCAATTTCCTTCAACTGCTTCATAGGAGCGCCTGTCTTGCCACGACGCTGCTCATCGGCATTGTCGGCGGCACGAAGACCTGACCACTGGCCATCAAGCCAGTCAGCCTTGTTCGGCTTATAGCTCTGGCCTGCTTCGAATTCCTGCTCAAGATGGGCGCGCCAATCGGCCTTCATCTTTTCAAATTCGCCGTCTGTCAGAAGACCCTCAGCAATCAGACGCTCCGCATAGATCGTTGCGACAGTCTTGTGCGCGCGAATGACCTTGTACATCTTCGGCTGTGTGAATGAAGGCTCATCGCCTTCATTGTGGCCGAAGCGACGGTAGCAGAACATGTCGACAACGACAGGCTTGTGGAACTTCATGCGGTATTCGGTTGCAACCTTTGCCGCATAAACAACAGCTTCCGGGTCATCACCATTCACGTGGAAGATCGGTGCTTCGATCATCTTTGCTACGTCAGATGGGTACGGCGAAGACCGCGAGAAGCCGGGGTTCGTCGTAAATCCGATCTGGTTGTTGATGATAACATGCATGGTGCCGGCAACGCGGTGACCACGCAGTCCGGAAAGGCCCAGAATTTCAGCAACAACGCCCTGACCTGCAAAAGCAGCATCGCCATGCAGCAGCAATGGAAGAACCTTTGCGCGCTCCGACAGAGGAATGGTATCGCCATCCCAGACCTTTGCGAGTTGGTCCTGCTTGGCGCGGGCCTTGCCCATGACAACAGGGTTGACGATTTCAAGGTGGGACGGGTTGGCAGTCAGAGACAAGTGAACCTTGTTGCCATCGAACTCGCGGTCCGACGATGCACCAAGGTGATACTTCACGTCACCGGAACCTTCAACGTCATCAGGCTTGAACGAACCGCCCTTGAACTCATGGAACACCGCGCGGTGCGGCTTGCCCATAACGTTGGTCAAAACGTTGAGGCGACCACGGTGCGCCATGCCCAGAACAACCTCTTCGAGGCCTTCCTGACCACCGCGCTTGATGATCTGCTCCAACGCTGGAATCAGCGACTCGCTACCATCGAGACCAAAACGCTTGGTGCCCTTGAAGCGAACGTCCAGGAACTGCTCATAGCCTTCGCCTTCGATCAGCTTGGAAAGGATAGCCTTCTTGCCCTCGGCCGTGAACGCAACGCCCTTATCCGGACCTTCGATGCGTTCCTGGATCCAGCCCTTTTCTTCCGGGCTCGAAATATGCATGAATTCGACACCGAGCGTCGAGCAGTAGGTACGCTCAAGAATCTCGATCATCTCACGAACGGACGCGTATTCGAGGCCCAGAACGTTATCGATGAAAATCTTGCGGTCGTAATCGCTCTCTTCGAAGCCGTAGGACTTCGGTGACAATTCATCGTAATCTTCAACGGCGCTGGCAATGCCGAGCGGGTCGAGCTTGGCGTGCAAGTGGCCGCGCATGCGGTAAGCACGGATCATCATGATGGCGCGCACGCTGTCGCGCGTCGCTCTCAGCACCTCGGCTTCGCTCACGCCCTTGCCGGTTTCAGCACTCTTGGCTTCCGCCTTGGCCTGAACCTTCTTTTCGATGGCCTTTTCAACGGTGGCCCAGTTGCCATCCAGCGCCGAAATCAGCTCGCCATTAGCGGCGATCGGCCAGTTGGAGCGCTGCCAGGATGCACCCTGTGCGGCTCTCTTCACATCTTCGGGATTGTCGGAAAGCCCTTTGAAGAAGCTCTGCCACTCTGGAGAAACAGAGGATGGATCCTCCTCATACCGGGCGTAGAGCTGCTCGATATAGGCTGCATTCGCGCCGTCTAGAAACGACGTGATCTGAAACTGCTCGTTGGCGTCTTGCCTTGCCATGGTGTTTTCGCGGACGTATTCGCCCGCCTCCTCATCCCGTTGATGACCGTATCCGGTCTGCCGCCTTAGTCTCTGACGCTTTCGCGCCCATCATTCATGCGGCTTCGGGCAGGCTGCCGTGAACGACACCTGCCCGCTGCCAAACTCGTGATATCTCAGCCCTTGAGGACTTCGACCAGTGTCTTGCCAAGGCGTGCTGGGGATGGCGAAACCTTGATCCCAGCTGCTTCCATGGCAGCGATCTTGGATTCCGCGTCACCCTTGCCGCCGGAAACGACAGCACCGGCGTGGCCCATCGTGCGGCCCTTTGGTGCTGTACGACCAGCGATAAAGCCTGCCATTGGCTTCTTACGGCCCTTCTTGGCTTCGTCGATCAGGAACTGCGCTGCTTCTTCTTCCGCAGCACCACCGATTTCGCCGATCATGATGATCGACTGTGTGGCTTCGTCAGCAAGGAACATTTCCAGGATGTCGATGAACTCGGTGCCCTTGACCGGGTCGCCGCCAATGCCGACAGCCGTCGTCTGGCCGAGGCCTTCGTTCGATGTCTGGAACACGGCTTCGTAAGTCAGCGTGCCGGAGCGCGAAACGATACCAACCGAACCCTTGCGGAAGATGGAGCCCGGCATGATGCCGATCTTGCATTCTTCCGGTGTCATGATGCCTGGGCAGTTAGGGCCAAGCAGACGCGAGTTGGAACGGTCCAGCCGTGCCTTGACGCGAACCATGTCCATGACAGGAATGCCTTCGGTGATGCAGGTGATGAACGGAATTTCCGCTTCGATGGCTTCGATGATCGCATCTGCAGCGCCAGCTGGCGGAACGTAGATCACCGATGCGTCAGCGCCGGTCTTTTCCTTGGCTTCAGCAACCGTGGCATAGATCGGCAGGCTTTCGCCGTTGGAACCGGACCATGTTTCGCCACCCTTCTTGGGGTGAATACCACCGACCATCTGCGTGCCGTAATAAGCAAGCGCCTGTTCGGTGTGGAAGCTACCGGTCTTGCCGGTCAGACCCTGAACGAGGATCTTGGTGTCTTTATTGACGATAATCGACATCAATCTTGCCTATCTTTTTGGAGCAAAGCTTCAATGTTCTGAAGCCGTTTGACCATCTCTAAATTTGCATTGAGCAAAGCCTCATTGATCCGCATCATTTCCCCCATGTTCCTCTTCGAACGTCTTATGGACATCACGTAGATGACCATAATAAGCAGCAAAGGGATGAGGGCCGACGCGGACCCGAAAGACTCCGAATTCATCAAGCACCCTGAATGGCCGCAACGATCTTCTTGGCTGCATCGTCAAGGTCGTCAGCAGCCGTAATCGCAAGACCCGATTCGTTCAGGAGCTTCTTGCCGAGTTCGACATTGGTTCCTTCAAGACGCACGACGAGCGGAACCGTCAGACCGACTTCCTTCACCGCAGCGATAACGCCTTCGGCAATAACGTCGCACTTCATGATGCCACCGAAGATGTTGACGAGGATGCCCTCGACCTTCGGGTCAGCCGTGATGATCTTGAACGCAGCCGCAACCTTTTCCTTGCCAGCGCCACCGCCGACGTCGCAGAAGTTTGCAGGCTCTTTGCCGTACAGCTTGATGATGTCCATCGTTGCCATGGCAAGACCGGCACCATTGACCATGCAGCCGATGTTGCCATCGAGCGCTACATAGGCGAGGTCCCACTTGGAGGCTTCGATTTCCTTGGCATCTTCTTCGGTTTCATCGCGCAAAAGCTTGACGTCATCGTGGCGGAAAAGCGCGTTGCCATCGAAAGACATCTTGGCGTCGAGAACGCGCAGGTGGCCGTCCGTCATGACGATCAGCGGGTTGACTTCCAGAAGCGCCATGTCCTTCTCAACAAAGGCCTTGTAAAGCGCAGGGAACAGCGCCTTGGCGTCTTCTGCAGCAGCGCTGGAAAGCTCGAGTGCCTTGGAGATGGCAGCGATGTTTTCAGCCGTGACACCTGCTTCAGGCTCGATCGCAATCGTGTGGATCTTCTCAGGCGTGTCATGCGCAACAGCTTCGATGTCCATGCCGCCTTCCGTGGAAACCACGAATGCGACCTGGCCGACCGAGCGGTCTACCAGCAGCGAGCAATAGAGTTCGCGATCGATATCGGCGCCGTCTTCGATGTAGAGACGGTTGACCTGCTTGCCGGCATCGCCGGTCTGAGCGGTAACCAGCGTGTTGCCCAGCATGTCCTTGGCGTGAGAAACAACTTCCTCGATGGACTTGGCAAGGCGAACACCGCCCTTTGCGTCAGGGCCGAGTTCCTTGAACTTGCCCTTGCCGCGACCACCAGCGTGGATCTGGCTCTTGACGACATAAAGCGGGCCAGGAAGCTGCTTTGCGGCAGCTTCGGCTTCCTCAACCTTGAGAATAGCAACCCCTTCGGCCACTGGCGCACCATAGCCCTTCAGAAGCGCTTTGGCCTGATACTCATGAATATTCATGGATTAATCCCTGTTTGTAGCCACTTAGAGCGCTCTGCATCCTCAGATGCAGAAGGACGCTCTAAACTGTTGAATCTACGCAGCGCGCTTTAGGTAATCGATTTCGATTTCCGGGCCGATACGTCAGGCAATTACTTCAGCGACGGAGCAATGTTGATGCAGGCTTCGCAAAGACCAGCAACCGCGCCGACGGACTTCTGGAAGGCAGCTTCCTCGTCCTTGTTGAGTTCGATTTCGATGATGCGCTCGATACCGCCTGCACCGATGATTGTTGGTACGCCGACATACATGTCGTTGACGCCATACTGACCCGAGAGGTAGGCCGCAGCAGGCAGAACGCGCTTCTTGTCCTTGAGGTAGGATTCAGCCATTTCGATCGCGGACGCTGCAGGTGCGTAGTAGGCGGAACCGGTCTTGAGCAGGCCGACGATTTCCGCACCGCCATCACGTGTGCGCTGAACGATTTCTTCAAGACGCTCGGCTGTAAGCCAGCCCATCTTGACGAGGTCCGTCAAAGGAATGCCGCCGACCGTGGAGTAACGGGCCAAAGGCACCATGGTATCGCCGTGACCACCAAGAACGAATGCCGTCACGTCCTGAACGGAGACATTGAATTCTTCAGACAGGAACAGGCGGAAACGCGCGCTGTCGAGAACGCCAGCCATGCCGACGACCTTGTTCTTCGGCAGGCCGGAGAACTTCTGCAGAGCCCAGACCATCGCGTCGAGCGGGTTGGTGATGCAGATGACGAAAGCGTTCGGGGCATATTTCTTGATGCCAGCGCCGACCTGCTCCATGACCTTGAGGTTGATGCCGAGAAGATCGTCGCGGCTCATGCCTGGCTTGCGCGCCACGCCGGCAGTTACGATGCAAACATCCGCGCCTTCAATGGCAGCGTAATCGGACGCGCCGGTCAGCTTGGCATTGAAACCTTCGACCGGGCCAGACTGGGCAATATCCAGACCCTTACCCTGCGGAATGCCGTCAGCAATATCGAAGAGGACGATATCGCCCAGCTCCTTCAGGCTGGCCAAATGGGCCAGTGTGCCGCCGATCATGCCAGAACCAATAAGTGCAATCTTTTTGCGAGACATCGAATGCTTCCTCTCAAGCTTCAATTTAATTTCGCCGTCAATGCATGACAGCTCTAAATTGTCGCACTCGACTTATCGTTATTGGCCATAAATGGCAATAGATACTTTCGAGCGTAACATTTTCAATCGTTTAGATCATAAATAACTTACGTAAACGTAAGAAGTTATGTTACCAAATCGTCATGTTGCTGACGCTTCTCATTGTGCAGCGTAAGATAATCAGCACTCCGCATCTCAAACAGGCGCGACGCAGTCCGGTCAAATTCGAAACCTTCGGTACCTTTGCGCTTGCCCAGCAAGTCCTCAGGCATGGCAGCGGCAGACACGATCAGACGGACCGTTTGGTCGTAGAAGGCGTCAATCAGGATAATGAACCGCTTCGTTTCGTTGCGCCGGTCAGCGCTGAGCAAGGGCACGTGATCGAGAAAAACAGTGTCGAATCGGTGGGCAATTGCCAGGAAGTCGGACGCCCCAAGCGGCTTTTCACATAGGTCCGAGAACGAAAACCGCGCAACACGGCCCGCAGCAGCAGGAACGCGGACGGAGCGGCCCTTCACCTTGATCTCGGTAGGAGAGGTAACATGCCCCTTGGTCAAATGATCCCAGGCATCATCCATGGCCTGATCGGCCTCAGGCCCCAACGGCGTGACATAGACGGGCAGGCTCTTGATCTTCTCCATCCGATAATCGGTAGGGCTATCAAGCGTTACGACTTCGACATGTTGCTGCATCAGATCGATGAAAGGCAGAAACAGACTGCGGTTCAGCCCGTCCTTGTAGAGATTGTCCGGCAGCACATTCGATGTCGTCACCAGTGTGCAGCCATTGGCGAACAACTCGGTGAACAGCCGCGCGAGAATCATCGCATCGGTAATATCGGTGACGGAAAATTCGTCAAAGCACAACAGCTCTGCCTCGGCCAGCAATTGCGCAGCGACGGGCGGAATGGGGTCCGCCTGTTTCGTCTCGCCGTTTTTGAGTTGCTGACGGTGCGCATGGACGCGATTGTGCACATCGGCCATGAATTCATGAAAATGGCAGCGACGTTTCTTTTCAACGGGTGCCAGATGGAAGAACATATCCATGAGCATGGTCTTGCCACGCCCGACGCTGCCGTGAACGTAAAGGCCTTTTACCGACGCGGCAGGGCCCGCCTTCTTGGCGAACAGCCAGCCAAGAGCGCTTTTCTTCCTGGCGGGCTTGCGAATCTTAAGATCGGTCAGAATGCGATCAAGCCGCGTTGCCACATCCATCTGTGCCGTATCGGCTTTGAGGGTACCAGATGCGATCAATGCGTTGAGTTGCTCAACGACACTATGATGGTAATCGGGCAATGGCTTCATCAACGCGCCTCATGCGCGGACACCAGTGGCATCCGCGTGATCAAATTATCGGCTGAGGCTGAGCGGCTGACCGCTGTTCGTCGTGCCGTCATAACGGGTGTCGCCAGTCTTGTAGACGCGGCCGATCGTGTCGCCTGCCCGGTTCTTGAACTGAACCATCTTGGCCGAGACTTCCCATGACCCCATGGAGGACAATTCGCCGCTGCAACCGCGGGTGCCGCCACGAGAGCCGCTGCCCAGGTTCGTCAAGGTCAGGAACATGTCGCAGGTGGCGCCGCCATTGGACACACGCCAGTTACCGACCATGGCTTCCTTGGTCACATCCATTGCCGCCGCAGGCGGAGCCGATGCGACATTAACAGGTGCCGAGTTGGCTGGGGCGGTTGGGAATTGCGTCGATCCGCCTGGAGGCGGCAAGGCGCCCGACTGGACAGACGGCACGGGCTGGGCCTGAAGCGGCGGTGTATAGCCAGGATTGCCGCTCGCACCGCTATTGTTGTTGTAATCATAGGAGGTACGTTGGCAACCGGCCAGGCTCATAACGACCGCAAGACCCGTCACCACATATCTGAATTGCATCTCAAGCTCCCGATTCTCTGTCGTCCGGCAAGTACATGTCTACACAAAACGGCTGAATTATTACCAAAGCATTATTCAACACAAGCTGGTACCGCAAAAATTGCAATTTCAATCAATTTTTACGAAAACGTTCGGCCTTGTTATCGTCAAACAGGCCGCGATTGGAAATCGCGGCCTGTTGATGGGTATCCAATATGTTGCGCGGTCAGACCCGGCGCTCGACCATCATCTTCTTGATTTCGGCGATGGCCTTGGCTGGGTTCAAGCCCTTCGGGCAAGCCTGTGCACAGTTCATGATCGTATGGCAGCGGTAGAGGCGGAACGGATCTTCAAGATCGTCCAGACGCTCCCCTGTTGCCTCATCGCGGCTGTCAATCAACCAGCGATAGGCCTGAAGCAGAACAGCGGGACCGAGGTAACGGTCGCCGTTCCACCAATAGCTCGGACAGGAGGCGGAGCAGCAGGCGCATAGAATGCACTCGTAAAGACCGTCCAGCTTCTGGCGGTCGTCATGGCTCTGCTTCCATTCCTTGGCAGGGGTCGGAGACACCGTCTTCAACCACGGCTCGATAGAGCGGTGCTGCGCATAGAAGTTGGAAAGATCAGGAACGAGATCCTTCACGACTGGCATGTGCGGCAGCGGATAAACCTTAACGGTTCCCGTGATGTCATCCATGCCCTTGGTGCAGGCCAGCGTATTGGTGCCATCGATGTTCATCGCGCAGGAGCCGCAGATGCCCTCGCGACAGGAGCGACGCAGCGCCAAGGTCGGGTCGATATTATTCTTGATGTACAAGAGCGCATCGAGAACCATCGGGCCGCAATCGTCCACATCGATATAATAGGTATCGATGCGTGGATTCGCGTTATCGTCAGGGTTCCAGCGGTAAACGCGGTATTCGCGAACGTTTTTCGCGCCTGCCGGTTTTGGCCAGACCTTGCCTTCGGTCATCTGAGAGTTTTTGGGGAGAGTCAGTTCAACCATGTCCAATTCCTCTCTTAGTAGACGCGAGCTTTTGGAGCGATCTTCTGAAGATCGATGCCATCGGCGATCAGCTCGGTATGCACCGGGCGGTAGTCCAGCTTCACGTCACCTTCGGCATTGACCCATGCCAGCGTGTGCTTGCGCCAGTTGACGTCGTCACGGCCACCAAATGGACCATCAACGAAGTCTTCACGCGCATGGCTGCCACGGCTTTCCTTACGGGCTTCAGCGCCGTAAACCGTGGTGATGGCGTTTGCCATGAGGTTTTCGAGTTCGAGCGTTTCGACCAGATCGGAATTCCAAACCATAGAACGGTCTGTCACCTTGAGGTCCGGCAGTTCTTTCCAGATGGCGGAAAGGCGCTTGCAACCGCTCTCAAGTGATTCCTGCGTGCGGAACACGGCAGCGTCGTCCTGCATGGCGCGCTGCATCTTGTCACGCAACACGGCGGTTGGCGTGCCACCATTGGCATTGCGCAGACGATCGAAGCGCTCCATGATCTTGTCACAGGCAGCAACATTGAGCGACGGAATGGCGCTTGCGCGGTCAATCACTTCAGCTGCACGAATGGCAGCTGCGCGACCGAACACCACAAGGTCAATCAGTGAGTTGGAACCAAGGCGGTTTGCACCATGAACGGATGCGCAACCGGCTTCACCCACGGCCATGATGCCAGGGATGATGCGTTCTGGGTTTTCGCTGTCGGCGTTCAGCACTTCACCCCAGTAGTTGGTCGGAATACCGCCCATATTGTAGTGAACCGTCGGCAGAACCGGGATCGGCTCGCGCGTCACGTCCACGCCTGCGAAAATCTTGGCGCTTTCGGAAATGCCGGGAAGACGCTCATGCAGGATGGCCGGATCGAGGTGATCGAGATGAAGGAAGATGTGGTCCTTGTTCTTGCCAACGCCACGGCCTTCACGAATTTCCATGGTCATGCAGCGCGAGACAACATCACGCGAGGCGAGATCCTTGGCGGATGGCGCGTAACGCTCCATGAAGCGTTCGCCTTCGGAGTTGACGAGATAACCGCCCTCACCGCGTGCGCCTTCTGTAATCAGACAGCCAGCGCCGTAAATACCGGTAGGGTGGAACTGAACGAACTCCATATCCTGAAGCGGCAGACCGGCGCGGGCAATCATGCCGCCGCCATCACCGGTGCAGGTGTGAGCCGATGTCGCAGAGAAGTAGGCGCGACCATAACCGCCCGTCGCCAGAACAACCATCTTGGCCGAAAAGCGATGGATGGTTCCGTCATCGAGGTTCCAGGCGACAACGCCCGTGCAGCGGCTGCCATCCTCGGACATGATGAGGTCGAGCGCGAAATACTCGATGAAGAACTCGGCATTGTGGCGCAGGGACTGGCCATAAAGCGTGTGCAGAATGGCGTGGCCGGTACGGTCGGCAGCAGCGCAGGTGCGCTGAACTGGCGGGCCTTCGCCGTAATTCTGCATGTGGCCGCCGAATGGGCGCTGGTAAATCTTGCCTTCGGCGTTTCGCGAGAACGGCACGCCGTAATGCTCAAGCTCATAGACAGCCTTTGGAGCTTCCATGGCGAGGTACTGCATGGCGTCCACGTCGCCCAGCCAGTCGGAACCCTTGACGGTATCGTAAAGGTGCCACTGCCAGCTGTCTGGCGTCATGTTGTTGAGCGATGCGGCAATGCCGCCCTGCGCCGCAACGGTGTGGGAACGGGTCGGGAAGACCTTGGTGATGCAGGCTGTCTTGAAGCCCTGCTCGGCCATGCCGAGTGTCGCGCGAAGACCGGCACCGCCCGCGCCCACGACGATCACATCATAGGAATGGTCGACGTAGGTATAGGCCTTGCCGTTCTGAGAAGGTGAACTGATCGATGCCATGACGGTTATCCTGCAAATGCGATTTTCAGAACGGCGAAGAGACAGAGGCCGGCCATGATCACCGAGAAAAAGGTGTTGAGCATCAAAAGACCCAGCTTCATCATTTCCGCGTGCACATAGTCTTCAATGATGACCTGCATGCCCAGCTTCATGTGGATAATGCCGGAGACAACGACAAGAGCCATGATCACGCCAACAAGCGGATTGGACAGAGCCGAGACAACCTCTTCATAGGGTGCGCCGCCATACATGACGAGAAACACGACGAAGAAGATCATCAACGGAACGTTGGCAACCGCGGTCACGCGCTGACGCCAGAAATGCTCGGTGCCTTCCTTGGCAGAGCCGAGCCCGCGAACCTTGTTGAGAGGTGTACGCATATCCATGGTAATATCTCCTCAGCGCACGATCAGGGCAATCGCCCAGATCAGCGCGGTCAGACAGATCGAGGCCACGAAAGATGCCTTGGCAAGCTTTGTGGTAAAGTGTTTTTCAAATCCATGACCCAGGTCCCACATGAAGTGGCGAAGACCGCCCAGCATGTGATGCACAAGCGCCCAGGTATATCCAATCAGCACGATTTTTCCGATGATGGAGCTCATCGCCCACTGCACCCAGCTATAGGCATCAACGCCAGACGCCGTGGCGATCAGCCACCAGGCAACCAGAACCGTGCCGAAATAGAGCGCCGCGCCCGTGATACGGTGCACGATTGACGCCAACATTGTCGGGATCATCCGGTAGATTTCAAGATGCGGCGACAATGGCCGATTGTTTGTCGTATTCGCCATATAATCCTCACGGCGTTCCTGCACCACGAAACTCGGGCGCCCCAAACAACGCACATGACGGAATAATGTGCATTGCACCAGTCGCGACCTTTAATAGCACCGCGCCATCACCACAAGCGCAATCGGAGGGCCGAAACGAATTTAATCGATTGTGGCTTAAAGAATCTTTGAAATTTGATGGACCCAAAAACAATTTATCAGCATTTCCAGTCGAAGGCGCGGATTTTTTCTTACGTTTACGTAAGATAATTTGCACTTTTTCTGACGTCATGAGCACGAAAATCCGGAGATTGAAATTCATGTTATCAATCCGAATCGCCCCGATCATCCTAGCTGTCTTAGGCCCGATCATGGTCGCAAATCACGCCCAAGCGAGTGATAATGTCGAGTATGAGAAGAGTGGTCATAGTAGCAGGCAAAAGCAACAATCCTATTACGGCGGCAACGGAGCGCCGTCACATATCCGCACCGTCGGCACATATGCGGGCAGCGTCTACGCCATGCGCGCACGCAGAAACGGCACCTATGTGAGCGCAGACGGCGCCATCCAAAATACCGCGCGCACTACAGGTAATTGGACAAGCCCGGCGATCATTCGCATCAATGCGAGAACGATGGATGAGGCCTGTTCTTATGAAGCCGGTGTCTGCGTCATCCGGCCCTGATCACAGAGCGCTCATTGCGGATACAAACCGCCAGACGGTTGTTTTCTTCACATCGCTGTCTTCCAGCGCGCGCGTTACCGGCACCTCATAGGTCGCGCAGTTTTGCAGAAATGTTTTCGGAAGATAGGCCCGTCCCGGGTCTCCCACCAGAACGGCCTTGCCATTCAGCGTCAGCCTTGAAAACCAGGGGGTAAGGACCTCGGCGAAGGCTCGGTCATAGAACACATCACCCGCCAGCATCACATCTGCATCGATCTCGGTTCCGACGATATTATCCCCGCAAAACCCGATCTCGACTTCGTTTTCAGCCGCATTGAGGGCGATGGCCGCCTTTGCCCATGGGTCGATATCGACAGAGAGCACGCTCAGGGCTCCGGCTTTCGCAGCCGCGATGGCAACCAGACCGGAACCGCTGGCAAAATCCACGACGCGCTTTCCAGCAACCATTTCTGGATGATCGAGAATGTAACGGGCAAGCCCTTGCCCGCCAGCCCAGGCGAAGGCCCAGAATGGCGGCGGCAGGCCAATCTCCTGCAACTCGTCTTCCGTCTTCAGCCAGAGTTCATGCGCTTCGCTTGCCAGATGCAGCCGTATTTCAGGCACATGCGGCGGTGTCATGATGCTCGTATTGCTGCGGATAAAGACCTTCGGGTCGGTTTTCAATCCATTCAGTCCGGCGAACGGGGAGGCTTATCGAGCTTGCCCATGCGGCAGACCTCGAGATATTCCTCTTCGGTCACCGGCTGCACCGAGAGACGCATGGAGGTGACCAGCGCCATGTTCTCAAGATTGGGGTTGGCCTTCACATCCTTCAGCGAAACCGACTGTGGCACATCGCAAACGGCCTTGATGTGCACGCAGTCCCAGCGTGCGTCGCCTTCAGCCGTCGTATCCGGCTGCGATAATTCGCACACCTCGACAATGCCGACGACATCCAAGCCTTCATTGGAATGATAGAAGAAACCCTTGTCGCCAATCTTCATGGCACGCATGTTGTTGCGTGCCTGATAGTTGCGAACGCCGGTCCATTCCTCGCCCGCATCACCCTTTGCCTTCTGCTGCTCCCAGGACCACTTGAAGGGTTCGGATTTAAAAAGCCAGTAATTCGCCATGCTGCTCACGCTCCAGGATTGTTGAAGACCCAATTATAGGGCTTCACATCAACGCTCTCGAACAGACCGGCCTTGGCGTAAGGATCGGCATCGGCCAGAGCCTTGGCCGCGTCGATGTCGGCTGCCTCAACGATCACAAGGCTGCCATTGGGCTTGCCGTCGGCGTCCAGGAACGGACCGGCCATCTTCAAGGTACCCTCGGCGTTGAGCTTGTTCAGATGCTCTAGGTGAACAGGGCGAGTTTCCATGCGCACATGCAGGTGGTCGGGCTTGTCTTTGCAGATGAAGGCAAACAGCATTTTCGTTTCCTCTCGAAGAGCCTATTCGGTGGTAATAGGCCGTGACATCAATTGTTGAATGGCGGTTTTGATATCGAGCTTGCCGTCGATAATGGCTGCGACCGCGTCCGTTATGGGCATCTCCACACCAAGGTCGTCCGCAAGGCGCGAGGCGACAGATGCCGCATAGGCACCCTCCACCAGCCCGCCATGGAAGGAGGCCGGGTCTTGCCCCTGCCCCAGCCAGATGCCGAAGCGCAGGTTGCGTGATTGATGGCTGGTTGCGGTCAACACCAGATCGCCGAGACCGGAAAGGCCGCGAACCGTATCCGCCTCGCCGCCCATGGCAACACACAGCCGCGACATCTCCGCTAAGCCGCGCGAAATCAATGCAGCCCGCGCGGAATCGCCAAGCCCTGCGCCTTCAACAATGCCACCGGCAATGGCCAGAACATTCTTCAAGGCGCCGCCTAGCTGGACGCCGGTCCGGTCCGTCGACGCATAGAGCCGGAAGGTTCGCCCGGAGATCATCTGCGCCAGCTGCTCGGCCACGCTGGCATCAGCGGCGGCCACAGCCATGGCGGTTGGCAATCCCTTGGCGATATCGGCGGCAAAGCCGGGACCAGAGAGAACGCCGACCGGGTGATGTGGCAGCTCTCGCTCCAGCACATCTGTCAGCAAGTTGCCGGATGAACGGTCGATACCCTTGGCGCAGGTTACCACGACTGCATCCTTAGCCAAATAAGGACCGTAATGACGCGCGGCATCGGCTTGCGCCTGGGATGGCATGGCGAAGAGAACGATGTCGGCATCCCGCAGCACATCCGGCTCAGCAGAATATTGCAGGGCATCCGGCAGGGAAATGCCAGGAAGGGCCGCGTCATGCACACCATCAGCGGCCAGATCCGCCATCAACCCGGCATTGCGGCCCAGCAGCGTCACATCGTGGCGGTCTTCCAGCGCCACAACCACGGCAATGGCTGTGCCGAATGCGCCGGAGCCGATGACTACGATCTTTGCCCGCTTTTTCATGCCTTTGCCCCCCGCCTGCCAAATCCAACAAGCGTTTGCGCCTGCGCATCCAGCGGCCAGCGTGAGCGCGGTTGCACATCGAAACTGTCTGGCTCCATGCCAAGCGCCAATCGCTCAAGCCCCGCCCAGGCAATCATGGCCGCATTGTCAGTGCAAAGTTGCAGGGGCGGCGCGATGAAGCGGAACCTGTGATAGTCGCAAAGCTCCTGCAAGGTGCGGCGTATTTCCTGGTTGGCGGCAACGCCGCCCGCGACCACCAGAGCAGGACCGCCTTCAACCGCTGAAAATTCCTCCAGAAAGCGTTGCAGGCCGCGACCGATCCGGTCTTTCAACGTGCGCGACACCGCCTTTTGGAAGGACGCGCAGATATCGGCAATATCCTGCTCGGACAGCGGCGCAATGGCCGTGGCCGCCTGGCGAACGGCCGTCTTCAGACCGGAAAAGGAAAAGTCGAGGCGCGCTTCACCCACCATCGGGCGTGGCAGCGCAAAACGGTTGGCATTGCCACCAGCCGCCATTTTTTCCACCGCTGGCCCTCCGGGGTAAGGCAGACCCAACAGCTTTGCAGTCTTGTCGAAGGCTTCACCGAGGGCGTCGTCTATCGTCGTGCCCCACCGCTCATATTGGCCGACACCGCGCACCAGAATAAGCTGCGTATGCCCGCCGGAAACCAGCAGCATGAGATAGGGGAAGGACAGTCCATCGGTCAGCCGCGCCGTCAGCGCATGGCCTTCCAGATGGTTGATGGCGTAAAGCGGCTTGCCCGCAGCCATGGCAATGGCCTTGCCGGTCATCAACCCGACGATCAACCCGCCGATGAGACCGGGGCCGGAGGTGGTGGCAATGGCATCGACATCGGCAAGGGTCACGCCCGCCTCTGCCAACGCTTCCTCAACCAGCGTATCGAGCGCTTCCACATGGGCCCGCGCCGCAATTTCTGGTACAACGCCACCATAGGCGCTGTGTTCTTCCAGCTGCGACAAAACGACGTCAGAGATGATCTCACCCCGGCCGTCAGCGTGCCGAACCACAATAGATGCAGCGGTTTCGTCGCAACTGGTCTCAATGCCAAGGATTCGAAGAAAGGGGGTCATCGGTCGGTTCGTTGATTGCGGTGTTTCAGAAACTTGGGTACGAACACCTCCGGTAACAATGGATAGAAGCGGATGCAAACAAAACCTTTCCGAATCGGCACACGCGGCAGCCCCCTTGCGCTGGTGCAGGCCATCGAGACCCGTGACCGGCTGATGGCTGCCCACGGTCTGCCGCAGGATATGTTCGAAATCGTACCGCTCTCCACAAAGGGCGACCGCGTAACGGATCGTCCTCTGTCTGAAATCGGCGGCAAGGGGCTCTTCACAGAAGAACTGGAAAACCAGCTTCTATCGGGTGACCTCGATTTTGCGGTTCACTGCGCCAAGGACATGTCGACGCGGCTCCCGGAAGGATTGCATCTTTCTGCCTATCTTCCGCGCGAAGACGTTCGTGATGCCTTCATTGGCCGAACGGCACCGAAATTGATGGAGTTGCCCCACGCAGCCACTGTCGGCTCTGCCTCCCTTCGTCGCCAGTCGCTCATCCGTCGCCTGCGGCCTGATATCAACGTCATCATTTTCCGAGGACTGGTGGATACCCGCCTGCGCAAGCTGGAAGATGGTATGGCTGATGCAACATTGCTGGCGCTCGCTGGCCTCAACAGGCTTGGAAAGCAGACGGTCCCGACTGAGGTGCTGGATGCCAGAGAATTTCCACCAGCACCGGGCCAAGGCGCTATCGCGCTCGAAACCCGGATTGGCGATACGCGCATCGAGCAACTTCTGGCTCCCATCGATCACCGCGAAACCAGCGATGCCGTGACATGCGAACGGGCATTTCTGGCCGCACTGGATGGCTCCTGCCGCACGCCGATTGCCGGTTATGCGACCTGCGACGGCGATATGCTCCACTTCCACGGCCTTATTCTGACGCCAGACGGGCAGACCGAGCATGGCGTAGAGGTTTCCGGCAAACGCACGGACGCCGAAACCTTAGGGTTTACGGCAGGAGAAAAGGTGCGTGCAGCAGCAGGCACGAGCTTCTTCGAAAGCTGGACCTGACCATGCGCGTCGTCGTCACCCGCCCGGAAAAATCAGGGCTGAAGACGGCAGAGCTTTTGCGCGCACGCGGCCATGACCCCGTCCTATTGCCGTTGACAGCCCCCGTTTACGACACCGAAGCCGCGACTGCGGCTTTGGGCAAAGAATCGGCATATCTTGCAGTCACAAGTGCAGAGGCCATCCGCGCAGTTGTGAAGGCCGACGCCGATCTTTCGGCAAGTCTGCAAAAGCCTATCTTCGTTGTTGGACAAGCATCCGCAATGGCAGCACGCGATGCGGGCTTTCAAACCATCATCACCGGCGAGAGTGACGGCGCGGCGCTTGCGCAGTTGATCTCGGAGAAAACCCGAAACGATGCGAGCCAGCCCGGTACGATTTGCTATCTGGCAGGCTCGCCGCGAGACGCGAGCTTCGAACAGACGCTGAATGCTTTGAATGTGCCGTTTGAGACCGCCGAGATCTACCAGATGCGCCAGATTGCATGGCAACCATCACAGCTTAAGGCGCGCCTGATCGACCAGCCCAGCGACGCCGTTCTTTTCTATTCAAGCGAGGCGGTGCGGATATTTTTTGCGCTGTTGAAGGATGAGGGGCTTCTAGCCCCATTGCGCCAATCACGAATGATCTGCATCAGCGCCAAGGTGCTTTCCCACATTCCCGAGGCGTTCCGCAACGCGGCATATGCCAGCGCTGAGCCGAACGAGTCTCAGATGTTTGATCTTCTTGAACGAAAAGCGGGAACCTAATTCCCTTCTGCCCCTTTCCTTTGCCGTTATCACTGACTAGGTTTAATGAAATGCAGGCAGAATGAGGTTGTCATGGTAACGGGAAAACCGCCACGCCACTCCAAGTCCACCGCTGAGCCGGTCACCATTGACCTGGACGCAAAGGACGTGAAGGATATCGGCAAGGAAAAAGACACAGCATCTCTGGAAGCTCCGGTTACAACTGGATCTGAGGCGGACAAGACACCTCCGGCACCAGCAACTGTCGGGTCTGAAACGCAGGCTCCAAAGCCAGTCTGGGACGATGCCGCGAAAAAGCCGATCGAGCCGGAGCCCAATCTGCCCAAGGCTTCCGATGTTCCGAAGCCTGACGAGACGAAGGCAGAGCCGGTTGCAAAGGAACCCACTGAGAAGAAGAGCACTGTCCCACCCGTGACAGGCGCCTCTTTCAAATCCGACAAGACAAATACTCAGCCTCCCAAAGCCGAAGCTTCAAAGCCCGCGGCAGACAGCAAGCCATTCACAACGCCATCCTCCAACACAAAAAGCAGTGATGCCAGCCGTAGCGGCAGCAGCAGCTCCGGCCTTCTCGCTGCCGGCATCGTCGGCGGCCTGATTGCACTTCTGGCTGCTGGAAGCATGCAATATGCCGGCTATCTTCCTTCGTCTGCATCAGACACCAGTTCGTCGGAACTGCCAGCTCTCAAGGCAGAGGTTTCCAATCTGCGCCAGCAAATGGCGAGCGCACAGCCCGCCGCAGCAGACACATCTGCTCTAGAGACTCGCCTTGCAGCGCTGGAAAGCTCTACCGCATCCGGCGGCGGTGATGTCGCAGAGAAGCTGGCATTGCTTGAGGCAACTGTTTCGACGCTGCAATCGGAAAAGGCAGCGCAGGACACGGCCAACGCCGATCTGACGCGCCGTCTGGGTGAAGCGGAAACCAAGATCAACGAGCCCCGCGACGATATCGAGGTCGCGCGTGCCATTGCGTCAGCAGGCCTGAAAGCGGCCATTGATCGCGGTGGGCCGTTTCTGACGGAACTCGACACGCTCTCTCGCGTCACGCCGGATGATCCGGCAATTCAGTCGCTCAAGCCCTTTGCCGCTACAGGCGTTCCATCGCGGTCGGAGCTTACGCGCGAATTTCCTGATGTTGCCAATGCCATGCTGGCTTCGCTCGACCAGACAGACCCCAATCAAGGCATCATCGATCGGCTCGCGGAAAGTGCGCTGTCGCTCGTCAAGGTCCGGCCCGTGGGCAATGTCGAAGGTGAAGGCGCAGACGCCAAGATTGCCCGCATGGAAGACAAGCTCCGCAATGGCGACCTGAAGGGTGCCGCGCTGGAATGGGATGGACTGGCTGAACCTGCCAAGGCAGCTTCCACAGAGTTCAAGACATCGCTCGATGCCCGTATTCAGGTCGAAGATCTGGTAGGCGGCACGCTGACGCGCGCCATCAACAGCACCGGGCAGCAGGGGTAAGACATGGCAAAGATCATCAGTTTCGTCGTCATCGTCCTTGTGATCGGCTTTGGTTTCTCCTGGCTGGCAGATCGTCCCGGTGTGCTTTCCATCGTCTGGCAAGGCCAGCTGATCGAAATGAGCCTTATGGTGGCCGCCTCGATCATTGCGGCCCTCATCGCAACTGTCATGATTAGCTGGTGGGTTTTCAATGCTGTCTGGAATTCGCCACACGCCGCACGGCGCTATTTTCGTTCCCGCAAGCGGGATCGCGGTTACCAGGCACTGTCAACCGGCCTGATCGCGGCCGGTGCAGGCAATGCGCTTCTGGCCCGCAAGATGACCGCGCGCACGCAAGGACTTTTGAATGCAGATCAGGAGCCGCTGATCCATTTGCTGGAAGCACAGGCAGATCTCATCGAAGGGAAATATGACGCTGCCCGCCGCAAATTTGAGGCCATGGCGCAGGATCCGGAAACTCGCGAGCTTGGACTTCGCGGTCTCTACATGGAAGCCCGCCGCCAGGGTGCCAATGAGGCCGCACTGGAATATGCCGCAACTGCCGCAGAAAATGCGCCATACCTCCCCTGGGCGGCCCAGGCCACGCTGGAAAGCAAATCCCGCAATGGCGAGTGGGACGATGCGATCAGGCTGCTCGATCAACAGAAGGCGGCAGGCGTTCTGGAACGTGGCGACGCTGAGCGGCTGAAGGCCGTTCTGTTGACGGCAAAAGCGGAAGAAAAATTCGAAAGCGACCCAAAGGCTGCCCGTGAGGATGCCAAGCACGCACTGAAACTCGCCAAGGGGCTGGTCCCCGCCGCGCTTGTGGCAGCAAAGTCCTATCTGCGCGAAGATAATCTGCGCAAGGCGGCTTCCGTGCTTGAGCCAGTCTGGAAAATCGCACCTCACCCGCAGATTGCACAGCTTTACGTGCGTGCCCGCAGCGGTGACACCGCCGTCGACCGGTTGAAGCGGGCCGAGCGCCTCGAAAGCTTGAAGCCAAACAATGTCGAAGCACTCTTCATCGTGGCACAGGCTGCACTCGACGCGCAGGACTTCACCCGCGCCCGTGCGAAAGCCGAGGCCGCAGCGCGCATAGAGCCGCGCGAAAGCACCTTTCTGCTGCTTGCCGATATTGAAGAAGCAGAGACAGGCGATCAGGGTCGCATACGCCACTGGATGGCGCAGGCGCTGCGCGCGCCAAAGGACCACGCCTGGGTGGCGGATGGTGTCGTATCCGAAAAATGGCTTGCCGTTTCACCTGTCAACGGTCGTCTTGATGCGTTCGAGTGGAAGATACCGTTCGGCCAGATCGATGGTGCGGTTGAAGGAGTGACGGTAGACCATGCACTCTCATCCCTGCCTGAGATAGTCGTCAATGAAAAACAGAATAGCATCTCGGAAGTACCCGTTGTGGCCAAGCCCGCCGTCCCTGTTGCAGAGGCCCCGAAAGACAAACCGGTTACAGTGGTAACAGCTGATCGTGTGGACGAGGGTCAGCCCTCCATCGGCGAGGCAAAGCCCAAGCCAAAGGCGGAACCGGTCCCCTTCTTTGGCGGACTACCGGATGATCCCGGCGTCAAGAAGCCAGGGCGCCAGCCGGACGAGAAAACCCGCCTCAATTTGTTTTGATCGATTTCAAGGAAAATCATGTTCGATCGCATCCAGTCATTTTTCCAGAACCTTGGCCAGAGCGGATCGTCAAAGGACTTTGCTCCTGACGATTTGCGGGTGGCAGTCGCCGCACTCTGTTATCAGGTGATGGAAGCCGATGGCACGGTGTCCGACGTCGAGCGTCGGCGCTTGCGAGAACTGCTTCAGGAGCATTACCAGCTGAGTGCTGGCAACCTTGATGCCCTGATGGATGCGGGACGTGAGGCAGGAAGCGAGGCGGTCGATTACTACCGCTTCACAGCCGACATCAACCGCCATCTGGACGAAGACCAGCGCATCGAACTCATCGGCATTCTCTGGGATATCGTCTATGCGGATGGCGAGCGCAACGAGATGGAAGATCACGTCATCTGGCGCATTGCTGATCTCTTGGGAGTATCGGTCAGGGACCGCGTTTTGCAACGCCAGCAAGCGGCAACCCATGTGAATATTTCCGACGAAAATGAACATCAGAAGGATACTGTCTGACCGTCGTTGGCAATCCACGCATTTTAATTCACTGACGCGGACTACCGGTCACGCGGGCGCGACTGTATCGACAATTTGACGATTTCGTAACGGTGTAAAGGCACGAAAAGCCTTGCAAACCAACGACCACTTGCCGGTTGGCCTGCGAATGACTAAATGTCATCCAACAACGATATGGAGACATTGATGCTTGCCCTGTTTCAGACAATCGATCTGGCTTTGAACCTTTATACCTGGGTGCTGATTCTCAGTGCCATTTTCTCCTGGCTCTATGCCTTCAATGTCATCAATTCTTCGAACCAGTTCGTCAGTGCGATTGGCAGCTTTCTGTACAACGTCACAGAGCCGGCACTCAGACCCATTCGTCGCGTCCTGCCAAATTTGGGTGGCATCGATATTTCGCCGATCATCCTGCTGCTTCTGATTTTCTTTATCCGCTCACTGATGTGGAATACGATCTATCCGCTGGTCGCCTAAATCGTCTCTATCGGCATAAAAAATCCTCCGGATCGATTCGATCCGGAGGATTTGTCATTTGAACTGATGTTTGAAAGCTTAAATCAGGCCTGCGACTTGTAGCGCTCGATGGCTTCAACGATGAGCTTCTTGGCGACGTCGACATTCTGCCAACCGCCCATCTTCACCCACTTGCCGGGCTCCAGATCCTTGTAGTGCTCAAAGAAGTGCTCGATCTGCTTCAGTGTAATCTCAGGCAGGTCAGTGTAGTTCTGCACCTTATCGTAGCGCTGCGTCAGCTTTGGAGCCGGAACAGCAAGGATCTTCTCGTCCTTGCCGCCGTCGTCTTCCATGATCATCACGCCGATTGGGCGAACATTGATCACGCAGCCAGGAACCAGCGGACGGGTGTTGCAGATCAACACGTCGATTGGATCGCCATCTTCAGACAGGGTGTGCGGCACGAAGCCATAGTTACCCGGATAGGTCATCGGGGTGTAGAGAAAGCGGTCAACGACCAGCGCGCCTGCTTCCTTGTCCATCTCGTACTTGATCGGGTGGCCACCAACAGGAACCTCCACGATCACATTGATATCGTCTGGCGGGTTCTTGCCGATAGAAATAGCATCGATACGCATTCGGTTTCCCTCGATTAGGTGGGTTGAACTGCCATGTCGATACTGGGAAAGTCGACGCTTTGCAACATAAGCATCAACTACAAGCGCGATTATTGCACGATCCGCGCTTCTGAAACGGGCTCTGTGAAGAGCCCGTCGAGCGACAACAATCGAGAGATATCAAAGATCGATGATGGTACCGCGACCGTCATTCCATACGCGCATGTTCTGCTGCTCGCGGTGACGCGGGTTGACGGGGATGGGGGCCGGTTTGAGGCGCGCAGAGAACAGGCGCACCGCGCTGAACACTGCGAGGACACCAACCAGCGCGACCGTCAAGGAGGCGGTGAAGAGTGCGGCCAAAGCCAGAATTGCGATGCTGGAAGCCGCGAAGAAGAATGTACGAATGCCCTGCATGATCCAAACCTTTCTGTCCAGACGAATGTGGCCCTTCTTTGCGCTGCTTGCAAGAGGATGCACACCGCCTATCTGCTTGCGATTGTCACAAAAGGTTGACACAAGTGCGGCATGGCCGATTTTTATTTCAGCAATACTGTCCGCCCACGTCGATCGCTTCTGTCGGTGCCCGCTATAAACCTGCGCGCACTTGCAAAGCTGACCTCGCTTGATTGCGATGGCGTGATTTTCGATCTGGAAGATTCCGTCGCACCTGACATGAAGGATGAGGCCCGCGCCAATCTTCTGACGGTCTTTGCGCAAACGCCCCGCCCAGCCTATGAGACCATGATCCGCATCAACCCCCTCTCCACCGGGGCGGGGAAAAGTGACCTGATGTCGGCTCTCACTTGCGCGCCGGATGCCATCCTGCTTCCAAAGGTGGAGCAGCTTTCGCACATTCAGGATGTGGCCGATGCGCTGGCAGAGGCCGATGCCCCTGAAGGCCTCAAGATCTGGGCGATGATCGAAACCCCGAAGGGCGTGCTGAACGTCGCGTCCATTGCCGAAGCTTCACACACGCAAGGTTCACGGCTTGGCGGCTTCGTGGTTGGCCTCAATGATCTGCGCAAGGAAACCCGCGTTCCGCTCGATCCTGCCCGCACCTATCTGGTACCGTGGCTGATGCAGACGGTGCTGGCCGCCCGCGCCTACGGCCTTGAGGTCATCGACAGCGTTTGCAACGAATTCCGGGACCTTTATGCATTCGCCTCTGAATGCGAGCAGGGCCGTGCCATGGGTTTTGACGGCAAGATGCTAATCCATCCGGCCCAGATCGAGGCGGCCAACCGGGCATTTGCGCCCGATGAGCAGGCATTGGCGGAGGCGCGCGAGGTGATTGCCGCTTTTGCAGATCCCGAATCTGTGGGATTGAACGTCATCAACTCCAATGGACGGATGATCGAGCGACTGCATGTCGAGCCGGCTGAACGGCTGGTGGCCATGGCCGAGATCATCGCCCGAAGAAAGGCAGAGAAAGCATGAAAGTCTATCGTTTCATCACCGGCCCTGACGACTCCAAGTTTTGTCATCGCGTCACCGAAGCACTCAACAAGGGTTGG
The DNA here is from genome assembly GCF_053521645.1 of Agrobacterium sp. CG674. Classification (NCBI taxonomy): domain Bacteria; kingdom Pseudomonadati; phylum Pseudomonadota; class Alphaproteobacteria; order Hyphomicrobiales; family Rhizobiaceae; genus Agrobacterium; species Agrobacterium sp. CG674. The sequence goes on along the minus strand of NZ_JBNWDZ010000005.1, from coordinate 237,384 downwards.
GAACTTGCGGGATCACCGACCTACGCCTTCAATGCGGCAACCGGCGTCATGCACTGCGGACAGCCGGTGATTAAGACCGTTGAAGGCAAGGAATATCACCCGGATATGAAGCTGGGCGAGCAATAGGCTTCAATCTGGCAACAAGAGCGATGGATCAACGATCCGTCGCTTCCTCATCCGCACCTTCCTCGATGCGCTCCATGTCGTCATCCGAGAGACCGAAATGATGGCCGATTTCGTGGATCAGCACATGGGTGATGATATCGCCCAGCGTCTCCTCATTTTCGGCCCAGTAATCCAGGATGGGCCGACGATAGAGGATGATCCGGTTGACCATCTCGCCGGTATCCATGGTGAAGCGTTCTGAAATGCCACGGCCTTCGAATAGGCCGAGCAGATCGAATGGCGTCTCGAGCGCCATATCCTCGAACACCTCATCGGTCGGGAAATCCGCGATCTCGATGATCAGGTCCTTGGTCAGGGCGCGAAACTCGTCGGGCAAATGGCCATATGCCTCAATGGCAAGCGATTCAAACGCTGAAAGTGTCGGCGCGTGGCGATCCCGCCAATCGTCGGTTTTATCAATGCGGGCCATTTCTGCTCCTTGTTGAGAGGCCCATATAAACCCTTGCCAATCAAAATTCGAGGCCTGTTTGCCACAACTGTGAAAATCCAATGAGATTCTCGCCCGAAACCCACGTTTTCAACCTCTGGACGACCTTGACAGAAATAGGCTTCTCGCGTATCCCGCAACCAAATTGAGGGCGTATTCCGTCTTCCGTTCACATCGCTTTGTAAAAAGCGGTTTCACCGGCTTGGGTTTCAAGAGGCATTGAAGCTTCGCAATCCAGGCTACTCGACTGATAAAAAGACGGCCAGACCGCATTTGCGGGCAGAGCCGGAACGAACATGAAAGGGTAAAAAATGTTCGCAGTCATCAAGACCGGCGGTAAGCAGTACCGTGTAGCGGCCAACGACGTGCTCACAATTGAAAAGTTGGAAGCAGAAGCTGGCGCAACAGTAGAATTCACCGAAGTTCTCGTGATCGGCGTTGGCGCTGACGCACAGTTCGGCGCTCCTTTCGTTGCTGGTGCAACGGTCAAGGCTGAAGTTGTCGAACACAATCGCGGCAAGAAGGTCATCGCCTTCAAGAAGCGTCGTCGTCAGAACTCCAAGCGTACGCGCGGTCATCGTCAGCATCACACCGTCGTCCGTATCACGGACATCGTTGCAGCCTAATCGGCGCGACACGGGAAACTAGGTTTTAAAGGAGAAATCCAATGGCACATAAAAAAGCTGGTGGTTCATCGCGTAACGGTCGCGATTCGAATTCCAAGCGCCTTGGCGTGAAGAAGTTCGGCGGCGAAGCCGTCATTCCAGGCAACATTATTCTGCGTCAGCGCGGAACTCAGTGGCATCCAGGCGCCAATGTTGGCCTTGGCAAGGACCACACGATTTTCGCACTGACAGCCGGCAACGTGTCCTTCCGCTCGAAGGCAAACGGCCGCGTATACGTGTCTGTGGCACCGAAAGCCGAAGCAGCAGAATAAGCCGGTCGCGTCATATGCAGCCGGTGTCCCAATGACCCGGCTGAGACGTAACAGGTTCAGTCATAAAAAAGGGGAGTTGGGGCACCACCCAACTCCCCTTTTTTCTTAACCTCATGGAGGGACTGAACCATGCAAGCTGAATTGTTAAGGGAAGACCAATCACGGTCACCCGAAGAGCGGCCAAGGCCGGACCGGTCAAGGACCGATTGCCCCGTCTTATTATCGCAAAGGCTCGTTTTGCGCGCGCCTCACGAAGAAGACATGGACGCCCTTGCCCATCTTGCCAACAACGCCAATATTGCGACCATGGTGTCGCGTATGCCGCATCCGTACACGGCCAAAGATGCCGCGGATTTCGTGCGACGTGCGAAAGTGGGCGAGATTGGCAAGTGCGTCTATGCCATTACCCGCATGGACAACGGCGAATTTCTGGGTTGCTGCGGGCTTGAACAGCACGACGACCAGAAGACGCTCGAAATGGGTTACTGGCTGGGCGAACCCCACTGGAACAAGGGCTACACCACAGAAGCCGCCCATGCCCTGATCGACATGGCTTTCCGCACACGCGACATCGAGCAGATCGATGCGCGTTGCCGCGTCACCAACATTGCCTCGCGCCGCGTTATACAAAAGTGCGGTTTCCAGCTTCAAGGTTCCGGCATGGTCGCCTCATTGGCGCTCGGCGGCATGGTGCCTGTCGAATGGTACCGGCTGGACCGCAAGACATGGGTTTCGCTGCGAAGCTGGGGAGACACACGATGAGTATGGTTCACGCGACACAGCCACAACACCCCGCGACCAAGGGCCCGACGATCAAGACAGGTCGGCTCGTCCTGCGTCCACAACAGCTTTCCGACGCAGGAAGCATTGCCGAGGCATTGAGCGACTTTCAGGTTGCGCGGATGTTGAGACGCATTCCCGCACCCTACCATAGGCAGGATGCGCTGGAATGGTTGATCATGCGAACGGTCGGCACCGCGCCGGGGTGGGATTTTGCCATCACCTGCGCCGATGATACCCTTATCGGCGTTGTTTCCGTGGAAGAACGGGATGGCGAATGGCAACTCGGCTACTGGTTGAACCCTGCGCATTGGGGCAAGGGTTATATGACGGAAGCGGCATCGGCCGTCACGGAGCGTTTCTTCCAGCACATGCCCGATGAGACCCTTTATTCCGGCGTGTTTGCCGATAATGCGGCCTCGCTGCGCGTTCAGGATAAGCTCGGCTTTCGGGTCATCGGCTGCCATGAAATCTATGCTGCCTCCCGCTCGACCATGGTCACCCACATCGATACGGCTGTGACGGCGCAAACATTTCGCCCGTCCCAAGCATAGATAACACCAACAAGGCCGGTTTTCGTGAACCGGCCTTGCCCTAGAGGCTCTCAAAAATACGATAATCTTTGACCTTGAGGGCTCGCCCATATATTTGGAGCAGCAGATCCTTTTTTTAAAGCAAGCCCGCACATTGACTGCTGGAATTGCCACTAAGCTGACAGAACGGCCACGACGATGAAATTTCTCGATGAAGCAAAAGTCTATATCAGATCCGGTGATGGCGGCGCAGGTGCCGTTTCCTTCCGCCGTGAAAAGTTCATCGAATTCGGCGGCCCCGATGGCGGTGATGGCGGGCGCGGCGGCGATGTGTGGGTAGAGGTCGTCAATGGCCTCAACACGCTGATTGATTTCCGCTTCCAGCAGCATTTCAAGGCCACCATCGGCCAGCACGGCATGGGCCAGGGACGCACAGGCGCCAAAGGTGCCAGTGTGGTGTTGCGGGTACCGGTTGGCACGCAGATTTTTGAAGAAGACAATGAAACGCTGATTATTGACCTGACCAAGGAAGGCCAGCGTTTTCGCTTGGCTGCCGGCGGTAATGGCGGCTTCGGCAATGCCTATTTCAAGTCCTCCACCAACCAAGCGCCCACGCACGCCAATCCGGGCCTTGCTGGTGAGGAGAAGATGATATGGCTTCGCCTGAAGCTGATTGCCGATGCGGGTCTGGTCGGCCTTCCCAATGCGGGAAAGTCCACATTTCTTGCCACGGTAACCCGGGCGCGCCCGAAAATCGCGAACTATCCCTTCACCACCTTGCACCCGAACCTGGGTGTTGCCACGATTGACGGGCGCGAATTCGTTCTGGCCGATATTCCAGGCCTGATCGAAGGCGCGCATGAAGGCGTTGGTATTGGCGACCGTTTCCTTGGTCACGTTGAGCGCACCCGTGTTCTGCTGCACCTGGTTTCCGCTCAGGAAGAGAATGTCGGCAAGGCTTACAAGACCGTCAAACGTGAGCTTGCTGCCTATGGCGGTGGGTTGACCGACAAGCCGGAAATCGTAGCCCTTTCCCAGATCGATGTGCTGGACGAAAAGGAATTGAAGAAGAAGGCGAAGGAACTGGAGAAGGCCTGTGGCCGCCCACCGCTTCTTCTGTCTGCTGCTGCCCATATCGGCATGGTCGAAACCCTTCGCGAGCTGCGCGATATCATCGTGTCCGATAGCCGTGGCGGCGATACCGCCATGCCAGACCGCTCCATGCCGGTTGAAGACGAGCTAGAGGATGGAGACGACCGCCTATGACACCGGTGCGAAAGCCGCTCGGTAGCCATCACCGCATTGTCATCAAGATCGGCTCTGCCCTTCTCGTTGACCGTGCCAGTGGCCTGAAAAAGGAATGGCTGGACGCGATCTGCGAGGATATAGCAGCGCTGAAAGCCAATGGCGCCGATGTTCAGGTCGTATCATCAGGCGCCATCGCCCTTGGTCGCACCGTGCTTGGCCTTCCCTCCGGCGCACTTAAGCTTGAGGAAAGCCAGGCTGCGGCGGCAGTGGGTCAGATCGCTCTGGCCCGTGCATGGTCTGAAAACCTTTCGAAGCACGAGATTGTCGCAGGTCAGATCCTGCTGACCCTTTCCGACACCGAAGAGCGCCGCCGCTATCTCAACGCCCGTGCGACGATCAATCAGCTGCTGAAAATCGGTGCTATTCCGATCATCAATGAAAACGACACGGTCGCGACCACGGAAATTCGCTATGGCGACAATGATCGCCTGGCGGCACGCGTTGCGACGATGACCGGCGCAGATCTCCTGATCTTGCTCTCGGATATTGACGGCCTCTATACGGCACCGCCGCATCTTGATCCCGATGCGCAGTTTCTGGAAACGATTGCCGAAATCACCCCCGACATCGAAGCCATGGCTGGCGGGGCAGCGTCGGAACTTTCGCGTGGCGGCATGCGCACCAAGATCGATGCAGGCAAGATTGCAACGGCTGCCGGTTGCGGCATGATCATCGCCTCCGGCAAGACGCTCAACCCGCTCAAGGCTATTGAAAACGGAACGCGCTCGTCGTGGTTTGCGCCTTCGGGGACGCCTGTTACGGCCCGCAAGACTTGGATTGCCGGGCAGCTTCAGCCTGTCGGGGAATTGCATGTGGATGCTGGCGCTGAAAAAGCGCTCTACGATGGCAAAAGCCTCCTGCCCGCCGGTGTGACGCTGGTGAAGGGCAATTTCGGTCGTGGAGATGCAGTTGTCATCATCGGTTCGCAAGGTCGGGAAATCGCCCGTGGCCTTGCAGGCTACGATGATGACGAGGCACGGCAGATCAATGGCCACAAGTCCACCGAGATCGAAGCGATCCTCGGTTATGTCGGTCGTGCCGCGATGATCCATCGCGACGATCTGGTGATGACGGGTGCGTCCGTCAAAGTGAAATATGCAAATAAGGATGAGGTCGATGCCTGAACAGGCCGTGAAGCAGAGCCATGATATCGAAACGCTGATGATGTCCATCGGCGCTCAGGCAAAAGCTGCTTCCCGACCGTTGTCCATTGCCAGCACCGATCAGAAAAACCGGGCTTTGCTGGCCATGGCATCCGCAATCGAGGCTTCCGAAGCAAAGATCCTCGACGCCAATACCAAGGACGTTGCTGCCGCAGAAATTGCGGGCGTTGCCGCTTCCTTCATCGACCGTTTGAAACTAGATGCTTCGCGCATCGCCGCAATTGCCGAGGGCATTCTCTCCATCGCGGCACTGCCAAACCCCGTTGGTGAGGTGATTGCGGCATGGGATCGGCCCAACGGTTTGAAAATCGAACGTGTCCGCACGCCGCTCGGCGTCATCGGCGTGATCTATGAAAGCCGCCCAAATGTAACGGCTGATGCAGGTGCGCTCTGCCTCAAAGCTGGCAATGCAGTGATTCTGCGCGGCGGTTCGGACTCGCAATATTCATCGCGCGCCATTCACGCCTGCCTTGTGGAAGGTCTGAAGATTGCGGGCCTTCCAGAGCATGCCATTCAACTCGTTCCGGTAACCGATCGCGCGGCTGTCGGCAGCCTTTTGGGCGGACTTGGCGGCACGGTGGACGTCATCGTGCCCCGTGGTGGCAAGAGCCTCGTTGCGCGTGTTCAGTCTGAAGCGCGGGTGCCTGTCTTTGCGCATCTTGAAGGCATCTGCCACGTCTATGTCGATAAGTCAGCCGATCTCGATATGGCGCGCAAGGTGGTGCTGAACTCCAAGATGCGCCGCACCGGCATTTGTGGCTCAGCGGAAACCTTGCTCATCGATAGCGCGGCCGTGCCCACGCATCTTGCGCCGCTGGTCAAGGTGCTGGTCGACGGCGGCTGTGAGGTTCGTGGATCGCAGGCCGTGCTGGATGCGGTCAGCGGCATTACGGCTGCGACTGAGGAAGACTGGCGCACGGAATATCTGGACGCGATCATTTCTGTGGCTGTGGTTGATGGCATCTCCGGTGCCATTGCCCATATCGGCACCTATTCCTCCAACCACACCGAAGCTGTGATCGCTGAAGACCCTGAAGTCGTTGAACGTTTCTTCAACGAGATCGATTCGGCCATCCTGCTTCACAACGCCTCGACGCAATTTGCCGATGGTGGCGAGTTTGGCATGGGCGCGGAAATCGGTATTGCCACGGGCAAGATGCACGCGCGCGGGCCTGTCGGTGTGGAGCAACTGACATCCTTCAAATACCGCGTGCATGGCACCGGCCAGACACGGACCTGATATTGACCGCGGATCATGGCCTCGAAAAGCGCTACCTGACCATGCCGCATACAGAGCGCGGCATGGTGATCGGCCTGTTCGGCGGTTCGTTCAACCCGCCCCATGCGGGCCATGCGCTGGTTGCAGAAATAGCCCTGCGACGGCTGGGTCTTGACCAGCTCTGGTGGATGGTCACGCCCGGCAATCCGCTGAAGAACAAGGCCGAGCTTGCGCCTTTGGCAACGCGCATCAAGGCATGCGAGGCGCTTGTTTCCGATCCGCGCATCAAGATAACAGCCTTCGAGCAATCCTTCGGCGTGACCTATACCGCCAACACGCTTGCGCTCATCAAGGCGAAGAACCCGCTTGCCAAGTTTATCTGGGTCATGGGTGCGGATAATCTCCGTAGCTTTCATCGCTGGCAGAACTGGCGCAAGATCGCCGAGACATTTCCCATCGCTGTCATCGACAGGCCGGGCGCCACGCTAGCCTATCTCTCGTCCACCATGGCGCAGGCCTACAGCCAGGCGCGCGTGGATGAAGATGATGCTGGCATTCTATGGACGAAAACAGCGCCCGCCTGGATGTTCATCCATGGTCCACGTTCGACATTGAGCTCCACGGCACTGCGCAACGCGCAGAGCTGAATAGGCAAATTCTAGCCTTTACCTGCATCTTGAAAAGTTAACGCTTTGATGCCACCTTTATTCTGTGGCGCACAGAATCGCGTGCCACAGTATCTGGTTTGTCATTTTGAGAGGAAAACAACTGACAACAGTGCACACCAAGGGAAGAGCTTTCAGCGCTATCCCAAAGAGCATGGAGAGTGGCGTTGATGCCGCCCGTCGTGCCCTCGGAACCGTCCTGACCAGTGTCGAGGACTCCAAAGCAGAAGACGTCGTTTACCTGAACATTGCCGGAAAATCGGCGCTTGCGGACTACATGGTTGTGGTTTCCGGGCGGTCGAACAGGCATGTCTCGGCGATTTGTGATCACCTCATGTCCGATCTGAAGGATGAGGGCTTCGGTCACTCGCGCGTCGAGGGTCTGGAAAATGGCGACTGGGTTGTGATCGACGCCGGCGACGTCATCATTCACGTGTTTCGTCCCGAAGTCCGGGCGTTCTACAACATCGAAAAGATGTGGGCCGCTCCCGATATCGAGGAAGAAACGCTGCATTGACGCGACCTTGCATCTGGTGCCGACGCATCACTGCATAGGAATTCGCTGATCATCCTGATATGAGCGCAAACGACAAGGTTTGCGACAAGGATGGATGTTGACAATGCGGATCTCGATTTTTGCGGTGGGACGGCTTAAATCCGGCCCAGAAAAGGATCTTGCGTCCCGATATCTCGACCGTTTTGCAAAAACCGGCCCGGCCATCGGGCTGGAATTCTCGCGGATGATCGAGGTGGCCGAAAGCCGCGCATCGAACGCCGATACCCGCAAACGCGAAGAAGCGGCCATGCTCGAAAAGCATCTGGCCGATGGCGCAGTTCTCGTTCTTCTCGACGAGCGGGGAAAGGCACTCGACAGTCCGGCGTTTGCCGAGATGTTTGGAAATCTAAGGGATAGCGGCAAGCGCGATCTGGTGATCGCGATCGGTGGTGCCGATGGTCTCGATCCCTCCTTGTATGAGAGGGCAACCGCTACCCTGTGCCTTGGCAAACTCACCTGGCCGCACCAGCTGGTACGCATCCTCATTGCGGAACAGCTTTATCGCGCAGTGACAATTCTGTCTGGCCACCCCTATCACCGCGTATAATCTCTTGTCTTGCCCAGCACATAAAAGCGCACGCATCCGTTCCGGTCATCTTCTCGCCCTCCCATACGTGTTGATTGGCGAAACGCCGCGAAGCAGCGTATGGTCATCCATCTTTCGACGGTTCACACATTTCATGATCAAGAGCGGCAGCAACACCAGATGGACGACCCTTTCGGGCGCGCTTCTAGCTGCCTGCATGGTCACGTCCCACGCGCTCAGCCCCGCATTTGCGCAGGACGCGGCGGTGCCGGAAACCGCTCCACCCACCCTTGCACAGACCCCCACTCCGCAGGAAGAACTGGACAAGCTCGAACAACGCCGCGACCAGAACCGTCAGGATTTGCAGGAACTCGTCGATAGTATCGGCCTTTCCGAAGACAAATCCCGCCAGCTTCAGGACAGTATTGCGGCTCTTAACCAGGACACGGCGCGGATCAAGGCGGAGCTGATCGCCTCCGCGGCACGCCGCAAGGACCTTGAAGACAAGATCAGGGATGGTGAGGACCGGCTTGCCAAGCTTGGCGTACGTGAAGATGCGGCCAAGGCATCGCTGAGAGAGCGGCGCGGCGTTCTGGCCGAAGTACTGGCCGCCCTTCAGCGCATGGGCCGCAACCCACCCCCTGCCCTTCTTGTTTCGCCTGAGGATGCGCTGGCATCCGTTCGCAGCGCTATCCTGTTGGGGGCCGTCGTTCCCGGCATTCGCTCGGAAACGGAGAAGCTAGTGTCTGCTCTCAAAGAGTTGACCGACCTGCGCCTCGCCATCGCCAGCGAAAAACAGCAGCTGACCGACACGATGACGGCAAGCCTTGAGGAAGAGAAGCGGCTTGATCTTCTGCGGCTCGAAAACGAAAAGCGCAACACTCAGACCGCGAGCGATCTGGAAGCAGAACGCAAACGTTCTGAAGAACTTGCGAGCCGGGCAACCAGCCTGGAAGGCCTGGTATCATCGCTGGAAAACGAGATTTCCTCGGTGCGTGAAACCAAGGAAAAACAGCGGCTGGAAGAAGAGCGGCTGGCCGCACTTTCACAGGCAGAACGCGACAAGGTAGAGGCCGATACCGAGGCTGGAACGCCCGATAAAAACCGCATTGCGCCCGCATATCCGTTTTCAAGTTTGAAGGGCAAGCTGGCCATGCCGGTTTCCGGTGACGTGCTGCGACGGTTCGGCGATGCTGACGGAACGGGGCATTTCTCCAAGGGAATCGTCGTGGCGACTGGCCCTGAGGCACTGGTGACCGCACCGGCAGATGGCTTCGTCGTTTTTGCCGGTGAGTTTCGCAGTTATGGCCGCATGATTATTCTGAACGCCGGTGACGGTTACCATCTGGTGCTGACAGGCATGGACAATGTGAGGACGAGACAGGGCATGTTTGTGTTCTCTGGCGAACCTATTGCCTCCATGGGTGCAAAAAGAGTGGCAAGTGCTGCCGCATTGGCGCTGGAAACTGACAAGCCGACGCTTTACATTGAATTCAGGAAAGACGGTGTGCCGGTTGATTCTCAACCATGGTGGACCGCAAAAAATACCGGAAGGGCGCGCAATGATTCGTAAGGCTTCACTTCTCCTCATCGGTGGACTTATGGGTGCCACAGCGATGAGCGTCATCTATTCGGCAAGCATGCCGGCACAGGCTGCCGGTCCTTCCACCTATAAGGAGCTGTCGATTTTTGGTGACGTGTTTGAGCGCGTGCGCGCACAATATGTGACGCCTCCCGATGACAAGAAGCTGGTTGAGAACGCCATTAACGGCATGTTGAGCTCGCTTGATCCGCATTCAAGCTTTCTGAATGCGCAGGACGCAACCGACATGCGCTCCCAGACCAAGGGCGAATTTGGCGGTCTCGGCATCGAAGTCACGATGGAAAACGAGCTGGTCAAGGTCATCTCGCCGATGGATGATACGCCTGCCGCCAAGGCGGGCATTCTGGCCGGTGACTTCATCTCCGAGATCGATGGCCAGCCTGTGCGCGGCCTGAAGCTGGAAGAAGCCGTCGAAAAGATGCGCGGCGCGGTCAAGACGCCGATCAAGCTGACCATCATCCGCCAGGGCGCAGACAAGCCGCTCGATATCACCGTCATGCGTGAAATCATTGCCGTTCGCGCCGTCAAATCCCGTGTCGAGGGTGGCGATGTCGGTTATCTGCGCGTCATTTCCTTCACGGAAAAGACCTATGACGACCTCGAAAAGGCGATCAAGAAAATCAAGCAGGATGTACCCGCCGACAAGCTGAAGGGCTACGTGCTTGACCTGCGCCTCAACCCGGGCGGATTGCTGGACCAGGCGATCAACGTCTCCGACGCCTTCCTTGAGCGTGGAGAAGTCGTGTCCACACGCGGCCGTAACCCTGAAGAAACCCGCCGCTTCAACGCAACGGCTGGCGATCTGACCGATGGCAAGCCGGTCATCGTTCTGGTCAACGGCGGTTCGGCTTCCGCGTCCGAAATCGTGGCTGGCGCACTGCAGGATCTGCGACGTGCAACCGTTCTGGGAACACGTTCCTTCGGCAAGGGTTCCGTCCAGACCATCATCCCACTGGGTGATACGGGTGCACTTCGCCTGACGACCGCGCTCTATTACACGCCATCGGGCAAGTCCATTCAGGGCACGGGCATCACGCCTGACATCAAGGTGGATCAGCCGCTGCCGCCGGAACTGCAGGGACGTGTGCGTGCGGAAGGCGAATCCAGCCTGCGCGGCCACATTCAGGGCCAGAGCGAGACGGAAGAAGGTTCCGGCTCGGTTGCCTATGTGCCACCGGAAGCAAAGGACGATATCCAGCTGAACTATGCGCTGGATCTCTTCCACGGCACCAAGACCGACCCTTCATACCCGCCAAATCCTGAAAAGGCGGTCGTCAACAAGCAGTAAAGCCTGAAGGCATCGCAATCCGCGATGCCTTCCCGGCTGCACGCAGTCAATCACGGATAGATCATTGCCTTCAGACCTGCGCAAACCGCTTATGGGTCAACGTAAAAAGAAAAGCGCTGGGTCGTTCCGGCGCTTTTCTGCGCTTGCAGGCATGGTCCTGCTCGGCGTTGGCGGCATAGGCGGCCTGTCCGTCTACACGGCTCTCTCTCCCGGTAATCTGGAGAGCAACTCGACAGCGCCCAATGTGGAACTGAGCGACGCTACAACGCCGCTTCAGACAACAGAGCCGACTGCCCCGCAAACTGACGTGGACGGTACGCTTCTGACGCAAAGCGGCCGTTCCGGCGCCAATATCCAGCGAAACGAAATGGACGACGGCAACGTCGTCTCGGTCTATTCACCACGCGACCGAGGCACCGACGGTCCGGTGCTGATGACAGGCCAGACCTATGGGCAAGACCCTCGCATGGCGGCCCAGCCCAATGCGGAACTGCTGGAAGATTCCGCCTTCGGCATGCTTCCGAAGATCGGCGCTGATGGCCTGCGACCACTGGAGCAATATGCGCGGCCATGGTCGGGCGCCAGAGGCACACGCATCGCAATTGTCGTTGGAGGGCTGGGGCTGAGCCAGACCGGCACCCAAAAAGCTATCAAAGACTTACCTGCAGACATTACGCTTGGATTTGCAACGAGCGGAAACAGCCTGCAACGATGGATGCAGGAGGGCCGCCGTAAAGGCCATGAGATTCTGCTTCAGATCCCCTTCGAGCCGTTTGGCTATCCCGGCACAAATCCCGGGCCTGACACGCTGCTGGTTGCAGGACCTGCCAAGCTCAATCTGGAGCGATTGCACCGCTCGATGGCGAAGATCACCAATTACACCGGCATCATGAACTATCTCGGCGGACGCTTCATGGCAGACGAAAAGGCGCTGGAACCTGTGATGGCCGATATCGGTAAGCGCGGCCTGCTGTTTCTGGACGATGGCTCCTCCGCCCAGTCAAAAAGCACGCCCATTGCCAAGGCCCAGTCGGTCGCGGCAGGCTTTGCGGATCTGCAACTGGATGACCAGGTCAACGAAGCTGCCATTCTGCGAAAGCTTGATGATCTGGAGCGCATCGCGCGGAGAAATGGTTCTGCCATCGGCGTGGCCTCGGCCTTTGATGAAAGCGTTGCCGCGATTGCCAAATGGTCCATTGAAGCATCCGGGCGCGGTATCGAAATCGTCGGCGTTTCAGCTCTTGTGCTAGACAAGACAGCCCCTTAGTTCTTGACGCCAACAGCACTCTATTCATCAAAGGTCCAAAATGACGGTCAAAGCGGAAGATCTTCCCTACCGCCCCTGCGCGGGTATCATGGTTCTCAATGCTGAGGGGCTTGTCTGGGCCGGACGGCGCATCTCCGAAGGCAACTCGGAATTCGATGGTTCGCCGCAGCTCTGGCAGATGCCGCAAGGCGGCATAGATGACGGCGAGAAGCCGCTTCTGGCGGCCATCCGCGAACTCTACGAAGAGACCGGCATGAAAACCGTGTCGCTTCTGGCAGAGGCAAGCGACTGGATTCACTATGATCTACCGCCGCAGCTGATCGGCATAGGCTTGAGAGGCAAATATCGCGGCCAGGCCCAGCGCTGGTTTGCATTCCGTTTCGAGGGCGACGAAAGCGAAATCCAGATCAACCCACCACCGACAGGCCATGAGCCGGAATTCGACGCGTGGGAATGGAAGCCAATGGAAAGCTTGCCGGATCTTATCGTGCCCTTCAAGCGCGGCGTCTACGAACAGGTCGTTGCTCAGTTCAGGCATCTGGCAGCGAAATAAACAAAAGCAAAAAGGCGGCACGAATGCCGCCTTTTTCAATTCGAGTTAGGTCCGCTTATTCAGACTCTGCAGCGTCTGCGGAGTCGGCATTCAGCTGGCCGTACTTGGCTTCGCCGATCTTGTTGAGAAGCTCAAGCTGGGTCTCGAGGAAGTCGATATGACCTTCTTCGTCGATCAGCAGGGTTTCGAATAGCTTCATCGAAACATAGTCACCAGCTTCGTGACAGATCTCACGGGACTTCTTGTAAGCCGCGCGGGCATCATATTCACCAGCGAGATCCGCTTCCAGCACTTCCTTGACGTTCTGACCAATGCGCAGAGGCGCAACTGTCTGAAGGTTCGGGTGGCCTTCGAGGAAGATGATGCGATCGATGATCTTGTCGGCGTGCTGCATCTCTTCGATGGACTCGGCACGTTCCTTCTTGGCGAGCTTTGTGTAGCCCCAATCGTTCAGCAATCGGTAATGCAGCCAGTATTGGTTGACTGCGCCGAGCTCGAGGAAAAGTGCCTCGTTAAGCTGCTCGATGACTCTTGTGTCGCCTTTCAATGTCCGCTCTCCTGTTGTCTTCATGCAATTGTCTCAGGCGGGACATAAAATCAAAAACATCGGCTTCCGTCGAGTGGCGACGTGCATGATATTCTTCGGTGGTCCTGATAATCAGTTCGACGACGGTCGGGAAGCAGCCACAGCAACGACCACGTTTGGCCATCGCGTGATAGACTTTGGACGGCACGATAAGCTGCCAACAGTCTTCATCGAGCATCTCGTTGATGACATCGCGAATGTCGTTGTCGGTGATGTAGTTACAGCTGCAAACGAGCATGGTTCTTTGCCTGTATGACGCAACACGTTGTTTTCATTCTTAAACCAAAACAGGATAGTGAGTGTCAAGAAAAAGATGCATGATGGCGCCAGCGATATTTTAGAACAATTCCAAACTAAACGAAAATTATCGTGTTTTCATTAGGTTAGCGTTCTCTACACAAAGAATTTTTGCGCTCAAGTTTTTGTCAACTCACCGATTATGCCACGCATGCGATCACGAAAAGTTTACTGAAGATGCATCTTAAGTGAAATACTGGCCCCCGTTTGCCGTCAATGTCGAGCCGGTGATGAAGCCAGAGCTGTCAGCCGCCAGAAACAGCGCGCAGCGTGCAATCTCTTCCGGCTCACCAAGGCGACCAACGGGTATCTGAGGGAGGATGCGCTCATTGAGAACATTCTCAGGGATAGCCCGCACCATTTCGGTGCCGATATAGCCAGGGCAGATCGCGTTCACGGTGATATTTCGCGAGGCACCTTCCTGCGCCAGCGCCTTGGTCAGACCCAGATCACCCGCCTTGGCAGCTGAATAGTTTGCCTGTCCAGCCTGCCCTTTCTGGCCGTTGATGGATGAAATATTGACGATGCGGCCAAACCCGCGCTCGCGCATGCCGGGCCATATGGGATGCGTCATGTTGAAGACGCCGGTCAGATTGGTATCGAGCACCTCGCGCCACTGTTGCGGTGTCATCTTGTGAAACATCGCGTCGCGCGTGATGCCCGCATTGTTCACAAGCAACTCTATCGGACCCAGATCGCTTTCAACCTGGGCGATGCCGGCAACGCAGGCATCGTAATCGCGGATATCCCAGCAATAGGCAGGAATACCGGTTTCGCTGCGAAACTGAGCCGCGCGCGCCTCCGTGAAAGCGTAGTTCACCGCGACCTTGTAGCCTTCGGCATGAAATGCCTTGGCAATCGCCGCGCCAATTCCGCTTGTCCCGCCTGTTATCAAAGCAACCCGGCTCATCTCAAGGCCTCCCCTGTTTCATTGCGTCAGCCTTTAGAAGCGCCAAAATGGCATTTCGATGATCGAAGGGATCAGAGACCTTCAAGGCACATGGCGATACCCATGCCGCCACCGATGCAGAGCGTAACCAGCCCTTTTTTTGCACTGCGGCGCTTCATCTCGAAAAGCAGCGTGTTGAGCACGCGTGCGCCGGATGCACCAATCGGATGGCCGATGGCGATCGCGCCGCCATTGACGTTGACGATCTCTGGATTAAGCCCCAGATCGCGCACGACCGCGCAGGACTGCGCTGCAAACGCCTCGTTCGCTTCGACAAGATCAAGATCCGAAACCGACCAACCTGCTTTCGCAAGCGCCTTGCGCGATGCCGGAATGGGGCCTGTACCCATGATCTGCGGATCGACACCTGCTGTGGCCCAGGAGGCGATGCGCGCCAGCGGTTGCAGACCACGCCGTGCAGCTTCCGCCTCACTCATCAACAGCACCGCAGCAGCCCCGTCGTTCAAGCCAGAAGCGTTGCCAGCAGTAACGGTACCTTCCTTGTCGAAGGCAGGGCGAAGTTTCGCCATGGTGTCGATTGTGGCACCAGCGCGGATATATTCGTCGGCATCAACCGTCACATCAGCCTTGCGACCCTTGATGATGAACGGAACGATCTCATCTGCAAAACGCCCGGCAGACTGCGCAGCCTCCGCACGGTTTTGAGAGGTCACGGCAAATTCGTCCTGTTCATCACGCGAAAGCTGCCACTGACGGGCAATGTTTTCTGCGGTTATTCCCATGTGATAGCCGTAGAAGGCATCCGTCAGGCCGTCCTTCAACATGGTGTCGACCATCTTGAAGTCACCCATTTTCACGCCGCCGCGCAGATGCGCGCAATGCGGTGCCATGGACATGGATTCCTGCCCACCGGCCACAATGATCGATGCATCGCCCGTGGCGATCTGCTGAAGCCCAAGTGCCACGGCGCGCAGGCCCGAACCGCACAGCTGGTTGATGCCGAATGCCGTGGCTTCCTGAGGAATACCAGCCTTCATCGCCGCCTGACGGGCCGGGTTCTGTCCTTCGCCTGCAGCGAGCACTTGTCCAAGAATAACTTCATCCACTTCGCTTGGCGCAATCCCCGCCCGCTCCAGTGCAGCCTTGATCACCGCAGCACCCAGCTCATGGGCTGGCGTGTTGGCAAAGCTGCCATTGAATGAGCCCACTGCCGTGCGTGCTGCAGCAACGATGACGATTGAAGTCGAAGTCATTTCGTAGATCTCCCATTTGCGGCGCAAGATAGTCAAAGCTTGGAGGGCAAGTCAAACCATGTCAGCAGTTCGACAGTCCAAGCGTTCACAAACCTTAATCCTAAGCAAATGCTGCGCAAAAAAAGTGACTGCTGCAACGCACAAAACGTTTGTCAGTCCGGTTGAATTGAGCATAACTTAAAAGCGGGAAGAGCAAAAAAGCCTTATAAGAAGAAAATACCAGGATCGCGAGGAGGCGAGCATGGCCAAGCACAGCGGCGAGACCGTTATCAAGAAATATGCCAACCGGCGGCTCTACAATACCGGAACCAGCACCTATGTGACACTTGAAGACCTGGCCAAGATGGTCAAGCGCGGTGAAGAGTTCAAGGTTCAGGATGCCAAGACATCGGAAGACATTACCCACGCGGTTTTGACGCAGATCATCATGGAGCAGGAAGGCAAGACCGGCAACACGCTGTTGCCAACGGCGTTTCTGCGCCAGCTCATCTCCTATTATGGCGACCAGATGCAGATGGTTGTGCCGACCTTTCTCGAGCACTCCATGAAGACGTTTTCCGAACAGCAAAGCCAGATGCAGGAGCATATGGGCAAAGCCTTCGGTGACACATCACAGAAGAATTTCGCCACGCCATTCGGCTTCATGGACGAACAGATCAAGCGCAACACCGAGCTTTTCCGTCAGGCCATGCAGGTGTTTACACCATTTCCCATGCCTTCAGCCCCGGCAGAAGCCAAGAAGCCGGACGCCTCAGAGATCAATGAATTGAAGGCGCAATTACGCTCGCTTCAGACCAAGCTCGATCAGCTTTGAACCGCCCCTGATCTCTCGGGAACACGCAGCAGCAACAGGAAACCGGCGCCCAGAAAAATCGTGAGCGTCGCCATGCCCAAATGGGCCGAACCGCTGACATAGGTGACGATGGAAAAAGACAGCGTCGCCATAAAGCTCGTGGCGCGACCGGACAGCGCATAAATCCCGAAATAACGACCAGCCTCGGCAACCGTCACATTGCGCGAGAGATATGACCGTGACGAGGCCTGAACCGGACCGAACGCAATGCCGATGAGAATGCCGTAAAAGAGATAGGCCTTCTCAGCAGAACTGGAAAACAGACCTTCCGTGCTGGACACGGGAAGCGCCAGCAGGCCGAACAAGGTTGAATCCGTATAGGTCGAGACGATGCCAAACGTTGCGACCAGCAACAGCCCAAGGCTGATCAGCACCGTGTTGCGCGAACCCAGACGCTGATCGACAAGCCCTGCGGCAATGCAACTGCCAATCGCCACGATGTTGAGAATGATCCCGTAAATTCCGATCTCGAGCGTACCCCAGCCGAACAGGCCCGCAGCGAAGGCTCCGCCGAGGATCAAGACGCCATTGACGCCATCCTGGTACAGCATCCGGGCGATCAGGAACCGCGTGATGGCGGGGCGACCTTTCAACTCCTTAAGCGTTGCTTTCAGCTCTGTGAGGCCAGAGTGAACCGCTCTGCCAAGCGGCAGGCCTTTCTTGACGTCAGGCGTGAACAAAAACATCGGCAGGATGAACACCAGATACCAGAGCGCCGAAATGGGCCCCGTGATGCGCGCATCTTCCCCAGCCGCCGGATCAAGCCCGAACAGGGGAGGAATGCCGAGGATCGTAAGCCCGGAATTGGGTGCAGCCGCCAGAAACAGCACGACGAAAATCAGAACCACCATGCCACCGAGATAGCCAAGCCCCCAGGCCGTATTGGAAATGCGCCCAACGTTTTCGGGCGTGGTTAGACGCGGCATCATGGAATCGTTAAAGACGATGGAAAATTCAGCCGCGGTGGACGCCACGATCATGAAGGTAACCGGCCACAAAAGAGCTGATCCGGGTGCGGCAAACCACAGCATCGACAGGCTTGCGATCTTCAGTGTCGCGAAGAAAGCGATCCATGGTTTTCGAGAGCCGGATTGGTCGGCGATGGAACCCAGGATCGGCGAAAAAATGGCAATAATGATCGACGAGATCGTCGCCATATTGCTCCAGGTCGTCTGGGCAGAGATCGGGTCTTCCGTGAGACGGGCAACGAAATAGGGGCCGAAAATGAAGGTGGTGACGACGGTGAAAAAGGGTTGGGCTGCCCAATCGAACAGCATCCAGCCCCATATGCCACGCTTCGTCACAGTGTCGCCGGTCGCAAGGGAAGATGAGGCCATACGTCACCCTTTCGGCCATGGAATGGTCTGGTCTGCCCGGCCACGAAGCCGGGCAGTTTTGCACCTGATGATCAGACGCTACGAGCCTGGACTATATCCGAAAGCAATCCGGCAGCAACCGTTAGGCGGGCGAGGTTTGTCTCGCCGCTGTCGCTGAGAGCGCTCAGCTCCGAGACGATGCGGTTGACCCGAACGCGGTCGGCGGCATACCAGGCCTGCACCGGGTTCTTTTCCTTCGCGTACTCGGTCATCGCCGAGATGACGATGCGAAGACGCGACGATGCGATCTGATCCTGGCTGCGCAGCAGAGCAAGGCTTTCATAGTGGTCTGCAGGCGTAACCCGCTGACCTGCATCCAGAAGCTTGGCCACACGGAAGGTGGCAGATACGGCAGCATAGCTTTCGGCTGCACGGGCAAGGCTTGTGTCTGCCCGCTCGGCAATCAGCATGATTTCCGGCACATAGACCAAAAGCGACAGCGTCTCCAGATCGCGGATCAAAGCGGGCTCGACGCCGTCGATCTCGCTGAAACCAAGCTCTTCCTTGTACTTGGCTGCACCTGGAACAAGCGTATGGATCGCCGCTTTCAACCGCTCGATTTCATCCGCCATTGAACCTGCGGCCGATGTCGTCTGGAGGTAGAGCCGTGTCGCATCGGTAAATATTCTGGCGACATCGGCGTAAAGGCCGTTCTGCACCATGCCAGAAATTTTGCCGTCGAGCTTGTCGATCTCGCTCCACAGACGCTTCAGACCAAAGCCGTCTTCGACGATCATCGCGGCCTTGACGACCGTGGGTGCCAAAAGGCCGCTGGCATCGACCAGTTTCTGAACGAAGCCCGGACCGCCGCGATTGACAACCTGGTTTGCAAGCGATGTTGCAACGATTTCGCGGTGCAGACGATGGTTGGTAATATCGCCAGCATAGATCTTCTGCATCCTGCTCGGGAAATAATCCCTCAGAAGATGCTGGAGATAGAGCTCATCCGGCAAGGTGCTCGCCACCAGCGTATCGAACAGGGTGAGCTTGGCATAGGAAAGAAGAACACCAATTTCTGGCCGCGTCAGCGGCTTTCCGGTTGCGTAACGCTCTGCGAATTCCACATCGTTCGGCAGAGTTTCCACCCGACGGTTCAAAAGACCTGCCGTTTCCAAAGCGCCCATCAGGCGGCCAAGTTCCTCACCATTTTCCGTGCCGCGACGTTCGGTCAGCGATATGGCAAGCGATTGAAGATAGTTGTTGCGCAACACCAGATGCCCGACTTCCGTCGTCATGGAAGAAAGCAGCTGATTGCGCTTGGGCAATGTCAGACGCCCGTCATTGACCGGAGATGACAGGGCGATCTTGATATTGACCTCGACGTCGGAGGAATTGACCCCAGCCGAATTGTCGATGGCATCGGAATTGCAGCGGCCACCTGAAAGCGCATAGGCAATACGGGCTTTCTGCGTGATGCCCAGATTGGCGCCTTCACCGATCACCTTGGCGCGAACCTCGGTCGCGTTGACGCGGATCGGATCATTGGCGCGGTCACCCACCTCTGCGTTGGTTTCCACCGCAGCCTTCACGTAGGTGCCGATGCCACCGAACCAGAGAAGATCGGCAGGAGCCTTGAGGATCGCCGTCATAATTTCAAACGGCGTCGCCACGGATTTGTCGATGCCGATGGCGGCAACAGCCTCCGGCGTCAGTGTCACCGATTTTTCCGAGCGGGAGATAATCATCGCACCTTCAGATAGGGCGGACCGATCATAATCCTGCCAGCTGGAGCGCGGCAGTTCAAACAGGCGCTTACGCTCGGCAAAGGACTTGTCCGTATCGGGCGTTGGATCGATCACGATATCGCGGTGATCGAAAGCCGCGATCAGCTCGATCTTTTCCGATAGCAACATGCCGTTGCCGAACACGTCGCCCGACATGTCACCCACGCCAACCACCTTGAATGGCGTTGTCTGGATGTCGGTATCCATTTCGCGGAAATGCCGCTTCACGGTTTCCCAGGCGCCGCGGGCGGTAATGCCCATTTTCTTGTGGTCGTAGCCGGCAGAGCCGCCTGAGGCAAAGGCATCATCCAGCCAGAAGCCAGCCTCGCGGGCCAAGCCATTTGCCGTGTCCGAGAAGGTTGCCGTTCCTTTGTCGGCTGCGACGACGAAATAGGGATCGTCACCATCCAGCCGCAACGTATCTGCAGGGGCAACGATATCATCGCCGACAATGTTGTCGGTAATGGACAGCAGCGTGCGAATATAGGTCTTGTAGGCTTCCTTGCCCGCGTTGAAAATTTCATCGCGGTTGCCGCCAACCGGCAGGGTTTTCGGGTAGAACCCACCCTTGGCACCCACAGGCACAATCACCGCATTCTTGACCTGCTGCGCCTTGACCAGCCCGAGCACCTCGGTGCGATAATCCTGTCCGCGATCCGACCAGCGAAGCCCGCCGCGGGCTACCTTGCCAAACCGCAGATGGACACCTTCGACCTCTGTGCCGTAAACGAAGATTTCACGGAAGGGCCGTGGATCCGGCAAGCCATCCAGAAGCTTCGGATCGAACTTGAAGGCCAGCATCGCCTTTGGCGACCCATCCTCATTGCGCTGGAAATAATTGGTGCGCAGCGTCGCATCCACCGCATTGACGTAACGGCGAAGCGTCCGGTCCTCGTCCAGATTGGGAACGCCTGAAAGGGCTGCCTCAATCGCCTTGTGCAGATCAGACAGCTTGCGAAGCCGGGGCTTGTCGCCGACCTTGGGGTCGAAGCCATAAGAAAACAGCTCGAAAATCTTCACGGCAATCGCTGGATATTTGAACAGCGTTTCTGAAATATGCTCCTGCGAATAGACAATGCCCGTCTGGCGCAAATAGCGGGCATAGGCGCGCAGGACCGACACTTCGCGCACGCTGAGGCCAGCAGCGACGATCAGCCGGTTGAAATTGTCATTGTCGACAGTGCCGTCAAATGCCGCCAGAAAGGCTTCTTCAAGCCTTGGCCCGTAAACCGAAAGATCAAGCTTGACCCCGGGCTGCACCTGCAATTCCATATCATGCAGCACGATGGATCTGGTCTCATCTGGAGATATGACACCAATATCGAAAGTGCGTTCGCTGATAACGCTGAAACCGAGATTCTCAAGCAATGGCACACGTCGTGAAAGCGGCAGATGGCCATCGCGGTGGAAAATCTTCAGCGACAGCACACCTTCAGCCTGGGTGTCGCGGCGATAGAACTCGATACGCACCGGCTCACCGCCAGCCGTCGCGGCAATATCCGGCAGATCGATGATCGCCTCATCAGGCGTAAATGCTTCCTGATAGGCCTGATCGACATCCAGAACGGGCGAACCGACGGGGGAAAGTGCTACGAAATGGTCGGTCCACCGTGCTGCGATATCGCTAACGGCATCTTCGAGTTTATCCTGAGCCACGCGCGGCGTTTTGCCGTTGGTGCGCCCGACGATGAAGTGGACCCGCGCCACAGCGCCCTCGGGAAATGCCGGGTAATAGGCCGAGATATGACCATCATAGATATGGGATAGATACTCGCCCATCTTTTCGCGGACGTAGGAGTTATACTCCTCGCGCGGCACGAAGATGATGACCGACACGAACCGGTCGAAGCGGTCGATGCGTGGGAGAACGCGAACACGAGGTCTGTCGCTAAGCTCCATGATCTGCTCGATGAAACGGATCAGAAGATCGGCATCGATCTGGAAAAGATCGTCACGCGGATAGGATTCCAGCGTGTTGTGCAAGATACGGCCCGAGTGGCTGTTGGGATCGAAACCGAAATGATCCTCCACCTCTGCCACTTTCGCCCGCAGAAGTGGTATCTGTTTGACGGAATGCGTATAGGCGGTGGCGGTGAAAAGGCCGACGATGCGCAACTCACCAACGACATTGCCATCCTCATCGAACCGCTTGATGCCAATATAATCCATATAGGCGCGGCGATGGACGATGGATTTGACATTGGCTTTGGTTACGATCAGGAAATCGGGACCGTCGAGAAAGGCCAGGATTTCCGGCGTCGTTGTGACCGCATCCTTGCCGAGGCGCAACACCCGCACATTCGGGTCCGTCAGCGTACCAAGACCGCTGCCCTCGCCGCGCTCGACCTTGGCATCGTTGCCAGCGCCGGAATAGCTGTAGTCGCGCATGCCGAGAAAGGTGAAGTTATCATTGCGCAACCACTCCAGAAACGCGACGGCTTCGTTGCGCCCCGTTTTGCGGCGGCTGGGGCCACGCTCCTGCAACTCCGTCAGCGCCTCGTCCAGCTTGGCAATCATCGGTTTCCAGTCGGTGAAGGCCGACTGAACCTGAGACAGCACAAACAGCAGACGCTCCGTCAGCGCCTCGGCTGCCTGTGAAGCGATCGGCGCAATATGGATCTGGATAAGGCTGATATTGTCATGGGGCGCGTCTAGTTCGGAATCGGCGAGACGATATCCACCGGTTACAGCGGCATCGGCAACCAGAATAGGGTGGACGGCGAGAAGAAGGCTGCGGTAACTGCTCGTCACCTCACCCATGACGCTGTCATAGAGGAAAGGCATGTTGCGACCGATAATGGTCAGAATAGAGACAGGATTGTCGCGCGGAGAAATCCCTTCTACTTCAGAAATTCCAATATAAGGCTTGTCTTTCGTCCATCTCGATAATTCATCGTGTGTGTGCTGCACGGCAGCTGCCAACATCTCGGGCGAATAATATTGTATATCATCCGAACTCGCACGGCCAAAAACAGCCTCTGGATCTAGAAACGGCTTACCGGACATCTCCGCCAATATTCTGGTTTTTTCGAGTTTTTTGTCGCGTTTTGGATTGTTCCGGTAGCCCATTTTGTCTTTTTCCTCCGAAAGCGTGCTATTTTTTGAATGAAAACAGAAAAAATCGTCATTTTCATCAATTCGAATCGGATATTGGCGCGGAATTATGAAGAGTTTAAGTGGCAATCATTACTTTACGTGCCGAGCTCGAATTTTATTCGATTGAAATGCGACGAAGAGTGCCTGCGCCGAATCAGAACGCACCGATTCGCATTTTTGTCGGTGGCAAAGTGACCCTATTGTGACTCGATAGTCACGGTCGAAGCAAATTATTGATTTCCTCGTATTTTTGTGATAGACCTAGGAAACTGATCCACAGCGTGGCATTTGCGTGCCCAAAAACACCACGAAAGCAACTCATCACTTGCACGCGGTTTCCGTGACATACCGATTGTTTGTGTTGTCAACCTGCGGGTTGCGGGTGGCCTGTCTTTGAGCGCACGTCTGTACCAGTATCAAGTCACTTGACGGTTCCCCCGTCTCATCCGGGCCTGACCGACCCGACCCCCGGAAATCCCGGGTGTATGTAACAGGGAGTTTTTAGAACGAATGACGACCCAGCCAAAAAAATCTCCAGCGCGTCACGGTTTCAAGACCGGCGAAGCGATCGTTTATCCCGCTCATGGTGTCGGTACCATTTCGTCCATTGAGGAACAGGAAGTTGCGGGTATGAAGCTCGAACTGTTCGTCATTGATTTCGAAAAAGACAAGATGCGTCTGAAAGTTCCAGTGGCCAAGGCTGTGACAATCGGCATGCGCAAGCTGTCGGAAGAGGATTTCGTCGAGCGTGCATTGAAAGTTGTTCAAGGCAAGGCTCGTGTCAAGCGCACCATGTGGTCGCGCCGTGCGCAGGAATATGATGCAAAGATCAATTCCGGCGACCTGATCGCCATCGCGGAAGTGGTTCGTGACCTTTACCGTGCGGAAAACCAGCCGGAACAGTCCTATTCCGAGCGCCAGCTTTATGAAGCTGCTCTTGATCGCATGGCCCGCGAAATTGCTGCTGTGAACAAGATGTCTGAAACGGAAGCCGTTCGTCTGGTTGAGGTTAATCTCAACAAGGGACCAAAGCGCGGCAAGGCGATTGACGAAGAAGACGCTCAGGAAGAGGAAGCCGCGTAAGCGTCTTATCTTCCATTCTACAAACCCGGCCTTTGAATTAGACCTGCTCCACCTTGGAAACAGGTTCAATTCAAAGGCCGGGTTTTTTATTCGGCGATGATCTTCACACGCTCGCCGGGCTGGATCGCCGCTGTTGCGCTCATGGCGTTCAGCACCCGGAAAAGCTCCACCTTCCTGTCAGTCCCCATCATGCGTCCAGCAATGGACGCAATCGTGTCGCCAGGCTTGGTCGTGACAACGCGCACGCGCAGAGGCTTAAGGGCAGAGATTTCAGCCGGTGTCATCTTGCGAAACGTCGTGCGCAACACATTGGCCACGCTATCGAGCTGCGCACTGCCCTTCGGCACCGCAGTCAGGAAGCGGAAAATCTGCTGCCCGACGCGGATCACGGTCACATCGAAATCCCATTTATCGGCGGTGGCGCGAGCCGTCGCTGCTGGCAGTCCGTTGATTTCCGTTTCACGGACGGTTTCAGGCACCAAACCAGCGACCCAGCCACTGGTCAGATAATTGGCAAGGCTTGTCTGCTTGGGATCGGCCACACCATCAAAACGGATCGCCATCTCGCCGGGGCCGGTGGCAAGCACTGCCTCGACCTTGTTGTCGATCTGGAAACCTTCGGGAACATCGAAGCGAATGCCAAGGGTGCCATGCAGGAACGTGTTGCCCCGCACATAGCCTTCCTGCGGACTATCGCCGTAAAGAAGCCCGTCTATACCATTGAGGAACCAGTCGCGACCCTTATCTCCAACCTGCCCTTCCTGCCCGAAGGCGCGGGCATGGCGCTTGGCCAGCTCAATGCGCTGCGGTGTGTTGGGATGGCTCGACAGGAAGTCGAGGCTCTGATCGCTGTCGGGATCTGCCGATGAGAAGCGCGCATAAGCCGCCATGGAATCAAGGAAGCGAGGCGACGCATAGGGATCGTAACCGGCTTCACCCAGCATGCGCACACCGATGACGTCAGCCTGCAATTCCTGCTGGCGGGAAAAGGCTGCCAGTCGCAACTTGCCGCGCGCAAGGGCCTGCTTTCCGGCCAGATCGCTGGACAAGACTTCCGCAACCACACGGCTGGCAATGACCTCGGCCTCTTCGCGGCGCTGGCGCTCAATGCCATGATTGGCGGTCACATGGCCCATCTCGTGAGACAGCACGGCAGCAACCTCCGAAGCATCATTTGCAAGCGCCAGAAGCCCACGGGTCACGTAGAGATAGCCACCCGGCAGCGCAAACGCGTTGATGGCGGGAGAGTTCAGAATGGTAATGCGATAGGACTGCTGCGGATTTTCCGACACCGCCGTCAACGCACCTGCGATGCGGGCCACAAGGCGCTCGGTCTTGTCGTCGTGATACTCACCGCCATAGCTTGCCACGATGCGCGGATGCTCACGCGCACCCATCTGGGCACGCGGGTCATCCTTCTGCACCTGCTCAACGGTTTGAGGATTGTCAGATGGCTTGAGCGTGGACTGGTAGGACGAGCTGAAGAGCGACTGGCACGCCGACAGCACGAAGCCGGCGGTCGCCAATGCCAGCGTACGCTTGACCAGCCTGCCTGTGTGCCGCATCTTCTGACTGGAGGTGTGGCCCTGTAGAGCCTTCACACACGTCATCATCCTGCCTGTCTGCTCCAAACGTTCCTGATCATCCGTCAAAGTGCAGACCAGTATGCCATATTAGCCCTAGGGGCATGTGAATGCGCAAACAATCGAATTGATCCGCCATTTGCAAAATATATTATCAGATCGCTTGTTTGCATCACTTTTCAAGCAGTTGTGAATGAATCGCAACTGCAAAATTTGCGCATCGACCGTGTTATTTTGCAAGGCTTGACAGTGACCCGCGTCGAAATTGTGACGCGACATAACCGCGCTTACTGAGCGACAATCTCACGCCGCCAGAAATATCCTGATTGGCTCAAGATGGGTTGCAGCAAAAAACGCGTCAACACCGCCTTCAAACAGCACCTGACCGTGATGAAGAAACACAACCGCATCTGCCAGTTTGCGAATATCATCAGGGTTGTGCGTCACCAGAAGAACGGTGTTGCCCAGTTCCTCATGCAGCTCCCGCAGCAGGCTTCCCATGCCGGCGCGCAGGCCGGGATCGAGTGCTGCGAAGGGCTCATCCAGAGCCATGATGCTGCGACGGCGCACCAGGGCTCTGGCCAGCGCCGCCCTTTGCCGCTCCCCGCCGGACATGGTCGAAGGCAGGCGTTTTTCAAAACCGCCAAGCCCTACGCGCGCCAGCGCCTTGCTGATGGCGAGCTTGTCATCGGCACCCAGTTTCATGGATGAATTGATCCCCAGTCCGACATTTGTGAAAATATCCAGATGGGCAAAGAGATTGTTGTCCTGAAAAACCACGGAGACTGGCCGCTCCGACGGATCAAGCCCGCGCATATCCTGTCCCTCGATCAGCAACTTCCCGCGGTCCGGCGCTTCAAAGCCCGCGACGAGATTGAGGAGTGTGGATTTCCCCGATCCCGATGGACCGACAATCGCTGTCACCTTGCCGCGCTGAAAGCGGCAATCCAGCGCAAAACTCTGCTGGCCGAGCCTGAGCTGGATGTTTTCAAGGCGGACAGCAATATCGTGCAGGGTCATGCGATGGCTTTCGCTGGCTGACGGGAAACGCCCCCGGCGGCGAGGACGAGACAGATGACGCCAAGGATGACGGCGTAGCCCGCCGCATCATTGGTCCGGTAACTGCCCATATTGCTATAGACCAGCCAGGGCAATGTGGTGAAGTTTTCCGAGCCGAACAGGGCAACGGCACCGAGATCGCCGAGCGAAAGCGCCATGGCGAATGAAAATGCCGTCGCAACCGATCGCCATAGAACCGGCCAGTCAACGAGGCGAAGCCGGGATAGACCTGATATCCCGAGACTGGCAGCCAATCGCCCGCTGCGGGTCTGATGGGCGATGAATGCAGGTTCCAGCACCCGCATCACGAATGGCAGCGCCATCAGCATGTTGATGATGGAGGCAAGGATCGGCGCAAATGTCGATACATCGCCCAGCGGTCGCAACAGCAGAAACCAGCCACTTCCCAGAACGACCGGCGGCACGAGCAGCACCAAGGCCGATCCGGCACCCATGGCCGTGAACAAAACCCGAAGCGGAGCAGCAGGTCGTCTTTGCGCAGCGATAGCCTGGCGCGCACGCACGAGTGCGACCGAAACGAGAATGGCAAGAGACGCGGACAGGAGCGCGATCAGCAAGCTTGTCATGGCAGCCTTGAGGAATGCGCTCGCAAACAGCAGCCGCGAAAGATCCGCCGTCAGTCCAGATGCGGCGACCGCGCAGAGAGGCAATGCGACCAAAACCATGGCAAGCATGATCATCGATGCATCCCACAGACGCGCCGTCCACCTCTCGCTATCGAAGCGTCGCACGGCTTTCGCCTGCGTCAAGGCTTCCGCATCGGCAGAGGGCAGACGGGCCAGCAGCACAAGCAGCACACTGGTCATGATGATCTGCATCAGGGAAAGCGAAATGGCGCGGGGTGGATCAAAGTCAAAACGCAGCGCCTGATAGATGGCAACCTCGATCGTGGTTGCCGCAGGCCCACCTCCCAGCAACAAAACGAGTGTGAAGCTCGTTGCGCAGAGCATGAAGATCAGACCGGCGACGCCCGGGATGAGACGCGCAATGGCGGGCCATTCCACAAAGCGGAACGTCGAGACGGAGCCGAAACTAAGGCTCGCAGCGATGCGCCAATATTCCCCCGGAACCCGCTCAAGCCCGGCCAGAAAGAACCGCACCGCCAGCGGCAAATTGAAAAACACATGGGCAATCAGAATACCGGACAGACCATAGATGCTGAAAGGCTGCTCTGCGCCAGCCGCCATGAAGACCGTGTTGAAGATGCCTTGCCGACCCCAAATTGCGATAATCCCGAGCGCACCGACAATAACCGGAAGTCCCATGGGCACGGCCATGAGCCGGATAATCCATATGCGACCGGGAAAATTCCGCTGTCGCGCCAGCGCCAGCGCCACCGGCAGGCCGAGGGCTATCGACAGCAGCGTAGAAAGCGAAGCTTGCCAGAGGGTGAAGCGCAATATGCGCAGCGTATAGGCATCCAGCACCTCAGCGGACGCTGTGTCGGCATCAAACGAGAGGAGCGCCGTGACGGCAAGGCCCATGAACAAAAGAACGGCAGCAAATGCCACCGTTCCACTGACAATAAACCTGCGGCGTTCGACGCGCTCGATCATGATCAAGAGCGGCCCGTCTTACTTGACGCTCATCGCAGCCAGCCATTCATCGATCCAGCCCTTGCGGTTTTTGGCAACCTCTTCCGGTGACATCAAAAACGTTTTGGAAGGCTGCACGAGCTTCGAAAATGCCTCCGGCAAGGGGGCCGATGTGGCCGCAACCGGCATCATCCAGTTGTTTTCCGGAATGGCGTCCTGAAAGCCCGGCTTCAGCATGAAAGCGAGAAACTGCTTTGCCAGCGCCTTTTCCGGCGCGTTCTTCAACATGC
The DNA here is from genome assembly GCF_053521645.1 of Agrobacterium sp. CG674. Taxonomy (NCBI): domain Bacteria; kingdom Pseudomonadati; phylum Pseudomonadota; class Alphaproteobacteria; order Hyphomicrobiales; family Rhizobiaceae; genus Agrobacterium; species Agrobacterium sp. CG674. Next base: position 208,707 of record NZ_JBNWDZ010000005.1, on the reverse strand, counting down.
CAGCCACTTCGATCTGGATATAGTGACCCTCTTCGAAGCTTGCAGCCTGATAGCGATCCGTCTTTTCCAAGACCATGTGATAGGCGGGAGACGTGGTGTAGGAAAGAACCATCGGCACCTCTCCCTTGGTAAACAGGCCATAGGATTCAGACCAGCCCGGCGTCACCGTCAGCACACGGTTCTTGAGCTTGGCCCAAGCCTCCGGCGCCTTGTCTCCATAAACCGACTTGACCCACAAAAGCAGCCCGAGACCCGGAGTGGATGTGCGCGGGTCCTGTATCGCGATCTTCTGCGAGGGATCGCCCTCGACCAGTTCCTTCAGGCTCTTCGGTGGGTTCTTCAGTGTCTGCGTGTCGTAGACGACAGCGAAATGACCGTAATCATAGGGCACGAAAACGTCGTCCTTGAACCCACCCGGCACCTTTGCCTCAGACGTATCGATGCCTGATACCTCGAACAATCCCGTCTGGCGGGCCTCCGTCACGAGGTTGGTATCCAGACCCAACACCACATCTGCGCTGGAGCCTGCACCTTCCAGCTTCAGACGGTTGAGCAAAGCCACGCCATCGGCCACGCCGACGAAGTTGACTGTGCAATTGCAGGTTTCTTCGAAGGACGCTTTGACCTTGGGGCCGGGGCCCCACTCGGAAACAAAGCTCTCATAGGTGTAGACCGTCAGCACCTTCTTGTCTTGCGCATGGGCGAAACCGGGCAATGCGAAAGACGCGGCAACAAGACTATAAATGAACAGACGACGCATCAGACAACCTCCTCGAATGGACGAACGGGAAAGTGGCGTCTGGATGGAAGCCGTCTAATCCCTCCGCCGGTGTTAACCGGATCAGGTTCTTCGGGTTGGCAAATGCCTCTCAGCCCTGCCCTATCAGACAAAGCACCCCGTTAGATCTAGGCAAAGCTGTAATTGGTTGCCGCGGTATTGGCAAGATGCAGACGAGACACCCGCGCCGGGGGTGCGGCTCGCGTCCGTTAGCCTTCCATTTCCTCGCGCAGCATCTCAAGCTCCAGCCATTCTTCTTCCATGGCCTCCAGCTTTTCGCGAAGCTTCGACATTTCGTCGGCCAGCGTGTTGAAGGCTGTGGGGTTCTTGGCAAACAGCTGCGGATCGGCCATGCGCTCTTCGCGCTTGGCTATTTCGGCCTGCGCCTTTTCCATTTCCTTGGGCAGATTTTCCAGCGCGAACTTCTGCTTGAAGGAGAGTTTCACTTTCGCCTTGCCGGTGTCACCGGATGATGAGGCGGATGCTTTGCTCTTTTCCTGCTTCTCCGCCTTCTTCTTCTCGTCAGACGCGCCCTTGCGCTGCGCCATCATATCCGAGTAGCCACCGGCATATTCAATCCAACGGCCATCCGGCGCTTCGGGATTGGCAGGCGCAATCGTCGATGTGACGGTGCGATCGAGAAAGTCGCGGTCATGGCTGACGAGGATGACGGTGCCGGAAAAACCGGCAACGATTTCCTGCAGCAGATCGAGCGTCTCGATATCGAGATCGTTGGTCGGCTCATCGAGGATCAGAAGGTTTGTCGGCTTTGCCAGAATGCGCGCCAGCATCAAACGCGCGCGCTCGCCGCCGGAAAGCCTGCGAATGGGCGTGCGGGCCTGTTCAGGCTGGAATAGAAAATCCTTCATATAGCCGGTGACGTGCTTCACCTCACCATTGACCAGCAGGTTCTCGCCCCGCCCATCAGTCAGATAGTGAGCGAGCGTATCCTCAAGGTTGAGATCCTCACGCTTCTGGTCGAGCGTGGCAATCTCCAGCTTGGTGCCGAGCTTGACGGTGCCGCTATCCGGCTCAAGCTGACCCGTCAACATCTTCAGAAGCGTCGTCTTGCCCGCGCCGTTGGGTCCGACGAAGCCGATGCAATCGCCGCGATGCACGCGCAGGGAAAACGGTGCAACGATGGTGCGATCGCCATAGGATTTCGTAATCGCATCGGCCTCGACCACCAGCTTGCCAGACTCGCGCCCTTCAGCGGCAGTTGCCTGCACAGTACCCTGCGGGCCGTTGTGACCGCGATAGGAGGCGCGCATATCGCGCAACTCGCCCACGCGGCGCATATTGCGCTTGCGCCGGGCGGTTACGCCATAGCGCATCCAGTGCTCTTCGCGCTCGATGGCTTTGCCAAGCTTATGCTGTTCCAGCTCTTCTTCTTCCAGCACCTTGTCGCGCCATTCTTCGAAATGGCCGAAGCCCCGGCTGAGACGGCGCGACTGGCCGCGATCCAGCCAGACGGTGGCTGTGGAGACCTTTTCGAGAAAACGGCGGTCATGGGAAATCAGAACGAGCGCGCTGCGCGTCTGCTGCAACTCGCCTTCCAGCCATTCGATTGTTGGCAGGTCGAGATGGTTGGTCGGCTCATCGAGCATCAGAATGTCAGGCTCAGGCGCCATGACGCGCACAAGTGCTGCGCGTCGGGCTTCGCCGCCGGACAGGCTGGATGGATGTTCAAGACCCGTCAGCCCCAGATGTTCAAGCAGATAAGTGACGCGGTAGGCATCATCACCCGGCCCCAATCCCGCTTCGGCATAGGCCTGCACCGTCTCAAAACCTTCAAAATCCGGTGCCTGTTCCAGATAGCGGATGGTGGCGGACGGATGCCGGAACACCTCACCGGACTGCGCCTCGACCAGACCGCCTGCAATTTTCATCAGCGTGGATTTGCCAGAGCCGTTGCGGCCGACGAGGCAGATGCGATCTCCCGGCTCAACTTGCAGGTTTGCACCATCCAGCAGCGGATTAACGCCAAAGGTCAGCTTGATATCATCGAGTTTCAAAATAGGGGGTGCCACGGTTCAGGCTCCGGTCAAATCATAGGGACGGGCAAGCACGATGGCTTTGCCGCTTTCAAGGCGAAGGCGCAAAGCGCCCTCCGCCACATTGGAAATAGTGCGCGACGAGCCGAAGGCAAGCGCAAAGTCTTCAAGAGGATAGCGCGCATTGTCGATATCCAGCCCCTCCAGCGCGGTAAAACCGGCGATGGAGAACAGGGAACCGGCAGGCAGATCGATGGAGAGGTCACCCGCCAGCAGGGGATAAGCTTCCTCCGTCCCCGATGTCAGGATGACGTCAATACCGCGCTCGGCCAGTGACACGGCATAAAGCAGGTGAAACAGCGCATGATCGGATCTTTCGCCAGCCAGAGCACCGACCAGAATCAGCCGGTTTGCACCCCGAGACAGCGCCTCAGAAACCGCAATCTCGCCATCCGTCACGCCCTTTGCCGCCGGAAAGGGCTGTTGCGGGACATTTTGCCATTGGTACATGAGATCGGCATCGGACGAATCGAAGTCACCGACCCACAGCTCCGGCGTCAGCCCCAGCGGGGCGGCATGACGCATGCCGCTATCTGCCGCAATCGCACGCGCACCGGCCACCGCCTTTTGCAAGCGATCCGTGACGGTGATGTTTCCGCCAAGCAAAATGGTGAAAGGTGTCGAACTCATGCCCTGCCATAGCCCGGAACGGGCCTATAAGGAAAGGCACAAACGCGGACAGGACGGCGATATTGATTTTTAGGCCAGACAGGATTATGACACCTGCCAGTGGTGATTTGCCGACCGGCTTGCGGCCACTTTAAAGAAGTTGCTAAATGGTCGAGGAAATAGGCAATTTCCGAGGACCGGCTGCGATTTCGTTGCCGGTTTTTTTGTTTTCTAGGCCTGTGCTGCCAGGAAAGTGAGAGTTCGAGATGCCGATCAAGATACCCGATACGCTGCCCGCCTTCGAAACCCTCGTGCAAGAGGGTGTGAGGGTGATGACGGAAACGGCGGCGATCCGTCAGGATATCCGCCCGCTTCAGATCGGCCTTCTCAATCTCATGCCGAACAAGATCAAGACCGAGATACAGATGGCGCGGCTTGTGGGTGCATCCCCACTTCAAGTGCAGCTGTCGCTCGTGCGCATCGGCGGCCACCGTGCCAAGAACACACCGGAAGAACATCTCCTGTCCTTTTACGAAACGTGGGAGGAGGTCCGTCACCGCAAGTTCGACGGCTTCATCATCACCGGCGCGCCAGTGGAAACGCTGAACTACGAGGACGTGACCTACTGGAACGAGATGCGTCAAATCCTGGATTGGACGCATACAAATGTTCACTCCACGCTCAACGTGTGCTGGGGCGCTATGGCGGCAATCTATCATTTCCACGGCATTCCCAAGCATGAGCTGAAGGAAAAGGCTTTCGGGGTGTTCCGCCACCGCAACCTGTGCCCTTCATCCATCTATCTCAGCGGCTTTTCCGATGATTTTCAGGTGCCCGTCTCCCGGTGGACTGAGGTTCGCCGTGCGGACATCGAAAAGCATCCCGATCTGGAAATCCTGATGGAGTCAGAGGAAATGGGCGTGTGCCTTGTGCATGAGCGCAAGGGCAAGCGCCTCTATATGTTCAACCATGTGGAATATGATTCCACATCACTCTCGGAAGAGTATTTCCGTGATGTGAATGCGGGCGTACCCATCAAGGTGCCGCATAATTACTTCCCGCATAACGACCCGGATCTGACCCCGCTCAACCGCTGGCGCAGCCATGCCCATCTGTTCTTCGGCAACTGGATCAACGAAATCTACCAGACGACGCCATATGATCTGGCAGATATCGGTAGTGACAAACCATAATTCTGCAATTGCGCGGGCGTTGAAAATAAAGCAACGTCCGGCCCTGTTGATTGATTGGGAGAGTGACACGATGAGCGAAGCTGGCGCACGGGAAGATTTTGGATTCACCGCCAAGGGTGAGAAGGTCGAGCGTGTCACGATTTCCGCTGGCGGCCTGACGGCGAAGGTGATGACCTGGGGCGCGGTCATTCAGGACCTGCGTCTCGATGGGCACCAGCCCGCACTGGTGCTGGGTTTCGACAATTTCGATGACTACCCGAAATACTCTTCCTATTTTGGTGCAACACCGGGCCGCAACGCCAACCGTATCGGCGACGGCAAATTCACGATTGATGGCACCGCGTATCAGCTGGAACTCAACGAAAAGGGCGTGATCCACCTCCACGGCGGCAGCGACAATATCGGCAAGCGCAACTGGATGATCATGGAGCATGGGCAAAACCATGTCGTACTGCAGATTGTCGATCCCGATGGCCGCGCCGGCTATCCAGGCAATTGCACGGTGCGCGCTACCTACACGATCCGCGAGGGCGGCGTGCTATCGGTTGTCTACGAAACAACGACCGACCACCCGACCATCGCCAATGTATGCCAGCACACCTATTTCAATCTGGATGGCGCAGAAACCGCATTGGGGCATGAAATAGAGATCGCCGCCGACCACTATTTGCCGACGGATGAGCGCCAGATACCGACGGGCGAAATCCGCGCCGTTGATGGCACCGAATTCGACCTTCGCTCATCCTTGCCCATGAAGCATATGAAGGATGGCGAGCAGGTTCTTTACGACCACAATTTCTGCCTCTCGCCGGAACGTGTCGCCAAGCGGCATGTCGCGCGCGTTTACGCGCCAGCCTCCAATATCACGCTGGACGTGGCAACGACGGAGCCCGGCGTACAACTCTATTCGGGTTTCAAGCTGAATGCGGCTGTGCCGGGGCTGGATGGTCGTCACTACGGCCCCTTCGCCGGCTTTTGCCTGGAAACCCAGATATGGCCGGATGCCGTCAACCATGACGGTTTTCCAAACGGCATTCTGCGCCCCGGCGAGACGCTGCTGCAGGAAACCGACTATATTTTCAAGAAAGGCTGAACGGCCGAGTTCGGTTCAGTCCAGCACGCAGCCGACATAAGCGCCTGAACCACGGGCGCGCCTTTCGATCAGCCCGGCCAGCCTCTGCATGCCCCGTCCGGGCTTGCTCGCAACGCGATCAATCGGATTGGGCAGCGAGACAGCAAGAAGCGCTGCCTGTCTCGCACTCAGTTTCGAAGCTGAGACCTTGAAGTGGTGCTGGGAAGCCGCCTCGATGCCGTAAATGCCCGGCCCCCATTCCGCGACATTGAGATAAATTTCCATCATCCGCCTTTTTGACCAGATGAAGTCTGACGCAACGGCCAGAGGCAATTCCAGCCCTTTGCGCAGAAACGAGCGCCCATTCCAGAGAAACAGGTTCTTTGCGGTCTGCATGGGTATCGTGCTGGCACCGCGCGTGGATTCGCCCTCCAGCGCGCTGCTCACCACCGTCTGCATCTGATTCCAGTCCACACCGCCATGGGAACAGAACTGCCCGTCTTCAGACATCATCACGGATTGCACAAGGCGTGGCGATATATTCTCCAGCGGCACCCAGCGGCGATCATAGCCCTGAAACGTGACCAGTTCAGCCAGCATGAGTGTGGAAACGGGACGCACAAACGGCAGCGCATAAAGCGGAATGAGAAGATAGGGCAAAACAAGCAAGGCGAGGATAACAAGAAGGACGCGTCTCACCAGGTTTCGAATATCCACCTTCGGTTTACTCCCGCTTTCATCAAGCGTTTCATCGTCCGTCTCGATATCCGGCGTGCTACTCAAATACCTGCCCCCACTTGGCGTCCCCCATTTGGCTGCCGCTTGGAGCCTTTCATATTCCGCATACACCATCAAGGCGAGTCACGATAACGAAGTTCCCCGGTGCCCCACAAAAATGATTGCCAGCCTTTTTCCCCCATGCCAAACAGCCGATATGTTGAGGAAACGGCCAAAATGACATTCGAGACACGCCTGCGCGACAATGCGGCACGAACCGAAACCCTGCTGGGCGAACTGCTGTCAGGCGACAGCCGCACCGGCGAGACGACGCGACCGGCAAACCTTCTGGACGCGATGCGGCACGGCGTGTTGAACGGCGGAAAGCGGCTGCGACCCTTTCTGGTCATCGAGACAGCCCGGCTTCTCGGCGGAAACATGCACGTCGCATTGCGCGTGGGTGCCGCGTTGGAATGCCTGCATTGTTACTCGCTGGTGCATGACGACCTGCCCGCCATGGATGATGATGACCTGCGACGGGGTCAGCCGACCGTTCACAAGAAGTTCGATGAAGCAACCGCGATCCTGGCTGGCGACAGCCTGTTGACGCTGGCCTTCGACATTATCGCCGCACCCGAGACGGAACTACCGGATGACCGCAAGGCCCAGCTCGTTCTGGCCCTGGCAAGAGCGGCCGGCATTGGCGGCATGGCAGGCGGACAGGCGCTCGATCTCTATGCAGAGACGCATCCGCCGGATGAAGCGGGCATCGTGACATTGCAGACGATGAAAACCGGCGCGCTGATCCGCTTTGCCTGCGAAGCTGGCGCCATCATCGCCGGCAGTGACGCCGCCGAGCGCGAAAGACTGCGCCACTACGGCGAAAAAATCGGCCTCGCTTTTCAGCTGGCAGACGATCTTCTTGACCTGACCTCCAATGCCGTGACCATGGGCAAGGCAACCGGCAAGGACGCAGCACGCGGCAAGGGCACACTGGTTGCCCTGCACGGTGCCGAATGGGCCACAACGAGGCTGCGGGAACTGGTGGAAGAAGCTGCCGAACTGCTCGCACCCTATGGCGAAGCGGGTGAGACACTGATCGAAACAGCAAAGTTCGTGGCCGAACGAAAGAGCTGAAACCAGCGGGCGCTCAGCCCACCTGCTCCATAACATCCCATACAATCCTGGCCGGTTTTCCGACCATCTTCAACACGCCCACTCATCGCCTGAGCGCGATGGGAAGACGCGCGTCATCATTTTGCTTGAGAAATCGCCGATGCCGGGTTATGCGTGTTTATGCACGATTCATCCGATTTGCCCTCCCATGTCTAGACCAGATCACTTTGTTGGCGAACGTCAGGCTCTCATTCACGCAGAATTGCTGCGCCATGGCCGGGTGTCCGCGCAGGAACTGGCGCAGAAATTTGCGGTATCCGAGGACACTGTCCGGCGCGATTTGCGCGAAATGTCGGCGCGGGGCGAATGTGAGCGGGTTTATGGCGGTGCGCTGCTGATATCAGGCACCACGATACCACTGAAAACGCGCATGACCCTGATGACGGAACGCAAGGCTGCCATGGGACAGGCTGCGGCTGCGCTGTTGCAGGATGGCATGACTGTCTTTCTCGACGCTGGCTCAACCAATCTGGCGATTGCGCAGCATCTGAGTGCGGATGCGCGATTGACCATCATCACCAACACGCCTGACATTGCGGCCGAACTCACGGGCCGCAACGGGGTCGAGCTCATTCTCATTGGCGGCAGGGTTGATCCGGCTGTCGGCGCTGCCATTGACACAACGGCTATCAAGCAGCTGGAAGACATCAGGCCAGACCTGTGTATCGTCGGCGTCTGCGGCCTATCGCTCATCCAAGGACTGTCTGGCCAAATTTACGAGGATGCGGTCTTCAAGCGACTTGCCTGTCAGGCCAGCACGAGAATTCTCTGCGCCATCACCTCTGAAAAGATCGAAGCCCCCACGGCATTCCATGTGCACCCGCTGACATCCAAGCTGACGCTTGTGCTTGAGGCGGATGCTGACGCCGCAACGGTCGAAACGCTCAGGAAAACCGGCGTCGAAACTGTCCAGGCCAGCGCGTCTTCCCCAGTATCTTCATTTACCCAAACACCAAAGGACCAGTCCCGATGACCGGCTCTACCACGCATCCATCCCCCACATCCCGCACGCCATATATGACGAGGACACGCCTTGGCGTTTCCCTGCTGTTTCTGATGAACGGCTTCATGATGGGGTCATGGGCACCGATGATACCGGAATTTGCCACACGCTTTTCGCTCAGCGAAAGCGAGCTGGGCCTCGTTATCCTTGTCTACGGCCTCGGCTCCCTGTCTTTCATGCCCATCGCAGGCTCCCAGATCGGCCGTCTTGGTTCGCGAACCGTGACGCTTGCCGTGGCTCTCGTCATGGTGCCGACGCTGCTTTTGATCACAATGGCGAACGCATTGTGGGCTGGTGTCATCGCCGTCTTTCTGTTCGGCGGGCTGACGGGAGCAATGGATGTTGCCATGAATGCCAATGCCGTTGTGGTGGAGCGCAGCATGCGCCGCGCCATCATGTCATCCTGCCATGCCTTCTGGAGCCTTGGCGGTCTGCTCGGTGCAGGTCTCGGCGGCCTGCTGATCAACATGACCGGCATTTACGGCCACGCCGTCGCGCTGACGATCATTGCTGCCATCATGCTTGCCGTTGCATGGCCACGGGTTCTGGTGGATCGTCCGCATCCGGAAGAAGAACGGCCAAAGGGTGGCCTACCGCTGACTCCACTCCCCTGGATCATCGGCATCATGGCACTGTTTTCGATGATCCCGGAAGGTGCGATTCTGGACTGGGGCGCGCTTTACCTGCGCAACGAACTCAGCGCATCCGTGACATTGTCGGGCTTCGGCTTTGCGGCCTTCTCAATGACGATGGCAGTCATGCGCTTTGCGGGTGATCTGGTACGAGACCGATTCGGCGCCGTCCGCACCCTGCAATTCTGCTCTGCCATATCGATTGTGGGTCTGCTGATTGCCGGTTTCGCACCCAATGCCTTCATGGCGATTGCAGGCTTTGCCATTGCCGGCATTGGCATTTCCAACATGGTGCCAATTGCTTTCTCGGCAGCGGGCAACATGCCGGGAATGGCACCCGGCATTGCATTGTCCGTGGTCACGACCATGGGATATTCCGGCATTCTTGTTGCCCCGTCAGCCATTGGCTTCATCGCGGAGCATACGGGACTGGCGGTCGTCTTCCTCGGCCTGCCGGTTTTGCATGTCGTGGTTCTGCTTCTCTCCCGCTTGGCCCGCCACGCCGATGGTACAAGCAACCACCACTGACGCAGCACTTTCACCCTCATGACGGCCGGTCTCCAATTTTGCCATGATTGCGGTGAAAGAGGAGTTGATCGCTTCGATATTGACAAGGCTCGCGCCGTGTTACACCTGAATGATCAGACCAACCACAATTGCTCGAGAAAACCATGACGTCACACGCCGATTATGATCCCAAGCCGCGCCGGTCCTCGGTCGCTGTCGATGTCGGTGGCGTGATCGTGGGTGGCGGCGCGCCAGTCGTCGTGCAATCCATGACCAATACGGATACGGCTGACATCGACGCCACCGTGCAGCAGGTGGCCGCACTTTACCGGGCGGGTTCCGAAATCGTGCGCATCACCGTCGACCGTGACGAGAGTGCCGCCGCCGTTCCAAAAATCCGCGACCGCCTTTTGCGCCTTGGCCTAGATGTGCCGCTGGTGGGAGACTTCCATTATATTGGCCACAAGCTTCTGGCAGATCACCCGGCTTGCGCCGAAGCGCTGGCGAAATACCGGATCAATCCGGGCAATGTCGGCTTCAAGGACAAGAAGGACAAGCAGTTCGGCGATATCGTCGAAATGGCGATCCGCTATGACAAGCCAGTGCGCATCGGCGTGAACTGGGGATCGCTGGATCAGGAACTTCTGACCACGCTGATGGACAAGAACAAGGATGAAGGCTTTCCGCTATCGGCCCGTCAGGTCACGCGTGAAGCCATTGTTCAGTCAGCGCTGATTTCCGCAGAGCTTGCCGAAGAAATCGGCCTGCCGCGCAATCGCATCATTTTGTCGGCGAAGGTCAGCCAGGTTCAGGATCTGATCGCCGTCTATTCCATGCTGTCGGAACGCTCCAACCATGCGCTGCATCTGGGCCTCACCGAAGCGGGCATGGGCTCAAAGGGCATCGTCGCCTCCTCCGCCGCCATGGGTTACGTGCTGCAACACGGCATTGGCGATACGATCCGCGTGTCCTTGACGCCGGAGCCAAACGGAGACCGCACCCGCGAAGTGCAGGTCGCGCAGGAAATCCTGCAGGTCATGGGCTTTCGCCAGTTCGTTCCGGTCGTTGCAGCCTGTCCGGGCTGTGGCCGCACGACGTCCACCGTGTTTCAGGAACTCGCCCAGAACATCCAAAACGATCTGCGCAAGAACATGCCGGTCTGGCGTGATAAATATCCGGGCGTCGAAGCGCTGAACGTCGCCGTCATGGGCTGCATCGTCAACGGTCCGGGCGAAAGCAAGCATGCCGATATCGGAATTTCGCTGCCCGGCACCGGCGAAAACCCGGCCGCTCCCGTCTTCATTGATGGCGAAAAGGCCCTGACCCTGCGCGGACCTGATATCGCCAAAGATTTCGAGGCACTCGTCATCGACTATATCGAAAAACGTTTCGGCCAAAAAGACGCAGCCGAGTAGGTTTCGACCGTGAAAATGCCGGAATTCATCTGTCTTACCTTACGTGAACTCACGGAGCACTGGAATTCATGATCAAGAAGTTTGTCGTTCTTGCGCTTGCCGCAACCTATCTTTCCGCCTGCACCACCACCGACCCCTACACAGGTGAGCAGAAGGTTTCCAACATGGCGGGTGGTGCCGGTATCGGCGCTCTGGCCGGTGCTGTCGGCGGCCTGGTCATCGGCGGCGGCAACAAGGGCCGCAACGCTTTGATCGGCGCTGGCATTGGCGCTCTGGCCGGTGGTGCCATCGGCGGTTACATGGACAATCAGGAATCCGAACTGCGCCAGCAGCTTCAGGGAACCGGTGTATCTGTGACCCGTCGTGGCGATAGCATCGTTCTCAACATGCCGTCCAACGTGACCTTCGCGACAGATCAGGATCAGGTTATCCCGCCATTCTACCCAACGCTCAACTCGGTCGCGATCGTTCTGAACAAGTTCAACAAGACCTATATCGACATTAACGGCCATACCGATTCGACCGGCAGCCTGGCGCATAACCAGCAATTGTCCGAACGTCGCGCGGCGTCCGTCGCCAACTATCTCGGAGATCGTGGCGGTGTCGATCAGCGCCGTATCTCGACCATGGGCTTTGGCCCCTCGCAGCCGGTTGCTTCCAACGCCTCAGCAGATGGCCGCGCTCAGAACCGCCGCGTCGAAGTCCTGATCTCGCCGCTGACACAGAACTGATTTCCCGACACGTCTTAACCGATAGACCTGTTCAGCAAAAAGCCCACCAACCGGTGGGCTTTTTGTTTGTATTGACTGCGTCCAAGCTTATTCGCCGTAAGCGATCAGCAAATCCTTGGCATCAATCTGATCGCCGGGCTTGACCAGAACTTCGACAACCTTGCCGTCCCGTTCGGCGTGAAGCGCGGTTTCCATTTTCATGGCCTCGATAGACACCAGCACGTCGCCCGCCTTCACATCCTGCCCCTGATTGACAAAGACGCGGGAGATAACGCCCGGCATCGGTGCGCCGACATGCGCGGCATTGCCGGGCTCGGACTTGCGGCGAACGGCAGAACCCGTGGCGCCATGGGCGCGGTCCGGCACCTTGATGCGGCGCGGCTGGCCGTTGATTTCGAAGAACACCGTGACCATGCCCTTATCATCAATGCCCGATGAAGCCTGATTGACGATGACGAGTGTTTTGCCGCGCTCAATATCGGCAAACAGCTCTTCGCCATCTTCCATGCCGTAGAAATAAGCATGGGTCGGCAAGACCGACACAGGACCGTACGTATCCGAGGCCAGCGCAAAATCCGTGAAGACCTTGGGATACATCAGGTAGGAGGCAAACTCGAAGTCATCCACCGGACGCTCAAGCTTGGTTTCGATGACCTTGCGCTCCGCATCCAGATCCGCATCTTCAAGAAGGGAGCCGGGACGAACCGTATAGGGCTCTTCGCCCTTGAGCGCCTTCTTCTGCAGGGCCTGCGGCCATCCGCCCGGCGACTGGCCAAGATCACCCCTCAGCATGGAAACGACGGAATCCGGGAAGGAAACCTCCTTTTCCGGGCTTTCGACATCGGCCACCGTCAAATCCTGACTCACCATCATCAGCGCCATATCGCCGACAACCTTGGAGGATGGCGTAACCTTGACGATATCACCGAACATCTGGTTGACGTCCGCATAGGTCTGAGCGACCTCGTGCCAGCGGCTTTCCAGACCGAGCGAACGGGCCTGTTCTTTCAAATTGGTGAACTGGCCGCCCGGCATTTCGTGCAGATAGACTTCCGATGCTGGGCCCTTGAGATCGCTTTCAAAGGCTGCATATTGCCCGCGTACCGCTTCCCAATAAAACGAGATGCGACGGATCCATTCCGTATCGAGCCCGGTATCGCGCTCGGTTCCCTTGAGTGCTTCAACGATGGAGCCCAGGCATGGCTGCGATGTATTGCCAGAAAGTGCATCCATGGCCGCATCGACCGCGTCAACGCCCGCTTCCACCGCCGCCAGAACCGTCGCCGCAGATATGCCTGACGTATCATGGGTGTGGAAGTGGATGGGCAGGCTGGTGGCCTCACGCAACGCCTTGAACAGAACGCGCGCGGCAGCAGGCTTCAAAAGCCCTGCCATGTCCTTGACGGCGATGATATGTGCGCCGGCCTTTTCCAATTCAGCAGCCAGATTGGTGTAGTATTTGAGGTCGTATTTCGGGCGGGCCGAGTTCAGAAGGTCGCCCGTGTAGCAGATCGTTGCTTCACAGAGCTTGTTCTCTTCGGCAATCGCATCCATCGAGACCCGCATATTCTCGACCCAGTTGAGGCAATCGAACACGCGGAACAGATCGACGCCGCCCTTGGCAGCCTGACGCACGAAATATTTGACGACATTGTCAGGATAATTCTTGTAGCCGACGCCATTGGCGCCGCGCAAAAGCATCTGCAGCAACAGGTTCGGAGCGCCCTCGCGCACCTGCGCCAGACGTTCCCATGGATCTTCCGTCAGGAAGCGCATGGACACGTCGAAGGTCGCACCGCCCCAGCATTCCAGCGACAGAAGCTGCGGCAGAGCCTTAGCGTATACGCTGGAAACGCGGGCGATGTCATGGGTACGAACACGCGTCGCCAGCAGCGATTGGTGGCCGTCGCGCATCGTCGTGTCTGTCACCAACACGCGCTTTTCATTGCGCATCCACTCGGCAAAGCCTTTCGGCCCCAGCCTGTCCAGAAGCTGCTTGGTGCCATCAGGCGTCGGCTGGTCGATATAGGGAACGACCGGCACCGGCGCGTTGACGGCAGGCTTGACGCGACCCTTCGTTTCCGGGTGCCCGTTGACGGTGACATCCGCCAGATAGGTCAGAAGCTTGGTGGCGCGATCCTGCCGTTTGACCTGCTCGAACAACTCAGGCGTCGAATCAATAAAGCGCGTCGTATAGGTGTTTCCGACAAAGCTCGGATGGCTGATGATGGCTTCCAGGAATGTGAGGTTGGTCGCCACACCGCGAATACGAAACTCGCGCAAGGCACGATCCATGCGCGCAATGGCTTCCTCGGGCTGCGGTGCCCAGGCCGTCACCTTGACCAGAAGCGGATCATAATAGCGCGTGATGATGGCGCCGGAATAGGACGTGCCGCCATCAAGCCGAATGCCGAAGCCTGATGCGGAGCGATAGGCAGTAATGCGGCCATAATCCGGGATGAAATTGTGTTCGGGGTCTTCTGTGGTGATGCGGCACTGAAGCGCATGACCATTGAGACGGATATCCTTCTGCGCCGGCACGCCGGATTGCAGGGTGCCAATCGTTTCGCCTTCGAGAATATGGATCTGCGCCTTGACGATATCGATGCCGGTTACGACTTCGGTTACCGTATGCTCGACCTGAATGCGTGGATTGACTTCGATGAAGTAGAATTTGCCGGTATCGGCATCCATCAGATATTCGACTGTGCCCGCGCCGACATAATTGGTCGCGCCTGCGATCTTCAGTGAATAATTGGCCAGTTCCTGGCGGCGTTCTTCGGAAAGATAGGGCGCGGGTGCACGCTCGACCACTTTTTGGTTGCGGCGCTGGATGGAGCAGTCACGCTCAAACAGATGCACGACATTGCCGTGGGTATCGCCCAATATCTGGCTTTCCACATGGCGGGCGCGCTCCACCAGCTTTTCCAGATAGACTTCGTCCTTGCCGAAAGCGGCCTTCGCCTCACGCTTGGCTTCCGTTACCTCGCGGGCGAGATCTTCCTTTTTTCGAATGGCGCGCATGCCGCGGCCACCGCCGCCCCACGACGCCTTGAGCATGACGGGATAGCCGATCTCCTCGGCCATGCGCTCAACCTCTGCCATATCGTCAGGCAGTGGATCGGTGGCCGGTACGACCGGTACGCCAACAGAAATCGCCAGATTGCGTGCGGCAACCTTGTTGCCAAGCCTGCGCATCGTATCTGCGGTTGGCCCAATGAAAATGATGCCCGCCTCGTTGCAGGCTTCCACAAATTCCGGGCTTTCGGAAAGCAGGCCATAGCCGGGATGGATCGCGTCAGCGCCCGAAAGCTTTGCGACGCGGATGACCTCTTCTATCGAAAGATAGCTCTCGATGGGCCCCATATCCTTGGCAAGGTGTGGACCGCGGCCGACCTGATAACTCTCATCCGCCTTGAACCGGTGCAGGGAAAGCTTGTCCTCCTCTGCCCATATGGCAACCGTTTTAATGCCGAGTTCATTGGCAGCACGGAACACACGGATCGCGATCTCTGAGCGATTGGCGACAAGGATTTTTGATATTTTCAAGACGGCCTCCCGAACCTCAACAGCAGCATGTGTATGCTGCACCGCGAAATTAAGCAGTAAACGGGTTCGATGGAAAGGCCGATTTTGACATTGTCAGTTCTCAACCGAGAGACAGCAACGTTTCAGGAGATAATACCGTGACGAAGTGCAAGTGCCACCACATGCTGACGATTTCTGGCGTCCAGCTTTCGCTGAATACCGTTGATATACCAATCCACAGTGTGGCTCGAGATGGAGAGGCTTTTGCCGATTTCCGGTGACGTCCGACCCTGGGCGAGAAGAGTCAGCACATCGAACTCACGCCGTGTGAACTGGGTCGCAGCCAGATCCGGCACGGCTAGAACGGTTTCAGACTGACCTGAAAATTCGAGCAAACGCCAAAACGCAACACGCATGGCCGTATCAAGGATGAACAGTTCCGATGTCGTCAACAGCCGACCATCGCCAAAAATATAAACCCCGCCCAGTAGTCCGCTTCGACCATGGATAGGAAAAGCATAACCTTCGCGCAGACCGAAGCGCGCAGCATCCTGGAAAAGCCTGGCGGCTCTTTTCCGCTGTGTCGATTGGGGCAGGAAGGATACGACTTCGCGGCAGCGAAACGGTTGATGCAACAGACCGAGCGTTCGCTTCACGGGGTCGGCTTCACCATATTTCTTGGCGTGATAGAATTCTTTCCAGCCAACGGGAAGGTGCTCGGCGAGAACGGTTCCGGTGAATGTCAGATCTTCGGCATCTCGTTGCACGATCCGGTAGAAATTAAATCCGAGACGACGCAACAGTTCATGAAATGTGGAGAGGAACCTATCCTGGGTCTTTGACTCGTAACACACAGTCAAAAACTGAAAAACATTGTGCATTAAAGCAAATACCCTGAAAAATATGGAACACTTGTCAATTTTCGTCGATAGAATTCCTGAACAAGGGCCCCCCCTTTGCCAAGATGCATTGCCTACATCAAATCGTCTCCAAATAGGAAATCAATAATTAAACCATGCCGCGAAATTTCGCATGGCATGGTGGGTTGTATTCACAACCCTCGCATTTTTTTCGCCTTCTGGCTCCCCGTTCGGCCCCCGTTAAGCGCGCATTCATGTGGAAAAAGCGATAAAACAACGGCTTGCACGGGTCGAAATTTTTTCGAGCTCAAGCAGACCATTGGCGCCCTGACCAGCGCTGCTCGACGGATATGAAGACGGGATACGGGAATTGACACTGTTTCAGGTTTATAGTCGCGCCCTGCGCTACCTCGCCAACAACAAATGGCGTGTCACCATCGTCGTTATCGCAAACGTCATTCTGGCTGCTATCACGATTGCAGAGCCGGTGTTGTTCGGACGAATCATCGATGCGATTTCTTCCGGCTCGGATGCCACCAACATCTTGATTCTCTGGGCAGCTTTCGGCGTGTTCAACACGATTGCCTATGTCGCCGTGGCCCGCGAGGCCGATCGCCTCGCCCATGGGCGGCGCGCATCCTTGCTGACGGAAGCTTTCGGTCGCATTATTTCCATGCCGCTTTCATGGCATCACCAGCGCGGAACATCCAACGCGCTGCACACGCTTCTGCGTGCCAGCGAAACCCTCTTCGGTCTCTGGCTTGAATTCATGCGTACGCATCTGGCGACATTCGTGGCGCTGCTGCTTCTCATCCCCACAGCTATCTCGATGGACCTTCGTCTCAGCTTCGTTCTGATGGGGCTTGGAACAGTCTACTGGTTCATTGGCAAATGGGTCATGGAGCGGACAAAGGAAGGTCAGGCCTCTGTCGAAGAACATTATCACTCCGTTTTCGCCCATGTGAGCGATTCGATCAGCAACGTCTCGGTCCTGCACAGCTACAACCGCATCGAAGCGGAAACCAAGGCCCTCAAATCCTTCACCGAACGCCTTCTCAGTGCACAGTACCCGGTTCTGGACTGGTGGGCCTTTGCAAGCGCGCTGAACCGCACCGCATCAACGCTCTCCATGATGATTATCCTCATCATCGGCACGGTGCTGGTGAAGAACGGTGAACTGCGCGTGGGCGACGTGATTGCCTTCATCGGCTTTGCCAACCTTCTGATTGGCCGTCTCGACCAGATGCGTGCATTCGCGACGCAGATTTTCGAAGCGCGCGCCAAGCTCGTTGATTTCTTCAAGCTGGAAGATTCCGTTCAGGAACGTGAAGAGCCAAGTGGTGCGATCGAGCTGGGCCAGGTGTCCGGCAAGATCGAATTCCGCAACGTCAACTTCGGCTTCGCAAACACGAAGCAGGGTGTCCATGACGTCTCCTTCACCGCAAATGCTGGCGAAACCGTTGCCATCGTCGGCCCCACAGGCGCTGGCAAGACGACGCTCATCAATCTGCTGCAGCGGGTTTACGATCCCAATGGCGGCCAGATCTTTGTCGATGGCGTCGATATATCGACGGTCACGCGCCAGTCGCTGCGTCACTCCATCGCCACGGTGTTCCAGGATGCCGGCCTTCTCAACCGGTCCATCCGCGACAATATCCGCCTTGGCCGTGAAGCGGCAACGGATGATGAAGTGGCCCAGGCTGCTGCTGCCGCCGCAGCCACAGATTTCATCGACAGCCGTCTGAACGGCTATATGACGCAGGTCGGTGAACGCGGTAACCGCCTGTCAGGTGGTGAGCGTCAGCGCATCGCCATCGCCCGCGCCGTCTTGAAGAACGCGCCTATCCTCGTTCTTGACGAGGCGACCAGCGCCCTTGACGTGGAAACGGAAGCCCGCGTGAAAGACGCGGTGGATGCTCTGCGCAAGAACAGAACGACCTTCATCATCGCTCACCGTCTGTCCACGGTCAGAGACGCGGATCAGGTTCTGTTCATG
Organism: Agrobacterium sp. CG674; assembly: GCF_053521645.1. Classification (NCBI taxonomy): domain Bacteria; kingdom Pseudomonadati; phylum Pseudomonadota; class Alphaproteobacteria; order Hyphomicrobiales; family Rhizobiaceae; genus Agrobacterium; species Agrobacterium sp. CG674. Next base: position 190,436 of record NZ_JBNWDZ010000005.1, on the reverse strand, counting down.
GATAATGGCCGTATTGTCGAGAAGGGCACCTTTGATGAGCTCAGCATGCGCGGCGGTCGTTTCTCGTCGCTGCTACGAGCCAGCGGCCTGTTGAACGATGACGAAAAGACAGGCGCACCTGTGCTGTCTCTGCCCGCCAAATCTGCCTGACATCGGTCAGATTAATCTGAAACGACTGCACCCAATAAAAAAGCCCCGGTCGATGCCGGGGCTTTTTCGTATGGTTTGCCGATCAATCGATCAGTAGGTCTCGTCTTCCTCATCGTCCTTGCGGGTCGATTTGAGAGAGTTGAGCTTGGCAAAGACAGCGTTGTGGTCGATCTCTTTTTCTTCCTCACGCTCGTATTTGTAGCCAAGACCTTCCGTTGCAGCGGCTGGCTGCAATGTCGCGTCAAGCTCTTCCTGCGTTGGCAGAGGACGTCCGCGAGATGCGCGCTCAACCTCAAGGTCAAGATCGATCTGGCTGCACAGGCCAAGCGTGACTGGATCCATCGGTGTCAGGTTGGCCGAGTTCCAGTGGCTGCGGTCACGGATCTGTTCGATCGTGGACTTGGTGGTGCCGACGAGGCGCGAAATCTGCGCATCTTTCAGTTCCGCGTGGTTGCGCACCAGCCAGAGAATGGCGTTGGGGCGATCCTGACGCTTGGAAACCGGCGTGTAACGCGGTCCGCGGCGCTTGGATTCAGGCACGCGCACCTTCGGCTCGGAAAGCTTGATCTTGTGATTCGGGTTGGATTCCGCCTTTGCGATTTCATCGCGCGAAAGCTGACCGGTGGAAATAGGGTCGAGACCCTTGATGCCCTGTGCAGCTTCGCCATCGGCGATTGCCTTGACCTCTAGCGGATGCAGCTTGCAGAACGTGGCAATCTGTTCAAATGACAACCCTGTGTTGTCCACAAGCCAGACGGCCGTCGCTTTCGGCATAAGCAGTGTTTGAGCCATAGATACAGTCCTTCTGTCCGTCCGCTCCGGGGGCGCGGGCCGTGGAGGTTAACCACTAATTTCCGGGATATGACCGGTCTATAACCGGATTGCATCAGAAATGCAATTCTTTGCGCGACAAATGACCTTTGTCTAATTGCCGGATGTCAGCGAACTGCTATGAATCTGGCACATGACTGGAGAACGGAGTCTCCGGTGCACGTAAAGACGCGAGCGGCTTGGGAGGAATTCATGTCTGCTAAAATCTATCCGGTTCTGAAATCTGCAAAAACACGCACGCTTGTCGATAATGATCGTTACCTGAAATGGTATGAGCACAGCGTGGAAGATCCCGATGCCTTCTGGGGAAAGCACGGCAAGCGGATAGACTGGTTCAAGCCCTACACAAAGGTCAAGAATACGTCTTTCAAAGGCAAAATCCCGATCAAATGGTACGAGGACGGCCTGACCAACGTCTCCTACAATTGCATTGATCGCCATCTCAAGACCCATGGCGAGCGCACCGCGATCATCTGGGAAGGCGACAACCCGTATATCGACAAGAAAATCACCTATAATCAGCTCTATGATGCGGTCTGCCGAATGGCAAACGTGCTGAAAAAGCATGGCGTGAAGAAGGGCGACCGCGTCACCATCTACATGCCGATGATCCCCGAAGCGACCTATGCCATGCTGGCCTGCGCTCGTATCGGCGCTGTCCATTCCGTGGTCTTCGGCGGCTTTTCGCCGGATGCGCTGGCCGGTCGAATCGTTGATTGCGAATCAACCTTCGTTATCACCTGTGATGAAGGCGTGCGCGGCGGCAAGCCCATTCCGCTGAAGGAAAACACGGATAAGGCAATTCACATTGCCGCCAAACAGCACATCATCGTCAACAAGGTTCTGGTTGTGCGCCGCACCGGCGGCAAGACCAACTGGGCACCGGGCCGCGACCTTTGGTACCATCAGGAAGTTGCCAGCGTAAAACCCCATTGTGAACCGGCAAAGATGAAGGCGGAAGACCCGCTTTTCATCCTCTACACCTCAGGCTCAACCGGCAAACCCAAGGGCGTGCTGCACACAACGGGCGGCTATCTCGTCTATGTGTCCATGACGCATGAATATGTTTTCGACTATCAGGATGGCGAGGTCTACTGGTGCACCGCCGATGTCGGCTGGGTCACGGGTCACTCCTACATCGTCTACGGACCACTGGCCAATGGCGCCACCACCCTGATGTTCGAAGGCGTGCCGAACTTCCCCGATCAGGGACGCTTCTGGGAGGTCATCGACAAGCATCAGGTCAATATTTTCTATACGGCCCCAACAGCGCTGCGCTCTTTGATGGGTGCGGGCGACGAGTTCGTCAAACGCTCGTCGCGCTCCAGCCTGCGGTTGCTCGGCACGGTGGGTGAACCCATCAATCCGGAAGCCTGGGAGTGGTATTACCATGTGGTGGGCGAGGACAAGAGCCCGATTGTCGATACGTGGTGGCAGACAGAGACCGGGGGCATTCTGATCACGCCGCTGCCCGGCGCCACCGATCTCAAGCCAGGCTCGGCCACGCGGCCGTTCTTCGGGGTGCAGCCGCAACTGGTGGATGCCGAGGGCAAAGTGCTGGAAGGCGCAGCCGACGGCAATCTGTGCATCATCGACAGCTGGCCGGGCCAATCACGCACGGTCTATGGCGATCATCAGCGCTTTATCGAAACCTATTTCTCCACCTATAAGGGGAAATACTTCACGGGCGATGGCTGCCGACGCGATGAAGACGGCTATTACTGGATCACCGGCCGCGTGGATGACGTCCTGAACGTTTCCGGCCACCGGCTGGGCACAGCCGAGGTCGAATCGGCTCTCGTGTCCCACAACCTCGTCTCGGAGGCTGCGGTCGTTGGATATCCCCACACGATCAAGGGTCAGGGCATCTACTGCTATGTCACCTTGATGGCAGGCAAGACGGGCGACGATGCGCTGCGCGAAGAGCTTATCAAGCATGTGCGTAACGAGATTGGCCCCGTGGCAACCCCCGACAAGATCCAGTTCTCGCCGGGCCTGCCGAAGACACGCTCGGGCAAGATCATGCGCCGCATTCTTCGCAAGATCGCCGAGGATGATTTCTCAGCACTGGGCGACACGTCCACGCTGGCTGATCCTGGCGTCGTGGATGACCTGATCGAAAACAGGCAGAACAAGGCGCCTGCCGCTTAAAACATTGTAAACACGGCAACAAACGACGCCCGGGAAGCGGACAGCCTCCCCGGGCGTCTCCTGTTTCGGCATGTTTTTCTATCGCCGTGTGTGCGTCGGAGAGGTCTGTTCTGCCCATGATCCGCCCTTTCGGCGGCAGCCAAAATGTGCACACTGGCGGCCCGGAGGAAAACCGACATGGATCTAAAAACTAACCCCGTCATCGCCTTCATCGGCACCGGTCTGATGGGCGGCCCGATGGCCCACAATTTGCTCAAGGCTGGCTTCAGCGTCAGGGTCTGGAACCGAAGCGTCGAGAAAGCGCAGGCGCTTGTTGCCGAGGGCGCAGTTCTGGCATCTTCACCGGCGGACGCCGCAACAGGTGCCGATATCGTCATCACCATGTTGAGTGATGGCAACGCGGTCGGCGACATGCTGTTTAACGCGGGCATTGCCGCAGCGCTCGAAAAGAATGCTGTCGTGATCGACAGCAGCTCGATTGCTCCACCCATTGCGCGCGACCACTCAAAGCAGCTTGAAGCGCTCGGCATCCACCATATCGATGCGCCCGTATCGGGTGGTGTCGTCGGGGCAAAGGCCGGGACACTTGCGATCATGGCCGGTGGCGATGAGGCCGTTATTGCAGGGCTCTCGCACGTCTTTGCCGCCATGGGCAGATTGACCTATGTCGGCCCGTCCGGTGCCGGGCAGCTCTGCAAACTGGCCAACCAGCAGATCGTCGCCATTACCATTGGTGCTGTCGCCGAAGCCATGATGCTGGTGGAAGCGGGCGGAGCCTCGCGTGAAGGATTTCGCAACGCCATTCGCGGCGGTTTCGCGGAAAGCCGGATTCTCGAACTCCATGGCGAGCGCATGGTCAAACGCGATTTCGTGCCGGGAGGACCATCCAAGTTTCAGCTGAAAGATCTCAACGGCGTGCTGGCGACGGCGAAAGACCTGTCGCTGGAACTGCCGTTGACGCAGCAGGTAACGCAGGCATTCGATGATTTCGTCAATGATGGCGGCGCCGATATCGACCATAGCGGAATTCTTCTCCACCTGGAGAAGCTGAACAATCGACAGCATTAGCAACGGATTTTCTGCCTATCTTTTCGCAAACGCCTACGGTTAGGCAGAAAGATTTAACGGGCGGCCAGTCATATGGTGACTTTAATCCAGTCATATTATGACGTAAGGTCGCCACGAATTTCGCAGCATCGCAAGATGCGTCGGCGTCTTCGAGGACGTCAAAGATCAATCACAAAGCAGGCGGCGCACATGAGTGACGGCCGCTGCTTGCAAAGGAGCATCTTCATGACAATCCATCAGAACCTTATCAATGGCGAGTGGGTCGGATCCGACGGGTCTAAAAACATCAATCCGTCTGACACCAACGAAGTCGTCGGTCTTTACGCGCAAGCCGGTGCTGAGGAAGCAAAGCAGGCGATCGCCGCAGCCAAGGCCGCGTTTCCCGCGTGGTCACGTTCAGGCATTCTGGAACGTCACGCAATCCTGAAAAAAACTGCCGACGAAATCCTTGCCCGCAAGGAAGAGCTTGGCGCTTTGCTGGCCCGTGAAGAAGGCAAGGTTCTTGCTGAAGGCATCGGTGAAACTATCCGCGCTGCCCAGATTTTCGACTTCTTCGCAGGTGAGGCCCTGCGCCTTGCAGGCGAAGTCATCCCGTCTGCCCGCCCCAATATCGGCGTAGAAGTCACCCGCGAGCCGCTCGGCGTTATCGGCATCATCACCCCGTGGAACTTCCCGATTGCCATTCCCGCCTGGAAAATCGCTCCGGCCCTTTGCTATGGCAACACCATCGTCTTCAAGCCTGCCGATCTGGTGCCGGGCTGCGCATGGGCCATCGTTGATATTCTGCACCGCGCGGGTCTGCCAAAGGGCGTCCTGAACCTCGTCATGGGTCGCGGCTCTGTCGTTGGTCAGGCCATGCTCGACAGCCCGCATCTGGCTGGCATCACCTTTACCGGCTCCACTGGCACAGGCCAGCGCGTTGCGGCATCTTCCCTGCCCTTTAACCGCAAGTTCCAGCTGGAAATGGGCGGAAAGAACCCCTTCGTCGTTCTTGATGACGCGGATCTGGATGTCGCTGTCGAAGCCGCCGCCAATTCCGGCTTCTACTCCACCGGACAGCGCTGCACGGCGTCTTCGCGCCTCATCGTGACTGAAGGCATTCATGACAAGTTCGTCGCGGCCCTCACTGAGCGTCTGAAGAAAATCAACGTCGGCAATGCGCTGGACAAGAACACCCATGTTGGTCCCGTCGTTGATGAAAAGCAGCTGAAGCAGGACACCGATTACATCGAGATCGGCAAGCAGGAAGGCGCGAAGCTCGCTTTCGGCGGCGAACTTGTGAAGTGCGAAACACCAGGCTTCTTCCTCCAGCCTGCGCTGTTCACCGAAGCGACAAACAGCATGCGCATTTCCCAGGAAGAAATCTTCGGGCCTGTCGTCGCTGTCATCCGCGTCAAGAACTATGACGAGGCGCTTGCTGCCGCCAACGACACGCCATTCGGTCTGTCTTCCGGCATCGCCACGACAAGCCTCAAGCACGCAACGCACTTCAAGCGCAATGCCGAAGCCGGCATGGTGATGGTCAACCTGCCGACAGCCGGCGTCGATTTCCACGTTCCATTTGGTGGTCGCAAGGCATCGTCCTTCGGTCCACGCGAGCAGGGAAAATATGCCAGCGAGTTCTTCACAACGGTGAAAACAGCTTATACGCTGGCTTGAACTAAACCTTTGCCACAAGTCCTCGGCGTCGCCGGGGACTTTCTCGGCCAAGACGAGACCGCTTGAGCGGGGGCCGTGTGACATACCGACGAGGATAGCGTGACAGACATTGCGATGATTGAAGCGGCCCGCCAGCGCATTGGCGATGAAGCAAGCCGCACACCCTTTTTATCATCGCCCTTTCTGGATGACATCGCCGGGCGAAAGATCTTCGTGAAGGCCGAGTGCCTGCAACGCACAGGCTCTTTCAAATTTCGCGGTGGCTGGTCGGCGGTATCGGGCTTGGCGCCAGAGGTGCGCAAGCGGGGCGTGATCGCCTTTTCATCCGGCAATCATGCGCAAGGGGTCGCACTTGCGGCCGCATTGCACGGCGTACCCTCGGTCATCATCATGCCGCAGGATGCGCCGAAGATCAAAATCGACAATACGCGAGCTTACGGAGCCGAGGTCGTTCTGTTCGACCGCACCAAGGACGACCGCGACGCCATCGGCGCAAAACTCGCTGAACAACGCGGCCTGACCCTGATCAAGCCCTTTGACGAGCCTCTGGTCATTGCAGGTCAGGGAACCGTCGGGCTCGAAATTGCCGAGCAGGGGCGCGAGCATGGCATCGAGACAGCCGACGTACTTGTTCCCTGCGGCGGTGGCGGCCTGACATCAGGCATAGCGCTGGCACTGGAAGCAAAGGCGCCGCACTATACTGTCAGAACCTGCGAGCCTGAGAAATTCGACGATGTGGCCCGTTCTCTGGCTTCAGGAAAGATCGAACGCAACGAAGCACTTTCGGGTTCGATCTGCGACGCCATCATCACACCCCAACCGGGCAGCATTACCTTCCCCATCATGACCGGGCGTTGCGGCAAGGGAATGGCCGTAACCGAAGACGAAGCACTCAGAGCCATGGTCCTCGCCTTTCTGCGATTGAAGGTGGTGATCGAACCCGGCGGTGCCGTTGCACTCGCTGCGGCCCTTTTTCGAGGCGATGAGATCGACGCAGACACGGTCATTGCCGTTGCATCCGGCGGTAATGTCGATCCTGCCGTCATGGCTGCAGCGCTTGCGCGCTTTGCTGACTGACGCAACAGCGCCGTCTGGTGCCCTGTTGCGCCCTATGTCCCGGCAATTGGTATTTCGTCACGAGCTTGGAGGCTTGTGACGATAGGTATTTTTTACGATTGCCCCGACATACGAAAATCTGTCTCTGCAAAGACTGCCCGGAACAAGGATAGACTACGTCATAGCCTGAACACTTGCCGCTTCGGCCAAATGTTATCCAAGGGAGGGTTCGATGTCTTATTCCAAAGCCGGAAAGATCAAAGATTTCACGCCGTCGCCTGCATCAGTATGGAACTGGAAGTCCGCCGTTCACGCCGTCATCGCTGGCCTATGCTTCGCTTTCGTCGCTGCCGTCATTTGCGGGGTCATTGGCTGATCCCCGCGACCGCCCTTACCGGCTTTTCAAATAATCTTCCGCCAGTTCAACCCAGAACGCGGTGCCGATCGGCAATATGTCGTCATTGAAATCATACTTTGGATGATGCAGCGGAGGGTCGTTCTCGGTACGCTTCGTGCCGATGAAGAAATAAGCCCCCGGCCTCTCCTCAAGCATATAGCCAAAGTCTTCTGCACCCATGCTGGGGCGCGCCATTTCCGCAACATTGCCTGCACCTGCAAAGCGGGTTGCAAGATCGGTGATATAGGCCGTCTCAGCTGCGTGGTTGACGGTGGGGTTATAACCCCGCTGATAATCCAGCGTCACGCTCATGCCATAGCTCGCAGCCTGCCCTTCAGCGATCATCCGGATCCGTTTCTCCAGCTCGTCACGGGCAGACGGGTCGAATGAGCGGATCGTCAGCAGCATTTCGGCTGTCTCAGGAATGACATTGCTGGCGACACCGGCGTGAAACGCACCCACAGTCACCACGGTTGGTGTCATGGGGTGAATGTTGCGAGACGAAATCGTCTGAAGCGCCATGATGATGCTGGCACCGGCAACGATTGGGTCAAGAGCACTTTGCGGCTCCGCGCCATGGCCGCCAAAACCGTTGACCGTGATCTTGCATTCATCCACCGCAGCCATGATCGGCCCATCACGAAGCACGAATTGCCCAAATGGCAAGCCGGGCTCATTGTGAAGCGCAAACACTGCATCGCAGGGGAAACGCTCGAAAAGCCCGTCCTCGATCATCATCCGCGCCCCGCCAAAATTCTCTTCCGCAGGCTGGAAAATGAGATGCAGCGTGCCATCGAAATTGCGGCGCTCGGCAATGATCTTTGCCGCCCCCAGCAGCATAGCCGTGTGCCCGTCATGACCACAGGCATGCATCACGCCCGGATTGAGGCTGGCATAGTCCGCCCCCGTCTCCTCAAGGATCGGCAGTGCATCGAAATCAGCACGAATACCAACAGAGCGTCCGCTCGTGCCGTTGCGCAGGCTGGCCACGACGCCGGTGCCCGCAAGGCCGCGTGTGACCTCATAGCCCATATCCGAGAGCTTCTGCGCAACGAAATCCGAGGTCTGGAATTCCGACAGGCCAATTTCAGGATTGCGATGCAGATGATGGCGGATCGCCATGACGTCAGGCATGTGGTTGGCAACGGTATCGGCATTTTTGAACTGGGTCATTTCGAAGTCCGGCAATGGGGTAAGAAGCGTTTTGCAAGCGTGGCTGTCTAGCACGAAATCCGATGCGAGGTAAGGCAGGGCAGGGCAAACACAATCCACCATGCGGCTCTGATCTGGCCTCTTGCACAGAAGTGAAACCGGTGGCATGGAACAGATCGTGCATGAAATCATTCCCTTAAACGTCGACCCTTCTGCCGTGCAGAAAGACGTAGACATCAGGGGTTTTTCATGGCGAGATAGAACACGATCGGCATGAGGTGTTTTTCGCTTGGGGGAGTATGCGAAATTGAATCATGAAGAGGGTGCGCGGTCTCGCGCAAAACCCGTTTGCGCCTCCCAAGCAATTGATTTGCTTCAATTCGGGGCACACCCATGCCAAAAAATGCCATGATAATGTGTCGTAATATGTCATGTAAACATCGCCGCTGGTTCGCTATGGTTCAGCATAGGTTCAGGATCAGCGAGAAATAAAGCGTCCACACTGTTTCAATCTTCAAGAGCAATCTGAAACAAGTTCGGTTAGATCGACCAGCCCCTCACAGAGTGCAGAATACGAGCCCGATGTCATTTCATATTACGCCGACCGCCGCCGCCCGTGATTCAGAAGCAAAGCAGATCGATCACAATGATTCGATACGCTCGGTTTACTTCACAATCGAAGAGTTAAGGGATATTGGAGCCGAACTCTCCAGATCCGGGGCGGATGGCCTTCCCGGCTTCATGGAGTTCGATTTCTTCGCGCGCCATCGTGAAAACGAAAAGGAAATCCTGCGCGTTTATCGTACGACGGCCGTCGATGCCGAAAATGGCGCAACGATCACGCCAGCTGCGGAATGGCTTTTGGACAATCACTACGTGATTGAAGAGGCCATTCAGGAAGTCCGTCGCGACTTCCCGCGCAAGTTCTACCGCCAGCTGCCGACGGTCAGAATCGGCAATGTCGAGATACCCCGGGTTATGGCGCTGGCATGGCTCTATGTCGCACATACGCACAGCACGATTTCACGCGAGAGCATGACGGCACTGGTTGAGGGCTACCAGACGTCAAAGACACTCCAGATCGGCGAACTCTGGGCGTTGCCATCCATCCTGCGCTTTGTGCTGATTGAAAACCTGCGCCGCATTTCGATCCGCGTCGAGCGTTCGCGCCGCATGCGCCAGCGCGCCAATGAAGTCGTCGACGAGATCATCCGCCTCAACGATGCGGATGCCTCCGAAGCGCTTCTGAAGCAGAATGACGGCCTTGTAGACGACCCCACATTCTCGACCCAGTTCCTCTATCGCCTGCGTAACGGTTCGCAGACGTCGGGCTTTGCGCTCAACTGGCTTGAGGAGCGTCTGCGCCAAGCCGGAACCGACGCCGAAAACATCATGATGGCGGAGCACAATCGCCTCGCCTCCGGCAATGTGACGATGGGCAATATCGTCCGAAGCCTGCGTGAAATCGATGATACCGAATGGTCGGTCTGGTTTGAAGAAGTCAGCCATATCGACAAGGTTCTGCGCGAGCAGACAGACTATAACACTCTGGATTTCGGATCGCGTAACACCTACCGCAACACGATCGAACTCCTCGCGCGCCGTTCGCCGCAGTCGGAAATCGAGGTGGCCCAGTCCGCCATTGATATGGTGACGGAAACCGCCGCTTCCGATGAGGTGCACCCGCATGCGCCCAACGTCGGCAGCTTCCTGATTGGCCAACGCCGCCAGGAGCTGGAAGACCGGATTGGTTACAACCCTCAGGTTTCGCAGCGCATTGTGCGTTTCATGCGCAAGTTCAACTGGCTTTCGGTTGCCGTGCCGGTCATGGTACTGACGGCCTTGGCCATGGCTGCGGTTGGCTGGTTCCTCTCCGATGCCGGCATGCCTTGGTATGTCGTAAGCGCATTCCTGCTGATGTTCGCATTGCCGGCATCCGAAGGCGCAACCGGCCTGTTCAACACGGTCGTGACCTTCTTCGTCAAACCATTCCGTCTGGTTGGCTACGAGTTCAAGGAAGGCATCCCACAGGATGCCCGCACCCTGCTGGCCGTTCCCTGCATGCTGACCAGCCGCGACAGCGTGGACGAAATGGTCCGCAACATCGAAGTGCATTATCTCGCCAACCCGCATGGCGAAATCTATTTCGCGCTGATCAGCGACTGGCGCGATGCCAAGTTCGAACAGACGCCTGAAGACAACGAAATTCTGGAATATGCCAAGCGCGAAGTCGAGGCGCTGAGCGCCCGCTACGCATTCGACGGCAAGAAGCGGTTCTTCCTGCTCCATCGCCGCCGCCTCTACAATCCGGCGGAAGATTGCTGGATGGGTTGGGAGCGCAAGCGCGGCAAGCTGCATGAGCTGAACATGCTGCTGCGTGGCGACAAGGATACGACCTTCCTCAATGGCGCCAACATGGTGCCTGAGAATGTCAAATACGTCATGACGCTGGACGCCGATACCCGCCTGATGCGCGACGCCGTTACCAAACTCGTCGGCAAAATGCACCACCCGATCAACCGTCCGGTCCACGACCCCGTCACCGGTCGCGTGATCCACGGTTACGGTCTGCTCCAGCCGCGCGTGACACCGTCGCTCACCACCGGCAAAGACGCATCCGTCTTCCAGCGCGTCTTCTCCATCAATCGCGGTATCGACCCTTACGTCTTCACCGTTTCAGACGTTTATCAGGATCTGACCTCCGAGGGCACCTTCACAGGCAAGGGCCTTTATGACGTTGATGCATTCGAAACGGCGCTCAAGGGCCGTATCGAAGAAAACGCCGTTCTGTCCCATGACCTTCTGGAAGGTTCGTTTGCGCGCTGTGCACTGGTCACAGACGTTGAACTCGTCGAAGATTATCCAACCCGTTATGAGGTCGAAGTCTCGCGCCAGCATCGCTGGGCGCGTGGCGACTGGCAGCTCCTGCCTTACATCATGGATCCCAAGCGCGGCGTAACCGCCATCGGTCGCTGGAAGATGATCGACAACCTGCGTCGCTCGCTGACGCCGGTTGCATGGTTCGTCGCATCCGTTCTCGGCTGGTACTTCATGGGCCCGCTGGGTGCGCTGATCTGGCAAATCCTGCTGATCTTCTCGCTTTTCGTCGCCCCCACCCTGTCGCTGATTTCGGGCGTTGTGCCCCGTTCCACAGACATTGTTCCGCAAGCGCATTTCCACACGCTCTGGTCCGAAGTGCGGGCAACCAACGCACAGGTCGCGTTGCGGATTGTCTTCATTGCCGACGGTGCCTGCCTGATGGCAGACGCAATCGTCCGCTCCCTCTACCGTCTATTCGTCAGCGGCAAGCTGATGCTGGAATGGCGCACCGCCGCCAGCATTCAGTCCAGCGCGCAGGGCAGCATCTTCGATTATTATCGCCAGATGTGGCACGCGCCCGTTGTCGCGCTGCTCGGACTGATTTTCGCAGCCCTTCCCGGCGACAACGCGTTTCTGGTCGGCCTGCCCTTTGCCCTGCTGTGGATCTTCTCTCCGGTCGTCGCCTGGTATGTTAGCCAGTCAGCCGAAACCGAAGATCGCCTGTTCGTTTCGGAACATGTTTCCAGCGAGCTGCGCAAGATTGCTCGCCGGACATGGCGCTATTACGAAGCCTTTGTAACATCGTCTGAGAACTATCTGCCGCCCGATAACTATCAGGAAACACCTGAGCCTCTGGTTGCCAGCCGCACCTCGCCGACCAATATCGGTGTTTATCTGCTGTCTGTGATTTCGGCACGCCAGTTCGGCTGGATCAGCTTCTCGGAAACCGTCGAGCGGATGGAAAAAACCATCGAGACGGTTGAAAAGATGGACAAATATCGCGGCCATCTGTTCAACTGGTATCATAATGATACCTTGCAGACGCTCGGACCACGCTACGTTTCAGCTGTCGACAGCGGTAACCTCGCCGGTCATCTCATTGCCATCTCGTCTGCCTGCCGCCAGTGGGCGGAAGCGCCATCGGCCCATCTCCAGGGCAATCTCGACGGCATCGGAGATGTTGCAGGCATCCTGCGCGAAACGCTGAAGGAACTGCCTGACGATCGCAAGAACCTTCGTCCGCTGCACCGCCGGCTGGAAGAACGCATCATCGGCTTCTCCGCAGCACTTGCCTCTGTCAAGCGCGAGCACGAGTTTGCGTCGATCCGCGTCATCAATCTGGCCGTGCTAGCCCGTGATATTCAGAAGCTGGCGTCCAATCTCGATCTCGAAGTCAAATCCGGGCAGAGTGCGGAAGTCACCCGCTGGGCACAGTCGCTGGTGGATTGCTGCGAAGCGCATATTTCCGACAGCGCGTTTGATCTCTCCACCATCGATCCATTGCGTGAGCGTCTGATTTCGCTATGCGAACGCAGCCGCGATCTCGCCTTCTCGATGGACTTTGCCTTCCTCTACCGCAAGGATCGCCGCCTGCTTTCCATCGGCTACCGCGTAGACAGCCAGGAACTCGACGAAGCCTGCTACGACCTTCTGGCGTCCGAATGCCGCCTGACCAGCCTGTTTGCCATCGCCAAGGGCGATCTGCCGACGGAACATTGGTACCGCCTGGGACGTCAGGTTGTGCCAATCGGCGCGCAGGGCGCGTTGGTATCCTGGTCCGGATCGATGTTCGAATATCTGATGCCACCGCTCGTGATGCAGGAGCGTCACGGCGGCATTCTGAACCAGACGAACAATCTTATAGTCAAGGAACAGATCAACCATGGCCGCCGTCTCGGCACGCCATGGGGTATCTCCGAGGCGGCCTTCAACGCCCGCGACCACAACATGAACTACCAATATACGAACTTCGGCGTGCCCACTCTGGGCCTGAAGCGTGGTCTTGGTCAGAACGCTGTTATCGCACCTTACGCGTCGATCCTGGCATCGCAGTACGATCCTGAGGGCGCCCTTGAAAACCTCGACAAGCTGCGTGCGCTGGGCGCGCTCGGCAAATACGGCTTCCATGATGCCGTGGATTTTACCCCCACCCGCGTGCCGGATGGCAAGGTTTGCGCCGTCGTTTACAACTACTATGCGCACCACCATGGCATGTCGATTGCAGCCGTTGCCAACGTCGTCATGGACGGCATCTTGCGCGAACTCTTCCACGCCGATCCTGTGATCGAAGCCGCAGAATTGCTGCTTCAGGAAAAGGCACCGCGCGAAGTGCCCGTCATGAGCGCGAAATACGAGCCGGAAACGCCCGGCAAGGAACAGGCCGATCTGCTGCGTGCGGAAGTCCGCACCATAGCCGATCCTGCGCTGCGCGACCGCGAAGTCGTGTTCCTCTCCAACGGCCACTACTCCACCATGCTGACCGCCACGGGCGCTGGCTATTCCAGATGGAATGGCGTGTCGATCTCGCGTTGGAAGGCAGATCCGACCGAAGATCGCTGGGGCACGTTCCTGTTCCTGCGCGACACGGTCTCTGGCGACTGGTGGAGTGCCACAGCAGAACCACGCGTCGCAGCGGGGGAAAAGACCAAGACGGTCTTCACGGACGACAAGGCAGAATTCCACAAGACCGTTGGCGATCTGCAGAGTGTGGTCGAATGCATCGTTGCGACAGAACATGATGCTGAAGGCCGTCGCGTGACACTTCTCAATGTCGGTTCGGAAGATCGCTACATTGAAGTCACCTCCTACCTGGAACCCGTCATCGCCAATGATGACGATGACAACGCCCACCCGCTGTTCTCGCGTATGTTCGTGCAGACAGAAATCGGCAAGCGTGGTGACGTCATCCGTGCATGGCGCAACAAGCGCAGCCCGAGCGAACCCGGCACTGTGATCGCGCATCTGGCGGCAGACAATGCCGGCCCAGCACGCCCGACGGAGTTCGAAACAGACCGTGCCAAGTTCCTCGGACGTGGCCGTTCGCTCGGCGAAGCCGCCGCGTTCGATCCGGGTGCAACACTGTCTGGAATGGACGGCTTTACGCTCGATCCAATCCTGTCGCTGCGCCGCGTCGTGCGCGTTCCGGCGGGCAAGAAAGTCAGCGTCATATTCTGGACCATCGCCGCACCAAGCCGCGAAGATGTCGACAAGGCGATTGATCGCTACCGCCACCCGGATGCCTTTGCGCATGAGCTGGTCCATGCCTGGACCCGCACGCAGGTGCAGATGCGCCATGTGGGCGTCACATCGCAGCAGGCAGCGGCCTTCCAGCATCTGGCCCGCTACCTTGTCTATCCGGATATGCACCTTCGCGCTGATGCCGATACGCTGAAGACCGGCCTTGCCTCGCAGCGTTCGCTGTGGCCGCTGGCGATCTCGGGCGATTTCCCGATCTTCAGTCTGCGCATTAACGACGATATGGACATGGATATCGCCCGCGAAGCCTTGAGTGCGCATGAATATCTGCGCACACGCGGCGTCATTTTCGATCTCGTTATCGTCAATGAACGTGCAGCCTCCTATGCTCAGGATATGCAGCATGCACTCGACTTTATCTCCGAAGCGCAGCGCCGCATCAATCCGGCAGATGGCGGACGTCCGCACGTCTTCTCCGTTCGTCGTGACCTCATCGATGAGGAAACATGGTCAGCGCTGCTTGCCGCCTCGCGTGTCGTTCTTCACGTTCGCAACGGCAAGATCGTCGATCAGGTCAACCGCGCCGTTTCTCTCTTTGCGGCCACTCGTGGCCCCGAAGGCAGCGAATCCGCGCAGGCGCGCCTGCCGGCACCCGCCTTCCAGCACGGAGAGCCGGTCGAGGATGCCAATGATCTGGACTTCTGGAACGGCTTTGGCGGTTTCACCAAGAGCGGCGATGAATATGTCGTGCGTCTGCATGGTGGTCAGGCCACGCCGCAGCCATGGATCAACGTCATCTCGAACGAGCGTTTCGGCTTCCATATCTCGGCAGAAGGCGCAGGCTTCACATGGAGCCGCAACTCGCGCGACTACCAGCTGACGCCATGGAGCAACGATCCTGTCGTAAACCGGCCCGGTGAAGCGATCTACGTTGCCGATGTCGAAAGCGGCAAGATTCACTCGCCATTTGCGGCCCTGTCGCGCAATCCCGAGGCGGTCTTCGAAACCCGTCACGGCCTTGGCTACTCGGTTATGCGCAGCGTCGATGACGGGCTCGATATCGAAGTCACGCAGACAGTGGATCGTGAACGGCCAGTCAAGCTTTCCCGCCTGACCGTCCGCAACGTCGGCACGCAGAACCGTCGCCTCAAGACCTACGGCTATGTCGAGTGGGTGCTGGGCAACAACACGCAGAAATCGGCGCCGTTCATTCTAAGCACGCATGATGAGGAAACGGGCGCGCTGTTCGCATCAAACCCTTACAGCATCGATTACAGCGCACGGACTTCGTTCCTAGCTCTTCAGGAACAGGCAACCAGCTTCACAACCAGCAAGCGGGAATTCATCGGTCGCTACGGATCGGTCCATGCCCCGCAGGCCATCCTGTCCGGCGCAGCCCTCTCTGGAAGCGTCGAACTTGATGGCGCACCTTGTGCCGCTGTCATGCAGGAAATCCACCTGAAGCCCGGCGAAGAACGGCATATCCTGTTCTATCTCGGTGATACGGATACGTCTGAAGAAGCCCGTGCTCTGGTCAAGGACATCCGCAACGCTGATTTCGATGCTGTTCTTGCGGAAAACAAGGCGTTCTGGAACGGCTTTACAGGCCAGTTGCAGGTCGAGACACCGGATGCTGGCTTCAACCACATGGTCAACAGCTGGCTGCCTTACCAAGCACTGGCATGCCGCATCATGGCGCGTACAGCCTTCTATCAGTCGAGCGGTGCATTCGGTTTCCGAGATCAGCTGCAAGATACGCTGGCCTTCCTGCTCTACCAGCCAGCACTGGCCCGCGAGCAGGTCCTGCGGGCAGCCGGTCGCCAGTTTGCGGAAGGTGACGTTCAACATTGGTGGCTGCCACTGACGGGAGCGGGCGTTCGCACGACCATCTCCGATGACGTGGTCTGGCTTGCCTATGCGACCCACCAGTACATCGTGGCGACGGGCGACAAGGCCATTCTTGAGCAGAACATTCCGTTCCTCAAGGGTCCCGCTCTGACACCCGGACAGCACGATGCGTTCTTCCAGCCGGAAACTAGCGAGACATCGGCAAGCCTTTACGAGCACGCCGCATTGGCACTCGACCTTGCTATTCAGCGCACGGGCGAAAATGGCCTGCCGCTGATCCTCGGTGGAGACTGGAACGACGGCATGAACCGCGTGGGCGTTGCGGGCAAGGGCACCAGCGTCTGGCTGGGCTGGTTCCTCGCCGGAACCCTGCGCGACTTCATCGACATCGCTGAGGAACGCCGTGATCTCGACCGTGTCGAGGCCTGGAAGACCCACCGCGACAAGCTGCGTGCAGCACTCGAAACTGCGGGCTGGGATGGCGAATACTACCGTCGCGGCTACTTTGATGATGGCACCCCGCTCGGCTCCATCACAAGCGAGGAATGCCGCATCGATTCGCTTGGCCAGAGCTGGAGTGTTCTGTCTGGCGAAGGTGAAGAGCAGCGCTCGACGCAGGCCATGGATGCCGTGATGCGAGAGCTTGTCGATGAAGAAGCGGGCATCATCCGCCTCTTCACGCCTCCCTTCTCGCGCTCTCCGCAGGACCCGGGCTATATCAAGGCATATCCTCCGGGTGTGCGTGAAAACGGTGGCCAATATACCCATGCTGCCACCTGGGTCGTGATGGCGCTGGCAAAGCTCGGTCGCAGCGAGGATGCATGGAAGTGCTTCTCCATGCTCAACCCGGTCAACCATGCGCTGGACCGCTCATCGTCAGAGACTTACCGGGTCGAGCCCTATGTGGTCACGGCGGATGTCTATGGCGCAGGCGCCTATGCAGGTCGTGGTGGCTGGAGCTGGTACACAGGTTCTGCTGGATGGCTCTATCGTGCGGCTGTCGAGGGCATTCTCGGTATCACCCGCATCGATGGCAAACTGCACATCACGCCATCGCTGCCAGAAAGCTGGAATGGCTTCTCGGCAAAGATCACCCTGGACGGCAAGGTGCGGGAAGTCGCCATCAAGCGCACCGAAGGTTCCTCGGATGTCGAGGTTTCGGTCGATGGCAAGCCCGTCACATCAACGGACAAACTGATCGCCTTCGATTGATAGCAAGGGGCTTGCGCCCCGGCCACCCAACAAAAAGCCACGGCATCTTACCGATGCCGTGGCTTTTTACATTAAGTGTTAGAAGGTTTCAGCGCGTGCCGAAGATCGCCGATCCGACCCGCACGCTTGTCGCGCCGAATTCAATGGCCGTTTCGAAATCACCGGACATGCCCATGGACAGTTTTTCCACGCCGCATTCTTTCGCTAGCTTCGCCAACAGCGCGAAATGTGGTCCGGGATATTCCTCCGCAGGCGGAATGCACATCAGGCCTTCCACATTAAGCTTCAGCTCGTCCCGGCACATGGCCACGAAAGCCACGGTCTCACGCGGATCGATGCCCGCCTTTTGTGGCTCCATGCCGGTATTGACCTGTACGTAAAAACGAAGCGCTCTGCCCTGCTTGTTGCACTCATCCGCAAGAGCACGGGCAATTTTCTCGCGGTCCACGGTTTCGATGACATCAAACAGCGCAACGGCATCAGCGGCCTTGTTGGATTGCAAAGGACCGATGAGATGAAGCTCGATACCGCCGGTCTTTTCTTTGAGGCCCGGCCACTTGCCTTGCGCTTCCTGAACCCGGTTTTCGCCGAATATGCGATGGCCACAATCGATCACCAGCTGGATTGTATCCGCCTCGAAGGTTTTCGAAACGGCCACAAGCGCCACGCTGCCAGCCTCACGGTCAGCTTTCTCGGCAACTGTCGCAATTCGCTGCGTGATGTCTTCAAGACGCGCTTCGATTTCCATATCAGACCTTCGCTTAAATACAGGGATAGGGTTTCAGTAGCGACCGCAAGCCTTGATGCCAAGCACCATTGTCACCATTTGAACGCTGTAAACCAACATTGCGCCCATCCAAAGCCCTGCCAAACTTGACGCCTAGGCTATTTCATGGTGAAGGTCAGCGCAAATTTTCCCCTTGATACCCGGATTTCAGAAGTATGGCCATCGAACGTTATAATCCTCGCGACGCCGAGCCGCGCTGGCAGCAAAAATGGAACGAAGACAATGTCTTCGTGACAGACAACAGCGACACCCGCGAGAAATATTACGTCCTTGAGATGTTTCCATATCCATCGGGCCGTATCCACATGGGCCATGTTCGCAACTATGCGATGGGCGATGTGGTTGCACGATACAAGCGCGCACGCGGCTACAATGTTCTTCACCCCATGGGCTGGGACGCATTCGGCATGCCTGCCGAAAACGCCGCCATGCAGAACAAGGTCCACCCCAAGGACTGGACCTACCAGAACATTGCCACCATGCGCGGCCAGCTGAAATCCATGGGTCTGTCTCTGGACTGGACCCGCGAATTCGCAACCTGCGATGTGGAATATTACAGCAAGCAGCAGGCGCTGTTCATCGACTTCATGGAAAAGGGCCTTGTTTACCGCAAGCAGTCCAAGGTTAACTGGGACCCGGTCGATCACACCGTTCTGGCCAATGAGCAGGTCATCGATGGACGCGGCTGGCGCTCCGGCGCACTGGTCGAGCAACGCGAACTGACGCAGTGGTTCTTCCGCATCACCGATTTCAGCCAGGATTTGCTGGACGAGCTGGACCAGCTGGATCAGTGGCCGGAAAAAGTCCGTCTGATGCAGAAGAACTGGATTGGCAAATCGGAAGGCCTGTCCTTGCGCTGGCAGACCGTGGCCTCCACCGCCCCTGCCGGTTTTGATGATATCACCGTTTACACCACGCGCCCCGACACATTGTTCGGTGCGTCGTTCCTTGCCATTGCAGCGGACCATCCGCTGGCCAGAAAGCTGTCTGAAACCAGCACCGAGATTGCAGAGTTCTGCGATGAATGCCGTCGTCAGGGAACGTCTCTGGCTGCCCTGGAAACCGCTGAAAAACGCGGCTTCAATACAGGCGTCAAGGTCGTTCATCCCCTCGACCCAACAATCGAAATACCGGTTTATATCGCCAACTTCGTGCTGATGGATTACGGCACAGGCGCCATCTTCGGCTGCCCGTCCGGCGACCAGCGCGATCTGGATTTCGCACGCAAATACGATCTGCCTGTCGTTCCTGTCGTGATGCCGGAAGGCGAGAACGCAGAAACATTTGCCATCGGCGACACTGCATTCGTTGATGACGGCGTCATGATCAACTCGCAGTTCCTGAACGGCATGACGACGACGGACGCTTTTGAGGCTGTCGTTGCAAAGCTTTCGGCAGACATGCTGGGCAATGCGCCTCAGGCTGAACGCAAGGTCAACTTCCGCCTGCGCGACTGGGGTATTTCCCGTCAGCGTTATTGGGGTTGCCCGATCCCGGTCATCCATTGCGAAGTTTGCGGCGTCGTTCCGGTTCCCAAGAAGGACCTGCCGGTCAAGCTGCCCGACGACGTCACCTTCGATGTGCCGGGCAATCCGCTGGATCGCCACCCCACCTGGCGCCACGTTTCCTGCCCGCAATGCGGTCATGCCGCGCGCCGGGAAACCGACACGATGGATACATTCGTCGACTCCAGCTGGTATTTCACCCGCTTCACGGCCCCTTGGGAAGAACAGCCGACCGATCCAAAGGTCGCCAGTCACTGGCTGCCGGTCGATCAGTATATCGGCGGCATCGAGCATGCGATCCTGCATCTGCTTTACTCGCGCTTCTTCACCCGCGCCATGAAGGCAACCGGCCATGTGGACGTGAAGGAGCCCTTCAAGGGGCTGTTTACGCAGGGCATGGTCGTGCATGAAACATACCGTCTTGGCGAAGGCCAGAACGGTCAGTGGGTCGTGCCTGCCGATATCCGCATCGAGGAAACAGACGGCAAACGCCGCGCCTTCCTGCTGTCAGGCGGTGACGAAGTTCAGATCGGCTCGATTGAAAAAATGTCGAAGTCGAAGAAGAACGTTGTCGATCCCGACGACATCATCGCCTCTTACGGCGCTGATACCGCCCGCTTCTTCGTTCTGTCGGATAGCCCGCCGGACCGTGACGTGATCTGGTCTGAAGCCGGTGTGGAAGGCGCGCATCGTTTCGTTCAGCGCGTCTGGCGCATCATCGGTGAGGCGGCGGAAGAGCTGAAATCCGTCAAGCCAGCACCCGCCACGCAGGGCGAAGGCCTCAGCGTATCCAAGGCTGCCCACAAGACGCTGAAAGCCGTGCAGGACGATCTGGACAAGCTTGCCTTCAACAAGGCAATTGCCCGCATCTACGAACTGGTCAACACGCTGGCCGGCCCATTCGCAGAGGTCGCTGCTGGCGGAAAATCCGAGGATATGAAGGCCGCTGCCCGCGATGCGGCCGAAATTCTCGTGCGTCTGATCGCACCGATGACACCGCATCTGGCCGAAGAATGCTGGACGGCACTGGGCAATGAAGGCCTTGTCGCCCAAAGCGCATGGCCGGTCTTCGTCCCCGCCCTCATTGAAGAAAATGAGGTGGTGATGCCCATCCAGATCAATGGCAAGAAGCGTGGCGAATTGACAATCGCGCGCGATGCGGATCAAGATGCCGTGCGCGCAGCCGTGCTTGAACTGGATGCCGTCAAGGCAGCGTTGGCCGGTGCTGCGCCCAAGAAGATCATTGTGGTTCCACAAAGGATTGTGAACATTGTTGTTTGATGCCTATTCCCGATGGGGCCGCATAGCCGCCGCAATATCCATCACTGTGTGCGCTGGTCTGCTGGCTGGATGTCAGGTGCGTCCGCTCTACAGCGAAGCTTCTGGCACGCGCCAGAAGCTGCAAACCGTCGAATTTGCGGATGCGGGTGACCGCGTCACGCAGGAAGTGCGCAATCACCTCGTCTTCCTGGCCTATGGCGGAGCGGGTGCCCCGACTAGCAAGGAATACGACGTCAAGATTACGGTCAAATCAAGCGCGACATCCACCGAAGTCACCGACGACACCAGCCTTTCGGTGAGCAAGAACAACTATGACGGCCCCTTCCCCGGTCGCGTGAGCATGACCGGCAAATACGTGCTGACGCGCGTGTCTGATGGCCAGGTTCTGCGCGCGGCGACGCGCACCGTCACCGCCATGCTTGATCTGCCACAGCAGGAATTTGCCAAGATCCGCGCCATCCGCGATGGTGAAAACCGCGCAGCAAGAGAGCTTGCCGAAATTATCCAGACGGATATTGCCGCCACGCTCAGCCGCTGAGAGCGATCATGACGGAAATCAAGTCGCATGAATTCGAACGCTTCGCCGAGAAACCGGCGGAGCGTTTTCGCGTTTTCGTTCTCTATGGTCCAGATCGTGGCCTTGTCTCGGAGCGCGCTTCGCTGATCGCATCCAAGACCGGCATAGACGCCAACGATGCCTTTGCATCCTTGAAACTGACAGCGGCGGACCTCCACGGCGATCCCGGACGGCTTCTGGATGAGGTTAATTCCATCGGCCTGTTCGGCGGCGAAAAGCTGGTTTGGGTCAAAGGTGCCGCCAATGAAAAGGCGCTTGTCGATGCCTTGCAGGTTCTCTCTGATAACCCACCAGAAGCAAGCTTCCTGATTATCGAGGCGGGCGACCTCAAGAAGGGCACAGGCCTTCGCAAGATTGCCGAACCCTCCCGTTCTATCGCGGCCATTCCCTGCTATGCAGACGATGCGCGCGCCTTGAATGCCCTGATCGATCAGGAGCTTTCCACCGAACACTTGCGCATTTCTCCAGCCGCGCGGCAAAGACTGGCGGAATCGCTGGGTGGAGACCGCATCGCCTCGCGCAACGAGGTGCGCAAGCTGGCGCTGTATTGCCGCGGACATGATGTGATTGAGGAAGACGACGTGCTGGCCATCATTGGCGATGCCAGCACAGTTTCGGCAGACGACGCAGTCGATGCCATCCTGAAGGGTGATCGCAACGCCTTCTTCCACGCCACCCAGAAAATCATCGCATCCAAGACGCCGATCTTTCTGGTGCTGCAGGGCTGCCTGCGCCAGTTTCAGTTGCTGGACCAGATGCGCGCTGAAATGGATGACAAGAAGCAGCAGGCCGGTCAGGTCATGCTGACCTTGGGACGTGGCATCCACTTCCGCCGCAAACCAGTCATTGAACGCGCGCTGCGCACGTGGCAGCCAGCAGCGATTGCGCGTGAGATGAACCGATTGCAGTCCGCCATCCTCCAAAGCCGTCAGCGGCAAAGTCTGGAGGAAAGCGTGGCACTGCTGACCTTGCTCTCCACCACACTCCAGTCCGGGCGCGGGCAATAGCCACAAGCGCAACAAAAAGCCTCCGCAGCAGATGCTCGGAGGCTTTTGTTTTTGGAACGTATCCAGAGGATCGCATCGTAGGATGTGCTTAGTCGCCCTTGCCCGGCTCTGCCGAGAAGTAGAGGTCGAGCTTTCCTGTGACGCCATCCATTTCCTTGGCTTCGGGCATAGGATCGCGCTTGACAGTAATGTTGGGCCAGATCGCCGCATATTCGGCATTCAGCGTCAGCCACTTGTCCAGACCCGGCTCCGTGTCTGGCTTGATGGCCTCTGCAGGACATTCAGGTTCGCACACACCACAGTCGATGCATTCGTCGGGATTGATCGCCAGAAAGTTCTCGCCCTCATAGAAGCAGTCGACGGGGCAGACTTCGACGCAGTCGGTATATTTGCAGCGAATGCAGTTATCGGTCACGACATACGTCATGATGGACTCCAGATATGCAGGCCGGGCCACAGGGCTTGAGAAACAAGCCTTTGCCCGGATTTCAGACAGGGCATTTTGGCATGTGAGGTAATGCCTTTGTGACAAGATAGCAAGGACAAACGGTTTCAAAAAAGGGGCTGATCTGGGTCATTTATTCCAGCTGCGCTGGTGGCCTCACCTCTGCGCCGCCCATCGGCACCGCTATTCGAAGCCTTCACCGCTGTCTGAAATGAACTTGTCGAGCGCACGGCGCTCCTTCTTCGTCGGCCGTCCGCTGCCAGGCTCGCGCATGGCCTGCTCCAGCGGGGTGAAGCGATCGCTGGGCACCGGAGGTGGTGTCTGGTCATCATAGAGGAGCTTGGCCTCCTCATAAGGTCCGCGCCGCTCACCCGATGCCAGCACCACAAGAATGCGGGTAGAACGCTCGAAAGAGAGTTCGAGCCTGTCACCCGTCTTTAAGAGATGGCTGGACTGGCGAATGGGGTTGCCGTTGATGCGGACATTGCCCGATTGAATATAGCTCTGGGCAAGGGATCTGGATTTGATCATACGGGCGAAGAAGAGCCATTTATCGAGGCGCTGACGGCCTGCATCATGTGGCTGCTGCTTCTCACCCATCAAGTATTTCCAGAAAAAATGCGGCCCGGTTTTCCGTCCGCACATGCGTTCAAACAAGACAGTAAAAGCCCTCTGCTTTCCATAAAGCAGAGGGCTTCCTGTTACTTCTTCAACTGGTCCTTCAAAGCAGCAAGCTTTGCGAAAGGTGAATCCGGATCAAGCGGCTTTTCCTTGCGCGGTGGCTTGGCTTCGAAACGCTGCTGACCCTGCGGCTTGCCACCACGGTCGTTGCGATCTGGCCGATCCTTGCGCTCGCCACGATCTGGACGATCAGAGCGATTGTTGCTGTTGTTGCGGTCTGGACGACCACCATCACGCTTGCGGTCGCCTTCGCGGGCTGCATTGTCACGGGGGGCACCATCACGACCAGCATTGCCACGTGGCTGAGACTTGCGGTCTTCGCCGCCCTCTGCACGGCGCTCACCCTGACCACGGTTGCCGGGACGACGGTTGTCGCTGCGCTGGGTGTCGTTGCGACCGCCTGGACGCCACAGCAGAACTGGCTTCGGCTCTGCAACTTCGGCCGGTACAGCTTCAGTCGCTGGCTCCTGTGCAACCTCTGTCACCGTCTCGGATGCTTCCGCAGCCGATGGTGTCTCTTCTGCTGTCACTTCAACAGGTGCCTCTGCAACGGCTTCTGCGACAGGTGCTTCTTCCGAAGATGTCTCGGCATCGGCATCATCATGCTGTGCAGGCTCTTCAGCCGCAGCAGCCGGTGTCTCGGTCTTTGCAGCGTCGTTGCTCTGGCCGCCAAGGAAAGCGGCAGCATCTTCAGCGCTGACCTGATCGGCACGGTAGCCGAGGCCCTTCAAGATTTCTTCCATGTCATCAAGCGTAGCGCCGAGGATGGAAAGCATCGCGGTGGTCGTTGTAAAACGACGACCATCATAAGCGCCTTCAGGGCGTGGCTGTGCACCCGGCTTCCACTGCAACAGCGGACGAATGAGATCGGCCAGACGCTCCAGAATGTCGATACGAACGGCGCGCTTTCCGAGGAAGCGGAAGCCTGCAAGCTTGTAGAACATGCGCTCGAAGCTTGGGTCCGTTACGACAGATGTACGGCCGGCGGCGAGAACTGGAATGAGATCGCCGTAACCTGGCTTTCCAAGACCGTCATTCTTCAGGGCCCAGAGCAGCGTCACCAGCTCAGCAGGTGCTGGCTTGAGCAATGCTGGCAAAAACACGTGGTAAGCGCCAAAGCGGATGCCATAGCGGCGCATGGAAGCGCGCGCATCCTGATCGAGCGTCTTCACTTCTTCCGTCACATCGCGACGGAACAGCACGCCGAGGTTTTCCACGAGCTGGAAGGCCAGACCCTTGGCAAGACCCTGCAAATCTTCTGCGCGAGAGATATCATCGAGAGGCTTCAGCACCGTCGCGATCTGATGGTTCACGAAACGCTCGATGCGTGCAACGGCGTGGTCACGCGCATTGCCGCTCAGCTGCTCATCAGCCAGCATGATGACACGCGGCTTCATGATATTGTCGCCAGCTGCCAGACGAGCGACAGGCTCACCCAACCAGCGGACAAGGCCGTCGGCGCTTAACGCGAGGTCGCTGTTGCCGCTGGCATGCAGGCGCGCAGCACGCGCCTCATATTCCAGCGCAAGCGCCTTCTGCGCTGCGCCTTGCACAGCCTTGGCATCTGGCCCTTCAGCTCCGGCAACCGGTGTAAACCGGAAACCCGCCAATTGGCCGACATGATGTCCTTCAACAAAGACATCACCATTCACACTGATTTCAGCTTCAAGCATCGCATTCTCTCTTAGGCGCCTCATGAGCACAGATGTCCTGCGATCAACAAAGCGTTTCGTCAACCTTTCATGTAAAGCATCGGACAATCGATCTTCGATTTCCCGAGTCTTTTCTTGCCAGTGTGTCGGATCGGCAAGCCATCCTGGGCGGTTTGATACATACGTCCATGTTCTGATCTGCGCAATCCTTGCAGATAGCGTATCGATCTCTCCGTCGGTGCGGTCCGCCCGCCGCACCTGTTCGGCCATGAAATCCTCGTTAACGGTTCCGCGTTTGACGAGGTCGAAATAGAGTGTCGAAATCAAGTCGGCATGCTGTGCTGGCGCGATGCGGCGGAAATCCGGCAAAGCACAGGCTTCCCACAGCTTCTCCACACGCGCAGCGTTCGTCGTTATGTCAACGATTTCTGGGTAACGCGCAAGGTGTTCCAGCGCTTGTTGATCAATTGCAGGTAGCGCCCGCGTCAAACCCTGCACGGTTGGTGCCGCATCAAGGCTCGCCCGCAACCTGGAAATGGATGCAAAATCGAAATTCGTTGTGCGCCATTGCAGCACTTTGACCGCATCGAACTGATGTGATTCGACCCGGTGCACCAGTTCATCGTCGAATGGATCTACCTGACCCGTCACGCCGAATGTGCCATCGCGAAGGTGACGACCGGCGCGTCCGGCGATCTGGCCCATTTCGCCCGCATTCAGATTGCGGAACTGGTAGCCATCGAATTTGCGATCCTGCGCGAAAGCAACATGGTCGACATCCAGGTTGAGGCCCATGCCGATCGCATCGGTCGCAACCAGATATTCGACATCACCGGATTGATAGAGCCCGACCTGCGCGTTGCGTGTGCGTGGAGACAATGCGCCCAGCACAACAGCCGCACCGCCGCGCTGACGCCGCACCAGCTCTGCAATCGCATAGACCTCGTCGGCGGAAAACGCGACGATGGCCGTGCGCTGTGGCAGGCGGGTGATTTTCTTCTGGCCCGCATAGAAAAGCTGCGAAAGCCGGGGGCGCTCCACCATGACGATGCCGGGCAGCAACTTTTCAAGGATTGGCCGCATGGTGCCAGCACCCAGCAACAGGGTCTGCTCGCGGCCACGCAAATGCAGAATGCGGTCGGTAAAGATATGTCCGCGCTCGAGATCACCGGCAAGCTGCACTTCATCGATGGCCACGAAGGCCGCGGTGGTCTCACGCGGCATGGCCTCAACGGTGCAAACGGAATAGGCCGCTTTGGGTGGGGTGATTTTTTCTTCGCCCGTTATCAGCGCGACATTGGGCGCACCGACCTTTTCCACCAGCCGTGTATAGACTTCTCGGGCAAGCAGCCGCAGCGGCAGGCCGATGACGCCGCTGCCATAGGCCACCATGCGCTCAATGGCGTAATGCGTCTTGCCGGTATTTGTTGGTCCGAGAACGGCCGTAACACCGCGGCCGCTCAAGATCATGGGGCGAGAATTCAACGTATTATCCGTAAGCTCGACTGAACTGCTATTTTAGAACCATTCGGAAACGTTCCGTCCGCCTCTTGTCTTCCACACATGGCAATGGTGGAGGTCAAAGGCAAGGAACCATTTCATGAAAGGCGGATTTGCAGGGATTTTAACCCATACTCTGCCGTTTAGACCAGATTGCGGACGTGTTAGCGCCGAATCACCGGGTCAAAGTGGCTGACCGGCCAGCAATTTCGGCCCGCCCTTGTCATGAGTGCCTGCCGCCTGACCGATGAAATAGGATTTGAGGCCCGGAATCCGGTCCACAAGCCCGAGGCCGAAATCACGCGCCACGCGGATGGGGCCGACATCGTTGGAAAACAGCCGGTTCAGGACATCGGTGGTGATGCCCATGCGCACAGTATCGAACCTGCGCCAGGACTGGTACCGCTCCAGAACGTTCAACGAGCCGATATCGAGGCCAAGGCGATCAGCCTCCACAATCGTTTCGGCAAGGGCAGCAACGTCCTTGAAGCCGAGATTGAGGCCTTGGCCGGAAATCGGGTGAATGCCATGGGCTGCATCGCCCGCCAGCGCCAGACGCGGAGCCACGAATGCCCGCGCAAGCGTCAGCCCGAGCGGAAATGCCCGCCTTGGACCAACGGGCCTTATGGCACCAAGCTTATGGCCGAAACGGCGCTCCAGCTCTTCTTCGAACACGAGATCATCCGCGGCCACCAGCTGGTCCGCATCGGCGGTCCGTTCCGTCCAGACCAGCGAGGAGCGATTACCCTTCAACGGCAGAATAGCGAAGGGGCCCGAAGGCAGGAAATGCTCTTCCGCGCAGCCATTATGCGGGCGCTCATGTTCCACCGTTGTCACGATGCCGGATTGGTCATAGGCCCAATGAACCGTCTTGATACCAGCCATGTCGCGCAGGGCAGACCGAACGCCATCACAGGCAACCAGCAGCCTCGTCTCAAGCGTTGAGCCGTCGGCCAATGTCACCAGATTGCAGCGGGGACCGGCATCAAAGCCGGAAACGCTTGACCCATGGCGAATGGTAACGCCCATCCGCTCGCACAGGCCGCGCAAGGCACCGACCATGGCCACATTCGGCACCATATGTGCGAAAGGTTGGCCTTCGGCGACATCGCCATCGAATGTCAGAAACACAGGCCGCACCGGGTCTGATGTTTTCGAATCAGTGACGATCATCTTGTTGATCGCCTGCGCCTCAGGAAGCAACTCGTCCCAAATGCCGAAGACATCAAGCATCCGGGATGCAGCAGCGATAATGGCTGACGCCCGCATGTCCTTTTTCCAGACATCCTCGGGCGCTGCTTCGATGACCTGCACCTCCATGTGCGGTGCAGCCTGCTTGATGGCGACCGCAACGCCAAGCCCGACATATCCGCCGCCCGCAATCACCACATCAAGCATCACGTCATCTCCTGCATTCTTGTGAATATCACGCATGCACTATAGACCATGCATTCTGGTCTTCCTACAGCTGGAGCATGTCGAAAATGTCGCGCCCTTTTGAAAATTCTGCGCCGCTGGAAAATCTCATCTCCACGCTGGACCTCGAAAAACTGGAAGAAAACCTTTTTCGTGGCACAAGCCCGCAGGTCGGCTGGCAACGGGTTTTCGGTGGGCAGGTCATCGCGCAGGCCTTGATGGCCGCGCAGAGAACCGTCAGCGCTGAGCGTTTCGTGCACTCCTTACACGCCTATTTCATGCGCCCTGGCGATCCGCTGGTTCCCATCATCTATCAGGTGGACCGCATTCGTGATGGCGCAAGCTTTGCCACGCGCCGCATCGTCGCCATCCAGCACGGCAAGGCGATTTTTTCCATGTCGGCCTCGTTCCAGATCGATGAAGGTGGCTTTGACCATCAGGCATCGATACCCACGGTTCCCCAGCCCGAGCAATTGATGAGCGAAGACCAGATGCGCGATGCGTTTCTGGCAAAAGCACCACCTGCTATCCGCAAATATTGGGAAAACAAGCGCCCCATCGAGATCAGGCCTGTTTCCTTGACGCATTATATTTCCAAGGAAAAACTCGAACCCCAGCAGAATATCTGGGTGCGCGCCGTGGGTGCCGTGCCGGATGACCCGCATTATCAGGCAGCTGTTCTGGCCTATCTTTCCGACATGACCCTGCTCGACACATCGCTCTACGCCCATGGCACGACGATCTTCGATCCAGCCATTCAGGCAGCAAGCCTCGACCACGCCATCTGGTTTCACCGCCCCTGCAAGCTGGACGACTGGCTGCTCTACGTTCAGGACAGCCCCAGCGCATCCGGTGCACGCGGCCTGACACGTGGCAGCCTGTTTACCCGCGACGGCATGCTCGTCGCATCGATGGCTCAGGAAGGCCTGATCCGCAAAATAGCAAATGATTAGTTTTTAGGCGTTTTCTAAAAATTGCCCATCAATTGCGCTGACCATGCGCAAAGCGCTGCCTATTTTCCGATCTTTTTTATTATTCCCCTTCCGAATCAATAACTTAAGAACGCGCCACTCAAACTGGCACGCGCCTTGAATGTATTGTTACAGTCGCTGTTATCGATCAGCCAGCGTCGAGGAGAATCGGCTCTGCCGAGGACAAACAAAGGATGGGAAACCAGATGAAAATTGTGATGGCCATTATCAAGCCGTTCAAGCTGGACGAGGTGCGCGAAGCGCTGACTGCTGTTGGTATTCAAGGCCTGACTGTAACCGAGGTCAAAGGTTACGGGCGCCAGAAGGGACATACCGAAATTTATCGCGGCACCGAATATGCGGTCAGCTTTCTTCCAAAGTTGAAGATCGAAATCGCCGTTGCTTCCGATCTCGTCGAGAAGGCCGTCGAGGCAATCGCGGCATCTGCAAAGACGGGGCAGATCGGCGATGGCAAGATCTTTGTCTACTCGATTGAACAGGCCGTGCGCATCCGTACCGGCGAAACCAACACAGAAGCGCTTTAAGCTCGGCTGACAGGGGAGTTTTCAAACCATGCAATTTAACAGGATTTCCACACTTGGTCGGCTCAGCGCCGGCGCGGCGGCGCTTCTTGCCCCCGCCTTCGCCTTCGCGCAGGATGCCGCAGCCCCGGCTGTTGCCGCAGCGGCACCAGCAATGACAGTCGACAAGGGCGATACGACCTGGATGATGATTTCGACCATCCTCGTCCTCTTGATGATCGTTCCCGGTCTTGCGCTGTTTTACGGCGGTCTCGTTCGCACCAAGAACATGCTGTCTGTTCTGATGCAGGTCATGATGATTGCGGCTGTCGCCATGATCATCTGGGTTACATACGGCTATTCTCTTGCCTTCACCGATGGCGGCTCGCTCAACAGCTTTGTTGGCGGCTTCTCCAAGATGTTCCTGGCGGGCGTCGATACGACAACGCTGTCGGAAAGCTTCACCAAGGGTGCAGCAATCCCGGAACTCGTCTTCGTTTGCTTCCAGATGACGTTCGCAGCCATTACCCCGGCTCTGATCGTTGGTGCGTTTGCTGAACGTATCAAGTTCTCCGCAGTTATCCTGTTCACGATCCTCTGGCTGACCTTCGTCTACTTCCCGATTGCTCACATGGTCTGGTTCTGGGGCGGCCCAAGCGCCTATGACGGCCCAACTGGCCTGATCTTCGGCTTTGGCGCAATCGACTTTGCCGGCGGCACGGTTGTTCACATCAACGCAGGTGTTGCGGGTCTCGTCGGCGCAATCATGATTGGCAAGCGCACAGGCTTCGGCAAGGACATGATGGCTCCGCACTCCATGACCCTCACCATGGTCGGCGCTGCCCTTCTGTGGGTGGGCTGGTTCGGCTTCAACGCCGGTTCCAACCTGGAAGCAAACGCCTATGCCGGCCTTGCCATGATCAACACCTTTGTTGCCACGGCAGCGGCCATCGTTTCCTGGGCACTCGTTGAAAACTTCACACGCGGAAAAGCCTCCATGCTGGGCGCTGCTTCCGGTGCTGTCGCTGGCCTCGTTGTCGTCACCCCTGCTGCCGGTTTCGTCGGTCCAATGGGCGCGATCATCATGGG
Source organism: Agrobacterium sp. CG674 (assembly GCF_053521645.1). Lineage (NCBI taxonomy): Bacteria > Pseudomonadati > Pseudomonadota > Alphaproteobacteria > Hyphomicrobiales > Rhizobiaceae > Agrobacterium > Agrobacterium sp. CG674. The sequence goes on along the minus strand of NZ_JBNWDZ010000005.1, from coordinate 159,465 downwards.
TCTGGTTGTTTCCCCAGTGTGCTACTTCTTCGTTTCGACGGTGAAGAACAAGTTCGGCTACGATGACACGGCAGACGTGTTCGGCGTGCACGGCGTCGGCGGCATCATCGGCGCTCTGCTGACTGGTGTTTTCGTCAACCCAGCACTCGGTGGCGCAGGCATCGTCGATTATTCGACAGCTGACTTCGCTGCAAGCTACGCAGGCACGGCAACTCAGGTCTGGGCGCAGCTCAAGGGCGTTCTCGTCACTGTTGCATGGTCTGGCATCGGTTCGATCATCCTCTACAAGGTGGTAGACCTCGTCGTTGGCCTGCGTGTTCCGGTGGAAGCCGAACGCGAAGGTCTCGATCTCGCCACCCACGGCGAAGCGGCTTACCACTCTTAAGGCCAGCCCGCTTTACTATAAGACACTCGAAAGCCCGGCCATTGCCGGGCTTTTTCCATTTCCGGCCCCCTGAATATCAGCAGAATGTGCATGGTTAATGCCATGTTAACCAGCAACCCGCTATTTTGGCCTGTCATCCCGTCTGCGCCACCTCTGGAGCGGACCCCGGAAGCAACTAGGAACGACAGGTTCAGAATATGGACAGAGTGACTTCTCCGACATTCGATGGTCGTGATAACCGCTTCGTGCTGACGGCATTCGTTGTGCGCCAGATATTGGCCCTGTGTGGTTTCGCCGTGCTGGGCGTGCTGGCGCTCGGCATCACGGCATTGGCCACCTGGAATGTCGCAGACCCCAGCCTGTCCTATGCCACGGGCAATGCGCCGACCAATCTTCTCGGCCACAGCGGCGCGATCTTTGCCGATATCATGATGCAGTTTCTAGGCCTGTCGGCGCTGATCGCCATGCTGCCGATCCTCGCCTGGTCATTCGCCCTGATTTCGGGCCGAAAGTTCAGCCGCATTCCTGCCCGCCTCGTGGCTTGGGTCAGCGGCGCTTTCATCGCCTCCGCCTCGCTCGGTTGCTTCCCCGCACCCCTGACATGGCCGCTGCCCAACGGCATTGGCGGCGTCATCGGTGATATGATCCTGCGTTTCCCCGCCCTTTTCATCGGTGCCTACCCGACAGGAACGTTTGCCACAGTCCTTGGCAGCCTCTTTGCAATACCGGCTGCATGGCTGATGCTGTTTGCCTCGGGACTTCTTGGCGCACCGGATGAAGAGGACGAACTCGTCGTTGCCCAAGCTTCCGCTCCCAGCAAGGCCCGCAAGGTGCAGGAAGCGGTTGAGGAGGACGATGACGACAGCAATGGCTTCTTTGGCAGCCTTTTGGCTTTCGGCGCGCTCACCCATTACTGGTACATCGGACAGGCCCGCTTCCGCCGTCTGTTTGGCCTGAAGCCAAAGTCGATGCGCAACGAGTTCGAACAGCCTTATGATTTCAATGATTATGAATTCGGAACACTGAACGAACCATCACGCCTGAAAACCGCCATGAACAGGCTGGAGCGCGCCGAGCCATCCTTTGAAGAACGCGCCGAGGCCCGCGCACGGCGCGACGTTGCCCCGCCATCGATCTCGATGGACGATGACAACAATAGCGACGAAGACGATGATAGCCTGCCCGATGGCGTCCTGTCCGGCGATGCCAAGTTTGCCGCCCGCCCTGCCGCTGGCCAGACCCGAATCACCCCGCCATCCGCTCGCCCCAAACCCAGCGAACGCCTTGCACGCGATGCGCAACCCTCCTTCATTGCCAGAGATGGCTTCCAGCTTCCTTCCGTCCACCTTCTGGCCGAGCCGAAAAGCGTCGTTCGTGACAACACGCTGAATGCCGATGTTCTGGAAAAGAATGCCCGAAGGCTGGAAGGCGTTCTGGAAGATTTCGGCGTCAAGGGCGAGATCATTCATGTGCGTCCCGGCCCCGTGGTCACCATGTACGAGCTTGAACCCGCACCGGGCATCAAATCCTCGCGTGTCATTGGCCTCGCCGATGATATCGCCCGGTCGATGAGCGCAATCGCCGCCCGTGTGGCCGTCGTGCCCGGCCGCAATGCCATCGGCATCGAACTGCCCAACAAGATCCGCGAAACGGTCTATCTGCGGGAATTGATTGCCTCGCGCGATTTCGAGAACAACAAGGCCAAGTTGCCCATGTCGCTCGGCAAGACCATTGGCGGTGAAGCCGTGATTGCCGATCTCGCCAAGATGCCGCATCTGCTCGTGGCCGGCACCACCGGCTCCGGTAAATCCGTTGCCATCAACACCATGATCCTGTCGCTGCTCTACCGCATGACGCCGGAACAGTGCCGCCTCATCATGATCGACCCAAAAATGCTGGAACTGTCGGTCTATGACGGCATCCCGCATCTGCTGTCTCCCGTCGTTACCGATCCGAAAAAGGCCGTCGTTGCGCTGAAATGGACCGTGCGCGAGATGGAAGAGCGCTACAAGAAAATGTCGAAGATCGGTGTGCGCAACATCGATGGCTTCAATACCCGCGTTCAACAGGCGCTGGACAAGGGAGAGGTGCTGACCCGCACCGTGCAGACCGGCTTTGACCGCCAGACCGGCGAAGCCATGTACGAAACGGAAGAATTCGACCTGAAGCCCCTGCCCTACATCGTCGTTATCATCGATGAAATGGCCGACCTGATGATGGTGGCGGGCAAAGATATTGAAGGCGCCGTCCAGCGGCTGGCGCAGATGGCGCGTGCTGCAGGCATTCACGTCATCATGGCCACACAGCGTCCATCCGTCGACGTGATCACCGGCACGATCAAGGCCAACTTCCCGACCCGCATTTCCTTCCAGGTCACCTCCAAGATCGACAGCCGCACGATCCTCGGTGAACAGGGTGCAGAGCAGCTTCTCGGCATGGGCGACATGCTTTACATGGCGGGCGGCGGGCGCATTCAGCGCGTGCACGGTCCATTCGTGGCCGACAATGAGGTCGAAGACATCGTTGCCTACCTGAAGACTCAAGGGTCACCGGAATATCTCGAATCCATCACCGAAGAGGATGAAGACGAGGATGGCGGCGGACCTTCGGGCACTGGCAATATGGCCGAATCCGATGATCCCTATGATCAGGCCGTCGCCGTGGTGCTTCGCGACGGAAAGGCGTCCACTTCCTACGTTCAGCGCCGACTTGGCATCGGCTATAACCGTGCCGCCTCGCTGATCGAACGCATGGAGCAGGAAGGTATCATCGGCCCTGCCAACCACGCCGGAAAACGCGAGATTCTCGTGCCGACCGAGCAGGATTGATACACGAGCCCCGACGTGCCAGTTCACGCTGATGTCAGCAACCAAGACGACGTTCCGGCATTATACACGGTGGCGATATACCCCATGGCGATGTCATGAAGCCGCCGCGTTTTTTTGGCAAGAAATGGCGATGAAGGAGAAAAGAATGAAAAACAACGTCCCGGTCGCTTCCGCGCAGCCTTTCAGCCTTGATGGCACAATGACGCGTCGCGGCCTGATGACCATGTTTTCCGCAACGGCAGCGATGGCGGCTCTGCAGCCGCTGCAGGCTTTTGCGCAGGACGCGACGGCGCAGAAAATTGCCAATCACTTCTCCTCCGTCAAAACCATGATGGGCGAATTCGTGCAGTTTGGTCCACGCGGCGAACAGACGGGCGGAAAGTTTTACATTGCGCGCCCGGGCAAGCTGCGCTTCAACTACGAGGACCCCTCGCCGATGCGCGTCATTTCTGACGGCAAGAATGTGGTGATCGGCAACAACAAGCTGAAAACCTGGGATCTCTATCCCCTGTCCAAGACGCCGCTCAGCCTTCTCCTCTCCGACAAGATCGATCTCGGCAACCAGAAGGTCCGCGACGTCAAACAGGAAACCGACCTGACGACGATTGTTCTAGGCGACAAGAGCATCTTTGGCGATTCGACCATCACGCTGATGTTTGATCCCAAGACCTTCGATCTGCGCCAATGGACCACGACGGATGCGCAGAACAAGGATACGACAGTGATGATCTTCAACGTCCAGACCGGCATGGCGCTGGACGATAAGGTGTTCGCGATCAATTACGAGGAAGTCCGCGGTCGCGGCTGAGAAAAGAATTCCCGTTTCCGGCATGATGTTATAAGCCTGCCTCCACCGTTCAGACGGATCAATGGAGTGCAGGCATGACCTTTTCGATAACCACCTGGAACATCAACTCGGTACGGCTACGCATGCCAATCGTCGAGCAGTTTCTGGTGCGTTACAATCCTGATGTGCTCTGCCTTCAGGAAACCAAGTGCCCAAACGGTGAGTTTCCGCTCAAGCCCTTGAAGGCGCTCGGCTACAACCATGTCATCATCCATGGCCAGAAGGGCTATCACGGCGTCGCAATCGCATCAAAACTGCCGCTGACAGAAGATCATCGGCAGGATTATTGCGGCATTGGCGATGCCCGCCACATCTCCGGCATCGTTCAGGTCGGGTCCCGCAAAATCCGTCTTCACAATTTCTATGTCCCGGCAGGCGGTGATGAGCCGGATCGCTCCATCAACCCGAAGTTCGGCCACAAGCTGGATTTCATCGAGGAAATGAAGGCGTTGAGCGCCGACGGCGTACCCGGCACCTCGTCCATCCTAGTTGGCGATTTGAACATCGCGCCGCTGGAAAACGACGTCTGGTCACATAAGCAGCTTCTGAAGATCGTCAGCCACACGCCGGTTGAGACCGAAGGTCTGCTGGAGATCATGAAGAAGGGCAACTGGCTCGATTTGATGCGCCTCAATGTGCCAGAGACCGAAAAAATCTACACTTGGTGGAGTTACCGCGCCAAGGATTGGGAAGCGGCCAATCGCGGTCGTCGTCTCGACCACATATGGTCGTCGCAGGACCTCGGCCCTTCTCTGGATCGCATAGAGATCCTGCGGGAAGCTCGCGGCTGGAACCGGCCATCGGATCATGTTCCCGTGACTGCGCATTTCAAGTTCTGAAAACTTACGAAAAGCGGCCCTGAAGGGCTGCGGCACCTGATGATAAGGCCGCAATATTGTCACGAATGCGCGTGAGAACGACGTCGGCCACGTCAGGGAATTCTTCGATCATGCGGTGAAAGAGGATGCGCGTGATGCGGATGACCTCGGAATCCTCATGCGCGACCGCCGTATATTTGCGCTCGCACAGGGTAAACAGCGCAAGCTCCGACAAAAGTGAGCCAGTCTGGGGCCGCGCCTGAAGTTCAGGCCTCCCCTGACGACCGGTACTGTAGAGATCAAAGCCGCCGCGCGCGATGACGAATCCACATTCAGCCGGTGAATGCTCGCGAAACAGGGCTTGCCCCTCGGCAATCCTGCGCCGCTCGGCACCGAAAGCGATCAGACGCAGTTGGTCGTCGCTGAAGCCCTGAAAAAGGGGCACCTGCGCCAGAAGCTGGATATCGTCATTCAATGCCATATCGTTCGAAGCCTCAACACCTGATAACAGCACTGGTTTTCGAACAACGGCGCGGCCAAGACAAGGGCCGCACCGCCAGATTTATCGTTACGGCACAATCTTGTAGCCACCATTCTCGGTGACCAGCAGTTCTGCATTCGATGGGTCGCGCTCGATTTTTTGACGCAGGCGGTAAACATGGGTTTCCAACGTGTGCGTGGTGACGCCGGAATTATAGCCCCAGACCTCTTCAAGAAGCACATCACGCGTCACAACCGCGTTGCCGGCCCGGTAGAGGTAACGGATGATCGCTGCTTCCTTTTCGGTCAGGCGGATCTTCTTGCCGTCATCCGATGTCAGCAGCTTCTGGCTGGGTTTGAACTGATACGGGCCAACGGTGAAGACAGCGTCTTCGCTCTGCTCATACTGGCGAAGCTGTGCACGCACCCGCGCCAGCAGAACGGCAAAACGAAATGGCTTCGTGACATAGTCGTTGGCGCCAGCTTCCAGACCAAGGATCGTATCGGAATCCGTGTCATGGCCGGTCAGCATGATGATCGGAGCCTTGAAGCCATTCTTGCGCATGATCTTGACGGCTTCGCGCCCATCCATGTCTGGCAAACCGACATCCATGATCAAGAGATCAACCTGCGTTGATTTTGTCGTCTGGATCGCAGCATTGGCGTTCGCGCCCGTCAGAAGATTGAATTCTTCATAAGGGGACAATTGCTCGGCAAGTGTCTCGCGCAGATCGTCATCGTCGTCGACCAAAAGAAGTGTACGGGCCGTCATGGGATATCTCAGCCTTTCTTGTTACATTGAAAGCATATCGCACAAGCCTATCTTGCGATCGTCATGGTGCGCGTGCTTTCTACATTCGTGAGCCAATTCAGCGATTTGATGCCGCAACGTCAACCCTTTGTCACTCTATAACACTGCGCCCGGAGGTAACGTTGTCACACCTGCAAAGCAAAATCTCGTGAGAACCATGCCGACACGCAAAATAAAGCAGCCAAAGAAGCCTCTGGAATTGCGCGTTCGCGCCGCACCCCGCAACAAAAGCCGCGCATTGCTGCAACTGGGCCACCTCACTTTTCAGGCGGCTATTGGCCGCAACGGGCGAACGGCACTTAAACGCGAAGGCGATGGGAAGACACCGATCACGACAATGGATGTGCTTTACGGCTTCCATCGAGGTGACAGGATGGCTGCCTTGAACACATCGCTGCCGATGTATCGCACGCAGTCGAACATGTTGTGGTGTGATGCGCCCTCAGATCCCAATTACAACAGGCTCGTCACGGCACCCTTCAAGGCAAGCCATGAAGACATGCGCCGGCAGGATGGTCTCTACGATGTCTGCCTTGTGCTCGACTGGAACGTCACGTCGCGCCGCCGAAATCTGGGCTCGGCCATTTTCATGCACATGATCCGCCCGGGCTATGAACCAACAGCGGGATGCGTGGCGCTTCATCCACGCGACATGCGCCGCGTTCTGCCCCATTTGCGCAAGGGCACGAAAATCACGGTCTGTTAGAAAGGGCCGGGAGTAGTTTCCTGCTCCCGGCCCTCGTCACAATTTAACGCCAGTCGCGCACATCAACGAAGTGCCCGGCAACGGCAGCAGCTGCAGCCATTGCAGGCGACACAAGATGCGTGCGGCTCTTGTAGCCCTGACGTCCCTCGAAGTTGCGGTTGGACGTGGAGGCGCAACGTTCGCCCGGCGCAAGCCGGTCGTCATTCATGGCAAGACACATAGAGCAGCCCGGTTCGCGCCACTCAAAGCCCGCTTCCAGGAAAATCTTGTCCAGCCCTTCCTTCTCAGCCTGTTCCTTCACAAGACCAGAGCCGGGAACGATCATGGCAGACACGGTCGGAGCCACCTTGCGACCCTCGACAATCTTCGCCGCAGCCCGCAAATCCTCGATACGGCCGTTGGTGCAGGAACCGATGAAGACGCGGTCGATGGCGATGTCGGTCATCTTGGTGCCGGGCTTCAGGCCCATATATTCCAGCGCGCGCTGCTTGGAATTGCGCTTGTTCTCATCCTCGATTGTGGCTGGATCCGGCACTTCACCCTGCACGGAAACTACATCCTCAGGCGACGAACCCCAGGATACGATAGGCGGCAGGTCGGCGGCGTTCAACACGACAACCTTGTCGTAATGCGCACCTTCATCGGATTTCAGCGTCTTCCAATAGGCAATGGCCTGTTCCAGCACTTCCCCCTTCGGAGAGCGCGGCTTGTCCTTGATATAGTCGAATGTCGTCTCATCAGGTGCGACAAGACCGGCGCGGGCGCCGCCTTCAATCGTCATGTTGCAGACCGTCATGCGGCCTTCCATCGACAGAGACTGGATCGCTTCACCGGCGAATTCGATGACGTGGCCCGTACCACCGGCAGTGCCGATCTCACCGATGATGGCAAGGATGATATCCTTGGCCGTCACGCCATCAGGCACCTTGCCGTCTACGCGCACCAGCATGTTCTTGGCTTTTTTCTGGATCAGCGTCTGTGTCGCCAGAACGTGTTCCACCTCTGACGTACCGATACCATGCGCCAGCGCCCCAAAAGCACCGTGGGTGGATGTGTGGCTGTCACCGCACACAATGGTCATGCCCGGCAGCGTGAAGCCCTGTTCCGGCCCAACGATGTGGACGATGCCCTGACGCTTGTCGCGCTCGGAATAATATTCAACACCGAATTCCGCGGCATTCTGTGCCAGCGCCTCAACCTGCACCCGGCTTTCCTCGTTCTTGATGCCCTCAAGACGATCGGCAGTGGTTGGCACATTGTGGTCCACCACTGCCAAGGTCCGGGCTGGCGAATGAACGGGACGACCGGCAAGGCGCAAGCCCTCAAAGGCCTGCGGGCTGGTCACCTCATGCACAAGGTGACGGTCGATGTAGAGAAGACAGGTTCCATCCGGGTCGCGATTGACGACGTGATCATCCCAGATTTTATCGTAGAGGGTGCGGGGTGCGCTCATGGCTGTATCCATCGAATGTGAAAATTGATTTGGGGTCGCAGCAAAACGGTCAAGCTCTCAAGAGAGCTTTCAGGCAATCGTAAGTCGACCACCGAGCGCGCCGGAAATGCGCGCAAAGAAGCGTGCCGGCAGACGCTTATGGTCTTGCAGCACGAAAACGTTCTGAGCGAGGCACCCGAATTTTGATCCCATCCGTCTTCCATACCAGATCGGATATTCATCGGCAATATTGACATCAGAGCAGAAATACGCCGCTCGCCGTCCATTAGAGGTGGATAAAACAGCCTTCTCATTCGTTAGGACTGTCAGCACCTGTTCACGATGCCATAACGTGGTCGTGAAGGCGGGGGCTCATGATCACGCAAGGCTGTGCTTTGGTTCAGCCATAAGGAGGATACGTTTTGGTATCTGAAAAGGCGCTAATTTCAAAAATCACCTGGCGGCTGATGCCGTTTTTGGGGCTGCTCTACCTCATCGCCTATATCGACCGACAGAATGTCAGCTATGCCAAGCTGCAAATGGTGGGCGATCTGGGCTTGAGCGAATATGCCTATGGGCTGGGCGCATCGCTGTTCTTCATCGGCTACTTCATCTTCGAAGTGCCAAGCAACCTGTTGCTGACACGCTTTGGCGCCAGTCGCTGGTTTGCCCGCATCATCATCTCGTGGGGAGCGGTCACAATCGCCCTGGCATTCACCAGCAGCCAGACCATGTTCTATATTCTGCGGTTCCTGCTCGGTGCCTGTGAAGCGGGCTTCTTCCCCGGCGTTCTCTACCTGCTGACCATCTGGTTCCCGCGCGACTACCGCGGACGCATGGTCGGCCTCTTCATGATCTTCAGCGCACTTGCCAACGCCATCGGTGCACCGCTGGGCGGCATGTTGCTTGATCTGGATGGCGTCATGGGTCTTGCTGGCTGGGAGTGGGTGTTCCTCGCAACCGGTATCCCAGCCGTGATCGCCGGTATCTTCACGATCTTCTATCTCGACGACACACCGGAAAAGGCCAAGTTTCTGACCCAGGATGAGAAGACGTGGCTGAAAGACCGCATCGCATCTGAAAATTCCCATATGGAAGAAAGCGCCGAGAACGGCTTCAAGGCGCTCATCAATCCGCAGGTGCTGTTCATGTCGCTCTGCTTCGTCGGCTTTCCACTGGCGGCTTATGGCCTCAGCTACTGGCTGCCCACCATCGTCAAAAGCTTCGGCGTATCCAACACCACCAACGGCTTCATCAACATCATCCCCTGGATCGGTGTGGCGATTGCGCTCTATGTGGTGCCTTCTGCAGCGGACCGGTCCCAGAGCAAGATCCCGTTCATCGTGGGCCCTGCCTTCATCGGCGCGTTCTGCCTCTTGATGTCGGCGCTTGTCACCACGCCTGTCGTGCAGTTCACGTTCCTCTGCATCGCGGCAGCCGGTATCTTTGCCGGACAGCCAGTGTTCTGGAGCCTGCCGGGTCGCTTTCTCAAAGGTGCGGGTGCCGCAGCAGGTCTTGCCGCTATCAACTCGGTCGGCAATCTCGGCGGGTTCGTGGCGCAGAACGTCGTGCCGTGGATCAAGGATGAAACCGGAAGCACAATCGCGCCGATGTTCTTCCTGTCGGCATGCCTTGCGGTCGCTGGTGTGCTGGTCATCATCGCCGGTCGCATGATTGCAAAACAGGCAAAAGCTCAAGACGCCCGCGCCTGATCAAACCCTTGCTGTCGCTGGTTAAAGATGTGACCAGCGACGGCAGCTCAGTCTTCTGACGCCTACCCGTGCGGGCTGCGGCGCATGGATTTCTCCACCCGCCGCAGCACAAGCGAAAGACCCACGGTCAGAATGAGATAGATGTAGGCGACAATCGAATAGGTTTCGAAAAACCGGAACGAGCCTGCCGCATAGACCTTCCCGAGTTGCGTCACATCCATGACGCCCAGAACCGAGACGAGCGAACTGTCTTTCACCATCGACACGAAGTCGTTGGATAGCGGCGGGAAGATCGTGCGGATCGCTTGCGGAAAAATGACGAGACGAAAACGTTGGGCGCGACCAAGCCCCAGCGCCTTGGCAGCCTCGATCTGCCCTTGATCCACCGCCTCGATCCCGGCCCGAAAAATTTCCGCGATAAAGGCAGCGTAGCAGATCGTCAGCGCCAGAATGGCCCGCCATGTCAGGGAGAAATCCCGAACCAGTACAGGCTCCAGCCACCCGGTCTGGATCAACGGCGTCATCAGCCAGTTGATCAGGCCGACAATCGCGGGGGCACCCACGAAAGCCACGTAGAACAGCACGACGAGAACGGGAATGCCGCGGATCGTTTCGATGTAGAAACGGGATATCTGGCGCAGAATGATGCTGTCAGCCATGCCCAGCATCGCAATCGCCAGACCCGACATTGACGCCAGCGCAAATGCTACCAGCGTCACGAACACCGTCATGCCCACACCTTTGATGACGGTGGAGAAGACCTGCGCGTAGATGCCGTTGATAGCGATCAGAATGGCGAGCACCGATCCGATGCCGACCATCGCCACCAGCCACCAGGGAAAGTCACCCTCGGCGGCAGACGATGTCCGGGCGCTCACGCCACTGCCTTTGCGGCTTGAACGCATGACTTATTCGCCAAGCTTGTAGTCCAGAAACCATTTTTTATCGAGCGCGGCAAAGGTCCCATCCGCTTTCAAGGCAGCAATCGCGGCATTGATCGGCGCGGATAAGTCAGACCCTTTCTTGAAGATAAAGCCAAAATCATCGCCACCCAACGGGCCACCAATCAGCTTCAGCGTGCCACCGGAGGCATCGACATAGCCCTTGCCCGCCACGCCATCGGTCAGAACAAGATCGACATCGCCGGTTTTCAACGCCTGCACAGTCGCCCCGAAGGTTTCCATGAGCTTCACACGCGGGTTCTGCTCGTTACCGTCAAGCACATCATAGATGATGGTATAGAACGGCGTCGTCCCCGCCTGCGCGCCCGCCAAAGCCTTATCCATCGCAGCAAAGCTCTTCGCATCGGTAAAGCGCGTCTCATCGGCGCGCACGAGCATGAACATTTCAGACCGCATATAGGGATCGGAGAAGTCGACCTGTTGCTTGCGTTCGTCCTTGATGCTGATGCCGGTCATGCCGATATCGTATTGCCCTGACGAAACAGCGGGAATCATCGCATCCCAGGACGCGTTCTGATAGGAAACCTTGGCGTTCAGCCGTTGTGCAATCTCGTTCATCGCATCATATTCCCAGCCAATTGCATCGCCGGATTTTGGATCGACAAATTGAAGCGGCGGATAGGCGTTCTCGGTCACGACCACGATCTCCCGACCTTTCAGGTCCGGCAGCTCGGCTGAAAATGCCAGCACTGGCAGAAAAAGCGCGGCCGAAAAGGCTGTTAGGAACGAGCGTCTGAACAAGTGAATATCTCCTGCTGGAATACCCCACGAAAATGGCACGGTTTTGCAGCAGGAGGCAAGGCGTCACACAGGCGTGGCTGACATCAGGATTACCCGATCAACAGCTCATCATCATCAAGCGTCTGGCCGCGTATATTGCGGAACATCTCGATCAGGTCTTCCACCTGCAGGCCCTTGCGGCTTTCACCTGAAACATCGAGGACGATTTCACCAGCATGCAGCATGATGGTGCGGTCGCCATAATCCAGCGCCTGACGCATGGAGTGGGTCACCATCAATGTCGTCAACTTGCGCTCTTCCACCACTTTCTGCGTCAGTTGCATCACGAATTCAGCCATGCCGGGATCCAGCGCTGCGGTATGCTCATCCAGCAGCAGAACGTCTGATCCGGCAAGCGTTGCCATAACCAGCGATACGGCCTGGCGCTGGCCACCGGACAAGAGGTCCATGCGGTCCTTCAGGCGGTTTTCGAGGCCGAGGTTCAGCGATGCGATGCGCTCCTGGAAGAAAGCCCGCCTGCCACCGCCAAGGGCTGGCAGAAGGCCGCGTGTCTTGCCACGGGCGGCGGCAAGGGCGAGGTTCTCTTCGATGGTCAGGGCACCGCAGCTCCCAGCAAGCGGGTCCTGAAACACGCGGGCAACCTGCCCGGCACGATTGGCGGTTGGCTTGCGCGTGACGTCTACGCCGCCAATTGTGACTTTACCGGCGGTTGGCAAAACGTCACCCGCCAGCACGCCCAGCAAGGTCGATTTTCCGGCGCCGTTGGAACCGATGACAGTCACGAAGGAGCCGTTTTCAATCGTCAGATCAATCTTTGCCAATGCCTGCTTCTGCAACGGCGTGCCGCGTCCGAAGACGACTTGAATATCGGAAAGCGAAATCATGACGATGCTCCTCCACGGCGCAGGCGCGGCAAGATCAGCGCGACGGCGACCAGCACCGCAGTCACGAAATTGAGGTCGGAGGCCTTCAAGCCAAGCGAGTCGCTCGACAATGCCAGCTGAATGGCAAGCCGGTAGGCGATGGAGCCGAAGACGCAGCCGATCAGAGCAATCAAAATGCCGCGTGAGCCAAACAGCGTCTCACCGATGATAACAGCGGCCAATCCGACAACGATGGTGCCAACACCGGCTGTCACATCGGCAAAACCGTTGGTCTGCGCAAACAATGCGCCGCCAAGCGCGACAAGTGCGTTGGAGAGTGCCATGCCGAGATAGATCTGGTTGCCGGTCTTCACGCCTTGCGCCCGCGCCATTCTGGCATTGGCACCCGTGGCGCGCATGGCAAGGCCCGCATCGCTTTCCAGAAAGCGCCAAACGATGAGAACAGCGACCACCACCAGAACGCCGACGAAGAGCGGGCGCAACAGATAATCCGAGATGCCCAGACCATAGAAGGGCTCGATAACGGTGTCCTGATTGAGAAGCGCCACATTGGGTTTGCCCATGACCCGCAGATTGACGGAAAAGAGCGCAATCATGGTCAAGATCGAGGCCAGGAGGTTGAGAATCTTGAAGCGGACATTCAGCACCGCCGTCACCATTCCGGCGGCTGCCCCCGCAACCATGGCCACGCCCGTGGCGACCCAGGGATTAAAGCCCGCGACAATCAGCACCGCAGCAACGGCTGCACCCAGCGGAAACGACCCGTCAACCGTCAGATCGGGAAAATCGAGCACGCGGAAGGCCAAGTAAACGCCGATAGCGACAAAGGCGAAAACCAGCCCCAACTCGACAGCACCCCAGAAGGCGATTTGACTCACGGTAGAATTCCTTGGGTTGTCGCCCTCCATGCGAAGGGCTGCAATTCAGCGGTCATCAGACTGCCATTGGGGCCGCAAACCTCTCTCGCCTCAGCATGATGCGAGAGAGGTTGAGCAGGCTTACTCGATGATCTTGGTTGCGCGCTTCGTTACGCTCTCAGGGAAGGTCACGCCTGCCATGGCAGCGGCCTTCTTGTTGAGAACGAGGTCGGTGCCGACCGCCAGCGTTGCAGGAATATCGCCGGGCTTTTCACCTTTGAGAATGCGAACGACGACCGCACCCGTCTGCTTGCCCACATCGAAATAGTTGAAGCCGAGAGCGGCAACTGCGCCACGGGCAACGGAATCCGTATCGGCTGCAAAAAGCGGGATCTTGGCTTCGCTTGCGACACCGGCTGCGGCTTCAAAAGCCGAAACGATCGTGTTGTCGGTCGGCACGTAGATAACGTCAGCCTTGCCCACCAATGCGCGGGTCGCGCCCTGCACTTCGGCAGATTTCGTGGCGACGGATTCGACAACCGTCAAACCCACCTTCGCCGCTTCGGTCTTCAACAGTTCAAGCGTCGACACCGAGTTGGCTTCAGCCGAATTGTAGATGAAGCCGATGGACTTGGCGTTCGGGGTGATTTCCTTGATCAGCGCCAGATGCTCCGCAACCGGAAGCATGTCGGAAAGACCAGTGACATTGCGGCCGGGCTTGTCCATGGACTTGATCAGCTGCGCACCGACAGGATCAGACACTGCGGTGAAGACGATTGGAATATCACGGGTGGCGGCCACGACGGCCTGCGCCGATGGCGTGGAAATGGGAACGATGACGTTGGGCGCATCGCCCACGAACTGGCGTGCGATCTGCGAAGCCGTGCCGGGATTGCCCTGCGCGGACTGGTAGACGAATTTCAGGTTTTCGCCTTCCTTGTATCCGGCCTCGGCAAGTGCTGCCTTGACGCCATCACGCGCGGCGTCCAGTGCAGGATGCTCAACGATGGCAGTGACGGCAACGGTGACATCCTCTGCCTTGGCAGGGGCTGCAAGGGCTGTCGCCGTCGCAAGTGCCAGAATGAGTGCGCGCATGGTGTATTCCTCCTGATGTTTCGCTTTTACCGCCCTCTTTAAGAAAGCGTTTATACGAAATCAATCATGCAGACCGGGGCGCACCCATCAATTCTTGTTCTATTCGTCGTCTGCGCCGTGATTGGCGATCATCATCGCCTCAAATGCCATGCGTTCAGTCTTGCGCATGCGCTCGGACTCAGACTTCAGCTGACCACAGGCTGCCAGAATGTCACGCCCGCGCGGGGTGCGGATCGGCGAAGCATAGCCAGCCTGATTGATGAAATCGGCAAACTTCTCGATCTGCTCCCAATCGGAGCACTGGTAGTTCGTGCCGGGCCATGGGTTGAACGGAATGAGATTGATCTTGGCCGGGACACCCTTCAAGAGCTGAGTAAGCATCTTGGCGTCTTCCAGACTGTCATTGACGTCCTTCAGCATCACATATTCAAAGGTGATGCGGCGGGCATTCGACACGCCGGGATAGTTGCGGCAAGCTTCGATCAGCTCTTTCAGCGGATATTTCTTGTTGATCGGCACCAGCATGTCGCGCAGCTCATCGCGCACCGCATGCAGCGAGATGGCCAGCATCACACCAATTTCATCGCCAGTACGGAAGATTTCCGGCACGACGCCCGAGGTTGACAGCGTCACACGACGTTTGGAAAGCGACAGGCCATCGCCATCGGTGGCGATCAGCAATGCCGTTTTCACGTGCTCGAAATTATAAAGCGGCTCGCCCATTCCCATCATCACGATGTTGGAAACCTTGCGGCCTTCGGCAGGCATGATCGTGCCCTGCGGTGCTTCCCGGTCGGGAAAATCACCCAGACGGTCACGCGCGACCAGAAGCTGCGCTAGAATTTCTTCCGCCGTCAGATTGCGCACCAGACGCTGCGTTCCGGTGTGACAGAACGAACAAGTGAGCGAACAGCCGACCTGGCTCGAAATACACAGCGTGCCGCGTCCTTCTTCGGGAATATAGACCGTTTCGATTTCAACCGGGCGGCCTGCGCCACGTGGCGGAAAGCGCATCAGCCATTTGCGGGTGCCATCGTTGGAAACCTGTTCTTCCACGATCTCAGGCCGCGCAATGGTAAAGTGTGCCTTCAGCTTTTCGCGCAGGTCTTTCGCCACATTGGTCATGTGGTCGAAATCGGATACGCCGCGCACATAGAGCCAGTTCCAGAGCTGGCTCACGCGCATCTTGGTCTGCTTCTGCGGCACACCAATTTCCATCAGCGCATCTGCCATCTCTTCCCGCGTAATGCCAATCAATGACGGCTTGCCGTCCATGAGATCGGCATTGGCAACAATCGGGCTCTTGATTGCCAGACCGGCGGTCGCTTCCAGTACGGACATTGTCTTATCCCATCAGCCATTGCAGTGCGAAACCGCGCGAAACTAGCGGCGGGTGGTCGTCTGCATGTGGAGAAAATTCAAAGGCAAGGCACGTCTTGCGCACCCACCTGTTTGTGTTGACGCGCCTTTAGCACCAAAACAGCCAAAACGCAAATGGCCGGTCAAGGACCGGCCATCGCGAAATCTGAAACCAGAAAGGCTTACTTGCAGCTTTCAACCTGCTTCAGCGCCGCCGAGATGCCCGACAGCGAATAGGCATAGTTGGTGGCGGTGCCACGAGCAGACGTTGCCTTGACCGTCATCGACTTGCCATTCTTCATGGCTGCGACCAGTGCCGGCTCTTCTGCAGCATTTTCCACCCAGGCGGCCTTGTCCTTGGTGAACATCACGAAGTTCTTGTTGTCGATGGTCACATTGACCTTGGAGCCTTCACGCAGGCTGTAGCCGACCATGGCCTGGGGCTCATAGGAGATGTTCTGTCCCGGGCGCTGCGAAACGATAAAGAAGATATCGCCGTGATCAACGCTCGCAGGTTCCTTGGTCGTGGGGATCGAAAGAACATAGCAAACGGTGCTGTTACCCGACTTGTACGAATAGGCACCCCATGCATTGAACTGCTGGATGCGCGTGGGCGACTGTGCAGAGGCTATGCTGACACTGGTCAGCAAAATGGCGACTGCGGTTGCTACACTTCTTACAAACATTGAATTTCCTGCCGGGTTATTGTCTTCCAGTTGGCCGAACGGCTGTGCCGGGCCGATGCTAGGTAAGTCCGTCATCTTCATATTGGCTAAAGATCGGTTACCAAACCGTCAACACCAATGCTAAAAGTCGATATTTGCATCGGGATGTAACAGGTCGGCAGGTCCCAGCGCCAGGCCACGGCGCACTGACGTGCACGCGTCCTGAGCACAGACACAAGAATTCAGGCAAGAATTTGTCAGCGTCTTCATGGGCAGAAAACACCGGTTCACAGAGGCGTTACTCCTGGCCCAACCGCGCGATGGCGGCATCGGCTGCATCGTAATGCTCCATCTTGATATGGGCCCGGATCATGGCCAGTGCTGCGGTCAAAACCGCGATGTCATCGGTAAAGCCGACAACGGCAAAAATGTCCGGCACGACATCGATGGGCAGAATGAAGTAGCCCAAGGCGGCCAGAAGAATGCCCTTGGCACGAAACGGCGTTTCGCGGTCCGTTGCGCAATAATAGGCGGCAGCAGCATCGCGAGCAAATGGCACCTTGCTGGCCACGCGCTTCATCTTCGGCCAGAATTTGGAGCGCACCTGACGCTCGGCCTGCTCCTGCTGGTCAGGGTCACCCGGCAGCAGGATCTCGCCAATCTTCACATCATCCATGGTCATGTGTCCTGTGGTCATGAAGGATCATATAAGACATTGCTTTTGCGGTTCAATCGCTGCGCCCGCGTGCGGCCTTCTCCATGGCGCCCGCCAGCAGAAAGTCCCGCTCGGTAATCCCTTGAGAATCATGGGTGGTCAGGCACACCTTGACCCGCGAATAGACGTTCGACCATTCCGGATGGTGATTGAGCTTTTCAGCCGCCAGCGCGCATTGAGCCATGAAACCGAAGGCCTCCGCAAAATTGGCGAACTTGTAAGCCCTGACGATGGCCAGACCGTCCTCACGCAACGACCAGCCTTGCAGCTTGGCGAGCTCAGTCTCGATCACGTCTTTGGCAAGTTTAGGATATTGCATGGGGCTGCCTTTCATCATTAAGGCCTGTTTCGATCCAACATTGCTCTCGGTATCGTTTTTGCCGTGGAGCCACCCGTCATATATGGAGTACACAGGATGAAACCGACAGCCATCCTTTTTGTCTGCATGGGAAATATCTGCCGATCGCCTCTTGCGCAGGGTATCCTCGCACATATTGTTGAAAAGCAGCAGATTGCACACCGGATCGTGATCGATTCCGCTGGCACAGACGCCTGGCACGTTGGTAATGCGCCGGATCCACGATCTGTTGCGATCGCGAAACGTCATGGTATCGACATCACCAGACAAAAGGCACGGCAGGTAAAGCCGTCCGATTTCGAATCGTTCGACCTCATCCTGGCGATGGACGAGGACAACCTCGCCAGACTTTCAGCAATCTGCCCGGTGCAATATGCCCAAAAGCTGCACCTGTTTAGCGATTATGCCACCGGCGATCGATCCAATGTACCGGACCCCTATTATGGTGGAGATGACGGATTCCAGACCGTCTACACCATGCTTTTTTCCGGCTGCATGTCCTTGATCGGCAGGCTGGAAACTGGCCACGCCTCCTGAAGGGGAAAAGCCTCTTCCACGATATAGGGACCACCGCCGACTGATTCCTTCGATGACATCAGCACGAAGCGTCCGATGTTGAAGGAGGAGGTGCGGAAATCTCCGCGCCCGGACAGGTAATGCACCACATCGTCAAGCCTTGAATGGCGAAGCCGCGCCAGCGTGACATGCGGGGTAAACTTGCGCGGATCAGGCGGAAGGCCCAGCCGCTGGCACATGCGCTCAATCTCACTTTGCAGCGCATTCATCTCGGCTGAGGGAGAAACGCCGGCCCAGATGGAGTGAGGCTTCTTGGAGCCGAAAGAGCCGATACCGGTCAGATTGACCTGAAATTCCGGCCTGTCGATCCGGTCGAGCCGATTGACGACTTCGTCAGCGGTGCGACCATCAATGTCTCCGATAAAGCGGAGCGTGATGTGATAATTCTCCACATCGATCCACCGGGCACCCGGCAGACCACCGCGCAACAATGAAAGGCTCATGGCCGCATTGCGCGGAATTTCGAGGGCGGTAAACAGTCTCGGCATGGCGAGCTCCCCGAATCTCTTGGCAGAACAACCCTAGCGAATCATGCAAAGCTGCCAGGCGCAAGCGCTTATTTTTTTTGCGTGCTGACAGCCTTTATGAAATCCTCGACCGTGGGCAGCGTTTTCTCGACCATCACGGCTATGCCTTTGGTGTTGGGATGCATTCTGTCCTCAAGCTGAAGGCTCTGATCCATCACGACACCATCCAGAAAGAACGGATAGAGTGGCAAGCCATGCTTCTTCGCAAGGCGAGGGTAAATCTCATTGAAGCGCTCGCCGAAACTACCGCCCATATTCGGCGGTGCCATGATGCCGATCAGCAGGACAGGGATATCACGCTTCTGAAATCCGGTTATCATGGCTTCGAGATTCTTTTCCGTTTCATCTGGAGAAACGCCGCGAAGGGCATCGTTTGCACCAAGTTCGAGGATCACACCGTCGGTACCGTCAGGAACAGACCATTCGGCACGCGCCAGACCGCCAGATGTCGTATCGCCCGATACACCGGCATTGGTAATGGTGACATTGACGTTCTTGGCCTTCAGCGCGGTCTCTAGCTGGGCGGTGTAGCTATCGGTGGGCGGTAGCTGATACCCTGCCATCAGACTATCCCCGAAACCGACCAATTGGACCGGCTTGTCCTGTGCCTGCGCGAAGGGGGCTGCCAACAAAGCGCAGCTGATGACGATGAATTGAGCGGTAGCGGCTTTAAAACCCATGGCGGTCTTCCTAATTTGTCTGGCACTGACCGAAAATCCGATTGCTCCCCGGACTGCCCTTTAGCTTTATATAGGAACGCGAATTGTGACGAAAAGCATCATTGATCTTGATAAGGCCGATCTCACGCTCGGCAACGCCGCCGCCTCCGTTCACGTTCTCAAAAGCATCAATCTCAGCATCAATGAAGGCGAAGCCGTTGGCATTGTTGGGCCATCGGGTTCTGGAAAATCGACGCTTCTGATGGTTCTTGCGGGGCTCGAACGCCTCGATAGCGGCGCTATCACAATTGCGGGAACGGAGCTGCACAAGCTGGGTGAAGACGCTCTTGCCGAATTTCGCGGTCGCAATATCGGCATCGTTTTCCAGTCCTTTCACCTCATCGCCAATATGACGGCGCTTGAGAATGTGGCTGTGCCGCTGGAACTGGCAAATGTCGCCAACCCCTTCGAGATTGCAAAGAAAGAGCTGACAGCCGTAGGGCTTGGGGAGCGGCTTAACCATTATCCTGGCCAGCTTTCGGGCGGTGAACAGCAGCGCGTTGCCATCGCTCGCGCGCTTGCCCCCTCGCCCGCCGTGCTGATTGCCGACGAACCGACCGGCAATCTGGACACCGATACTGGCAGGCAGATCGCCGACCTCCTGTTTTCCAAGCAGGCCGAACGCGGCATGACGATGATCCTCGTCACCCACGACATTTCGCTTGCCGCCCGCTGCTCGCGTCAGATCAAGGTCCGCTCGGGTCAGATCGAAAGCGATAGCGCCGCCACGGTCGCCAGTCTGGCGGTTTCACAATGATGGGTGCTCTTCCGTCTCCGTTCAACATCCGCAACGCATTGCGGCTTGCCAGTCGTGAAATTCGCGGGGGCTTGCGCGGCTTTTACATTTTCCTCGCCTGTATTGCGCTTGGCACTGGTGCCATTGCGGCGGTCAACTCCGTCTCACGCGCCGTCACCAGTTCGATTGTAACGCAAGGTCAGTCAATACTGGCTGGCGACGTGCGCTTCGAGCTTCGCAACCGCGAAGCCTCTGAACAGGAACGCGCCTATCTCGACGCGCTGGGCGAGGTCGCCGTATCAACCGGTTTACGCTCCATGGCACGGCTCGCCGATGGTTCGCAGCAGACCCTGACCGAGGTCAAGGCGGTGGATGGTGCCTACCCGCTCTACGGCACCTTTGAGGCCCAACCCGCGGCCCCGCTTTCGCAGCTCCTGGCAAAACAGGGCGAGACTTATGGCGCGGTCGCGGCACCCCTTCTTCTGGATAGGCTTGGTATCAAGCTCGGCGATGAGTTGCTCGTCGGCAATGTTCGCCTGAAACTATCAGGCACGGTCGTAACAGAGCCGGATGCGCTGTCGGATGGCTTCGGCTTTGCCCCGCGCCTTCTCATCAGCCGCGAAGCGCTTAACGCCTCTGGCCTGATCCAGAGCGGCAGCCTTGTGGAACATGCTTACAAAATCCGCCTCAACGACCCGTCAAAGCGCGCGACTGTTACCGACGACACCAACAGGGAGTTTCCAAGCGCTGGTTGGTCGATCCGCACCAGCGACCGGGCCGCTCCGTCTCTGACGGAAAACGTCAACCGCTTTTCACAGTTTCTGACACTTGTCGGCCTCACAGCATTGATCGTCGGCGGCGTGGGAGTTGCCAATGCCGTGCGTGCCTTTCTCGATTCCAAACGCTCGACCATTGCCGCGCTGAAGTGCCTCGGCGCACCGGCGAGCGTCGTGACGATGACCTACCTCTTCCAGATCGCCTTCATCGCCATTATCGGCATCGCCATCGGGCTGGTCATGGGCGCCATCACACCGCTGATTGCCATGCGTTTTCTGGAAGGCGTGTTGCCGGTACCGGATGAGTTGGCGATCTATCCCGGTCCGCTGTTTATGGCTGCCGTGTTCGGTTTGTTGACCACCCTTGCCTTTGCCATTCTGCCTCTTGGTCAGGCCCGCGAAGTGCCTGCGACGGCGCTGTTTCGTGAACAGGGGTTTGACGAAAACAAGCTGCCGACATGGCCCTATCTCCTCGCCACCGGTCTGCTTTTGGCAGCGCTGGCCGGACTTGCGATCTACACCTCGCAAGAGCGCTTCATCGCCTCCGTCTTTCTGGGTGCCGTTGCCTTTGCTTTCGTTGTGCTGCGGCTCGTGGCCTGGGGCATCAAGGCCCTGGCTAAAAGAAGCCCGCGTGTTCACTCCGCAGCGCTGCGACTTGCCATCGGCAATATTCACCGACCCGGCGCGCTGACACCATCCGTCGTTCTCTCGCTCGGTCTCGGTCTGACGCTGCTTGTCACCTTGACGCTAATCGACGGCAATCTGCGACGCGAATTGACCGGCAGCCTGCCCGAACGTGCGCCGAACTTCTTCTTCGTCGATATTCAAAGCGCCGATCGGGACGGTTTCCGCGACCTCGTCAAACGCGAGGCACCGGACGGCCTATTGACCGAAGTGCCGATGCTGCGCGGTCGTATCCTCGCCTTCAACGGTCAGGATGTGACAAAAATGGACGTGCCAGCTTCTGGCCGCTGGGTGCTGAGGGGCGATCGGGGCATCACCTACTCTGCCGATATACCTGAGAATGCAAAGCTCACGGCCGGAACCTGGTGGGAGCAGGATTATAGCGGCGAACCGCTTGTTTCCTTCGCAGCGGAAGAGGCCGGTGAGCTTGGCCTGAAAGTCGGCGACACCGTCACCGTGAACGTCCTCGGTCGCAACATCACGGCAAAAATCGCCAATCTGCGCGATGTGCAGTGGGAATCCCTGTCTCTCAACTTCGTCATGGTGTTTTCACCCAACACGTTCCGGGGCGCACCACATTCGTGGCTGGCGACACTCGCCGACCCCTCAGCAACGCCCGCGCAGGAAGGCGAAATCCTTCGCACCATCACCAATGCCTACCCGACCATTACCAGTGTCAGGGTCAAGGACGCGCTTGATGTCGTCAACCGTCTGGTCGGCCAACTGGCCACCGCCATCCGTGCGGCAGCGGCCGTTGCTCTCATTGCTTCGGTTCTGGTGCTGGCAGGCGCGCTGGCTGCCGGAAACCGGGCTCGAACCCACGATGCGGTCATATTGAAAACACTGGGCGGAACGCGCGCCATGCTCATCCGCGCCTTCTCCTATGAATATATGATCCTGGGATTGGCAACGGCGATCTTCGCGCTTGCCGCTGGCGGTGCCGCCGCCTGGTTCGTCATCGCCCGCATCATGAAGCTTCCGTCGAGCTTCCTGCCGGATGTCGCCATCGCCACCATCGTCATCGCCCTCATCATGACGGTTGGTATCGGGCTTATCGGAACGTGGCGCATATTGGGCCAGAAAGCAGCCCCGGTTCTTCGCCAGGCAGGGGAGTGATCCGAAAAGTTGTGCGCCACATAACTTTAACGGGTAAATCAGGTTTCTGATCGCCAAAACGTTATCGCATTTCGCGCATACGGTGTTTTTTCGGATCTGAAAGCTCTTGTATCCGCGCGGCGATATCCTCATATTCTTTGGTAGGCTTGCTGTAGCTCCGCAGCGGCGCCTGGGATATGGTCTCAAAGCGACGATATGCCGACACCGTAGCAATTTCGGAGCTCAAAAGAGGTAACAATGTCTGACTTCAACAACTACCAGAACCGTATGGCCCAGGGCCATGCACAGTCTGGCGCGATGATCGATGAAGGTCTGCGCACCTATATGGTCAAGGTTTATAACCTGATGGCCGTTGGTCTTGCGATTACAGGTTTCGCAGCGTTTTTCACATCGATGCTGGCGACCACAAATGATCCTGCGGCAGCTGTTGCCACGATGGGTAACGGCACGATGCTGACCAGCCTTGGTGCAGCCCTGTACGGCTCGCCTCTGCGCTGGGTCGTCATGCTCGCTCCGCTGGGTCTGGTGTTCTTCCTGAGCTTCCGCATTCAGAAGATGAGCGTTCCTGCCGCACAGGCAACCTTCTGGGGCTACGCAGCGCTGATGGGTCTTTCCCTGTCGTCGATCTTCCTGGTCTATACCGGCCAGAGCGTCGTCCAGACGTTCTTCATCACGGCTGCTTCCTTCGGCGCGCTGTCGCTCTATGGCTACACCACGAAGAAAGACCTGTCCGGCATGGGCTCGTTCCTGATCATGGGTCTGTTCGGCCTGATCATCGCGTCCATCGTCAACATCTTCCTGCAGTCGTCTGCCATGGGCTTTGCGATCTCCGCCATCGGCGTGCTGATCTTCGCAGGCCTGACCGCCTACGACACGCAGAAGATCAAGGAAATGTACTTTGACGGTGATGATGTCGCCACGGCTGGCCGCAAGGCCATCATGGGCGCTCTGACCCTCTACCTCGACTTCATCAACCTGTTCATGTTCCTGTTGCAGTTCCTCGGAAACCGCGACAAGTAAGTCTTGATGAAACCAATAGAAAAGGCGGCCTCTGGGCCGCCTTTTTTGTGGGATGCACAAACCTGACAATCACTCGATAAGCTTCAAGACCTTGTCGAAGACTTTCAGCACCTGCGCCAGCTCATGGCCGCGCTTCAAGATACGTCCATCCACATTCACGACGCTATAGGCACCCTGCTTGGAGGCGAGCTTGGGATTTTTCTCGATTCGGAAAAGCGGCATCTCGCCGGAGCGCTTGAAGACGGAAAAGACCGCCTTGTCTTTCAAATGGTCAATGGCATAGTCCCGCCATTCCCCCTCGCCGACCATCCGTCCATAGATGCGCAATATCGCATCCAGTTCACGGCGGTGGAAGGTAATGGGCAAGACATCCTTGCTCTGCCTGTACTCTCTGATATCGACCACGGATGCGCCATCTCTGTGAGACAGGCCTTTACGCTCCAAATCCGGCTGATCTGTCATTGGGCAACCTCGCTCAACAGCAAATGACAATTTCACGACAGTCTGACGCCGTGAAAGCGGAAATGCAAGCCTTGCATGGCGGTGGGAAAGATACGCGCGCCGGTAATAATTAGGGCATGATGAACATCTTAAATTGCCCTATTTCCGTCAAATCATGGCCCGATTTGAGTGGGATATGACTAATGTCAATTGATGCCTCGGCACCAACATGACCCGGTCCGGTGCATTGACCCTTTACCCCCAGCCCCCAATGCCCGGATCGGATCTTACCGCTTTTCAGCGGATACCTATCCCCCCGACGTCATGAGAACACTGGCCCCAATGATCGCAGCGGGATTTCCGCTTGCATCGGTCGTCTGCAGAAGCACGGCGCAGCCGCCGTCCTTTGCCTTGCTCATGATGCTTGAGGGCAGCTTGACCGTCATGGACGTTCCATCCCACATGCCCACTGTCTGCACGTCATAGACACTGTGCCAGTAGGAGATGGTCTTGCCCTGATTATCGCCCTTTTGCACGTCGACAACCTTCTCGCGGTTGAAATAAGCCACCACGACGTCGGCCTTGCCCTGACCTGGGCCAATCTGGATGGCGATCTCATCATCGACACGGCTCGCCTTGACGGGCACACTGAGGCCTTCCCCGGCCTGCTTGAAGGCATCCAGCCTGCTGTCGATTGCCTTCATGTCTGCGCCCTTGACATGGTCGCGACCATTGATGACAGCCTGTGGCGTGTAGACATTGTTGCGGCCCAGAGCCCGGGCATAGCCATATTGCCGCTCTGTGTTTTCCTTGGATGCCAGCGAATCCGCCCAGCCCAGATAGTTCCAGTAATCGACGTGATAGGATAGGCCGACCACATCGCCCTTCTGGATGAGTTTGCGCAGAGCCTCATCTGCCGGTGGGCAGGACGCGCAGCCTTGCGAGGTGAACAGCTCGACAACGCCCTTCATCTGCTCCTGCTGCTGCGCCAGTGCGGGCACCGTGGCAATCGCTGCGAAGGCGCACATGGTAAGACCAACTCTAACAGGCCCGTATTTCAGCGACATTGCAAGAACCCTTGTCTGGACGTGTCTCCAGACCATTGATGCTATCAATTCCTGTCGGGACGCCCGGCGAAAATAACGCGAGTGGCCCTTCAATAGAAAGTAACGATGGGGTGAGTGCCGATCACGAAGCAAGCTTCACCAGAATACCCCATCATCATACGCAAAACGCCGGGATTTCTCCCGGCGCTTTTTTCATGATTCGGCAAGAATTATACAGCCAGATCGCGAAGAACGGTCTGCAGAATGCCACCATTGTTCATGTAGATCACTTCATCCAGCGTATCGATGCGGCAAAGAAGTGGAACTTCCTTCACGGTACCATCGCCATAGGTAATCTTGGCAATCTTCTTCTCGCGTGGCTTGATATCGCCTTCGAGACCATCGATCTCGACGGTTTCATCGCCCTTGAGGTTGAGGCTGGCCCATGATGTGCCGTCTTCGAAGACGAATGGGACAACGCCCATACCTACGAGGTTGGAGCGGTGAATACGCTCGAACGACTGCGCAATCACGGCCTTTACGCCCAGCAGGTTGGTACCCTTGGCAGCCCAGTCACGGGAAGAACCGTTACCATATTCGACGCCAGCAAGAATGACGAGCGGGATGCCCTCGGCCTTGTAAGCCATGGCCGCATCGTAAATCGACATCTCTTCCTTGGACGGATAGTGGATGGTGTAGCCACCTTCCTTGCCATTTGGCCCAAGCATGTGGTTGCGAAGACGGATGTTGGCGAATGTGCCACGCATCATCACTTCGTGGTTGCCACGGCGCGTGCCGTACTGGTTGAAGTCCGCAACGCCCACGCCATTGTCGGTAAGGTATGCACCGGCTGGAGAAGCTGCCTTGATCGAACCGGCCGGGGAAATATGGTCGGTGGTGATCTTGTCGCCGAAGAGACCGAGAACGCGTGCGCCCTTGATGTTCTTCAGGCCTGTGCCAGTCTTGCCCATGCCCACGAAGTATGGCGGGTTCTGAACGTAGGTCGACTTGTCATCCCACGCATAGGTCTGGCCCGGAGGAACCTGAACAGCCTGCCAGTTTTCATCACCCTTGAACACGTCAGCATATTTGGATTCGTACAGTTCACGCGTAACGTATTTCAGGATGAATTCCTGGATTTCGGCAGATGTCGGCCAGATATCCTTGAGGAAAACCGGCTGTCCGTCTGAACCCATGCCGAGCGGCTCTGTCGTCAGATCCTTCTGGACCGTGCCGGCCAGCGCGTAAGCAACAACCAGCGGCGGAGAGGCAAGGTAGTTCGCCTGAACGTCCGGCGAGATGCGGCCTTCGAAGTTACGGTTACCGGAGAGAACGCCAGCGGTGATCAGACCCTTGTCGTTGATGGTCTTGGAGATCGGTGCTGGCAGCGGGCCGGAGTTGCCGATGCAGGTCGTGCAGCCGAAACCAACCAGGTTGAAGCCGATCGCATCCAGATCCTTCTGCAGACCGGACTTTTCGAGATACTCACCGACAACCTGGGATCCAGGTGCGAGCGATGTCTTGACCCAAGGCTTGGATGTCAGACCCTTGGCAACGGCGTTACGGGCCAGAAGACCAGCAGCAATCAAGACGGAGGGGTTAGACGTGTTGGTGCAGGAGGTGATGGCGGCAATCGCCACGTCACCATGGCCGAGATCGAAATCCGTGCCTTCAACAGGGTAACGATTGTCGAGCTGGCCTGGCTTCTTGTAGTCGGCTTCCAGAGCAGCCGCAAAACCGGATGCGATGCCTTCGAGCGCAACGCGACCTTCCGGACGCTTTGGACCGGCCATGGATGGCACAACTTCGCCGAGATCGAGTTCCAGCGTGTCTGTGAAGACGAGATCGGCACCGTCGCCTGTACGCCACATGTCCTGCGCCTTGGAATAGGCTTCAACGAGCGCGATGCGGTCCTTGGTGCGGCCAGACATGGTGAGGTAGTTGATGGTTTCGCCGTCAACCGGGAAGAAGCCGCATGTTGCGCCGTATTCTGGACCCATGTTGCCGATGGTCGCACGGTCGGCCAGCGTCATCGAATCAAGGCCGGGGCCGAAGAATTCAACGAACTTGGAGACAACGCCCTTCTTGCGCAGCATCTGAACGACTGTCAGCACGAGGTCGGTGGCGGTTACGCCTTCCCTGACCTTGCCTGTCAGCTTGAAGCCGATGACTTCAGGCAGAAGCATGGAAACCGGCTGGCCAAGCATGGCCGCTTCGGCTTCGATACCGCCAACGCCCCAACCCAGAACGCCAAGACCATTGATCATGGTCGTGTGGCTGTCGGTGCCGACGCATGTATCCGGGTAAGCGATGGTTTCGCCGTCTTCTTCCTTGGTCCAGACCGTCTGGCCGAGATATTCAAGGTTGACCTGGTGACAGATGCCTGTGCCTGGTGGAACGACGCGGAAGTTCTGGAACGCCTGCTGGCCCCACTTCAGGAAGCGGTAACGCTCGCCATTGCGCTCATATTCCAGCTCAACGTTGCGCGCGAATGCTGTCGGCGTGCCGAATTCATCAACGATAACGGAGTGGTCGATGACCAGATCGACAGGAACCAGCGGGTTGATCTTCTCGGGATCGCCACCCAGCGCCACCATCGCGTCGCGCATGGCAGCAAGGTCAACCACGGCTGGAACGCCGGTGAAGTCCTGCATCAGAACGCGAGCGGGGCGATAGGCGATTTCGTTTTCAACGAGGCCCTTGTTGTTCAGCCAGTCTGCAACAGCCGTGATGTGCTCCTTGGTAACGGTCTGACCGTCCTCAAAGCGCAGCAGGTTCTCAAGCAGAACCTTCATGGAGTAGGGCAGCTTGGAAACGCCTGTCAGGCCATTCGCTTCTGCTTTTGGAAGGCTGAAATAAACATAGTCCTTACCGTTAACGGTAAGCACAGAACGACAATTGAAACTGTCTAGAGATTTAGCCACGGATAATGCCCCGCTTCCTCTGATAGCCAACACGCGCGTGCGGACACCAATGCACTTAAGCACATCAGGATGCGGGTACGGTCATTTCCGCTGTCCGCACGAGAAGCTGCTTTCGCAACCTTCTGGTCCGGCGCTATATGATGATCACGCCGACCGCTGGCGTGGTTGACACCCATATAGATAATTTATGAGAAACGTGCCAGACCGGAAAAACACCTAAATCGATTTTTTTGCCAACGAGATGATTAAAATCTTAAACGAGATGACACCATGCTGCTAACAGCAGAAAATCTGGCCGTCCGTCGTGGCGAAGATCTAATATTCATGAGTGTTTCCTTCAAGTTAAGCTCTGGCCAGGCTATGCTTCTGACTGGACCGAACGGATCTGGAAAGTCGACGCTTTTGCGCGTAATTGCGGGCCTTTTGCGCCCCGAAGCAGGGAGCGTGACCATAGCCGGCGAAGGACTTGAAACAGACGTTCGCGCCTCCGAGGCAAGCCACTATCTCGGCCACCGCAACGCGATGAAGCAGGATCTGAGTGTTTTCGAAAATCTCAATTTCTGGAAGAAATTTCTCGGCGATTTTGATGGCGGCAGCTCTCTTGATATCGAAGAGGCCGCAGAAGCAGTTGGCCTCGCCAGCATTACCCACTTGCCTTTCGGATATCTGTCCGCCGGTCAGCAGCGCCGATTCGCGATGGCCAAGCTGCTTGTCGCATGGCGGCCAATCTGGATCCTGGATGAACCGACCGCAGCACTCGATGCAAGCGCCGATCTCATGTTCACCGGACTGGTGAAGACCCATCTAGCAAAAGGTGGCATGGCCGTTGCAGCCACCCACCAGCCACTGGGGCTGGAACATGCGCAGGAATTGCGAATGACCGGCTTTGCGGGGGTGGAGGAGGCATGGTGAGTTTGCTTTTTCCACACGTCATTGCCGGGTTAACGATTGGTCCTCTCGAAAGCAGCGCAGCATGATCGCCCTTTTTATGCGCGACCTGAAACTCTCTATCCGGGCTGGCGGCGGCGCGCTCATTGGCGTGCTGTTTTTCATGACCATCGTTGCCGTCATCCCCTTCGGGGTCGGCCCGGACCTTAATCTGCTCTCGCGGATCGGTCCGGCCATCGTGTGGATCGGCGCGCTGTTGGCTGCCCTGCTCGGCCTCGACAGGCTGTTTCAGGCAGAACGCGACGATGGATCGCTCGACCTCATTCTCATGCAGGAAACGCCGCTGGTGCTGACCGTTCTGGTCAAATGCCTGGCGCACTGGACAGCAACTAGCCTACCGCTGGTGCTCGCTTCGCCGCTGCTAGGCCTGTTCATGAATATGAGCGAAGTCGCCATCGGCGCTGTCATGCTGACCCTTCTGGTGGGCTCACCGGCGCTCACATTCATCGGGGCCGTCGGTGCGGCCGTGGCCGTGGCGCTGCCGCGAGGCGGGCTTCTGGTGTCCATCCTCGTGCTGCCTTTAGCTGTGCCCGTGCTGATCTTCGGTGTCAGCGCATCCTATGCGGCGGTTCAGGACCCATCGCCCTTCATGCCACCCTTCCTCATTCTCATTGCAATCACGCTTTTTTCATCGGTCGTGGGGCCGTTCTTCGCCGCTTTGGCACTGCGCAGCTCCATGGATTGATAAGGATCAATTGCCGCAATCCCGGTCTCATTGTAGAAAGACGCCATGAGCGATACGAGCCTTGCCATTACCAAGTTTAGCGACCTTGCAAACCCGACGCGGTTTCTGGCATTGGCCGCTCGCATTTTACCATGGCTGGCAGGGCTTTCCGCCCTCTGTCTGGCCGCTGGCCTCTACATGGCCTTCACCACCGACAGCGATTACCAGCAGGGCAACACGGTGCGCATCATGTATGTCCACGTGCCCGCCGCCTGGCTTTCCATGATGTGCTATACCGTCATGGCCTTGTCTGCCATCGGCACCCTTGTCTGGCGACACCCGCTGGCAGATGTCGCGCATAAATCGGCAACGCCCATCGGCGCTGCCTTCACGCTGATTGCACTCGTCACCGGCTCGCTGTGGGGAAAACCCATGTGGGGCACATGGTGGGTGTGGGACGCGCGGCTCACCTCCGTTTTCATCCTGTTTCTGATGTATCTCGGCCTCATCGCCTTCAACAAGGCCATGGATGATCCGTCCAAAGCCGCCCGTGTCAGTGCGGTTCTGATCCTCGTTGGTTTCGTCAACATCCCCATCATCAAGTTTTCGGTAGAGTGGTGGAACACGCTGCACCAGCCAGCGAGTGTCCTGCGTCTGGACGGCCCGGCCATCGCACCGGAATTTTTGTGGCCGCTGTTGACCATGGCCATTGGTTTTACCCTGCTGTTTTTCACGCTGCATCTCGCCGCCATGCGCAATGAAATCTGGCGCAGGCGCGTCTCCGCACAGCGGCGGATCGCAGCGCGTCTCGCCAGCCGGGAGAAAGCCAAGCCATGAGCCACGCATTTTATATCGGCATGTCCTATGGTTTGACCGGGCTCATCGTCGCAACTCTAATTGGCTGGATTGTGCTTGATGGTCGCGCCCGCAAACGTGAAATGGCGCAGCTGGAAGCCTCCGGCATCCGCCGCCGGGCACGCCCGGCCAAGGTGGAGCAACCAGCACCATGACGAAAGACACACAGGGCGCTCACGCATCTTCGGGCAAGAAGGCGCGCTATATTCTGGCGCTGCTGCCCTTGCTGGCCTTTGCAGGCTTTGCAGCCATTGCCGCCAAGATGCTCTATGAGCAGGATGTGAACGGTCTCGACGTCAGCGCCATTCCCTCGGCACTGATCAACACCAAGGCGCCGTCGCTGTCCTTGCCGCCGCTGGAGGGCGCCGATGTTCCGGCACTCACGGATGCCGCCGTTACCGGCAAGCTCACCCTCGTCAACGTCTTTGCCTCCTGGTGCGTGCCATGCAGGCAGGAACACCCGATGCTGAAAGAACTGGCCAAGGATGAGCGCCTGAATGTGGTTGGCATCAACTACAAGGACAAATCAGACAATGCCGTCAGGTTTCTGGGCGAACTCGGAAACCCCTATGCCGCCATCGGTATCGATCCGAACGGCAAGGCAGCCATAGACTGGGGTGTCTACGGCATTCCCGAGACCTATCTGGTCGATCAGGCAGGCACCATCGTCTACAAGAAGGTCGGCCCCATCGACGTCGCGACCTATGAGCGCGAGATCATTCCCGCCATCGAAAAGGCTGCTGCTGGAGACTGAGCGATCAACCAGCCGGAACGGCGTTCTGCCATTCCTTGATGGCATCGATAGGCGTGACCAGCATCAGCACATTGAGGGTCAAATTATCGCGGATGAGCCAGCCGGTGAAAATCTCGAAGACGATGGCGACAAGGATGGTCAGCCAGACCGGCACGCGCATCGCAAAGAAGAAACCGAGCACCATGAAAACGGTATCCATGGCCGAGTTCAAGATGCTGTCGCCGCTATAACCCAGCGCCATCGTCGCGGTGCGGTAGCGATCAATGATGATGGGTGAATTTTCCAGAAGCTCCCACGCAGCCTCGATCAGCACCGCGAAGGAAAGCCGCATGGATATCGGCTGCTTACGAAACAGCATCCACGCCAGACCATAAAACAGAAAGCCGTGGATGATATGCGACGGCGTATACCAGTCAGCCAGATGCTGGGAATTGCCGGGCGTGTTCACGCCGGGCTCAAACAGCTTCACATAACCGCATTCGCAAATGGGAATGCGCCCCATGACGTAGAGAATGACGATCTGCAGAACCAGAATAGCGGCAGCGACCCCAAACCAAATATGGGCGGAGGAACGGCCCCCATGCATCGGCGCAGATATCATTTCTTGTCTTTCATCAAAGGCTCAAGCGAGTGACGCATGATGAGCGGCATCTGAGCCATGGTGAAAAGAATGGTGATGGGCATCGTGCCCCACACCTTGAACGCCACCCATGTATCGGTAGAAAATCCGCGCCACACGACTTCATTCAGAACCGCGAGGAACAGAAAGAAGAAGCCCCAGCGGAATGTCAGCTTGCGCCAGCCCTCGTCATTCAGCTTGAAGGCCGAATTGAACACATAACCCAGCAACGACTGGCCAAACAGCAGACCGCCCAGCAGGATGACGCCAAACAGCGCGTTGACGATGGTCGGCTTCATCTTGATGAAAGTGTCGTTTTGCAGGTAGAGCGTCAGCGCACCGAAAACGAGAACGACGATCCCTGAGATCAGCGGCATCATTGGCAAGGTGCGCGTCAATATCCATGAGGCGGTCAGCGCAGCAGCCGTCGCAATCATGAACAGGCCGGTTGCGATGAAGATCGGGCCGCCGAATTCGGTCAACACAGGAAATGTCTTTGCAAGCCACTCGCCACGGGAATTGGCAAAGAAGAACACGACCAGCGGCCCAAGCTCCAGAACGAACTTCAAAAGCGGGCTGATCTCACGGACCATTTTTTCGCTTTCGCGCTGATTGCTTTCCACGTCCATCGTCACACTCCCGCAATCGCCTTGGCGAAATCTTCTGCCTCGAATGGCTCCAGATCATCAACACCTTCGCCAACGCCGATGAAATACACCGGCAATTTATGCTTGGCTGCGATGGCGACGAGGATACCGCCCCGCGCCGTGCCATCCAATTTTGTCATAATCAGGCCGGACACACCCGCGACATTGCGGAAAATCTCCACCTGGTTGAGGGCATTCTGTCCGGTCGTCGCGTCCAGCGTCTGCAAAACCGTATGCGGCGCGTCGGGATCGAGCTTGCCCAGCACGCGCACGATCTTTTCCAGCTCGTCCATCAGCTCGGTCTTGTTCTGCAAGCGCCCGGCCGTATCGATGATCAGCACATCGCATTTCTTCGCCCGCGCCTGCTCAAAGGCATCATAGGCAAGACCAGCGGCATCCGCGCCCAGCTTGGTGCCGATGAACTCGGATCCGGTACGATCCGCCCAGATCTTCAGCTGCTCGATGGCCGCGGCGCGGAACGTATCGCCTGCCGCCAGCATGACCTTGAGGCCCGAGCCGGACAGCTTGGCCGCCAGCTTGCCGATGGTTGTGGTCTTGCCTGTGCCATTGACGCCAACCACGAGAATGACATGCGGCTTGTGCGAAAGATCAAGCTCGAGCGGCTTGGCGACCGGTGTCAGAACCTTGGTAATTTCGCCCGCCATGATGCGGGCCACATCTTCGCCGCTGACATCCTTGCCGTAACGTTCAGAAGACAATGCACCGGTGATGCGCATGGCCGTTTCCAGACCAAGATCGGACTGGATCAACAGGTCTTCCAGCTCGTCCAGCGTGTCTTCATCCAGCTTGCGCTTGGTGAAGAGAGCCGAAATCTGGCTGGTGAGCTGCATGGACGTGCGCGAGAGGCCAGCGCGCAGGCGCTGGAACCAGGACAGTTTCTGCTCCGGCTCAGCTTCGACAGGCTCGACGCGCGCGCTTGGCAAGGCAAAGCCCTTGGGCAGAACAGGTGCAGCGGAGGCTTCGGTCACCTCTGTGGCCGTTACCGCTTCTGCCTCGTCCAGCAAGGCATCCATGGCCAAAGTGTCGAGTGGCGCGTCCGGATCAGCCAGCTCCTGCATTTCCGTTACGGGCAGCGCTTCAGCCTCGGCTTCGGCCTGCAAGAGAGACAGGGGCACCATGCCCATATCGCCAACCTGTTCAGGGCCGGGCAAAAGCGAGGCATCGTCCTCTTCGTCTGGTTCGGCTTTCCCGTCGGCGCTCACATCATCAGGGGCAGGCCCGCCTGCGGTTTCCATCTCAAGAGAGGAAACCGGATCGTCGGCCAAGGGCGCGTGCGCCTCCGCTTCGATCAGGACATCTTCGAACGACGCATTCTCATTGGCCTTTTCAACCGCGACATCGGCGTCCTGCCTGTCCGTGTCGGCCTTGTCCTTGCCAAAGGAGAAGACTTTTTTGATGAAGCCGAGGGCCATATGTGTTCCGTATCTTTACGTCAGGCGGCCTGTGCGGCCAGACATTGCATATCCAGGTGTTTTCCGTTGTGACCGGTAATCAGCACCTGCGCAAGTGTGCGGGGCTCAAGTCCGGGTGCGGCAACGAGCGTGAAATTGTCCGTATGGGCAAAGCCGTTGTTTTCAACAAGAATGGTTTGCTGCGTTCCCACCATGCGCTCCAGATGCGCCTGGCGCAAATGCTCGCCGCGTTCGCGAAGCCTTGCCGCCCGCTGCTTGATCAGGCCACGGTCCAGTTGCGGCATGCGTGCGGCAGGCGTGCCGGGGCGCGGGCTGTAGGGAAAAACATGCAGATTGGAAATGCCGCATTCTTCCGCAAGGGTGGCCGCGTTTTCAAACATCTCTTCGGTTTCGGTCGGAAAACCCGCGATCATGTCGGCACCAAACGCGATCTCAGGCCGCAGCGCCCTGACATCCTCACAGAAACGAATGGCATCGGCGCGCATATGGCGGCGCTTCATGCGTTTCAGGATCATGTCATCGCCGTGCTGAAGCGAAAGATGCAGATGCGGCATGAAGCGTGGTTCATCGGCAATCAGATCCAGCAAATGCCTGTCAGCCTCGATGCTGTCGATGGAGGAAAGCCGCAGACGCAAAATCTCCGGCACCTGTTTCAGTAGCGTCTTTGCCAGATAACCGAGTGTTGGTTCTCCCGGCAGATCGGCGCCGTAACTGGTGGCATCCACGCCGGTCAGCACGATTTCGCAATAGCCGTTTTCGGTCAGCTTGCGGGCCTGCTCCACCACGGCACCCATCGGCACGGAGCGGGAATTGCCGCGACCATAGGGAATGATGCAGAAGGTGCAGCGGTGGTCGCAGCCGTTCTGAACCTGAATGAAGGCGCGCACATGCCCGTCAATATGTTTGATCATCTGCGGCGCAGTGGCCTTGATGCTCATGATATCGTTGACGCGCAGCTTTTCTTCCGCCGAAACGCCGAAATCTGGCAAAGCGCGATAGGACGCGCTTTTCAGCTTCTCCTCGTTGCCGAGAACTGCGTCCACTTCCGGCATATCGGCAAAGGTCTGCTTTTCCGTCTGCGCCGCACAACCCGTCACGATGATGCGCGCATGGGGATTTTCCCGGCGCGCACGACGGATGGCTGAGCGCGCCTGACGCACCGCTTCGCCCGTCACGGCGCAGGTATTGACCAGCACGGCATTGTTCAGCCCCGCCTTTTCCGCCTCAGCCCGCATCACCTCGGACTCATAGGTATTGAGGCGACAGCCGAAGGTTATGACCTCGACACCACTCATGAAATGGCCGCTTCCTGCGCGGCCTCACGCTGCCAGGTACCAGTCACGGGATCGACCTGTCCCGCCCATTCCCATTCGGCAGGGCCAGTCATGATGACGTGATTGTCGGCCCGCCACTCGATTTTCAAGGGAATACGAACCGGGCTTGAGGCAACATCGATCTCGACAAGGCGGCCGGTGCGGCCCGTGCGGGCAGCAGACACGGCAGCGGCACAGGCGGCAGAGCCGCAGGCCAGGGTCAGACCCGCGCCACGCTCGAATGTGCGCGTGCGCAAAGCCGTGTCCGAGATGACCTGCGCCAGCGTAATATTGGCCTTTTCCGGGAACATGGGGTGGTTTTCCAGAAGCGGACCGAAGCGTTCCAGATCAAACTCCATGGGATCGCGGTCCACCCAGAAGATTGCATGGGGGTTGCCCATGGACATGACAGCGGGCGAATGCAGCATGGGATTATCGATCGGCCCGATCTGCAGTTCGATGCGGCTGGTATCGTGGAATTCTTCAGACAGCGGAATCTCGTTCCAGCCAAAGCGTGGCAAGCCCATATCGACCGAGATCATGCCATCATCATGTTCGGAAGCGTTCAAAATTCCCGCAACAGTCTGGAAGGTGAAGCTTTTCTTGCCCGTCTCAGACGCCAGTGCCTGCACGACGCAGCGCGTGCCGTTGCCGCAGGCCTGCGCCTTGGTGCCATCGCAGTTGAGAATATCGATATAAGCATCGGTGCCGTTCAAGCGCGGATCGTGGATCGCCATGATCTGATCGAACGCCGTATCGGCATCGCCATTCAGCGCAATCGCGGCCTGCGGCGTGACCATGTCCTTGCGGCCGCGCATATCAATGACGAGGATCTTGTTACCAAGCCCATTCATTTTTGCAAATTCGACCCTGTTCGACATGTTCCTGACCTGTTTGAGATATGCGCGGGGCGATAGCCCCCGTTTTTCTCTATATGGCGGAAATGCTCACGCATTACCAGTGTCAGGTCGCCTCACGCCGCGCCATCAGGCAGCCGGTACGTCGAAGACTTCGCTGGGGCGCATGGGGCGGAAGCGGCCTTCAGGCACGTTGTGTTGGCTGAGTGCCGCCTTCAACGCAATCAGCGGCGCATCGATGGCTTCATCGGTCAGTTGAACCGTGCCCCAATGGTGGCCGCAGGCATAGGCAGCACCGCAGATCTTCATGCCCTCAACGGCTTCTGTGGGGTTCTGGTGCTGGCCCTTCATGAACCAGCGCGGCTCATAGGCACCGAAAGGCAGGTTAGCCAGACGGAAGCCCCCATGTTTCTTGGCGGCCGCATGATAGTTCAGGCCCCGGTGAAAACCGGTATCGCCAATATGGTAGATCTTGCCACCCGGCGTTTCCAGAACGAAAGCTGCCCACAGCGCCATGCGCCGATCATTCAACCCACGCGCCGACCAGTGATGGCACGGCTCGAAATGGATTTTCACATCGGGCGCAACGGCAAGCACATCGCCCCAATCGCCCGTCGAAATCTTCGCTGCCTCCACCCGTGTGCGGATGACAATGTCATTGCCGAGCGGCGTGATGAAGTGGGGTTTGTGGTGAATGTGAAGTTGCTGAAGCGTTTCCAGATCCAGGTGATCATAATGATTATGCGTGATCAGCACGAGATCGATGGGCGGCAGATCTCCAAATTGCACACCGGGCGGATTGACGCGCTTGGGGCCAACAAAGCTGAAAGGACTGGTACGCTCCGACCAGACCGGATCGATCAGAATATTCAGCCCCGCTGTCTGGATCAGAAAGGATGCGTGTCCGATGAAGGTGACACGCATGTCTTTGCCATTCACGCGCTCATCGGGCTTCACGAAGGGAAACGGGCTCGGATAGGCCTCTGGCCACGTCGCCTTTTGCCCGTCGAAGCGCCATTTCATCAGATCGACAAATCCATTCGGCGTCTCCCCACCGGGATTGAAAAACCGTGCGCCATCGAAATGATCCGAAAGAGGGCCTTTATAATAGGCGCTTGCGCTGGACTGGCGCGCATAAAGGCCACCACCTGCCAGAAGGGCACCGAGAACCGAGAGTTTGAAGAATTTGCGTCTGTTCATGCTAAATCTATATGTGCAGCCCAAGGCCTCTTCAAGCTGGCAGATGCCCGGTTACGGTAATTTGAGATGGCAAGACGCCCACGGTTGCGCCAAAAATCCTTGGCAGCCTTGACTCTGGAAGCCTTTTCCTGTTAACCCGCGCCAATCAGCTGGCAGTTTCATGACCGCAGCCGCCGACCGGGACCCGCAAGGTATAGAAGATCCCGGAGGCAAACATCCGACAGCGCGATGCGCCCTCGGGTGCTTTTTGGCTATGCATCTTGTTTTTGACAGCAAAAGCACCGACGTTTCGGTTACCCCGGAACGAAGAAGGATGACGCAATGTTTGAAAACCTCCAGGACCGCCTTGGCTCCATTCTGAATGGACTGACCGGCCGTGGCGCGCTTTCGGAAGCCGATGTAACGGCTGCCCTGCGCGAGGTTCGCCGTGCGCTTCTGGAAGCGGACGTCGCGCTGGAAGTCGTGCGTTCGTTCACCGACAAGGTGCGCGAAAAGGCCGTCGGTGCCTCGGTTCTCAAAGCCATCAAGCCCGGCCAGATGGTCGTCAAGATCGTCCATGACGAGCTTGTCGAAATGCTGGGCTCCGAAGGCGTGGCGATCGATCTCCATGCAGCCGCCCCCGTCGTCATCATGATGGTGGGTCTTCAAGGCTCAGGTAAGACAACCACCACAGGCAAAATCGCAAAGCGCCTGACAGACCGTGACAAGAAGAAGGTGCTGATGGCATCTCTCGACACGCGTCGTCCGGCAGCTCAGGAACAGTTGCGCCAGCTGGGCGTACAGACCGGCGTCGATACGCTGCCGATCATTGCCGGCCAATCGCCGACCGATATTGCTTCGCGCGCCGTACAGGCTGCCAAGCTCGGCGGCCATGATGTCGTAATCCTCGATACTGCCGGTCGTACCCACATCGACGAACCGTTGATGATGGAAATGGCCGACATCAAGAAGAAGGCCAATCCGCACGAAATCCTGCTGGTGGCCGATAGCCTGACCGGTCAGGACGCCGTCAATCTGGCGCGTAACTTCGATGAGCGCGTTGGTATTACCGGCCTTGTTCTGACCCGTATGGATGGCGATGGTCGCGGCGGTGCTGCCCTTTCGATGCGGGCCGTCACCGGCAAGCCGATCAAGCTGATCGGTACCGGCGAGCGCATGGGCGAGCTGGAGGAGTTTCATCCACGCCGTATTGCCGACCGTATTCTCGGCATGGGCGACATCGTCTCGCTTGTGGAAAAGGCTGCTGAAAACATCGATGCGGAAAAAGCCGCAGCGATGGCCAAGAAAATGCAGTCCGGCAAGTTCGATCTGAACGATCTGGCAGACCAGCTTGGCCAGATGAAGAAAATGGGCGGCATGGGCGGCATCATGGGTCTGATGCCCGGCATGGCCGGCATGAAGGACAAGATGGCGGCGTCGGGTCTCAACGACAAGATGTTCGACCGCCAGATCGCCATCATCTCCTCCATGACCAAGGCCGAGCGCGCCAACCCTGATTTGCTCAAGCACAGCCGCAAGAAGCGCATTGCTGCCGGTTCTGGCACCGACGCTGCTGAAATCAACAAGCTGCTCAAGATGCATCGCGGCATGGCCGACATGATGAAAGCCATGGGCGGCAAGGGCAAGGGCGGCATCATGAAACAGATGATGGGCGGCCTTGCGGGCAAGATGGGTCTTGGCGGCGGAATGGGCGGCATGCCTGATCTGGCCAATATGGACCCCAAGCAGCTTGAAGCGCTTCAGAAACAGGCAGAGGCCGCAGGTCTCGGCAAGCCGGGTGGCATGCCACCGGGTCTTGGTGGCATGGGCGGAATGCCTGGTCTTCCGGGTCTCGGTGGACCGAAGCTGCCGGGCCTCGGCGGTCTTCCGGGTCTTCCCGGTTTCGGCAAGAAGAAGTGAGAGCAGCGATGATCGACGCAGACGTAAAAGCTCAACTTTCGCAATACCGCCAGTCCATCGACAACATCGATGCAGCTCTGGTGCATATGCTGGCAGAACGGTTCCAACGCACCAAGGCGGTTGGCGTTTTGAAAGCGACCTACGAATTGCCGCCGGCAGACCCGGCGCGCGAAGAATACCAGATCGAACGCCTGCGCCGCCTGGCAAAGGATGCAGATCTGGACCCGGATTTCGCCGAGAAGTTCCTGAACTTCATCATCAAGGAAGTTATCCGGCACCATGAAGCCATTGCCGCTGAACACAACGGCATCGAAAAGACCGCCTGATCGGCGGACTAGCCATTCTTAAGGAGAAATAACATGGCACTGAAAATTCGTCTCGCACGCGGTGGTTCCAAGAAGCGCCCGTACTACCAGATCGTTGTTGCTGACGCCCGTTCGCCACGCGACGGCCGCTTTCTGGAAAAGGTAGGTTCCTGGAACCCAATGCTTGCCAAGGACAACGCTGATCGCATCCAGATCGATGCTGACCTCGTCAAGGAATGGATTGCCAAGGGCGCGCAGCCAACAGACCGCGTTCTGCGCTTCCTCGCAGAAGCTGGCATCGCGACCCGCGACACACGCAGCAACCCTGAAAAGGCAAAGCCAGGCAAGAAGGCTGTTGAGCGCATGGCCGAGAAGAAGCAGAAGGCTGATGACGCCGCTGCTGCAGCTGCAGAAGCTTCTGCTGCTGAATAAGTCCGGTTTTTAAGACAGCAACGGGTGGTGTGGTTTTCCGCGCCACCCGTTGCTGTTTATTTTGGCGGCAACATGCCGTAGTAGATTTCAAAGCAATTCCAGCAAAAGTGGGAACCGGTTTTGCGTCCGGAATTGCGTAAAAACAAACGCTCTAAGACGAACACCGAAACGGACCACCGATGGCAAAGCTGGAAAATCCTATTCTCATGGCCAAGATCGGCGCGGCGCAGGGGCTGCGCGGCGAAGTGCGCGTCAATTCGTTTACCGATGACCCCACCGCACTCGGTGACTACGGCAATTTGATCGCTAACGATGGACGTGTGTTCGAAATCCTCGAGATTCGACAAGCCAAGACGGTTGTCATCGTGCGCTTTCGCGGCATCAACGACCGCAATGCAGCCGAAAGCCTCAATGGGCTGGAACTGTTTATCGAGCGTGACAATCTTCCAGACGACGATCTGGATGAAGACGAATTCTATTATACCGATCTGGAAGGGCTGGAAGCCGTCGACGCCGAAGGCAAGAGCTACGGCTCCATAGCCGCCGTCCATGATTTCGGTGCGGGCGATCTGCTGGAGCTCAAAGGCGCTGGCCGCCGTCCCACGCTCATCCCCTTTACCGAGGCCGCCGTTCTGGAGATCGACCTTGAAGGCGGAAAGATCCTGATCGATCCCCTCGCCGCAGGTCTGATCGACAATCCCGAAGATGGCAAGGACGACCCCGACCATCCAATTTTCGGCAAGAAATAAATCCATGACCTTCAAGGCAACGGTGCTGACGCTCTACCCGGACATGTTTCCGGGACATCTTGGCCATTCGCTGGCGGGCAAGGCGCTGGAGCGTGGGCAATGGCAGATGGAGCCGGTGCAGATCCGCGACTTCACTACTGACAAGCACCGCAGCGTCGATGACACCCCGGCGGGGGGTGGCGCTGGCATGGTGCTGAAACCGGACGTGCTCGCAGCCGCAATCGATTCTGTTTCGACTGATGACCACCGCCCTCGCCTGTTGATGAGCCCGCGCGGCAAACCCTTGACGCAAGAGCGGGTACGCGAAATCGCCGCTGGCGATGGCGTCATTATCATTTGCGGCCGTTTCGAAGGCGTGGACCAGCGGGTCATCGATGCCCGTGAGCTCGAAGAGGTCTGCATAGGCGACTATATTCTCTCAGGCGGCGAACCGGCGGCACTGACGCTGCTGGATGCCGTGGTGCGCATTCTGCCCGGTGTTATGGGCAACGACCTGTCCGGCGTGCACGAGAGCTTCGAGGGCGGATTGCTGGAGCATCCGCATTATACGCGCCCGCAAGTGTGGGAAGAGCGTGATATTCCCGCCATTCTCACCTCCGGCAACCACAAGGCCATCGAAAAATGGCGCCATGAGCAGGCGCTGGCGCTGACGAAAGAACGTCGCCCCGATCTTCTGGCAAAGCCGCCTCAGGTCTGAACAAAATAATAGATCGACAAGACCAGCCCAACCGCGATGACCAGCATGCGGATGATCCATTGCGGTACGCGGCGCGCAATATAGACGCCGCTATAGCCGCCGAGCGCTGATGCCGGGATCATGATAAGCGCCGCAGGCCATGTCACCACGCCACCACTGACGAAAACAACGATGGCAACGGCGGCAATGACGACCGCCAGCAGGTTTTTGAGCGCGTTGAGATGGTGGTAGGCCCCGCCTACCGTCAGGCCCAGCACCGCCAGCATCATGATGCCCATGCCAGCGCCGAAAAATCCGCCATAGATCGAGGTGAAAAACTGTCCCGCAAGACTTAGCGGATTGCCTGCAGAGCGTTCACGCTCCGTGCGTGGCCGCAGCCATGGCCCCGCCGCAAACAAAAGCGTGGCAGCCAGAAGGAGCCAGGGCACGAGCTGGCGAAATTCCGGATTATCTAGGGACAGAAGCGCCACCGCGCCAGCAATCGACCCGGCAATAGAGAGCAGGGCCAGAAAGACGGCGCTTTTCCAATGCGTGCGAATTTCCGGCCAATAGGCTATGACCGACGTCACATAGCCGGGAAACTGGACGATGGATGAGGTCGCATTCGCGGAAATCGGCGCAATGCCCGCAATCGTCATGGCTCCGAAGGTCAAAAATGTGCCGCCGCCCGCGATGGCGTTGACCGCTCCGGATAGAAACCCACTGGCAAATAGCAGCGTGATAATGAAGACTGACATAACGGCCCCTCCTCGAAGCTTTTCCCTGCATATCCGCTGAACAGATTCGTCGCAATCGCGCCGCCGTTGAGAAAATAATTGTGTAAAAGGGATGACAAATGCACCGTCTTGCTGTAATGGCCCGCGTGGTACTGGGGTTTACTCCTTTAACCGCAAGCAAAGAATGGTGAATTCGCTCCTGCCGCAAGGCATGGTCCCGAGACTTGGTTTCAAGGGATGATCGTTGAGCGCTCTGGCTGTTTCAGAAGAACTCAGAGGTTAATATGGTCAACATTATCGAACAGTTGGAAGCCGAACAGGCTGCCAAGATTGAAGCAAAGCGTACGCTTCCAGAATTTTCTCCAGGTGACACCGTTCGCGTCAACGTGCGCGTAACGGAAGGTACACGTACACGTGTACAGGCTTACGAAGGCGTCGTTATCGCCCGTTCCGGCGGCGGCATCAACGAGAGCTTCACCGTTCGCAAGATCTCCTACGGCGAAGGCGTCGAGCGCGTATTCCCGGTTTACTCTCCGCTGGTTGAAGGCGTAGAAATCGTTCGCCGCGGTAAGGTCCGTCGCGCCAAGCTCTACTACCTGCGCGACCGTCGCGGCAAGTCTGCTCGTATCGTTGAAGACACGGGCGTTCGCGCTCGCAAGCTCAACGACGCTGAGCGTCAGGCTGCTGCTGAAGAAAAGGCACGCATCGAAGCTGAAAAGGTTGCAGCTGCACAGGCTCTGGCCGCTGAAAAGGCCGCAGCAGAAGCTGCTGAAGCCAAGGCAGCAGAAGAAGCCGCAGCAGCTAAGGCCGCTGAAGAAGCTGCAAAGCCTGCTGAAGGCGCAGCTGAATAAGCCTATCCCCTTAGGGTTGGTTACAGATTGAGAAAGGCCGCATTGGAAACGATGCGGCCTTTTTGCTGTGTACGGATGACGTGAAGATCGGCAACGCTGACGTTG
Source organism: Agrobacterium sp. CG674 (assembly GCF_053521645.1). Lineage (NCBI taxonomy): Bacteria > Pseudomonadati > Pseudomonadota > Alphaproteobacteria > Hyphomicrobiales > Rhizobiaceae > Agrobacterium > Agrobacterium sp. CG674. Next base: position 116,201 of record NZ_JBNWDZ010000005.1, on the reverse strand, counting down.
CAGTGCCCGCCCTATTTGGCCTGAGCGAAGAAAATCTTCACGGCAAAGGCCGAGAAAACGCCAGCGATCGTGTAATCCAGACCACGCAGCACCTTGCGATTGCTTTGCAGCCAGCCAGACAGACTGTCTGCCGCCACAACAATGCCGATACCAATCGGCAGGGCCACGATAATCGACCAGAGGCCGAGGAAGATCAGCTTGCCCGTAACATGCGGGTCGGATGCGCTGACAAATTGCGGCAGGAAGGTCATGAAGAAAATGATGATCTTCGGGTTCAGCAGATTGACCCACAAACCATTGAAAAGAGCAGCGCTCTTGGACGCCTTCGCAACCTGCTCTTTCGGGCGCTCCATTACAAAATTGGAGCCTTTTCGGATAGCCTGAATGGCAAGCCAGACAAGATAGGCAGCACCGCCTGTTTTCAGAACAAGAAAAGCCGTTGGCGACGCAACGATGAGTGCGGCGACGCCAAAGGCAACCAGCATCGTATGCACTGTAATGCCGAGATTTGTCCCCACCAGCGTCATGAAACCGGCGGCGCGTCCCTCACGCAAAGAGCGGCTGATCCACAGCGTCATATCCGGCCCGGGCGTGACCGCCAGCAACAGAATGGCGAGGGTGAAGGCGATGAGGGTTGGCAGGCTGGGTAGAAATTCCACGGGCGTCACCATGCTCTTGAAGGGTCTGATGCAAATGCATATCGCCGTTTCCCCGGCCTGCCAACAGCCACGGACAAGAATGCCGCGCTCGGGAGCGCGGCAAGCGGATCAGCTGTTCAGAAACGACTTGAAGGCGTCGCCATGGGCCTCATGCCAGCGCGACAAAGGCGGCCGGTTTTCAACGATGTCACCCGCCGCCCAGAGAATGCGTTTCTCATCGGTATTGCGGTTCACCTCACCATCGGGGCACAGAATGTAGAAATCGCCATTGCCGATGGCATCGATCATGAAATCGACCGTCTGTTCCGGCGTCCATGCGCCCGATGGCTTTTCGGTGCGGCCATTGGCGGTCAGGCCGGTAAACACAAAACCGGGTATCAGAAGATGCGCCGATAGATTTCCATCCGGTGAGTTTCGCAATTCGTGCTGCAAAGCCTCGGTAAAGGCCTTCACACCCGCCTTTGAGACATTATAGGCGGGATCGCCCGGCGGTGTGGTGATGCCCTGCTTCGAGCCCGTATTGATGATGAGGCCCGCCTCGCCATGGGCCAGCATGGCAGGGCCAAACACCCGGCTTCCGTTGACGACGCCCATCAGATTGACGCCCAGCACATTCTCCCAGCTTGCCTGCGGCCCAAAGATCGCGCTGCCGGGCTGAATGCCCGCATTGTTCATCAGCACGTGCACGCGCCCGAAACGCTGGATGACAGCACGCTCCAATGCTTCCAGCTCATGGAGTTTCGAAACATCGGTTGGAATGGAGACAATCTGCTCATTGCCATGTTCCGCAAGGAGCGCGGTTTCGCTTTGTGCAGCCGCCAGCTTTTCTCCGTCGAGATCGACAAGCACGACGCTCATGCCGAAACGGGCAAATTTTTGGGCCGCAGCAAGGCCGATGCCGGAGGCGGCACCGGTTACGACGGCAACATTGTTTTTGTGAAATGCGTTATGAAGGATCGTCATTGGTTTCTCCTTTTCGCTGCCGTTTCAAACATTCGGCAGCGACGTCCCATGGAACCATGCGTTCTGTTGACGCGATGTGCAGTCTAGACGTGCCGGGCCCGTAAGTCACATGAAGATGAAACTGTTCCATCCACGCCGCCTTTTGCATTTTTGTTGCACGCGCCGATAAACTCGCTAAAAGTGCCGAAATCCCAAGGAAAATGGCGATATCCTGTGTCGCCGGTACGCAAATGGATTTCATTGATGGCCCTTCCAAAAGACGTAAAGAAAGTCGTTCTCGCCTATTCCGGCGGACTTGACACCTCAATCATTCTCAAATGGCTCCAGACCGAACTTGGCGCAGAGGTGGTCACTTTCACCGCTGACCTCGGCCAGGGCGAAGAACTGGCACCGGCACGCAAAAAAGCCGAGATGATGGGCATCAAGGAAATCTTCGTGGAAGACGTGCGCGAAGAATTCGTGCGCGATTTCGTGTTCCCGATGTTCCGCGCCAATGCCGTTTATGAAGGCGTCTACCTGCTCGGCACCTCGATTGCCCGCCCGCTGATTTCCAAGCACCTGATCGATATCGCCAAGAAGACCGGCGCTGACGCCATCGCCCATGGCGCGACCGGCAAGGGCAACGACCAGGTTCGTTTCGAACTGTCCGCCTATGCACTGAATCCTGACATCAAGATCATCGCCCCATGGCGTGACTGGACGTTCAAGAGCCGTACCGACCTTTTGAACTTTGCCGAACAGCACCAGATCCCGGTTGCCAAGGACAAGAAGGGCGAGGCTCCGTTCTCCGTCGATGCCAACCTTCTGCACTCGTCTTCCGAGGGCAAGGTTCTGGAAGATCCGGCTGTCGAAGCACCCGAATACGTGCACATGCGCACCATTTCGCCAGAAGCTGCACCCGACAAGGCCACCATCATTAAGGTCGGCTTCCGCAAGGGTGATGCCGTTTCCATCAACGGCGTTGAAATGTCGCCTGCAACGCTTCTGGCCGCCCTCAACGATTACGGCCGTGACAACGGCATCGGTCGTCTCGATCTGGTCGAAAACCGCTATGTCGGTATGAAGTCCCGCGGCGTTTACGAAACACCCGGCGGCACCATTCTGCTGACGGCCCACCGCGCCATCGAATCCATCACGCTCGATCGCGGCGCCGCTCACCTCAAGGATGAGATCATGCCGCGTTATGCGGAGCTGATCTATTACGGCTTCTGGTTCTCGCCAGAACGCGAAATGTTGCAGGCCCTGATCGACAAGAGCCAGGAACATGTCGACGGTGAAGTGACGCTGAAACTCTACAAGGGCAACGTCATGGTCACGGGTCGTGAGAGCGACAAGTCGCTCTATTCCGATAAGCTGGTCACGTTCGAAGACGACCAGGGCGCTTACGACCAGAAGGATGCAGCAGGCTTCATCAAGCTCAACGCCCTTCGCCTGCGCACGCTCGCCAAGCGCAATCTCGGCAAGTAAGATTTAGGCGAATTGATTTTAAAAGCCCCGGTCACCGCCGGGGCTTTTTCATGCCTGCCTGCGCGACAGCAAGGCAAAACCCACATAGCTGGCGACTGCGCTCAACTCCATCAACGGAATGATGATACCGAAACTCGTCAGCGGCGAGCCAAGCAGCGCAGCAGCAACACCCGCTGCAAAACCGGCACTCATCTGAATAAATCCCATCATGGCCGAGGCAGACCCGGCAATATGCGGAAAAGGCGCCATGCCCATGGTGATGACGTGAGGCGTGAGCAGCGCAAGCCCAAATGTCGCCACGGCGACAGGCCCCATGATGGAAATGAACGAAGGCTGGATGAGCTGCACCGATAGAAAGATCAACACGCCACCCGTCGCGGACAGGCAAAGACCCGCCACCGCACAGCGCCGATCGCCCATTCTGCGCGACATGAACCGCAGGGCGATCGAACCCAGAAAGTAAGCGCCGGACTGCATCAGCATTCCCACGCCAAAGGCCGTCGGCGATAATCCGACATCGTTGATCAGCACGAAGGGCAGCATAGTCGCCTGGGCATAGAGCGCGCCCACAGTGCCGCCCAGCACCAAGGCCGACAGCAGGAAGCGCGGCGATGCCATAAGCTCGCCATAGGCGCTGAGCAGGCGGGACGGGCGCAGGCGGCTGCGGTCCGGCACCGTGGTTTCGCGGAGGAACCAGATGACCGCCGTGAGCGAGATCACGCCAAAGGCCAGCATCAGAGCAAATACCGATTGCCAGCCGAAAGCCAAAAGAGACAGGCCGCCAATGGTTGGCCCCGCCGCAGGCCCCACGGCCAGCATGATGCCGATGAGGTTGAGAATGCCGGTGGCCTGATGTCCGCTGAACTGGTCTCGCACCACGGCGCGGGCAACGGTGACGCCGACAGACGCGCCGATGCCCTGAATGAGACGGGCAGCCAGCAGCATCTCGACATTGGGTGCAAAGGCAGCAAGGGCTCCGCCCGCAAGATAGATCAGCAAAAACAGGATCGTCGCCTTGCGCCGCCCAAACGCATCCGACATGGCACCGGCAACGAGCTGAGCTATGGCAAAACCGCCGAAATAGAGCGTCAGGCTCATCTTGATGGCAGATTCCGTCGTGGCAAAGGCTCTGACAAGCTCCGGCATGGCAGGGGTATAGATCGCCATGGACACCGGCCCGATCGAGGTCAGCATGGCACCCAGCATCGCAGTGCGCCGCACGGTCATGGGCGTTGTGGGGGCGCTCATTCAGGTTCCCGATTGCTTTTGTCGCTCACCGCAGCCTGCAGGTTCTTCTGCAAGAGCGCCAGCAATGCGTGAAACTTGGACAGATCGCTCTTACTGAACCCTTCCGTGGCCTGGCCGATGACGCTATCGACCTCATGGCGAACCGCGACCAGCATGTCCGCCGAACTCTCAGTCAAATAGATACACTTGGACCGCCGGTCCGCGGGGTTGGGGCGACGCTCCACCAGCCCGAGCGATTCCAGCCTGTCGAGATAGGTGCAGACCGTCATGGGTTCGAGACCGATGCGGCTGGCAATATCGGCCTGCTTGCTGCCTTCGATGGCTGAAACCGTCAAAAGCGCCCTCGCCTCACCCGGTGTCAGGCCAAGGCCAGCATTGCTGATCAATTTCTCAAAAGCGGTGTTCAGAAAACGCGCACTGCTATTGAGCAGAAATGCCAGCGTTTCTTTTTCGAGGGAGGTGTTCATGGCGCGCCTGTTTCATAAGCCTCCCTTATAAAAAACTTCGCCACCCGCTGGCAAGGCGGCATGAAAATAGTTTCGCGCTCATGCCTGCTGATCCTCATCAGGCATATTGAAACGCTGCCGCAGCCATGCCCATATGCACACAAACAGCATCTGCATGAGGACGAACCGATGACTTCCACAGCCGCGCACTATCCCGCCCTGACCGAATGGAACGGACCAAACGGACTGCCCCGGTTCGAAGCTGTGAAGGATGAGGATTTTGCCGGTGCGTTTGATGCAGCACTGGCCTCCCATGATGCTGAAATCGATGAGCTTGCTGGCAATGGGGATGAGCCAAGCTTTGCCAACACCATCATTGCACTGGAAACAGCAGGCGACGCATTGTCGCGTGTCTCGGCCTTGTTCTGGAACAAGGCGGGTGCCCACACCAACCCTGATATCCAGGCACTGGAGCGGGAAATCGCGCCGAAAATGTCGCGGCATTATTCCAAGATCAGCATGAATGCGGCGCTCTTTGCCCGCGTCGATGCGCTCTGGGAAAAACGCGATACGCTGGGGCTGACAGGCGAAGAACTGCGCGTGCTGGAACGCCACTGGAAGGGTTTCGTCCGCTCCGGTGCCAAGCTTGAGAGGCCTGAGCAGGAACGGCTTGCCGCCATCAATGAAGAACTGGCTGGCCTCGGCGCAAAATTCGGCCAGAACGTTCTGGCTGATGAGAAAGGCTGGAAGCTGTTTCTCTCCTCGGAAGAAGAGCTTGCGGGCCTTCCCGGCTTCCTGCGTGATTCCATGGAAAGTGCGGCCCGCGAACATGGCGAAGACGGCAAGTTTGCGGTGACCCTGTCGCGCTCCATCATCGAACCCTTCCTCACCTTTTCCGAGCGCCGTGACCTGCGCGAACAGGCCTTCAAGGCTTGGGTCGCACGCGGCGAAAATGACGGTGAAACCGACAATCGCGAAACGGTAAAACGCACCCTTGCCCTGCGCAATGAAAAGGCGACGCTTCTGGGCTACGCCAATTTCGCGGCCTACAAGCTGGATAACACCATGGCGAAAACACCCGATGCGGTGAACAGCCTGTTGATGCAGGTCTGGGAAAAAGCCGTGGCACGCGCTGGAGAGGAAGAAGCAGAGCTGGCTGCCGTCATCCGCGAGGAAGGCAAGAACCATGAGGTGATGCCGTGGGACTGGCGTCATTACGCCGAAAAACTCCGGGCTCAAAAATTCAACTTTTCGGAAGCCGAACTGAAGCCCTACCTGCAACTGGAAAAAATTCTCGAGGCCTGTTTCGATGTAGCGCACCGCCTCTTCGGCATTCGCGCTGTCGAGCTGAAGGACGTTACCGCCTATCACCCGGATGTCCGCACCTTCGAAATTCGCAACGAAAAAGGCGATCTCGTCGCTATGTTCTTAGGGGACTTCTTTGCCCGGTCATCGAAGCGCTCCGGTGCCTGGATGAGTTCCTTCCAGTCGCAGCACAAACTGCCCCTGAAAAACGGCGCGACCGGCGAATTGCCGATCATCTACAATGTCTGCAATTTCGCGAAACCATCGCAGGGCAAGCCCGCGCTGCTGTCGCTGGATGATGCCCGCACCCTGTTCCATGAATTTGGCCATGGGCTGCACGGCATGCTCTCCAACGTCACCTACCCTTCCGTGTCTGGAACAGGCGTCTCGCGCGATTTCGTCGAACTGCCGTCGCAGCTCTATGAACACTGGCTGACCGTGCCTGAGATCCTTGAAACCTATGCGCTGCATTACGAAACGGGCGAACCGATGCCGAAGGCTTTGCTGGACAAGGTGCTTTCAGCCCAAACCTTCAATGCCGGTTTCAACACAATCGAATTTACCTCCTCGGCGCTGGTCGATATGGCTTTCCACACCCGTGGGACGGTGACAGACCCGATGGCTGTGCAGGCAGAGGTTCTGGCGTCGCTTAACATGCCGAAATCCATCGTCATGCGCCACGCCACGCCGCATTTCCAGCACGTGTTTTCAGGCGATGGCTATTCAGCCGGCTACTATTCCTACATGTGGTCGGAAGTTCTGGATGCGGATGCCTTTGCAGCCTTCGAGGAAACCGGCAATCCGTTCGACGCGGGCATGGCGCGCAAGCTGAAGGACAATATTTATTCCGTTGGCGGCTCGGTGGACGCGGAAGAAACCTACAAGCTATTTCGCGGCAAGATGCCAAGCCCCGATGCCATGCTGAAAAAGCGGGGACTGGTTACGGCCTGAGTCGGCTGAAAGTCGGGGCCTGACACATGAAAACTGTCATAATTCTCTGCTATGGCGTTTCTGCAAGGGGCTTATGTGGCAGCCCCCCTTTCATTTTTGCAAAAAAAAGGTTATAGGCCCGCCAGACTAAATTGGCGCATTTCAAGATTTGACGCCCCAACCTCAGAGATATTGAACAATGGCAATTCGCAACATCGCGATTATCGCGCACGTTGACCATGGCAAAACGACGCTCGTTGACGAGCTTCTGAAGCAGTCCGGTTCGTTCCGCGAAAACCAGCGCGTTGCAGAGCGCGTCATGGACAGCAATGACCTCGAAAAAGAACGCGGCATTACCATTCTCGCCAAGGCGACGTCTGTGGAGTGGAAGGGCGTTCGCATCAACATCGTCGACACCCCCGGCCACGCCGACTTCGGTGGTGAAGTCGAACGTATTCTATCGATGGTGGACGGCGCTATCGTTCTCGTCGACTCGTCTGAAGGCCCAATGCCACAGACGAAGTTCGTCGTGTCCAAGGCGCTCAAGGTTGGTCTTCGCCCAATCGTCGCCATCAACAAGATCGACCGTCCCGATGGCCGTCATGAAGAAGTCATCAACGAAGTGTTCGACCTTTTCGCGAACCTTGATGCCACAGACGAGCAGCTCGACTTCCCGATCCTGTACGGTTCTGGCCGCGATGGCTGGATGAACGTTAATCCGGAAGGTCCTAAGGATGAAGGTCTGGCACCGCTGCTCGATCTCGTTCTCAAGCACGTTCCTGAGCCAACGGTTGAAGAAGGTCCATTCCGCCTGATCGGTACGATCCTTGAAGCCAACCCGTTCCTCGGCCGCATCATCACCGGACGTATCGCTTCCGGCTCGATCAAGCCGAACCAGGCCGTCAAGGTTCTGGGCCAGGATGGCAAGACCATCGAAACCGGTCGTATTTCCAAGATCCTCGCATTCCGCGGCATCGAGCGCACAGCCATTGAAGAAGCCCATGCAGGCGACATCGTCGCTATCGCTGGCCTTTCCAAGGGCACTGTTGCTGACACCTTCTGCGACCCTTCGGTCACTGAAGCGATGACAGCACAGCCAATCGATCCGCCAACGGTGACCATGTCCTTCATCGTTAACGACAGCCCTCTGGCTGGCACCGAAGGCGACAAGGTTACATCGCGCGTTATCCGCGATCGTCTGTACAAGGAAGCCGAAGGCAACGTTGCGCTGAAGATCGAAGAAGCCGAAGGCAAGGATTCGTTCTTCGTGTCCGGTCGTGGCGAATTGCAGCTTGCAGTTCTGATCGAAACCATGCGTCGCGAAGGCTTCGAACTTGCCGTTTCGCGTCCTCGCGTTGTGATGCAGAAGGACGAGAACGGCCAGACCATCGAGCCGATCGAAGAAGTCGTCGTCGACGTTGATGAAGAACATTCCGGTATCGTTGTTCAGAAGATGTCCGAGCGCAAGGCAGAGATGACCGAGCTTCGCCCATCCGGCGGCAACCGCGTTCGCCTGAAGTTCCTGGCACCAACACGTGGCCTCATCGGTTACCAGTCTGAACTGCTCACGGACACACGCGGCACGGCCATCATGAACCGCCTGTTCCACTCCTACCAGCCGTTCAAGGGCGCCATCGCTGGTCGCGTTCAGGGCGTTCTGCTGTCGAACGGTTCCGGTGAAGCTGTTGCATACGCCATGTTCAACCTGGAAGATCGCGGCCCGATGATGATCGAGCCCGGCGAAAAGGTTTACGCTGGCATGATCATCGGCATTCACACCCGTGACAACGACCTTGAAGTCAACGTTCTCAAGGGCAAGCAGCTCACCAACATCCGCGCCGCCGGCAAGGATGAAGCCGTGAAGCTGACACCGCCGATCCGCATGACACTCGACCGTGCGCTCTCCTGGATCCAGGACGATGAGCTGATGGAAGTGACGCCAAAGTCCATCCGTCTGCGCAAGATGTTCCTGGACGCCAACGACCGCAAGCGTTTCGACAAGGCAAAGCTTGCTGTCTGATTGAGAGGGTTACAATAAAGTTTGAAGAACCCGGCCCTCGCGCCGGGTTTTTTATTGTCTGGAATTTGTCCCGTCAGACGGCCGCACTTAATTTGCGGGATTGAGTCGGACGACACTTGCGCCAGTGGTAAATATAGCGTTAATTTTTAAGCCTCATCCACATGAATAGGCTGTGGGTAAGCTTGAAGCCGTTAACCTTTATGGCTGGAAAGTTTCCTGTGGCGGGGTCAGAATCGCGTTATGAAAACGTTATCCATAGAGATTCGCCGAGCAGAGCCGGACGATGCGCGTGCCATTTCCAATGCGCACAGATCATCCTGGCAGCAGGCCTATGAGGGACTGATCCCCCATAAAGCCCTCCGGCAAATGGTGGATAGACGCAACGAGGCCTGGTGGCGCCGGGCTGCGCGTGGTTCCGCAACGATGCTGGTCATAGAAGTTGCGGGCGTCGTCGCTGGCTATACCACGCTTGGCCTCAGCCGCGCGCGTGGCCTGCCCTATGATGGCGAGGTCTATGAGCTTTATCTGCGCCCGGAATATCAGGGCATGGGGCTTGGATCGTCGCTTTTCCTCGAAGCACGCCGCCTCCTGAAGTCCCTTGGCTGCAATGGCGTTGTCGTGTGGTGCCTTGAGGACAGCGATGTCGCCAACCGCTTCTTCCGCTCCCATGGCGGCAGGGACGTGGCTGAGGGCATGGAAGACTTCGCGGGAACGCAGTTGCGCAAGCTGGGCTTCGTCTGGCGCTGAAAGCGCCCCTCATCAACGCAAGCGGCGTACCGCCTTCGCACGGTTTGGTCTTCAAATAGAACCGGTTTTGCGTTATTGCAGCAAAAGCGATAACGATTGGCTCGGCCATTCGTCCTATTTTCGGAGTGAGAGATGGAAAAGTTTACCAAGCTGACGGGTGTTGCCGCCCCCATGCCGGTCGTCAACATCGATACGGACATGATCATTCCGAAGGATTATCTGAAAACGATCAAGCGCACGGGCCTGGGCACCGGCCTGTTTGCCGAATCCCGCTATCTGGAAGACGGCTCGCCCAATCCCGATTTCGTTCTGAACAAGCCTGCCTACCAGAATGCGCAGATCCTCGTTGCCGGTGATAATTTCGGCTGCGGCTCGTCGCGAGAACATGCGCCCTGGGCGCTGCTGGATTTCGGCATTCGCTGCGTCATCTCCACCAGCTTTGCGGATATTTTCTACAGCAACTGTTTCAAAAACGGCATTCTGCCCATCGTCGTCAGCCCTGAAAATCTGGAAAAGCTGATGGACGACGCCTCGCGCGGCTCCAACGCCGTCGTGACTGTCGATCTGGAGAAGCTGGAAATCAGCGGCCCGGATGGCGGCACGATCACCTTCGAACTCGATGAGTTCAAGCGCCACTGCATGCTGAATGGTCTTGATGACATCGGCCTGACACTAGAACATGCCGGTGCCATCGAAGGTTTTGAAAAGTCCAACGCGACTGCCCGTCCCTGGGCGTGAGATTTCGCGCCCAATTTGATCTGGCACCCGTACCAAATCACATTGGACCTTCCTTGAAATAGGCCATCTGCAAGGCTAAGAAGCCTCGTCACGCAATGATTTTGTGTGACGTAGGATTTTTGAATGCGCCCGCCGTTTTGAAACCGCCCCATGGTTTTGCGTCGTGGCCAAGGAGGGTTTTCATGACTATGCGCACGCTTTTCCTGCTGCCCGGTGACGGTATCGGCCCCGAAGCCATGGCGGAAGTCCGCAAGCTGATCGATTATCTGAATGCCGAGAAGGCAGCTGGCTTCACGACGCAGGAAGGCCTGGTCGGCGGTTGCGCTTACGATGCGCATGGCGTCGCCATTTCCGATGCAGACATGGAAAAGGCGCTTGCTGCAGACGCCATTCTGTTCGGCGCGGTCGGCGGCCCGAAATGGGACGGCGTGCCCTATGAGATGCGCCCTGAGGCGGGACTCCTCCGCCTGCGCAAGGATCTGGAGCTTTTCGCCAATCTTCGTCCAGCGATCTGCTACCCTGCCCTCGCCGCAGCATCGTCGCTGAAGCAGGAACTGGTCGAAGGCCTCGACATCCTTATCGTCCGTGAATTGACGGGCGGCGTCTATTTCGGTGAGCCCAAGCAGATCATCGATCTGGGCAATGGCCAGAAGCGCGGTATCGACACCCAGATTTACGACACATTCGAAATCGAGCGCATTGCCAGCGTGGCTTTCGAGTTGGCCCGTACCCGTGGCAACCGCGTCTGCTCCATGGAAAAGCGCAACGTCATGAAATCAGGCGTGTTGTGGAATCAGGTCGTGACGGAAACCCACGCAGCCAAGTTCAAGGATGTGGAGCTGGAGCATATGCTGGCAGACGCTGGCGGCATGCAGCTGGTGCGCAAGCCAAAGCAGTTCGACGTTATCGTCACCGACAACCTGTTCGGCGACATGCTCTCGGATGTCGCGGCGATGCTCACAGGCTCGCTCGGCATGCTGCCATCCGCGTCGCTCGGCGCGCCAGATGCCAAGACCGGCAAGCGCAAGGCCATGTATGAGCCCGTCCATGGCTCTGCTCCTGACATTGCCGGCAAGGGTATCGCCAACCCCATTGCCATGATCGCATCATTCGCCATGTGCCTGCGTTATTCCTTCAACATGGTCGATGAAGCAACGAAGCTGGAAACGGCCATTGCCAACGTTCTGGACAAGGGCATTCGCACCGCAGACATCGTGTCCGACGGCAGCCGTCAGGTGACGACATCTGAAATGGGCGATGCCGTTCTTGAAGAGTTCAAGGCGCTGTCGGCGTAAATGATGCTGCATGGGCAGGGGGCGTTGCGCCCTGCCCGGCATTATCTTTAGACAAGAGAGGCTCATATCTCTTGTCCGTCAGCGTTTTCAGAAACGCGACAATCGCGTCCACCCGTTTGTCATCAAGCGCCGGAGCCTCTGTGAGTTCCGCCATCGCAATATTCTCAGGCACTTCAGGCAAGTCCCATGTCTCACCCGTTTCCGGGTTGATCTGCCGGCTGGGTTTCTTGCTCTTGTACTTCACGTAAAACAGCACAACTGTGCGCAAATCCTTGAAGACCCCATTGTGCATATAAGGGCCCGTCACCGCGACATTGCGCAGCGTTGGCACCTTGAACTTGCCGCGCTGTGCCGGATCACCCGCAACAGCAGGATTCTGCGCCAGCCCAAGATCAACCGCATCAGGCTTTGAGCCATTGGCCGCCCGCACTGACCTGTTGGCGGGAACGCCGATGTTGAAATATTTGTGGTTGGTGAAGACCCCGTCAGACAGCCCGTTGCTGCCCCGGATTTCGTGGCAGGTGTTGCAATTGGTAAATTGCGTCGAGGACATCAGCACACGGCCAAGCTCTTCCTGATCGGTCAGCTTTTCCTCGCCGCGCAGAAAGCGGTCATATTTGGAATCAAACGTAGAAAAGGTATCGGAACGCTCGAAGGCGGCCAGTGCCTTGGCCATGGCCGCAAAGGCAGCATCATCGCTCTGGAAGACTTCGCCACCGAACTGGGTGCCGAAGGCGGCGACATAGTCAGGATTTTCCTTCAGCCGCTTTATGAGTGTGCCCTTATCCGGCATGCCCATTTCAATCGGGTTCAATGGCGGGCCACCGGCCTGGTCTTCCAGCGTGGATGCGCGTCCATCCCAGAACTGCCCGCCCACATATTCGCCAGCGGCATTCTTGCCGAAGGGTGGCGAGAATTTCGCATAGGCTGCCGTTGGCACATTGCGGTCGCCCAAGGACGTACCGTCATCACCCAGCGAAACATCATGCCCGACCTTGTCGGTCTCGCGCCCATCGGTAAAGCCCAACGTTTCCATATGGCAGGTGGAGCAGGACATGGTGCGGTTCATGGACAGGTTGGGATCAACGAACAGCGCCGCGCCCAGCTTTTGCAGCGCTGCGGTGTCTTCGGCATAGGCGTGCTCAATGGTCCCCATACCGAGGGCCAGAATGCACACAGCAACAATGGAATTCTTATACTTCATCATGGCTGAGGCCGGTTGTCGTGGAACTGGGTGCTCTATAGCACCTCAATAAAGCGAAGCACAGAAACTTTCCGTGCCCGCTCCACTTTGCCGCAGCAGATTTTTTCAGTCGATCTGGAAGTAATTCTCGAAGGATTCCGGGAAATTCTGCCGTGCCACGCGCTCGTCGATAATGAGCATGGACTCGTAGGACAGCGGATCGAAATTCTTGTCCGCAGGCAGCACTTCGCGCCCGAACAACAGGCTGAGCCGTGCCGCATCCAGATTGCCGCGTTCAAAGGGTTCGTTGCCGAACTGGTGCCACAGCGCATGCAGGAACGCCGCATCGACCTTATGTTCGGGCGAATCATTACGGGCGCGGCGCGGAATATGCTTGATGGGCGTCACGCCGCGCGGGTTTGCGCGGCGTATGGTGAACTGAATGCCCGTGCTCGGCATGCCGGATGGAAAGCCGCGGTGTTTCGTCATTTCAGGCAGCTTTGCCATCGTTTTTTCCTTATGCTTTGCCGATTTTGTCCTGGGTCTTCGTATCGAAGTCGGACGCATCGTGGCGTTCGTGCAATTGTTCCGAAGGGTCGCCATTCATCTTGTTGACCATACGACCCCGCTTGACGGCCGGACGTTCCGCAATCTCGTCTGCCCAGCGCGTCAGGTGCTTGTAGCTTTTCACATCCAGAAACACATCGGCCTTTGGATAGGACTGCCCGCGCACCAGATTGCCATACCACGGCCAAACCGCAATATCAGCAATCGAATACTCAGAACCCGCGAGATAGCGGTTTTCTGCCAGATGGCGGTCCAGCACGTCAAGCTGTCGCTTCACTTCCATGGCAAAACGGTCGACGGCATATTTGATGTGGATTGGCGCATAGGCATAGAAATGGCCGAAACCACCACCCAGAAAGGGGCCAGACCCCATCTGCCAGAACAGCCAGTTGATCGCTTCCGTGCGTCCCTTGTGATCCTCAGGCAGAAACGCGCCGAACTTTTCAGCCAGATAGAGCAAAATGGAGCCGCTTTCGAAAACGCGCGTCGGCTCTGGCGTGGAATGGTCCACCAGTGCCGGAATTTTCGAATTGGGGTTGGCCTTGACGAAATCCGAGCCGAACTGATCGCCTTCACCGATTTTGATCAGCCACGCGTCATATTCCGCACCGGAATGTCCCGCTGCCAGAAGCTCTTCCAGCATGATGCCGACTTTCTGGCCATTGGGCGTCGCAAGAGAATAGAGCTGCAGCGGATGCTTGCCGACAGGCAATTCCTTGTCATGGGTCGGACCGGCGATGGGGCGGTTGATGTTGGCGAACTGACCACCATTACCCTTTTCCCATTCCCACACGTCAGCGGGTTCGTAACCGGCAGGAAAGTTATGTTCGGGGGATTTCTCGGTCATGAAAATCTATCCTTGTTGAATGGATCAAGCGCCAGCACGCAGCGCATCACCACAATATAGGGAGGCGGCGACATTCCTCCACCACACGATTGATGAGAAAAACTTAACCTTTGGCGATGGCGTGAAAAAACGTGCCCGTCACCAGCCCACGCCTGCCGCCGGAAGGCCCAAGTGGCTTTCCCTGCCCGTCGGCAATCTGCGCGAAGGCATCATCATGCCCGGCATCGGTCACACGGGCATAATGAAACTCATGGCCGCGCAACACCTCGCCTGCCCGCCCCAGCAGCCCATCGACGGCAATGGTCGCCTGCCGATAGCCAAGGTTCATCTTGCGCTTGGCAAAGCTGGTGGCATGGGACAAAAGCCCGGTCATGGCATGGCTCACGCCATCGGCATCCTCCAGCCCCTCACCCAGCACCATATAGCCACCGCATTCCCCATGGACGGGCTTTTCCTGCGAAAAGCGTGAGAGACCCGCCTTGAAATTCGTGGCCGCCGCGAGCGTTCCCGCGTGAAGCTCGGGATATCCACCCGGCAACCAGCACACATCGCAGGAGGCATCAGGCACTTCGTCCGCAAGGGGCGAAAACGGGATGATCTCAGCACCCGCCTCACGCCAATGGCGCTGAAGATGCGGGTAGAGAAAGGTAAAGGCGGCATCCTGCGCCAGCGCGATGCGCTGACCTGGCGGAACGATTGCGGCGTCCACCGAGCCCTGCGGCAACTCCACGGGTCGCGCCAGCAAGAAAAGCGCATCAAGATCAATCGCCTGCTCCATCGCATCGGCAAGCCGCTCGATATGCGCGTCAATCTCAGGGTGCTCGCTGGCCTGCACCAGCCCCAGATGCCGCTCAGGCAACACCAGCGATGGATCCCGCATCACGCAGCCCGCCACCGGCAGACCGATTTTTTCAATGGCTTGCGAACACAGCGTCCGGTGTCTTTCGCTGCCAGCACGGTTGAGCACAACAGCAGACATTTTGACATCAGGATCATAATGGGCAAATCCGTGGGCAACCGCAGCCGCCGTCTGGGACTGGCCCGAGATGTCCAGCACCAGCAAAACCGGTATGCCAAACAGACGCGCAAGATCTGCGGCAGAGCCCGTTCGGTTTTCCGGCACCACGATGCCGTCAAACAGGCCCATCGCGCTTTCAATCAGCACCAGTTCCGCATCCTCAGCCTGCTGGGCAAACAAATGCCGCAGCAAATCCGGCTGCATGGCCCAGCTGTCGAGATTAAGACCCGGCGTGCCCGCCGCAAAGGCATGAAAACCGGGATCGATATAGTCAGGCCCGGTCTTGATGCCCCGCACCTTCACACCACGCCGCGCAAAGGCGCGCAAAAGGCCGATGGTGACGCTCGTCTTGCCCGAACCGGACCGTGGCGCGCCGATAATGATCGCCCGTGCCGTCATGGCCTGCCCTTTTTCACGATAAGTGGTCTCGACATTCACACTGCCTGTTGTTTACCGATGACGGCCATAGCCGTAACCGCTATAGAAACAGCATGGAAACGGATGGAAAAAACCTGCGTCGCGGCTGGACGACCGGCGCCTGCGCCACGGCGGCGGCAAAAGCCGCATGCACCGCGTTGCTGACCGGTGATGCTCCATACCTTGTCGAGATCGAACTTCCAAGCGGCAAGCAGGTCGGCTTTGCCATAGCAAGCTCAACAATTGGCGAGGGCTTTGCCCGCGCTGGCGTCATCAAGGATGCAGGCGACGACCCTGACGTGACCCATGGCGCACTTATCGAAACCACCCTGCGACGCGGGCAGTCAGGCACCGGCATCACCTTCAAGGCGGGCAGGGGCGTCGGCACAGTCACCCGTCCCGGCCTGCCACTCGCCATCGGCGAGCCCGCCATCAACCCCGTCCCACGCACAATGATTGCCGCAGCCATCCGCGAAGTGGCAGGCAACGATGCGGATTTCGAGGTCGAGATTGCGGTGGAAAATGGCGAGGCACTGGCTGAAAAGACGCTGAATGGACGGCTCGGCATTGTCGGCGGCCTCTCCATTCTCGGCACCACCGGCATCGTCATCCCCTTTTCCTGCTCCGCATGGATCCACTCCATCTGGCGCGGTATCGATGTGGCGCGTGCCGAAAAACTTCCGCATATTCTCGGCGCCACCGGCGACACCTCGGAAAAAGCCGGTCAGGCGCTGCATGGATTGCCCGATACGGCCCTGATCGACATGGGCGATTTCATTGGCGGCATGCTGAAATATCTGCGCACCCACCCGGTGGAAAAAATCACCATCGCGGGCGGCGTCGCCAAGATGACCAAGCTCGCGCAAGGCATGCTCGATGTGCATTCCAAGCGCGGGCTTGCCGATCTTGAGGCACTGGCCAACCTTGCGACTGAGGCCGGTGGCGACGACGCATTGGCCGAGGCCATCCGGCAGGCCAATATGGTGGCCCACGCCTTCACGCTGGCAGGGGCCGTCGGTATCGACCTTGGTCAGGCAGTCGCCCGCAATGCCTGGAAAACAGCGGCTGGCGCTCTGAAACGACCTGAGACGGAGCTTGAAATCCTCGTATTCGACCGCAGTGGAGCGCTGAAAGGACGCGCGCCCTTCACGCCGTCAGATCAGCCATCCGCATTGCCTTGAGGGTTGCGGAAGCGGCGCACATAATCGGTGCTGTAAAGCGCGCTTTCACGAAAATCTTCAGACGCCAGGCCCTTGCCGACGAAGATTAGCGCCGTGCGTTCCACCGGCTCTTCCGCCAGCTTTGATTCGATATCACCAAGCGTACCGGCAATAACCCGCTCTTCCGGCCACGATGCCCTGACAATGATGGCGACAGGGCAATCTGCACCATAAAGCGGCGTCAGATCCTCGACCACCTTGGCGATGGCGTGAATGGCCAGATGAATGGCAAGCGTCGCCCCCGTTGCACCGAATGCCTTCAACGTCTCCGTTTCCGGCATCTTCGACGCACGACCGGACACGCGCGTCAGCACAAGGCTCTGCACCACTTCCGGCACCGTCAATTCGCGCCGCAAGGTCGCGGCAGCTGCGGCAAAGGAGGGGACGCCGGGTGTTACGGTATAGTCGAGGCCCAGACGCTCCAGTCGGCGGATTTGCTCGCCCATGGCGCTCCAGATGGACAGATCGCCGGAATGCAGCCGCGCCACATCCTTGCCATCACGGGCAGCGTTCACGAATTCCGCCTCGATCTCATCAAGCGAAAGTGCCGCCGTATCGACAATATGCGCACCTTCAGGGCAATGTTCCAGCAATGCCTTGGGAACCAGCGATCCCGCATAGAGGCAAACGGGGGACTTGGCGATCAGATCGCGCCCGCGCACCGTGATAAGATCAGCGGCACCCGGACCGGCACCGATAAAATGAACCGTCATTCGTTCTCTCCTAAAATGGCAAGCGCCACCGTCATATCGCCAATCACCATGCGTGGTGCCATCAACCGTGATCCCGGCCCCAGTGCCGCAAGCGCCGCTGCTTCGCTGAGGCTGGGGGAGCCCGAATGTTTAAGGCTCACGTCCGATTGCGTTATCGTTCTGGCACCTGCCATTTCGAAATCCGCCTGCGCCACCACGACAAAGGCCATGCCAAGCCGCGTTGCGGCCTCCAGCAAACCCGGCTCGTCGGATTTCATCGGAGCCGTTGCGATGAAATCGATGGTGACGTGGTGGGTCCGCGCTGCCTCTTCCAAAGCGGCGATAACCGTATCTGCCGTCACACCATGCCTACACCCGACGCCCGCGACAATCACGGCTTGACCCACGCCCATTGCGTGACCGGCATAGACGGACGCCAGCCCTGCATGGACCCGACAGGCGAGGCGCGTGTCACCTCAAGCCGGATCAGCGAACCGCCGAGGCGCGCCTGCGCTGCCAGCAGAACCGCGTCCATTTCCAGCGTCACCGCATTGGCAACCAGCCGCCCCCCGGGCCTCAGCGCTGATACCGCCGCCTCCAGCACACCGTCTTCGCTACCGCCACCGCCAATGAAAATCGCGTCCGGCGTCGGCAAGCCCGCCAATGCATCCGGCGCTGCGCCCCTGATGATCGCAAGTCCCGGCACACCGAAGGCCTGCGCATTGCGTTCGGCGCGCTCAGCCCGCTCCGCATGTTGCTCGATGCCAATGGCCCGCAGGGACGGATGCGCCAGCATCCATTCGATACCGATGGAGCCAGAACCCGTGCCGATATCCCACAACAATTCCCCGAAACGCGGAGCAAGCGATGATAGCGTGACCGCACGGATTTCCCGCTTGGTCATCTGCCCATCATGCTCAAACAGCGCATCATCCAGCCCCTGCGCAAACGGCAAAATTCGGGGCTTTTCATCGGCAACCACCTCGATGGCGACGAGATTCAGCGAGTCTATATCAGCAAAAGAAAAATCAGCCGCCGTGGCCTGCCTGCTCCTCTCCCTCGGTCCACCCAAGACTTCCAGCAGGATGAACTTAGAGCGCCCGAAACCGGCCTCCGCCAAAAGAGCGGCCAAAAGGGCAGGGGTCTTTTCATCCGATGTCAGCACGAGCAGCTTTGCGCCCGCATGCAGATGCGGGCGGATCAGATCGATCGGGTGGCCATGCAGCGAAACGCAGTCGGTGGTCTGCAACGCCCAGCCAAGCCGCGATGCAGCCAGCGAAAAGGCTGATGGGGCAGGGTAGGCGATGGTTTCTTCCACAGCCACATGCTTGAGCAATGTCACGCCGACGCCGTAGAGGAACGGATCGCCGGATGCGAGAACGCAGACCTTGCGGCCACGCAGCGCCACAATATCCGCCATCTCGACATCAAACGGCACCGGCCATGGCCGCGCCTGACCTTTGATAGCCTCTGCCGCCAGCGCCAGATGTCTGACGCCACCGAACACGAATTCGGCGCCCTCAATGGCAAGCCGCGCATTGGCACTCAGCCCGGCAACACCATCCTCGCCAATCCCGACGATGGAAAGCCAGCGCGCCGCCTTCTTTTCAGTGGATGCGCCATCCATTTCGGCATATTCAGAGACCATGACACGCTCCATACTCATTCTCGGTGGCACAGCGGATGCCCGCATCATGGCTGGCAAGCTGGCGGACGAATCCGGCTACCGGTTGTTGCTGTCTATGGCGGGCCGCACCCGCGATCCCGTGCCACAACCGGTGCCGATGCGCAGCGGCGGCTTTGGTGGGGCCGATGGCCTTGCCACCTTCATCACCGAGAACGGCTTTGATCTTCTTGTCGATGCCACTCATCCCTATGCGGCCCGCATATCCGCCAATGCCGCGAAAGCGGCTGAAATCGCAAACGTGCCGCTGATTGCTCTGGAAAGACCTGCTTGGGAAAGACAGGATGGCGATCACTGGCAGGATGTCGCCAATGTCGAGGCAGCGGTTCAAGCTCTGGGACAAGACAGCGAACACGCGTTCCTGGCCCTTGGCCGTCAGGAACTCTTGCCCTTTGAAGCCGCGCCCCAGCACCAATACCTCATTCGCAGTGTCGATCCCGTCGAGCCACCCTTGCTGGTGCCCCATGCCCTCTACATCACGGCGCGCGGTCCTTTTGCGGTGGAAGACGAAGTCCAACTCCTGCGGGAAAACCGCATCGGCTTCATCGTCTCCAAGAACTCCGGCGGCACGGCTGCCTATGCCAAGATCGAAGCGGCGCGGAAGCTCGACATTTCTGTGCTGATGATAGCGCGCCCGCCGCGCCCGACCGGAATGACGGTTCCCACGATAAACGCTGCGCTGGCCGCAATCCGTCATCAGCTCTCCCTTTTGGATGAGCGCGGCGAATAGACCAGCGGCTCTGCGCCCGGTCTGTCGATCAGGCGTGTTTCCACCGAACCGACGATAATGCAGGTTGCCATATCCGCCATGTCGCTTCGTGCATCGGCAAGCGGAACAACGCGCATGCGCTCATCAACCCGCCCCGCAGCCCGCCCGAAAATGACCGGCACAGACCCCGGCAAATGCGCCCGCAACACATCGAACGCCGTTGCCAGCTGGTGCGGGCGCGCCTTGCTGACCGGGTTGTAGAAAGCCATCACGAAACCGGCCTCAGCGGCCATTATCAGACGCTTTTCGATCAGCGACCATGGTTTCAGATTATCCGATAGCGAAATGGCACAGAAATCATGCCCCAATGGCGCACCGGCCTTCGCCGCCACCGCCAGCATGGCCGTGACACCCGGCACAACGCGAAAATCGATGGCTAACCAATCGGCAGGCCCGTTTTCGATGGCCTCGCAGACGGCAGCCGCCATGGCGAAGACACCGGGATCACCGCCTGAGACAACACAGACCTTTCCGCCCGCAGCAGCCAGCGTGAGCGCGGCTTGCGCACGGCTCAACTCCTCGCGGTTATCAGAGGCATGGCGGCGCTGGTGCGGCTGCAAGGACAGGCGGTCGAGATAGGGAATATAGCCGAAAAAATCATCCGCCTCACGCACCGCATCCAGCGCTTCTGGCGTGATCTGGCCCAGATTGCCGGGGCCAAGGCCAACAACGGTCAGCTGCCCGCTCACGGCGTATCTCCATGCACAGGCCGGTCTTTCCAGCCCGGCACCAGAACCAGCGAGAAATAGGGAGCAGGGGAGCCATCATGCTCGGCAAGCCGCATGGCATGACCATTGGCCATCGTGCCGCGCTCCACATAAAGCGCGCCCTGCAGCTTGCCCGCTCTTTCCAGCGCCCGGCGAATTTTCGGCAGGTTGCGACCAACCTTCATGATGACAGCGCCATCCGTGCCGGACAGCCGCTCCGTCAGCGTTTCCTCAGCCAAGGTGCCCGGCAGCACACTCAATATATCGTCGCCCTGCACCAGCGGCAGCCCAGCCATGGACCAGCAGCCGGACATGGCCGTGATGCCGGCCACCACTTCCGCCGGATAGGTCGGTGCAAGCCGCAAATGCAGATGCATATAGGAGCCGTAAAACAGCGGATCACCTTCCGAAAGCACCGCAACACTGCGCCCGGCATCGAGATGAACAGCGATGTCCTTTGCGGACTGATCGAAGAACCCCGCAATGGCACCGCGATAATCATCGCCGTTCTTGTCGCTTTCCACGGTGACAGGATAGACCAGTGGCATTTCCACAGTGCCGGGACGGATAAAGTTCTCGACAATACCGCGCCCGTTGCCCGTGCTGCCCCTTTTGCAGAAAAAGGCCAGAACATCGGCAGTCTCGATGGCCCGCACGGCCTTCAACGTCAAAAGCTCAGGATCTCCGGGCCCGGTACCTACGCCAATCAGCTTGCCTTTCAAGGTCTTGACGGGCTCTGGCTCAAACATCGCAGCACTCATAGGCCAGGCCTCGCCACGGCATTGACCGCCGCTGCCGTCATCGCGGAACCGCCCAGACGTCCCTTGACGATGGCATAGGGAATGCCAAGCGGGCTTTCCTCCAGCGCATCCTTGGATTCCATCGCGCCAACGAAACCAACCGGCATGCCGATAATCGCAGCAGGGCGAGGCGCGCCGCGTTCCAGCAATTCCAGCAGATAAAACAGCGCGGTTGGCGCATTGCCGATGGCAACCACGGCACCCTCCAGCTTGTCGCCCCACAGGTCGATGGCAGCCGCTGAGCGGGTATTGCCGATGGTCTTTGCCAATCCCGGCGTGCGTGGATCGCGCAAGGTGCAGATGACCTCATTGTTGGCTGGCAAACGTGCACGGGTCACGCCATGCGCCACCATTTCGGCGTCACACAAAACAGGCTTTCCAGCGATAAGGGCGCCGCGTGCCGCATCGACGAAATCGGGGGAGAACCGAAAATGCTGTGCCGATTCCACCAGCCCGCAGGCGTGGATCATGCGGATGGCAATTTCAGCCTGATCCGGTGTGAACGCAGACAAGTCCGCCTCTTCGCGCACCATCGCAAAAGAGCGTTCATAGATCGCGTTACCATCGCGGATATAGTCGTATTCTATCATCGATCTTCCTGTCGGAGCGCCGCGACAATGCGGTCCTTGCCAAGTCGGGCAAGCAGGGCGCGGGCATTTTCTCCGGGCTTATGTTCTTTTTCGTATAATCCGGCAAGCCGCGAAAGTGCTGCACGCTGCTCAGGAAAGGGCAAAATCACATCCGCAGGGTCTCCGGCTCGCCCACTATAGCGAAAGGCAAGCCCGTCGGCAGAGCCTGAAAAGGTGAGCGGCGCAGATGCCGGATGCGCGCAGCCCTTGCCGCAACCGGACAGATGCAGCGACAGGGACCCATCCAGCAGGCCGGACATGTGACGCGCCGCATGAGTGCCAAGCTCATGGGTGGCGATATAGGCCGAGGCGCATGCTGGCTTTCCCGAGCAGACAGCGATGGAAGAACGCGGGTCTTTCGCATCCGTCACGAAGCCCGCCTGACGTGCATGGTCGAGAAGATCAGAACATGCCGCTTCATCACCCACAAAAAACAGCGCGTGCGCCGGTCCGGGCCGAACCGTCCTGATCCCCAGCATCATGGCCTGGGCGCATAGATTTGCCAAAGCAAGAGCCGAAATCTGCCCGAAGGCTGGCGCAACAGACACCGCAAACACGCCTTCTGACAGACGCAACATGCCATAGTGCTGGTTGTCCAACGCCTCGAAAGCGTCAGGAAAGCCGCTATCCTCGAGCAACCGACCTGCACAGATCGCCTGCACCGTTTGAATGTCCAGATCGCGCCCGCGTGCGTCCGGCCCCCGCTCCGCAAGGCAGGAGAGGAGGTCGATCACAACATCGGCTGCATCCTTCGCGTCCAAAGCACCAGCCCGCAACGCCTTGTCTTGCGTGCCGCCCAGCATCAACAGCCAGAACACATCGCGTCCAGCGCTGACAGCCTTCAAACGGATGTCGGCCAACAGGCCACCCATGAAGACATGCCCGCCGCCATCAACAATCACGGACATTTTAGCCGCCAACCGCTCGTGCAAGTCTTGTGCGTTGGCATGCTGACATATCCGGTCCATGATGCCACGCGGATCAGAAATGGCTGTTTCGTCCAGCCCTGCAACAGGCGATATCTCCACGGCAAGACCCTGCCGCACAGGCAAGCCAAGCTCTGAAACATCGCGCTCCAGCAAAGCGGCACTCTCAGCCGTCAAACCGCGAAACTGCACGCCGCCGCGTGCGGTAATATCCAGCAGACCATTGCCGTGTCGCGTTGCAAGGGCACACAGCGTTTCCAGATCCCGTGGCGAAATCGCGTCGGTCAATGCTACGCGAGATAAAAGCCCGTCACCGGTCTGCATGGGTGCAGATAAAGCAGGGCAGACGCCCCTGCGCGAAAAGGGTTGGACACTATCAAGCTGCGCGTCGCTCATGCGCTGGCCTTTAGCGTGTCAGGTGAAATCAGCATTTCCAGCTCCGCATCCACCGCATTGCGGCGGCTGTGCCAGAGGCTGCGATGGCGGGCAGACAGGAAACGCCGCGCCATGGCTTCTGCTGCCTGTGGGTTTTCCCGCAGAATAAACTCCCGCACCTCGTCATTGCCGAAATAAGCATCATAAAGCGCATCGATCAGGGATGATGGCACCGCATGGGTCGTTTCGGCAAATCCGATCAGACGATCCACCGTCTCGGCAAATTCCGACGCACCGCGTGGTCCGTGGCGCATCTGCCCGGCGATGAAACGTGGATTGATGGCACGGGCGCGCACCACACGGGTGATCGCCTGCGCAATGGAGCGGGCGCGGGGCCGGGCCGGATCGGTCGTATCCAGCGCCACCACATCTGCCGATTGGCCGAGTGTAGCCTTGGCTGCCGCAAACCCGCCGATAAAGGCCACATCGGAAGACCCATCCAGAATATCCCGCCCGGGATCATCACCGGTATGAACCAGCAATTCGGCTTTTTCCACTTGGCCGGCAAAAGTGCCATCGGCAGAAACGCTGAGACCATCGGCACCGCCATAGGCATGGCTTGCCGCATCGAGATAGGCTTGGCCCAAGTCTTCACGCTCATCCCAGCGACCACTTGAGAGCTTTTCCTCTATGCCCGCGCCATAGGTGCCGGGTGCAGAGCCAAAAATCCGTGCGGGTATATGGCCGAGCTGTGCGGCTTCTTCGCCCAGCGGGTTGTCGCCAGACGCTTCCTCGCGGCGGGCAATCGCCTTGGCCGCAGCGTCCAGCAGCGCAATCAAGGCCGGGAACATATCCCGGAACAGGCCGGAAATGCGGAATGTCACATCCACACGGGGCCGCCCCAGCACGGCCGGCGGCAGCACTTCGATGCCGGTCACACGCCCCGTTGCCATATCGTGGATGGGTCTGGCACCCATCAAATGCAGCGCCTGCCCCACATCCTCGCCACCATTGCGCAGCGAGGCCGAGCCCCAGAGATCGAAGACGATATGTTTCGGCCAGTCGCCATGGCTTTGCAGGTGATGGCGCAGAACTTCCTCACCCGCCATACGGCCAAGCTCGAACGCGGTCCGGGTCGGCATGGTACGTGGGTCGGCAGCATAGAGATTTCGCCCCGTGGGCAACACATCCAGCCGCCCGCGTGCAGGCGCACCCGATGGCCCCGGCGCAATATGGCGTCCATCCAGTGCCGATAGAAGCGCTGCCTTTTCCGCAACAGCACTCTGACGTCTCAAGGAATCCGGCTCATCATCCGCGCATCGGCCAAACACATGCTGACCATCCTTGATGGCGAAATCCTTGAGATCGCATAGAAAGGCATCGATTCGGGACAGCGCCGTATCGGCATCATCGCCCATATCGATGCCCGCATCTGCCGCCAGCCCGGTCTCCTGCGCCTTCTCGACGATGAGCTTGGCCAGCCGGTCACGGCGGCGGCGGTCCAGCCCGTCGGCCTGCGCATATTCATCGACAAGCTGTTCCAGCGCCATCTGATCGGGCGATAACCCCGCCTCGATCAGAACAGGTGGGATATGACCGATGGTAACCGCTGCAATGCGCCGCTTGGCCACCGCTGCTTCCCCCGGATTGGAAACGATAAAGGGATAGATGACCGGCAACGGCCCGGTGACGATTTCAGGGAAGCACGCCTGCGATAGTGCAACCGTCTTTCCCGGCAACCATTCCAGCGTGCCGTGCGCACCGACATGGATGATGGCATGGGCATCAAGACCCTTCTGCATCCACGCGCCAAAGGCCACAAGCGCGTGGCGTGGCGGCAAGGTCGGGTCGTGATAATCCACACGCCGGTCTTCATTGCGGCCACGATCCGGCGCAAGCGCCACCGTCACGGCTCCAAACTGTGCGGCCCGAAACCGGAACTCTCCTGCGTGGAAAGCAGCATCCTCGGCAACATCACCCCAAGTGTCATCAAGCGCCTGGCTGGCAGCTGATGGCATGGATGCGCGAAACGCGCCGTAGTGATCGGCTCCAAACGATGCGGCGCCAGTTTCGATACGGTCCAGCAATTCTCGGGTGGTGTGCGGAATATCATCCACAGAATATCCTGCATCCCGCAAATCTCGCAGCATTTCCAGCACGCTCTGCGGCACATCAAGACCCACGGCATAGCCGGTGCGCCCCGGTGCTGCGCCGGGATAATCCGGCATCAAAATGACTATACGCCGCTGCGAGGCGGCTGCATGTTTCAGCCGCAGAAAGGCCGAGATACGGTTGGCGACCTGCTCGATACGGTCAGGCTCCGGCGTGTTGACAAGGCCTTGCCCGCCATTGGGGTCAGGTTGCTTGAACGAGATGACCCCGGCCAGCATGCGCCCATCCAGTTCCGGCAGCACCACATGCATGGCAAGGTCTGATGGGTTGAGCCCCCGCAGATTATCCACCCAGCCATCGCGCCGCGTCGTGGCCATGATGACCTGAAACGCCGCAACCCCCAGTCGCGCAAACAAGGCTGTGCCACTCTCATCCGTCTGGCTGGCAAAGGCGGTGGCTGCGATGATGGCGTCAGGCTTCAAATCCCGAAGCGTTTCTTCCAGAAAATGAATGGCGTCATGGTCCTTCAGCCCGCTGACGAAGATGGGCAGCGGCGCAAAGCCGCGTTCGCGCAACGCCTCAAACAAGGCATCGATCGGCGCGACATCTGCCGCCAGCAGCATGGAACGATAAAACAGGATGGGCAGCAGAGGGGCATTGTCCGGAAAACCAGAAAGCGCCTCTTCAAGCGCCACAAGGCCTTCGCCCGGGCGATAAAAACCGGATTTGGGCAGCGGTTCCGCCACCATATCAGGCCAGGCATCTCCCCGCGCAAAGGCAGAAAGCCCCGCCGCAACACGCGCCATGTTGTCAGCGCCGCCTGCGCGGAAAAAGGCGAGGATCGCATTCAGCGTCTCAAGATCGACCGTAGAAGCGGCCTCCAGCTTCTCATCCCGCTCGCTGCATTCGCCGGGTAGAAGCACAAGCTTGATGCCGCGTTGCCGTGCCATTCTGGAAAGCTGGTCCACCCCGTAACGCCAACGATCTGCGCCGCCGAGAATCCGGATAAGGATCAGCTTGGCGTGCTCTGCGGTCTTTTCCATCCACAGATCGACCGACATGGGGTGGCGAAGCTCGGACAGGTTGGCGCTCACCATCGACAACGCGCTATCGCCATGAACAGCCCATCCGCGCTCCAGCCCCGCAAGGTCGCTCGCTGAAAAGGACAGCACCACCACATCCGCCCGTGGCTGGTTGAGATCAACCGGCTCGATCAGGTCGTCCAGAGACGAGGATGTGGTGGCAAGGATGTGCATGGATCAGGCTGCCAGCATCCGCTCGATCTTTGCGCGGTCAAGACCCTTCTCACCGATCACGACCAAACGGCTGCGGCGCTCTTCGCCCGCACCCCAGGGGCGGTCGAAATAGTGGTTGACCCGCGAACCAACCGCCTGCACCTGCAAACGCATGGGCTTTGCTGAAACCTCGACAAAACCCTTGATGCGCAGCACGTTTTCGGACGCTGCCGTTTCGGCGATTCGTGCCGCCAGCGCATCCGCATCCGTCACGGCATCCAGTTCCACAACAAAGCTGTCGAACTCGTCATGGTCGTGGTCTTCCTCATCATCATGGTGTGTGTGGCGGTTGTCGATATCCTCTTCAACGGCCAGACCCAGACCGATCAGCACAGCCGGGTCGATCACGCCATTGGATGCAACGATGATCTTGGCAGATTTTGGCAGATGAGCATTGATATGCGCCTTTGCGCGCTCCAGACCCTCGGCATCCAACAGATCACCCTTGGTCAGCACGATAAGATCGGCGCAGGCAATCTGGTCTTCGAACACTTCTTCGACCGGGTCGTCATGGTCAAGTGCCTCGTCATTCTGGCGCTGGGCGGCGAGCGCTTCCAGATCATGCGAAACCATGCCATCGGCAAGGGCTGCACCATCGGCAACGGCCACAACAGCATCCACCGTCACGCGGCTTTTGATGGCTGGCCACTGGAAGGCCTGCACCAGAGGCTTTGGCAGCGCAAGGCCCGATGTTTCGATCAGAATATGCTCGACGCGGGGTTCGCGGCTCAGAATCTGCTCGATAGCCGGCTGGAAATCATCCGCCACCGTGCAGCAAATGCAGCCATTGGCCAGTTCCACGATGTTTTCTTCCGGGCAGCTTTCAATGCCGCAACCCTTGAGGATCTCGCCATCGATACCGACATCGCCGAACTCATTGACGATGATGGCCAGCCGCTTGCCATCCAGTTTTTCCAGCAGACCACGCAGCAAGGTGGTTTTGCCAGCGCCCAGAAAGCCGGTGATGATGGTGCAGGGAACGCGGTCTAGAGTGGTCATGATGTCTCCTCGGTAAAATGCAAAGGGGGAATGCGGGCCACAAGGCCGCGTTTCAAACTGTCGGGCCGTCCGCGCCACGGCATCAGGCCATCTGTCGCGCCAGCCAGAAGACGCGCGCCGACCAGAAGGTCTCCTGCATCGTCTTGGGTCAGGGAGCCGAACATATAGGACCAGCCATCGGCACTGCGCATGGCCGCGCTGAGGCCGCGCTTGCAATTGGCAAGGCAATTGACGCTGCGCACATCGACGCCCTCGGTACGGCCTAGCTCAACGGCTGCCTGCGCAAGGTTAGCGCCCGGGCGAGGCTCGGCATTCGGGTCAACCTCATCGCGGCAGCTTCGGCAAACGAAAACGACGACACCTGCGGCTCCGTCTGCTTTCGCGGTCTTATCTGGTGGGGTCGATGTCAGATCCAAGGTGTCAACTTTCCGCGCCTGCAAAATCATATGGGGTGCGGATATCGACGCCACGCGCCAAAGCACGTTTCGCTCAATATGACCGGCTAACCGGAGCACCCCGCCCGGTAGACGCATTTCCCTGAAACGGCAGGTCTCCTGGCTTGCGGCGTGAGACGCCCGACACCGCCTTCCCGAACAGAATGTCCAGTGGCTTATGGCGCAGGCTCACCGCATACAGTTGCGGGGGCAGCCACGGATTGGTCCGCATTGCGAACGGAACCGTGTTCCCTCTTAGCTTTTCCCGTTGCCGGAAAAAGACCGTCAGTGGTTAACCCTTATGCCTTGCATGGCTTTTGTGTCAATGCCGCGGCATCATTGCCGTGGAAACCGTTTTGGCTATAGTCGCCGCTTTGACACGCATGCCCCAAGAGGAATGAGAAGCCATGAACCGCGATATCAGCGAAAGCGAAGCCGAGCGTCACCGCGCCAAGATGGTCAACCGCAAAGCCGTGCAGGATGCCGAAGTTTCGGAAAAGACGGTCGAAAAAGGCCTGTTGATGGTCAATACCGGTCCGGCCAAGGGCAAATCCACAGCAGCCTTCGGTCTGGCGCTGCGCATGCTCGGCACCGGCGGGCGCGTCGGCATTGTGCAGTTCATTAAGGGCGCTTGGTCCACCGGCGAGCAGCAGGCGCTGGCCATGTTCGGTGATCGCGTGGAATGGCGCACCATGGGCGAAGGTTTCACGTGGGACACGCAGGATCTGAAACGCGATGTCGCAGCCGCGACCAAAGCCTGGGAAGAAGCGAAAGTCATGATGGCGGATGAAACCATCAATCTGGTGGTGCTGGATGAACTCAACATCGCGCTTCGCTATGATTATCTGCCGCTGGACGAGGTTGTGGAAACACTTGTCAACCGTCGGCCCAACCTTCACGTCATGGTCACCGGCCGCAACGCCAAGCAGCCTTTGATCGATGCCGCCGATATGGTGACGGAAATGACGCTGGTAAAACACCACTTCAAGGCCGGCGTGAAAGCCCAGTCGGGCATCGAGTTTTAAAGATATGGCAGCGCGCGTTTTGATGTTTCAGGGCACAGGCTCGGATGTTGGCAAATCCTTGATGGTGGCAGGGCTGGCCCGTGCCTTCACAAGGCGCGGCCTTTCCGTCATGCCCTTCAAGCCGCAAAACATGTCCAACAACGCCGCCGTCACCGCCGATGGCGGCGAGATTGGCCGGGCGCAGGCTTTGCAAGCGCGTGCCGCAGGTGTTCCCCTGTCCGTGCATATGAACCCGGTGCTGCTCAAGCCACAAAGCGAAACCGGCGCGCAGGTCGTTGTGCAGGGCAAGGTCATCGGCAATGCCAAGGCCGCCGATTACCAGCATATGAAGGCTGGCCTGATGGCCCGAGTGCTTGATAGTTTCGAGCACCTGAAGGCGAAATGCGACCTTGTGCTGGTGGAAGGTGCGGGGAGCGCATCCGAGGTCAATCTGCGCGCCAACGACATCGCCAATATGGGCTTTGCCCGCGCCGCCAATGCCCCCGTCATCCTCATCGGCGATATTGATCGCGGTGGCGTCATCGCAAGCATCGTCGGCACCCAGACGGTTCTTGATAAAGAAGACGCGGCCATGATCGAGGGGTTCATCGTC
Source organism: Agrobacterium sp. CG674 (assembly GCF_053521645.1). Lineage (NCBI taxonomy): Bacteria > Pseudomonadati > Pseudomonadota > Alphaproteobacteria > Hyphomicrobiales > Rhizobiaceae > Agrobacterium > Agrobacterium sp. CG674. The sequence continues at coordinate 86,092 of NZ_JBNWDZ010000005.1, read as the reverse complement.
AACCGTTTTCGCGGTGATCCCTCGCTGTTTGATGAGGGCATGCGCATCATCGAAGCCAAGACCGGCTGGCGGCCCATTGGCCTGCTGCCGCATTTTGCCGATGCCAGCCGCTTGCCCGCCGAAGATGCGCTCGGCCTCATGGCACCGGGACAGCGCAAGCCCGACGCAAAAATCCGCATTGCCGTTCCCATCCTGCCACATATTTCCAATTTCGATGATCTTGATCCGCTGGAGGCCGAGCCGGATGTCGAACTGCTGCGCATCAGACCGGGCGATGCCATTCCCGGCGATTGCGCGCTGGTGCTTCTCTGCGGCTCCAAATCAACCATTGCGGATCTCGCCACTTTGAAAAAATCTGGCCTGGATATCGATATCAAGGCGCATCTGCGCCGTGGCGGATATGTTCTGGGCCTTTGCGGCGGCTACCAGATGCTGGGAAACACGGTTGCCGACCCCAATGGCATCGAAGGTGCGCCTCGTACCGCTGAAGGCCTTGGGCTGCTGGATATCGAGACTGTGCTGACCGACGACAAGCGCCTCGTCTCCGTCACCGGCCAAAGCTTCGACGGTATTTCCTTCTCCGGCTATGAAATGCATGTCGGCGTCAGCGAAGGCAAAGACACCGCCCGCGCCTTCGCCACCATCGGCAACCACACCGATGGCGCGATCTCAGCCAGTGGCCGTGTTCTGGGCACCTATGTCCATGGCCTGTTTGCCGATGATGACCAGCGCAGCGCATGGCTGACGCGGCTGGGCGGGCAAAGCTCAATGCTTGATTATGAAGAGCAGGTGGATGCCGTTCTCGACCGGCTGGCGGAACATCTGGAACGCCATCTGGATCTCGATGCGCTGATCGCTATAGCGCGATAGCCAAGGCCAGAACCCCGAAGAAACCAAGCATCATGGCGTCCGCAATGCGTGCCAGCTTCAACGCCCGGCGAATATCAGCGGATGTCAGATCCCGCCGCCCGCCTTCGCCCATGAACCGCGCCTCGATCATCTGCCCGCCATAGGAGCGCGGACCGGCCAACGCAAAGCCCAGCGCCCCCGCCATCGCCGCCTCAGGCCATCCGGCATTGGGCGAGCGGTGATGATGCGCATCCCTGATAGTGGCCCGAAAAGCGTTTTGCGGTGAGGCCCCCTTCACAATAACAGCAGCGCCAACGAACAGGAACCCGGTCAGTCGGGACGCGGGCAGGTTGACCAGATCATCCAGCCGCGCAGATGCCCAGCCGAATGCCTCATGGCGCGGTGAGCGATGGCCGATCATGCTATCAGCCGTATTGATGGCCTTGTAACCCGCACCGCCGCCAAGCCCCAGAAGCCCAAGCCACAGCGAGGGCGCAACAACGCCATCGGAAAAATTCTCGGCAAGGCTCTCGATGGCCGCACGGCAGACCGCCGCCTCATCCATCTTGTCAGGATCGCGCCCAACAATCATCGACACTGCCTTGCGACCGCCATCCAGCCCATCCCGCTCAAGAGCCACCGCCACCGCCTCGACATGCTGCTCCAAACTTTTTTGCGCCGGAAGCGACGCACCAAGGATCGCAACGATCAGAAGCCCGAGTGGAAGCTGGAGGAAAAGCGACTGCATTGCCCCTGAAAGCAGCACCGTCAGCCCTAGAAAGATGACGAGCGCCGCAACACCCATCAGCTTGCGGCGTGAAAATGTGTCACCCTCCCGGTTCCATTTTCGGTCGAGGAGGGCGATAAGCGAACCAATCCACGTCACGGGATGGCCGATGCGTTTGAACAGCCAGTCGGGATAACCGACAAGGCGTTCGATCAGCAGGGACAGGAAAGCGAGAGCGAAGAACATGGGCGATAGTGTACCAGAAAAAGTGCAACCGGCGATCCGCCACGGTGGCAATCTGGGTCGGGCACGCCAGCTTTTTCCGCAGGCGCCCGAACCGTGGATCGATCTTTCCACCGGGATCAATCCGCACTCCTACCCGCATTCCCCCATTCCCGCCAGCGCCTTTGCGCGGCTGCCGGAACCCCATGCCTTGGAGACACTGAAACAGGTCGCTGCAACAGCCTTCGGCGCACCCTCGCCAGCCCATCTGGTGGCCGCACCGGGCACACAGATGCTGATGCCGCTTCTGGCCGGACTCGCACTGGATCGCGGCGCAAGACGCGCCGCCGTGCTGGCACCCGCCTATGCCGAACACGCCAGAACGGCGCGCATGGCTGGCTTGCCGGTGACCGAAGTGGCAGATTTTGCCGACCTCTCGGCTTGCGAGTACGCTGTCGTGGTTAATCCGAACAACCCGGATGGACGGGTGATCGAGCGCAGCGCACTGCTTGCACTTGCTGAGACACTGCAGAAAAAGGGCGGGCTGCTGGTTGTCGATGAAGCCTTTATCGAAACCGGATGTGGCGAGAGCATCGTTGACGCCGCCACATCGGACGCTCTCATCGTATTGAGATCCTTCGGCAAGTTTTACGGCATGGCAGGAGTCCGTCTTGGCTTCGCCATCACCCATCCCGATATGGCAGCGGCGCTGGAAGCGCGTCTCGGACCATGGGCCGTCTCAGGTCCAGCCCTTCACATCGCGTCAGAAGCTTTGGGCGACAGGCCGTGGGCTGAGGCAATGCGGACCCGGCTAAACGCCTGTTCGGAGCGTCTCGACACTCTCTTGAGCCACAAGGGCCTGACCATCGCAGGCGGCACGTCCCTGTTTACGCTCATCCGCGATGAAAGCGCTCCCTCCCTTCACAATCACCTCATGCAGCACGGTATCCTCACGCGCATCTTTGAGGAAAGACCTGCCGACATGCGGCTCGGTCTTCCCGCAAACGAAGCGGATTGGGCAAGACTGGAAGCGGCCCTGTCTGCCTTCAACCCTTGAACGTATAGGCCGCAATCGACTCCGGCTTCATTTCAATCGAGAAGCCGGGCATTGTTGGTGGCATATAGGCGGCGTCCTGGATGTTGCAGGGCTCGATGAAATGCTCATGCAGATGGTCGACATATTCGATCACCCGACCATCCTTGGTGCCTGAAATGACGAGGTAGTCGATCATCGACAGATGCTGCACATATTCGCACAGCCCTACGCCACCGGCATGCGGCCAGACGGGCAGGTCGTATTTCGCGGCAATCAGTAGCACGGCCAGCACTTCGTTCAGACCACCCATGCGGCAACTGTCGATCTGCACGACGTCAATCGCACCTTCGGCAATGAACTGCTTGAACATGATACGGTTCTGGCACATTTCGCCGGTCGCAACTTTCACCGAACCAATGGCCTGCCGGATCTTGCGGTGGCCTGCAATATCATCGGGACTGGTTGGCTCTTCGATGAAGAAGGGCTTGGCAAAGGCCAATCTGTTGACCCACTCAATCGCCTGATCCACCTCCCAGACCTGATTGGCATCGATCATCAGGTAACGATCCGGGCCGATCACCTCACGGGCGATGGTGAGGCGGCGAATATCGTCTTCAAGATCGCGGCCCACCTTCATCTTCACATGGTTGAATCCGGCATCGATGGCCTCCTGGCAAAGGCGGCGCAGCTTCTCATCGCCATAGCCCAGCCAGCCTGCCGATGTGGTATAGCAGGCATATCCGTCCGCTTTGAGAATGGCAGCCCGCTCGACCTTGCCACCTTCGGCCTTTTGAAGGATCGCAAGCGCATCCTCGCGGCTCAGCACGTCCGTCAGATAACGGTAGTCAACAATATCGGCAATCTGCTCCGGGCTCATATCGGCCACCAGCTGCCACACGGGCTTGCCCGCCTGCTTGGCCAGCAAATCCCAGACAGCGTTGACCACGGCACCGGTCGCCAAGTGCATGGCACCCTTATCCGGCCCAATCCAGCGAAGCTGGCTGTCGCTGGTCAGATGCCGCCAATATTGGCCGGGATTGTCGAGAACGGTGGAGAGATCCGTTCCCACCACCAGATGCCGCATCGCCTTGATGGCCATGCAGCAAATGTCGTTGCCGCGCCCGATGGTAAAGGTCAGGCCGTGGCCCTTGAGGGCCTCGTCATCGGTGTCGAGGATAACATAGGCAGCCGAATAATCAGGGTCCGGGTTCATCGCATCCGAACCATCGAGGCTCTGTGAGGTCGGAAAGCGCAGATCGAAAACTCGCAGATCAGTAATCTTGGTCATGGCCACACTCGCGGTCGGGTTTGATGAAATTCGTTTGTTTGCAGATGGTGGCTCACGCCACCTCCACCATGCCTTTGATGACGCCCGCCTTGGGGTTGGTCAGCTCCGCAAAGCGGGCAGGCACCTCGCTCAAGGTCATTCGATGGGTAATCAATGCATCAGGCACCTTGCCCGCACGCTGGGCTTCCAGAACAACGTCAAAATCCTCACGCGTGGCGTTTCGGCTGCCGAGCAGCGTCGTTTCACGCTTGTGAAATTCGGGATCGTTGAAGCTGATGTCGCTGGCCACAATGGAGACCAGCACGTAGGAGCCGCCATGCCCGACAAAGGAAAATCCGCGCTCCATGGCCTTGGGGTTGCCTGTCGCATCAAACACCACATCGAAGAAATCGCCGCCCGTGATCTGCGATAGATGCTCCTTGTCGCCGTCTCCGAGCGTGACACTATGGGCAATGCCGAGCTGTTCCTTGCCGAAATTCAACCGGTCTTCCCGGCTGTCGATCATCGTCACCACGCCGCCATTTGAGACAGCAAAAACAGCGACGGCCATGCCGATGGGTCCGGCCCCAACGATCAGCACCTGCTGCCCCGCCTCAACCGCACCACGGCGCACCGCATGGGCACCGATGGCCAGAAACTCCGTCATCGCCGCCTGATCAAGCGTCAGCCCATCGGCCTTCAGCACGAATTGGGAGGGCACTGACAGATATTCCACCATGCCGCCATCCCGGTGCACGCCCAGCACGCCGATGTTGCGGCAGCAATTGCTCTTGCCCTTCAGGCAGGCGCTGCAATGCCCGCAGGAGATATAGGGAATGACGGTCACCACATCGCCAGCCTGGAGGTTGCTGCCTTCAGGCGCCTCCTCAACCGTACCGGAGAGTTCGTGACCCATGATGCGGGGATAGGAAAGATAGGGTTGGTTGCCGGTAAAGATATGCAGGTCCGTTCCACAGACGCCGATGCGACGGATGCGGATCAGCACCTCACCCTCGCCACGGTGGGGCTTTGGCAGTTCCTTCGGCGAGAGAAGTCCAGGTTTATCGCAAAAAATCGCCAGCATGGGTCACCCGTCAGAAAGAGAATAAAAACGCATCGCGTTGAGACCGAACACCGCCTCATGGTCGGCAGCGGGCACGATGTCTCGACTAAAATCCAGCCAGCCCTGATAATCACCCGCCAGCCGCAGAACCGGCCAGTCGCTGCCAAACATCACCCTGCCAGCGCCAAACAGCTCAAGGATGGTTTCAGCATAGGGGCGCACCGCTTCACGGCTCTGTTCACCGCGCTCGGTCAGAAGGCCGGAAAGCTTGCAATAGACATTCGGCAAGGCAGCCAGCGCCGCCATATCCTTGCGCCAATCCACATAATGCCCGATGGCAATCAGCGGCTTTGCCCCATGGTCAATGACGATGGGAAGAGCCGGATAGCGCGTTGCAAAATTCAAAAGATGCGGCAGATGTCTGGGTAGCACCAGCGCATCGAAAACGAGACCATTGTCGATCAAGGCGTCGACGGCGGGCGCGATTGCGGGATCATCGATCCAGCTTACGTCGTCCATATCCTGCAACATGGGCCGCACACCCTTGAAGGCGGGATGGGCGGCACGGCGGGCGATTTCACCTGATACATCCGCCGCCTTCATATCCACCCAGCCGACAACGCCCTCGATGAAGGAATGCGCATCCGCCAATGCCAGCATGAAATCGGTCTCATCTGCCGTTTCCATGGTCTGCACCAGAACGGTGCCATCAACGCCCGCTTGCTGCATGAGGGGAATGAGGTCGTCGGGCATGAAATCCCGGTAGATTGCTACCATTGACGCGGGCGGCCACTCACCTTCGCGGTCCTTCAGCAGCCAGAAGTGCTGGTGGGCATCAATCAGCATGGTCAGCTCTTTTTACCCGGAACTGGTGCGCCTTCCGCAAGCAGCCCGCGTCTATGCAGTTCAGCCCAGAATTCGGCCGGAATATCTTGCTCGAACCACTCGATATTGGAAGCGAGTTGCTGCGCATTGCGCGCACCTGAAACCACCGTCACAGAAGCGGCATGGGCCAATGGAAATTGCAGCGCCGCAGCCTGCAGGGATACGCCAAGCTCCTCACACACATCGTGCAAGGCATCGACCTTCGCCAGAATATCGGCAGGGGCGTCCGCATAGTTGAATTTGCGGTTGCCCGCAAGAATACCGGAATTGAAGGCGCCAGCAACGACTATGCCCACGCCGCGAGACGCGCACAGGTTCATGAAATCGAGACTGCTCTGCTCCAGCAGCGTGTAGCGCCCGGCAAGCATGGCAACATCGATGTCAAACACCTCCATCGCGCTTTTCACGACTTCCCATTCATTGACGCCAAGACCCACGGCACCGGTCGATCCCTCGTCGCGCAACTTTGCCAGCGCCTTGAAGCCGCCGCCTGTCGTCAGTTGGTCCCAGTAATGCTGGTGCTTCTCACCATGGGTGAAGGGTCCGATATCGTGAATATAGAGAATATCCGGCTTCAGAATACCCAGCCGCTGCTGGCTGGCTTCAAACGAGCGCATGATACCGTCATGGGAATAGTCATAGACCGGGCGGAAGGGCAAAGGCGCGATATAGGCATCTTCTTCCGCTCCCACGGTCTCATCCGGCACCATCACGCGGCCCACCTTGGTGCTCAGCGTGTACTCGGCGCGCTCATGCTCGGTCACCATCGTGCCCAGCCGACGCTCGGATCTTGTATAGCCGTAGAACGGTGCCGTATCGAAATAGCGGATACCATGTTCCCAGGCTGTATCGAAAGCGCCCTTGGATTCCTCATAAGGCGTGACGCGATAAAGATTACCCATCTGGGCGCATCCAAGCCCCATCAGAGTGACCTCCACGGAGCGCTGCGGCAATTTGCGTTTATCGGAAACTTTCATCTCGGACACTTTCGATCGTCAGCTTGGATGTGAATGGTCGCAGCAAGCCGCGACCATTCGATTGTCTCTGGTAGGATCAATACAGAACGTTCTTGGCTTCTGGCTTGTCGATATTGTCCTTCGTCACCACAACGACGCCCGTATCGACGAACTTCTCGACCTTTTCCTTGGCAATCAGTTTGGACACGGTCTGAACACCCAGTTCACCCATCTGGTAGGAGCCCTGAACGACGATACCAGCCAGCGTGCCATCCTTCACAAAGCCCTGAAGGTCCTGATTGCCGTCGAAACCGATGGCAACAACTTTGCCAGCTTTGCCGGATTGCGCAAGCGCACGACCAACACCGATAGCGGTTGGCTCATTGGCACCGAAAATGCCCTTGAGGTCGGAATTGGCGGCCAAAACGTCGGTTGTCTGGTTCAGCGCGGTCGCCATCTGAGACTGCGAGTAATAGGGACCGACTATCTCAAGCTTGGAATTGGCCTTCAGATATTCGGTAAAGCCACCCACGCGGCCAATTTCAGAACCCGCACCGGCCACGTAAGACATGACGGCGACCTTGCCTTCCTTGCCAACCTTCTCGATCAGCGCCTGTGCCGCCAGCTCGCCAGCCTTCTTGTTATCGGTGGCAAGGAACGACTGGTAATATTGCTCGGCACCCTTTGCCAGCTGCGAGTCAACGATCACGACGGGAATACGGGCTTCCCATGCTTTCTTGACCGCTGGAACCAGCGCGTCAGGATCGGAAGGGGCCAGAACAATGCCAGAAACCTTACGGTTGACGGCGTTTTCCACCATGTTGACTTGATCCGCGATAGCCGATTCCGAGGCAGGGCCCTGGAAGGTCATCGTGTTGCCGGTGGATTGCTTGATCGCAGCATCCGCACCCTTCTGAACATTCTGCCAGAAAGTGGAATTGACGGTCTTGACGATGACGGCGATTTCGCCCGCCTGCACCGTGGAAACGCTCCACAGAGCCATCGCGGATGTCAAAAGCGTAAGTGTCAGCTTCTTCATGTATTCCTCCATATGCCAGACAGGTGATATCTCCTCGTCACCGTCTGGCTTTCCCGCGGAAAAAGGTCCGCACCCTTATCGATCATCGGCGGTTGCGAAGCTGGTCGATCCAGACCGTACCCAGAATGACAAGGCCGATGATAATCTGCTGTGTGAAGGCCGAAACGCCGTTCATGTTGAGGCCGTTTCGCAAAATGCCGATGACGAAGGCGCCAATGGCCGTGCCTGAAATGGTGCCGACGCCACCAATCAGCGATGTGCCGCCGATGACCGCACTGGCAATGGCATCCAGTTCATACATCACGCCCTCATTCGGCTGCGCCGTCACAAGCCGTGACATCAGCACGCAGCCGGTCAGACCAGCCAGTGTGCCAGACAGCACATAGGTGAAGTTGGTGACGCGCGAAACGTTGACACCAGACAGCCGTGCCGCCTCGGCATTGGAGCCGACCGCGTAGATATGCCGTCCGAGAACCGAGCGGTTGAGCATGAAAGAGACTGCGATGGCGATGACGATCATCAGGATGACGGGGTAGGGGATGCCCGGAAAGACGACATTCGGAAAACCGTCATCGCCAATGGTGACGACACGAAAGAGGGCGCCATTGCCCAGCTCGCCAAAGGATTCGCCAAGGCCGGAGACGGCGCGCGCACCGGTGATCTGCAACGCCACGCCGCGAGCAATCAGCATGGTGCCAAGCGTCGCGATGAAGGGCGGAAGCTTGAAGCGCGTGACCAGAATTCCGTTGATGAACCCACAGAGCGAACCCGTCAGAATGCCGATCAGCATGCCAATCGGCACCGGCATGCCCAGTTCTTTCACAGCAAGAGCCGCCACAACGCCAGCCAGCGCCAACACCGAACCCACGGAAAGGTCGATACCGCCTGTGATGATGACGCAGGTAGCACCGATGCCCAGAAGCGCGATGGACGTGACCTGCAAGGCAATCGTCATGGCATTGTTGACCGTGAAGAACGCATTGCTGGTCGCGGAAAACACGATGGTCAGCAGCACCAGACTTCCAAGAGCGGCAAACTTCTGGATGATATCCTTCTGCCGGTCGCTGAAGGAAAAACGCTTGGGTGTTTCTGGACTAACCGACATGTTTGTCTCCGCTGCGATAGCCAGAGGCATAGCGCATGATTTCTTCCTGATTGGTCTTGGCAGTGTCCAGAATCCCGGTAATCCTGCCTTCGTGGAATACGGCAATCCTGTCCGTCAGCCCCAGCACTTCCGGCAATTCCGAACTGATGAGAATGACGCCGATACCGCGTGCCGCCAGCTCATCCATGATGGTGTAGATCGCGAATTTCGCACCGACATCGATCCCGCGTGTCGGCTCATCGAAGAACAGCACCCGTGATTCGCGAAACAGCCATTTGCCGATAATGATCTTCTGCTGATTTCCGCCGGACAAAAGCCGCACCGTCTGCTTGATGGAGGGCGTGCGAATGTTGAGGAGATCGACATAACGCTTGGCGACATCGTCATGGGCTTTGAAATCGATCAAGCCGAGTCGGTTGGAGACAGCCTCCATATTGGCCAGCGACGTGTTGGCCGCCACCGACATCTTGATCGCCAGACCATCGGTTTTCCGGTCTTCCGAGAGATAGGCGATGCCATTGGCAATCGCATCCTGCGGAGACTTGATCGACAGCGTCTTCCCTTCAAAACTGATCGTGCCCGCGTCATAGGCGTCGGCACCGAAGATGGCGCGAGCCACTTCTGTGCGACCGGCCCCCATCAGGCCCGCAAAGCCGAGTATTTCGCCGCGCCGAAGCTCGAAACTGATATCGTGAAACACGCCGGTGCGCGTCAGGCCTTTGACGGAGAAAATCACCTCATCCGTCGGCTTGGACGTTCTCTCCGGAAACTTCTCTTCCAGCGAACGCCCCACCATCCGCGTGACGATATCGTCAACGGTCACCGCATTGAAATCATCGGTCGAAATATGCCGTCCGTCACGCAACACCGTCACGCGATCAACGATTTCGGCCATCTCATCCAGACGGTGGGAAATATAGACGATACCGACGCCAGACGCTTTCAGGTCTCTTATAACCTTGAACAGCAACCGCGTTTCCTGCTCGGTCAGCGAGGAGGTCGGCTCGTCCATGATCAGGACTTCGGCATCGAGCGACAGCGCCTTGGCAATTTCCACCATCTGACACTGCGCAACGGAAAGCCCGCGCACCAGCTGATCCGGGTTCAGATCCACACCCAGCCGGTCAAGACAGCGCTTGGCGTCCGCCAGCAGCTTCTTGCGATCAACCAGAAATGCCTTTTTAGGCTCGCGAGCGAGATAGATGTTTTCAGCGATGCTCAGATGCGGAACGAGGTTCAGCTCCTGATGGATGATCGCGATGCCAGCCGCTTCCGATTCCAGAGGCGAGGAATATTGAACCTTCTGCCCCCGGTGCAAAATCGTGCCGCTGGTGGGCTGATAGACGCCGCTGACGATTTTCATCAGCGTCGATTTTCCCGCGCCATTTTCGCCGCACACGGCATGCACTTCGCCAGAGCGAAGGTCGAAACGCACATCGCTCAGCGCTTTGACGCCGGGAAATTCCTTGCTGATATTGTCCAGACGGAGCAGGATCTGGCCCTGTCCACGCGCAGCGTGACCAGCCAGATCGTCTCCCTGAACAGGCGATGCGCCCTGCGCCATCATGGTCCTCCCTTAGCACCCTAACTCCACCCAGGGCGCTGCAATCTGGCGAAATGGTTAGGCCGCATTTTATTTTTGGTCAAGCCAATTTTAGAGACAACATAGTAGCAGAGGTGGATAGAGCACGCAGCATCCTTAGAAATTCCGAATTAATCCATATTTTTCAGCACAATAAACATTTCCTTGCCACCAAGAGGCGGAGGCAGTACGGTAAGGCCAAATCGGCAGAAATGTGCCAATTGCTCAGAAACATTATATTGGTCAGGCCAAAATCATGGAGCCGCGTAGGCTTTATCAGCAGATAGCAGATCAGATCCGCGAATTGATCGACAGCGGCGAGTTTCAGCCGGGCTCACGCCTGCCGCCGGAGCGCGAACTGGCGCAGCGGCTAGGCGTGTCCCGTCCTTCCCTGCGTGAGGGGCTAATTGCGCTTGAGATCGATGGCAGCGTCGAGATCCGCATGGGTTCCGGTGTCTATGTTTCGGCCGAGCCTGCTCAACCGCTCACCCGCACCAAATCGCTGGGTGAGAGCCCGACCGAGCTGATGCAGGCCCGCGCCGCCATCGAGGGAACGACCATCGTTCTGGCAGCCAGCCGGGTGGATGATGCCTCTCTGGAAACCCTGCGCTCCACCCTTCAGGCCATGCGCGCCGAAATAGAGGCAGGCCGCAAGCCGCTGGATCAGGACCGTCAGTTCCACGTGCTGATTGCCGAGCAATCCGGCAATAGTGTCCTCGCCCGCCTCATCGCAGACCTGTTTGATGAGCGCCACAGCCCCATGTCGGCGCAATTCCGGGTCAAGTTCGAAGACAAGGACACCTGGACTTTCGCGCTGCAGGAGCACGAAGCCATTCTGGCAGCCCTTGAAGCAAAAGATCCACTCTTGGCGCAGTCGGCCATGCACAGCCATCTGGATAGCTCCAGACGCCGGTGGGTTGAGAATTAAAAACTAAAAGCAGGTATTCTTGAGGAGGAGAACCCGTGACAGATAGCTCTGAAGCCACCATTTTGCTCAACGCCCGTGACAATGTCGCGGTCGCCCGTCGCTCCATCCAGCCGGGAGGCGTAACAGGGCGCGGCGACCTCACCGCGCTTGAATTGATCGGGCGCGGCCACAAGGTGGCGCTAAGGACCATCAAAGCCGGGGAAGAGGTTCTCAAATACGGACAGGTCATCGGCGTAGCCACGCAGGACATCGAGCCAGGCCGCCTCGTCCATCTGCACAATCTCGCCGTCGTCGTCTCTGAACACACCCACCAGTTCAGCGTCGATATCGAGGAAAAGGGCATGTTGCCGCTGGAAGAGCGCCGCACCTTCATGGGCTTTGACCGTGGAGCAGGCGGCGTCGGCACCCGCAACTACATCGGCGTCATCGCATCGGTAAACTGTTCCGCCACCGTGTCCCGCTACATAGCCGACTATTTCAACCGCGATGGCGGCCTTGACGGCTTCAACAATATCGATGGCGTCGTGGCACTCACCCACAGCACCGGCTGCGCCATCAACACCAAGTCTGAAGGTTACCGGCTGCTGATCCGTACAATCCAAGGCTATGCCCGCCATCCCAATTTCGGCGGCATCCTGTTGATTGGCCTTGGCTGTGAAACCAACCAGATCGCGCCCATTCTGGAACATTACAAAATGGAAGAGGGCGAGCGCCTTCGCACCATGACCATCCAGCAACATGGCGGCACGCGCAAAACAATTGAGGCAGCCATCGCGCAGATCAAGGACATGTTGCCGATGGTCAATGCGGCAAAGCGCACCGAGCAGCCGCTGTCAGCCTTGAAGGTGGCGCTGGAATGCGGCGGCTCCGATGGCTATTCCGGCATTTCCGCCAATCCTGCGCTGGGCTATGCCTCTGATCTCATCGTGCGCAATGGTGGCACGACGGTTCTGGCCGAGACGCCTGAGATCTACGGTGCGGAACATCTGCTCACCCGCCGCGCCGTGACGCCCGCCGTCGCTGAAAAGCTGATGCAGCGCATTGAATGGTGGCGCGAATATACCGCCCGCAATGGCGACGAACTGAACAACAATCCCTCCCACGGCAACAAGCTGGGCGGGCTAACAACGATCCTTGAGAAATCCTTGGGAGCGGTGGCAAAAGGCGGCTCAATGCCGTTAAAAGCAGTTTATGAATTTGCAGAAACGGTGACAGAACAGGGCTTTGTCTTCATGGACACCCCCGGCTATGACCCGGTGGCCGTGACGGGCCAGGTGGCTGGCGGCTGCAATGTCATCTGTTTCACCACCGGCCGCGGCTCCGTCTCCGGCTTCAAGCCTTCTCCCTGCATCAAGATCGCCACCAACTCCGAAATGTACGAGCACATGAAGGAGGATATGGATATCAACTGCGGAGAGATCGTCACCGGCGCGGAGACCATCGAAGAATCCGGCAAACGAATTTTTGAGCACATCATCGCCGTGGCGTCGGGTGATAAGACGGTAAGCGAGATCTACGACTATGGCGACAATGAATTCGTGCCCTGGCAGGTCGGGTCTGTTACCTAGAGCAATTCCAGCAAAAGTGGGAACCGGTTTTGCGTCCGGAATTGCGGAAAAACAAAAACTCTAAACAGTGTCTCACGTGAAACATTCTTCCGAGTGAAGGCTTGGCGGGTCCTTTCAAAGCACCCGCCAAAACCACTCTTATCAATGCTTGAAGTGGCGCATTCCGGTAAACACCATGGTCACGCCATGGGCATTAGCGGCGTCGATCACGTCCTGATCGCGCATCGATCCACCCGGCTGGATAACCGCTGTCGCACCAGCCGCAATGGCTGCCAGAAGACCATCCGCAAAAGGATAGAACGCTTCAGACGCCACGGCTGAACCCTTGGTCAGCGGCTCGGCAAGGCCCATGGCCTTGGCTGCATCTTCCGCCTTCTGCGCTGCAATGCGCGCTGAATCGATACGGCTCATCTGGCCAGCGCCGATGCCAGCCGTCTGTCCATCCTTGGCGTAAATCACCGCATTGGATTTCACATGCTTGGCAATCTTGAAGGCAAACTTCATGTCCTCAAGTTCCTGTGGCGTCGGCGCACGGTTGGTCACAACCTTGAGGTCGAGATCCTCAACCATGCCATTGTCACGGCTCTGAACAAGAAGACCGCCTGAGACCGTCTTTGCGGTAATGCCTGGGGCACGGGCATCCGGCAGACCACCGGCAGACAGAAGCCGCAAATTAGGCTTACGGGCAACAATCAGGCGGGCCTCTTCGGTCACGTCAGGCGCGATAATGACTTCGGTGAAAAGCTGAATGATCTCCTCAGCCGTTTCCGCATCCAGCGTCCGGTTCAGTGCAATCACGCCGCCAAAGGCCGAGACAGGGTCGCAGGCCAGCGCCCGCTTATAGGCATCCAGCAGTGTCGCACCGGTTGCCACACCGCAGGGGTTGGCATGCTTGATGATGGCAACAGCAGGAGCAGCTTCGGGAAGGAATTCCGCCACAAGCTCATAAGCCGCATCGGTGTCGTTGATATTGTTGTAGGAAAGCTGCTTGCCCTGCAAAAGCTTTGCCGTGGCAACACCCGGACGCTTGTCGCCCGTGAGATAAAAGCCAGCGCTCTGGTGCGGGTTTTCACCATAACGCATCTTTTCCTTCAGCACGCCTCCGATCGCCCGGTAGTGTGGCGCTTCGATGGACAAAGCCTCGGCAAACCAGTTGGAAATGACGGCGTCATAGGCAGCGGTACGGGCATAGGCCTTGGCGGCAAAGCGTTGGCGAAGCGCGTAGCTCGTCTGCCCATCATCCGCCTGCAATGCTTCCAGCAGCTCTGGATAGTCGCTGGGGTCAGTGATCACGGTCACATAGGCGTGGTTCTTGGCCGATGCACGGATCATGGCCGGGCCACCAATATCGATATTCTCCACCGTCGTTGGATAGTCACCGCCCTTGGCGCGAACCTCTTCAAATGGATAGAGATTGATGATCGAGAGATCGATGGCTTCGATGCCATGCAGCTTCATGGCGTCCACATGGTCCGCATCATCCCGGATCGCCAGAAGACCGCCATGGACATTGGGGTGCAGCGTCTTGACGCGGCCATCCATGATTTCAGGAAATTTAGTAATGTCAGACACATCTGTGACCGGCAGGCCCGCATCGGCAATCGCCTTGGATGTTCCGCCCGTTGACAGAAGCTTCACGCCAAGTTTGACGAGAGCACCGGCGAGTTCGACAATATCTGTCTTGTCCGAGACCGACAGCAATGCGGTGCGGATCTTGACCTTATCGGGTGCGGGAATCTTCTTGGAAACGACGGCCATCGGGCAACTCCGTACATGGTGGAGGAAAGGCCGGAAATCTCTCGTTCCGGCGGTTGCCGCCGCGTTAGCACAGCTTCGCCCATTAATAAACAGAACGCAGGCATAAGCGGAACATCAACGCCGATTTTTCACCGATAAGCGATGCGACTGAGCCTTGGACGCCTAAAGCTTTCTCTCAATGAGCCACCGGATGTCTCTGGTTCCAGAAACCTCAAACCGAATTTCCAGCTGTTGCGACGGTCTTATGCCGGACGCGTCCGCCATGAAGACATCATCAGAAATAGTGACAGGCTGGCCGGGCGCAGAAAACACCCAGCTTGTTCCGTCTGCGGCACGCATCTGCACCGTCTCATCATCCAGCCGTTCAAGCTCGATGGCCGGATGAATGTGGAACCGCGACACAGCCTCGACCAAAGCGGGCGGTTGTTTCTGGTCTTCATCTGCCAAACGAACGAGATCCCGCCCTTTGATCCTGTTGCCAAGGGCCTCCAGGGAAAGCTCGCGCTCATGAATATAGCCGAACTCCCTCAGATAGCCATCATGCGAGGCCGTCAGTGTATCCGCTCCGTTCGGGTCGACCTCCCGTTGAACCTTAACCCCGCTAATGCCTGCCACCATGATAGGCCCAAGAAGGCGGGAACGGGACAGACGCGAGGAGGACGTATCTTCGATCGTCAATGTGGAATGGGCAGCAGTGGATCGGCTGGCCCGCCGGAAATCCATTGTGGCATAGGAGGGAAAGCCGGAATTGATGATGAACCGATTGCGGACCGAAGACATTTCAAAAGATAGGCAGCCACAATGCGCGCCGCGGGACAGTTCCGTGGATAGCGGCGTACCGGTATCGACGATGATGACGGTGTCTTCCGCCGATAGACGTTGATAGGCAATATCCGGCAAGGCACGGGAAGGGCGCCCGGAGGTTTCATCATAGCGCAGGACAGAGGCAAGCTCATTCGCAAGCGTCACTGTCGACCCGTTGAAGAGCGCCAGATCCCCATCCTGATGGCGGAAGAAGCGAAGTGCAGGAAACATGCGGTCTATGGCCGGCACAAGCCCGGGCGGCACGTCATGGCCCAGATTGATGTAGCTCTGCCGAAGCGGCAGCAGATCGAGCAGCAATTCCAACATGATGCGGGGGTTGCGAGACACATGCCCACCGTCAGGCCGAACCTGTCGCTCCAACTCGCGATCAAGCTTCATGCCAATATGCGCCATTCTTGCTGGCCGGTTGGGCAGCGCAATGGAGGCGATGGCGAGTGCAATGCGAATCTTCAGCCTGATTTCACCATCCGGCGCGTATTTTGCGATGAAGTTGAGATAGGCAACATGATAGCCGAGATTGCGTAGAAAGCGGCGATAGAAGCCCGCATCGGCATTCTGAAGAATGACGGGGGAGTGAGACAGCCACGCAATCAACCGCTGCGCCGCTGTTTCAGGCGCCCATGCAACGCCCTTGATTTTGCGCCCGTGCTGCGACATCCAGTCGGAAACCAATATGCGTGCACGGATACAGGCTTCCTCGGACTTCGCCACCCGTACATGCCTCAACCAGCTGAAAGCATGCAGCCTTTCTTCAAATGCCAGAGACGGCATTTCCATGGAAAAGGGCGACGCGCCGCCGGTATCCAGAATACGCCCACCAAGCGCGATGCGCCCATGCACAAGTTCCTGCGCCACGTATGGGTCGGCAGCCCGCAAATCCGTGGGCGCTACCACAAGGCCGCGAGGCGCACGGTCTGCGAGCTTCAGGAGCTTCAGACGCAGAACCGCGACCTCGATCATCACATGAGTTCTGAGGGTGCGTAGTAATAAGCCTGCTGTACCGAAGCGACTGTTCAGGGATTTTACCAAACGTGTATTTCCCCTCCGCGCGAAGATTTATGTTGGCACGAAGACCAAGGGGTTCTGTCCAGCATTGAAACAATCATTTAATCTTTCACGGAAAACTTCATATTCCGTTAACAAAATAGACGCAGTCACGACAAGGCTCCAACCCTTGCCAGATCGCTAAGGGCGATATGGCAAGGGCCTCAAAGGGAGCGTCTTGTGTGGACTGTCGGGAGAACTAGGCTTCAAACCCTGCGCAGGACTGTGGCGTAGAAGCCATCGACACCACCGAACATATCGGGCGTCGTGCGAAGGTCACCATCCGGGTTGACTGCAATCTCCATTCCGGGGAAAGCGTCGACCGTGACAGGCACCCGTTCAAGCGATGTTTCACGGGCCAAAACCTTGGCGACCATCTCTTCGCCCTCGGATGGGTCAAGCGAGCAGTTCGAAAACACGACAATGCCGCCCGGCTTTACCAGCGTTATGGCATGACGCAACATCTGCTCCTGCAAACCGGCAAGCTTGGCGATATCCTTCTCATCCTTGGTCCAGCAAACATCAGGATGCTTGCGCAGAGTTCCCGTGGAAGAGCAGGGGGCATCCAGCAGAACAGCGTCAAAAAGCTCCGTCGGCTGAAACTTCAACATATTCGTTTCAACCAGTTCCGCCTGCATTTGAAGGCGGCCAAGATTTTCACGAAGCCGCTTCAAACGGTTGCCAGACTGATCCAGCGCCATGACGGATGCGCCGCTCAGAATAAGCTGTGCGGTCTTGCCACCGGGGGCAGCACACAGGTCAGCCACGCGCTTACCCTTGAGATCGCCCATCAGGCGCACGGGCATGCTGGCTGAAAAGTCCTGCACCCACCATTCGCCCTCATCGAAACCTTCAAGCGCCGAGACAGAGCCCTCGAAAGAACCAAGGCGGACAGTGCCATTTGGCATCACCTGGCCATTCAGCTTCTCTGCCCAGAGTTCAGGCGCAGATTTAACCGTGATATCAATGACCGACGGAATGAGCTGGGCTTGCGCCATGCGCGCGGCCGCGTCCTCTCCGTAAACCTTGGCAAGCCTGCTATAGAACCACTTCGGCAAAACAGGAATGGTGCTGACGGCCTCGAGCACCGCGTCTTTTTCACGGCCCAGACGGCGCAACACTGCATTGACGAGTTTCACGAAACGTTTGTTGCGTGGGTCCCGATGGGCCTGCTCAACGGCGAGATCGACCGCCGAATGGTCAGGCACATCGAGATAAAGCATCTGCGCCGCACCAACCACGAGAACATGGTGCAAGGAGCGCGCACCTTGGGGCAGGGGGCCGTCCAGCAGCATGCCAAGCGCATGCTCGATGCGCGGCAGATGGCGAAGTGCAGTGTTGACGATAGCGCGCACCAGAGCACGGTCCGCCACACTCAGCGCCCGATAGACAGGATTGCCGTTTTCAGCATCCATCATCCCGTCAAGGGAGGTCTGCTTGTCGAGAACTGCCGACAGGATTTTTACCGCAGCGACGCGCGAACCAAGACCGGGCTTCCACTCACCATCGAATTCGGATGAGTCGACATTTCTACCAGACGGGCGACGTTTAAAATGTTTTGCCGGTTTGGCAGAGGAATCGGATGTCAAGACCAGGGACCTTTACGCTCATTATTGTCTTCTTTTCCGCCACCAATATTCGGGACGGAGCGTGATTTGCGGACCGGCTTAGCACTTGTAGGCTGATAGGTCGATGGTCGAGAAAATTCCTGTGACATGGCTTGCAATGCCGCAATCCGGTTTTCGGCATTCGGATGGGTCGAAAACAGGTTGTCCATCTTCTGGCCGGAGAGCGGATTGATGATGAACATATGCGCTGTAGCCGGATTGCGCTCGGCATCCTCGTTGTGAATGCGTTGCGCAGCGCCTGAAATCTTCTGCAAAGCCGATGCCAGCCACAAGGGGTTACCGCATATTTCCGCACCGCGACGGTCGGCAGAATATTCGCGGGTACGGCTGATGGCCATCTGCACCAGCATGGCCGCAAAGGGCGCAACGATCATACCAACGATCACACCGATAAAGCCAAGCGGGTTGTTGTTCTCGCGATTGCCGCCCATGAAGAAGGCGAGATTGCCGAGCATCGAAATCGCGCCCGCGAGCGTCGCGGTTATGGTCATGATCAATGTGTCGCGGTTTTGAATATGGGCGAGCTCATGCGCCATAACCGCAGCAACCTCGTTCGGCGTCAATTGCTCCATCAGGCCCGTGGATGCTGCAACCGCGGCATTCTCAGGATTGCGGCCGGTTGCGAAGGCGTTCGGTTGTGGGCTGTCATAGACATAGACTTTCGGCATCGGCAGATTGGCATTGTGTGAGAGATCACGGATCATCGAGAAGAATTCCGGTGCGTTATGCTCGTCGATCTCCTGCGCGTGATAGGCTTTCAGCACCATCTTGTCTGAATTCCAGTAGGAAAACAGGTTCATGCCCGCCGCAAACAACAGCGCGATCATCATGCCGCCCCGCCCGCCGATGAGGAAACCGAGACCCATGAACAAGGCTGTCATGAACGCCAACAACATGGCAGTACGCATCATGTTCATCAAAAATCTCCGCAAAAAGTGAAATTGCTTATCAAGCCCACGACTTCTATAATCTGGGTGACGAAGAAACGCTTTTCAATATCGCGTCATGAGGTCTGAGATATGGATACGCCCGATCACGACAATAACAATGATGTCGTCAAAGTCCTGTCACCCGCCGCTGAGCGCGCGCTGGCAGAAGCAGAGCAACGCCGTAAGCAGGCGAAAAAGATGGAACTCCCCCCGGAAACTGGTGGACGTGGTGGCGCCGAGCCTGTGCGGTTTGGGGATTGGGAGATCAAAGGGCGCGCGATAGATTTTTGATCGGCGAGGGCACCGCCCCCGACGATCCTGATCATTGCTAGCGACTCTGAATAGAACCTAGTTCTGTTCCAGCAGGCGGCAAACGGCTTCCAACTGCTCCAATGTGCGGTAGTTGATGCGGATATGTCCGCCGGTGCCCTTATGGTTGATCTTCACATCGAGGCCGAGAGCATCAGCCAATGTACGCTCCAACGCAATCGTGTCGGAATCCTTTTCATGTTCCGGCTTGCGGGAATGCATGGGATCAAGCTGCGCTCTGATGTCCGCCTGGGCCAGGCGCTCAGCATCTCGAACTGATAGGCCACGCGAAACGATGTTGCGCGCCAGATAGGTAGGATCAGATGTAGGCACGAGCGCACGCGCATGGCCTGCCGAAAGCGTACCCTCAGCCAGCATGTCACGAACGGCATCCGGCAGCTTTAAAAGGCGCAGACTGTTGGCGACATGGCTGCGGCTCTTGCCGATGATTTCACCGAGATCGTTCTGCGTATAACCATGCTCGGCAATCAGTTGATCGTAACCAAGCGCTTCCTCAAGCGGGTTCAGGTCCGAGCGCTGAACATTTTCAACGATTGCGAGTTCTAGGGCCGTGCGATCATCAACGTCACGCACGATGACGGGCACTTCCGTGAAGCCCGCCAGCTGTGCGGCGCGCCAGCGGCGTTCACCAGCGATAATCTCGTAGCGGTTGGGTTCAACCGTTCTCACAACGACAGGCTGTACGATGCCATGCTGCCGGATCGATGATGCCAGATCCTGAAGCTCATTCTCATCAAAATGACGACGGGGATTGCGCGGACTACGAGCGATGAACTCAATCGGAATCATCCGGTCCGGGCTCACGGGACGCTGCTCTCCACCAACAGGCAGAGGCTGGTCCATCTCGCCAATCAATGCGGCAAGGCCGCGCCCCAACCGGCGTTTGGATAGATCGTCGCTCATGAAAAATACTCCAAAATAACCTGCCAGCCGAAACTGGCTTAACCGCTTACGTCAGGATATCAGACGCGTTAGCCGTCAACAATCCAGACAGCAAGCCTTGCTACGCCGCTTTCCGCAAGCGTTCACGCTGAATGACTTCGGATGCCAGCTGCAAATAGGCCTGGCTCCCCGCGCATTTCAGATCATACAGGATCGCTGGCTTACCATAGGACGGCGCTTCGGACACACGCACATTTCGAGGGATGAGGGTGTGGTAGACCTTTTCCCCAAGATGCGTGCGAACATCGTTCACGACTTGCTGGGCAAGATTGTTGCGCGAATCAAACATCGTCAGGACGATGCCTTGAATATCGAGAGCCGGATTGACCGTGCCGCGTATCTGATTGACCGTGTCCAGCAACTGGCTGAGACCTTCGAGTGCAAAGAATTCGCACTGGAGAGGGACCAGAACGGAATGCGCTGCTGCCATGGCATTCATCGTCAGCAAATTGAACGAAGGCGGGCAGTCAACCAGAATGTAGGAGTAGGCAAGAGCCTCCGCGGAATGCAAAGCACTTCGCAGCAGAAAGACGCGGTTGGACGCATTGGCTACTTCCATTTCGAAGCCCAGCAGATCCATCGTCGATGCGACGATGTCGAGATTGGGAACGGCTGTGGGAACAACCACTTCGCTGATCGAATTGGCGCCGATCAACAGATCGTAGGAGGAAAGCTTGCGTTCGCGACGGTCTATGCCAAGCCCCGTGCTCGCATTGCCCTGGGGATCCAGATCAACCAGCAAAACACGCTCACCAATGGCCGCCAAAGCGGTTGCCAGATTGATGGCCGTGGTTGTCTTTCCCACACCACCCTTTTGATTGGCGATCGTAATGATGCGATTTTTTTCAAACATGATGCCGTACCTGACCTGGTCAATCAGCTTTTCGACGTAGATCACTGATTTCGAGCACTACAGAGCTCGCCTCTATACTGCTTTGATGTCTTATCAGATCGAAATCCCAACGAATACGGGCTTTCTGCACCTCTGCTTCGTAATCCCTGCCTTTGTTGAGATAGGAACGCAATTTGCCGTTCAAAACGGCCCATGGATGGATGTAATCAAACAACGAATCCAGCTCCGCCAGTGCGCGTGCAGAGACAGCATCGCAGGGGCCGACGAGCGGCGGTGCTGTTTCGATTCGGACCGGATGGACCGAGCCGCGTGCGCCAGTTTCTTTCAGCGCAACGCGCAGGAATCCGGCTTTCTTATTGTTACTTTCGACGAGATGAACCCATCCGTCCTGCTGCTCTGCAAGCAAAATGGCGGTAATAATGCCGGGAAAGCCGCCACCGCTACCCAGATCGACCCAAGTCCGCGACTGGGGTGAGAGATGGAATATCTGGGCACTATCGGCAATATGGCGTGACCATAGCTCTGGGAGAGTGGAGGGTGCCACCAGATTTGTCGTGGCATTCCATTTCTTGAAAAGCTCAACAAAATGCTCGAGTCGTTCTTGTGTTTCACGTGAAACACTCTGGCCGTTTATCATCATGCTAGGACTCGTTATAGCTGTGCTGTGCGCTTTTCGATGGTGGAGGCAGAGCCTTTTCTTACCAAGGCAAGAATAAGGGAAATCGCAGCGGGTGTCATACCATCCACTCTCGCTGCCTGCGCAATGCTGGTAGGACGGGCGGCCTGAAGCTTCTGTTTTAGCTCGCTCGAAAGGCCGGACAGCTGTGTAAAATCGAAGTCATCCGGTATCGTTCGGTCTTCATCACGCTTGATGTCGACGATGTCAGCATGCTGACGCTTCATATAGACAGCGTAGCTGGCTTCGATTTCCAGAACTTCAGCGATTTTCGGAGACAGAGCCGAAAGCTCAGGCCAGACCTGTTTCAGGCTGTCAACGGTAGTGTCGGGATAGGCAAGGAGTTCATAAGCTGTTCGCCTCTGCCCATCGCGGTTGAGCTTCAACCCGTGGACGCCAGCTTGCGATGGCGTAATGGACAAATCCTGCAGACGGGTACGCGCCTGGTCAAGGTCATCTACAAATTCACCGTATCGCTTCGCACGCGCGGCGCCGACAATTCCAGACGCCAGACCAACCGGCGTCAACCGCAGGTCTGCATTATCGACGCGGAGTGATAGGCGGTACTCGGCACGAGATGTAAACATGCGGTATGGCTCGGATACACCCTTGGACGTCAGATCATCGATCATGACGCCGATATAGGATTCGGTCCGGCTGAAATGCAGGGGAGCGCTATCGCTGGCCAGCAGCGAAGCATTGAGGCCCGCGACCAACCCCTGCGCCGCTGCCTCTTCATAGCCTGTCGTACCGTTGATTTGCCCAGCCAGAAAGAGGCCAGGAATTTTCCGGCATTCGAGGGAAGGACGCAATTCTCTGGGATCGACGTAATCATATTCGATGGCATAGCCTGCCTGAAGAATTTTTACCTTCTCCAGACCCGGAATGGTGTGGATGAACATCTCCTGCACGGAGAGTGGAAGAGACGTCGAAATACCATTCGGATAGATTGTGTCGTCATCAAGCCCTTCTGGCTCGAGGAAGATCTGGTGGCCATCCCGCTCCCCGAAGCGAACGATCTTGTCTTCGATCGATGGGCAATAGCGCGGGCCGACACCTTCGATCTGACCCGAATACATGGCCGAAAGGTGGATATTGTCCTGAATAATCTTATGCCCAGCAGGCGTCGTGCGGGTAACACCACATTCAATCTGACGGTTGTTAATCGTATCCGTCATGAAGGAAAAAGGAATTGGATCCTCGTCCGCCCCCTGACGCTCGACAGCTTCCCAATCGATCGTCTTTCCGTCAAGCCTCGCTGGTGTCCCGGTTTTCAGCCGGCCCATTTTAAGGCCAGCACGCGCAAGAGTGTCCGACAGACCGACCGAAGGCTTTTCTCCGACACGTCCAGCCGGAATCTTTTCGGAACCGATATGGATCAAACCCCTCAGGAATGTCCCGCTCGTCAGAACAACGGCGCGGCATGCGATCTTCTCTCCACTGGCCAGAACGACCGCAGAAATGACTCCGTCCTTAAACTCGATATCATAGGCATCGCCTTCGACAACGCTCAGATTGCCGATCTCAGCGATCTCGCGCTGCATCGCTTGCTTATAGAGCTTGCGGTCTGCCTGGGTGCGGGGCCCACGAACGGCAGGACCCTTTTTTCTGTTGAGCATACGAAATTGAATGCCAGCCGCATCGGCGACACGTCCCATCAATCCATCAAGCGCATCAATTTCGCGGACTAAATGACCCTTACCCAAACCACCAATCGCCGGGTTACAGGACATGATACCGATTGTTTGCGCATTATGGGTGAGCAGCGCCGTCTTTGCACCGTGACGTGCGGCAGCAGCGGCCGCTTCGCTACCGGCATGACCTCCGCCAATTACAACGACATCATATGTCATTATAATAAATCCTTGTTCTTGAAGCCGCGTCCGGCTCAATGTTTCACGTGAATCATTTTCCGATACAGAACTCGGAGAAAATCACACCGAGCAAATCCTCAACATCGACGCGTCCTGTTATACGCCCCAGCGACATCGCCGCCAATCTGAGATACTCCGACCTGATCGCAAGGTCCATTCCTTCGGAATTCTGCGCATCACTAACATAGTTGAGCGTCTCTTCAAGGCGTTTCTTATGGCGAGCGCGAACGGGAGCTAGCCCGTGGCTCGAGCCAACGCGCTTTTGAATCTCAGAGGTAATCGCCAATCTCAAGGCATCGAGGCCAATGCCGGTCTTGGCGGATATGGCGAGATCACAGTCAGTCAGATCGCCTCCACCGCGCAGATCAGCTTTGGTTGCCAAGTGTATGACGGTCGTATCTCCCGTCGTATCAATTTGTTGCGCTTCCGAATCGATATCGCAGAGAAGCAAAACGAGATCAGCTTGGGCTGCAGTTCTGCGGGCTCTAGAAATCCCTTCAATCTCAACTGGGTCAATTGTATCGCGCAGACCGGCTGTGTCGTAGAGCCGCACAAGGTAACCGTCAATATTGAGGTCAACGTCGATCACATCACGCGTGGTTCCGGCAATATCGGTCACAATAGCGACATCACGCCCGCTCAGTGCATTCAGAAGGCTTGATTTGCCGACATTCGGCGCGCCAACGAGGGCGACTTTGAAACCATCCCTAATGATTTCCGAGGATGCGCTACCGCTCAGATGCTGGGAAATCTCCAGATGCAGTTTACCGACTTCATCCCAGACCTGCGCCGCCACGGAGTCAGGTACATCTTCTTCATCCGAGAAATCGAGCTCCGCCTCGATCAAGGCACGGCAACGGGTCAGCTTGTTTGCCCAGCCGTCATAAACCGCTGACAGCCTGCCGGATGTCTGCTCGACGGCGAGCCGTCTCTGCATCTCCGTTTCGGCTTTAAGAAGGTCTGCCAGACCCTCTACTTCCAGCAGGTCCATCTTGCCATTGTCGAAGGCGCGTTTTGAGAACTCGCCGGCTTCTGCGGGCCTAAGTCCGGGAATGGCGTCCAATTCGGCAAAGACCGCGTCAACAACCGCAAGGCTTCCGTGAAGCTGGATTTCCACGCAATCTTCGCCGGTAAAAGAATTAGGACCGGGAAACACAAGGACAAGAGCCTGATCCAGGACTTCATTGTTTCGGTTTCGAATCGTTTGCAGAGAGGCATTCCGGGGTGAGGGCAGTCGAGGGCCGATCAGCGCTGCCAGCGCGTTAAACGCTTCCGATCCGCTAATGCGCAGCACGGCGACACCCGCTGGCAGGCGCCCACTTGAAAGCGCATATATTGTACTTTCCGGATGCGCCATCTCGTTCTCCCTACCTCTCAAACAATTGGCCGCGTCCGTTTTCCAGACGCGGCCTTATCACTCATTG
Organism: Agrobacterium sp. CG674; assembly: GCF_053521645.1. Lineage (NCBI taxonomy): Bacteria > Pseudomonadati > Pseudomonadota > Alphaproteobacteria > Hyphomicrobiales > Rhizobiaceae > Agrobacterium > Agrobacterium sp. CG674. Next base: position 60,582 of record NZ_JBNWDZ010000005.1, on the reverse strand, counting down.
CTACAAGACAGGCCGATGAATCAGGTGTTCATCGATTCGAAGAAATCGCCATTCGTCTTGGTCTGCTTCAGCTTGTCGATCAGGAACTCGATGGCATCCGTTGTTCCCATTGGCGCAAGAATCCGGCGAAGAACGAAGATCTTCTGAAGATCCTGGCGCGGCACGAGAAGGTCTTCCTTACGCGTACCGGATTTGAGAATATCCATGGATGGGAAGATGCGCTTGTCAGCGACCTTGCGATCCAGAACGATTTCCGAGTTACCGGTGCCCTTGAATTCTTCGAAGATGACTTCATCCATACGGCTGCCCGTATCGATCAGGGCCGTCGCGATGATGGTCAGCGAGCCGCCTTCTTCGATATTACGGGCCGCACCGAAGAAGCGCTTTGGCCGCTGCAGAGCATTCGCATCCACACCACCGGTCAAAACCTTGCCGGAAGAGGGAACGACCGTGTTGTAAGCGCGTCCGAGACGTGTGATCGAATCCAGCAGGATAACGACGTCACGGCCATGTTCGACAAGGCGCTTGGCCTTTTCAATGACCATTTCCGCGACCTGAACGTGGCGAACGGCTGGCTCATCGAAGGTAGAAGAAACGACTTCGCCCTTAACGGAGCGCTGCATGTCCGTCACTTCTTCCGGCCGCTCATCGATGAGAAGCACGATCAGATAGCATTCTGGATGGTTTGCGGTGATCGAGTGCGCGATATTCTGCAGCAGAACGGTTTTACCGGTGCGCGGTGGCGCGACGATCAATCCACGCTGGCCCTTGCCGAGCGGCGTAACCAGATCCATCACGCGGGCAGAGAGGTCCTTGGATGTCGGAATTTCAAGTTCCAGCTTGAACCGCTCATTCGGGTAAAGCGGCGTCAAATTGTCGAAGTGAACCTTGTGACGGATCTTCTCCGGGTCATCGAAATTGATCGTGTTGACTTTCAGAAGGGCGAAATAACGCTCACCTTCCTTGGGTCCACGGATCGGACCTTCCACCGTATCACCTGTTTTCAGCGAGAAACGGCGGATCTGCGATGGCGAAATGTAGATATCGTCCGGGCCGGGGAGGTAGTTGGCATTCGCGGAACGCAAGAAGCCGAAACCGTCCTGAAGAACTTCAACGACACCTTCACCAATGATCTCGACGTCCTGGCTCGCCAGTACCTTGAGGATAGCAAACATGAGCTCCTGCTTGCGCATCGTGCTCGCGTTTTCGACTTCCAGGGATTCGGCAAAAGTCAGCAAATCAGTCGGAGATTTGCTCTTAAGTTCCTGAAGCTTCATTTCAGCCATGAAGAGAAAGACCGTTTTAAATATGTGTGTGGGGGAAGGCTTGATCGCGAATCAGGTACTGAGGGTGTCCCGCAGACGGCTGAATAATTCACATGCCATTGAGATGAGTGTGCGGAAAATAGCGGCTCAACCCGAAACCCGCAAGAGGAAAGCACCAATTCCGAGAAAATTATCGTGATGAGCCGTTATGCGAAGGGTTTCACAACCACAAGTATGACGATTGCGATCATCAGAAGGGTTGGAACTTCATTCATCAACCGCCAGTGACGAGCATTGCGGGTGTTTTCATCCCGTGCAAAGCGGCGAACACTGCGGCTGAAATACACATGCGTCACAGTCATGGCAACGACGAGTGCGATTTTGGCATGAAGCCACCCACCCGAGAAACCATAGACCGACCAGGCGAGATAGAGCCCGAGCAACCAGGAAATCATCATGGCAGGGTTCATGATGACCTTCATCAATCTCTGTTCCATGATCTTGAAGGTCTCGGACTTATCAGAGCCCGGCGCTGCATCCGTGTGGTAGATGAAAAGCCGGGGCAAATAGAACAGACCCGCCATCCATGAGATGACCGCGATGATGTGAAGCGCCTTGATCCACAGATAGGCATCAGCCGGATCGACATGCAGCACCACGGCCACCATGCCAACGAAGACAGCCAGCGCGGCACCTGCCCGCAACCGGGTCTTTCGGCCAGCTGTGGCTGATGTCTGGGCGTTGTCGCTCATTATCTGGCTCCATAGGAGCGAACACGAGATACCAGTCTTGCGACATTCTCAGGATCCGCTTGCGGCGTGATGCCATGACCGAGATTAAAGATCAGCGGGCCGTTGCCCAGTACCTGAAGGATGGCGTCGATACCCTCATCAAGAGACTTGCCGCCGGAAACCATGCGCATGGGATCGAGGTTGCCCTGAACCGGGCCATCCTTTTGAAGCTCACGGGCGAAGGACAAGGGAACACTCCAGTCGAGACCAATGGCATCGGCTTCGGTCTTCTGGCGATAATCCTTCAAGAGAATACCGGCACCCTTTGCAAATGCGATGATCTTGGCACCGGGACGGCGGGCCCGAACGGATGCGATAATACGCGCAACGGGCTTCACAGCGTATTCTTCAAATTCCTTCTCACCCAGCACGCCTGCCCAGGAATCGAAAATCTGGACGGCATCGGCACCGGAATCGATCTGTGAAACCAGATAGTCGGCAGACATCTCTGCCAGAAACGCCAGCAGCTTTTCCATCGCTTCGGGGTGTTGATAACCAAAAAGCCGCGCTGGCGCCTGATCCGGCGTTCCGTGGCCAGCAATCATGTAGGTCGCGACAGTCCAGGGCGCACCGCAGAAACCGAGAAGGGTGGTCTTTTCCGGCAGCTCATGTCTCAGGCGCTTGACCGTCTGAAAGACGGGAGCCAGATGCGCCAGTACGCCATCACCCTTCAGCGCAGAAATCTCTTCCGGGTTGATCGGATCCATGGCTGGACCCTTGCCTTCCGTGAAAGAGACATTCCGGTTCAAGGCATCGGGTATCACGAGAATATCGGAAAACAGAATTGCAGCATCGAGATCGAAACGACGGATGGGCTGCAGCGTCACTTCTGTCGCAAGCTCTGGATTATAACAGAGATCGAGAAAACTCCCTGCTGTCTTCCGCGTCTCGCGGTACTCCGGCAGATATCGTCCTGCCTGTCTCATAAGCCAGATCGGAGGTGGAGTGAGTGTCTCACCGTTGAGAACCCGGATTACGCTTCGCTCGGCCATGCACACATCTTCTCTAAAAATAAAATCTAATAGATCTAAATGATTTTCTATTTCTTAGAGTCTGTGAGTAGCAAGGATTAAAATTCATCCAGTCTAAATGCCGCATCTGTGGGAAAGGCTGATCCAACCGGATAGCGGACTCAGCAGATGGGAAAACTGTGCGGATCAATGGAAATCTATTAGCAGATTCAATTATTTGGGAGAGAGCGCGTGATAGCCAGCCCTGTGGATAAGCTCTGGATGAAATTTAATCGTCTTTATCTCTCCCCATAATCCACAATCACCGATTTGCTGGCTACACCGGAAAGCCAATTGTGGATAAAACGGAAGTTATACGCTCGGTGACCCGGCGATGGCTTCCAGCCCTCATGTTGTGCACCTCTATCAACAGGGAGAGAAAAACAACGTGGAGAACCCAAAAAGTTTCTTCCATCTGCACCTGATTTCTGACTCAACCGGCGAGACTCTGATGTCGGCGGGCAGGGCGGTGTCTGCACAGTTTCACTCGGCCATGCCGCTTGAGCATGTTTATCCGATGATCCGAAACCAGAAGCAGCTGCAAAAGGTCATCGACAGCATCGATCAGGAACCGGGCATCGTGCTCTACACCATCGTCGATGAGAAACTGGCCGAGTTCCTCGATCTTCAATGTCACGCGATCGGCGTGCCCTGCGTCAATATTCTGGAACCGGTCATCGGCATTTTTCAGACCTATCTGGGTGCGGTCTCAAGGCGGAGAGTGGGGGCACAACACGCGCTCAACGCGGATTATTTTGCCCGCATCGAAGCGCTGAACTACGCCATGGACCACGATGATGGTCAGATGCCAGAACATTATGACGAGGCGGATGTCGTCATTATCGGTATCAGCCGAACGTCAAAAACGCCAACCAGCATCTATCTGGCAAACCGCGGCATCAAGACCGCCAATATTCCTGTGGTGCCGGATGTGCCTTTGCCCGACAGTCTTTATAAGGCGACGAAACCGCTGATCGTCGGTCTCGTCGCAACGTCCGACCGCATATCCCAAGTGCGAGAAAACCGTGAGCTGGGCACGACGGGTGGGTTTGATCGTGGACAATATATCGACCGCGCCACCATCATGGAGGAGCTCAAATATGCCCGCGCCCTGTGCGCTCGCAACAACTGGCCCCTGATCGATGTGACGAGGCGCTCGATTGAAGAGACGGCGGCGGCCATTCTTGCCCTGCGCCCACGGACACGGTAATCCCCTTCGCACCCTTGTTTGGAGACCACGGTCGATGAAACCAGAGCTGATACTCGCCTCCTCCAGCGCATCACGCCAGATGTTGATGCGCAATGCTGGACTGACATTTTCCGCCGAGCCCGCCGATATTGATGAGCGCGCCATCGATGCGGCGTTAGAAAAGGATGGAGCGACGCCGGACAGGATTGCCGTAGAGCTTGCCAAGGCGAAAGCGCTTGCGGTCAGCGCGGTAAAGCCGGACGCCATCGTGGTGGGTTGCGATCAGACCATGTCGCTTGGGAGCAGGATTTATCACAAGCCTAAAGACATGGCCCAAGCCCATGCCAATCTCATGTCATTGTCAGGAAAGACCCATCGTTTGAACTGTGGCGCTGCCATCGCCCGCAATGGCGAGATCCTTTGGGAGATCGTGACATTTGCCGATATGACGATGCGCGAACTCAACTCAGCCTTTGTGGACCGCCACCTGGAGCGGGTCGGGGAAAAAGTGCTGTCCAGTGTCGGCGCCTATCAGCTCGAAGGCGAGGGCATTCAATTGTTCAGCGCAATTGAGGGGGACTATTTCACGATCCTCGGCTTGCCGCTGCTGCCATTATTAACGAAACTTCACACATTGGGCCTGATCGATGGTTGATTCACGTGAAACATTAACCATCAAAGCCTTCGTCACCGGCTACCCGGTGAAGCATTCGCGCTCGCCGCTCATTCACGGATATTGGTTGAAACGGTTCGGTGTTGAGGGATCCTATGAGGCATTGGAAATCGCACCGGATAATTTCGCGACCTTCATGTCTGATTTGAAGGCAGGCGCAAATGGTGGATTTGTCGGCGGCAATGTGACGATACCCCACAAGGAATCCGCCTACCGATTGGCTGACCGACCAGATGACATTGCGCAGGAGATGGGTGCAGCCAACACGGTTTGGCTGGAAAATGGGCTCATTCATGCGACCAACACAGACGGCTACGGCTTTGTGTCCAATCTCGACGCATGCCATCCGGGCTGGGACAAGGTTGGCAAGGCGGTCGTGCTCGGCGCTGGCGGGGCAAGTCGTGCTGTTATTCAGGCGCTGCGCAATCGTGGCTATCAGGACATCCATGTGGTCAACCGGACCGTGGATCGTGCCAGGGAACTGAAAGATCGGTTTGGCAAGACTGTCCATGCCCATCCCTTCGATGCGTTGCAGGAGGTGATGTCGGGATGCGGTCTCTTCGTCAATACGACGTCGCTCGGTATGGATGGTCATGGCGCGCCAGAGATTGATTTCTCGACACTGTCTGATGGTGCCGTTGTGACTGATATTGTCTATGTGCCGCTCCAGACACCCATTCTCGCGATGGCTGAGAGTCAGGGATTTGCGACAGTGGATGGGTTGGGCATGTTGCTGCATCAGGCAAAACCGGGCTTTCAGAAATGGTTCGGGCCAATGCCTGAGGTGGATGACGAATTGCGGAAACTTCTCATCGCCGACATTGCGAGGCATTGAATGATCATCATCGGACTGACAGGATCGATTGGCACTGGCAAATCAACAACCGCGAAACTGTTTGCGCAAGAGGGCGTCGCGGTCTGTGATTCTGATGCGGTCGTTCATGAACTCTATGAGGGTGAGGCCGTGGCGCTGGTGGAAAACGCCTTTCCCGGTACCACGCAGGACGCAAAGGTCGACCGGCAGAAACTCGGAGATATCCTTCGACAGAATCCGGCTAAATTTAAAACCCTTGAGACAATCGTTCATCCTCTGGTGCGGCAGAAGCAGGACGAGTTTATGGAGCAGGCACGCCATGCCAATGCCGAAATTGCGCTTCTTGATATACCGCTGCTATTCGAGACCGGTGCCGAAAGCCGCGTCGATACAGTCGTGGTAGTCAGTTGTTCACCGGAGCGCCAGCGCCAGCGTGTTCTTGCCCGGCCCGGCATGACGGAAGAGAAATTTGAATTGATCCTTGCACGGCAGATGCCGGATGAGGAAAAGAGATCACGCGCTGATTTTGTGATCGACACCAACACCAGCGTCGATGACGCCCATGCCCAGGTCCGTGCAGTGCTTGAGACGTTGCGCTCGGCGCGAGAGGAAAGATAAGACGATGCGTGAGATCATTTTCGATACGGAAACCACCGGTCTGGAATCCAAGGCTGACCGCATCATCGAAATCGGCGGCATTGAGCTTTTCAATCACTTCCCGACGGGCAAAACGCTGCATCTTTATATCAACCCTGAAGATCGCAAGGTGCACCCCGATGCGCTGGCGGTTCACGGAATTACCGATGAGTTTCTGCGCGACAAGCCGAAATTCGCAGATGTCGTGCAGGAGATCCGCGACTTCTTCGAAGGTGCGCGATGGGTAGCGCACAATGCGACCTTCGATATGGGCTTCATCAATGCGGAGTTTGCCCGCCTCGGCATAGAGGCGGTGTCGCCGGAACTTGTGACCGACACTCTGTCCATGGCGCGGCGCAAGCACCCGATGGGCCCGAACTCGCTGGATGCGCTCTGCCGCCGGTATGGTATCGATAATGCGCACCGCACCAGGCACGGAGCCTTGCTCGACTCCGAACTTCTGGCGGAAGTCTATATTGAGATGATTGGCGGTCGCCAGACCGCGCTCGGTTTCGGCGGTGCGACCAAAGCACGGACCAATGATGTCGTCGATAAAGGCCCTATCGATATTCCCGTCAGGACGCGAGCCTTGCCGTCAAGGCTGGATTCGGAAACAGCTGCCGCGCATGGCAAGCTGGTTCTCGCCATGGGTGACAAGGCGATCTGGAATAAATACAGCCATTAAAAAACCCGGGCGTTGACCCGGGTTTCTGTTGTCTCTCGTCTATGACGAAAGATTAGTTTGGTACGGCCTGAACCTTGGCGCGGGCCTGTTCTTCCGCAACGCGCTGCGCAAACATCTGCGAGAAATCGATCGGGTCGATCATCAGCGGCGGGAAGCCACCGTTGCGGGTTACATCGGCAATGATCTGGCGTGCGAACGGGAACAGCAGGCGCGGGCACTCGATAAAGAGAACTGGCAGCATGTGCTCCTGCGGGAAACCGGTGATGCGGAAAACGCCGCCATAGGTCAGCTCAGCAACGAAAAGAACCTTATCGCCATCCTTGGCTTCGGCATTCAGCGTCAACACAACATCGAAATCCGAACCGGAAATGGGGTTGGCATTGACGTTGACATTGATGTTGATGGCAGGTGCGCCATCACGAGCCTGAAGCGAACGCGGTGCACCTGGATTTTCGAACGACAAATCCTTGGTGTACTGGGTCAAAATGTTGAGGGAAGGGTTTGCACCGTCCTGCGCACCGTTTTCAGTGGTCATATCATGTCCTCGAGCATGGAATTCTTGCAAGCCCGTCTATCATCTCGACAAATGCCTTACAACCCTCCGACTTCAGCGGATCAGGGTTTTGGAAGGTTGCGGTTGTCCTTGTCAGGCGACCAGGGAGACTGGTTCGGACCATCACGGTGAAAGTCATCCTCATCCAGATCGACAACCTTGGCCGAGCCATCCGGCTGTGGACCGGGACGAAAACCGGGATGGCCAGAAGGGCCGCTGGATGTGCGAGCGCCTGGACCTCTGAATGCACCCGCCACCACGATGCGCGATCCTAGAGCCTTCCACATGAGTGCGCGAACCGCTGGCACGAGCAGCAGAAGACCGATGATATCTGTGATGAAGCCAGGCAGGAAAAGCAGTATGCCGGCGATAACGCGCAGGCCGCCACTGATCATGGCCTGTGCCGGCTGTTCGCCCGTCTTGCCCGCATTCTGCAGGTCACGAACCATGCCAAGCCCGCCGGAGCGCAGGATCATCAAACCGAGGAATGAGGTGAATAGCACAAGGCCGAGCGTCAACCACAGACCGAGCGCCTTTCCAACCACGATGAAACCGGCAATTTCCAGAATGGGCATCGCAAGAACGATGACGGGCAGAAATGACAAACGCATATTGAAGCCTTGCAAACGATGAGAGCGCGACGCGTTCTCTTGACCTTTATCAGAACGCATTCACTGACTGATTTCGGGGATCGGCCGCAAACATCAATGCTCTTTCAGGCAGATCCGACGTGTGAAAACAAACCATATCGCCAATTCGACCACCTTTGGAAACCGGCGATTGCATCTGTCCGTTTGAATGATGGGCAGATGCAGACTATATGATGTGTAGAAAATTAGATTTAAATGGCGGTTTCGGTAAAAGATGGGCTCAAGCGACTTTATTACATTGTTTTTCCTCGTGGCTGCGGTGCTGATTTTCCTTCAGTTGCGCAGCGTCCTTGGTCGTCGAACTGGCAACGAAAAGCCACCTGTCGACCCTTACAGCCCGCGTGACATGGCAAAATCGCCTGCAGACGATAACAAGGTCGTGACCTTGCCAAAACGTGGCGAAGGCGAAGAGGAAAATCGCTTCGCGGAAATCGATGCCATCGCCCCAGTTGGATCTGCGCTTAATGATTCGCTGCGTGAGTTGAACAAGACCGATCCGACATTCCGCCCGAAGGAGTTTCTCAACGGCGCGCGGATGGCTTATGAGATGATCGTGACGGCCTTTGCCGATGGTGATAGAAAGTCGCTCAAGAACCTCCTTTCCAAGGAAGTCTATGACGGCTTTGTTGCGGCGATCGCCGAGCGCGAAAAGCGCGGCGAAGTCGTGAAATCGACCTTTGTCGGCACCGAGAAGATCGACATCACCCATGCCAGCATCCGCGATTCGGAAGAGCAGATCACGCTGCGCATCATCAGCCAGCTGATTTCGGCAACCTATGACAAGGACGGTGCGCTGATCGATGGCGACCCGGAAGCCGTGTCCGAGGTCGATGACATCTGGACGTTTGCGCGCGACATTCGCTCACGCGATCCGAACTGGAAGCTGATTGCGACCGAATCTGAACAATGAGCAGCGCTGGCCGGGATTTTGCCCTCCAAGAGGTGTCGTTTGCTGAACTGCCAGCTTGGCAGGCAGACGACCCTTCGCCGCTATTCCCGGCCATGCAATCCATTCTGGCCCATCTGCGCCAGGCAAAACCTTACCGCACCGGATCACTGGGTTTGAGCGCTGAGGAGCTTTTGGGGTTGCTGGAGGCCGTTGATGCAGGCGGCTTCAAAGATGCCGGCGCCGCCCGGCAGTTTTTCGAGACCCATTGCGTTCCCTTTAAAATATCACCGTCATCGGCAAAGAGCGGCTTCGTTACGGCCTTCTATGAGCCTGAGCTAGTGGTTTCGGCCACGCCTGACGAGACATTCAAATACCCCATCTATCGCCGCCCGTCCGATCTGATTGATCTGGATGAGACCAACCGGCCAGCGGCCATGGATCCCTATTACGCGTTCGGCTTGCAGCGGGATGGCGTCATTTCCCCCTATCCCGACAGGGGGGAAATCGACCGAGGCTATCTGGATGGGCAAGGGCTGGAAATCGCCTGGGCAAAATCGCGGGTCGATCTGTTTTTCGTGCATGTGCAGGGTGCCGCAAGGCTCCGCTACAGCGATGGCACCATCAGGCGCATCACCTATTCCGCAAAGGCGGGCCATCCCTTCTCCGCCATTGGCCGCCTTTTGCTGGACCGTGGTGAACTCGACCCTCAGACCATTTCGATGCAGACGATCCGGCAGTGGCTGGCGCGCAATCCTGACGAGGTGGACGAGGTTCTCTGGCACAATCGCTCCTACATCTTCTTCCGCGAGGCTGATGTGGAAGGGCTGGAGCTTGGGCCGATTGCGGCTGCCAAAGTTCCGCTTGTTGCGGGCAGGGCGCTTGCGGTGGACCGCCTGATCCACACATTCGGTTTTCCCTTTTTTATCAGTTCACCAAGCCTGACGCATCTGGATGAGGGAAAGCCCTTTGGCCGTCTCATGCTGGCGCTCGATACGGGCTCGGCCATCGTTGGGCCGGCGCGTGGCGATATTTTCACCGGCTCTGGCGATGAGGCGGGAGAACTGGCAGGCACGGTGCGCAACCCGGCCGATTTCTATATCCTCATTCCCCGTGGGGCGGCTGAGAGGTATCGGTCATGAAGGGTGGCCGCAAACTGGGCAGGGATGAGCGCATCCTGTGGGGCAAGGTTGCCAAGACGACGCGGCTGATTTCCGGGCGCGTGGAAGACCTGATGGAATTTGAAGCGCTGGAAGCGCAGATCGACCCAGAGCCGCAACCACAGCCACAGCCAAAAACTGCGAAGAAACCCATTCCGCCTTTCCCCAAAATGATTATCGAGCCGATACCGCAATCGGTCGTGGCGGACCCGGATCGCAAGCGCATTCACAGCCCTCTCGAAAGACCGGTCAAACGCAAGCTGACCCGTGGCCGCCTGCCGCTCGAAGCGCGCATCGATCTGCACGGCATGTTTCAGAGCGAGGCCCATGCGGTGCTTCTCGATTTTCTCGTTCGCGCCCATGAACGTGGGTTGCGGCACGTTCTTGTCATCACCGGCAAGGGCCGCTCCATGGGCAGCGAAGGCGCGTTGAAGCGTGCCGTGCCGATGTGGTTTTCCAAACCGGAATACCGGCATTTGATCTCGTCCTATGAAGACGCCTCCATGAACCACGGTGGTGATGGCGCTCTTTACGTGCGGCTAGCACGTCGGCGCGGAGATACATCATGACACCGTTTGCAGAAGCGGTTCGGGTTCTGCGCGAGAAAAAGGGCGTGACGCAGAAGCAGATGGCGTTGGCGATTGGTGTGTCGCCCGCCTACCTCTCGGCACTGGAACATGGGAAACGCGGCAAGCCGAGCTTTGATCTTCTTCAGCGCATTGCCGGATATTTCAACATCATCTGGGACGAGGCGGAAGAGCTTTTCTCGCTGGCGGGCACGTCAGACCCGCGCGTTGTCATCGATACGGCAGGTTTGCCGCCGCAATACACGATGCTGGCGAACGGATTGGCGCGGAATATTCGCAAGCTGCCGCCAAGTGTGATAGATGAATTGTCAGAGGTGCTACAAAAAAGCCGTCCTTGCGAGTGAAACCCGCGCTATCCCCTGCTTTGTGCAGGGTTTTGGCGCTTGTGGACTTTGGATATCGAGACGGAATTTCTATAGTCACACGTCAGATTTAAAGTGATTCGCTGCCGCGCTGTCTCGATATGAGGTGGCGCTGCGACAGATACATTCGGAAAGAGTGCTTATGACTGAACCTATGTCGAGCGAAAACGCCGCCAGTGCAGCCTATGGAGCCGATTCGATCAAAGTCCTCAAGGGGCTTGATGCGGTTCGCAAACGTCCCGGCATGTATATCGGCGATACCGACGATGGTTCCGGTCTGCACCACATGGTCTACGAAGTCGTCGATAACGCCATCGATGAAGCGCTGGCCGGTCACGCCGATCTGGTCACCGTCACGCTGAACGCCGATGGTTCGGTATCGGTGACGGATAATGGTCGTGGTATCCCGACCGATATTCACACCGGTGAAGGCGTCTCCGCAGCTGAAGTCATCATGACGCAGCTTCACGCGGGCGGTAAGTTCGACCAGAATTCCTACAAGGTTTCCGGCGGTCTGCACGGCGTGGGCGTCTCGGTTGTCAACGCGCTGTCGGTCTGGCTGAAGCTGCGCATTCGCCGCAACGGAAAAATCCACGAGATTTCGTTTACCCATGGTGTGGCCGATGGCCCGTTGAAGATCGTTGGCGATTATGAAGGTCGCTCCGGCACGGAGGTTACCTTCCTCGCCAGCAGCGAGACCTTCACCATGACGGAATATACATACGCAACGCTGGAACATCGGCTGCGCGAACTGGCCTTCCTGAACTCCGGCGTACGCATTCTTTTGACGGACAAGCGCCACTCCGACATCAAGCAGGAAGAAATGCTTTATGATGGCGGTCTTGCAGCCTTTGTGACGTATCTCGACCGGGCCAAGAAGCCGCTGGTGGACAAGCCGGTTTACATCATTGGCGAGAAAGACGGTATTACCGTTGAAGTCGCGATGTGGTGGAACGACACCTATCACGAAAACATGCTCTGCTTTACCAACAACATTCCGCAGCGCGATGGCGGCACGCATATGGCCGGTTTCCGTGGTGCGTTGACGCGCCAGGTCACGTCCTATGCCGATAGCTCCGGCATCACCAAGCGTGAGAAGGTTTCCCTTCAGGGCGAAGACTGCCGCGAAGGTCTGACGGCCGTTCTCTCGGTCAAGGTTCCCGATCCGAAGTTCTCGTCGCAGACCAAGGACAAGCTGGTCTCCTCGGAAGTGCGTCCCGTTGTCGAAAACCTCGTCAATGAAGCGCTGAGCACCTGGTTTGAAGAACATCCGACCGAAGCCAAGATCCTCGTCGGCAAGGTCGTGGAAGCGGCTATTGCCCGTGAAGCTGCCCGCAAGGCGCGTGAACTGACCCGCCGCAAGGGCGCGCTCGATATCGCGTCTCTGCCGGGCAAGCTGGCAGACTGCTCCGAGCGTGATCCGGCCAAATCCGAAGTCTTCCTCGTCGAGGGTGACTCGGCTGGTGGTTCTGCAAAGCAAGGTCGCTCGCGTGAAACGCAGGCGATTTTGCCATTGCGCGGTAAAATCCTGAACGTCGAGCGCGCCCGCTTCGACAAGATGCTGTCCAGCCAGGAAATCGGTACGCTGATTACGGCGCTCGGCACCTCGATCGGCAAGGACGAGTTCAACGCCGACAAGCTGCGCTACCACAAGATCATCATCATGACCGATGCTGACGTGGACGGCGCGCATATTCGCACGCTGCTTCTGACCTTCTTCTTCCGTCAGATGCCGGAATTGATCGAGCGCGGTCATCTCTATATCGCGCAGCCACCGCTTTATAAGGTGACGCGCGGCAAGTCCGTGCAATATCTGAAGGACGAGAAGGCGCTGGAAGAATACCTGATCACCATGGGTATCGAGGAAGCATCGCTGACGATGGGTTCCGGCGAAGTTCGTGTTGGCCAGGATTTGCGCGAAGTCATTCTCGATGCGGTGCGCATGCGCACCCTGATCGACAATCTCCACTCGCGCTATAGCCGCTCGATTGTTGAGCAGGCAGCGATTGCTGGTGCGATGAACCCGGAACTGTCAGCAGATCCGAGCAAGGCCGAAGCAACGGTTGCCGAGGTCGCGCGTCGTCTGGATATGATTGCCGAAGAAACGGAGCGCGGCTGGACCGGTGAAGTTCTTGATGATGGCGGCCTTCGTTTCTGGCGCATGGTTCGCGGCGTCAAGGAAGTGTCGACGCTGGATATGGGCCTGATGGGTTCGGCAGATGCGCGCCACATCGACCAGCTCGCAACCCGTATGGGTGACATCTACAAGACGCCACCTGTGCTGCAGCGCAAGGATGGCACGCAGGTCATTGCTGGCCCACGCCCGCTTCTCGATGCCATCTTCGCCGCTGGCCGTAAGGGCCTGTCGATGCAGCGCTATAAGGGCCTTGGCGAAATGAATGCCGAGCAGCTGTGGGAAACCACGCTGGACGCCAATGTGCGGTCGCTCCTTCAGGTCAAAATTCCTGACGCGACCGATGCCGACAGCCTATTTGCTCGTCTGATGGGTGATGAGGTGGAACCGCGCCGCGACTTCATCCAGGAAAATGCGCTGAACGTCGCCAATCTCGATATCTGATGTTTTTCAGTGAATCGTCTTATGTGACGATTCACGTGAAACACAATCTTAACAATGGCCCGGTGGAGATGCTCCACCGGGCCATTTTTATGTCAGCTATGAAGCGTAGACCCTTAGTCAGCCTTGCCGGTGAAGCGTCCCTCGAACGCGACCTCCGACAGAGGCAGCCGGTCACTCGGCACTTCGCGTTTCGCCAGTTCGTCGGGCAGGGTGCTCTTGTCGGCTATGGCGCCGATGGCGACCGCAGCTTCCACGGCATAGCCTTCTGGCACCTCAAGCGTTTCAATGATCTTGTCTTTGAAAATGCCAGCCATGGCATGGGCGTGGTAGCCGAGATACTGCGCCTGCATGGCCATCGACAACCAGGCCGAACCCGCATCAAAAGAATGGGTTGTCGCAGGCTTCTTTTCGCCCTCGCTTGAAACATTGTATGTGCGGGACAGCACGAACAGCAGCACAGCGGCATTTTTTGCCCAGCGCTGATTGCCTTCCATCAGCAGGCTGACGAAGGTGTCCCACTGTGGACTGCCCTTATGGGCATAGATGAAGCGGGTGGGTTGCTGGTTGGAGGAGGATGGAGCCCAGTGGGCGGCGTCGAGAATTGTCAGCAGATGTTCTCTCGGCATTCCAGCGTCACCAAAGGCACGTGGCGACCAGCGATCCAGGAATATGGGATCAATCGGATACTCGGATTGGCGCGAATTGCTGTAGGTCATATCATCTCCTCGACACTGTTTGACATCATGGTGCCATCGGCGCCGTTTTTAGAGCGCCCTAATAGTGTCATACACCCGTGTTTCGAAAAATGCTTGCTTCAAAGCAAGGCGGACCGATTTGACAACGCATAAGGGGTGACACGGATAAATAGTTCGTTCATATATGCAGGCACTTGTCTGACAACGGGAGATTGACCATGAAATTATTGCGCGTCGGCCAGCCGGGCCAGGAAAAGCCAGCCATTCTGGATCAGGATGGAAAAGCTCGTGATCTTTCGGCGCATGTGAAAGATATCGGCGGCGAGGCCATTTCCCCCGAGGGTCTGAAGGCGATTGCCGCTCTCGATCTTTCCACGCTCCCGCTTCTTGCAGATGATCGCATTGGCGCCTGCGTTTCCGGCACGGGCAAATTCATCTGCATCGGCCTGAACTTTTCGGATCACGCTGCGGAAACCGGTGCGCAAGTGCCATCGGAGCCGGTCATTTTCATGAAGGCCACATCGGCCATCGTTGGCCCCCATGATGATGTCATCATCCCGCGCGGCTCTGAAAAGACAGACTGGGAAGTCGAGCTAGGCGTGGTCATCGGCAAGACCGCGAAATATGTGTCTGAAGCCGATGCGATGGATTATGTTGCCGGCTATTGCGTTTCGCATGATGTATCCGAGCGCGCATTTCAGACCGAGCGTCAGGGCCAGTGGACGAAGGGCAAATCCTGCGACACATTCGGCCCTGTTGGTCCATGGCTGGTCACCAAGGATGAAGTCGCCGATCCGCAAAACCTCGGCATGTGGCTGAAGGTCAATGGTGAGACGATGCAGAACGGCTCCAGCAAGACCATGGTCTATGGCGTTGCGCATGTCGTTTCCTACCTCAGCCAGTTCATGTCCCTGCATCCCGGCGACATCATTTCCACCGGCACGCCCCCCGGCGTCGGTCTCGGCATGAAGCCGCCACGCTTCCTGAAGGCTGGCGATGTGGTTGAGCTTGGCATTGAGGGTCTCGGCACCCAGAAGCAGACATTCGTCGCTGACATCTGAGAAGAGCTTTCGATCAATACATATCAGAAGCGCTGGCGGGCAACCGCTGGCGCTTTTCACGTTTTGTGCATGTGCGAAATGATGCTATATTAACGAAAAGACGACGATAAACGACGGGAGGCGTTCATCCATGTTCTATCAGTTCTACGAAATGAACCACGCTGCCATGATGCCGCTGCGGGCGAGCGCTGAACTGATGCGTCAGGCGTGCAACAACCCCTTGAACCCGCTGTCCAATACTGCATTCGGCCGAAGCCTTGATGCGGGCTTCGAGGTTTTCGAGCGGTTGACGCGTCGTTATGGCAAGCCGCAATTCGGGATTTCCGAAACTCTGATCGGTGGGAAATCCGTCTCCGTTTCGGAAGAGACTGTCTGGGCAAAGCCCTTCTGCAATCTGCTGCATTTCAAGCGTGATATGGTGTCAGGCGAAACCACCGGCCCAAAAGTGCTGCTCGTCGCCCCCATGTCCGGCCACTACGCAACCTTGCTGCGCGGCACGGTGGAGGCGCTGCTGCCATCTGCCGATCTCTACATCACGGATTGGATCGATGCGCGCACGGTCTCGCTGACCGAAGGGCGTTTCGATCTTGATGACTATATCGACTACCTGATCGAGATCATTCATCACCTGGGTGAGGGCGTGCATGTCGTGGCGGTCTGTCAGCCCTCAGTGCCCGTGCTTGCGGCAGTCTCGCTGATGGAAGCGGACAATGACCCATGCGCCCCGGCTTCGATGACGCTGATGGGTGGGCCAATCGATACGCGGATCAACCCGACGGCTGTTAATGAGATGGCCATGAGTAAGCCGATTGAGTGGTTCAGGGACAATGTGGTGATGCCCGTGCCATGGCCGCAGCCCGGTTTTGGCCGTTCCGTCTATCCGGGCTTTCTGCAACTGACCGGCTTCATGTCCATGAACCTCGACAAGCACATGACGGCGCACAAGGATTTCTACATGAACCTTGTGAAGAACGACGGCGATTCCACCGAAAAGCACCGCGAGTTTTACGACGAGTATCTAGCGGTGATGGACCTCACAGCCGAATTCTACCTCCAGACCGTCGAAACCGTGTTCATCGATCACGCGCTTCCCAAGGGCAAGATGCTGCACCGGGGCAGGGCGGTTGATCCCTCCAGCGTTAAACGCACGGCGCTTTTCACGGTCGAAGGCGAGAATGACGATATTTCCGGTGCCGGACAGACGAAGGCGGCGCATGATCTCTGTCTGAATATTCCAGCTGATAAGCGCGAGCATTACACGCAGCCGGATGTCGGACATTACGGCGTGTTCAACGGCTCCCGCTTCCGGCGAGATATCGTGCCGCGCATGCTGGATTTCATGCGCAAGCATGACCACGCCGTGTGACACCAAGCACATAGCTTTTTACGGAGCGAATCGCTATGAAAGGCGATGTTTCCGCTTCTCCGAAAGACCCTGAGATCCGTTTCGCCGTCCAAGCCTGCGCCCTCGCAGCGCATGGTGGATGTGGGCGGTCGCAACCTGCCCATCACCATCAAGGAAAATCAGCGCGCCACCCGCATCACGCTTCGCATAGAGCCCGGCGGCAAAGCGCTGAAAATGACGATCCCTTATGGTCTCCATCACCGGGAAGTGGATGACTTTCTGGATCGTCACAACGGCTGGCTGAAAAGCAGGCTCTCGAAGTTCTCCACTGAGGGAAGTGTAGTCGATGGCGGCAGCGTCTCCATTCGTGGTGTGACGCATCGTATCGAACATACCGGCACATTGCGCGGCGTGACGCACATTGCAAAAGAAGCAGATGGCGAGGCGGTCTTGCGCGTCAGCGGATTGCCGGAACATCTTGGCCGACGCATTGCGACCTTTCTGAAAAAGGAAGCGCGGGCTGACCTGGAGCGGCTGGTGGCGCATCACACGGCAAAAGTCGGCAGGCCCGCCAATTCCATTTCGATGAAGGATACGCGCAGCCGCTGGGGCTCTTGCTCGCATGAGGGAAACTTGAGCTTTTCCTGGCGCATCGTCATGGCGCCGGAAAGTGTCATCGATTATCTGGCCGCCCATGAGGTCGCGCATCTCAAAGAGATGAACCATGGACCGAAATTCTGGGCGCTCTGCGAAAAGCTTTGCCCCACCATGGAGGCCTCGAAATCCTGGTTGAAGCGCAACGGCTCGCAGTTGCACGCCATCGATTTCGAATAAATCCTGTCCAAACCGTTTTGGATTCACGTGAAACATTTACGCTTCTGAGAGGAAGATTAGATTTGGCTCGACTCACAGCCTATTTCATGGCACCTCCCAAGGCATGACACCGGAAATCAAGATTTGCGGATTGAAGTCCGCCGATGCCATCGAGCGCGCCGTTCGTCGCGGTGCGAGCCATCTCGGATTTATTTTCTTTGAAAAAAGCCCGCGCAACATCGAGCCTGATATTGCTGGCAAGCTGGCAGATGCCGTGCGCGGCAGTGTCAAGATCGTGGCCGTGACTGTTGATGCCGACAATGACGAGCTGGATGAGATCATCCATCTGTTGAAGCCGGATATGCTGCAGCTGCATGGGCATGAAAGCCCTGAGCGGGTGCTGAACGTCAAGGCTCTCTACGGCCTGCCCATCATCAAGGCTTTTTCCATCCGCGATGCCGATGATCTTGCCAAGATTGATCCCTATATAGGAATAGCCGACAAGTTCCTGTTCGATGCCAAACCGCCTGCGGGTTCCGATCTTCCTGGCGGCAATGGCGTTTCCTTCGACTGGACCTTGCTGCACTCTCTTGACGAAGGCGTGGATTACATGCTTTCCGGGGGATTGAACAAAGACAACGTAGCCCATGCTCTGGCTGAAACCGGGGCTAAGGGAATAGATGCATCTTCCGGTGTCGAGAGCGCGCCGGGTGTCAAGGATCTGGCCATGATCGACGCATTTTTCGATGCGATCCGTTAGGCGAGACCGCAGGGAGTTTGAGAGTGAACGAGACGCCGAAACCCAACTCTTTCCGCGCCGGTCCCGATGAGGACGGCCGTTTTGGTATTTACGGAGGTCGCTTTGTGGCCGAGACGTTGATGCCGTTGATCCTTGACCTTCAGGCCGAGTGGAACAAGGCAAAGACAGACTCCGAGTTTCAGGCGGAACTTGAGCATCTGAACACCCATTATACCGGTCGTCCAAGCCCGCTCTATTTTGCCGAGCGCCTGACACAGGAGCTTGGCGGCGCGAAGATCTATTTCAAGCGCGATGAGCTGAACCACACCGGTTCGCACAAGATCAACAATTGCCTGGGCCAGATCCTGCTTGCCAAGCGCATGGGCAAGACCCGCATCATCGCGGAAACCGGCGCTGGCCAGCACGGTGTTGCATCGGCAACTGTTGCTGCCCGTTTCGGCATCCCTTGCGTCGTTTACATGGGCGCAACCGACGTGGAGCGCCAGGCGCCGAACGTCTTCCGCATGAAGCTTCTCGGCGCAGAAGTCGTTCCGGTCACGGCTGGTCACGGCACCCTGAAAGATGCCATGAACGAAGCGCTGCGAGATTGGGTCACCAATGTCGACGACACCTATTACATGATCGGTACCGCTGCCGGTCCGCATCCATACCCGGAAATGGTTCGCGACTTCCAGTCGGTCATCGGTCGTGAAACGCGCGAGCAGATGATGAAGGCTGAGGGACGTCTGCCGGATATGCTGATCGCAGCTGTTGGCGGCGGTTCCAACGCCATCGGCCTGTTCCACCCGTTCCTGGATGATTCGAGCGTCAGAATCGTTGGCGTCGAAGCGGGCGGCAAGGGTCTTGAGGGCGAAGAACATTGCGCATCGCTCACAGCCGGCTCGCCGGGCGTGCTGCATGGCAACCGCACCTATCTGCTGCAGGACGGTGACGGCCAGATCAAGGAGGGTCACTCGATCTCCGCTGGTCTGGATTATCCCGGCATTGGCCCTGAGCACTCATGGCTGAAAGATACGGGCCGCGTCGAATATGTGCCGATCAAGGACACCGAAGCGCTGGAAGCATTCCAGTTGCTGACGCGCACTGAGGGCATTATTCCAGCACTTGAACCGGCCCATGCGCTGGCGGAAGTCATCAAGCGTGCGCCAAAGATGGACAAGGATCAGATCATCGTCATGAACCTGTGCGGCCGTGGCGACAAGGACATCTTCACCGTGGCGAAACTTCTGGAAATGGGTGCGTAATCATGACTGCTCGTATGGACAAGCGCTTTGCTGATCTGCGCGCTGAAAACCGCCCAGCCCTCATCACCTATTTCATGGGTGGCGATCCGGACTTTGATACATCGCTCGGCATCATGAAATCGCTGCCGGAAGCCGGTGCCGATGTCATCGAACTTGGCATGCCGTTTTCCGATCCCATGGCCGATGGTCCGGCCATTCAGCTGGCAGCCCAGCGTGCGCTGAAGGGCGGGCAGACATTGAGGACGACGCTTGAACTCGCCCGCGAGTTTCGCAAGCAGGACGACAACACGCCAATCGTGCTGATGGGCTACTACAACCCCATCTATATCTATGGAGTTGAAACGTTTCTGGATGATGCATTGGCAGCGGGCATCGATGGCTTGATCGTTGTCGACCTTCCACCTGAAATGGATGACGAACTTTGCGTTCCAGCCTTGGCGCGCGGTATCAACTTCATTCGTCTTGCAACGCCAACGACGGATGAGAAGCGTCTGCCGACCGTTCTCAAGAACACGTCAGGCTTTGTCTATTACGTTTCGATGAATGGCATTACCGGTTCGGCACTGCCGGATCCATCCACGATCTCTGGCGCTGTCCAGCGGATCAAATCGCATACCGATCTTCCCATCTGTGTCGGCTTCGGCGTGAAGACGGCGGATCATGCCCGCGCAATCGGCGCTGTTGCCGATGGCGTCGTGGTGGGTTCGGCCATCGTCAACCAGATCGCCGGAAGCCTGACCAAGGATGGCAAGGCCACCAACGACACTGTTCCCTCCGTGACAACACTGGTAAAGGGACTTTCAACGGGCGTGCGTGCATCGCGCCTTGCCGCTGCCGAGTAAGCCTCGGCTGAGCGCAGATAGTCAGGAGTATTAGACGTGAACTGGATCACCAACTACGTACGGCCTCGGATCAACTCCATGCTTGGCCGCCGCGAGACGCCGGAAAACCTCTGGATCAAGTGCCCCGAAACGGGCGAAATGGTCTTTCACAAGGATCTTGAGGAAAACAAGTGGGTCATTCCCGCTTCCGGTTTCCACATGAAGATGCCCGCGAAAGCTCGTCTTGAAGACCTGTTCGATGGCGGCGTTTACGAAGCTCTGGTCCAGCCAAAGGTGGCGCAGGACCCGCTGAAGTTTCGCGACTCGAAGAAATATTCGGACCGTCTGCGCGACAGCCGCGTGAAGACCGAACAGGAAGACACGATCCTGGCTGGCGTCGGCAAGCTCAAGGGCTTGAAGATCGTCGCCATAGTGCACGAGTTTCAGTTCATGGGCGGATCGCTCGGCATTGCTGCCGGTGAAGCCATCGTCAAGGCATTCGAGCGCGCTATTTCTGAGCGTTGCCCTGTTGTGATGTTCCCGGCTTCGGGTGGCGCACGCATGCAGGAAGGCATCTTGTCGCTGATGCAGTTGCCCCGCACAACGGTTGTGGTCAACATGCTCAAAGAAGCGGGCATGCCCTACATCGTCGTGCTGACCAACCCGACAACGGGTGGTGTAACGGCCTCTTACGCCATGCTGGGCGATGTGCACATCGCAGAG
This sequence comes from Agrobacterium sp. CG674, assembly GCF_053521645.1. Taxonomy (NCBI): domain Bacteria; kingdom Pseudomonadati; phylum Pseudomonadota; class Alphaproteobacteria; order Hyphomicrobiales; family Rhizobiaceae; genus Agrobacterium; species Agrobacterium sp. CG674. The sequence goes on along the minus strand of NZ_JBNWDZ010000005.1, from coordinate 39,281 downwards.
CCGGGTGCGGAAATCTGCTTCGCTGGCAAGCGCGTGATTGAACAGACGATCCGCGAAAAGCTGCCTGAAGGCTTCCAGACTTCGGAATATCTGCTGGAACACGGCATGGTCGACATGGTCGTGGATCGGCGCGAAATTCCCAAGACGCTGGCAAGCCTGCTGAAGATCATGACCAAGGCCCCAGCCGATCCGTCTTCGGAAGACCTGCCAATGGCAGCATCCGCCTGACGTCTATCGCCACTGGGCAGCGGAGACGCCAATGACGGATATGACGACACCTGCCCAGAGCGCAGCGGAACGGATCATCGAAAAGCTTTTGGGGCTTCACCCCAAAGGCTTTGATCTTTCGCTGGATAGAATAACCGCTCTTCTCGAAAAGCTCGGCAATCCGCACAAGCGTCTGCCGCCCGTTTTGCACGTGGCCGGAACCAATGGCAAAGGCTCCGTCACTGCCTTTAGCCGGGCGCTGCTGGAAGCTGGCGGCCTTGCTGTTCACGTCCACACATCTCCCCATCTCGTCAACTGGTACGAGCGCTATCGTTTAGGCCTTCGTGGCGAGAAGGGCCGCTATGTCGAAGATGCCGTTCTGGCCGATGCGCTGGAGCGCGTGGCTGCTGCCAATGACGGGCAGATGATCACCGTCTTCGAAATCCTGACGGCTGTCACCTTCGTTCTCTTTGCGGAACACCCCGCCGATGCCGTGATCCTGGAGGTCGGGCTTGGCGGGCGTTTTGATGCGACCAATGTCATCACCGACCCAGCCGTATCGATCATTATGCCGATTTCGCTGGATCATCAGGCCTATCTCGGAGATAGCGTCGAACTGATCGCCGCCGAAAAGGCCGGTATCATGAAGGCCGGATCGCCTGTCGTGATCGGTCATCAGCAATATGACGCGGCACTTGATGTTCTGGTCCAGACGGCTGAACGCCTGAGATGCCCGACGGCAGTCTATGCACAGGATTTTTCGGCGCATGAAGAGTTTGGGCGGATGGTCTACCAGGACGAAACCAGCCTCATCGATGCGCCCCTGCCGCGTCTTCCCGGTCGCCACCAGCTGGCCAACGCCGCCGCCGCCATTCGCGCCGTCAAGGCTGCCGGTTTCGAGGTGACGGACAAGATGGTTGAGACGGCGATGACATCGGTGGAATGGCCGGGTCGTCTGCAACGCATCACATCAGGCCGGATTGTCGATCTGGCCCCGCCAGGCTCGGAAATCTGGATTGATGGTGGCCACAATCCCGGCGCGGGTGAGGTGATTGCCGAAGCCATGGCCGGTTTCGAGGAAGCCAATGCTCGCCCGCTGTTTCTGATTGCCGGCATGATCAACACCAAGGATCAGGTCGGCTATTTCAAGGCCTTTGCCGATATTGCCCAATATGTTTTCACCGTGCCGATCAACGGCACGGATGCGGCGATCGATCCGGTTGTTCTTGCCCATGCGGTGTTTGACGCTGGCCTCGTCGCGGCACCGACATCATCGATTGAAGAAGCCTTGGAAGAGTTGAAAAAGCGGATTTTGCCGGGTCAGCCCGCACCACGCATATTGATTGGTGGTTCACTTTATCTGGCTGGCAATGCGCTGGCTTTGAACGGCACGGTACCGCAGTAAAAAATTGCGGGCATCGGCCACCGTCATATCGGGGCTTGTCTCGAGGATCTAACCACGTTCAATGTAGGGGTTCGTTAGATCCTCGGGTCAAGCCCGAGGATGACGGGGGTTTGTTTAAAATGTCCCAAAAGAAAAAGCCCGGCGATGACCGGGCTTTTCTCATTCTTGACAGATGCCCAATCAAGCAGCGCTGGAAATCCAGGCCGAAAGGGCTGTCTTTGGTGCAGCGCCAACCTTGATGTCAGCCACTTCGCCGCCCTTGAACATGGCAAGGGTAGGGATGGAGCGAACGCCGAACTGCGCTGCAAGCTCCGGGTTTTCATCAATGTTGAGCTTCACGACCTTGACCTTGCCGGCCAGCTCGTTGGAAATTTCTTCGAGGCTTGGGGCGATCATCTTGCAAGGTCCGCACCATTCCGCCCAGAAATCGACGACGACGGGTTCAGCGGAATCGAGCACTTCTGCCTGGAAATTGGATGTATCGACTTTCACGGTAGCCATGGGTGGCTCTCCTTTCAATGACAAGATTGTCAGTGGTGTTGGTTGATGAGCATGTGATGCTGCTGGCGGGTTATTTCAATGTCCCATATCTCACTTTGTCTCGATTGCAGCAAGCGCATCAGCCAGCGACTGGTCGCTCAGCGTCACAAATGAAGCGTTTTCCGTATAGACCAGCGCGCAGGTGAAGGTCTTGCCGGGATAAAGCGGGGCGAGAATGCTTTTATAGATCGCAAGCTGTGCTTTATGCGCCAGTGGTATCTCGGCATCACGGACAGGCGGCACACGGTTGGTCTTGTAGTCCACCAGAATGACGCGGTCGCCATCTACGGCCAGCCGGTCGATGCGGCCTGATACGGCGTAGTCCCTGTTGCTGAGCCGCAAGGTGCCCATAATCGAGATTTCCGCACGGCTGTTGGCAGAAAAGGCGGATTGAAGGGCTGGTTCGCGCAACACCGATAGCGTGGAATGGATCAGTTTTTCCCGCTCCTTTTCAGGCCAGAACCGCGCGGCGCGCTCCGCATAACGGCGGGCGGCATCCGGCTGCTCCTCGCTCGGATATTCCGGCAGCGTCTGCAACATGCGGTGCACCAACCTGCCACGCTGTAGCGCCAGACCCGAGGATACTTCCTGGCTAGAAAACAGCGGGGAGGTGACCAGCAAATCCTCCGAGCCGTCATCGATGATGGTTCCGGCACCAGACGGGCTGAGCGGACGTGGCAAAGCTGGCGGTGGCGGCAGCGGCTGCATCAGAGATGCAGGCAAAGCATCCAGAACCGGGGCAGGCGGCGGCTCTGTAGTGGCAACGGCCTTGGCATCGCGGCTGGTTGACTGCCACAAAAGGCCATCCCACTCTTCGCCACCAGCGGAAAATACCTGCCGCTTGCATCTGATGTCATCCGCGCCCAGCGAACGGGCAATCATGGCATGCCAGCAATCGGGATTTTCTCGCGGGCCGCGATAGCCGCAGACGATCAGATGGTCGGCAGCACGTGTCATCGCCACATAGAGGAGGCGGCGATATTCCTGCTCGGCGGACAGCTTGAGGCGGTCCTCGTCCCTTGAGACAAGCGCATTGTCAAAACCCTTGCCGGGCAACCAGATCGGCAGCTTGGCAGGACCATTCTCGATGAAGCGAAGCTTCGGCAGGTGGCTGTGAATGAAGGCCTTGGAGCCGCCATCCACCAGAAACACGACAGGTGCCTCCAGACCTTTGGAGGCGTGAACCGTCATTATGCGGACTTCGCCACGCTCCTTGTCCTGCTCACGCTTGATTTCAGGCGCGTCGGTTTCCATCACGGAAATGAAGGATTGCAGGCCGGGAAGGCCAGTCTTTTCATGGTCCAGCGCAAAGGACAGGAATTCGTCCAGCACGTCGCTGGCTTCATTGCCAAGCCGCCCCAGAAACTTCGCACGTCCCTCATGCAGCGTCAGCACGGCGGCGAAGAAATCGTGGATGGTCTGCGTCTTCGACAGTTCGATGAAATGCGTGAGCTTGGCGACCGATGCCGCGAAGGAACGTCCCTCATCCTCTTTCGAGAGAGCCTGCAAATGGTGCCAGACGCTGGTATTTTCAGGGCGCTTTGCCGCGATATCGAAAATATCGTCTTCCGAGTGATTGAACAGCGGGCTTTTAAGAAGGGCCGACAACGACAGATCATCCTGCGGCAAGAGCACGAAACGGCCCAGCGCCAGCAGGTCCTGAATGGCGATATGGTCTGTGAGGCGCAGGCGGTCGGCACCGGCAACGGGAATGTTCTTCCGCTGTTTCAGCTCGCGGGTCAGCGCGTTGACGAAGGCGTGGCGTTTTCGCACAAGAACGAGAATGTCTCCCGCCTCGATGGTGCGCTCCACACCCTTTTCGACCACGGTTTCCTTGCCGATCATCTCGGCGATGCGGGCGGCGATGCGGCGTGCGACGATGGCAGGCGGCGCGCTTTCGCGCAGCGCATCGAAGGGTGCCGTCCAGTCCTCTTCATTCTCCACCGGCTCGGCGGCAACCATGTCCCACAGTTCCACCGTGCCTGCCTGTCCGTGGCGGTTGGAGCGATGCTCGACCGGTTCCTTCTCGGCGCTTAAACCTTCCGCATGTTCGGGAAGGGAGAACACCTGATCGACGGCGGCCAGAACATCTGCCGTGGAACGGAATGACAGTGGCAGGCGCACGGAATGAAATGTCTGTTCGACAGCGGTCACGCGCTTTTGCGTTTCCCGGCTTTCCTGCGAAAACCGCTCCGGTCTTGCGCCCTGAAAGGAATAGATCGACTGTTTCTCGTCACCCACGGCAAAGACCGTGCGTCGTCCCTCGCGTGCAGTTTCTCCATGGAAGAAATCGGCGGCCAGCGACTGGATGATAGTCCATTGCACCGGGCTGGTATCCTGCGCCTCATCCACCAGAATGTGGTCGATGCCCTGATCCAGCTTGTAGTGCACCCATGCACCCGCCGTATCGCGGTTGAGAAGGGTGGCAGCACGTTCGATCAGATCCTCGAAATCCAGCTGGCTGCGCTGTTTTTTCAGGTCTTCAAAATCACCGATCAGCCGCTGCGCCAATGTCAGCGCATGTCTGGTGGCTTCCAGCATTCGCAGAGTGCGGTAGCGATCCCGGCAGGCCACCACATGGGCACGTGCCAGAATGAGGTCATCCAGCAAGGCGGGTGCCGATTTCTGCATGGCCTTGTTGATGACATAGGCGTCGGATTTTGGCGCACCTTGCGAGGTGAGCAGAGCGGCCTCGATGAACTCCACGCGTTTGAAAACATCCATGGTGCGGGCGGCTTCACGCAGGGCGTAGGCAACGTCGATGACCCGTGAGCCGCCGATCTCGTCGGCCAGCGTCAGATAGGTATCCATCGACAGGCCAGAAAGGCCGGGCAGGGGCCAATAGGCTGCCGCCGCCGTTTCTTCCGTCTCGTTCGCGTCGATGCCCGCATGGGCGCGAAGGGTGGCATCGATGCCGCCGGATTGGCGCGCCTTGTCTAGAAAGCCGTTGATGGCGTTGCGGTTGGAAACAATGGCGCTGAGAAGGGACTCGAGGCCGGTCTCATCGGCAATATCGAGGACATAGGCCAACGCGTGGGCCAAGGGTTGATCCGCCTCCAAGGAGACGGCGGTCAAAAGCGTGCGGCGGGCTTCGGCCAGAAGTGTGCTGGCTGCCCGGTCATCCAGCACTGAAAAGTGCCCGGCGACATTGGCTTCCAGCGGAAACTGGTGCAACAGCGCTTCGCAAAAGGCGTGGATGGTCTGGATTTTCAGGCCACCCGGCGTTTCCAGCGCCTTTGCGAAGAGCCGTCGTGCTTCTTTCAGCTTGATGAGATCAGGCACACGGCCTTCGATGGTCGTGATGCGATCACTGAGATCCGCATTGGAGAGTGTCGCCCAGTCGGCCAGCCGGTCGAACACGCGGCTCGACATTTCAGACGCCGCCGCCTTGGTATAGGTGAGGCACAGAATGGCGGATGGGCGGCAACCGGCCAGAAGCAGGCGGATCACGCGCTGCGTCAGCACATGGGTCTTGCCGGAACCGGCATTGGCGGACACCCACGCTGAACTGGCGGGATCGGAGGCGCGGGTCTGCTGCGCGCTCGTCCAGTCGATCCAGCTTTTCGGATCATCCTGTCCGGGGCCGTGGTCTATCAATTCATTCAGCATCGCCATCTCCCGGTTCTGCCGTGGACCATTCGGATACGCGGGCAAGGTGGTCATATTCGCCACCATAGGCTTGCTGTTCCTCGGGAATCAGCCGCGAAACGAAGCCGTTCTGGCCTTGCCGCAGCGAAATCACGAATTTGGCAAGCTGATCGATGGAATCGGTGGCGAGTTCAGCGGCTGATTTCGGCACGGTCTTGGCGCTTGCCTTGGCATGTTCATTGTTGATCGTATCGGTACCGAATCGTTGGCCGGGCCGCAGCCGCACATAGATGAGATCTTCCGGTGTCGGAGATCCCGCATCCTTGAAGGCACCGCGCATGAGGGCCGCTGCTTCCAGCGCCAATTGCGGATCGAGCAGCGAGCGGGCCTGTTTGACCGAGGGTGACAGGCCGGTTTTATAGTCGATGATGTCGGCCATGCCTGTCGTCTTGATGTCGATGCGGTCGGCAACGCCGGTCAGGCGAATGCCCGCTTCTGGAATTTCCTGCCCGGCCCGCACCTCGATATGGCTGCGCTTGACCAGCGCCCGGCGGTCTTTATCCCATTTGAGGAACGCGCGGGCTACCGCCTCGAAACGAGGCCGCCAGACCACATCGATATGCGGCGGCAGGTTTTCAGCGTCGAAACAGGCGTGCAGCACGCGAAACATCGCCTCTTCAGCGGCAGGCGTGCCTGCCACATGGCCCTCGCGGGAATAGGTTTCCATGATGTGATGGTAGAGCGTGCCACGATCAGCCGCACCCGGATCGCGGTTGAACTCATCCAGCGGATCAAGTTTGAGAATGCGCCGCGCATAGATGGAATAGGGGTCGCGCCGCAGCCTGCCCACTTCGCTGAAGGAATAGGATTTCGGCTGCAACTCCGCAGGCGGTGTCGGTGCCGGGCGCTTGGCGGGCTGCTGGTTTTCGCCATCATCCAGCATGTTGGCCCAGTGGCGATAGGCCGTGCCACGCGCCTTCAATGTCTCGGTAAAGCCTTCGCCCCCCAGCGCCAGAAGCCTTTGAAGCCAGCGGGATGCGACGGCAGGCGTCGATCCCTGACGAAGCGAGCGCGTATAGAAAATCTGCCGTGTGCCATTCGCCATCTCGAAATCATGGGCAAGCTGGCCGATGCGCCGTTCCGGCGGCTCAAGCCCGATGGCGGTTTTCATGTTGCGCGACAGGAACGGGTTGTTGGCCGTCTGGCCCGGCCATATGCCTTCGTTGAGCCCGCCAATGATGACGGTATCGACACTTTGCAGGCGGGCTTCCAGCGCACCGAAAATAAACACGCGCGGATGGCGCATGGCCCGGGGCTTGATCGATTCGCCCGCAATCAGCGCCGTCATGATATCGATCCATTGCGGCCCATCGGCCTCCAGCACGCTGCCGCAATCCATCAACTCAGACAGAAGGCCGGAAAGTTTCTCGCCCGCCTCATGTGACCAGAGACTGGCCAGATCGCCCTTCTCATCGATACACATGGCTTCGATGACCCGGCCCGTGCGCTCCGCCCAGTCGGCAAGCGTCAGCCGCGCCGTCAATCGCCCGGTCACAGCGTCCTTGCGAATGAAGGCCGCGTCCAATGGTTCAATGGCCGCGTTGATGCGCCGTGCCAGATCGGCGGCGGCAAGGTCTGTGCCTTCACCAAGAGATTTGCGCCAGTGTGGCGCATGACGATCATCTGCGTGCAGGGCAAGCTGGCGGTGCAGCAGCGCCTCTAGCGTATCAAGTGTGGTTTCGGTTCGCCCACCCCGAAGCGCCAGCAGTTCCAGCCCGGCAACGGCATGACCGACCTCTATTTGCCCGAGACCGAAGCGCGATAGCGGGTGCTTGAGCAGGGACATGACCGCAACGGGATCGCCGGGGCGCAGGATTGCCTCGAGCGCCAGCATCAGCAAGCCCGCCTGCGGCGTGGCCGATAGCGGCGTACCTGCGGAATCATCGGCCTCGATGCCGAAGCGGGCAAGCTCTGTCGCCACCCGGCGCGCAAGGCCACGATCCGGGGTGATCAGCGCCGCTTGGGATTGGCCACTGGTGCCCCCGTTTTCCAGTGCCAAACGCAGGGCAATGGCGATGGCCGTTGCCTCCTCCCGCTCATTGGCGGCTTCGATGATGGCAGCGGATGCAAAGGCCTGTTCAAAAAACGCTTCGCTCTTGTCTTCGCGCCACTCGTTCCATTCGCTGGTGGCCTTGGCTGGCGCAAGTGCGGTGGAAAAGATCGCCGCACGGTCTTTCAGGTCGCCATCCAGAACGCCGATCTGTTCCGCATCATTGCGAGAGACGCCCAGCTTTTGCAGCAGAATATAGAGACCATATTGCGAATGGGTGCGGCTTGACGGGTCATCAGGGCTCTCATTGATGGACTGCCATTGCTCTTCCGGCATATCTATATCGAGGCCCGGCAGAACGACCGTACCCTGGGGCAGGGAGGCCACCGCTGCGATCAGGTCTGCCGCTGCCGGAATGGAGCCGGTGGAACCCGCCACGATGATGGGGTCGTCTGATCCGATCCGAGCAATGCGCTCGGCCTCAGCCCGCAGAATCGCATTGCGATGCCGCCCGGACGAGGATTTGTTCAGTTCATCCAGCCGGGCTGGCCAGAACACACTGGCGATCTTCAGAAAATCGGCAGTCAGCTGCCACCACTGCGCATGGTCTGCGGTGTCGAGCTTGGAGAGTGCGGACCACTCCCGGTCTTCCGTATCCATGGCATCGATAACCTCAGCCAGCGAGCGCGCCAGCCAGATGGCATCGGCCGGGCTTGCGGGAGCGACGAGGGGCGAGTCAGAATGCACGGCGCGGATGGCATCCGGCAAACTATTGCGCCACGCCAGAATGAGGCGGGCGAGCTCGACCAGCCGGGCTGTGCTGGAAATGGGCGGTGCAAGATCAATGGTCGCGGGCGTTTCAACGTCGAAAAAACCGCTATCGTCATCGGTTTCGCCAAGCGGCCTGATGATGGGCAGAATGGCCGATTGTCCGCCCAGCAGATCCACGAATTCCGAGCGCAGCACGCGCGCGGAACGGCGGGTCGGCACATAGATGGTGACCTTCGCCAGGGATAGCGGGTCGGCGGGATCGTAACGGAAGCCGGGAGCCAGCCTGCCATCGCAAAGACTTTCCGCCAGCGTCTTCAGAAAGGGCGTGCCGGGGGCGATGGTTAGAATACGCTTGGCATGCGCCAATGGGTCATCTCACTTGTCGGTTGCTGCGATGGTTCTCTCAGCATCTTCTATAGCATCCGGTGTGCCGACGGTAATCCATTGTCCATCAAGAGACAGGCCAAAAAGCCGGTTTTGGGCAATGGCGCGGTCGAAATAAATGTTGAGATTGAAGACGTCTTCAGGGGCGTCATCCAGAAGCGCCTTATTCATGGCAATCGCCCCGGCATAGACCACAGAGCGCGGCTCGCCTTCACTGTAGCGCGTCAAAGCGCCATCAGGTGCAAGGCTGAAATCCTTCTTGCCATTATGGCCGGTCGTGCGGTCCATATCCACGCACAGCAAAGCCATATCCATGGTTTGCGGGTCGAAGAACTGCGCCAGCTTTTGCAGGTTGGTGGGTTCACCAGGCGTTTCGCCAACCCAGAACAGGTCGGCATTCATGACGAGAACCGGCCCGGCTTCCAAAAGCTTCAGGCCCTTAGCAAGGCCGCCGCCGGAATTCATCAATTGCTCGCGCTCGTCCGAAATCAGAATCCGCACGTCTTTTCGGGCGTTGAGATGGGCAACCATCTGGTCGGCATGGTGGTGAACGTTAACCGCAATGGTCTCGACACCGGCTTCCACCAGCATGTCGATGATATAATCGATCATCGGCCGTCCGGCGATCCGCACCAGAGGCTTCGGGATCGTATCCGTGATCGGTCGCATTCGGGTGCCAAGACCCGCCGCCAGCACCATCGCCTGTCTGATCGTCATGGAAACACTTCACTCTTCGTGGATGGGAACGCCCGCATCTATCAGCCAGTCGCGCAGGGACGCAAGGTCGGGATGGCTGATTGCCGAGCGCAGATAGGAGAAGGTGCGCGGCATGTGGTTCATGTAATGCGGCTTGCCATCACGCTTCATCAGCCGAACCCATATGCCCACCAGCTTGCAATTGCGCTGGGCCGCCATGATGGCGAAGGCTTTTAGGAATGACGCCTCATCAAAACCGGCGTCAATGCGCCTCAGGTCTAGATAATGCGCCATCAACCGCGCTTGCAAGTCAGGTGGAATCGTAACCCGCGCATCCTGAATGATGGAGGCCAGATCATAGGCGGTCGGGCCGATCATCGCATCCTGAAAATCAATGATGCCGACACGCTGAATGCCGGATTTCTCAGCCTGCCAGATGATGTTGGGAGAGTGGAAATCGCGAAGCAAGAGGCCTTTCTCGGCATCATCAAGCTTCTGAATCAGTTGGTCCCAGACATCAAAGAAGCTCTGCCTGTCGCTCTCATCGGTTTCCTTGCCCCTGACGTGTGGCAGAAACCAGTCCAGCAGCAGCGATGTTTCGATTTTCATCGCATCCGCATCGAAGGGTGGCACGCGATAGGTCGTGCCATCGCCAAGCACGATGTCTTTGGGGGCAGGGGCTTTGTGAAGGGCGGCAAGGCAGGCGACGCTTTCCAGATAGCGCTCTTCGATTGGCGCACCATCCTCATCCAGCACACCGACGCGTCCCATATCTTCCAGAAGCAGCAGACCGCCTTTAAGATCCTGCGCGAGGATTTGAGGAACGGAAAAGCCGTTTTCGAGGAGGTATTGATCGATGGCGACGAAGGGGGCCACATCTCGCGCAAGATGCACGATTTCGGCGTAGGTCTTGCCATCCTGGATAACAGGACCCTTCGGTGGCGGCTGCCAGTCCATCAGCAGGGATTGGCCAGCGGCATCGTTCACCAGCTCATAGGTGCGATAGGCCGCGTCGCCGCTGAAATATTGGCGGGATGCGTTTGTCTTGCCATTGGCTTCGAGAAAGTCGCGGATGGCCAGCACCCGTTCCAACCGCGCCCGCTGCCGGGGCGGCGCATCGATAGTCGCGACACGGCCTTCGCCCTGATGGGTGAGGCGCAGCGTGATGGTGCTGTCGGCTGGCATTTCGCTTGCGGCCAGCTCCGGCCACTCGATCAGGCACACACCATCCGACAGCATCTCGTCGATGCCCAGCTCATCCATTTCAGACACATCCGACAGGCGGTAGAGATCCAGATGGTGGACGGGAAAACGCAAGCCATAAGATTGCACGATGGTGAAGGTCGGGCTTGGAACCTCGTGATAGGGGTCGCCCGCAATCGCGCGGATCAAGGCGCGGGCCAGCGTGGATTTACCGGCACCGAGATCGCCAATCAGGGCGATGCAATCGCCGGGCTTGACGGTGAGCGCCAGCTCCTCGCCGAGCCGGATCGTTTCGGCTTCATTGGCAAGGGCGATGGAAAGAGGCAAGACAGTCCCGTTCATTCGGCGGCGATGGAATGCGGATGCGCACCGGATGGAATGCGGCAGCTGACGACGGTACCTTCACCCGGACGGCTGTCGATGGTGACATTGCCGTGGTGGAGGCTGACAAAGCTTTCGACAATCGAAAGTCCCAGCCCGGCGCCCGTGCGACGGCCACCATTGCCGCGCGTGGAGAAGCGGTCGAACACCGATTTCAGCATGTCTTGGGGAATGCCGGGTCCCTGATCGGCAACCGAGAAAACGAAATCGCCTTCGCTGCGCTGGCAGGTCAGCGTAATAGCCGATCCCTCGGGCGCGAAATTGGCCGCATTGGTCAACAGCTTGATGAGAATCTGCTTCAGACGCTGGTGGTCGGCCACGATGGCACCGAGATGCGCAGGCGCGACAATCTCCAGAGACACGCCGCTTTCCTGTAGACGGTCGGTGATCAGCACCGAAACGTCGTCCAGAAGCTCTGTCAGATCATTCTCGGTATAGTTCAGATGCATGATACCGGCATCGACAGTCGCCAGATCGAGAATGTCGTTGACGATGGTCAGCAGAACCGAGGAGGAAGTAGAGATGTGGTCGAGATATTCGGCCTGCCGCGCGCTCAGTTCGCCGATACCTGGCGTTTTCAAAAGATCGGTAAAGCCGATGATGTTGGTCAGCGGCGAACGCAGTTCATAGGACACGTGCTGGACGAAATCGTTTTTCAGCTCGTCTGCCTTGCGCAGCGCCTCGTTCTTTTCCTTCAAGGCGCGTTCAGCGCGCACGCTGTCGGTCATGTTGACGAAGGTCAGCATGGTCTGGGAATCCGGCAAAGGAATAATGGCATAGTCCAGCACCAGGCCGGACAGAAGCTCAAGCGTGCCCTGTTTGGACAGGCGCTCATCATCGAAACTGGTGATGAACTGGCTGAAGGCGCGCCAGCCATCCGGCTTGTCGTAGGATTGCGCACAGACCTCTTCGATGGAGCGAATATGCTTACCAGCTTCCGCTTCGTCAGCGGTGATCGCCCACAATGCACGGAAAGCGGGGTTTGACAGGCGCATGCGCCCATCGGCACCGAACACGGCCACACCTTCGGCAAGGTGGTCGATGGTTTCGCCCTGAACCTTGACCAGCGTGTTGTAACGCATCTGCAGATCGACCTGTTCGGTCAGGTTCTCAAACACCCATGTCGCGCCGCCCTGCGGATGCGCCGTTGCGATGACCCGCAGCGTCTGACCATTGGGCAGGTGCCAGAGGTCTGTCTTGGTATCCAGCGAACGGTAGACGGAAAGCGCTGTTTCCTTCCAGCTCTTCCAGCTCAGCTGCTCGGGCAGCTTGCCATCGGAACGCAGGCGGTCAAACAGTTCGGAATTGTCAGGCTTGGATTCCAGAAGAACCAGATCCAGACCCCAGAGGCTGACAAAGGCCTGATTGTAAAATTGCAGGCGCTGCTGCCCGTCGAAGATCGCAACCGGCGTTCCCAGATGATCCAGCGTTTCGGCGTGGCTTTTCAGCGTGCGCTTCAGCTCTTCACGAACGGTCTCGGCCTCGGTCGTATCAACCGCCATGCCAACGGAACCGCCTGTCGTCTTCAGGTCAACCACGTCAAAGAAGGTTCTGTTGCCGGAAACGACGGTGGAAATGCGGTCGTGGAAGGGTGATTCGGGCGTGGAGCTGGCGCGGATTTTCTGGCGCGTTACAGTGTTCAGCAACTCGCGCTGCTCGGTCACGGCCTGTTCCGGCGTACGGGCATCAACACTCAGCGCATAGCTGTGGTTGACCCATGTTAGCGCGCCCTCGGAATTGCGGCGCCAGACCGGCTGGTCGATGCTGTCGAACAGGTCCTGGAATGTCGAAATCGACGACACCAGACGCTCACGCTCGATTTTCAGCTCGGCCAGTTCGGCGCGCAGATTGTTCAATGCCACGAACTGAGCGAATGCCTTGCCGCCGGAAACGCGACCCTGAACTTCGATCACCTCGCCACGGTGCGTCTCGATGGTCAGATCAAAGCTCTGGGCATGGCTGCGCAGCTTCTCAAGCGCGTTTTCAAGCGGACCCGCAGAGGCGGGGCGAAGCCAGCGGCCGAAGGCCAGAAAGTCCTGATCCGCGAAGGGAACGCCGGTATCGGCAGGCAACTGGCCGATAAACTCGGGGCGCTCACCGGCATTTTCCCAGATGACGATGCGCCTGGACTTGTCGGAAATCAGGGCTTCATATTTAGAAATCTTGGCATTGGCTTCAGCCAGAGCCGTGCGGTACTCGCTGGTTTCCGCCTCGATGTTTCCCCGCTGCCGGACCAGCCAGACAATGGAAAACAGAGTGGCAGAGACCACGCCGATAAACAGCGAATAGGTGATCGTTTCCGACGAGGAGAACAGGCGTTCGCCTCGCTCCAGAACCTCGTTCTGCTGGGCCTGTGCCGCCAGCGCAAAACCGCTCAACGCCGTGCCAGACATCAGCGCCACGACCTTGCCGCGTAGACGCGTTGCCGCTCCGCTTAAAGAAGCCAGCCAGCGTCTGGGCGCAGCTGCGTCGCCATTGTCTGGCTCAACATCATTGTGTTCCCGCTTGCGCGAGACTGAAATTTCTACCGTCATCCCCGGTCTGTCTCCGTCCTATGTGCCGCATTCTCGACAAGACATCCCATTTCCGCGCGCTATGCCCGCGCACGAATCAAGAGATAAGACATTACCGTCTTCGGAAACCTCCGTGAAGGGTGGCGCCAAAAAGATATGGCGGGCTTTGTCAAGCCCGCCATATCCATATCTAGTGCGTTAATTGTGGATATTAACTATAAAATCAATATCTGTAGTGTTCAGCCTTGAATGGGCCGGTCTTGGACACGCCGATATAATCTGCCTGAACGTCAGAAAGTTCTGTCAGCTTTACGCCCAGCTTGGCGAGATGCAGCCGCGCAACCTTCTCGTCGAGGTGCTTTGGCAGCACGTAGACGTCGTTCTTGTACTCGCCCTGCTTGGTGAAGAGCTCGATCTGGCCAAGAACCTGGTTGGTGAACGAGGCGGACATGACGAAGGATGGGTGACCCGTGGCATTGCCGAGGTTAAGCAAGCGACCTTCCGAAAGGAGGATCATGCGGTTGCCCTTGGCGAACTCGATCATGTCGACCTGTGGCTTGATGTTGGTCCACTTGAGGTTCTTGAGCGCAACAACCTGAATTTCGTTGTCGAAGTGGCCGATATTGCCGACGATGGCCATATCCTTCATCTCGCGCATATGCTCGATGCGGATAACGTCCTTGTTGCCGGTTGTGGTGATGAAGATGTCAGCCGAGGCAACAACGTCTTCGAGCAGAACAACTTCAAAACCGTCCATGGCAGCCTGCAGCGCGCAGATCGGGTCAACTTCGGTGACCTTGACGCGTGCGCCAGCGCCCTGAAGCGAAGCAGCAGAACCCTTGCCCACATCGCCGTAACCGCAGACGACGGCAACCTTGCCGGCCATCATCACGTCCGTTGCACGGCGAATACCGTCAACGAGCGATTCCTTGCAGCCGTACTTGTTGTCGAACTTCGACTTGGTCACGCTGTCATTGACGTTGATGGCAGGGAAGGGAAGAAGGCCCTTCTTGGCCAGATCGTAAAGGCGGTGAACGCCTGTCGTGGTTTCTTCAGTGACGCCCTTGATGGCATCGCGCTGCTTGGTGAACCAGCCCGGAGAAGCAGCAAGACGCTTCTTGATCTGGGCGATGAGGATTTCTTCTTCCTCGGACTCTGGCTTCGAGAGCACGTCTTCGCCAGCTTCTGCGCGTGCGCCGAGCAGGATGTACATGGTGGCATCGCCGCCATCATCCAGGATCATGTTGGAAACGCCGCCATCGGCCCACTGGAAGATCTTGTCTGTGTATTCCCAGTACTGCGTCAGGCTTTCACCCTTGACGGCGAAAACCGGAATACCGCTGGCTGCGATGGCTGCTGCAGCGTGGTCCTGGGTGGAGAAAATGTTGCAGGATGCCCAGCGAATGTCTGCGCCCAGTTCCTTCAGTGTCTCAATGAGAACAGCTGTCTGAATGGTCATGTGCAGCGAGCCGGAAATCCGCGCGCCCTTCAGCGGCTTGGATGTACCAAACTCTTCGCGGCAGGACATCAGGCCCGGCATTTCGGTTTCGGCAATATCCAGTTCCTTGCGACCGTAATCGGCAAGGGTAATGTCGGCGACGATATAATCTTGGTCGGCACTCATATGTGTCTCCTGCTCCAAAGATGGCAGGGGCCAGCCGCTGCCTGAAAATTCAGATTGCGGTTTAACAGGCTGAGGCGTTTCTGGCAATAACGATATAAAGAAGTCTTTATGTCTTTATATGACGTGGTTATCAAACTTCTTCGCCGAAGCGATCCGCGACCAGATTTTCAAGTGCGGTAAGCGCTTCCTGCGCCTGGTTGCCGCTGGCTTCCACCAGCACGGTGCAGCCGGGGCTTGCAGCCAGCATCATCAAACCCATGATGGATGTGCCGCCCACGGTCATGCCGTCCTTGGATACCTTGATATCAGCATCGAAGCCGTCGACCATCTGCACGAACTTGGCGGAGGCGCGGGCGTGAAGGCCACGTTTGTTGACGATCAGCAATTCCCGCGAGAGAGACGACATCCGGTAATCTTCTTCTTATTTGCCGCTGAGGACGCGGCTGGCAACGTTGATGTATTTTCTGCCAGCATCGGAGGCCTCCTGCAAGGCCTTCTCCATGTTATCTTCGACGCGAATACTCGCCAGTTTGATGAGCATGGGAAGATTGACGCCGGCGATAACCTCGACATTGCCGCTGTTCATCACGGAGATCGCAAGATTGGATGGCGTTCCGCCAAACATATCGGTGAGGATAATGACGCCATTGCCATCATTGGCACGCGTTACGGCGTCGATAATATCCTGACGGCGCTGGTCCATGTCATCTTCGGGACCGATACACACTGTCTCGATCAATTTCTGAGGGCCGACCACATGCTCTACAGCGTGGCGAAACTCCTCAGCCAGCTTGCCATGAGTGACAAGCACCAGTCCGATCATGAAACGCTCCCTTGCACACGTATTCTGATTGCCGACTATCGCAATGCCGCAATCATGTCTATCGGTGGGGCCACATCTTGATGAGGAAAAGACGAAGCGCAAGCCCCAAACTGCTGGTTTTGTGTTCACATTCCCTTGGTTACGAAAAGATTCTGAGCAAGTGCAGCAAATTTTCCATAGGGCATGATGCTGTCGCGCGGGATCCGCAGAAGCGGCAGAGACAGTCTGGCCCCGAGATCAAGGCGCTCATCCTCAGGCGGAAGCCGGGGGCTAACCGGCGAAGGAACCGAGGTGATCGCGTAGTGCATGGGGGCTGATGCCACGCTTTTGAGCGATATGATGCCGCTGCCGCGCAGCTCCAGAAGCCCGGCGATGGCGTCCGGCCGCTCGGCCATAACCACCCCGTCACGGCCTGAGATGAAGACCTGATCATCCGCCACGAGACACGCGTCGCGGCCGCACCGCTCGCCTTCGGTCATGAAGCTGAAAGCCATTTCGCTTTTTCCGCTGCCGGATGGTCCGACAAACAGCAGGCCGGTCTGGCCGATGACGATGGCCGTTGCGTGGAGATTGAAACGCTCAGCGCTCATTATGGGCGGCGGGAAGCGACAGGCTGAAACGCGCGCCTGATATGACGCCGTATTTGTCGAGAATATTGTCCGCTTTCAGCGTGCCGCCATGGGCCTCGGCAATCTGGCGGCTGATGGAAAGCCCAAGACCGGAATTCTGGCCAAAGCCTTCGCTGGCCGGGCGGTCGGTGTAGAAACGCTCGAAAATACGGTCGATATCTTCCGCCTGAATGCCGGGACCATTGTCCTCGACGCGCACGATGCAGCGGTCTTTCTGACGCACAAGGTGCACAACAATCCGTCCGCCATCCTGCGACACAAAGGAGCGTGCGTTCTCAATGAGGTTCGTAATGATCTGACCGATGCGCAGATCATGGCCGTTGACGATATAGCTGACCTTGGCACCCGGCTTGCGATCCACCACGAAATCAATGGTGACGCTTTTCTTCTTCGCGCTGATCTGGCGCGAAATCTCGACCAGATTGCCCAGCACCACTTCCAGATCGACAGGGGAGGCATCAACGCGGGCAAGCTCCGCATCCAGCCGCGAGGCATCGGAAATATCGCTGATCAGCCGGTCCAGACGGCGCACATCATGGAAGATGATTTCGGTCAGACGCTGCTTGGATTCTTCCGTCTTGGCGCGGGGCAGGGTTTCCACCGCGCTGCGTAGCGATGTCAGCGGGTTTTTCAGCTCATGGCTCACATCGGCTGCGAAACTTTCGATCGCGTCGATGCGGTCATAAAGCGCATTGGTCATTTCACGCAGCGCTATGGAAAGATTGCCGATTTCGTCCTGACGCGCCGAGAAATCAGGGATTTCCTCACGCGCCTTGGCGCCGCGCCGCACGCGAATGGCGGCAGCCGAGAGGCGGCGCAGCGGCGTGGCGATGGTGGAGGACAAGAGCAGCGACAGGACGATGTTGACCAGCGTCGCAATGCCGAAGACGCGCATGATGGCAAGCCGTTCGGCATGCACGATCTTGTCGATATCACCCGCCTGCGTAGAGAGCAGCAGAACACCCAGCACCGCGCGGAAACGCTGTACCGGCACCGCGACAGAAACGATCAGCTCACCCTTTTCCGTTACGCGCACGACGGCACCGCGAACGCCGGTCAGCGCGTTCATCACTTCCGGGTAGATGGAGCCGTCACCACCCGGCGTCTCCTTGTAAAGCGGCAGGCTGCTGGGTTGCAGCATGCGGTTGAAGACGCTGGCCACCCAATCGCCCCAGGTCTGCGTTTCAGGCGTGATCTGCGGCAGATCATAGCGCAGCACCTGACCACGCGAATAAAGGTGGCGCGAATCCAGCAAAATATTCGCATCCGCATCGAACAGGCGCGCACGCGTTCTGGTGGGGGAGATCAGGCGGCGCAACACCGGCGCAACGCGCTCGGGATTGATCGGAAAGGAAAGGTCTTCATCGTTGGGCACCGGCGTAATGCTCTGGCCCGCCTGCAATTCCAGAAGCTTTTCCGGATTGATGGTGATGGAATTGGTATCGACCGAGGCGGATGCCGAAATCGCGCCCGCGATGATTTCACCCTGTGTCAGCAGGCTTTCCACGCGCGCATCGATCAGCCCCTCGCGGAACTGGTTGAGGTAGAGAATACCCCCCACAAGCACTACGGTGGCGGCCACGTTGAAAAACAAGATGCGCCGCGTGAGGCTGGAAAAGACCGCATTGCCGAAAATGCGCCGGACAATCGTCAGCGGATGAATACGATGCCGCCGACCGCTTTCACGGTCTTCGGCATCGGCTTGATCCGATACGTTGTCCTGCATCTTGTTCAGCAACGTCGTCCCTCAGCGCCGGATGTTTCGGCGTCATATCGTCTTTGCCTGTCTCAGGCTGCTTCGCGGAAGCGATATCCTACGCCGTAGAGCGTTTCAATCATATCGAAGTCGTTATCGACGAGTTTGAACTTCTTGCGCAGGCGCTTGATGTGGCTGTCGATGGTGCGGTCATCCACATAGACCTGCTCGTCATAGGCCGCATCCATCAGCGCATCGCGGCTTTTGACGACGCCGGGGCGCTGGGCCAGCGAATGCAGAATGAGAAACTCGGTGACGGTCAGCGTTACAGGCTCGCCCTTCCATGTGCAGGTGTGGCGCTCCTGGTCCATGGCAAGCTGGCCGCGCTCCAATGTACGGGCCTGCTGGTCCGCTGTCGGCTTCAGCGGGCTTGCACCGGGAACGGCTGCATCGCGGCTGCTGGCACGGCGAAGGATCGCCTTGACGCGCTCGACCAGAAGACGCTGGGAGAAGGGCTTTGTGATGAAATCGTCCGCACCCATTTTCAGGCCGAACAACTCATCGATTTCCTCATCCTTGGAGGTAAGGAAGATCACCGGAAGATCCGATTTCTGACGCAGGCGTCGAAGAAGCTCCATGCCATCCATGCGCGGCATCTTGATGTCGAAGATCGCGAGCTGCGGTGGGCGAGCAATCAATCCATCCAGAGCGGACGCGCCATCGGTGTAGGTTTCGACCTTGTACCCTTCTGCTTCGAGTGCAATCGAAACGGATGTCAGAATATTCCGGTCATCGTCCACAAGCGCAATTGTCTGCATAAAATTGGTCTCCATCGTCATAATATCTTTACTCCCGACATCCCATCCCAGCCAAGGTTGTGCGCCGTGAGCATTTCTCATGAGTATAAAGGTGGAACAAATTGTGGCAAAGAAAATCGGCCATGATGTTACAGTTTTATGAGTAGTAATTTTCGTGGATCGGAAATCTGCGGGTTTGGGCCACGAACTAAACCGATTTAAAAAGAAATAAAATCTTTTAAATCGATTAATATATTGAATTTATTCAATTATTTAAATTGACGCCTTGTTTTTTTGAATTGACCAGATTAATTTCCAGACACATTTTAAACGCTCTCGTCTTTTGAAGAAGGAATGCGCCCGTGAAGGAACTTGGAGTATATAATCCTGAGAATGGCGTGTCGGCCCTTGGCCTGTCAGCTGCTGAAGCCGTGCATTACAACCTCATCGAGAGCGAATTGTACGAGCATGCCATCCGCAACGGTGAAGCAGATGTCACCGCCGACGGCGCACTTCGCGCGGTCACGGGCCAGCATACTGGCCGCTCCCCCAAGGACAAATTCGTCGTCCGCGATGCCTCCACGGAAGACTCGATCTGGTGGGATAACAACAAGCCCCTTTCGCCTGAGCATTTCGAAATCCTCCACAAGGACATGCTGGCCCATGCCGCTGGCAAGACGCTTTATGTCCAGGACCTGATCGGTGGCGCAGACGAAGACAACGCGCTTGCGACCCGCGTCGTGACCGAGCTTGCATGGCACGGCCTGTTCATTCGCAACCTGTTGATCCGCCCGGCGCGTGAGACGCTGTCGTCTTTCAAGCAGAAGCTGACGATCATCAACTTGCCAAGCTTCAAGGCTGATCCTGAGCGCCACGGCGTGCGCACCGAAACCGTTATCGCCTGCGACCTGACGAAGGGCATCGTTCTGATCGGCGGCACCTCTTACGCCGGTGAAAACAAGAAGTCCGTTTTCACGGTTCTCAACTACCTTCTGCCTGCCAAGGGCGTCATGCCCATGCACTGCTCGGCCAATGTTGGTCCAGATGGCGATGCGGCTGTGTTCTTCGGTCTGTCCGGCACCGGCAAGACAACGCTTTCTGCCGACCCATCGCGCACACTCATCGGCGATGACGAGCATGGCTGGGGCGAGGACGGCATCTTCAACTTCGAAGGTGGTTGCTATGCCAAGGCCATCAAGCTTTCGGCGGAAGCCGAGCCTGAAATCTATGCCGCGACCCGCCGTTTCGGCACCGTGCTGGAAAACGTCGTTCTCGATGAGAACCGCGTTCCGGATTTCAACGATACGTCGCTGACGGAAAACACCCGCAGTGCCTATCCGCTGCATTTCATTCCGAACGCATCGGAGACGGGCCTTGCCGGTCACCCCAAGACCATCATCATGCTGACGGCAGATGCCTTCGGCGTCCTGCCGCCTATTGCCCGGTTGACGCCGGAACAGGCCATGTACCACTTCCTCTCTGGCTACACCGCAAAGGTTGCCGGCACGGAAAAGGGCGTGACGGAGCCGGAAGCCACCTTCTCCACCTGCTTTGGCGCACCCTTCATGCCGCGCCACCCGGCAGAATACGGCAACCTGCTGCGCGATCTGATCGGCAAGCACGGGGTTGATTGCTGGCTGGTCAACACCGGCTGGACTGGCGGTGCCTACGGCATCGGCAAGCGTATGCCCATCAAGGCAACCCGCGCACTTCTCAGCGCAGCCCTGACCGGCGAGCTGAAAAACGCCCAGTTCCGCACCGATGCGAACTTCGGCTTTGCAGTACCGACGGCGCTCGAAGGCATCGATAGCGGCATTCTCGACCCGCGCTCCACATGGGCAGACGGTGCTGCTTACGATGCGCAGGCCAAGAAGCTGGTATCCATGTTCGTCACGAATTTCACCAAGTTCGAAGACCATGTCGACGGCAAGGTTCGTGATGCAGCCCCAGGCCTTCGCGCCGCTGCCGAGTAAATATCCGCAAAGGATTCACGTGAAACCCGGCCTCGCGCCGGGTTTTTTCGTTTATGTTCGTGGTTTTCATTCGCGTCGATCTGTGGCATCACCGCCGCCGGAGAACGAATATGGCCAGCGCCGCATTATTTATCAGCAACAGAATAACGATTGCCGGATGGGAACTGACGGAGCAATTCGTGCTGGCTGGTGGGCCGGGCGGGCAGAACGTCAACAAGGTCTCGACCGCCGTTCAACTCTTCTTCGATGTTGCTGGCTCACCCTCGCTTTCCGACCGAGTAAAGACCAATCTTCTTCACCTTGGCGGAAGGCGTGTCTCAAAGGATGGCGTTCTGATGATCGAGGCCAACCGGTTTCGCACGCAGGAGCGCAACCGCGAAGATGCACGCGAGCGGTTGAAGGAACTGGTTCTGAAAGCCGCAGAGCCACCACCACCCGTGCGCCGGGCCACCAAGCCCACCAAAGGTTCTGTCGAACGACGCCTGAAGGCCAAATCCGGGCGTTCCGATGTCAAGAAGATGCGCAGCAGACCCGATAAGGAATAGCCGTTAGAGCAATTCCAGCAAACGTGGGAACCGGTTTTGCGTCCGGAATTGCGGTAAACAAATGCTCTAGATTTTGCGCAGCGCCACCGTGTCGATCAGGTGGTTCTGGCCCTTGCGCAGAATAAGATCAGCGCGCGGGCGCGTCGGCACGATGTTGCGGCGCAGGTTTTTCAGGTTGATGTTTTCCCAAAGACCTTCGGCAATCGCCAGCGCAGCTTCCTCTGAAATGGAGGCGTAGCGGTTGAAATAGGATGATGGATCACGAAACGCCGTCTGGCGCAGGTTCATGAAGCGGTTCACATACCACTGGTGGATCAGCGCCTCGTCAGCATCGATATAGATCGAGAAGTCGAAGAAATCCGAAACGATCGGCACGATGCGCCCGCCTTCCGGCAGATCCCGCGATTGCAGGACGTTGATTCCCTCGAAAATGAGAATATCGGGCCGGTCGATGGTGGTGAACTCGTTGGGCAAGACATCGTAGATCAGGTGAGAATAGCTCGGTGCCTGCACATCAGGCTGCCCGGCCTTGATGGCAGAGAGGAACCGCAGGAGAGAGCCGATATCATAGCTTTCGGGGAAACCCTTGCGCTCCATCAGATTTTCCCGACGCAACACCTCGTTGGGGTAGAGAAAACCGTCCGTGGTGATCAGATCGACCTTGGGGCTAGAAGGCCAACGCGCCAGAAGCTCTTTCAGAATACGTGCCGTCGTCGATTTGCCGACTGCGACCGATCCGGCAATGCCGATGACGAAAGGCGTCTTGTTGACACCTTCCATATTGAGAAACCGGTTGCGCTGGTCAAACAGCACCTGCGATGCCTCGACATGGGTGGAGAGAAGGCGCGACAGCGACAGATAGATGCGCTTGACCTCATCCATATCGATAGGGTCGTTCAGCGAGCGCAACCGCTTCAGCTCGTCGGCTGAAAGCGTCATCGGCGTGTCGGCGCGAAATTTCGACCACTCTTCCGAGCTGAAGAAATTATAGGGTGAATATTCGTCGGGGCGGAAATGATCGAGCGTGTTTGGCATGCCTTGTCCTCCCATGCGTGCCACGGTCGTCATGGATTGGGTCTCGATTCCTTTTCCTGAATCCCGGATTGGCCGGTGCGGCGCTCCAGCTCAGCCAGCACATCGGCAAGCGGAATATCCGCAATCTTCAGCACCACCAGCAGATGGTAGAGCAGATCGGCGGCCTCATCTGTCAGGTTCTTGCGATCATTGGATATGGCGGCGATGACGGCTTCCACCGCCTCTTCGCCAAGCTTCTTGGCGGCGCGGGGCTGGCCCGCCGCCACAAGCTTGGCCGTCCAGGATTGCTCGGGCGAGGCGCTGGCGCGTTCAGCGACGATGCGCTCCAGATCGGAAAGGGAAAAGCTGGTCATCTCTCGCTACCTTGGCTTAATCGAGGCGCATGGCGATGCCGTGCTCGGCCATATAGGCCTTGGCTTCACCGATGGAATAGGTGCCGAAATGGAAGATGGATGCGGCAAGAACCGCCGTCGCATGGCCATCTCTCACGCCCGCAACGAGATCGTCCAGAGTGCCGACGCCGCCGGATGCCACGACAGGCACACGGACCTGATCGGCAATGGTGCGGGTCAGCGCAATGTCGTAACCGCTTTTGGTGCCATCACGGTCCATGGAGGTGATGAGCAATTCGCCAGCACCGCGCTCCACCATCTTGATGGCAAATTCCACGGCGTCGATACCGGTTGGCTGACGACCGCCATGGGTAAAGATTTCCCAGCGGTCTGTTTCGCCGAGACCTGAAACCTTCTTGGCATCGATGGAAACGACAATGCACTGATTGCCGAATTTATCGGCCGCTTGCGCCACGAAATCAGGGTCTTTCACGGCAGCGGAATTGATCGAGACCTTGTCGGCACCGCATAGCAAAAGCTTGCGAATATCTGAAACGGCACGAACGCCACCGCCGACCGTGACCGGCATGAAGCAATGGTCCGCCGTGCGCGACACGACGTCGAAAATCGTGTCGCGATTGTCGGATGAGGCAGTGATATCGAGAAAGCAAAGCTCGTCGGCACCGGCAGCATCATAGGCTTTCGCCGCTTCCACCGGATCACCGGCATCGATGAGGTCAACGAAGTTGACGCCCTTGACGACGCGACCGTCTTTGACGTCGAGGCAGGGAATAATGCGGGCTTTCAGCGTCATGCGCGTGCCTCCTTGATCAACGCCAGAGCGTTTGCCGGGTCGATGCGGCCATCATAGAGAGCGCGACCGGAGATAGCACCTTCCAGCTTGGCGGCGTCAGGCTCCAGCATGCGCTTGATGTCTTCAATGGAGGCAAGGCCACCAGACGCGATCACGGGAATGGAAACGGCATTGGCCAGTTCCAGCGTGGATGCCCAGTTGATACCGGCCAGAATGCCATCGCGGTCAATATCGGTGTAGATGATGGCGGCAACGCCCGCACCCTCGAAACGCTGGGCAAGTTCGATCACGCCCAGCTCAGACGCTTCCGCCCAGCCTTCCACGGCCACCTTGCCGCCCTTGGCATCGATGCCAACGGCAATCTGGCCGGGAAAACGCTTGCAGGCCTCAATCACCAGAACCGGATCACGCACGGCAACCGTGCCGAGAATGACGCGGGCAAGACCGCGGGAAAGCCATGCCTCGATATGGTCAAGCGTTCTGATGCCGCCACCCAGTTGCACCGGGTTCTTGGTGGCTTTCAGAATGGCGTCAACGGCATCGCCATTGACGCTCTGCCCAGCAAATGCGCCGTTCAGATCCACCACATGCAGCCACTCGAAACCCTGATCTTCAAAGGCCTTGGCCTGTGCGCCGGGGTCTTCGTTGTAAACGGTTGCCTGGTCCATGTCGCCAAGCTTGAGGCGAACGCACTGGCCGTCTTTAAGGTCGATTGCAGGAAATAGGATCATGTCAGGGCTTCCAGCGCAGGAAATTCGAAATGAGGGAGAGGCCGAGCGTCTGGCTTTTTTCCGGGTGGAATTGCGCCCCGACCTTGTTGTCACGACCGACGAAGGCCGTCATCGCGCCACCGTAATTGGTGGTGGCAATGACGTCGTCTGCGTGCTTGGCGGCAAGGTGGTAGGAATGCACGAAGTAGGCGTGCAACCCGTCCGGGCCGGTCTTGATGCCGTCAAACAGCGGGTGAGGGCGGTGCAGGTCCAGCGTGTTCCAGCCGATCTGCGGAATCTTGAGGGCAGGGTCGGAGGGCGTCATCTCCACCACATCGCCGTCGATCCAGCTCAATCCGTGGCTCGTCGTCTTTTCAAGACCGCGAGAGGACATGAGCTGCATGCCAACGCAAATGCCGATAAAGGGGCGACCTTTCGTCTCGACAGCCTCAACCAAGGCCTCGTGCATGCCGGTTACGGCATCCAGACCGGCGCGGCAATCGGCATAGGCACCTACGCCGGGCAGCACGATGCGGTCTGCGGATGCGACGGCTTCCGGCCTGTCGGTGAGGTCGATGGTTGCATCGATACCGGCTTCACGGGCGGCACGCTCGAAGGCTTTCGTTGCCGAGCGCAGATTGCCGGAGCCATAATCAATAATTGCCACACGCATGTCAGCGCCTTCCATTCAAATCGAACTGAAACGAGCCTGCCGGATCGTTCATGAATCCATTGCCGTTGGTGCGGTCCCGTTTCCACTCCGGCTGCGGAATGGCAGAGACCTGCGCTATGTCATCTTCCGGCAGGTTGGAAAAATAGGTCTCTTCGGCGGTCGAGAGATCGTGAGCGGGAATGACCGCCTTCAGCGTCCAGCCGTTCAGGAGCAGATGTCGCGCCACGATATTGCGGCCTTCCAAGCCGGCTATCAAACCCACCGTCAGGGCAAACAGCGCGCCGATGACGCCAAAGCCTTCAAGGCCTGACATCTGGCTGGCCGCCACCTGAAGCACGATGATGGCGATGGACAGCCACCAGAGGCGGTGGATGGCAAACCATGCCCAGGGAAACAGCAGTGCCAGCCATGAAAAGCGGTCGGCTATGAACCGCGTGGAACGGTGATCGCGGTCGGGACCAACAGGTGCTTCCAGAACGAAATAAGATGTCATCGGCTTTCCTGACAACGTTCACAGCACCGGCTAAAAGCATCCATGCCCTTGAGCCGCACTGGCTGTTTCATCCGGTTCAGGCCAGCATGCCCTTTGTCGAGGGAACGCGGTCTGCCTGGCGTGGGTCGATCTCGGTTGCCACACGCAGCACACGGGCAACCGCCTTGAAGCATGTCTCGGCAATATGGTGGTTGTTGGCACCGTAATGGTTGAGAATATGCAGGGTGATGCCTGCATTCTGGGCCAGTGCCTGGAAGAATTCGCGCACCAGTTCCGTATCGAACGTGCCGATTTTCGGCGCAGAAAACGCAACATTCCAGACCAGAAACGGACGACCCGAGATATCGACGGCGGCCTTGGTCATGGTTTCGTCCATGGCCAGATCAAGCGATGCATAGCGGGCAATGCCGCGACGGTCGCCGAGTGCCTTGGAAATGGCCTGACCGATGGCGATGCCGGTGTCTTCCACGGTATGGTGGTCATCGATGTGCAGATCGCCTGTCACGTCGATCTCCATGTCGATCAGGGAATGGCGACTGAGCTGGTCGAGCATATGATCGAAAAAGCCCACGCCGGTGGAAATTTTCGATGTGCCTGTCCCGTCAATATTCACGCGCACGGAAACGTTCGTTTCGTTCGTCTTGCGGGAAATCTCGGCTCTACGCTCTGCCATTGGGCTTCTCCGTATCAATATCGGCGTTCCTTATCAGCACAGGCAGTAAATATCCAGCCATTACATTGTCTTGCCGCATCGCAAACGGGTCAGCTGCGGTCGCGTCATTTGCAATCGTAAAAACCGGACTTACATAGGTTTTGAAACGGATCGACGACGGATCCCGTGTAACGCCCTTGCAAGGGCAAACAGGTGTTTGATGACAACAATTATTACGGTGAGAAAAGCCGGCAAGGTTGTGATGGCCGGTGACGGTCAGGTCAGCCTCGGCCAGACGGTGATGAAGGGCAATGCCCGCAAGGTGCGCCGCATCGGTAAGGACGGTGATGTGATTGCAGGTTTCGCAGGTGCAACGGCAGATGCGTTCACGCTGCTCGACCGTCTCGAAAAGAAGCTGGAGCAATATCAGGGGCAGTTGATGCGGGCAGCCGTGGAGCTTGCCAAGGACTGGCGCACGGACAAATATCTGCGCAATCTCGAAGCTATGATGCTGGTGGCCGATAAGTCGATCACGCTGGCCATTACCGGCAATGGCGATGTGCTGGAGCCGGAGCATGGCACAATCGCCATCGGGTCCGGCGGAAATTACGCCTATGCCGCTGCCCGCGCCTTGATGGATTCGGACAAGTCGGCGGAAGAGGTTGCGCGTCAGTCGCTCGATATTGCCGCCGATATCTGCGTCTACACCAACCATAATCTCGTGATTGAAACGCTCGACGCAGAGTAGACTGCGCCTTCCAGAACTCATGGGTCTCACGGGCCGGGCCGAAATGGCTGGCCGCAATGGGACGCCGAAAGGAACAAGATGACGACTTTTTCTCCCCGCGAGATTGTCTCTGAACTCGACCGCCACATTATCGGCCAGAACGATGCCAAGCGCGCGGTCGCCATTGCGCTGCGCAACCGCTGGCGCCGCCAGCAGCTGGCTGACGATCTGCGCGATGAGGTGATGCCGAAGAACATTCTGATGATCGGGCCGACCGGTGTCGGCAAGACCGAGATTTCCCGCCGTTTGGCAAAGCTCGCCGGTGCGCCCTTCATCAAGGTCGAAGCCACCAAATTCACCGAGGTCGGCTATGTCGGTCGCGACGTCGAACAGATTATCCGTGACCTCGTGGAAATCGGCATCGGCCTGATCCGCGAAAAGAAGCGCGTGGAAGTGCAGGCAAAGGCCCATGCGAGTGCTGAAGAGCGCGTGCTGGATGCGCTTGTCGGCTCAACCGCATCACCAGCCACCCGCGACAGCTTCCGCAAGAAGCTGCGTGATGGCGAGCTGGACAAGAAGGAAATCGATATCGAGATTGCCGATACCAGCTCCGGCATGCCCGGCTTTGATATTCCCGGCATGCCGGGCGCGAATATCGGCGTGCTCAATCTTTCTGATATGTTCGGCAAAGCCATGGGTGGCCGCACCAAGAAGGTACGTACATCGGTAGAAAAATCCTACGCCGATCTCATTCAGGACGAATCCGACAAATTGCTGGATAATGACCTCATCCAGCGCGAAGCGGTGAAGTCGGTGGAAAATGACGGCATCGTCTTCCTCGATGAAATCGACAAGATCGCTGCGCGCGATGGGGGCATGGGTGCCGGTGTGTCACGCGAAGGCGTGCAGCGCGATCTGCTGCCGCTGGTGGAGGGCACGACGGTGTCCACGAAATATGGACCTGTGAAGACAGACCATATTCTCTTCATCGCATCCGGCGCATTCCATGTGTCGAAACCATCGGACCTTCTGCCGGAACTTCAGGGCCGCCTGCCCATTCGCGTGGAACTGAAGCCTCTGACCAAGGAAGATTTCCGCCGCATCCTGACGGAAACGGAAGCGAGCCTCATCCGCCAATATATCGCGCTGATGGCGACGGAAGAGCTGAGCCTCGAATTCACCGATGACGCTATCGACGCTCTGGCAGACGTTGCGGTTCACCTCAATGCCTCGGTCGAAAATATCGGTGCGCGGCGTTTGCAGACGGTAATGGAGCGGGTGCTGGATGAAATTTCCTTCAACGCACCTGACAGAGGCGGCTCTGCCGTGAAAATCGATCAGGCCTATGTGAAGGAACATGTCGGCGATATCGCTGCGGATACCGACCTTTCGCGCTATATCCTTTAAACCATAAGAGTGCGGCAGGCCCTGCCGCACTCTTATTTTACTGGACTTCTCTCGACATCAGGCCACGGATTTCGCTAATGAAAGCGTTAACGGCTCTGGAATGAAATGGTCCGGTCATCGCACCGGTCGAGAAAAAGGCGTCTGCTCGTGCGTAAAACTCTTCTGGCATTGGCTGCTGTCGTGGCTTTCGGTTCGCTCTCGCAGTCCTATGCGCAGGCGGCAACAACGGTCCCGCCCGGCAACCGCAATGCTGAACAACCCGGCGTTCCCGGCGCCTCGGCGCGGCGCACCAAGGGCTCCAACTCGACCTTTGATCGCAAGTACCAGAAGGTGGTCGAGCTTTTGTCCACCGACAAGCAGCTCATATCCAAGATCAAATCCACAGCCAGCCGTTATGGCATCGACCCCATCCACATGGTCGGCGCCATCGTTGGCGAGCATACCTATAATGTCGATGCCTATGACCGGCTGCAATCCTATTACGTCAAGGCTGCGGCCTATGCGGGCAACAGCTTCCGCTTCGGTTACAAGGATGAGAGCATCGCGCAGTTTCTGGCGCATTCGCAATTTTCCAAATGCGGCGCCAAGCGTGATTCCGTCAGCCTGTGGACCTGCCGGGAAGATGTGTGGGATGACAGTTTTCGCGGCAAGACGGTAGATGGCGTGAGCTACCCTGACAATCGCTTCAGCGCGGTTTTCTTCCAGCCATTCTATGCGGGCCAGACATTCGGCCTTGGCCAGATCAACCCGCTGACGGCGCTGATGCTGTCGGACATGGTCGCACGCATATCAGGCTATGAAAAACTGGATGAGAACGACGCGGCAGCGGTCTACACCGCCATCATGGACCCGGATCGCTCACTGGCCTATATGGCCGCCGCCATCCGCAAATCCATCGATGACTATAAATCGATTGCCGATCTGGATATTTCAAAGAACCCCGGCGTCACGTCCACCCTCTATAATCTGGGCGGCAGTCAGCAGCGTGCAGCGTCATTGGCTCGAAAGAACCGCGAGCGCGCTGGCAGCGGACAGGGACCCTTGATGCCCGAGGAAAATTACTACGGCTGGCTGGTGAACGACAAACTGCCGGAGCTGCAAGGACTTCTCTAGTCCTTAAGACAGATCGGAAGCGGTTGCCGAAAGAAAAAATCATTCGGCACGCGGCTGCGATTGACGAGACGGGCGTTCAGCGTCCACTCTCAGGCTAAAGATAACTGACATGGGAGATATACCGGTGAGCCGCATTGAACAGCATGGTCTTTCGTTTGACGAAACACTCTATCGTTTCCTGACAGACGAGGTGCTTCCGGAAACCGGTCTGGATGCGCAGAAATTCTTTGCGGGCTTTGCGCAGATCGTTGATGATCTCTCACCGAAAAACCGTGAGCTGCTGCAAAAGCGCGATGGTTTTCAGGAAAAGCTGGATGCGTGGTACCGCGAAAATGGCGCGCCGGTTGATCTTGCCGCCTACGAGACCTTCCTGCGCGATATCGGCTATCTGCTGCCGGAAGGCAGCGCCTTCAACGTCAATACGCGAAATGTCGATCCCGAGATCGCAGGTCTCGCCGGTCCGCAGCTCGTCGTGCCGGTTATGAATGCACGCTATGCACTGAATGCTGCCAACGCCCGTTGGGGTTCGCTTTATGATGCGCTCTACGGCACGGATGCGATTTCCGATGAAGACGGTGCCGAGAAGGGCAGGGGATACAACCCCAAGCGTGGCGCAAAGGTCATCGCCTGGGCGAGAGAGTTTCTGGATCGCTCCGCTCCGCTGGCAAGTGGCAGCTGGTCCGAGATTTCCGGCTTCAGGATTGCTGATGGCGTTCTGGAAATCGGCCTTGGCGCGGAATGGGTCGGTCTCGGCGATCCAGCGCAATTTGCGGGCTACAATGGCGAAGCATCCGCGCTGTCATCCATCCTTCTGACGAAGAACGGTCTCCACGTCGAAATCGTCATCGACCCCTCGACGGATATCGGCAAAAGCGATGCCGCAGGCATTTCCGATGTCATCCTCGAATCGGCGCTTACGACGATCATGGATTGCGAGGACTCGGTTGCCGCTGTGGATGCGGAAGACAAGGTTGTGGCCTATCGCAACTGGCTTGGCCTGATGCGCGGCGATCTGACCGAGGAAGTCGCCAAGGGCGACAAGACATTCACCCGCCGCCTCAACCCGGACCGCCACTATACCGCAGCAAACGGTTCGGCGCTGACGGTGCCGGGGCGCTCGCTGATGCTGGTGCGCAATGTCGGCCACCTCATGACCAACCCCGCCGTGCTGGATCGGGATAACAGGGAAATCCCCGAAGGCATTATGGATGCCATCGTCACCGGCCTCATCGCGCTATACGATGTCGGCCCCGGTGGTCGCCACCAGAATTCACGTGCAGGCTCCATGTATGTGGTGAAGCCAAAGATGCACGGCCCGGAAGAGGTGGCCTTTGCCTCTGAGATTTTCGCTCGCGTTGAGGCGCTGATCGGCATGACACCCAATACCATCAAGATGGGCATCATGGATGAGGAGCGCCGCACCACCGTCAACCTCAAGGAGTGCATTCGCGCCGCCAAGGATCGCGTCGTCTTCATCAATACCGGCTTCCTGGATCGCACCGGCGATGAAATCCACACCTCGATGGAAGCGGGTCCGATGATTCGCAAGGGCGACATGAAGCAGGCGGCATGGATTGCGGCTTATGAAAACTGGAATGTCGATATCGGTCTTGCCTGCGGTCTTTCCGGCCACGCCCAGATCGGCAAGGGCATGTGGGCCATGCCTGATCTGATGGCCGCCATGCTGGAGCAGAAGATCGCCCATCCCAAAGCCGGTGCCAACACCGCCTGGGTTCCGTCGCCAACAGCCGCCACGCTTCACGCCACCCATTACCACAGTGTGGATGTGGCTGAAGTTCAGGAAACCTTGAAGGATCGCGACCGCGCCAAGCTTGCCGATATCCTCTCCGTTCCGGTTGCGGTTCGTCCGAACTGGAGTGCGCAGGAAATCCAGCTCGAACTGGACAACAATGCGCAAGGCATTCTGGGATATGTCGTGCGCTGGGTCGATCAGGGCGTCGGCTGCTCGAAGGTGCCTGACATCAACAATATCGGCCTGATGGAAGACCGCGCCACCTTGCGCATTTCCGCCCAGCACATGGCCAACTGGCTGCGCCACGGCGTGGTCTCGCAAGAGCAGATTGTCGAGACCATGAAGCGCATGGCCAAGGTGGTCGATGGACAGAATGCCGGTGATACCGCCTATCGTCCGATGGCCGAGAATTACGAAGGCTCGATTGCCTTTCAGGCGGCTCTGGAACTGGTCCTCAAGGGTAGGGAACAGCCCAACGGTTACACCGAACCGGTCCTCCACCGCCGCCGTCTGGAGCTGAAGGCCAACCAACCCGCATAATGACTGAAGCAACAAAAAAAGCCGCCGGAAATGATGTTTCCGGCGGCTTTTTCGTGTTCGATTGCGGGTGATCTTACTGGATCACGATAACCTTGGAGCTGCGGCCCGGACGGACGCGGCTATAGAGGTCGATCACGTCTTGGTTGATCATGCGGATGCAGCCAGAGGAAGCCGCGGTGCCGATGGATGCCCATTCCGGCGAACCGTGGATACGGAACAGCGTATCCTGGCCCTTCTCGTTGAAGAGATACATGGCGCGTGCACCCAGTGGGTTGGTCAGGCCTGGGCCCATGCCACCTTCGACATAGCGGGCAACTTCAGGCTTGCGCTCTGCCATTTCCTTTGGCGGGTGCCACATTGGCCATTCCTGCTTCCACGCAACATAGGCTTCGCCAGCCCATGCAAAGCCCTGCTTGCCAACGCCGATACCGTAGCGCACAGCCTTGCCGCCTGGCAGGATGTAATAGAGGAAGCGCTCGCGGGTGTTGACGATCACGGTGCCCGCTTTTTCCTGCGTCGCATATTCTACGATCTGGCGGTGGAAACGCTGGTTCACGCGGTTGATCGGAATGGCTGGCAGGGCATAGCCGGCATCGGTCGTCGCGCCATAGACTTCGTCGCCGAAAATCTGTGTCGTTTCAACATAGGCCGGTGCCGGGGCGCTTGCAGTTGCGGTCTGCGTCGACGTCGATGTCGAGGCGCAACCGCCCAGAGCAAAGGCCGACGACAGGCCGAGGGCAGTCAAAAAATTGCGGAGGCGCATAGTGTTCTCGCGGGAAAATATCGCCATCATCAGGCGATGGAGGAAGCTCTATTGAATAAAGGGGTTATTTTCGATTAATCTTGTGTTGGCAAGCCGTGGCCTCGCAGCAGAAGAATATGACGCTCGAAATTCTGGCCGGATGGCCTTTTTGCAACATCAGAGGGGCTTCTGGCCCGGAATAATCCATGACTATTCTTTCCATCATCAATACCAACCCGTTAATCGACGGACGGCAATCGCCCAATGCGATGCTGGTTCGGCGCGGCGTTCAGGTGTTGCTGAACGAGATGCGGCACTCGGTGCTGCCGGAATTGTCGCTTTCCAGCGGGCGTCGGGCAGATCTGATCAGCCTGTCGGTGAAGGGCGAGATATGGATCATCGAGATCAAATCCTCCATCGAGGATTTCAAGGTGGATCGCAAATGGCCTGATTATCGCCAGCATTGCGACCGGCTGTTCTTCGCCACCCATAGCGGCGTGCCGTTGGATATCTTTCCGGAAGACTGCGGTCTGTTCGTGTCCGATGGCTATGGCGCGCATATGGTTCGTGAAGCGCCGGAACACAAGATGTCGCCCGCCGCCCGCAAGTCGCTGATGCTGGACTTTGCCCGCACTGCAGCCCGCCGCCTGATGATGGCTGAGTGGTCAACCGGGAAAGATTACGCCGACTAAACCTTACTTCGGCGCACGCTTGGCCAGAATGCGCTGCAGGGTGCGCCGGTGCATGTTGAGCCGCCGCGCCGTTTCCGAAACATTGCGTTCGCACATCTCATAGACGCGCTGAATATGCTCCCAACGCACCCGGTCGGCGGACATCGGGTTTTCCGGCAGGTCCACCTTGTCGCCTTCCCGCTGGGTCAGCGCGTTGAACACATCGTCTGCGTCGGCAGGTTTGGCAAGATAATCCAGCGCGCCGAGCTTTACAGCGGTCACGGCGGTCGCAATGTTGCCATAGCCGGTCAGCACCACGATCTGCGTGTCGTCCCGGTGCTGGCGAATGGCCTCGATAACCTCAAGACCATTGCCATCGCCCAGCCGCAAATCCACAACGGCATATTTCGGTGGCGCAAGCCTTGATTTGGCGATGCCTTCGCTGACTGATTCGGCTGTCTCGACGGTAAAGCCCCGTGTTTCCATGGCGCGTGCCAGGCGGCGCAGGAACGGACCGTCGTCATCCACGATCAGAAGGGAGGCGTCCGGGCCTATCGGGTTTGCCGTGTCCACGGTTGTTTCAGCTGCCTGATTGTTCTGCTGCTCGTCACTCATGCCTGATCTCCTGGCCTGATCTCGCGGCCATTTCGTCTTATATAGGGCTGTGGCCGTCTTGCCGCCAGCCACGCCTCACAAAGTTACTTAGCCCTGGTATCGTCCATAATGTCGCGGGGCCAGAGAACGGTCACCCGCGCGCCGGCCGCTTCCGGGCCACGGTTTGCAAAGGTCAGTGTGGCGCCTGAACGTTCCAGAAGCGTCTTGGCGATGAAGAGGCCGAGGCCCAAGCCGCCCGCCCGCGTCACATCCTGCCGCCTCGTCACATAGGGCTCGCCGATCCGCGCCAGAATGTCAGGCGCATAGCCCTGTCCGTCATCCTCGACCGTCACCTTGACCTGCTGTGCATCGTACTCGACGGTTACAGTCACCGCCTCCTTTGCGTAATCGACCGCATTTTCCAGCAGATTGCCAAGGCCATAGATGATCCCGGCATTGCGTGCACCCACAGGCTCGCCGCTTCTCCCGCTTTTTTCGACCAGCCGAAGCTTGATGCCAAATTCTCTGTGCGGTGCCATCACCTCCTCAATCAGCGAGGATAGCGGAAGCTTGCGCAGATGCTCCTCGCCTTCAGCTGATAGTGAAGTCAACCGCCGAAGAATGTCGCGGCATCGCTGGCTCTGGCTGCGCAGCAAGGCCACATCTTCGCGAAAACGGTCATCGTCGCCGAGTTCCCGCTCCATCTCCTTGGCCACGACGCTGATGGTGGCAAGCGGCGTGCCCAGCTCATGGGCCGCCGCTGCGGCAAGGCCATCGAGCTGCGAAAGATGCTTTTCCCGTTCCAGCACCAGTTCCGTTGCCGCCAGCGCATCCGCCAGCTGGTTTGCCTCATGCGACACGCGATAGGCGTAGAAAGCGGCAAACAGCATCATTGCAACAATGGAGCACCAGATGCCGATATGGATGATGATCTGGATAGGCAATGTTTCATCCGGGTACCAGGGAACCGGAAAGGGCGAGAAAGCGATGGTCGTAACGCAGACAATCGCGAACGCCAGCAGCATCAGCGAATGTTTCAGGGGCTGCGAGGCAAACGCTATGATGACCTGCACGCAGATCAGCGGCGCAAACGGGTTGGAAAGCCCGCCGGTAATATAGATCAGCGCCGTCAGTTGCAGCAGGTCGAACGCCAGAAGCATCGTCGCTTCCCAGGGCTCAAGCCGGTAGGTCGAGGGAAAGCGTGCGGACAGGAAAAGATTGGCCACCGCAAGCGCGCCGATCAGCACGGCACAGGTCAGCAGAGGTAGCGGAAAATTCAACCCGAATGCCACGATCAGGATCGTCGCACTTTGTCCCACCACGGCCAGCCAGCGCAGCCAGACAATCGTCTGCAGGCGAATGTGACGGCTGGCCCGGCCAAGCCGCGTGTTTTCTTCTGCCTGGGCTGCCATCAACCCGTCTCCTTCAAGGCATGTCTCACAAAGCGTTCAGCACGTTTGCGAGTGGGACATGCGAAATGATATTACTATGTGCCGCGCGGCTTCACGCGATTGGTCGGTTGTGCCGAAGCGGGGTCTTCCGGCCACGGGTGGCGCGGGTAACGTCCCCGCATGTCCGCGCGCACATCCTTCCACGAGCCCGCCCAGAAACCGGGCAAATCCCGTGTGGTCTGTATCGGCCTGTGCGCGGGTGACGTCAATTCCAGAAGCAGTGGCAATTTGCCGCCCGCGACCGCCGGGTGCTGCTTCAGGCCGAAAAGCTCCTGCACGCGAATGGTCAGCGTCGGTTCTTCGCCATCATAGCTGATGGGGTGCTTCTGCCCGGTGGGTGCCTCGAAATGCGTCGGCAGCAATTTGCCCATTTCGCGCTGCGCCGCATGGGGCACCAGCGACAGAAGACCATCCATGATGCCGCCGGACTTTACGTCCTGAATGCTCTTTGCATCATGCTGAAAAGGCACGAACCATTCGTCCAGACGCGCAACAAGCGCCTCTGCGGATGTATCCGGCCACGGGTCGCCAATCGTGCGGTGCAGAAACCCTAAGCGCTGGCGCAATTGTTGCGCCTCTTTGGAAAAGGCGAGAATTCCCAGCCCATGCTCACGAATACCGTTTGCCAAAGCAGAGGCGGCTTTTTCACCCGTTGGTTTTCCAAGCGGTGTTTCTTCCAGAATGATGGCACCGATGCGGGTCACGCGGCGGGCGCGAACCTGGCCGCTGGCCTTGTCGAAAAACAGCTGGTCCTCTCGGGTGATCGCGTCAGGAACACGCTCTTCCACATCCACGCGGCGGATCGAGGCTGCGGCTAGAATGCGCGGCTGCGCGGCCCGTCCGGTCACATCAGCCACCACAAGCATCTTCTCGGTCGCCAGCCGTTCCGTCTCGGCAAGCTCTGCGCCCCGGCCATTGGCCATGACATAACGCCCCCGCCCACCGCGCTGGAAGGCGATGCGATCGGGATAAGCATGCAGTAGCAGTTCCCCAGATGTGATAGGCTCGTCGGATCGGGCAGCATTGCCAAGAGATGTCGCTACGCGTTTGGCCAGACCCTTCGCAGCCACGGCGCGTTCGCCTTTCTCATGTTTGAAACGCCGCAGTCTTTCCTCAAGATCGATATCGCTTCCGCCAAGTCCCTGTTCGGTCAACAGCACGGCGAGCATGGCCGCCTCGATGCCATGTCCAATATCTCCGGCGGCAATAACCATGGCTGACAGGCGAGGGGGCATCGCCAGCTCACGCATCTTCCGGCCACGCGGCGTGATGGCACCCACGGCATCCAGCGCGCCAAGGCTGGTCAGAAGGGCGCGGGCTTCGCCAAGCGCCGTCTGCGGCGGCTGATCCAGAAAGGCGAGGGATGTGGGGTCGCTGACGCCCCAATGGGCCAGATCCAGCGCAAGGCCGGAAAGATCGCTCGCCAATATCTGTGGCGGGGTAAAGGCCGGCAAGGCCGCCGTCTGTCCCTGATGCCACAGCCGGATGGCAATGCCCGGTTCTGTTCGCCCGGCGCGCCCCGCCCGCTGATCGGCAGAGGCGCGGGACACCTTGACGGTTTCCAGCCTTGTCATGCCGGTGGAGGGTTCAAACACCGGCAAACGCTGCAAACCGCTATCGATCACAACCCGCACGCCATCAATGGTAATAGACGTCTCGGCAATCGATGTTGCCAGCACGATCTTGCGCTTGCCGGGCTCTGTCGGCTTGATCGCTGCATCCTGTTCTTTCTGGGAGAGATTGCCAAAAAGCGGCGTGATACTCGTTTCCGGCCCGAATCGACCGGTGAGCCGCTCGACAGTGCGCAGGATTTCGCCCTGTCCCGGCAGAAAGGCGAGAATCGACCCTGTCTCGCTGCCATGCGCGTCGATGATGGCCCGCGCCACCTTGTCTTCAATCCGCTCCTGTCCCGGCCTGTCATCATAACGGATGTCGATGGGAAAGCTGCGCCCAAGGCTCTTGATCACAGGCGCATCTTTCAGCATGGCGCTGATCCTGTCGACATCCAGCGTCGCAGACATGACGAGGATGCGAAGATCGCCGCGAAGCCCGGCCTGCACATCGAGCGCCAGCGCAAGGCCAAAATCACCATCGAGGGAGCGTTCGTGGAACTCATCGAAAATGACAGCAGAAACGCCTGAAAGCTCGGGGTCATCAAGAACCATCCGGGCAAACACACCCTCGGTCACCACCTCGATCCGGGTCTTGCCGGAAATGCGGTTGTCCAGCCGCATGCGGTAGCCCACGGTTTCCCCCACGCTTTCGCCAAGCAAGGATGCCATGCGGCTGGCGGCTGCCCGTGCTGCCAGCCTGCGCGGCTCCAGCAGAATGATCTTGCCATCGCCACGCCACGGCTGATCCAGCAGGTAAAGCGGCACAAGCGTCGTCTTGCCAGCGCCCGGTGGCGCGCAAAGCACCGCCTGTGCGCGGGCTTCCAGCGCCGCGCCAATCTCGCCCAGCACTTCTGTCACCGGCAGGGTTGGCAGCCCTTGTTCTGTCATCTGTGTCATGCCACTCACAAACTTACTTCACGCTTTCATAGGCAAGGATTGCGCCTGCAAGGTCCTCCAGCGCGGCACCCACCGATTTGAACAGCGTGATCTCGTCCTTGCTGCTGCGTCCCGCATGGCGACCGGAAACCAGATCCGCCAACTCGGCGTGAATGTCGCTGCGCTGGATGATGCCTGCCTCCAACGGCTGAACGATATCGCCACCTTCCTTCAACGCACCCGCAAATGTATCGACAAACACGGAGGCCCGCTGCACCGCCGCGTCATCGCTCTCGCGCATGGTGGGCTTGAACGCGCCGACCAGATCCAGATGCGCGCCGGGTTTCAGCCATTCACCCTTGATAAGCGGTTCATTCGATAATGTGGCGCAGGAGATAATATCGGCCGAGCGCGCCGCTTCTTCCAGATTGCTGCAGGCCTTGGCATTGAAGCCAAGCTGGCGCGCTTCTTCTGCGGCCTTCTCAGCAGACGCGATATTGCGTCCCCATATATGGATGGTATCGAGCGGGCGGATGGTTGCATGCGCCTCTATAAGATTAAGGGACAATCGACCAGTGCCCATCATCAGCATGGACGTCGCATCTTCGCGTGCCAGATATTTCGCTGCCAGTGCAGAGCTCGCAGCCGTTCGCCGTGCCGTAAGCTCTCCGCCTTCTATCGCCGCCAGCATCTCCCCAGTCTTGCCGGAGGAGAGGAGATAGGTGCCGAATATGGCGGGCAGGGAACGCTGGCTGTTGTCTGGAAAGACGGAGAGGATCTTCACACCCATATAAGAGCCCGGCACCCAGGCCGGCATCATCAACAGTGTGGCATTGCTCTCACCGGGAACCTCGACCTCGTGATGGTGCCGCACCGGCATAACACAGCCGCCGCGAAACATCGTTTCGATGGCATCTATAAGAGCTGGCCATTGCAGGGCGTTGCGGGTTTCTTCGGTGTTGAGAACAAGCATGGGGCGGCTCCGGTCTGATGAACAGAGCAGACCTTAGCAATCTCACGAGACCGGGTGAAGCGAAGGAGGCGCAATGGCCTGCAAATCGGAGGGAATTGTGGGGCCGAAACTATCCACACCGCAGAAAAACGAAAATACCGCTTTATAACCAATCGCTTAGTGTTTTTTTGTATTTTCTGTCTATGCCCCTGTTGACTATATCAGGGGTGTAGTTCTATAAGTCCGCTCACTGACGAGGGCGGCGGCGCTGCTAGCGACGATGTCCTTCGTTCTAGAGAAAACCTGGA
>NZ_JBNWDZ010000004.1:0-547503 GCF_053521645.1 Agrobacterium sp. CG674 | reverse complement strand
CGCGCTTGTGCACAAATACGTCGATGGCACACCGCTGTACCGCGTTGCCCAGACCTTCGAGCGGGCCGGCGTACCGATCAGCCGTGGCGCACTTGCTCACTGGGTGATCGGTTCAAGCGAGAAGCATCTGCACCGCATCTATGAGGCCCTGAAGCTGCGGCTTCGGTCGCATCCTCTCATCCATGGTGACGAAACAACCGTTCAGGTCCTGAAGGAAAAGAACAAGGAAGCCACCAGCACGTCGTATATGTGGGCATACCGCAGCGGTGAGGACAGTGACGAGCCAATCGTCCTTCTCGACTACCAGCCCGGCCGGGGTCAGATCCACCCGCAGACCTTCCTCGGTGATTATCGCGGCATATTGGTAAGCGATGGCTACACAGCCTGGCGCACCATCAATGGCTCCACCCATGTCGGATGCATGGCTCATTCCAGGCGGCGTTTTGTCGAGGCCCTCAAGACCCGCAAGAATGGAGGCGGACCGCCGGAGCAAGCTCTCAGGTTCTTCGAGCAGCTCTACCGGATCGAAAAGCAGGCAAGAGACAAGGCCCCAGATCCTGGGGAGACGAAGGCCGACTGCATTCGCCGTTTCCGCCAACAGCACAGCTTGCCCGTCCTGAACGCCCTAAAGGCGTGGCTTGACACCATTGCGCCAAAGGTCTTGCCGGACACCAAGCTGGGTGACGCCGTGTCCTACACTCTAAACCAGTGGGAGTATCTGACGCGCTATATCAGTGACGGCAGAATGCCGATCGACAACAACATTCTTGAACGCGATATCAGAGTTTTTGCGACCGGAAGAAAATCGTGGCTGTTCAGCGACAGCGTCGAGGGTGCCAAGGCCAGCGCCGTGATCTACAGTCTCATGCTGACTTGCCGCGCTTGTGGCGTCGACCCGCTCGCCTGGCTGCGTCACGTGCTCCATGAGTTGCCACAGCGCGCTCCTGACGCCGGAATTGACGACCTCATGCCGTTCAACTTCGGCAGCAAAACACTGCGAGCATAACAAACAAATCCGAACCACTACTCGCGATATACCGGCGACGATCGTGTCAACGTGCGGAGAAAATCGCGTTTACGATGTAAGCGAGCGTGAGGATGATGCGAGCAGACCCGACCCCGATGAGGGACTGCGCCCAACGCCAGTCGTACGTCGGCAGGTGCGCTGCTCCAAAGAGTAGTCCCGAGACAACGAGGGCGATCAGGATCCCCAACTTCCGTGACAAGTGCAGATGCTTCACGCAAAGCCAGAGCACCGCAAGGAAGGGCAATATCCCGAAAAGCTCCTCACCGAGCAGTTGAATGCTAGTGGCAACAAATGCCTCACCGATCTGCACCGCCGACATAACTGCAATCTCGTCTGCGACCGGATTGGAGTGCAGCTCGAAAAACCGTTGCAAAACCCACCCGACCGCCATTGACCCCACAAGTGTGGCTAAGCAGAATAGCAGCATGAGTGCAAAAGATCGAAGATGAAGCGGACGGAAAAGACAGCTCCAGTGTTGTCCTGCCACGACCCTCAGAGCCAGAAGCGGAATGCCGACGAAAAGCAGCGTCGGCACCAGATTATAAGGGAAACTGCGCAGCGGAATAAGGGTGAGCGCCAGAAGTGCGACCAGAACCGAAGCAATAATAGTCAGCCAGCCCACCCCTTTGATCTCGACTGGCGTGCCATCGTAGAAGGGGAAATCCTCCTGGGATAAAGTCTCTGAAGCTTTCATGCTGTACCCCCCCATCATCGCCCCTCGACGTCTGGATCGCCTATTCGACGTAGAGTGTCAGGTCGTAGCTGGCAGACTCGCTTCTGCGGGCCGCATTGCGCATGAGATAAACATCGATCAGATATTTGCCGCTTGAAGGGATCGTGATGGTTGTCCCGTTCCCGTCTATCGAGCTGTTGTACATTGCCGCATCCGCACCCGGTGCGGTCACATTGAAATACAGGCTGGAATTTTTGGAATCGAGCTGGACGCTCATTTTCTGGCCAGCCGTGACCGACAGCGAGTATTGGACGGTCTGATAGCCCTTCACGGAAGACTTGATGGTGGAGCTGGACGATCCTAGGGCGAAATGGACAACTTCGCGTCTCGTATCATCCGCGAAAGATGGCACGGCAGTTAGCAGGGCTGCACTCAATATCAGGCTTTTCATGATCCTCATAAATGGGCTCCTCAGATCTTATGTTAGCAGCAAGTGATCTTCAACGCATGCATCCCGAAATCGTTGCGAGGGTTCATTGTCCCTCAAACTCCGGTCCTGTCCCAGGGGCATTCCCGCCGTTACTTTGATCGACAATAAAATCAGTCAAGAGTATGCCTGCGAACTTATAAACGCTAATAACTGGAAGCACTGCCACCGTGACGTAGGCGGCTCTCGCTGGTAAGAGATCGCACTTACACGTCCGCGACTGATGGGAGGAAACGGCCTTTGGACTTCATGAAACTGTTGAAGTCGCTCGAAGAAC
Organism: Agrobacterium sp. CG674; assembly: GCF_053521645.1. Lineage (NCBI taxonomy): Bacteria > Pseudomonadati > Pseudomonadota > Alphaproteobacteria > Hyphomicrobiales > Rhizobiaceae > Agrobacterium > Agrobacterium sp. CG674. Next base: position 545,039 of record NZ_JBNWDZ010000004.1, on the reverse strand, counting down.
TACTCTACGAGCTGGTGTCATGGCTGGTGTTCTATCCTGTGACCATGTGGCGCTCCATCGCCAGGCCGCTGGAGATGATGCGCTACGCGGACACCGAATTGGCAGACAATCCGGAAGACCAGTATGAGGACACCCTCAGTCCACCGTTGTTCCTGTTGATCACTCTGCTTCTTTCGCAAGGGCTCTCGAGTGCGCTGCCGTCGATCTACGATTCTGCAGCCGCAGCCAAGGAACTGGGTTCTGCATCTAACCTTCTGATTGCGCGAGGAGTGATTTTCGGGATCTTTCCCTTATGTATGGCTGTAACGCTGCTGCGGTCTAAGCACATCAGGATCACACGCAACTCGCTTCGGCCACCATTCTTCAGCCAGTGCTATGTTGCCGCTCCCTTCGCATTCGTCCTCGTCCTCGGTTTCGATTTCGTCAGCATGCCCCGAGAGGAGGGTGCGCTCGCTGGTCTCATTACGATCATCGTCGCCATGATATGGTATGCTCAGGCTCAGATCCGGTGGTTTATTCACGATCTGGGAATGGGCCGGGCAAGAGCAGTTTTCGTCTTCTTCGGCGCATTTCTGTTTGCCACAATCGCAGCCTTCGTTATTGCACTGCTGATCACTCTTGATGCCAAAAGCATTGCTGCTGCGCCAGGCTGATGCGCCATGTCCGCCATACCGGAAGTTAGCGGAAAGAAACTCAACGTCGCCGGAGCCATCGGATCACCCCTGGTGTCCTACCTGCTTGACGGGAGTGATTTTCTTTCCGCATAGAGCGTCTGACGCCATCCGGTAAACGCAACCATATCAAGGAAGCTGTGCAGCATGATTAAGACGCCAAGCTTCATAGAACGTTGTCTGATTATAGGCCGCGTCAGCGCTCGATAGCTTGACTGTCTTGACGAAGAACGTACCCGGATCATCTGCATTGCCGAGCAGAACCTTTCGATGACGCTCGATGTAGGCATTGATGTAGTAATAGAGATCCAGCAGGTCAGGCATGATCAGCCTGAATGGCTTCGATCCAAAGAACGACGAGTTGGCGTTTTTAAATGCGACCGATGGGATCCGCACCTCCCAGCCATTCTCTCTGTCACTCCATCGAATTTCTCCGCGCCGCATTTCTTCTAGACGCCTTTCAGACGTTGGGAAGTGACCACGCGGGCAAAACAGCAGTTGTCGCAGGTTCTTTTGTCGCAAGCCTAGATGAAGTCCTAGCCTCAACATGAGAAACGAGCGCACGGATTCTGCAGCAGCTCTTGGGTAGCGGTCTTTATCAGGCATTCGGAGAAGGATCTCGTCCGTAATCTTGCGATATTCGGCCAGAGGGCTCGGTGCCTCTAGCACGCACATGATCGGCTCGAACGGGTCTCGGTGAACCCGCATCACTCGTTGGATTTCCCTGATGCGGTTCCGTGCGTGGGAATGAAACGCATCGCAGCATGCATGCCAATCACGCCTGGCGAAGGTAATCTCCTCTTTCGTAACCAGGCCGTCCACCGGTACTACGCGATCGATGAGTTCGGGATGTTGCCTGATCCAACCTGTCTCCTCACGGGTCAGCGACAGTGAGATGCTCAGCATGTCCGCTTCCCAGGCCGTGTAGAAGCCACGTCGTCGCTCGCGCCACTGTAAATACCAATCCCAAACGCCTGGAAAAACAAAGAGACCGAAGGTCAATGCGCTGAGTGGCACGCCTCGCCCAGCGACTTCGCCTTCAGGTGAAGCGGCGAGAGCGCCGAACATCAGGCCAAGATGTTCGAGCTTCTGAGATGCCGTCTCCTCGCCCCATACTTCATTGCGTTTGAAGCCGACTGCAGTCAGGGTCGCGGTCTTGAACGACATCAGATTGGCCATTTCAAGCCCCAAGTGCGCAGGGGCGTCGATTAGCCCGGAAAGCATATCTGGGTCTTCCAGCTCGTCTTTACATCCTTCGACCACTTTTGCGGGGCGATGCCATCGGTCGGTGAGAGCCGCCATAGGTTACGCGAGGGAAGCGGATCGCATAACGTTGCTTCGTCGCCAACGCCTGATAACGACGGTAGTCCGTCGCACCGGTCATGATCACGCGCCTTACCCATTCGAGGATTTCCGCACGTTTTTCTTCCGGCAAGGAGTTGAAATCATCCGGCAAATGCCACGACAGACGTCGACGCTCTGCGGGCGAGACATCGTCACCAACGTCATATCCGACCCCGGCGCGAGACTGATGCGGAAGCTTCTCCTTGAAATAACCGAGTGGCAATCGGTAACGGCTTTCTATTCGATTGAGAATGTCCAGGTTTGCCACGCTGCGTGGCACTTTCGTTCCCTTCAGCCAGCTCAGCAATGTCGTGGCTTCAAGAGCATCGCCGTCCCGGAATATGGCGCGATGCAAATGGTGCGCGCAATAATGCGGCGGGTATGACGTCTTGAAGCTAACTTAGTCTGCGTTTGCTTTATCAGATCGCGACGCCATTTTTACCTTTATCGAGATGGAGAACCCTGCAGCTGCCGTCCTGGTTGATGAACGGATCGTCGCTGCAGTGCGTCGCCTGATCGATTTTCCAGCAAGGGGCTGGGTTGGCCGAATTGCCGGGACACGCGAGCTCGTAATTGGCGGAACGCCTTACCTCGCAGCGTACGCAATAACAGAAGCTAGGGTTCGAGTACTGCGTGTCTTGCACGGGGCTCAAGAATGGCCTGAAGATATTCCAAATAGTTAGCCTAGTCCTAGTCTTCCGGACCAAGGTGTTTGCGGTTCGTACCCCTTCAAGGCGGTGGACGTTGAACCGCTACCAAGTTTTTAGCCAGAGCATGTTGACGGACAAGAGTGTCTCGAGGCGCAAGTACCGTCAGACCGTTTCCGAACTTGGCTGGATGAGCTCTCGGGAACTGCAGGACCTCGGCATCAACCGCGCCGGCATACAAAGCGTTCTTCGCCAGTCGGTCGGTCGCTGAAGCCTGTCATCCGCACGAGTTTCTCTTTGCTTGGCACTGTAACTGGAGGAGATGACATCACTTGGCATCGGTTTTCAGCGGGAAAGACAATTGCAAAGTCGTTCCTTCGCCTTGTCGCGAAAATATCTGCGCCTCGCCGCCGCTTTGTCGGACAAAACCGTATACCATCGCCAGACCTAGGCCCGCTCCGCCCTGATCGCTTCGTGTGGTGAAGTAGGGTTCGAAAGCTTTGTCCATCGCATCCGGCCTCATGCCCGTTCCGTTGTCATCCACTTGCACCAGCAACAGATTTTCCGTTCGTCTAGCGCGGATAACGATCAATCCTCCGTCGGGCATCGCGGCTGCCGAGTTGAGGCACAGGTTGAGGATCGATTGTTCAAACAATGCTGGGTCGAGAGGTATTTTAGGCAAGCCCTCCTCAAGATCGAGCCTGACCTGGCATTTCGTCCCGACAGCAATTTCCAAAATATCTGCCATTGCGCGCAACAGGATTGCAACATCCATCGCACTCGGATGAATGGGATGCTGGCTACCGACTGAAAGCATGCTGCTGGCAAGCGCACGCCCACGGTCTGCGGCCTTGCGAATGCGTGCCAAGTGTCGCTTCTGACGGTCATTGAAGCCAGCTTCTCGATCCAGCAGGCCCAGGCTGCCGGTGATGATGCCAATCATGTTGCCGACCTCATGACTGACCTGATGTGTCATGCGCATGATGCCATCGAGACGCTGGGCCTTGGACGCTTCTGCTTCCTGCCGGTCCATTGCCGTCACATCACGCGCCAGAAGCACGATTCCTCTATCAGGCTGGCGTGACAGCGAGATTTCGATGACCTGCTGATCGTCTGCACGGTGTCGAACAACGGCGCGCTCTTGCAATGTCCCGGAATGCGCGTTGCACGGCAAAAGATCAGGATCAATTTCTGGAATGGCCTGCGCGAATTTTCGCAGCGGCGATTTGCGCGATGCTGCTGACTTTCCGATAAGATCGATCACGCGTCGGTTCATCGTGATCGGTTCACCTGCCGCGTCAAACAGGGCGATGCCTTCGTTCATGTTGCGAAATGTGGAACGGATCGTGCGCGCGGCGGCCTCGGCGGTGCGGCGCAGGCGCGTAACGCGCTCTACGCTGTCGTTGAAAGCCTTGAAAGCATCGAGAAGCCGGATGAGCTCCGTCTCGTTACCGCTATAGGATGGAGGACCGACGTTCTTGTCACCCTTTGCTAGCGCGTTCATTCCCTTCGACAGCGAAACGATGCCGCGCGACACGCGCATGACAGAGTGGATCGAGAAAATAGCAACGACGAGCACCAGCAAAGAAGCCAGGGCAACGGTGATCAACAGCCGGTAAAGCGCGTTGGATGTCGAAAGCAGGTCGTCGTTCAGCCCCTGCGCCACGGCATCGCTCTGGGTTTCGGTGGCATGCGACAGATCGCGGGAAACATCGTGCAGCTTCGATACGGACGCGCGGATGGTGAGCATGCCGAGGAGGTACTTGGTTTGCGCTTCGAAGACACGCTCATAGGGTAGAAGCCGCTCGGCTGGAACTCTGACATCCGGCGCTGATCTGTTCTGACGTGCCTCGGTCTCGGCAACATAGCGGCGGCGAAGTTCACCCAGTTGAAAAAGGCTATCGGACGTCGCGGCCGCCTGCACGATGCCGTTCAACTGGCGTCTGAGTGCGGCGTCTTCGACACCGTCGCCCGTGGCGATCTCACTCAGCGCCGCTGCGGCCTTCGCTTTATGATCCTGCGCGGCATCAGCATTCCTTGCCAACTCTCTGGTCTGGGTGTGAATGAGGTTAAGCAGTTCCACGATCTGGCCACTGGCAAAACCTCGGATAACGGAGTCTTCACCGTCACGATCGATCATGCTCAGCAAACCATCGACCTGCGCAACGACAGCGCGGCTTTCGCTGGATACCCGGTAGGGTGATGCGGCGTTCATGAGAAACGGTGCGCTTGATACCAAATCTGAAACCTGTCTCGAAATGAGAGACGCTTTTGCCAGGCTGGAAAAGGCTTGCAGCCCATAGGCCGCCATCTCGTTGCGCGCGCGTTGCAAGCCGAAGATTGCCGTTGCAGACAGGCTGAACACCAGACAGCAGATAAATACGATTGCGAATGGCAGGCGGAAAGCAATCGATGAGAGAAACGAACGGCTGATCACGGTAAAAGCTCTGCCTCATCTGTGTGCAGCACATAACCTTTGCCGCGCCGTGTCTTGATGTGGCGGGGCAAGTCTGGATTGAGCTCTATCTTTCTGCGCAGGCGCAGAACCAGCACATCGACGTTGCGATCGATGTAGCGCTCGCTCTCAGTGCCAAGGCAATCTAGAATCTGAGCCCTACTGACTGGCTGGTTGGGGGTGCCCGCGAGTATCTCGAGCAGCGCAAACTCCGCCGTTGTCAGCGTGCGGCTGCGGTCCGTCAGGCATGTCGCCTGCCGCCCATCCAAATCGATAGCCCAATCGCCAAGCCGCAGTGACGACCGCGTGTGGTCCTTTTCGATCTCCTTGTCGTGCTTCAATGCGGGGATCGTCCGGCGCAGTACCGCCTTCATGCGCGCCGTCAGCTCAATCGGCTCGAAAGGTTTGACGACATAGTCATCGGCTGCGGTTTCCAGCCCCAGCACACGATCTGCAGCACTACCGGCGGCGGTGACCATGACGATACCGATGTCGGATTGAAGCCGCAGTCGCTGGGCGAATGTTCGCCCTGAAGTGCCGGGCAGATTATGATCGACCAGAACCAGATGAACCTGTTCCCGCGCCAATATCGCCGTCGCTTCTTCCGCCGACCCCGCACAAATCGGTATCCAATCCTCGGCCTCCACGAGATCGGATATCAGCTCCGCCATATCAGGATCGTCCTCGACGATCAGAATTCGCACCTTCTGATTCAGCAATGTGTAGTCCTCCCAATGACACCATACGAGTTTGGTCATCGATGTTCAAAGACTAGCTGATGATGCACTTCGACATAAATGTAATGAATGTAATATTCTTCGGCACTGCGGTGCAAAATTGGTAATCATTCTTCGATTGCACCGACCCGCAAATCTGACATGCTCACTGCGGAGATTGGAACGGGGAGGTTCCAAGAGGGAGGCTCTGTTGAAAGCACGACTGGCTACAGTGACGGGACTGACGGCATGGCTTTGCGCCGTGGATCCCGGCTTGGCCAACACCAGTCTCAACGTGCTGTGTGGCACCGATGAGGCGTGGTGTGCTCAAATGAAGCAATCCTTCGAAGCCCAGTCGGGCATGTCCATTTCCATAACACGGAAGAGTACCGGCGAAATACTCGACCAGATCAGGTCAGAAAAATCTGCACCGACAATCGATGTCTGGTGGGGCGGCACCGGCGACACCCATCTTCAGGCAGCATCCGAAGACCTGCTTGAGATCTACGTGCCGAAACATCAGGCCGACATTTTGCCGTGGGCGCAAAACTTCTTCAAAATGTCCGGGCAGCACTCCTCTGGCATTTATGCAGGCGCCCTTGGTTTTGCTTATAACGTGCAAGTTCTGGCACAAAAGGGTCTTCCGGCCCCGACCTGCTGGAAAGATCTGGCGAACGACGCTTACAGGGGACTCATTCAGGCTGGCAACCCGAATTCATCCGGCACTGCTTTTACCATGCTCGCGACACTGATTCAGCTTTTCGGGGAAGACGAGGCCTTTCGGGATATCGGCGCGCTGAACCGCAACGTTGTTGGATATACAAAATCCGGCTCGGCACCGGTCAAGGCCGCGGCAAGAGGCGAGACCCTGATCGGCATATCGTTCATGCATGATGCTGTGACCCAGAAGGAAGAGGGCTTTCCGCTTGTGATCGTCGCACCGTGCGAGGGCACGGGCTACGAGATCGGCGCGGTCAGCATTGTCAAAGGCACCGCGAACATCGAGGCCGCGCAACGCTTTGTCGAATTTGCCTTGAGTCCGGAGGGACAAGCGACAGGCGCAGCGGCAGGCCAGAACCAGGTGCCTTCGAATGCCAGGGCAGCACTTCCTCCGGCAGCCCCGGATATCTCGCTTATCAAGATGGTGGACTACGACTTCGCGACCTTCGGCCAACCCGGCGAACGAAGTCGGCTCCTCAGGCGGTTCGATGCGGAAATAACAGCGACGCAGTAACCGCACCCCGACTTTTCAGACAGTTACCCAAGATCAGGCGACATGGACGTCCATGCCGTGAAGGCAAAATTGCGCCTTTCCATCATACTTTATCGCAAGCAACAGGAGGATAACGCATGCGACTTTCAGCACTTTCCATTCTACTTTTTTCCGGGGTATCCCTCGGGGCGGTTTCGGCACAGGCCGCCGGTGAACTCAACGTCATTTGTTCTGCAGATGTGGTGATTTGCGAACAGATGAAGGGCGACTTCGAAAAGTCCCACGACATCAAGGTCAATATGGTGCGCCTGTCATCCGGCGAAACCTACGCGAAAATTCGGGCCGAAGCCCGCAATCCAAAAACCGATCTATGGTGGGCAGGCACTGGTGACCCCCATGTGCAGGCGGCATCCGAAAACCTGACGATGGAATACAAATCACCCATGCTGGACCAGTTACAGGACTGGGCCCAGAAGCAGGCCGAAAGCACAGGCTACCGCACGGTTGGTGTCTACGCGGGCGCTCTGGGCTGGGGCTACAATACGACGATCTTCAAGGACAAGGGTTACAAGGAGCCATTGTGCTGGGCCGATCTGCTTGCCCCGGAATTAAAGGGTGAAATTCAGATTGCCAACCCCAACTCCTCCGGTACGGCATATACCGCACTGGCCTCCCTCGCACAGATCATGGGTGAAGATCAAGCGATCGACTATCTCAAGAAACTGAACGCTAATATTTCTCAATACACCAAATCGGGCTCGGCACCGGTGAAGGCTGCCGCACGCGGTGAGACGGCGCTGGGCATTGTCTTCATGCATGACGCCGTTGCCCAGACTGCCGAAGGCTTCCCAGTCAAGTCCATCGCCCCATGCGAAGGCACCGGCTACGAAATCGGCTCCATGTCTATCATCAAGGGTGCGCGCAATCTGGACAATGCCAAGGTCTGGTATGACTGGGCGTTGACGCCGGAAGTGCAGTCGCGAATGAAGGATGCCAAGTCCTTCCAGCTTCCATCGAACAAAAAGGCTGAAGTACCGAAGGAAGCGCCGAAGTTCGAGGACATCAAGCTCATCGACTACGACTTCAAGACCTATGGCGATCCGGTCAAGCGCAAGGCTCTGCTGGAACGCTGGGACCGTGAGGTTGGCGCCGTCGCCAACTGATCCCACGCTTCTGGCCGGGTAGACAATACCCGGCCAACTTCTCCGGTGCCGCTGATGCACTCCCATTTCAATCGCAAAAAGAGCGAGGTAAGCCATGAGACGTGGCAATCGCAGGCTGGACATTGTTCTGGCACTTGGGGCAGCGGCCCTCATTCTTCTTCCCTGGTACAGAATTGAACGGGGCTTTTTCGGCTTCGGCTGGATCTCAGACTTCTTGTCGTCCGACACCTCTGCACCGGCACTTTTACAGATCGCCGCCCATGGCAAACTCTGGCTGATCGGCGTCCTCGTGATGTTTCTGACGGTGTGTCTGGTCAGACCGATCAACGACCCGATGAAGCGCGGGCGGCTCATGTCCCTCACAGGCATCGTGGGGCTGCTGTTTCTCTCGCTTCAGGGACTTGCCATCGGCTTTACGGGCTGGACTTGGACCATTAGCGAGACACTGTTCGGGCAGCTCGCAAACGGTCAACCCTCCATGGGCGCGGGTGCGGTGGTCATGGCCATCGTTTTCGTCCTGCTCTTCGCGTTCGGCTTGGCAGAACGGGGCGTCATGAAGGGCGATGCATTCATCGTCGCCTCGATATCGCTGCTGATATTTCTGGTCGCGATCTTCGTCTTTTACCCCATTGGCAGCATGTTTACGGCGTCGGTGCAGGACTTCGACGGCTCCTTCAATCCTGATGGCTTCATTCGCAACCTGCAGGACCCGGGCATCTGGAGCCTCGGCTGTGTTTTCGGCGAAGAGCGTTGCGGCGTAGCGTGGCGCACCCTTGCGCTTGCGCTGATGACGGCCTCTGCATCCACCCTGCTCGGCCTCGGTTTCGCGCTGGTCGCGACACGTACACGCTTTCCTTTCAAAAAAGGCCTGCGCTTGCTGACTGTCCTGCCGATCATTACGCCGCCTTTCGTCATCGGCCTTGCACTTACTCTGCTGTTCGGCAGAGCGGGCGTCGTTACCGAAGGCCTTTCGAACCTGTTTGGCATTGAGCCGGGACGCTGGCTTTATGGCCTGACCGGCATCTGGATTGCGCAAGTCCTGTCGTTCACGCCCATTTCCTTCCTCGTTCTTATCGGCGTCGTGGAAGGTGTCAGCCCCTCGATGGAAGAGGCATCGCAAACCTTGCGCGCAGACCGCTGGCGCACCTTCTGGCGCGTCTCGCTGCCCCTGATGAAACCCGGTCTCGCCAACGCGTTCCTGATCGGCTTCATCGAAAGCATGGCTGATTTTGGCAACCCGCTTGTGCTGGGTGGGAGCCACGGTGTGCTCTCGACAGAAATCTTCTTTGCCGTCGTCGGCTCGCAGAACGATCCATCCCGTGCGGCGGTGCTTGCCATGGTTCTGCTCTGCTTCACGCTTTCCGCCTTTCTGGCGCAGCGTTTCTGGTTGTCGGGCAAGAATTTTGCGACGGTAACCGGCAAGGGCGATAGCGGAGCACATATTGCTCTTCCTCGCGGACTGTCCATCGGTGTGCATGCCGTCGTCGTGCCGTGGATGCTGTTCACGATAGTCGTCTACGGCATGATCCTGATCGGCGGCTTCGTCAAAACCTGGGGTCTCGATAATTCGCTGACACTGGACCATTATATCAGAGCTTTCTCCGTCGGCTTCAACAATGGCAGCATTGCTTGGACGGGCGTCGCCTGGAATTCGTTCTGGACGACCATGAAAATCGCTCTGATTTCCGCCCCCCTGACCGCTGCTGTCGGGCTTTTGACTGCCTATATCATCGTCCGGCAGAAGTTTACCGGGAAGAACGTCTTCGAATTCGCGCTGATGATGAGCTTTGCCATTCCCGGAACGGTCATTGGTGTCAGCTACATTATGGCGTTTAACCTTCCGCCCATCGAAATGACGGGGTCCGCTCTCATCCTGATCGCCTGCTTCGTTTTCCGCAACATGCCCGTCGGCGTGCGCGGTGGCATCGCGGCCATGAGCCAATTGGACAAGAGTCTCGACGAGGCATCGCTAACATTGCGGGCGGACAGTTTCCGTACCATTCGCAAGGTCATCCTGCCGCTTCTGCGTCCAGCAATCACCGCTGCCCTCGTCTATTCATTCGTTAGGGCCATCACGTCGATCAGCGCCGTCATTTTCCTCGTCAGTGCAGAATACAACATGGCCACCTCCTACATCGTCGGCCTCGTTGAAAACGGAGAATATGGTGTGGCGATTGCTTACTCATCCATGCTCATCGTCGTGATGATCACCGTTATCACGGGCTTTCAGCTCATTGTCGGTGAACGACGCCTCAGACGCGAGAACCGCGTCGCCGGTGTCACGACCGCTCCCACCGTTCCTCTCGCTCAGGAGAAAGCCGCATGATCAAGGTAAAACCCGGCTCCGTCACCTTTCAAAATGTTCGCAAGACTTTCGGTGCATTTACAGCCATCCCCGACCTCTCTCTGACCATCGAGCCGGGAACACTGGTAACATTGCTAGGGCCGTCAGGCTGCGGCAAAACCACAACGCTTCGAATGCTGGCAGGGCTAGAGCATCCAACTTCCGGCCGCATTCTGATCGGCGATACGGATGTGACGATGCTGCCAGCAAACGAGCGTGACGTCTCGATGGTATTTCAATCCTATGCACTTTTCCCGCATATGACGGCCCTCGACAATGTTGCCTACGGTTTGCAATCCTCCGGTCTTCGTAAAAACGACGCACGGGAAAAGGCGGAGGAAGGCCTGAAACTCGTCGGTCTCGCTGGTATGGGCCAACGTCTTCCAGCAGAACTTTCCGGTGGGCAGCAGCAGCGTGTGGCGGTCGCCCGCGCGCTGGTTCTCGAACCGCAGGTTCTGTTGTTGGACGAACCCCTGTCCAACCTCGATGCGCGCCTGCGGCGCCGCGTGCGCACCGAAATCAGGGAGTTGCAGCAGCGTCTCGGCTTTACAGCCGTCTATGTAACCCATGATCAGGACGAAGCTCTGGCTGTCTCAGACCGCATCATCGTTATGAAGGATGGCGAGATTGCCCAATCAGGTGCGCCGCGTGAGCTTTACGAGGCCCCTGCATCCCCCTTCATAGCTGACTTCATGGGCGAAGCGAATGTCATTCCCTGCGAAGTAATCCGCGTCGAAGGCGAACAGGCGGTCATCCGCTTGGCAGGCGTCGATTATTCCGTGAAAGGCCATGGCGCGAAGCCGGGGTCAGCTAAGCTCGCCGTCAGACCTGGTTCTATCATCATCGGTGCGCCGGGCGGCGATGGGCTGCCAGGGCGCGTGCTCCATAGTGCCTATCTTGGCGGCCACATCGAATATGAAGTCGAGACGGATGTCGGCACGTTCTTCATCACAGACCACGCCATGGAGACGAGCATGCCGACGAGAAGCGATGTCACTCTTGGGTTTAAAAAACGTGGCATCGCACTGATAAACGGCTGAAACGTCAGACTTACAATCAAAGGACATAACAATGACGACACATGAAAGCGCTATTGAACTGCGCTTTTCCCTCGCAAAGACAATGGCGGAAAAAGCTGGCGCACTGGCGCTGGATTATTTCAACAGGCGTGAGACACTGGTGATCGAAACCAAGCGCGATCTTCACGATGTGGTTTCCATCGCAGACCGCAACGTCGAAACTCTTCTGCGCGAACATGTTGCCGAAGCGCTGCCGGAAGACGGATTTCTGGGTGAGGAATTCGGTTGCACCGAGGGTAAATCCGGCTTCACTTGGGTCGTGGATCCGATTGACGGTACTGCCCCCTTCGTCAATGGCATGCCGACATGGTGCGTTTCCATCGCTGTGATTTATGACCGCATTCCGGTTGTCGGCGTCATCAAAGTACCCTGTGAGGACGAACTCTATGCATCGGCCGAGGGTTTCGGCGCAACACTCAACGGCAAGCTGCTCCAACTCGATCCCGCGCGCACGATCCAGAATGCGCTAACGGGCATCGGCAGCAACAATTACGTCACACCAGAGCGGGTCGGCGGCATCATCGCTTCCCTGCTGTCCATCGGCGGAAATTTCATCCGAAACGGCTCCGGCGCACTGATGCTGGCCTACGTCGCGGCTGGGCGTCTGGTCGGTTATTACGAACCGCACATGCACGCTTGGGATTGTATGGCGGGGTTCTGCCTCGTCAAACAAGCAGGTGGACGATACATGCCGTTTCCTTACGACAGTGAAAATCTGACGCTCGGCAACCCTGTCCTCGCCAGCAACCCAACCGCCTATGACGAGCTCTTCGACATTCATGCTACAACGGCAGGAAGCGATCAGTCGTAGTTCAGACTATTCTGCTTTGAAAAGACGCCACGGGCTGAGACTTTGTTCGGTCCGTGGATTTGTTTTCTTTGTCGACCAGCTTGAGGCTGGAATTTACGGGCGATCTTGCGCTTAAAATGATCAACTAGTTATGGATGTCTGCTCGCGATCTCAGAATTGGTCACCGCAACCATGGCGCACAGGCTCATTACAAAACTTGCCACTCTCTGCTTCAATGTTTGGGGCTAACCCGCGCACAGTTGGTGCGAGTGAGCGACCGCACCATTACCATGGCGCTTGGCTTCTTTCGAAGAAGAACCCGCCCGTTGGCCCGGAGGCATCTTGGCACGCCAGCCAGACAATTGTATCTGCAGCCTGCTCGACTGTCCGATATCCGGTGTGGTTGTTGAAATCCGTCTTCGTGTAGCCAGGGTCGGCGGCATTGACCTTGATCCCGTCCTTCGCAAGGTCCTTGGCCAAAGACAGGGTGATCGCATTCAGCGCCGTCTTGGAGCTGTTATACGCCAGAATGTTCACGGCGTGGTAGGGGTGTGTGGGATCAGAAAGCCATGTCAGCGATCCAAGACCGCTGCTGACCATGATGACATTGGCTTGGCCAGACACACGAAGCACAGGCAAAAACGCCTGCGTCGTTCGGATCGGGCCGAAAACGTTGGTCTGGTACACAGTTTCGATTTCACTGATTTCCTGTGCCCCCGGAGCGGTATAACTGCCCGGAATACCAGCATTGTTGATTAACACATCGAGCTTCCCATCGGTAGCGGACACGGTTGCCGCTGCGTTCTTGACGCTATCGTCATCCGCTACATCGATAGCAATCACTCGCACGTTTAGACCCTCTGAGGAAAGCTTTTGGGCCGCACTTGCACCCCGCGCTGCGTCTCGGCTCCCGAGCCATACGCGATAACCGAGCCGGCCAAGCTGCCGGGCTGTCTCGTAGCCGATGCTCTTGTTAGCGCCCGTAATCAATACAGACTTAGCCGTCATGTTATTTCTCCTGGTTTGAATGTGGTTGAAGGTTTTGACTTTCAACAATCGGCCTGAAGCCGATGCAGTCAAATCTAGCATTGATCGATTGTTTGATAAGATACCCGAAACCGGCTAGTCTGATCGCCATGGCGAACAGCGATCAACTTCCTATGGACGATCTGTCCATCTTTCTTTCGGTGTGCGAGACCGGTGGTTTTCGTAAAACCGCTAAGCGCCTTGGGTTATCGCCATCAACGGTCAGCGAGAAGGTTGCTTTGCTGGAGACCCGTTTGGGGGCTCCTCTCCTCATAAGAACCACGCGGAGCGTAAGCCTGACGGAGGTAGGGCGAACGCTTGCGGAACGTCTGTCGCCGCTTATGCGCGAAACGCGAGCGGCACTGCAGGATGCCATGAGCTCTCAGGACGAGGTGAGGGGTCAACTCAAGCTGAATGTCACCGGGGCCGTCATGGTCGATATACTGCCTCCGCTCATTGATCGTTTCCTGATCCGTTTTCCAGGTGTACGGATTGAGATCGTCGTTGAAGACAGACTTGTCGACATCACGGCTGCGGGATGTGACGCTGGTATCCGCTACGGTGAGCATCTGGCGCAGGATATGATCGCTGTTCCCATCGGCCCCAAGTTTCAGCGTCTGGCTCTCGCAGCATCACCTGGTTACCTTGATGCGCGGGGCGCGCCTTCGCATCCAAGCGATCTGCTCGCTCACGACTGCATCCGGCTACGGTTCTCGAGCGGCGCGCTCACAGCCTGGGAGTTGGAGTGCGGGGATCAGTCCCTGACAGTCGATCCTCCAAGTCGTGTCATCATCGGTGTCGATGCAGCACCTGCTGCAATTGAGCTAGCGCGCGGTGGACATGGCATCATCTGTACTTTTGAAAATTGGCTTGATCCAGCCTTGAAGACCGGCGACCTCAAGCCAGTCTTGCCACAATGGTGGAGCACGTTCGATGGCCCCCGGCTATACTTCTCGAGCAGGCTCATGTCGGCATCCCTCAGAGCGTTCGTTGATCTGGTGAGAGAAGAGAGAAACAAGGATAGCGCATGATCCTGACGATCGCCATTTCGGGTTATCGGTCCCTTCGTAACCTCGTCCTGCCGCTTGAAAACCTTACCGTCGTCACCGGTGGGAACGGGGCAGGAAAATCGAGTTTCTATCGCGCGCTAAGACTTCTGGCAGATGTCGCGCAGGGACGGGCTATCGCATCATTGGCGGTAGAGGGTGGCCTGCAATCAACGATATGGGCTGGACCGGAGGCTTTTTCGCGCAGCATGAAAGACGGCACAGTGCCGGTGCAGGGGACGGTGCGGAAACATCCGGTCGCACTCAAGCTTGGGTTCGCATCGGATGACTACGGCTACGCGATCGATCTGGGATTGCCTGTGGCTCCACCCCAGCCGAGCTATTTTGCGCTTGATCCCGTCATCAAGGCAGAAGCGGTGTGGGCAGGTGAAGCGTTGAGCCGCCGAAATGTGTTCGCAGAACGTGCAGGGCCAGTTGTGACCGCTCTTTCCGAAAGCGGTCAACGTCAGGTGTTGCTGCACGATCTCGCATCATTCGAAAGCATGATGACGCAGTCCGCTGACCCCAAGAATTTACCTGAACTTCTGTATTTGCGTGCCCAAATGAGTGGGTGGCGTTTTTACGATCACTTTCGAACTGATCCCTCTTCGCCTGTGAGACAGATGCAGATTGGTACCCGAACATTGGCCCTGTCATCCGACGGCGCCGATCTGGCAGCAGCCATCGCGACGATCCGGGAGATTGGCGATGCGGCTGGCTTCGATGCCGCTATCGAAGATGCTTTTCCCGGCAGCATAATCGAGATCAAGACGGAGCGAGGGCGCTTCGAACTGCTGATGCGCCAGAAGGGTTTGCTGCGGCCGCTTTCGACGGCAGAACTCTCCGATGGCACTTTGCGTTATCTGCTCTTGGTGGCAGCTCTCACCACGCCGCGCCCTCCATCCCTGATGGTGCTCAACGAGCCTGAAACCAGTCTGCATCCCAGCCTCCTTGCGCCCCTGTCTCGTTTGATCATCCGGGCGTGTGACCGGTCTCAACTGCTCGTCGTGTCCCATGCGGAGGAGTTGGTTTCGCAACTTGACGCTGAGGGAAAGGCTTTGATGGTGCGGCTCTCCAAGGTACTCGGCGAAACGGTGGCTGAAGGGATCGATTCACCTGCATGGAGTTGGCCTGCACGATAAGCATTTCCCAACGCAGATTTGGTAACGTTTTGCGCAAACATGGTTGACTTGACCTCGTACCTTTTTGCAAGAGCGAAAGGCAACTCATCAAGAGCGGCTGGGGTGGAACCAGAACCTGCAAGTATTTTTAAAAATACCAACTTTGACGGCTCGGCAGAAGGTTTCGCTGGCGCTCAACCACATTTGATCGAAGTGTTGATTGCTACAAACGAATTGGCACTGTCGCGAGGGGAGCAAAATACGACTTGTAAAAAGTTTCCCGGTCAATGGTTAACAAGGTAAAACTGCTTATCGACAATGATCACCATCCATAAAGAGCCAGAGCTTAAGCGCTGTAAACCTCGTGAATCGTTGGGTAAATTGTAGGCTTGTAGTGATGTTTATCGGGAACGGGCACTATACCAGGAGCTTCCATTCAACACCCAATATGGACGGCTAACTCACTGCCCTGGCCTCTCAAGAACTCGCTGGGATCGTGAGTTCCACGCGTAGACCTCCTGACGGCGTATTGGTGGCAATGGCGCCGCCGCCATGCCATTCGGCCGCGCGACGTGCGATGGCAAGGCCGAGGCCAAAGCCTGAGCGGGTGGTGACGGTAGAGCTTTGTGAGAACGGTTGGAAAATAGCGTCCAGCTCCGCCTCCGGTACGCCGGGCCCCTCATCCTGGATTGACAGCGAAAGTTGCTGACCGTGTACTTTCGAGGTGACGAGAACAGATGTTTTGTCTCGGGTGTAGGCAATTGCATTGCGGATCACGTTTTCTAGAGCCCGGTAAATCAATTCACCATTGACCGAAGCCACGAATGTATCGACGCCTTCATACTGAACTTTGATATCGCGGGATTGGCCTTCGAAACTCGCATCCTCGACAATCTCTCTAACAAGATCGACAACATCAATGGTTTGCCGGTCAAAGCGCGTAGCCTGTCGTTCCGAAAGCCTGGCCAAAGTTAGAATTCCCCCGACCAATTCGTCCAGGCGCTCGACCTCTTTTCCCATCCGCTCGATCATTGCCGTCAACCGCGCTGGGTTTTGTTGTAGAACGCCTATGGCCGCCTGCAATCTTGACAGGGGGGAGCGTATCTCGTGAGAGACGTCGTGAAACAACTGTTGCTGTGCAATCTGGAGTTCCTGAAGGCGTGCTGCCGTAATGTCGAGGTCGTGCGCCAGAGAGGCGACTTCGTCGCGCTTGCTGCCGATTGTATGGGCAATTCGAACATCAAGTTGGCCATTTGCTATGGCCCGCAGCCCATATCGAAGTTGCTCCACAGGGGTGATAAAGTATCGGGCGAGCCAGTAAGCAGCCGCCGCGGCTGCCATAAGTGCGGCCAACCATGGCACTGTCCGCGGCCAGGTTTTCGAAATCACACCCTGAGGCGATCCAGCAATCTCGATTGCGTAGCAATTGCCGTCTCTCACCGCGTTTACAATTAAGTCATGTTCCGCCTTCACCGCACAATCGATTGCTGGACCGACCTTATCGATGCTGATGGATACCGCGCGACCGGTACGCTCAATGGCCGCCACCAGCTTCATGGCAGCGTCCAATCCATCCGACTGCAAGAGCTGGGCCGTTGTTTCCAGCGCGAGCCTATGTTCACGGTTGGCGACTTCTTCTTCGAAAGGGGATTGGAACAGAGTGCTGATTGCAAACAGCAATGCTATCGACCCTGCCATGGCCAGCCAAACGACGGTGAAAAATTTCCAGAATAGTCGATGCATCACTAGCCCTCTAACAGCTGATAGCCGCGTCCTCTTACGGCCTGAATCCAGGGCTGCCCGTCTTCGCGCGTTCCGAGCTTTTGGCGGATACTGCTGATATGGACGTCGATGCGACGGTCGAATGCTGTCAGAGGTTTGCCGAACGCGCGAAGGGAGATATCCTGTTTGGATACGAGCTGTCCGGAAGACCGAACAAGAACCTCGAGCAGGCTAAACTCGGTGCCGGTCAGTTCGAGCTGGGAACCGCGCCACTCCGCTCTGCGGTTCGACGGATAAAGCATTAGTGCGCCGGTCTTTAGTATTTCCAGTGATCCATCCCGCTCGGTCCGACCGGAGCGACGCAGAATGGCGCGGATTCGAGCGGCCAACTCTCCTGGCGAACAGGGCTTGGCAACATAATCGTCCGCGCCCAGATTGAGCCCGGATATTCGATCGATGTCATCTCCGCGTGCTGTGAGCATCAAAACCGGAACATCGCTAACCTGCCGGATTTTCCGCAGCACATCGAGGCCGTTTATCCTTGGCATCATGATGTCAAGAACAATGAGATCGATCAACGAGGTTATAGCTGCGGCGATACCGGTTCTGCCATCGTTCGTGGTGTCAACGGAGAAGCCTTCTTCGGTCAGATATTCGCAGAGCAGATTTGTCAGCTCGATGTCATCATCGATTAAAAGCACCTTGGGCATATTTTGCATCCGTCGCGTCGATGCTTCCACGTTTAAGGCCTAACGACCGCAAAGACAGCACTTTTACCTAACTTAACAGCTTCTTGACCGAGATTAACATCGCGATCCCTATAGTGCAGCCGACAGCTTCAAGGCAGCCCGGATTCATGCGTATAGTTTTCTCTTCAGTTTCCATCATCGCCACCTTGTCGGTGCTCGCCGGTTGCACCAGCCTTGGTGCCCTCAAACCTTCGAGTTCTGTTGCGGCACCCTATTGGCACGCGACACTGCCGCATGGAGGTCGCTCTACGGATCTCGCCGCGTGGTGGGCAAGCTTTAAGGATCCTTCGCTGACGGAATTGCTGACACTGGCGGAACGGGAAAATCCGACCGTTCAGGAAGCCGTCGGCAATATCGACAAGGCGCGTGCCACGCTCGACAGCGCACGAGCAGGACTCTTCCCGTCGTTGGATGGATCTGCCTCTGCATCTCGCGAGGGAAACAAAGGGGATGACCTCAACAAAATTGTGGCCGGAACGAACAAGAGTGGTGGTCTAGACGCCTCCTGGGAGCTCGATTTGTTCGGCAAGACCAAGAAAGAAACGCAGGCTGCGGCTTCGAGAGCTGAAGGCAAGGTCTGGTCTTGGCATGACGCGCGGATTTCCATCGCAGCCGAGGTCGGCGATTACTACGTCCAGTATCGCGCGTGTCGCCAGTTGGAACAGCTTTACCGCGACGAGCTCGCATCGCAAAGAGAGACAATACGCGCCACTGAAAAGTCAGCACTGTCCGGCTTCACGTCGATGGCCGATCTGGCGCTCTCCCGCGCGAGTGCGGCGACATCCTCGTCAAATCTGACCGCCCAACGCGGTGACTGCGAGATCATCATCAAGTCACTGGTCCAACTGACTGCTACCGATGAGGTGGTGATCAGAAATTTGCTGGATAAGGGGAAAAGTCGCATTCCACAGCCTTCATCGTTGCGGATCGCCTCCGTACCGGTAGAGGTTTTGAGGCAAAGGCCTGACATCAATGCGCTGGAAGCCGAGGTCGCAGCAACGGTTTCAGATGTTGGCGCAGCGAAAGCTGACCTTTATCCCAGTCTCAGCCTGAGTGGATCTATTTCCATCAGCGAATCCACCGTAACCGGCAGATCGGCACCGTGGTCGTTTGGCCCCGCATTGTCGATACCGCTGTTTGATGGTGGCACCAAAAGGGCTGCCATCAGAAGTGCCGTGGCGGATTACGATGTTGCTGTCGCAAGTTATAAGTCCGGTGTCCTGACGGCTGTGGCCGATGTGGAGACAGCCCTTATTCGCGTCAACACCGCTTTGAAGCGCATTGGCGATGCCAAGACAGCCGCTGATAACTATCAAAGCTATTTCCGCTCGGTCGATGAGAACTGGAAATCCGGTGGCGTCAGTATTCTCGACCGGGAAGAGGCTCGTCGTTCGGCACAGTCGGCTGCCATCACCCTCATCGAAATCAGGCGCGACGCGGTCCAGTACTGGATCGCCCTCTACAAGTCTCTCGGCGGCGACTGGGCTGCCCCTGCTGGCGCGCCAATTGCTCTTAATGGAACCCACTGATGCGTAGATTTACCCTCATTCTGGTCGCGACGACATTCGCTTTGACGCCTTATCTTGCGCGCAGCGAGGACACCGAGCAGAGCAGTGCTCAAGCCGCTGCCTTGACCGTTTCCGTTGCCGCTGCGCAGACCCTGGAGTGGCCAGTCACCATACCGGCAAGTGGTCGTCTTGCCGCGTGGCATGAGGCGGTGATCGCAGCCGAGGTCAGCGGCCTGAAAATCGCGGATGTCAGGGCAGATGTGGGTACTGAAGTCAAAAAAGGAGATCTGCTCGTTCAGTTCGACACCGCGACCGCTCAAGCAGATCTTGAACAGCAGCAGGCTACCGTCGAAAAGCAAGAGGCAGCACTCGATCAGGCCGTTGCAGATGCGGATCGCGCCCGAGGACTGACGGGGTCTGGTGCATTGTCGAAACAGCAAACAACAGAGTATCTCATCAGCGAGCGCAAGGCGAAAGCCGACGTTCTCTCTGCCAAAGCTGCGCTGGCATCTTCGCAACTGACACTGGACCGCACAAGGGTTTATGCCGTTGACGACGGGATCATATCTGCACGCTCGGCCTCTCTCGGAAATGTCGTTAATGCCGGTGACGAACTGTTCAAGCTGATCCGGCAAAACAGGGTCGAATGGCAGGCCGAGTTGCCAGTCAAGCGGTTGGCCGATGTCAGAGAAGGAACGAAAGCGGTTATACCGACACCGGATGGCGATATCAGCGGCGAGGTTAGGTTGGTTTCCCCCACCACATCGACGAATAATGGTCGGGTTATCGTATATGTGATGCTCCAGCCAAAAACGGGGATGCAAACTCCCAAAACTGGAATACTGGCCAGCGGCTATTTCGAGTTCGACCATACCGATGCGCTGACGGTGCCGGCGACCGCAGTGACGCTGCGAGATGGATTTGCCTATGTGTTCATTCTGAAAGAAGCCGAGAAAATGACAGTGACGCGCAAGCGCGTTGAGACGGGCCGCCGCCAGGGAGACCGTGTCGAAATCCTCTCCGGCATCGAAACGTCCGACAAGGTTGTGACGTCAGGTGGTGCCTTCCTGGCGGATGGCTCTGTGGTGCGGGTCTCTGATGGCGTCGAGACGGCAAAGACGGAGGCAGCAAAGTGAATTTCTCCTCCTGGTCCATCCGCAATCCTGTCCCGCCCATATTGCTTTTCGTGCTGATGACCGCCTGCGGTCTGTGGGCATTCAACCGTCTTGATGTTCAGAATTTCCCCGATATGGATCTTCCGACCATTCAGATCAGCGCTTCGCTGGATGGTGCCGCAGCATCGCAGTTGGAAACGGAGGTGGCGCGCAAGATCGAGGATGAGCTGACGGGGCTTTCTAAGCTGGATTCCGTTACCACCACAATCACTGACGGCGCGGTGAGTATTTCTGTTGCCTTCGAAGTCGGCAAGGACACACAGGAGGCGCTGGATGAGGTGAAAAGTGCCGTCGATCAGGCGCAGAGCGACCTTCCGGCGGAAATGAATGCACCGACCGTGTCCAAGAAATCGCTGAACGCTTCTCCGCTCATCACTTACGTCGTGCATTCGGACAAACTGGATGCGGCGGAACTCTCATGGTTCATCGACAACGATCTTTCGCGCGCATTGATGGCCGTGGATGGCGTCGGTGAAGTGGGACGCCTCGGCGGTGTGGACCGGGAAATCCGGGTCGAGCTCAACGCAAATCTGCTGGATGGGCTGGGTTTGACCGCCAATGACGTCAACAATCAGGTCGAAGCCGTGCAATCCGATCTGTCGGGTGGCAAAGGCAGGATTGGTGGCGCAAGCCAATCTGTGCGCACTCTGGCAACCGTCAACAGCGCCGAACAACTCCGGTCATTGCCCATCCCGCTGCCTGCAGGAAACTGGGTTCGGCTGGACGAAGTTGCAACTGTGAAAGATACCCACAATGATCTGACCTCGCTTGCCTATCTCAACGGCAAGCCCGTAATTGCCGCCCAGATCAAGCGGTCCAAGGGCTATTCCGATACCGCGATTACCGACAAGGTCCGTGAGGCGATGACCGCGTTCGCCGCTGCCCATCCTGAAGTGACCATAGAAGAAGCCTATAACACCGTCGTCCCGACCGAGCAGAACTACGAATCCTCGATGCACATGGTCTATGAAGGTGCGCTGATTGCGGTGTTTGTGGTCTGGCTGTTTCTGCGAGACTGGCGTGCAACGCTTCTGGCCGCAGTCGCATTGCCGCTCTCGATCATACCCACGTTCCTCGTCATGTATCTGCTGGGTTATTCGCTGAACACCATCACTTTGCTGGCGATTTCTCTGGTGGTCGGAATTCTTGTCGATGATGCCATCGTCGAGATCGAGAATATTGAGCGACACCTCAATATGGGCAAAAGTCCTTTTGATGCGGCGATGGAGGCGGCCGATGAAATCGGTCTGGCCGTGATCGCCACCACATTCACGCTGGTTGCCGTATTCTTGCCCACAGCCTTCATGGGCGGCATTCCCGGCATCATCTTCAAGCAGTTCGGCATCACCGCGTCGGTTGCCGTTCTTGCTTCGCTTGTGGTTGCACGATTGGTAACGCCGATGATGGCGGCCTATTTGATGAAGGCAACTGGCAAGGCACACAATGAAGACGGCCTGATAATGCGGGGCTATCTCTGGCTTGTAAAAGGCGCATTGCGCCGCCGCTGGATACCCGTGCTCGGAACCGTTGGTTTTCTGGCCTTCACGATCCTGCTGCTCTCCCATCTCTCGACCGGCTTTTTTCCCGCCTCCGATAACAGCCAGACGCAGGTCACGCTGACCACGCCCTATGGCTCAACGATCGAAGCAACCGATGAGGCAGCGGAGAAGGCATCCAAGATCATCTCTAGTGTGGACCACGTCACATCGGTGTTTCAGGCAACAGGCACAGCCTCCACGGGCGGCATGAACAGCACGTCAAATTCAAGCACCAATAGTGCGACCATCGTGGTCAATCTGACGCCGATCGATGACCGCGATATCAAGCAGGCGCAGATCGAAAATGATTTGCGAAATGCTCTGGAGCAGTTGCCCGGCGTGCGCCTTGAAATAGGCTCCGGTGGCAACGGTACGCAACTGACCCTGACACTCGCAGGCGATAACTCAGACCTTCTCGAGCAAGCCGCGGCGGCACTTGAAGCAGACCTGCGCACGCTGTCCGGGATTGGCAATGTGACTTCATCTGCGGCCATGCAGACGCCGGAAGTGACGATCAAGCCCGATCTCGCCCAAGCGGCTTCTCTCGGTGTCACATCCAAGTCTATCGCCGAGGCTATTCGCGTGGCGACGTCTGGCGCCTATGATACGGCGCTGTCGAAACTCAATCTGCCGGAACGCCAGGTCGCCATTCGGGTGATGCTCGACCCCGTGACCCGCCAGTCCCTTGATGCGATATCGCTGATCCCCGTCGAGGGCAAAGACGCCAATGTCTCACTCGGTACCATTGCTGATATCTTTGTCGGCTCAAGCCCCAGTCAAATTGACCGGCTTGACCGATCGCGCAATGTTTCGCTGACGGTCGAGTTGAATGGCCGGAACCTCTCTGATGTTACGGCAGAGGCTGCAAAATTGCCCAGCTACCAGAACCTGCCGCAGGGCGTGAAATTTATCGAGCAGGGCGAATTGAAACGGCAGAGCGAATTGTTCAGCAGTTTCGGCACCTCCATGGCAATCGGCATTTTTTGCATCTATGCCGTTCTGGTGCTGCTGTTTCATGATTTCCTGCAACCCGTCACGATTTTGATGGCGTTACCGCTGGCGCTTGGCGGGGCATTGTTACCGTTGGTGCTCACAGGAACAAGCTTTTCGATGCCCGCCGTTATCGGTTTGATCTTGCTAATGGGGATTGTGTCGAAAAACTCGATCCTCCTTGTGGAGTACGCTATCGAGGCGCGGCGGGCTGGCATGCCTCGCTACGATGCCCTTGTGGATGCTTGCCACAAGCGAGCACGACCAATTATCATGACGACCATCGCTATGGCTGGGGGCATGCTGCCTGCAGCGCTTAGTCTCGTCTCGGGAGACTCAAGCTTTCGCCAACCCATGGGTATCGTTGTGATAGGCGGATTGATTACATCCACCTTCCTGAGCCTTCTGGTCATTCCGGTGGTCTTTACCTTCCTAGATGACGCACTTCTATGGCTCAAGGCGAGGACTGGAAGGCTCGAGATCAAACAGGCGGAGGAATATTACACTTTCTAAGTCGAACGCGTTCAACACCTGCCGTGCTCGCCCCAGCGTTGCAACTGGTTGCTGACAACTGCATCCCAAAGACGGAGATATGTTGTTCAAGACAATCCTCCTGTTCGGTTTGCTAGGCACTGGTGAACGAGATCGAGGACTGGAATTTCTAGTTCCACTGACGGTCCTGATGAGATCGACGCGAAAGAACAGGGCTGTCGTCGGTTCGATTCATTCAATGCGCAGAATTTGCAAGTCTCCGCGTGATCAGGCCCCCGCAACCAAATATTGTAACAACTTCCAGTCAGTCTCCGCCTCGGCGAGAAAGGCACGGAAGTGAGACAGAAACTCCAGCTTCTCCTGACTATCCCTGAACTCACCCGCCCTAACACGGCGGGCGTACTCGTTCCTGTGACAGTCCTGCAACCCGGCGCTGTGCTGTTGAAACGCCCGCATGGAGGCGAGGTTGGAAGCCAGACGGCCGACGATCGTAAGGTCGGGTGACTTGCCATCCGCAGACGGCGAAACCAGCACCTTCTGGACGAGATCGCGGATGAAGTTGAAACGGCGCTGCACCTCGTCATGTTCGGTGTTGCCGGTACGGGTGATCGTTTTGAGCGCGGCGATCGCTGCGCTATACATCGATGGGTTGATGATGAATATCTTCGGCGGCCCTGTGCGCCTTACTGCAACCCTCGCCAAGTCCGCCTCCAGCTCGTTTCGCTGTCTGTGTAGATCGTCGAGCATCCTAGTGAATGCGTCGATCTGTGGCTGCGCGTTCAAGATGCGCTCCGTAACTTGAGCTGCCACTACGTCCTGCTTCCGCGTTACCTCGTTCAGTGTGGCGTTCAATTTTTCCTTGTCCCGCTCCCCTGCCTTACGAGACGCAGACAGCTCCTTGTTGATCTCGTCCTGAATAGACGCGGTGCTCTCGACGGACAAGAGATTGGACGGGATAGCATCCAGCACGCGTCGTTCGAGTTCATGCCGGCTGATGGTCTTTGAGTTGGAGCATACTGCATTACCCAAATGTTCGATGGGCAGTTTCTTCTGTCTGTTCGTACATCCATATCGATCCTTGGCAATGATCGCGTGCGGACCAGCGCGGTAAGGCAGCCAGATTTTAGCGGCGGCCAACGCGAGGAATGCCGAGAAGGATTTTCTGGTCGTATCGTATCGTATCGTGTCGCGACTCGACGGAACTGTTTGAGCCGATTGCACATCCGTTCGATGCGGTTTCGATCCTTGTAGGCTCGAAAGGCGCAGGGAGGCGGGTTCTTCCGGTTAGCCTTCGGAGGAATGACGGGTCTGATCCCATGGATCAGCGGTTCCTCGCGCAGGAAATTGCCGTCATACCCTTTGTCGGCAAGAAACAACCTCGGTTTGCTGGCGGGTATTGCCAGTAGATCGGGAACGGCACTGTAATCCGAAGCCTATCCGCCGGTCAGGATAAAGCCGAGAGGGCGTCCCTGACAGTCTGCGCGGGCGTGGATTTTCGTCGTAAAGCCGCCGCGTGATCGACCAAAAGCCTCCTGAGAAGTCCCCTTTAGCGCCCGCAGCCTGAGAGTGGCCGCGAACAGTGGTGCTATCGATCATATGTTGCCAGTCGTCCGCCAGCCCCAATTCCACGAGTGCCTCAAGGAGGGCGTCCCACACGCCTTGTTCAGCCCAGCGACGGAAGCGAACGTAAACTGAATTCCACTTGCCGTAGCGCTCATGCATATCGCGCAAAAGACGACCCAACCCGGAGCACATGCAGCATTCCATTGAGGTAACGTCGATTATCGTGAGCGGGGCGGGACTTCCGCCCACGCTCGGTAGGCAATAGCGCCTCGATGATCCTCCATTCCGCGTCGCTAACATCGCCTCTTGTCAAGACCGCCTCCTAAAAGGAAGGCTTGAATCATTTTTTCGATGGGATGGGAATCGTTAGACTGCTAGCGTTTGAAAGAACGATGAAAAGTGACCCGAGACAGCTATGGTTCGCAACGAAACGCCTTCGCCACAATCTTCATCCGTATGCGTGCTTCCAGTGCCGGAAGAGCTTTAGGCGAGCATCACGGCCGGATGCGGTCTCGGCCTGCCCTAACTGTGGCGGGCCAAGCATCGGTCTCAATCGCAAATTCAAAGCCCCGAAAATGTCAGACATCAAGCAGTGGGATAAAGTCGAAAGGCTGGTGCGACACGGGTTCTTCTTTGAAAGCGTGGGGGAGGCCTACCCAGCAGAGCTTGGTGAGGTCGATGCATTCGCGAAAAGGCACTCCGAGTATCTCCTGCATCAACGCGAACGACACGTCGATACATTTGCCGAAATTGAAGCAGCGTTGAATATGCGGCCAGATCGTTGAACTTTGTCAACAGAGCCTAGGGTGGATTTCTATACTTCCGGAGGAAACGGGTGTCGTTCCAGTGCTTCCACTTCGCCACCCATCGCCCGGACATAGCTACGCCCCACTTGTCGGCAATCGCCCGGCCGTCGGCGAGTGAGATCAGAGCCAACCACCGCTTTTGGGGCAGGAAGGGCACCAATGCCTCCCCTGAAAGAACGCGGCGAATGTTCTCGGCCAGAACAGGCCCCTGACGGACAGCGAAGACGCCTGCCTTTGGGCGCGGGTCCGGCAGGGAGGCGACATCACCCGCCGCGAAGATTTCCGGATGCGAGAGTGACCGCAACGCATCATCGACGCGGATGAAGCCTGCGGCATCAAGCGCGAGGCCGGTCTCGCCGAGCCAGACCGGTGCTCCGCTCGAGGTTGTCCAGACCACATCGTCCACGTCCAGCTTGCGCCCGTCGCGCGCGATGAGCGCTCCCGCATCAAAGCCGATCACGTCGAAATGCGGGTGATGGGCGATCTCCGCGCGCGCGAGCTCCTCTCTGACCATCGTGCGCGCCGAAAGGCTTCGTTCCGCGATCACGTCTCTCGCCCGTCCGGCAAGCAATATCTCCACCCGGGACTGGCCGAACCGCTTTTGCAGGGCAAATGCCATCTCGACCCCGGCGACCCCCTGGCCGACGACGGCCAGTCGAAGCGGACCCGCCCGGTCTGCGACGAGCGTATCGATTTGCTGGAGGCGCTGCGTGAAACTCGCGATTGGTTTCACCGAGATCCCGCCCGTCACTTCGGGAGGGAGGGATGGGGTGGAGCCAATGTCGATCGACAGCAGTGCATAGTCGAGCACCTGGCCGTCGGAGAGACTGACCTGCCGCCTGTCTGGATCGATCCCCGAGGCGGTCGTGGCGAGGAAGCTTACTCTGGAGCGGGCGCAAAGCGCCACAAGATCGATATGGAAGTCCTCGAAGCTGTATTGGCCGCTCACATATCCCGGTAACATGCCGGAATAGGGCGCATGCCGTGACGGCGAGATGAGGATGATCTGGCGATTGAGATTATCGAGGTTCCCGAGCCGTCTGATAACCTCGACATGCGCGTGACCTCCGCCGAGCAGGATGATTGGCTTGTCCATTGTCTTTCTCTCAGCCATGCTCGCCGCCGTTTGTACCGATACGGTGTACCGTACCGCCGGCCGCCTCTGCATCGGCTTCGTCATGGGTGACCAGAATGACGGGCAGCCCGGCGGCCCGGGCTCGCTCGAAAACCAGGCTGCGCATCTGGACGCGCAACTCCATGTCCAGTTTCGAAAATGGCTCGTCGAGCAGCAGCAGCCGGGGCTGCGAGACCAACACACGGGCAAGTGCGACGCGCGCCTTCTGTCCTCCCGATAGCGTGGCCGGATCGCGCCCTTCGAATCCGGCAAGATCCATGTTGGCGAGAATTTCGGCAGCGATCCTCGACCGCTCGCGCCGGTCCCGGATATCAGGTGGAATGGCGAATGCGACATTGGCACCGACCGACATGTGCGGGAAGAGCAGTGGATCCTGAAACAGAATGCCTGCCCGGCGTTTTTCCGGTGGCAGGGCCAGCAGGTCCACACTTCCCGCGTGGACTTTTCCCCACGCGGTAAAAGCAGGATCGAGGAAGCCGCCTATGAAGGAGAGCAAAGTCGATTTGCCGGAGCCGGATGGGCCCATCACGGTCAGCACGTCTCCCGGCGCGATGCTCTGCGAGATCGTGATCAACTGCCGGTCCCCGATGCGAATATCCACTTCGGTTAGCCTCAGTCCCATGGTTCTGTCGTCGTGCAGCATCGGTCAGACCCTCATATCGCGCCGGTTGCGGTGAATGAGGGCTGGCAGGAACGCCGCCAAGGTGAAGGCGAGAAAGGGCAGGATCGTCTGCAACATAGCATAGACACCGATCACGCGACGGTTGTTTCCGGAAGCGAGGGCGACTGCCTCGGTGGTGATCGTCTCGATGCGTCCCTCGCCGATCAGCAGGGTGGGCAGATATTGCCCGAGTGAAACTGCAAATCCAACGGCGGCGGCCGTCAGGATCGGACGGATCAACATTGGTAGCCGGATCGACAGAAGGACCGCCAGGCGCGATTTGCCCAGTGCCGTTGCGATGATCTCGTAGCGCCGGTCGAGCGCCCGCCAGGGCTCGGCAAGGGACAGATAGACATAGGGCAAGACGAAAACCAGATGCACTAGGACGAGTGCGACGAAACGGTTCTGGCTTCCGCTGCCTATGAACAGCAATTGCAGGCCAAAAACGAAGGTAATCTGCGGCACGATGAGCGGCAGGTAGAGGATGAGCAGGCTTCGCTCTCCGCCGGTTCGTCCCGTCCCCGTCTCGCGTTCGAGGCATCCAAGCGAGAGCAGGACGGCGACCAGCGTCGAGAGGAGGCCGACGGCCAGTGTCGTCACCAGCGGATCAAGGATCCGCGGCAGGGCGTTCTCCCAGCTTCGAAGGGTCAGCTCATTGGGGAAGAGGTCGGGGAACTGCCACAGCCCGGCCACCGACCAGAGGGCCAGAATTCCGATGCCTGCAAAAACGATAACGCCTATCGCGCCAACCGAAATCGCCGACAGGATGCGCAAGGCGCTGTCGTGAACGACACGAAAGCCGCCATCCCGGCAAATGCGCAGCAGCATACCGCTCGATCTCTCCAGTCCCGCCCAGAGGATGAGGGCAAATAGCGTCACCGCCAGCTGCATCACCGCGCCCGCAGATGCCAGGAAACGGGCCGAAAGGTCAGGATCGTTCATCCACTGCACCAGCCGCGTGGCCAGCGTGCCGGGAAGATTGGGGCCTAGGATCAGCGCCACATCCACCACCGAAGTCGAATAGGCGATAACCGCATAGACGGCAAAGCGGATTTGCCGGTAGAGCGCTGGCCATAGCAGATAGACGAAACCCGCAATGCGCCCGTAGCCAAAGGATGCCGCCAGCCTGCGGGCCGAGGCGAGATCGACCTGCGGGAGGGCAGCGAGCGTGACGAGAAACAGGAACGGGGTTTCCTTGATAACGAGGCCAGCAATCATGGAAAGGCCCATCGGGTCGTGCGGGATCAGGATGTCCGGCGGGCGGTCGATGTCCGCCAGCGGTGCCACAAGGCGGATCAGGTAGCCGGAAGGGGCAATCAGGAAGGCAAGCCCGAAGGCAGCCGCCGCATGGGGCACGGCTAGAAGTGGGGATAGCAGATGCTGCACACGTGAGAGTACCGGAGTTCCGGCAAAGCCTGCGATTAACATGAGAGTCATGCCGAGCGAAAGGGCCGTGGCGACAAGCCCCGTCAGCAGGCTCAGCAGCATGGCCAACGGAAGCCCCGGGGTGGAGAAGAGCGTGCCGAATATGCCAAGGCCGAACGCGTTCCCGCCAAGCGCTGGCAGGTAGCCAAAGGCGGGCAGCAGGGTACCGAGCAAACCAAAACTGATTGGTAGCAAGAGGAATGCGAGCGTGACGAAGACTGCGCCCCGCGCGATGAGCGCAACCCCTTCACCCTCCATTGCGCGGCCCATCCGCGTGTCCGCCACGGTCAATTGCCGCTGGCATAACGCTTGCGCCACTCGACCTCGATGCGCTCCATCCAGCTTGCATGCGGTTCGGCAATGACAGGCCCGAGTTTGTCCGGTGAAAGTGTCGCGACACCCAGGTCGAGCGCTGCGAAGGCCGCGCGATCCGGTTCCGGGAGTTTCGACATGGCAAGAACGGTCGGGTCACCCCAATGGCTCGGGTCCTGCTTGCGCAACTGTGCTTTGGGCGACATCAGGAAGTTGGCCGTCAGCAATGCTCCTTCCTTGGCATTGGCGTTGTAGGGAATGGCGACGAAATGGGTGTTGCCCAGCGTGCCGCCAGAGAAGGTGAAGGAGCGCACGGTTTCGGGCAGCTCGCCGGCCTTGATGCCGGCAGATGCTTCGGAAGGATTGAAGGCGAAGATAATGTCCAGTTCGCCATCCGCCAGCTTCTGCTTCATATCAGGATAGTTCTGCGGAAAGGCCTTTCCCCCGCGCCATGCTGCGGGGTGCAACTGGTCTAGATAGGCAAACAACGGTGCAACATCACGCTCGAAACTGGTCTCGTCGACGGGCCGTGCGAGCTTGATCGGATCCTCGATCACCTCGCTCAGCACCTGCTTGAGAAAGGACGAGCCTATGAAGTCTGGCGGAGCAGGGTAGGAGAAGCGACCGGGGTTCTTCTTTGCAAATTCGAGCAACTCGGCCGCATTGTCGGGCAGGGCGCTGGCCTCCGTTCTGCCGCTGTCATAGAAGAACACCATTTTCGCGCCACCCCAGGGGCTTTCCAGCCCTTCCGTCGGCTCGGTGAAATCCGTGAGGATGGTCAGCTGGTTCTCGACGTCAACATATTGCCAGTTGGGCAGTGATGTGGTCCAGTCGGGCGTCATGAGAAGGCCTTGCTTTTTCATCGATACGAAGTTCTCACCGTTGATCCAGATGAGATCGACGGAGCCGCCTTCATTCTTGCCAGCTGCCTTCTCCGCGATGATCTTGGCAACAGCGCTCGCTGTATCGTCGAGTTTCACCTGCACCACCTTGACCCCGTAGCGCTTCTGCATTTCCTCGCCCACCCATTCGAGATAGGCGTTGATGTTCTCCGATCCGCCCCAGGCGTTGAAATAGACCGTCTGGCCGGAAGCTGCTTTTTCGATCGCCGCCCAGTCCTTGACGTCTCGCTCAGCCGCTGCTGCGTTCAGGGCACTGATTGCGGCGATAACGCTGGTTGCGAATAGTCTCTTGATGAAACGCATTCTGTTTCGTCTCCCTTGTTCGGATCGGAGTGAGCTGGTTCAAGCCCCGTCCCCGCGTGATTTAGCTGCTAAGGCGCTCTCGGATACTCAACTCTTGCCGATGGATCGTGATCTCCTCTGCGCCAGGGCCGCCTCAATCTGCGGGCTGATGTGCTGACCTTCCGCTACGCCCGTCATGTGCGTCAGGTCGCGGGTGATCCGCATTTGCGCGATAAAGGCGCGGCATCCGCGGCACATGGCGAGGTGCAGCTTCATGTTGAAGCGTTGCCATGGCCCGAGGTCTCCGTCGACGAGAAGGCTGGCGCGTTCAGCGACTTCACTGCATCGGAACATCAGATCAATCCTTGTTGTGAACTTGGCTGGCTCAAAGGGTACCCCTGCGCTGACGGACCTGCTTGACGATGGTTGGTATGAGCGCCACCACAGCCAGTGCAAAGAAGGCCAGCGTGATCTCGCGGGTCACCAGGTCAGAAATCTGCGCCTGACGTCCTGCTTCCTGTGCTGCGATCAGTACGCTGTCGACACCCTGGCCGAGATAGGCATATGCGAATGTGCCCGGCAGGATGCCAAAAAAGGTTGCTGCGACAAAGCGGGCAAGGCTGATATCGAAAAGCGCCGCTGCGATATTGACCACGAAGAAGGGAAAAACCGGGGCGAGCCGGATGACGAAGAGATAGCCAAACGCATTTTCGCGAAAGCCGTCGGCAAGCTTCTTCACCACCCCGTCGACCCTGTGGCGCAAGAAACTCCCGAAGGCAGAGCGAGTGGCCATGAACAGGATGGACGCACCTATCGTCGCGCCAACCGCGACGAGCGACCCGCCCAACAGCCAGCCGAACAGGAAGCCGCCGAAGACCGTCAGGATCGAGGCGGCCGGGAACGAGAAGGCGACTGCAAGGATATAGACGCCGATGAACAGCAGCGCCGACCAAATCATATTGGCGTCCACATAGGCTCTCAGTGCTTGCCGTTGTTCGGCAAGATAGCCGAGGCTGAGATAGTTCTGCAGGCCGAAGGCATAGCCAAGCGCAAGGCCCAGCACCACGATCCCGAGAGGGGCAAGCCGCAAAAGACGCCGACTATTCTTGCCTAATGTGTTCTGGTCAGACATCGTTGAGGGACCAATCATAGACAGAGAAGCCGAAAGAGGCGGTATCGATACGTTGCCGCAGAATTATCGGCATACCATGAATGGATTGTTGAAGGCTGTCATGGCTCATCTGGCTCGTATTGCTTGAGATCGAACCGAGTTCGGCGTCACAATGGCTTGATCTGCCCAGATCTCGCTGGACTTTTAGAACGATATTTCTGTTAGCTGCTTGCGGACATCGATTGGAGAGCTGGTGGGGAACACGGAGATTGGCGAGCAGGATTTGCTGCGACGTCTGCTCGAAGGGGATCAGGCAGCCTTCGAGCGCCTGTTTCGACGCCACAATGCAGCGATGATCCGTTTCGCTACCGGTATCGTCCAAACCCGGCACGTGGCCGAAGAAGTTGTCCAGGATACATGGTTGGCGGTCCTTAGCCGGATAGAGCTTTTCGAGGCAAGAAGCTCTCTGGCAGGCTGGATCTACACCATTTTGATCAACAAGGCCCGGACCTTCACCAAGCGTCAGGGTCGCATTGTTTTCTTCGACGATGCCAGCAATGGTGACGGCCTTGCAGACGCGTTTGACGGACGCGGTCGCTGGCGCAACATGCCCCAACTCTGGGATGAGCTGACGCCGGACAGACATGTTGAGGGCCGCATGGTTCTTGAACATGTCGAGGCGGCCATTGATGCGCTTCCGCCGGCACAGCGCGCCGTGCTCATCCTGCGCGGTCATCAGGAACTTGAGCCCAAGGAGGTTTGCGCTCTTCTCGGCATGAGTGAAGGCAACATGCGCGTACTTCTCCACCGGGGCCGGGTGAGCGTGCGCAACGCCCTTGATCGCGTCAATAAACACCTCTGACATTGCATCTGGCCAAGTACCGTCTTGAATGGGCGGCATGCCTTGTGTGCTCATGGCTCAGCCCCAGAAAAAGCGACCCATGCCTGCCGCCAGCGAATGACAGTGGTGACGGCGCAAAGCGCCGCAAATCCGTAGGCGATCACGCTGAACTTTGAGGGGAAGAGACACATGGCGACGAAGACTGCAATCGTCTCGAAACCTTCCGCCAATCCACCTGCGTAATAGATGCCCTTGGTCGGAAAATCTGCGGCTTTCCTGCCAAGCTTTGCCGCAACAGCGGAAAAGGCGAGAAATGACGAGCCTGTTCCGACGAAGGAAACGATCAGCACGGCGGCCGGCAGCGCATGGGTTTCCGGTGCCTGCACCGCAAAACCGAGCGGGATGAGCGCGTAAAATACCATGTCGAGTGCGATGTCGAGAAAGGCCCCGCGAGCCGTCGGTCCCTGGAGGCGGGCGACGGCGCCGTCTAGCCCATCAAACAGACGATTGACGAGGATGAGTGACAACGCCAGTGCCCATTGACCGAAGCTCAAGGCCACGAACGCGCCGAGGCCAGCCACGAACCCCGTAAGGCTGATGATGTCTGCCCGTACGCCGCGATGTGCCAGGAATTCTGCCACAGGCTGAAGGGCGGCACGTTGCAGCGGCAGGATGCGCGCGTCGATCATCCGCGCCTCCAGGTCTGGAAGCGTTCCAACAGCGACAGCAGGACGCCGTTGATGTGGTCGCGACGCCACTGGCCAGCGACCATCTTGTTGGCCTCCGCGAGTGTTGGATAGATGTGGATGGTGCCGAGGATCTTGCCAAGGCCATGTCCGTGCTTCATGGCGAAGACGAATTCGGCCAGCAGGTCGCCAGCATGCTCTCCGACGATTGTTGCTCCCAGGATCCTGTCCTTGCCGGGCACCGTCAGAACCTTGACGAAGCCCCGCGCAGACCCGTCGGCAATCGCCCGATCGAGATCGTCGATCCCGAAGCGCGTGACCTCATGGGGAATGTTTTTCTGCCTGGCCTCGGCTTCCGACAGGCCGACGCGTGCCACTTCCGGATCGGTGAAGGTTGCCCATGGAATGACGCTATAGTCGGCCTTGAAGCGCTTGAGATCGCCGAAAAGTGCATTGATGGCGGCGAACCAGGCCTGATGCCCCGCCACATGGGTAAACTGGTAAGGCCCGGCCACATCACCGGCAGCCAGGATATTTGGGTGTAGCGTCTGCAAGTATTCGTTGGTTTCGACCACGCGGTCCACCTTGATGCCGAGTTCTTCCAGCCCGAAGCCTTTCAGGCGCGGCGCGCGCCCGACAGCTGCGATGATCTCGTCAAAAGCAATACGTCGCTTCTCGCCGGCATGATCGACTTCGATCCACTTCTCGCCAGCCTCGACCCCGCAGGCCACCGCCTTGTGGTTCGTCAGCACCTGCACGCCGTCGGCCTTGATGGAGGCCTCAACAAGCGAGGAAGCGTCTTCGTCCTCGCGGATCATCAGGCGCGGCGCCATCTCAATCTGGGTGACCTCAGACCCCAACCGTGCAAAACTCTGCGCCAGCTCACAGCCGATCGGCCCGCCGCCCAGCACCACCAGCCGCCTTGGCGCTTCATCTCGGCCGCGCAGTTTGTCCCACAAACTATCCGAGGTGAGATAGCCAACCTCGTCGATGCCGGGAAGAGGGGGCACGGAGGGTTGCGCGCCGGTCGCGATGATGATTGCGCGTGTTGTCAGGCGTTGGCTGGCCCCATTGTTCAAGGCGATCTCTACCGTCCAGGGATCTATCAGCTTTGCATAGCCTTGAAGGACTTCGACCCCCAGAGATGTATAGCGCGCGACACTGTCATGGGGTTCGATCTCGGCGATGACTTTGTGCACCCGCTCCATCACGGCGGAAAATGGTACCTTGGGCTCGACCGATTGCAAGCCGTAGTGGTCGGCATGGCGCATCTGGTGCGCGATCTTTGCGCTCTTGATCAACGCCTTGGATGGCACGCATCCGAAATTGAGGCAGTCGCCACCCATCTTGTGTGCTTCGACCAGGGTCACCTTCGCTTTTGCGCCAGCGGCGATATAGGCCGAGACAAGCCCCGCAGATCCTGCGCCAATGACAATCAGGTTGCGGTCGAACCGCTTTGGCCGTGTCCAGTTACGGCTGCTCGGTGCGGGCTTTTGATAGGTCGACACCATGCGGATCCTTGCGAAATTTTGGCCCTTTGGACCGGCTACACAAAGGACTAACGAGCATTCGATCTGTTACGGTGAGTAGGGAAAAAATATTGCTGGGTGTATATTCCGGACGTATTCAGGCCGCCAAACAGGTTCGGTGGATCCTTATGAAGCGGTGCCTAGGTTCGTCACCGCGATGACTGCGGCTTTCGCGACCGGTTTTAGCTCACGGGCAACCTGGCCTGAACGCGCCTTTAGCGTCCCTGCTCTTTTCGTTTCCATTTGCTACCATTTTCCCGGCTTTGAATACCTTGCGATTTTTTGGAAACGCGACGACCGCTTCAGGGATACAGGTGCTGGAAAACGTTACGAAGTCAGCTTTTGCGCCAACATAAATACCGTAATTGTCTATGCGAAGCGCTTTCGCTCCCTCGCTCGTGACGATGTCGAATGCAGCTTGCAGGTCCTCGTCGGTGTAGAAGCCGGAGCGGTAGCCGATGATCTCTGCGCGGTGCAGCATGTCGCCATCGCCATAGGGCCACCAGGAATCGCGGATGTTGTCGCTACCGCTGAAGACGGTGACGCCTTCTTGGCGCAGGAGAGCCACGGGCGGGAAAGTGTGATTGCCGGGTGCGTTTGTCATGATCGATACGCCGCTTTTTGCGATGGTCCCGGCTATCTTGCGGGCTGCGTCGGGCGCGAGATCGCCGAGCCCGTAGGCGTGACTGATCGCGACATGGCCCTGCATGCCAAGCGCCACCGTGCGCGCGCAAATCTCCTCGATTGTAAAAGCACCCATGCTTCCGGCATCGTGGAGATGGATATCCACGTCGACCCCATGCTTTTCAGCCACGCCGAAAACGACATCGAGATGGCCGTTCACGTCTCGGTCGAAGCTAGCGGGATCAAGACCGCCCACAAGGTCCGCGCCGAGTTTGATCGCTTCGTCAAGGAGTTCCGGCGTCCCAGGGCTTTTCAAAATGCCGCTCTGGGGAAAAGCGACGAGCTGGATGTCGATGAGATCCTTGTAGTCTTCACGAACCGCCAGAATGGTCTCCAGTGATTTCAGCCCGACGGAGCCATCCACCATGACGTGGCTGCGCATATGCAGCGTGCCATTGCCGATGCATAGATCGAGCTGGTCGCGTGCGCGTTTGTCCATCGGTGCAGCGATAGCCATGTTTTCCGCCTGGAATGCAACCCGCTCATGCACGTCGAAGCCGTTGGTGCAGGGGCGGTGCGGCATCCATGTGTCGCCGTAGAAGCTGGTGTCCAGATGGATATGTCCTTCGACGAAGCCCGGTACAAGCATATCCCCGGCAATGTCGACAATTGAAGCTGAAGCGGCATCTGATCCGGCAGGTTCGATGGACGTAATCTGTCCTTGCTCGACAGTGACATTGTGCAGCAGGCCGTCAGCCAGTTTGGCATTGGTGAAGACAGTCTTTGTCATGCTTATTAAACTCCTGAAGCAATCTATAACGTGTTCGACGTCGGGATGGCGGCGCCTGCTAAAGCGGCGCCATGTGGCAGGCGACAACACCACCGCCGTGGCGCTCGCGTGAAATCGGGGCCTCCCGGCTGCAAATATCTGCGGCAAGGGGACAGCGTGGGTGAAAGGCGCAGCCTTTCGGTGGGTCGAGCGGACTGGGTGGTTCGCCGCCCATCAATGCACGGTCGCGATTGGGGGAGGCGACATCCGGGATCGTCTGTAGCAGCAGCTTCGTGTAGGGATGCTGCGGATTGGCGAAGAGCGCCTCCGTATCCGCTTCTTCTACAATTCTGCCGAGATACATGACCGCAATCCGGTCTGCCATGTGACGCACGACGGCCAGGTTGTGGCTGATAAACAGGTAGGTTAGTCCAAGCTCGTCCTGAAGCTTTCGCATCAAGTTGAGGATTTGCGCCTGCACGGAGACATCCAGCGCCGATGTCGGCTCGTCGCAGACAAGGAATTCCGGCTCGCTTGCCAAGGCACGCGCAATCGAAATGCGCTGCCTCTGGCCGCCAGAAAACTCATGCGGATAACGCCTTATGTCATCGGGCGAAAGACCCACGATCGTGAGCAGATCGGCAACACGCTGGGTCACAGCCTCTGCACTGTCACGGAGGCCGAATTCGCGGATGGGTTCGGCAATGATATCGCCGACGCGCCAGCGCGGGTTAAGGCTCGCATGCGGGTCCTGAAATATCATCTGAGCTTCCATAGGCTTGCCGTCACTGGCAGGCGCAAAGACGATGGCACCCTCGGTTGGCGCGTATAGACCTGTTACCAGCCGCGCTACCGTCGATTTTCCGCATCCAGACTCCCCCACCAGTGCCAGGCACTTGCCTTTCTGGACAATAAAGGTGACGTCCTGCACGGCGTGCAGATACCGTTTCGGCTTGCGCTCGATCACCCGGTTGAGCCAAGGCGTCGAGACATCGAACACCCGCGTCAATTGGTCAACTTCAAGCGCGTTCTTGGAGCTTCTCATGCAACACCTCCATCATGAAGCAGGCAGGCAACGGCACCATTGGCTTGCGGAACCAGTGCCGGGCGGATTTTGAGACAGCGTGGACCGACCGAGCGACAGCGCGGATTAAAGGCGCAGCCGTTGGGAATGGCATTGAGCCGTGGCATCGCGCCGTCGATCTGCGTGAGACGCTCGACACGCGCACCAAGCGCTGGAATGGAACCCATCAGGCCCTGCGTATAAGGATGTTTGGGGCGGGCGATGACATCTTCGACCGCGCCGATCTCGATGATGCGACCGGCATACATGACCGCCACACGGTCTGCGGTCTCAGCGATTACGCCCATATCGTGCGTGACCAGCATGACACCGGCACCCTGTTCCCGGCAGAGCTTGCGCAGCAGGCTGGTGATCTGCGCCTGTATCGAAACATCAAGCGCTGTCGTTGGCTCATCTGCGATAATCAGCTGCGGATTTCCTGCCAATGCCAAGGCAATGACAACACGCTGACGCATGCCGCCGGAAAACTGGTGCGGATAATGGTCGATGCGCTCTTCAGCACCGGGAATGCCCACCTGTTGCAAAAGGTGAACGCCGTGAAGACGCGCTTGCGTCCGGTTTCGGTCAGAATGCAGACGGATGGTTTCGATGAGCTGCTGACCGACGGAGAAGAGGGGATTGAGCGATGTCAGCGGGTCCTGAAATATGGCACCCACCATGCGACCCCGCACGCTCTCCATCTCCTCATTGCTTAGATTGTCTGTGCGCTTTCCACCAATATGGATTTCGCCGGATGCAACGCGCCCCGGCGGTTCGAGAAGGCCGAGAACCGCCATGCCGGTCATGGATTTCCCGGCACCGGATTCACCGACGACACCGAGAATCTCTCCTTTCGCGATGGTCAAAGATACATCGGACAATGCAGTCAGAACGCCACTGCGGGTCGGAAACTCGACATACAGGCCTTTGACCTCAAGGGTGGGAGGTGGGTTGGAAGTGTTCATGAAGACACCTCGCTTTGATGGGAGGGGTAGCTTGGCGGGAAAATTTCTTCCACCGGTGGATGGCCGAAGGTGCGCTCGGGATAGCGTTCGATCAGGCGGTCGAATTGCTGCTGCGCCTGGCCCCGTGCTGCTGCCAGATCGATCCCGGCGACTTGTCCATCCCGCATGGAAAGCCGCCCATCGACGATTGTCGCGCGGGTGACGCGACCGGTTGCGCCATAGACGAGGGTCTGGATCGGATCAATGCGCGGCGCGATCATCCTGTCTGCCATGTCGAATACGGCGATGTCGGCTTTGCCACCGGGCGCGAGACGTCCGAGATCAGGTCGTTTCAGGGCGTCTGCCCCGGCAAGAGTGGCTGCATCGTAAAACTGCGCTGCCGATCCCGCATCGCCACGTCCCTCCGCTATCCTGTTTGCCATCATACCAACGGCCATGTTCAACACCATGTCTGGCGGTGCCGTATCCGTTCCCATGCCGATGCGAATGCCTGTCGCCTTCAGTCGGGAGAAGGATTTCAGAGACGAGCCATGCCGCGCAGACACAAGCGGACAGTGGGCAACGGTGACGCCGTTTGCAGCATAGCGAGCCAGATCGTCGTCCGTCGCAACTGTCGCATGCGGTGCGATCAGGCGGGATGATAGAAAGCCGAGATTATCGAGCCATTGCGGCGCTGTGGTGCCATACAGCCGCTGAACGGTTTGCAACTCCATTTCTCCCTGCGCCATATGCAGGCGTACGGGCATATCCAGATCATCGGCATAGGCAAATGTAAGGCGCAGGAGTTCCTGCGTGCAGGTTTCCACACGGTCCGGTGCGAACATGCCGGAAATCAGACCATTGCCCGTGCCGTGAACCCTTTTGGCAAAGGCGGCCGCATCAGAAAGCTCTCTAAGTCCCCGCTCCTCATCGAAGACAGGCTGCATGGCACCCGCTTGGTCAAGGATGACGCCGCCTGTGCGATAGGCCGGTCCCAGCCAGACCCGGAGGCCGAGGTCTTCTGCAGCGATGGCGGCAGCCTCGAATTCGGCGACCGTTTCCCCCCATGCGCGGTAGAAAAGCGATGCGATTGGCAGTGCCGATGTGATGCCGTTGAGCAGCAATTGCGCAAACGCGTAACGCTTCTGAAAAGCCAGTTCCTCTGGCGAATACATCTCATAGGCCCGTGCGGCGTAATCGGAAGGCCAGACACGCCCTTTCTTCCAACCCGGCTGGTTGTCCATCGCAAGCACGGTGGTGTCGAGATCGGACAGGGCATCCAGATCGACAAAGCCGGGACCGATCAGGGCCTCGCCCATGTCATAGCGTGCGGACAATTCGCCTTCGAAGCGGGACCCAACCCAGAGGATGCGGTCATTCTCGATGACGACTTCGCCGCCGGTGATGAGGCGTCTGCCTTCAGGCAGATCGGCAATGACGTGACGCGCAGCAAGCGCCCACCGACCGGGCGGACGTTTGCCGAGGGGCAGAGTGGACCAGTCTTCTTCCATCATGGTCGTGCTCTCAGGCTTGCGCCATCGCGTGCAACGATGTTGCCAGCGGTGACAACAAGTTTGCGCGGCAGATGCGTGACAATCGCTTCGCCGACGCTTTCACCTTCGACTAGAACGACGTCGCCTCGACCGCCCACCTCAAGCGCGTGCGCCGGGCGGTCCATCGCCAAAGCACCGCCGGTGGCGCAAACATCGAGCGCCATGGCAAGCTCATCATCACGGCGCAGATTGTTCTTCATGCCCAGCAGCATGGCACGTTCCAGCATGTCTCCGTTGCCATAGGGCCCCCATGTGTCGCGGAAGCCGTCAACACCGGCACCGAAGCGTACCCCCGCAGCATAAAGGCGTTTCAGAGACGGCACTTCGCGGGATGGCGGTGCCGTGGTGAAAATCGGGACGTCGAGCTCTGCGCATGTGTCGATCAGTGCTTGAGACACGTTCCAGTCGGGAAGGCCAAGGCAGAACGCATGGCTGACCGCGACCTTGCCCTGCATGCCCATGGCGCGGATGCGCTCGAAAATCATCTCCATCGAGAAAGCGCCAAGTTCTCCGCCTTCATGCAGATGGATATCGATGCCCCTTCCGTGTTTGTCGGCAATCGCGAAGATCGTATCGAGATGGCCTTTCGGATCACGATCCATGCCGCAAGGATCAAGTCCGCCGACTAGATCGGCTCCCATCACCATGGCTTTGTCCAGAAGATCGGCGGTGCCGGGTCTGCGCATCAGTCCGGATTGTGGAAAAGCGACGATTTCGATTTCAACGATGTCCGCAAGCTGACGCTGCGTTTCCATGACACCTTCCAGTGCGACAAGTCCCTGGTCGGTATCGATATCGACATGGGTACGGATGAGCGTTGTACCGTAACCGACCGATTGCAATGACTGCCGCATTGACTGAACGTGCGCGTCGAGACCGTATTCACGCTTCACTGCGCGCTCATTGTCGATCTTGTCGATCAAACGCGGGCCAACCGTGTTGACGTACCATGGATAGCCCAGCAGCGATTTGTCGAGATGGGTGTGGGCATCGACCAGACCGGGAATGGCGATGCGGCCACCTGCATCCTCGACTGCGACGCCATAGGCCGTGAGATTTTCACCCATCTTGGCAATGCGCCCATCCTTGATCAGGATATCGGTTTTTGCGCCGCCCATGGGTCTGGCGTTGGTAATCAAAAGATCAGTCATCAGATGCCTCAGCGTAATTTTGGGTTAAGGGCGTCGCGCAACCAGTCACCGAGCACGTTGATGGAGACAACGAGCAGGCAGAGCTGGAGGCCGGGGAAAAGGACGATCCACCACAGACCTGAAAACAGATATTGGTTT
Source organism: Agrobacterium sp. CG674 (assembly GCF_053521645.1). NCBI lineage: Bacteria > Pseudomonadati > Pseudomonadota > Alphaproteobacteria > Hyphomicrobiales > Rhizobiaceae > Agrobacterium > Agrobacterium sp. CG674. The sequence continues at coordinate 503,755 of NZ_JBNWDZ010000004.1, read as the reverse complement.
CCGATACGGATTAGCGTTCCCAGCGATGGCTGCTCTGGCGGCATACCAACGCCCAGGAAAGACAGCGTCGCCTCGATCAGGATGCCAAGACCGAAGTTCAGCGTTGCTGTGACCAGCAGGGGCGTCGTGGTGTTGGGAAGGATATGCTTCAGCATGATGCGCCAAGTCGGCACGCGGATCAGTCTCGCCGCCTGCACATATTCCTTGTTGCGCTCGACCATGGTCTGCGCCCGCACTGTCCGTGCATATTGCACCCACGCAGACAGCGAGATCGCAAAGACGATGACGCCTGATGCCCCTGCTTCACGCAGATAGGGCGGCAGCATCTGCCGGGCGAGTGCGGAGACGAGAATGGCGATGAGCATTGTCGGCATGGATAAAAGTACATCGCCTGCGCGCATCAAAAGACTGTCGGCCCATTTGCCGTGGTAGCCGGCAATCAACCCGAGTGTCGCGCCGACGACAAGCGAGACTGCCACGGAGGCAGCGCCGATGATGATGGATGCCCGCGATCCATAAAGGATGGCCGACAAGAGATCGCGGCCCTGAACGTCAGTGCCTAGAATGTATGGCCATTGGCCGTCTTCCATCCAGATCGGCGGGATCTCGGCGTTCAGCAGATCGAGAGAGGCCAGATCATAGGGGTTCTGCACCGTAAATAACGGGGCCAGAAAGGCTGACGCGATCAGCAGCAGAAGCATGAGCGCGGCAATGATCGCGGATGGGTGATGGGTAAAGCTCCACCCCAGATCGGATTGCAGCAATCGTGAAAAGCGCGATGGCCTGGTCGCTGTTTGTGTTGGCTCGATGGCGGTCATGAGTTGGCTCCTGTCACGCGGCGCGCAGACGCGGATCGATGACCGCATAGGCGATATCGACGAAGGTATTCAGCGTAACGAAAATGAAGGATACGATGCACAGATAGGCCGCCATGACCGGGATATCGACGAAGGTGACAGCCTGCATGAACAGCATTCCCATGCCAGGCCATTGGAAAACCGTTTCAGTGACAAGCGCAAAGGCAATGAGATTGCCGACCTGCATGGCGGTCAGGGTAACAACAGGCATCAGGCAGTTCTTGAGCGCGTGGCGAAACCAGAGAGCTCGCCTTTTCACGCCGCGTGCACGGGCAAATTTGATGAAGTCTGCTCTCAAAGTTTCCAGCATTTCCGCCCGAACCAGCCGCATGACGAGCGTGATCTGGAAAAGGGAGAGCGACAGCGACGGAAGGATGACAGCGGCGCGGCCAGAAGGCGTCAACAGCCCCGTGGACCACCAGCCGATGCGCACCACATCGCCTCGCCCATAGCCGGGCAGCCAGCCAAGCGTGACGGAAAAGACGAGGATAAGGAGAATGCCGACGAGAAAGCTGGGCAGGGATACGCCGATGATAGAGCTGAACTGAAGGCTTTCCGCCCACCATTTTCCACGGCCGATGGCGGTGAAAACACCCAGCGGTATGCCGATAACGAGAGACAGTATGGTGGCAATGATGACCAGTTCGAAGGTGGCCGGAAATCGCTCTGCAATAAGACCCAGCACGGACTGCTGATTGCGCCAGGACAGGCCGAATTCACCCTGCGCGGCATTTGCGACAAAGCGAACATATTGCACGAAGAAGCCATCGTTCAGGCCGAGGCGTCCGCGCAATTCATCGCGGTCCACCTGGGTCGCGCTTTCGTTCACCATCATCTCGACGGGATCTCCCAGGAACCGGAAGATGAGAAAGGCAAAGAAAGCAACCGTCAGCATCACGAGAACGGCGTTGCCGATCCGCTTGATGAGGAAAGCAAGCATGGTGAAATGTCCTTGATCTGGCCCACGCGAAGGAAGGTCCCCGCCAGAATATTGGCGGGGATCGGCTTTACATTTTCACCAGCCACAATCGGGGCAGGTTATCCGAAAACAGCGGGAAGTCGGCGATCTTGGCGCTTGTGGCCCAGGCCAGCGGTTGCTGATGGAGCGGGATCATCAGTGCATGATCTTTTGCGATTTTCAGCGATTGTGCCTCGAGTGCAAGGCGTTTTGTTGTGTCAAGTTCGACTGCTGAGGCCTCTGTCACCTTGTCGAATTCCTTATCCGACCAGCCGCCCCAGTTGAAAATGCCGAACGAGCCTTCCTTGGTGTGGAGAACCTGCGAGGTCAGGCTGTAGGCATCCAGCATGGGCAACGTGGCCCAGCCGAGTGTATAGACATCCACCTTGCCCGCAGATCGTTTCGGTGTCTGAACGGCGCGCGTGCCTTGGTCCAGTTTCGGCTTGAGACCAACCCGAGACCACATGGACGCGACGGCCTGGCACATCTGCTCTTCGTTGACCAAGGTGTCAGCGCAGTTGAACTCAAACTCGAAACCTTCGGCACCTGCCTCTTTGAGAAGTGCTTTCGCCTTTTCGGGATCGGCCTTCACCGGTTGGTCGAGTGCGGCGTCATATCCTGGTATCTGCGGTGCCACGAGTGCGCCAGCATTGCGGGACTTGCCGCGCATCACGCGTTTCTGGATCAGATCCAGATCGATGGCGAGCTGCATGGCCTGTCGAACGCGCAGATCCTTCATCGGGTTGGGCGCACCCGATAGCAACTGGTCACGCTGGCTGAAGCCGATCATGACGGTGCGCAGATCGGTTCCTTCCAGAAGTTTCACCTGCCCGGAGGCAGCTTCAAGCCGCGGCAAATCCTGCACCGGTGCCTGATCCGTGAAGTCGATGTCGCCGGATAGAAGTGCGGCTACGCGGGTGGCGCTGGAGGCAATCGGCGTAAGCTCGATGCGGTCTATGTTGTGCTCAGGCTTGTCCCACCAGCCGTCATATTTCACGAAAACGGTTTTTGCATCCGGCTGGCGGCTTTCCACCTTGAAGGGGCCGGTGCCGTTCTCATGATAGGTGGCGTAGCCTTCAGTGCCAGAACCAACATCGGTCGGCGCTTCAGCATTATTGTCCTTCAGCCAGCCCGCATCGAAAATGTAGATCGTGGTCAAGTCGTTGAGGAGCAGCGGATAGTTGGCAGATACGTCGATCTCTATCGTGTGGGCATCGATGACGCGGGAGCCCTTATAGGCGGGGATGTTACCGCGAAGGGGTGATTTAGGGTTTGTCGCACGCACGAGCGATGCCTGCACATCGTCTGCCGTGAAATCGGCTCCATTGTGGAACTTCACACCTTCGCGGAGTTTAAAGCGCCATGTGGTCGGTGAGATGATTTCATAGGATGTTGCAAGTGCAGGTTCGATCTTCAGGTTTCGGTCATAGCGCATCAATCCTTCGTAGGAGTGGTTGAGCACACCAAGAGCAAAACTGTCGCCATAGGAATATGGGTCAAGCGAACTGATATCGCGGGAAGCGCCCCATTTTAAGGTAGCCGCAGACGATGGCATCGCGAGCGCCAGCAGCGCCGCACCGGCCATCAAAGTTCTGGAAAATTGCATTTATAGATCCCCTCGGATTGCATTCAATCCTATCGGCGATCTGCCGCGTTTTGGAATGAATGCTGTTGAAACCCGTAGCTGCAAATGGCTTATTAGCTCTTTTTCGCAAACTATGATCAACGCTAAATCAGCAAGAATGCAAAAGCAATAGAAAATTGCATGCAATTTATGGGTATGGATTTTCGCAATTACCCATGCGATATGGAAAGAAATTGCATCCAGACAAAGAGCGCATTTTATGTCGACAAATCTCAGCAGAAGTGACGCGATCTACGCCTCTCTTCGCCGCGCCATTCTTGAGCAGGCGTTGAAGCCGGGAACGAAGTTGCCAGAGGATTCCATCGGCGACACATTCGGTGTCAGCCGAACGAGCGCCCGAAACGCCTTGTTGCGCCTTGCCTCGGATGGTTTGGTGGAGATCAAACCCAATCGCGGTGCAGCGGTTGCCATGCCGACATTGGAAGAAGCGGAAGAGGTCTTTGCGCTGAGGCGCTGCCTTGAGCGGGAAGTGATAGGCCGCCTGTGCAAGCGCATGCCAAGAGACGGCATCGATGCTTTGATCAGCCATGTGCATGAAGAGGAGCGCGCTCTACAGGCATCGTCACCCCGGTCGATCAGGCTTGCTGGTGAGTTCCACATTCTGCTCGCCGAACTGACGGGCTCCAAGCTACTGATAGATTTCATCAGCCAGATTGTTTCGCGCTCCTCGCTCATTCTCGCGCGTTTCGGACGCCCGCACTCTGCCGAATGCGGTATCGATGAGCATGTCCAGTTGATCGAGGCATTGAAAAACCTCGATGCCGAGACCGCAACCCGCATCATGGATCATCACCTTCATGCCGTTGAAGACCGTGCCAAGGTGGACGACAAGGACGATGGTCCCGACATCACCGAGATTCTCAGCCGTTACATTTCCGTATCCGATTAGGAGCATCCATGCGGCAGTCGGAAAACACGGTGGCCCGCTCGAATAGGGGCATGGTCACAACGCCGCATCACACGGCGAGTGAAGCGGGTGCAAAGGTCTTGCGGCGTGGAGGAACGGCGATCGAGGCTGTGATTGCCGCCGGTGCCGCATTGACTGTGCTCTATCCGCATTTTTGCGGGCTGGGCGGAGATGCGGTCTGGATCGTGGCGGATGGTTCCGGTCGTCGGCAGACCATCATGGGCATCGGTCAGGCTGCGGAGCATCTGCCTGTACTGGATGCCATTCCGAGCCGCGGCCCACTCTCGGCTCTGACAACAGCGGCACTTGTCGATAGCTGGGGCGAGGCATTGCGTTACTCCTGCGAGAATTGGCAGGGAACCGAGAGCATGGCCACATTGCTGGCGGACGCGATTGAGTTGGCCGCGGATGGGTTTCCAGTCAGCCAATCGCAGAAACACTGGCATGAATTTCGTGCCGCCGAAATTTCCACATGGCCCGGCGTCGCTACCCATTTCCCGGCTGAAGGTGTTCAGCGGCAACCGCAACTGGCTGCCGTTCTGGAACAGATCGCTCTTTATGGTCACCGGGAGTTTTACGAGGGCGAGCTTGCCCAGCGCATTGTCAGCGGTCTTGAGGCTGCAGGCAGCCCCATTCGCCTTAGCGACATGCGAAAGACGGCAGCGAAGATGGTCGAACCCATCTCCATGGCCTATCGTGGCGTCGAACTCCTCGCGCCACCACCGCCAACGCAAGGCATAACCACGCTCGCCATCATGGGTATCCTTGCGCATTTTGAGATGGGCAATGTCGAGCCGTCCTCAGCCGAGTTTTATCATCTGTGCGTCGAGGCTGTGAAGCAGGCCTTCCTTGACCGGGGTGCCATCGCCGACCCCGATTTCGTGGAGCAGGCGTGCGCTGACGCGTTGAATGACGCAGCACTTTCGGGCAAGGCGGCGGCCATTGACCGGCATGTCGCCCAGCCATGGCCCGTAGTTCATCAGACCGGCGACACGGTCTATCTCGCTGCAGTGGATCATGAGGGCCGTTGTGCCAGCGTGCTCCAAAGCACTTATTACGATTGGGGAAGCGGTGTGCTGGTGGGCGACACCGGCATTCTCTGGCAAAATCGCGGCGCGGCCTTCAGCACAGATCCAACAAGCCCCAACAAGCTCGCCCCGGGTAAAAGACCATTCTACACACTTAATCCCGGCATCGGTCTGAAACACGGTAAGCCACATCTTCTCTACGGAACGCAAGGGGCCGATGGGCAACCTCAGACGCTGGCACTGCTGCTGAGCCTTCTGATCGACCATGGTTTCGACCCGCTTTCGGCACTTGCTGCGCCCCGGTTTCTGCTCGGACGAACCTTTTCCGATAGCCGGGATAATCTCAAGATCGAGTCATCGATTGGTGAAGAGGTTATCGGGGCACTGCATTCCATGGGCCACGAAACCATTGCGATTCCCGCGCTCAGCGCGCTTGCCGGGCAAGCGGGGATTATCCGCATGAACAGTGAAGGCGGGATCGACGGTGCGCATGATCCGCGCAGCGATGGGTCCGCCATCGGCATTTGAGGGCAGATATGCACGTCGATCTGGTCATTCGAAACGCGCAACTGGCAGATCAGCGAGGGCCGGTGGATATCGCCGTCAAGGACGGTCGCATTGCTGCGATTGGCTCAGACATCCGCTGCGATGCCATTATCGAGGACGATGTGGAGGGCAATTTTGCTTTTCCCGGCTTTGTGGATTGTCATGTCCATCTCGATAAGGCCTGCATTATGGATCGCTGTTCGATCTGCGCTGGTACTCTGGAAGAAGCCGTACGCGAAACGGCAAAAGCCAAGACAGGATTTTCTGAAGAAGATGTTTTTGAACGTGCGTCTGCTGTCGTTCGGCAAGCCATCGTTCATGGCACCACCCGCATGCGCACCTTCGTGGAGATCGATCCCCGCGCTGGAATGCGCTCGTTCGAAGCGATCAAGCGGGTCCGTGAGCGGTTCAAATTTGCAATGGACATCCAGATTTGCGCATTCGCGCAGGAAGGGCTTACGCAGGAGCCCGAAACAGAGGGGATGCTGGACGAGGCGCTGCGCACCGGGGCCGATCTCATCGGCGGTTGCCCCTATACCGACCCTCGACCGGAAGAACACATCAAGCGGATATTCGCGCTAGCGCGAAAGCATGATGTCGATGTGGATTTCCATCTGGACTTCAGCCTCGATCCGAAAAAGACAGACCTGCCAGCGGTCATCGAGGCCACACTTGCAAACGGCTATGGTGGCCGGGTCACGATTGGCCACGTCACCAACCTTTCCGCGCTTGATCCGGCAGCACGTTCAATTATCGCACGCAAGATTGCCGCTGCCGGAATTGCCGTCACGGTGCTGCCCGCCACGGATCTTTTTCTGATGGGACGCGAACAGCAGTTCAACATCCCGCGCGGCGTTACGCCTGTGCATCTCTTGCTGAAAGAGGGAGTTGAGGCTGCAATCGCGACCAACAACATCCTCAATCCCTTCACCCCATTCGGAGATGCCTCGTTGGGGCGGATGGCCAATCTCTATGCCAACATCATGCAGCTTTCCCGCGATGAAGATATAGACGCTGTTTTCCACATGGTCGGCGCGTATGCGGCGAAGATTAAGCGAATACCCTACGGATTGTCTGTCGGCGCGGTGGCCGACATCGTCATACTTGACGCCCGGGACCACCGCAGCGCCATCCGATCCGGCGCGCAGACCCTGGCTGGCTGGAAAGCAGGACGCAAAACCTTCGTCCGTCCAAGGCCGCAACTTTTCGAAACGATTGTCGGGTAGCAGAATTGCTTGCATCGACTTGATGCCGGGCAATTCGCAATCCTCGGACCACGTGCTTTTTCGAACTCAGATCAGTGCTTGAGAACGCTGCCGAGTTAGCGATGATCGCTCGCGCGGCAGATAGTTCCCGTTTGGGGTCGGGCCAATAAAATCCCCGTCCTCCACGATCGTCTTGCCGCGCAACAGCAGGCGTATCGGCCATCCACGGATATCGAGCCCTTCATACGGCGTATAATCTGCGCCATGGTGCAGCATGTCGTTGGTGAGGGTGACGCGTTTGTTCGGGTCCCACAATGCGATATCGGCATCTGCACCGACAGCGATTGTGCCCTTGCGTGGATAGAGGCCGTAAAGTTTGGCGTGATTGGTAGAGGTGATCGCAACGAACTGGTTGAGGTCGATCCGGCCTTTCATAACGCCTTCGGAAAACAGGATTGGTAGGCGTGTGGCAACGCCGGGAATGCCGTTCGGTATCCAGCGGAAATGGCGTTTGCCCTTCTCGTTCAGTTTTCCTTCCGGGTCATCGAAACGGAACGGGCAATGATCGGAGGAGAACAGATCGAACACACCCTGTTCGATGCCTTCCCAGCAGGCATCCTGGCTGGCCTTGTCGCGAGGGGGAGGTGAGCAGACATATTTTGCGCCTTCCATCTCGCTCTGATCGAGATCATCGGCCGTCAGCATCAGATATTGCGGGCAGGTTTCTCCCACAATTTTCTGGCCGCGCTGGCGTGCCCGACGGATTTCTTCCATGGCCTCGCGGTTGGAGACGTGAACGATGACGATCGGCACATCGACGATTTCGGCAAGCGACAGTGCTCTGTGGGTTGCCTCCCGTTCGGCGGCGATGGGACGCGTCGTGGCGTGGTATTTCGGCTCGAACTTGCCGTCTTCCTCGTGACGCCCGATCAGGTAGCGAATGGCGTCCTCGTTTTCGCAATGGACCATCACCAGAGCGCCGGTGCGTCGAGCCGTATCCAGCGTCGCGAGAATCTCGTCATCGCGAAGCCGCAAGCCTTCATAGGTCATGAAAACCTTCAGCGAGGTGTAACCATCCTCCACCAGCGCTGGAAGTTCCTGTCCCAGCACTTCTGCAGTCGGATCTGTAATGACAAGGTGGAAGGACACGTCGACATGGCATTTGCCATCAGCTTTTGCATGATAGACCTTCAGCGCTTCGCGCAGAGACTGCCCCTTTTCCTGCATGCAGAAGGCAAGAACCGTGCTGTTTCCGCCGATGGCCGCCGAGCGGGTGCCGCTGTCGAAATCATCGGCCATGACGATGCCGTCGCCAGACGGCTGGTCGAGATGGACATGGCTATCGATGCCGCCGGGCAGGACGAAAAGACCAGTGGCATCGATCACCTCGTCGGCATCGGTCAGCTCAGCGGCGAGCGCTGCAATCCGCCCATCCTTGATGCCGACATCGCTGACGAAGGTGTCGCTTGCCGTCACCACGGTTCCGTGCATGATCACCGTATCGAAACGCATCATTCCATGTCCCCTATGCTTTTCACCGCTCAACTTGCTTTCGCAAATCCCGCATCGCTTGCCAGAATGTGATCGAGTGCAGCCGTAAAGCGATCAACCTCTTCCAGCGTGTTGTAATGCACCATCGACACCCGCAGCATGCCGCCATGGTCGGTAAGTTCGAGATATTCGGCAAGCCGTCTCGAATGAAAATCGCCAAAGCGCATGGCGATGTGTTCGCCGTCCATCGCCTTGCAAAGCGCGCCCGCCTCGCGACCATCGATACGGAATGCAATCGTCGGCACACGGGTATCCCCAAGGTTAGATATTTGGCCGACGATCCGGCAATCGTTGCGGGAGCGCAGGTAGATCAGCAGCCGTTCGGTCAACAGATTTTCCTGTGCCGTAATGGCTGAAAAGGCGGCTTCAATTTTTTGGCGCACCGTGCCGGTCTCCCCCGCCTGCTCACCCAGTGCAGTCAGGTAATCAACGATACCGCAGGTGGAATAGGCTAGCTCATAATTGGGGTTGCCCGGTTCCAGCTTGCCCGGCACTTTGTCCTTGCCGTAAAAATAATGGTAGAGCGTATCAAGTTCTAGCAGCAGATCGTACCTGCCATACATCAGCGCATAATGCGGACCGTAGGTCTTGTAGAGACTGAAGACATAAAAATCGACATCAAAGGCCTGCACATCCACGGCGCGGTGCGGCGCATATGCCACGGCATCGACGCAAATCTTTGCCCCACGCGCATGCACGAAATCGGCTATCTCGCGGATTGGATTGATCGAGCCAAGAATGTTTGAGACATGGGTAACGCAAACCATCCTGGTCCGTTCGCTCATCAGAGGCTGAAGGTCAGCCAGATCAAGCGTCAGGGTTTCCTTGTTCAGTGGCCAGAATTTCAGCACTATGCCCGCATCCTGCAACCGGTCCCAGGGTCCGATGTTGGATTCGTGGTCGCTGACGGTGACGATGATTTCGTCGCCTGCTGACAATTGGCTCAGCATGGCGCGGGCAAGATTTTGCAGCAAGGCGGTGGTTGAATTGCCGAACACGATCTCTTCTGGTCTCGATGCATTGACCAGATGCATGGCGGCTGTACGCGCCTCATAAAGCGCGCTGGCTGCACTTTGTGAGACCTCGTAAGAGCCGCCGATCTGCACGTTCTTTTCGATGAGAAACGTATTGATGCGCTCTAACGCGCCCTTGAGAATTTGCGATCCGCCTGCATTGTCGAAAAATGTCCAGCCGCGTGAAAGTCCTGGAAACTGGCTTCGCACATAATCGAGGTTAAGCGGTGAAGTGGTGGTCATAGCTGGTGTCTCCCGAATTTTTTTATTCAATGATTGAGGACGGCGCGAAGGAAGCCGCGCGTTCTCGCCTCTTGTGGGTTATCGAAAATCTCCGCTGGCGTGCCTGACTCCACCAACCTGCCGCCATCCATGAAGATGACGCGGTCTGCCACCTGCCGTGCAAAACCCATTTCGTGGGTTACGATCACCATGGTGACGCCTGTGCCAGCCAGCTTGCGCATGACATCCAGCACCTCGCCCACCATCTCCGGGTCAAGCGCCGATGTTGGCTCATCGAACAGGAGAACGCGTGGTTCCATGGCAAGAGCGCGGGCAATGGCGACACGTTGCTGCTGACCACCTGAGAGATGGCCGGGAAATTTTTCTGCCTGCTCTGAAATGCCGACGCGTGCCAAAAGCTCGCGTGCCTTGCGTTCTGCTTCGGCTTCAGGGGTTTTTCGCACCCGCATGGGCGCAATCATGACGTTTCTCAGAACGTTCATGTGCGGGAAGAGGTTGAAGGATTGGAAAACCATGCCGACCTCTGCGCGCACCCTGGCGAGCACTGGTCCCGGAGCAACGCGAATACCATCGACCGTGATCGTGCTTTCAGGTGCAAAGGCTTCCAGATGGTTGATGCAGCGTATGAGCGTCGACTTGCCTGAACCGGAGGGGCCGATGACGCAGACGACTTCCCCTTCTGCCACATCGAGATCAATGCCGTGCAGCACGGTGAATGTGCCATAGGCCTTCGTCAGCTCGCGGATGGAAATGAGGGGTGCACTCTGCTTTTCCATCAACGCTTCCCCCGGCTGAAGTGCTTTTCAAGACGTGCCACGATGGCAACCATCGGCCAGAGAAGCGCTATATAAATGAGTGCAGCCCCGATCAGCGGGGTTGGGTTTGCGTTGAGTGCTTGCGCTTGCGTTGCCTGTTTCAACAGGTCCGGCATGGCAACCACCGAGGCAAGGGCTGTGTCCTTCATGACGTTGATGCAGTTGTTGGTCAGCGGAGGAATGACGATGCGGATAGCCTGCGGCAGAATGATATCGACCATGGTGTTTCGGTTAGAAAGGCCAAGGGCTGCGGATGCCTCGAACTGTCCATGGGGTACCGCCTCGATGCCCGCGCGAAAGATCTCTGCCGTATAGGCCGCAGAAACAAGCGATAGTGCAGTAACCGCTGACAGAAATGGTGACAGCCTGATACCGACAAAGGGCAGTGCGTAGTAAACGACAATCAACAGCACCAGCAGCGGGATCGACCGGAAAATGTCGATGTAGATGCGGATCAGCAGTTTGAAGAACGCTGGAGCATAAAGCCGTGCCACTGCCAGGAACAGACCGCCGATAAGGCCGCAAAGGATGCTGGTGACGCCGATCTGGATTGTGACAACCAGACCCCATAGCAGCTGCGGCAGGCTGTTGAGAAACACGGGAACATTGAAGAAGGTATTGATGAGGTTCATGCCAAGGAGGCTCCCTTTCAAATCTGGCGGGACGCGATGGGTCCCGCCAGATGTGGTTCAAGCCTTACTTGGCCTTCGGCATGTCAAGAACAGCGACGGTCGATGTCGTATCCTCGGCTTTTGCGCCAAACCATGTCTCATGCAGCTTGGCGATGAAGCCTTCGCCCTTCAGCGTGGTGATAACCTTGTTGACTTCGGTGGCTAACGGATCACCCTTGTTGAACATGATCGAGTACTTTTCGCCGGTCGGAATGCGCTCGACGACCTTCAGCTCTGGCTTGTCCTTGGCATAGTAGAGGAGGGCAGGAATATCAGAAATATAGCCATCGACACGCCCTGCAACGAGATCAAGCATGGCGGGCTGCAAGCCTTCGAACTTGCGGATTTCGCCAAGCTTGTATTCGGCCTTATGGGCTTCGGCCCACATGTCACCGGTCGACCCCGTATCGACGCCGACGACCTTGCCGCCCATCCCCTTGAGACCCGTGATGCCGGAAGCGGCTGTGACCGTCAAAGACTGGTCGCTGTCATAATAGGGCTGCGCAAAGGTAACGGATGCCAGGCGCTTTTCGGTGATGGTGATCGATGAAATGGCCATATTGATCCGACCGGATTGGACAGCGGGAAACAGACCGTTGAACGGTGTGTTGACGAACTCAACCGACTTGCCGAGGCGCTTGGCAATCTCGTTGACCAGATCGACTTCGAAGCCGGTGACCTTGCCACTGGCATCTTCGAATTCCCATGGAACGTTGCCGATATTGGCCCCGACGGTCAAATCGGCGGCCTGAACGTTGAACACGCCAAGCGCTGAAACCAGCCCGGCGAGAAGTGTGCTTTTGATGCGCGAGACGTGATGCATTGGAGAACCCCTTGTTTTATGTTTTAAGCCAATCTACGTTGGTCTAACTGGTCAGACCAGTCCGACCAAAGAAGCATGTGCTTTTATGCTTTGCAAGATGCGTCTTGAAAAATATATCGAAAGGCCGGGGTGGCTTTAGGGAAACAGGGATCGAATGCTCAACAAGACGCTAGTGCCACAATCTGTAGCCCGCGAGATCCAGGCCATGATACAGGCTGGCCAACTGAAGGCTGGGGAAAAGATCCCGTCACAGCGCGAGTTTTCCCAAAAATTTGGCATTAGCCGGGCGTCTCTTAGAGAAGCGCTGCTCACCTTGGAAACTTTAGGCCTACTAAAAACGGAAGCCGGGCGCGGGACATTCGTTGCCGCCGCTGATGGAACCGCAGGCCAAGTGGGGCACATGGCGCCATGGCGTTATTCGGAAAGCTATTCCGTTTTCGATGTTTTCCAGACCCGTATCCTGCTGGAAGGTGAAATCGCGCGTCTCTCCGCTGGACGTCTTTCGCAAACGCAATTGGAAAAGATGGAAAAGGCAACCAAGACCATGGAGGATTGCTGGGCCAATCAAGACCTGCTCGCCAATGTCGATGCCGATCTGGAATTCCACGGCATCATCGTCTCTGCCTGCTCCAACACCATGCTGAAAGCGCTTTACCAGACCGTACGGGATCAGGTCACCGAAACCCAGCGCCAGCCAATCCCGATCACTGATCCGGAAAGAATGCGCCAATCCATTGCAGAACACCGCCGTATCATCGCTGCCTTGAGAGCAAACGATGGCGCTCTGGCTCGCAGTGAAATGGAAGCGCATATCCAAAACACGGCGCGCTGTGCTGGACTGCAGCCATAGGCCGCTCATCTGCGACGACTGTTACAGTTCTCAGAACCAGAGAATGAAGCGCACAGACGAGCAGATTATCGAGATATTGACGGAGCATGAGGCAGGCACGCCGGTCTCGGAGCTTTACCGCAAGACTGGCGTCAGCGATGCCAGCATCTACAAATGGAAGACCACATTCGGCGGCATGAACGTGTTGGAGGCGAAGCGGCGGAAGGCGCTGGAGGACGAGAACGCGAGGTCGAAGTGGCTTCTGGCCTAAGCGATGCTCGGGACTGTTTAAAAGACATTTTGGGAAAGAGCTGGTGACGCCCGCAACAAGGCGGAAACGCTGTCGCTAATCTGATAGATCATCACCAGATTAGCGAACAGCGGGCCTGTGAAGCCAGCGACTTTTGCCGAATGACGATCTGTTACGAAACCAGGCGCAGCGTATACAACGGCGAGCCTTCCACAATCGACTTCGAACTCGACGATGAGGTCGCGGATGCTATGCCGGTGCGGCCTGATGATCCCAAGATACGCGAGGGCGGCTTTTTCGTGGCAAGGCGCGATCAAATGAAATCGCAAATACCCTAGAGTGTGTCGATCCAGGCGGTCAGTGCGGCATTAACATCGTCGGGCCGGTCCTGCATGATGAAGTGCCCAGCGTCCTTCCACACATCCACTTTTGCTCGTGGGTTGGAGAACCAAGGTCGCATACGCTCGGCCTGTGCCTGATCGCGACATAGATGGTAAATGGGTGTGGTCAACTGCCGGCAAAACCGCTCGCTTTGCGGCCCCACGCCAACCTGATCCGGCCCGACGAACAAAGGGCCGAAGGACTCGCGGACGACATGCGGTGGCATGCCTTGTACCCGGCGAGCGTGCCAACGCTTGAGCGCAGGGGATGTAGCGGGATCGTAGAAAAGGTCGAAGAGGGGCGGTACGATCACGCTCGGATCGCCAGATTTGAGGTCGCTGGTCATGGTCTGGAATACGGGTGCCAGGGCATCCGCAAACCCCAAAGACCCATCAATTGATACCACGGCCTCAACGAGATCGGGGCGTTTGGCTGCGAGGTGGGCGGCCAGTTGTCCACCCATCGAGTGTCCGATCAGCACGAACTTCTCGCCCTGGTGCTTGTAAACATTAGCGCTTCGAGATCCGCGATGTAGTCCGCTGGCAAATACGATCCAGATGGCATGACCTCGGACCTGCCATGCCCCCGCAGGTCCACGGCGATGGTGCGATAGCGGCTCTCCAATACCGGTAGCTGCCAGCTCCAGTCGTGCGAGTCCGTTGTCCAACCATGAAGGAGGATGACGTTCCGGCCCTTGCCGCTTTCCGTGACGAAAAGTCTTGCGACAGGAGGCCCTGCCGCAACGGTGCGGTCGGGCAATGCCGCCATGGCAACTCCCGTACTAATGAAGGCGAGCAAGCTGCGTCGTGAGACGGCCGGGGAGACAATATTCATTTTCATTCCCTAGATTTTGTGCGAGGCGCCACTCTTGCCGGATAGGCGAGCCGCCCCCGGTGTTGAAGACGCATAAGATATATCCTGTATACCTAGGGTCAATAACGCACCTTTTGGTGCCTAGGTGTATTCAAGGATATCTCATGGTTCTCTCTGTCGATCCGGTGTTCTTCGCCGACTGTGCTGCCCGCTCCTTCTTCGACCAGGTCGCTAACAAATGGGCTGTCATGATCCTGACCATTCTGAGTGAGCGGCCAGCGCGCTTCAATGAGATGAAGCGTCGGCTGGAGGGGGTGACCCATAAAGCGCTCACCCAAGCACTTCGTCGCCTGGAGCGAAACGGGCTCATCATGCGCACCGTTCTCGCGACATCCCCGGTTGGAGTTGAGTACTCGATCACGGCGCTCGGCCTGACGCTTCAGGTACCCTTTGGAGCGGTATATGATTGGGCGATCGCTCATCTCGATGAAATCGAGGAAGCAAAGCGGCGCTACGATGCCGGGCAAGCTGGGGGATCTCGCTAAGTTTGTTGGCCAGCCTGACGAGCCTTGTAGGGCTGACCACGGGCTTGTTCTTTTCGACCAAGACGATCTTGATCGTTACTATATGGCTGGTGGGTGGAGACCGAGGAAGCGCGCATCGCGATCAGGCAGATACGATCTCCGGAGTCTCCTCGCGGGTGGTGATCATAAACGAAATGGCAAATCGCAATAACGGGTAGTAATTTCCAATTCCTTCAAGGCGTCCACATCTGATTGCTCAAAAGCGCCACTACGACAGTAGCTGTCTTAAGAGAGGCCCTGCGGGCCGGGGGGCTGTCGGTCCCGGTTTCCGGCTTTTGCCCGCGCTAAGCTAAACCTCCTGCGGCAACCCTTCGGTCTTGCGGGAGGCGAACCGCTTTCGAGGTTCCTGCTACAGCTGGTACGCCCTTCCTATTTCGGACGCTTCCGGACAACGTCCCAAGAGCTGTCACTGCGGGGTTGTTAGCTGGCTTGGCTTAAGTCGCAAATCACCAACAAGGTTGATCTGCAGATCGTGCCGTGTTTGAAGGTGGTAAATTAGCGGCGGGCTTTGGAACGGGAATGGCAGAACAATTCGATATGTTTTCGGAGCAGGCTCCGAGCGACCGGATGGTCACGCGTGGCGCGTCCAAATCCGCCAAGGTGAAGCATGCCATCCCGATGAACGAAGAAGACATGGTCCGTCATCTATCGGAGACGGGCCGCTACCGTATCCTTCAAAAACTGATGCCACGTGCAGTTTCACCATTCCCGCGTCCGGAGTACCCGCTCAAGGGCATCATTCTCGACACCGAGACCACGGGCCTTAACTCGCGCAAGGATGAGATCATCGAAATTGGCGTGATCGCTTTCACCTTCGATGAGGCAGGGAGCATCGGTGACGTGACCGGAATCTATGGAGGGCTGCAGCAGCCGACCATCTGTATTCCAGCAGAGATTACCAGGCTTACCGGGATCACCGATGATATGGTGGCCGGGCAGTCAATCGATATGGCTGCGTTGCAGGCACTGATCGACCCAGCCGACCTGGTGATCGCCCACAATGCCGGTTTCGACCGTCCATTCTGCGAGGCGTTTTCTGATCTATTCTCCGGTAAGGCCTGGGCTTGCTCCAACTCCGAGATCGACTGGGTTTCGCGTGGATATGAGGGCACCAAGCTTGGCTACCTCATCGGGCAGGCGGGCTATTTCCATGATGGTCATCGGGCTGTCGATGATTGCTTTGCACTTCTGGAGGTCCTGGCTCGCGAGGCGGTCGGATCAGTCTCCACCGCTTTCGCCGAGCTCTATGAGGCAAGCCAGAGGTCGCGTGTCCGGATCTTTGCCGAGAACAGCCCCTTCGATATGAAAGACCACCTGAAGGCGCGAGGCTATCGCTGGTCCGACGGAAGCGACGGCCGTCCTAAATCCTGGTGGATCGAGGTTGGCGAAGAAACGCTCGATGATGAGCTTCGCTATCTCAGAGACGAAATCTACCGCTATCCGGACGCTGATCCACCAACCAGACGCCTCACTGCCTTCGACCGGTTCCGAGCCTGATCGTTTCTAGGCCACCCTCTATTGGACCCATGCTTTGAGCGCATGGCCGACCTGAGAGCTTGTGCCTTATCGGCGGGTGGGAAAAGGCCTATATTCCAATCATCGAAACGACGTTGGAACCGAAGCAAGGTTGCTGGCGTCAAGAGACCTCACGAAAGGGGATCATCATGAACGTAGCACGCTCTTTTAACAACTGGCGCAAGTACCGTCAGACTGTTTCTGAACTTGGCCGCATGAGCTCGCGCGAACTGCAGGACCTCGGTATCAACCGCGCCGACATCCAAAGCGTTGCACGCCAGTCGGTCGGTCGCTAAGCGGACAGTTCTCTGCCAAGCTGAATGACACTACGCCCGCTGCTGACGCGGGCGTTTCTGCATCTGGAATGCAACGAATGTCAGAGGTGCAGTTTTTTCCATGAGGGTGCCGTGCATTTCTCGCATGGCTGCACTGCAGTAAAGTCTATTTAATGTGCGGATAGAACGGGTATCTTGTTGTCATCGAAGCGATGCACATCCTCCCGCAGAGCTTCGAATACAGACGGCCCACTCCTCCTCCCAGGGCACGTCTGTCGGAACAGCGGCACTCCTCCTCCCAGCCGTTGTTCGGTTCTTTTCGAAAAGCCTGCCGCACCTCCTCCCGCGGCAGGCTTTTTCGTTTTGGGGCTGACCATAGCGCGGGAATGAGCGGCTGTTTTCACCTGGGAATAACCAAAAGTTGACCGGCCATGGTGCGCTGCGGAAGCCTTATATTTCAGAAGCCTTGAATTCGCCGAATTTTAAATCAGTGTTAAGGAATACATTCCTTTTCCGGAGATCGCCCATGGCGCTTGGCGCATCGCATCGCTTGCAGGAAAGCCTGGCGGCGGTCGAAACGATGACACGTTTCGCCCTTGCCGTTCTTGCACTCGCTTCCGGCGTCTACACCTATCTGGGTGTGCGCAGCATTCTAGATGGCTCGCCGACGGCGGTGTTTTTTGCCGCCATCATCTACTCTGCCTCTGTCTCCGTCGGCATCTATGCCTTCTGGTCCTACATGGCGCGATTTTATCCGCACGTCACCAGCCGTTCTAGCCGCACCGCCATGCTGGCGGTGATGGCCGTTGGCTGCGTGATGATCCTTGCCATGTCGAGCTGGTTGAACGCTGCCGCGCTTGCAGGATCGGCGGCACTTGAACAGCATCTTGCTGAAACGGTTGAGGATTATACGGAAGATCTGGATCAGGCACACCAGAACGCGCTGGCAGCACAGAGCCTGCTGCCGGATATTCAACGCGCCAAGGAGCGTTTCACCCAGCTTGCGGCATCCGAACGACAGTCGGGCGCGCTGACCGGTACCACCGGCTCCGGCAGTGTCGTCTCGCTGCTGTCGCAGATGTCGTCTCAACTGAACGAACTGGAAAACGGCATCAATGCCTCGCGTGAGCAGGTCACCAGCCTGTTCAACGATGGCCAGAAACGCCTCGAGACCATGCGTGGTCTCGTGTCGGCACCCGGCGTCATCGAACCACGCGCAGACAAGTTCTCCTCGGAAGTCGTGGCCCTGACCGGCGTCATTACTTCGCTGGGGCAAACCTCAATCGCTCCTTCCATCCGTCGTGCGGCCGACGATCTTTCGCTTGGCTTCATCGCGCCTATCCCCGACGGCGGCGAACAGGATCTGATCACCCGTCAGGACCGCGTGATGGAAACCATCCGCACCTCGGTTGCGGCGCAATCCGAGGTGTTGTCCGACGCTGCCGACGAAATTCTTGCGCGCCCTCCCGTGGCCGAGCGGCGTTTCGTGCCGCTCTCGTCGGCGGAAGCCGTTCTGCGTTATGCTTCCGACTTCATTCCCGCATGGGCAGGGGCTATTTCCATCGACCTGTTGCCAGGTGTCATGGTGTTCATTCTGGCCGTGGTGAATGGTGCAATCCGCGGGCAGGAAGAGACGATGCCGTTCGCCGAACGGATCACCGTGGCAGAACTGATGCAGACGCTGGCGATGCAGAAGGCCATTGCCACTGAGGCCATGACTGCCACACAGGTGCAGGCCACAGAAGATGCCATTGCTGAGGCCGAAGACAGCAAGGACGACGCGGAGGCCAGCAACATCACCAGTCTCGGTCTCAACAAACCGCCGCGCAAAGGTCCGGCGACATGAAACCGGCATCTGCGCTCAAGGCTTTGATCAGCGTTGACGACGGCGTGCTGATGCGCGGTGCATTCTACCTGCTGCTCGCGGCAGCGGCCGTCTTTCTGGTCATCGATGTCAGGGAGATCAGCACGGCCGAAGTGGCACGACCGGGTCTTCAAACATTGCCTGATGTCCCGACCTTTCTCCCGCCGAAGACCGCGCCAGGAGAGCCTGGCGCACCGCCAGTCCAGCCCTCAAGCCCGGAGGAAGTGTTGCGCAAACCGATGACGTTCAATCTTGTCTCGGGTGGCATGCTCGTTGCCGAAGGCGCCATCGATCCCGGCGCAGCCAGCCGTTTTGCCAGCGAGGTCGAGGCCCGTGGCGAGTATATCAAAATGGTCTCTTTGAATTCACCGGGAGGTTCGGTCGATGACGCCATTGCGATGTCCAAGCTGATCCGGGAGAAGAACATTGCCACGACGGTTGCGGAAAAAGCGCTCTGCGCCTCCTCCTGCCCAATCGTGTTCGCCGGTGGCGTGACGAGATCGGCGGAAAAAGATGCCGTAGTGGGTGTCCATCAGGTGTTCAATGGCGGCATCGACCGCCCATCGCCGGAGCAAGCGATGTCCAGTGCTCAGTCAACCACCGCGCGTGTCGCGCGCCATCTCGATGAAATGGGTATCGGCGCCGGTTTGTGGATCCATGCACTGGAGACCCCGCCCAACCAGCTCTATTATCTCACGCCAGCAGAAATGTCAGAATACAAGCTGACGACCGACGCAACCCCTGTGGCCGGAGCACGCGCCGGCTGATGCTTGATCAGACATATCGAAGCCCGGTGGCCACACCCGCAAGCCTCGCGTAAAATTCCCTCGCGTTCTCCCGGTTTTTCGGGGTTGATAACGCCAACGTCCGTAGCACGCACAGCCGACAGGGTTGTCAGAACGGGCGTGGGAAAAAACTGTGTTGGCCTGCTTTCGACATGTTTTGCGGAGAAACAATGTGTGGTATCGCTCCGGTTCAAAGATCGAAGGATGAATACCGTGAGCGAACATACCGTGGCCGAGATGACTGGCAAAATTTATGAATCGCTCAATGCAGATAATGCAGGGCTCGATGAGCATATTGCGGCCCTCAAACTCGCATTGGCGCACGAGGGCGTCAAAGAGGCCGTGTTCGATCCATCGAGACTGCCGCATGGAAACCGGTCAGGGCGAAAGTTGATGCAGGCCTATTTTCGCCAGCGCGGTGTCAGCGTCAAGTTTTCGGCCTGAAGAAGGCTAGTGTAGCAGTACCACAGAAAACTATGCGTGTTCGCTAAACAATGCACATGTAAGCGTTGTTCAAGCACGGGTGCCACCAGGCCGAGTGGCGGGCTGGTTTCAGCCTGCAAACGTGAAAGGGGACCGGGAAATGACTGCTCGTTAGTTCGAGTATGTTCAAGAGCTACGTTCCTTGCCTCCGCCCGTCTGTATCTTCGAGCACCGGAAGCTAGATCAGTTGTTTGACGGCTTTGATTTCAGACACCTGCCGCACTCTTGTTCGTAGCAGACGTCAGATACAGATGTCTGAAGTCGCTCGCCTTCATAGGGCGTCCGTATAGATAACCCTGTCCTTCATCGCATGCGTATTGCCGCATCAATTGCTCCTGTTCGACGGTCTCGATGCCTTCAGCAATAACTTCGAGGTCAAACCCTGCCGCAAGTCTGGCGACCGCTTCGACAATCGCCTCGTCTTTCTTATTGCGCTCGCTGCCGCTGACAAATGAGCGATCGATCTTCAGGCGAGTGACAGGATAGTCTTTTAAAAGGCTCAGCGACGCGAAGCCTGTTCCGAAGTCATCAAAAGCTATTCCAACGCCGATTGATCGAAGGTGATGAAGTGGCTCCATGATGCGCTGTTCATTTCGCAGAATGATATTTTCGGTTATTTCCAACTCCAGCGATGTTGCCGGTAATTGGCTGTCCGAAAGCGCTGCTTCGACAGATTTAGCAAAATCGCGCGTCCGGAACTGAGCAGCAAACAGATTGACGCCAATCCTGAAATTCTCATAACCAGCTTTCCGCCATTGCGCTGCCTGCGCACATGCCGTGCGCAATATCCATTCGCCCACCGGAACCGCAAGAAGGCTTGCTTCCAATACAGGTAAAAAAGCAGCAGGCGAGACAACGCCGAGGTGCGGATGGTTCCACCTTATCAGCGCTTCCGCACCCGCAAGGCTTCCGTCGCTGAGTTTGATCTGAGGCTGGTAATACAGCTCGAACTCCTTATTCTCCCAGGCTTGACGGATCGAAGAACTCATTGCCCCTCTTTTCAAAGCCGTTTGGCGAAGCTCAGGGGTGAATATGCGGACGAGGTGGCGACCGTCTGCCTTGGCCTGATAGAGGGCCAGATCTGCATTCCCAAGCATCTGCTCACTGTCGTCTTCAGGGCCCGATTTAAGAGAAATGCCGATACTAGCCCCAATGTGAATGGGCTCGTTGTCGAACTCTATAGGTTCCTCGATTGCAGAGATGAGCGCCGAGGCAAGCTCACTGGTTTTTATGGGATCCACCGTTTCGGACATCACGACGACAAACTCGTCGCCGCCTAGCCGGGCCACCATGTGTTGGGCAGGCACGCTTTCTCGGAGACGGCGTGCGACAATCTTGAGGACAAAATCCCCCGCAGAGTGTCCCATCGTATCATTTACGTCTTTGAACCCGTCCAAATCAAGAAGGAGCAGCGCCAGCGGCTCATTGCTTTCGCAGGACTGCCGAAGGCGCAGCTTCAAACTTGACCTGTTTGCAAGACCGGTAAGTTCGTCGTATTCGGCAGCATGTTTTAGCTGCTTAACAGCCTCCAAACGGCTAGTTATATCCCGAATGATGGCACCGAACTGTGGCTCACCCGCTTCGCTCCATTGCGAGAGGGAAAGCTCTATTGGAACGTCGGAGCCGTCACGACGCTTTGCAGTCAAATTGACAGAGGTCCCTATGATACGAGCGGGACCGCCGGAAGCCACTCTGGCGAGACCCGCGCCGTGTCTGGCCCGCATAGCTTCGGGCATGATTATGTCGAGAGTTTCCCCCAGCGCTTCTTCTCTAGAATACCCAAAAATCTCTTCTGCGGATGCATTCCAGGATGTGATCTGGTTTTTGCCGTTTGCGCAGATGATGGCGTCTGGAGAGGTGGATGTAATGTTGATGAACTTGTTACGGCTAGTCTCGCTCTCCCGTTCTAACCGTCGCAATTCCATTCGTTCGAGGACCATAGCTGCCAGATCCTGAAGTACTCGCTGGTCACGATCCGAGAATGTCTCTCTCGGTTTCGGATCAATCAAGCACAAGCTTCCAAGCGCATGCCCTTGAGACGTGATGAGTGGTGCACCAGCGTAGAATCGAATGTTCGGAGACCCCGTAACCAACGCATTTGATCGGAAGCGCTCATCTTTGGATGCATCGGGAATCACAAAGACGCCGGATTCCATGATTGCGTAGGTGCAAAATGAAACATCGCGTCCCGTCTGACACACATCCAGGCCGACACGAGCTTTGAAAAATTGCCGGTCACGATGAACCAACGAGACCAAAACCGTTTGGACATCGAAAATCCGTGACGCCATCTGTATGATATGGTCGTATTCACGCTCGGGCGCGGTATCCATCAGCGCGAAACTATCCAGCACCTCAATCCGTTTTTCGTCATCGCCTGGAATCGGGTAAAGGCTCATTACAATCGCTCGCTGAATTTGCATCTTAAGTGAGCAAAGTCGAAAAAGCTTAATGGACAGTAATTCTACGGCGAGAATGCCGACAAGCACATTAAACCGTGCGTTTAGCCTTTCCAAATTCTAAATAAATTCGAAGCCGACTAACAGAAAAGTGGGGTGACAGCAGTCCGAATAGACGTGGGCGGCCAGCATCCACCGCCCAAATCTAAGCTAATAGTACGTCGCACGTCGGGATTGGGCGATGTATTAGGATGCTTGCGCGACTGTTCTTTCGGTGTGCGTCTCAGCAGCCACCTCCCGCGGATTGAGGCCATGTGGCTTGCCGTACAGGCCGATATTAGCATCGCCCCAGTGCTTGAGTGCGAGCAGGATGGGCTCCATGCTGCGGCCAAGCTGGGACAGGCTGTATTCCACCTTTGGCGGCACCTGGGCATAGACCTTGCGTTCTATCAGCCCGTCTTCCTCGAGTTCTCGCAACTGGTTCGTCAGCATCCGCGGCGTGACGTTGACGATATGCTTCCGCAGCTCGTTGAACCGCAATGTTCCTGACATGAGGTGAAAGAGCACGACCGATTTCCATTTTCCGTCGATGAGGCCGATGGCTGCCTCGACCGAACAGCCGGGAGAACAATCGAAGCGCGAATGGCGGGCTTTAGCCATACCAGTATCCTTTTTGATACTACGTGTGTTTTTTGTGCGTATTGCTTCATTATGATAATAGCGCATCTTAGCTACATATCAATTGCCAAGGCAGTCGATCATCAAAGGAGCAGAACATGAAAGCCGTTGGTTACAAGGCGCCAGGCGCAATCGAACGCGAAGACGCACTGCAGGACATCGAACTTCCCCGGCCGGTTCCCGTGGGGCGGGACGTTCTCGTCGAGGTGAAGGCGATTTCGGTCAATCCGGTAGATACCAAGGTTCGTAAGGGTGCCAGTCCGGAAGCTGGACAGTGGAAGGTGCTTGGCTGGGATGCCGTCGGCACGGTTGTGGAAGCTGGCCCCGAAACGAAAGACTTCAAGATCGGTGACGAGGTGTTTTATGCAGGCTCTCTTATCCGTCCCGGTGCCAACAGCGAGTTTCACCTCGTTGACGAACGGATTGTCGGCAAGAAGCCAACCACTTTATCAGACGCCCAAGCTGCGGCCCTGCCTTTGACGGCCATCACTGCCTGGGAAATGCTATTCGACCGGCTGGATATTCGCAAGCGCGTTCCGGGTGCAGCAAATGCCATCGTCATCATTGGCGGCGCAGGTGGAGTTGGCTCCATCGCCATCCAGATTGCGCGAGCCCTGACGGATGTCACCGTCATTGCCACGGCTTCGCGGCCTGAAACGCAAGAGTGGGTGAAGGCTCTCGGGGCCCATCACGTGATCGACCATTCCAAGCCCATTGCAGAACAGGTGGCGGCGCTCGGTATCGGTGCCCCAGCCTTTGTCTTCTCGACGACAGAAACAAACGACCATCTGATGGAAATCGTCGAACTTATCGCGCCACAGGGCCGGTTCGGACTGATCGATGACCCCGAAAGCCTCGATGTACTCGGCTTCAAGCGGAAAGCTGTATCCATCCATTGGGAATTGATGTTCACGCGTTCGATCTTCGAGACCGCCGACATGGCAGAGCAGGGCAAGCTGCTGAACGAGTTGTCCCGTCTGGTAGACGAGGGCAAGATCCGTACGACCGTGACCGAAGTCTTGTCTCCCATCAACGCGGCTAATCTGCGCCAAGCCCACTCTGCCATCGAGAGCGGCAAGACAAGAGGCAAGGTCGTGCTGCAAGGGTTTGTGAAGTGAGGCAGCCATGCTTTGAGGCGGTGGAGGCTCGACCCGGCTTATGCCCTTTTCGGCGCGTTTAAAAGGATGTGAGCGATGGGAGGGGGACGGTAGGCGGATATGGCTAGTACCGGACCCCGTCAACTGGACAGTCGCCCCCTCCCAGGCAATCGGGCATTTTTTTGACAACTGGCCTGATGGAGGACGCACTAAGGCGATTTACTCGACTGCAACGAACGGCTTCTGCGGACTTCTACAGCCGCAAGCGCTGCTCCCGCGAGCACCAGTGGGAGAGCCGCCAGAAAGGCTGATGAGATGGGCATATCAAACAGGAGCAGGTCCGCAAGAACGGGCCACAGGATTGCGAGATATTCAAAGGGGGCAAGCCGTGATGCTTCGGCGTGGCGGAACGCCAGCGTCATGGCGATATGCGCAAACCCGCCAAACAGGCCGGCAAGCACAAGGATGGTCAACGCATACAAATCGGGCATGACCCAGCCGAATGGTACGGTTGCGATGCCGCCGATCATTGAAGCTACCACAAAATAAAAGGCTATTGCTCCTGGATTTTCCGTCCGACTGAGCTTGCGGACCATGATCAACGCGAAGGCCGTCAATATCCCCATCAGCAGGCCCCAGATGTATCCCCACATCCGTCCGGCATCCATGTCTTGATGCCCGAGCTCTGGCCAGACCAGAACGAGAACGCCCGCCAAGCCCAGCACAACGCCGCCTATCCGCCAGATCGTTGGCTTCTCCGACAGGAGAAGGATGCCAGCAATGCTCGTGAATGTCGGCGACAGATAGGTGAGCAGCGTCGCCTCGGCGAGCGGAAGCCGGGCGATCGACGCAAATGATGCAAACATGGCGGCGGCACCCAGGCTAGAACGCAAAAGATGCGCGAGAGGGCGCCTTGTCGCGAGCCCGTGCGGGAACTCCGCTCGCATCCACAGGAAGATCACCAGTGGAATAAGCGCGAATGCCGAGCGAAAAAAGACGATCTGGCCGACGGGTATGTCGGCTGCAACAGCCTTGATGCAGATCGACATTCCCGCGAATAGAAATCCGGAGAGGATACGGAGCAAAATTCCAGTTCTTGGATTCTCAGTCATTGTTTTCTCTGGTGCCACGACGTCCCACCAACTGGCCGTAGCCCAGTCAGGCAGGTGTATTACTTCACAAAATGGATATGTGGCTTGGAATGGTAGGGCGAGCTCTCAACCCTTGCATCGACCGAAAAAATCTCCTGCAGCAAGGCCTGCGTGATCACAGTTTCCGGTGAGCCGGATGCAACGATCTTTCCTGATTGCATGACAATGAGTTCGTCGCAGAACATCGCCGCGTGATTGAGGTCGTGCAAGGCGATGATACTTGTTATCGGCAAGGTTGAGACTAGCCGCATAAGGTTGATCTGGTGGTGGATATCGAGATGGTTTGTCGGCTCGTCGAGGATCAGCTCCCTGGGAGATTGTGCTAACGCACGCGCCAGATGAGTCCGTTGCTTCTCACCGCCTGAAAGGCTTTGCCAGCGGTCGTTTCGCTTGGCTGTCATCTCGGTGCGGTCTAGAGCATATGTCACGGCTTCGTCGTCTGTCACCGTCCAGCCAGAAAACATGGAGCGGTGAGGGAACCGGCCGAGCTTCACGACATCGACAACTTTCAAGCTGGAATTGGTGGTGGCATGCTGTTCGATAAAGGCAATGCGTTGAGCCATTGATCGGCGCCCGATCTGGGCGATATTTTTCCCTTCCAGCGTAACCTGCCCGGACGTCGGTTTTTTGAGACCGGCAAGCAGGCGCAGCAACGATGTCTTGCCGGAACCATTCGGCCCCAGCAGTCCAAGCATTTTTCCTGGCTCGGCTGTAAAAGACACGCCGTCAATTATCGGCCTTGAGCCGACCTTCCATACGAGATTGTCAGCTTTGATACTCATGACGCGCGCCGGAACCGGTAAAGAATAATTGCGAAGAAAGGCACACCGACCAACGCCGTGACCACGCCGATCGGAAGAACCTGCTGAGGAATGAGAACGCGGGAGGCAATGTCTGCTGCGACCATGAAAATTGCTCCGACAATTGCACAAGCCGGCATTAATCGCACATGCAAAGGCCCGACGATAAAGCGCGCCGCATGCGGAACGACGAGCCCCACAAAACCGATCGTTCCGACCATGCTGACAATGGTGGCCGTCATCATCGCGGTGACGCCGAACAATACGATTCGCGCACGCCCCACATTGACGCCGAGTGATGCCGCGGCCTCGTCGCCAAAGGCAAACGCATCCAACACACGGGCGTAGAAAAGGCATATGATCAAGCCTATGCCGACGACGACGGACACGAGGGCAAAATCAGGCCACCGAACGGCTCCGAAGCTGCCCAGCAGCCAAAACATCACGTCGCGAGCTTGCTGCGCGTTGCCTGACGTCGTGACGATATACGATGTGGCAGCGTTGAACAGTTGCGAAGCGGCGACGCCAGCCAGAATGGTTTGATCTGCACCTCCACGCGCTCCGTTTGAGAGGAGAGCGACGAACAGGAACGCGGCAAATGCACCGATAAACGCGCCTGCGGACAACGAGAGCGATCCCGCGCCGATGCCAAGGATGACGACCGCGACTGTACCCGTCGATGCACCGGCGGAAATCCCGAGCACGAATGGCTCCGCGAGTGGGTTCCGCAACAGTGATTGCAGAATTGCACCGGAAAGCGCCAAGCCCGCTCCACAAAAGACAGCGACCAGGGCGCGGCTGAGCCGGTAATCCCAAATGATCGTCTCGTGGATCCGGTTTAATTCGACGCTTGTCCACCCCAGCCGATTGGTAATGGCGGCGTAGGTCGAACTGAGCGGAATCGGCATGTCGCCGATTCCAACGCTGATACCCACGATCAAGGATATGCCTGCGGCTGCGGCAAACATTATCGCGATAAGCACCGCCAAGCGGCTGTAACGCCGCACGCCGGCACTTTTGATCGCAATGATGCTCACTGGCGCAGACCAAGCGTTTTAAGCTGCTCGGCGATACGCTCTGCACCAAATATTGTCTGGATTGTCGGGTTCATGGCCTGACCCTCCATGATCACGATGGCGTTGTTCTTGACCGCTTCCATCTGGCTGGTGGCAGAGTCACTCTTTAGAAACTTGATCTTTGCGTCTGCCTTGTCGAGTTCCCAGCGATTACGGTCAACCTGCGCAACCACGATCACGTCAGGGTTTGCAGCGATGATGCTCTCCCAACCAAGCGCAGGCGAATCGGCTTCGGATGTGATCGCGTTCGTTCCGCCGAGAACATCGGCAATAAAGCCGGAAGGCGTGTTCTTTCCGGCCAGGTAGGCATCCGCAGCAGGCGAGGGACTGGAGAACCAGAATACAAAGGAGAGCTTCTTGCCATCTTTGGGTGCGCCGGCGCGCAGAGCTTCTTCACGTTTCTTGAGCTCGTCAATCACCGCTTGTCCGCGTTCACTCACATTGAAAATCTGCGAGAGCTCTTCTATCTCCCGATAGAGTGTCGTCATATTCCAGAGTTGGCTACGGTTCCCGTACCCAAACTTGTCCTTGGCGGCGCCCTCAGCCACGCAGGCGCTCGGTGACAGATACGCCGGGATGCCCAATTTGTCGAAATCTTCACGCTTTGCGACCTTGCTTGATGGTCCCATCAGGCTTGGAAGGGCTGCAGCGACGAAGTCGGGCTGCTGGGCGAGGATCGACTCGAAGGTTGGAAACTCGATGGAGAGAAGCTTGACCTTGCCATATGCCTCAGCGAGTTGCGGAAGGGGCTTGTTCGGCCAGAAAGCTGTTCCCACCATCTTGTCTTGAAGGCCGAGCATCAGCATGATTTCAGCGCTGCCTTGGCCAAGACCAACGGCGCGTTCGGGGGCCTTCTCGAAAGTGATCTTTACGCCGCAGTTTTCAACTGTCAGCGGGTAGGCCGTAGAAGCCGCCGACGCGGATTGGGTGGTTACGCCGAGCAGAGTGCATAGACCTGCAATTGCCAGTATTGTTCTCATGGTTTGCCACCCTTTATGTAAACGCCTGCTTCTGAGCCGGTATGTATACCGGTCGTCTAACTACATTCAGATCTGAAAACAAGAGAGATCTTGTCATGTTTCGGCGTCATTATTGGTGTTTTTTCGTCGGCAGTTGAAGCGCTGGCAACGTGCAAGTGAATCGGCACAATGTGCGAGGACTCAAATACTGGTGGTCCATAAGTAGGGATGTCCCGTCGTGTCGTCGAGGGTTAACCGATGTGCGCAAGTTTGCACCGGCCCAGATCCCATTAAGGTACGACTGCTAGCCACTGTTTGCTCGTTACGCCTACAAGCAAAATGCCACGGCTTCTGAAATTGATGTGACGTAGCTTAAATCTCGTACGACCCTCGGCCGCTTTTGATGTCTCTGACTTATCCAGATAATTTCTCTCTGCGTGACTGATTTTTCCAAAAAGTAAAATGGATAAAACTCGTGGGACGATGACCAGGCAGCCTCGAGGGCACCACGGTCTTGAAGTTGCTCACCTATATCGATTGGTTTTAAAAAAGTTAAAAACCAATAAAATGAATATTATTGGATATTCGAAAGCCTATAAGTGGCTTTTTGGACCATAAAAGGCAATTAAAACCGTTTTTATGGCATTTTGATATTGCATAAAACCAAGCGACATCGTATTGGCATTTTATCGTCTTGAAATACCAAACGAGGAGGTTTGGTGCGGTGTTGCTTCAGGCCCGCATGCTTCCTCGAAGAGCGAGGAAATCGACGTGCGTCTTCTTGTACTTCCCGGTGATGGCATCGGCCCCGAAATTACCGAAGCAACACTCCGTGTCGTTCGTCAGGTAGACGAGCGCTTCAATCTTGGTCTCGAGATTGAAGAAGCCGATATCGGATTAAAAGCGCTGAAAGAGCAGGGGGCCACGCTGCCGGGTGCAGTGATGAAGCGCATCCCCGAAGTGGATGGCGTTATCCTTGGTCCTGTATCCCATTACGAATATCCGACCCGTGACAAGGGTGGTATCAATCCATCGGGCGAGCTTCGCGTGACGTTCGAGCTTTTCGCGAACGTACGGCCGTGTCGCTCGCGTCCGGAACTTTCGGTTCTGCGCAAGCCGATGGATCTGGTTATCGTTCGCGAAAACACCGAAGGTTTCTATTCGGACCGCAACATGTTTGCAGGCTCCGGAGAATTCATGCCCGACCCCGACATGGCACTTTCCGTTCGCAAGATCACGGCACGGGCATCCAGCCGCGTCGCGCGGGCAGCCTTCGAGATTGCCAGCACACGCCGTAAGAAAGTGACAGCGGTCCACAAAGCCAACGTCGTCAAGCTTTCGGACGGACTTTTTCTTCGTGAAGTTCGCAAGGTTGCGGCAGAGTTTCCCGACGTAGAACTGGAGGAGCTGATCGTTGACGCTACAGCTGCGCTTCTGATCCGCCAGCCTGACCGTTTCGACGTCATAGTCACGACCAATATGTTCGGTGACATTCTCTCGGACGAAGCCTCGGAACTGTGCGGAAGCCTTGGTCTCGGCGGGTCGATTAACCAGGGCGAGAGCATCTGCGTGGCTCAGGCCCAGCATGGTTCTGCCCCTGATATTGCCGGACAGGGCAAGGCCAATCCGACCTCGCTGATCCTCTCGGCGGCGATGCTGTTCGATTGGTTGGCAATCCGGCATGGCAAGGCCGAGTATGCTTCAGCGGCCCGCGCGATCGAAGCCGCCGTAGAAGCGACGCTGGACGAGCCATCTACACGCACCGGAGATCTTGGTGGACCACTTGGTACCATTGCATTCACGGACCACGTGTGTCGCGCTCTGTAGGGTGGCGTCAAACTGTCAGCTGCCTAAGTATCGGAAGCATAGCTGTCGCTAAGGTTTACGGTGGGGCGTCGAGGTTTAGCTCGATGCTCCATGATCCCTCCGGACGTCAGGAACTCAGCCATGGATCGATTCTCTGCGCATATTGGCTACCTCTACACGGAGCTGCCATTCACCGATCGGATCAGCGCGGCGGCGAAAGATGGTTTCACCGCAATCGAGCACAACGAACCATTTGACGTTCCTGCAGCTGAAATGCGGCGCCGGCTCGATGACCTTGGCCTTTCGTTCTCGCAACTCTCGAGTGGTATGGGAGATGTAGGCGAGGGCGAGAAGGGCCTTGCCGCGCTTTGCGGACGCGAGACGGAGTTTCGTAATGATTTTCTGCGTGCCCTTGAATATGCGCAGGTGATTGGCTGCCCTTTGATAAATCCCATGGCTGGTACGCCCCGCGGTGGAATGCTCGATGCAAGCGAAACCTATTACGCAAACATCGGGTGGGCGATCGAAGCCTGTGTCGGTTCGGATGTCACTGTACTTGTCGAGCCCATCACTTTAGCGGGCTATTACCTCGGCTCGCTAAGAGACGCGGTTTCGCTACAGGAACAGTTTGGCGGCCGCTTCAAACTTCTACTCGACACCTTTCATGCAGCAAACATGCAGATCGATCCCGTGGCGTGGATCGATGACCACGTCGAGCGGATCGGCCACGTGCATATCGCCGATCATCCAGGCCGACACGAACCTGGAACCGGGACGATCAACTTTCCCGCTGTCATCCAAACACTGGATCGACACGGTTATCGCGGCGCAATCGGCTTTGAATATGTGCCGACCGGCTCAACCGGGGAAAGCATAGCTTTTCTCAAGACATGGAAGCGTACAGCCGAGCCGGCTGCGCCTTCACAGATTCACCCAGGAGCGAGTTCATGACAACCATCACCTCCATCAATCCCACAAACGGGACAGATATCCGCAGTTTTGAACTGCAGAGCGATGCGGATATCGAGTCAGCGCTATCCGCCGCTGCGAAAGCGCAAAAGGAATGGAAGAAAAAGCCTGTCGCCGAGCGCGCCAAACTTCTGACCAACATCGCCGCTGTCCTGCGAGATGGCAAGGACAAGTATGCGGAGATGATTGTTCGCGAAATGGGCAAGCCGCTTGTCGAAGCGGAAGGCGAAGTCGAAAAGTGTGCATATAACTGCGACTTTTATGCAGCCCACGCTGCCTCATACCTTGCCGACGAAGCCGTGCCATCGAACGCTACCGAAAGCGTTGTGGCCTTCGACCCGCTCGGCGTTGTTCTCGCAATCATGCCTTGGAACTATCCGTTCTGGCAGTATTTCCGCTTCGCAGCTCCCGCACTTGCCGCTGGTAACGGTGCCATTCTCAAGCACGCCAACAATGTCCCCGAATGTGCATTGGCGGTTCAGGAAGTCATGGAAAAGGCAGGCGTTCCCGTAGGTCTGACTGCCACATTGATTATCGACAACTCGAAGGTTGCCGGCATTATTGCCGATGACCGGATTGCCGCTATTACCCTGACCGGCTCGACCGAGGTTGGCGCCATCGTTGCCTTCCAGGCTGGCAAAGCCTTGAAGAAGCAAGTTCTCGAACTTGGTGGTTCCGACCCGTTCATCGTTCTTGCCGACGCAGATATAGAAGCCGCAGCGGAGACAGCAGTTAAGGCACGCTACATCAATGTTGGACAGTCCTGCGTCAACGCCAAGCGCTTCATTGTCGACGAGACGATCGCTGATCGCTTTGTCGAACTGTTTGTGGAGAAGGCTGCAGCTCTCAAGATAGGAGACCCGATGGAGCGTGACACCAAGATTGGGCCAATGGCACGCGCCAACCTACGCGATACTTTGCATTCGCAGGTCGAGCGTTCCATCGCGCAAGGTGCCGTGCTCAAGCTGGGTGGCAAGCCAGTCGAAGGTGATGGCTTCTATTATCCTCCGACCGTCCTCGATAGCGTCAAGCCCGGAATGGTCGCGTTTTGCGAGGAAACCTTTGGCCCGGTCGCCGCGATTATCCGCGTCAATGGCGTGGAAGAAGCGATTGCCGTGGCAAATGATACCGAGTTTGGGCTTGGTGCAGCACTTTGGACGTCAAACGTCGACGCTGCCAAAGTCTTGTCACGGGACATCGACGCTGGCGCTGTCTTTATCAACGGTATGACCGCATCCGATCCTCGCTATCCCTTCGGTGGCATCAAGCGGTCCGGCTACGGCCGTGAGCTTGGCGTCTACGGCATCCGCGAGTTCGTCAACATCAAAACCGTGTGGATCGGACCGGCGGTTGCCGCTGCACCGATACCCAAGGCCGCCGAATAAGGAAATCAACGATGACACAACCAGCCATTTTACGGCCCAACGAACTGAAAACCAATGATCGTGGCGGCGGCGCACGTACCACTCCGTTGGTGACCCGCCGCTGTGGTTCGACCAGCATGATCAACGGTATCACGGCGTTCGATCCTGGCTCGGCAATCGGTCTGCACATGCACAATTGCGAAGAGAGCGTGATGGTGATCGAGGGGGAAGCGATCGCTGAGATCGACGGTGTCGAGCACCACCTCAACACCAACGATACAACGTGGATCCCCGCAAACGTGCCGCACCGCTTCATCAATGCGTCTGACAAACCAATGCGTATCTTCTGGACGTACGCCACAGTCGACGCAACCCGAACGATGCTGGCAACCGGTGAAACGAAGACGATCGACGCCGAACACGGTCACGTAAAGCAGTGACGCCCGCGGCCGGGGTAACTGCCCGGCCCACAATTTCGGGAGGAGAACCCATGTCAAAACCCTGTTTTGTGGAGGTTGCAGAGATCACGGTCACGGATGCCGTCGGTTTCGAAGCGGCGGTTGCAAAGGCAAAACCGCATTTCCTTTCCGCTGAAGGATGCCTCGGTTTGGCCCTGCATCGTCTGGTCGAAACGCCCGACGTCTATCGCCTCCTCGTCAAATGGCAGACCGTCGAGGCCCATACAGTGACTTTCCGGCAGTCTGAGGGCTTCCAGCGCTGGCGCGAACTGGTGTCACCTTTTTTCGCCAAGCCTCCTGTCGTTACTCATTCTGCCGACGTCGATCTCGGCTGACTCTCCCGCAGACAAACCAGCTGTCGCTGCCCTCGTTGCCAAGTTCGTGACCGCAATGGCGCTGGCCCCCCCCCGATGTCAAAGCCTCCCAGCCTTTGCGCCTGGAGGCCGGGCCGAGATGTTGATGTTCAGCAATATCACAGGTGCTGATCTTGGCCTCGTCTCGCGCATCACCGCGCGCGCATTGTTTTGTGATCTTCGGAGCTCCCTTCGTGGCGCGCTGTCTCACCAGTGCAAGCTTATCGGATTGTGGGGGCAGGCGTGCGGGCAGTCAGCGTGAACTTCGAGGCGAAAAAGTCGGCAGTTCCGGTTGATCGCATGTCCGTCATTCGCGCAACCGTACGACGCGCCAAGGAAGCCCGTCTGGCCGTGCAGCTGTTTGTGGATACAGCGACTGCAGTTGAGCCTGCCGAAGAGCTCGCGGAAGAGGGTGTGCCGCTGATCCTTGATCATTTTGCGGGGTTCAAATGTGGCATGGATATCAACGGCCCAATATTCACAAAACTGCTGAAGACCCTCGAAACAGGTAACATCTTGGTCAAGCTCTCGGCGCCGTACCGCACTCTGATCGCAATGGCGTCGTTGATCTAAGCCATTTAAGGGTTCGGCGGGATCCGGTTAACGCCGGCTAAACGCCGAGCCTCCATTTTTCATTGACGATAATCCTCTCCATCACGCTCTGCCTCTCAAGTTGTGGCAACCCACTTCCGCAAAGGTCTATTCATCCAAGATGATGTAAAAGCGTGAAACAATGCCCCTATTCGGCTCCGAAACCGGTGGGTAGTCCAAAGAGCGACCTGTGTGATAATGATGAATGTTAATTCTTATTCGTTGGACGGTTAGGGGCGATGAAGGTGCAGCGTTGAACACAACTCCACTCATAAACCAACTCGCGGCCCAAATTGTCGATCATGTTAAGGCCCAGGGCAATCCGGTTGGCATGAGACTTGTCGAGCGTAAGCTCGCAGAGCAGCTCAAAGTATCAAGGTCGCCGGTGCGAAGCGCGCTTAAGTTACTGGAAGATTACGGCTTTGTGCAAACCGCTCCAAGTGGAGGTTTTCTGGTTTCTTGGCAAGGTGGAGACATTCATCTCCCTTTTCTTGAAAACTCCACCAGCGACGAAAATGAGGTTTATGCAAAAATTGCCGTCGATCGGCTCGAAGGTCGGCTCCCGGATCGAGTGACCGAAAAGGAACTGTGCCGGCTGTACGATCTTTCGAAAGCCGTACTGGCAAAGGTCCTTCGCCGCATTCATAGCGAGGGTTGGATCGAAAGGCTACCCGGCCATGGCTGGGAGTTTCTGCCTATGCTAACTTCGTTACAGGCCTACAAAGATAGCTATCGGTTCAGGCTTACCATCGAGCCGGCAGCCATCTTGGAACCAACATTTGTGCTGGACCGGGATGCTCTTGAATCAGCCCGTGATCAGCAGCAGCGCCTGATCGATGGCGACATCTGGAATATATCAAATCCCGACCTCTTCGATCTCAATAGTCATTTACACGAGGCAATTGTCGAGTGCAGTCGCAACGTTTTTTTTATCGAATCCCTGCGCAGGATCGATCGGATCCGGAGGCTGATCGAATACAAACGTTCGCTAGACAGGAAGTACGCAATTGTCCGCTCGCGTGAGCACGTACAGCTTCTTAACCTGCTGCTAGAAAGCAAGCGGCAGGAGGCCGCCGCGTTCATGACGCAGCACCTCTCATCCGTCGCCGTCATAAAAGTTGCCGGCGACTGAGCCGCGCAAAGATATGGCCTCCACTTTGATATGTGGCACTACAAATCTATCGTCTAAGACGGATTGATCTCAAGGCCCCCCCGGAATGCCTTTCAGGATCATTGGCATGATCCCGCCCTCCTGGAGAGTTGAGACCTCTACTTCCGTCTCGATCGCCGCTCGCGTCTCAATGAGTGTCTTCTCTCCATTTCCTCGTCGCAGTTCAACATTGATGATCATTCGCGGTGTGAGGGTTTGAAAATCGCAATCGATGAAGATCGTATCGCCAGGACAAATATTCAGCTCGGTAGCAGGGTGCGTCATGCGCAGCGGCAGGATGCCCATTCCAATCAGATTTGATCGATGAATGCGCTCAAAGCTTGAAGCAAGGATCGCTTTGACACCTAGAAGGGCGACACCTTTGGCAGCCCAGTCACGTGATGATCCCATTCCATATCGCTCTCCTGCAACAATGACCAAATGTTGGCCAGCCTTGCGATAGGCGTCGGCGGCCTTCCAAAGGGGCATCACCGCTCCAGACGGGACATGAACTGTCGACCCGGGAGGAAGATCTGCGGCCAGCCTATTGCGAACAGTTTTGTTTGTGAACAGGCCACGAACCATTGCTTCCCAGTTACCACGTCGAGAAGCGTAGACATTCAGATCGTTGGCATCCTCTCCCCGCGCTATGAGATAACGGCCTGTTTCACTCGTCTTGGAAATAGCCCCGGCTGGAGAAATATGATCGGTGGTGATGTCGTCACCAAGGATCATCAGTGGCGTCGCTTCAAATGCTCCTTGGGCTTCGTTCAACGAGAAGCGCGCAAAGGGTGGCCTGCGGATATAGGTTGACGCCTCGCTCCAAGGGAAAAGCACGCTCGACGGCGCGTCGAGCATAGACCATGCCTCGCTTGCCTCTGCGAGGTCATAGGCATGGCCCACGTCCGTTATGCTTGCAGATGCGGACAAAGCCGCGTCAATGTCTTCAGCGCTTGGCCAAAGATCGACAAGGGTAACCGGTCGTCCGCTTCCGTCAAAGCCAAGCGGATCTTTCAAGATGTCGATGTCAACCGTGCCTGCGAGTGCAAAGGCGATCACCATTGGCGGAGATGCTAGGAACCCGGCTTCCAACTGCGGATGCACTCGTCCCGGAAAGTTCCTATTCCCAGAAAGGACAGCGACCGGAAGAATCCCGCTTTCGTCCATGGCCGTAATGATCGGCTGTGGCAGAGGGCCTGAATTTCCGATGCATGTCGTACAGCCGTATCCGACTATTCCGAAGCCGACCGCTTCAAGGTCTTCGAGGAGACCCGCACGCGTCAAGTATCTTTCTGCGGTTGGCGAACCAGGAGCCAGTGAAGTCTTCACCCAATGAGGCGGTTTGAGCCCCAGGTTCCGGGCCTTTCGGGCAAATAGGCCCGCCGCAATAACGAGCCGAGGATCTGACGTATTGGTGCAGCTGGTGATGGCAGCAATAGCGACCGCTCCGTCGCTCGGCCCATTGGCTTGTCGAGGCTGGAATTTCGGCGTCAGCGTCCGTATTGCCGAACGCGTCTCTCCAGCGGAAATCCGATCTTGTGGTCTGGTCGGACCGGCCAGGCTCGCCTCAGTCTCGCAAAGGTCAATTTCAATGGTGGCTGTGTAGGTTGGGTCCCTATGGGGGTCGAACCACAACCCGGTACGCTTTGCATAGCGCTCTACAAAGCTCGCATGCTCTTCGGAGCGCCCAGTCTGTTTAAGGTATCGGAGAACATGCTCGTCGATCGGAAAATAGCCGCTGTTTGCGCCAAACTCCGGCGTCATGTTCGCAATGACGCAGCGATCGCCAGCGGTTAATGACGAAACTCCTGGCCCGAAGAACTCGACATACTTGTCTTGCAAATCAAGCTTTCGCAGCCGCTCCGTAACGGTGAGGGCGAGGTCCGTTGCCAGAACGCCGTGGGGCATTTCACCCACCAATTTTACTCCGATCACATCTGGTACGCGCAGGGTCACCGGCATGCCGAACATGACGCTCTCTGCTTCCAGGCCGCCCACTCCCCAGCCCAGGACACCGATCCCGTTGATCATGGGAGTATGGCTATCCGTACCGATCATGGTATCCGGCACAGCCCATATCTTTGCGCCTGTGGTCGCAGTCGTTACGACGGTTGCCAGGCGCTCGAGATTCAGAGTGTGCATGATGCCAGTGCCGGGAGGATGAACGCGGAACCCCGACAGTGTTTTCGTCGCCCACTTCATGAACTGATACCGTTCAGCATTTCTCTCGTATTCACGCTTGATATTCAGCCCGAAGGCGTCCTTTCGAGCGTAAAAATCGACGCCAAGGGAATGGTCAGTGGAGACATCTACCGGCACGACGGGATTGAGTGCCTCCGGATTGCCACCATCTTCAGCAAGTGCGGCTCGCATGCCTGCAATGTCGACCAGCGCAGGACCACAGGTGGTGTCGTGCATCAGAACGCGGCCTGGCAGAAATGAAATTTCCTCGTCGCTTGAACAACTGTCCAACCATTTGAAAATTGCCAGTTTTGACGCGTGAGCGTCAGGGCCACCCAGTCGGACAACGTTTTCTAGCAGAATGCGATGGATATAGGGAAGTCGAGACAAGTGCTCGCCTGCTTCGGCGACGAGATCAACGAATGTAAGAGCAACTCCATCGGGACCGGTTATAGAGGCGGTCGACACGTGCAAATTTCCTTTCATGTAGATGAGGGAAGTTCAGGCCTGCCTGCGGGCATCTTTCGTACCCGCCTGTTGGCATGATCTTTAAATTCGCCAGCAATACAGCTGCTAAAATTCATGGGAGAATCAGCGCCTTACAACAATGAAGAGCCGAGGGAATGGCAGTAAGACAGTGCCATCGTCCATAGCAGCGTAATTCCGGGAGAGGATTTCTCGATACTCCTGCAGATACTCCGTCTTCTGAGCATCTGTCAGGCGGCTGAGATATGGCAGGAGGCCAGTGCCCTTAAACCATTCCACAATGCCATCTAGTCCGGATAGAGGATGAATATATGTTGTGCGCCAGATCTCTACGTTGGAGGCAACCGGCTTCAGCAAGGACCAGTAATCGGAAATTGATAGAATTGGGATTCTTTTACCCTCCGCACCCTTAAGGGCATTTGACCATTGGGAGAGGCTTGCAGCGGTTCGCATGGCCACCTGAGCCGGCTCATTCAAATTGTCCGGCATTTGCAGGGCAAGAAACCCGCCTGGCCTCAAGAACGAGACCAATCGCGTGAGCAGCGCGTCGTGATCGGGAACCCACTGCAGAACAGCATTGGAAAAAAGTAGATCTTGCTCCGACTTTGGCTGCCAACAAGAAACATCAACCGTTTCAAAGGTACATGTTGGCAGACGCGCGCTCGCAGCCTTTATCATCTGCGGCGAGGAATCTATTCCGGTAACCTTTGCCAACTCAAACCGTTTGACAAGCAATTCGGTCGAGTTCCCTGGTCCACAGCCAATGTCTGTTATAGACACCGGATTGGTCAAGCCTACACTCGCCAAAAGGTCCGCTGCGGGTCGGGTACGATAGTCTTCAAACTTCAGGTATTGGGCGGGTGACCACACGGATGGCATTCAAGCTCCTTGAAGAGGTTGATGCGATATTGCATTTATAGATATTAAAATGCAATGGTAACCCGCTGTAACGAACCAGGCAATGGATTATGATCATAAATGCTTTTGAACTTTCATCAAATGAGATAGCCGAACTGGCTCCGGAAGGCGTTTTGCGCGTTGCGGTGGCCGTAGGACCTGCCGCATCCGCAGTCTGGTGTGTCAAAGACGAAAAATCAGGTAAGGCCCGAGGCGTTACGATATCGCTCGCCAAAGAGATCGCGCAACGCACAGGCCTGCGCCTTGAGTTGATTGAATTTTCCAGTTCCGGTGACATCGTTGCTAATTCCGACACCGGCTCCTGGACCCTTTCTTTTGTCCCGGTCGATGATCATCGCCGCGCCGTTCTAGGCGTCGGGCCGAGTTACTACCTCGGTGTCAGTACTTATCTCGCGCGACAGGATGCGTTGAAAACAGTCACGGACGTTGATCAAAAAGGTGTCAGGGCAGCAGGAATTGCAGGTACAGCAACATTACGAAGCGCCCAAAAGACATTGAAGAACATAACAATCGAGGCGATCGCCACCCTCGATGAAGCAACCAGCAAGTTCGAACGGGGGGAGCTTGATGCGATTGCTCTTGGCAAGGAGTCCATACTGAGCATGCTGCCTGGCCTCCATGGCTGTCACGCTGTTGAAGGGCATTTTCATGAAGCCGGTACGGCTATCGTTGTTCCCAAGTCAAACCTCCACGCATTGGAGGCTGCCGATCGTATCATGGCTGAAATGAAAAAGGATGGAACCGTTCGCGGCGTATTCGACCAGAACAACATGGACCATGCCGAAGTAGCACCGTAGTGAGCAGTTCTGCTGCTCCTTTGCGTTCCGACCTGTGACCGCTTATCTTATGTAATATGATTCACCACATGAGCGTCCGAATGCGAAGCACGAGCCAGTTAACCGCGACCATCGCGAAAGAAATCAGTCAACTGATCCATTCCGGCGAACTCAAAACTGAGGATCATTTGAGTACACAAGGCTTAGCGGACAAATTTGGGGTTTCGCGATCCCCTGTCCGCGAGGCTATGCAACTATTGTTCGAGCAAGGCCTTCTCGAGCAAAGGCCCAATCGGGGCTTTTTCGTCTCCGCTCGGAAGATCGAGCATCCTGCTGACGTCTTTGGCGATCAACTCCAGGAAATGATGAGCGACTATCAACGCTTGGCAGAAGATTGGCTCACCGATCGCATTCCGTCAGAAGTCACCGAGTTGATGCTGCGGCAGCGTTATGAACTGACGAAGGCCCAACTCAATGATATTTTGATGCGAGCTGCACGAGAAGGGTGGGCTGAGCGCAAGCAAGGATATGGGTGGCGTTTTCTTCCCGTTGCAAAGACTGCTGAAGCTTTCGAACAGATTTATCGTTTCAGAATGCTGATAGAACCGGCTGCCATGCTGGAGCCGACATTTACGCTGGATCGCAAGATCATCGACGAGCAGTGGCGCATTCAGGAGCGTATGCTTGAAACCGACATCAAAAATCTTCCAGCCGAACGACTTCTGTACAACGGGTCGCTTTTCCACGAAGAGATAATCAAGATGTCAGGCAATCCCTTCTATCATATCTCCTTGGTGCGAGTGAACAGGATGCGGCGTCTTCTCGAATATCGTTCCAATGTCGACCGGGATCGCCTGCTTGTGCAATGTCGGGACCACTTGGCCATCCTGACTTTGTTGATTGAAGGCGACATAGCAGAAGCCTCTTACGCTATGCGCCGTCATCTCGGAGGCGCTTTGACACGGAAGTCTCCGCTTCTATGGTCGCGAAGCGTTTCAGGTATACGAGACGTGCAGTTGTCGGTCGAACCTCATCAACCGGGCTGAGGCACACTCGCATATTGTTTCTTTTTGCGGACCGTCTGCTAGGTTTCAACATCGGTTCAATGACTGCAATCTGA
This sequence comes from Agrobacterium sp. CG674, assembly GCF_053521645.1. Lineage (NCBI taxonomy): Bacteria > Pseudomonadati > Pseudomonadota > Alphaproteobacteria > Hyphomicrobiales > Rhizobiaceae > Agrobacterium > Agrobacterium sp. CG674. The sequence goes on along the minus strand of NZ_JBNWDZ010000004.1, from coordinate 463,382 downwards.
ATGTATGCAGAGTGCAGGGGTCACGTTGTAGAGCTGAAGACTAGCTGTGACTTCTCCTGCTCTACAACGCGGAATGACCGGGACAACGGCGGGTCCCGTCGCCGACTTGTCAGGCGGCCCAGGATACGGATTGTTCCTTTGTCTGCCCTGAAAACTGGAACTGCTTTAGCAGACGGTTCAATTCGACAATGTCGCTGCTGAGAGCATGGCTTGCCGCAGTCGATTCCTCGACCATGGCGGCATTTCTCTGGGTTGTGTGGTCGATCGTTGAAATTGCGCCGTTGATTTCCTGAAGACCAATCAGTTGTTCACGGGCTGCTGTTGCGATTCCTTGAACTCTGGCGCTGATATCTTCCACATGGGCAACGATGGATTGCAGGACGGTGCCCGTCTCACCGACCAGTTCTACACCAGCCTTTACCTGACCGCCCGACGCCGTGATCAAACCTTTGATTTCCTTCGCTGCCTTGGCGGAACGTTGGGCCAGCTCACGTACCTCTTGAGCGACAACGGCGAAACCTTTTCCGGCTTCGCCGGCGCGCGCAGCCTCGACCCCGGCATTCAGCGCCAGAAGATTGGTCTGGAAAGCAATGTCATCGATCACGCCGATGATGTTGCTGATTTCTCCTGACGATGATGAAATTGCCTGCATCGCACCAATGGCTCGCTCGACAACTCTGCCCGAGGTCTGGGCGGCTTCGCGGGCTTTCGCCACCAGTGCGTCGGCTTCTTGCGCCCGGGTTGTGGCATCCTGGGTCGTCGTCGTGATCTGTTCGAGCGCGGCGGCTGTCTCCTCGACCGATGCTGCCTGCTGCTCTGTCCGTGAGGCCAGTTCGTCGGCCGCGGCTCGGATTTCATTGGCGCTGGCGGAAATGGATTGGGCGTTGACGCCCACAGCACTCAACGTGGCCTCAAGGTGTTGCGAGCTTGCGTTAAAGTCTTCGCGGATCCGGTCAAAGGAGCCGGCAAACGGACTTGCTATGCGATGCGAGACATCACCTTTTGACAGCCTGTTGAGGGCCGACGCGAGAGTAGCGATCATGTTTTCGACCTCCGCGTCCTGTTTCGCCTTATCGGCTGCACGCTGCAACTGGTCGGCGTGCGTCTCCGCATCGCGGGCTGCGGAACTCGCTTCCAGCTCGACGCGGCGGCGGGCGTTTTCCCGGAAAACGACGACATTGTGGGCCATCTTGCCGATTTCATCTCCACGGTCAGCTTCACGAATTTCAGCTTCGAGTTCGCCCTCTGCCAGTCGTGACATTGTTTGTCTCAGGCTCGCAATCGGTCGTAAAATCCCGTAGGTGGCAAGAAGCATGGATGCGGCGATCGTCAAGACGATAGTAAAAGCAAGAACGGCAGCGCTGTAGAAGATGGTAGCCTGATTGTCTGCCGACAGGCTTTTCACGCTTCCTTCGACCGATCCCTCGAGTTTCTCGTTATAAGCGCGTAGGTTTGTCGATAGTTCATCAATCATTGGATCAATCGCGCCGAGAACAGCAAGAGCATTCATGTCACGGTTGCCTTTGGCGGCGACAATTGCTTTATCCAGAGCCGTCTTGATCTTATGCGCTACGGCCACAAATCCTTCGATATCGCTTTTGCCATCGGGAAAAGCCGCCATCGCGCTGTCGAAGCGATCAAACATCCTCTTGGCGTTTTTTTCATAGCTTGCTCCAACGTCTTCGAACAATTTGGCGTCTGGTGAATAGGCCGTGAGCTGATAGGCGCGATAGGCAATCGACTGCAAATGTCGCGTTGCTGCATAGAGGTCGGTGTTAGACTTTCCTTGGGACTGAATGAACTCACTGTACTGTGCATCTGCAACAAAGAACTGTGATGAATTGTAGGCTAAGCTTCCGCACGCAAGCAAGCTGACCCCGGTGATCATTGCTAGTATCTTCGTGCGTATGCTGACCTTTTTCATAAGGTTCATTCGAGACCCCCTCTTACTATAAAATCTCGTAAATACTGGATTTAAACAATTAAAAAACCAATAATGAGATTCGTTGGTAACGTTGCATCAGCTATCAGAAGGGCGAAGGAATAAGATAACTGATGATATCTTGCGCCATATAATGATCTCGCACAAAGTTATATCAACTGCCGCATGCTGATAAAAAATCTCTATCATAAAAATAACGTTTGCATTTTTAAGCCTTAAAAGCCAATGTAGGCGTGTTGTGATGAGCGGTGCATATGGTCGCCGCCTTCTAGGGAGATTTATCACATGAAAATTTCGGTTACGGAGTGCGACGGTATCGGTCCGGAGATCACCGCGGCTACGATGGAAGTCCTGAAAGTGGCCGATAAGGCTTTCGGTCTTGGCCTCGAATATGAGTTTGAGGACACAGGATTCACGAGCCTTGAAAAATATGGCACCACGCTTCGCGATGAAGTCATCGAGCGCGCTCGCAAGGCTGATGGCATTATTCTTGGACCTCAGTCCCATATGGACTACCCCGCCCGCGACAAGGGTGGCGTCAACGTGTCCGCTGGCTACCGCGTAAAGCTCGACCTTTACGCAAATGTGCGTCCCGCACGTTCGCGCCCCTTCCTGAATGACGCCAAGAAGATGGACCTCGTCATCATGCGTGAGGCGACGGAAGGCTTCTATCCCGATCGTAACATGGTTGCAGGCACGGGCGAATTCATGCCGACGGAAGACGTAGCGCTTTCCGTGCGTAAGATTACCGCCAAGGCATGCGAGCGCATCGCCCGTCAGGCATTTATTCTGGCCATGAAGCGCGACAAGCGCGTGACCGCGGTCCACAAAGCGAACAATTTCATTCTGACCGACGGCCTATTCATGAAGCAGGTCCGCAAGGTCGCGGAAGAGTTCCCCGAAGTTAAGCTCAACGATTTCATTATCGACGCCATGGCCGCACACCTCGTTCGCGATCCATCGCGCTTCGATGTGATCGTGACCACGAACTTCTACGCTGATATTCTTTCTGACCTGGCAAGTGAATTGTCAGGCAGCCTCGGCCTTGCAGGCTCGATCAACGCCAATGCTGAACTCGGTCTGGTCTGCGCGCAGGCTCAGCACGGCTCCGCTCCTGATATCCAGGGCCAGAACATCGCCAACCCGACGTCCCTAATTCTGTCAGTGGCAATGATGCTGAGCTGGCTCGGCGAGCAGCGCAAGCTTCCAAACTTCGAAGCTGCTGGCGCAGAAATAGAAAGAGCCGTTGATGAGGTTCTCGCCAACCCAGAGAGCCGGACACGTGACCTCGGTGGCTCACTGAATACCGATGCATTCGGCTCTGCCGTCGCTCAGGCGATCCGTTCCGGTGAATCCGTCAAGAAGGCTATTAACGGCTGATGTGACGTCATTGTTCAAGTGAGGATGAAATCACGGTGGCGTGTGGTGCGCCATCGGATATCGGGCACCCGGAGGAGACAGAAATGTCTGGGTGCATATGGGAGAAAGTCTAATGAACATCAGCAAGTCCCTCTACGGGGTCGCGTTTGCCGCTGCATGCGCATCTCTTATGACATCGACGGCCCTGGCACAGGACGTCCCGGCCGGTTATCCTGCCGATTACAGCGCCTTGATTGACGCAGCGAAGAAGGAAGGCACGGTCTCCGTCTATACATCGACCGATGCCGCTCAGTCGCAGAAGCTGCAGGACGCCTTCTCGAAGAAATATGGCATCAAGATTGCCTATAACGACCTGGGTACGAACGGCGCATACAATCAGGTGATTTCTGAAGCTGCTGCCAGTCAGACGACGGCAGATGTTATCTGGAGTTCCGCCATGGACCTACAGATGACGCTTGTTCAGGACGGTTATGGCGATGAGTATGCTTCTCCTGAGGCAGCTAAACTCCCCGGTTGGGCGAACCACAAAAACGTTCTCTACGCCACAACCGTTGAACCGATCGGAATGATCTACAATTCCAAAGCCTTCACAGAGGACAAACTGCCGGTCAACTATGCGGATATGATAACTTTCCTGAAGGACAATAAGTCAATTCTTCAGGGAAAGGTCGCGACATTCGATCCCGAAAAGAGTGGCTCTGGTTTTCTTCATCACTCCAATGATGCGCGCAACCGCAGCGATTTTTGGGATCTGGCGAAAGCCATGGGTGATGACGGCGCCAAGATTTATTCAAGCTCTGGCGGCATGAAGGAAACAGTTGTATCCGGCGAAAACGTTATCGCGATCAACATCATCGGCTCCTATGCGCTGCAGTGGGTCAAGGAAAGCCCCAACCTCGGCGTACACTTCTTCAAGGATTATACGCCTGCCTTCTCCCGTCTGATCATGAAGACAAAGGATGCGCCGCATCCAAACGCTGCCAAGCTCTTCATCGACTTCATGCTTTCTGCCGAAGGCCAGTCGCTTCTTGCCGGAAGCGGTCTGCCATCTGTGCGCGAAGACGTTAACGTCGAAGGCGGGTTCAATCTGAAGACCCTCAATGAACGGGTCGGTGGAGGTCTTAAGCCGATCGTCGTCGATGAAGGCGTGATGGAATACATGGACCAGATGAAGCGCGTGCAATTCTTCAACGACTGGAAGTCCGCGCTCGGTCGCTAATGGCCATCGGCTGCGGCGCAACGTCGCGCCGCAGTTCTTTCCCCTCAGTGAGAGGTAGATATGTCCACGAATATTCAAGCACCGGCCGCGCTAACACTGTCAAAAGCAGCTGCCGAGAAAAAATACCCCGCGAATATGCCGAAGACCGGCAATGCCAGTATTTATCGGAGAGTTGTCATTGGTCTGCTGGCACTCGCTGTACTGACCCCAGTTGGCCTGATCGTCTACCAGAGCTTTCTGTCCGCCGCCTTCTTCAGTCCTAGGGCAAGGTTCGGTTTGGACGCCTACAGGTATGTCTTCTCGGACAAAAACTTTTATCGCGCACTTGGAACAACAGCGATCTTCTCTTTTGGCATGGTGGCGATAGCTGTGCCACTTGGTGGCCTTTTAGCCTTCCTGATTACCAGAACGGATATCAAGGGCAAGCGGGCGCTTGAAATTCTTGTTCTCGTGCCGATGTTCATATCGTCGATCGTTTTGGCGTTCGGGTACACCGTTTCGGTTGGTCCAACCGGCTTTGTCTCCCTGTTCATCCGCAGCATCATCGGCGTCGTACCTTGGAACATCTACAGCTTGCCGGGCATGATCCTGATCGCCGGTTTGAGCCACGTGCCTCACGTGTACCTCTATGTTTCGTCGGCCATGCGAAATTTGCCTTCCGATCTGGAAGAGGCTGCACGCACCAGCGGAGCCTCGGTCTGGCAGGTGTCTCGCGACGTGACCTTGCCGATGGTTTTGCCAGCGTTGATCTTTGCCGCGTCGCTTAACATCCTTCTCGGCTTTGAAACCTTTGGCATCCCGCTTGTCCTTGGTGATCCCAACGGCATCATGGTTCTGACGACCTACATCTACAAACTTACAACGCTGTTCGGCACGCCAACGTACCAACTGATGGCTGTGGTTGCGGTTGTTCTCATTCTGATCACACTCCCTTTGGTCTGGGCGCAGCGCAGGCTTCTACGCAATGCCAAGAAATATGCTGCCATGGGCGGTAAGGGCGCGCGTGTCGCAACGCTCAAGCTTGGCCGCGGCGGTCAAATCATCGCTTTGTCTATCATTGGCTTCTGGCTGTTCGTATCAGTGGTCCTACCGATCGGCGGGATCACCGTGCGTGCCTTCGTCGATGCCTGGGGTGAAGGCGTCAACCTGTGGGATCAACTGACATTCTCCAACTTCGACCGCATGCTAGAGGTCCCCAGCCTGACCCGCGGCATCATCAATACCGTCCTGCTTTCCGTGGTTGGCGGTGCTGTCGCCGTGGCAATCTATCTGGCTGTCGGACTGGCGGGTCACCGCAACTGGGGCATGTCGAACACCGTCCTCGATTATATCGTTCTGCTCCCACGCGCCTTGCCCGGTCTGGTCATCGGCCTGGCTTTCTTTTGGGTCTTCCTCTTCGTACCGTTCCTGACACCGTTCAGGCCGACCCTCGTAAGCCTCTTTGTAGCCTATGTCGTTGTGGGCCTCTCCTACGGTCTTCGGTTGCTGCAAGGAACATTGATCCAGGTTGCGCCTGAGCTGGAGGAATCGGCACGGACGACTGGCGCAACGATCGGCCAGACATGGAAAGATGTCGTCATCCCCATCGTTCGACCCGGTCTGGCCGGTGCGTGGGCGCTCATCATGATCATCTTCCTGAGAGAGTATGCAACGGGTGTCTACCTCATGGGAGCCGGAACCGAAGTCATTGGTTCACTCATGGTATCCCTCCTGCAGACCGGCGCGATGAATACGATCGCAGCACTCTCTCTCATTAGTATTGTCCTTACAGGTGCAGGTCTTGCCCTTGCCCTTCGACTTGGAGCAAAAATCCATGACTGAACTCGTCGTAAACAACGTCCAGAAGTGGCTCGGTGGCCTGCAGATCCTCAAAGGCGCCTCCTTCACGGCAGAGCGTGGAAGCATCGTCGCACTTCTTGGTGCGTCCGGCAGTGGCAAGACAACGCTTCTGCGTTGCGTTGCGGGCCTTGAGCAGCCTGAAGTCGGAACAATCGTCATTGGCGGCAAAACCGTGCTTGATGGTGAGAAGAAACTCGCCTTGCCGCCGGAGAAACGCAACATCGGGTTGGTATTCCAGTCCTATGCATTGTGGCCGCATCGAACGGTCAAGGAAAATGTCGGCTACGGTCTGAAACTGCGCGGTGTCAGCGCCGCTGATATTGGCACCAAGGTCCAGGCAATTCTGGACCGCATGGGTCTCGGTCACCTTGCTGATCGGTTCCCCTCGCAGCTTTCAGGCGGCCAGCAGCAACGCGTCGCCATTTGCCGCGCCCTGGTCTACGAGCCTCGTGTGTTGCTTCTTGATGAGCCGCTCTCAAACCTTGATGCGAAATTGAGGGAAGAGGCGCGTTACTGGATCAGAAAGCTGATCCTGGATCTTGAAATCTGCGCCATCCTGGTCACCCACGATCAGACGGAAGCATTGGCTGCTGCCGATAATATTCTCCTGTTGCAGGACGGGCGAATCGTTCAGCAGGGCGGCCCGCAGGAGATCTATTCCAATCCGAACTCGTTCTATTCCGCCGATTTCCTTGGTGCAAATAACATCATTAAAGCCAAGGTCAGTGCAGTGGACGGTAAGGCAGCCACGATCGGTGGCGAAGGCTGGAGCCTGAATGGCACGGTACGCGAGGCTGCTGGCCTCGGGCAGGCAAAGGATGCCCGCGCAGTCATCCGTGTTGAGCAGATCAAGGTCTCCGGGGCTCCGGACAGCGACGGTATAGAGATGATCCTCGATGACAGCATCTATCTCGGCGACCATTGGGAATACCGCCTGCGGCGGGGAGACTTCGTGGCGAAGGCGCATGGAAAGGTTCAGCTTCCGACCGGGAAAGTGTGGGCTCATATCCCACCTGAAAGCGTGTGGGTGTTTTCTGGCGCGCAGAAGTAAGCCACTTCGGGTGGCCGTCCTCCTCCCGGATGGCCGCCCATTTTCCTTTCCTAGCTCATGAGGTCGAGTATGTCGTCCGCGCCGCGTATCGCGCTTATTCACGCGACTCCCATTGCCATGGAGCCAATACAGGCATCCTTCAGCGCGTCTTATCCGCAGGCCCATCTGATGAACATCTTGGACGACAGCCTGTCGCCTGATCGTGCGGCAGTGTCGGGCGTCACCACGGAGTTGGCAGATCGTATCCAATCACTCGCCGAATATGCCGTAAGGGCGGGATGTGACGCAGTGCTTTTTACATGCTCTTCCTTCGGGAGTGCAATCGAGAGAGTGGCAGCTAGTCTCCCAATTCCGGTGCTAAAACCCAACGAGGCCATGTTTGAGGCAGCGATCGGGCAGGGCGGTAGAACAGTCATGCTTTATACCTTTCCACCCGCCCGTGAGGGCATGGAAGTTGAGTTCCATGAGGAAGCGGCGCGGATCAATCCTGCAGCAACGATCGAAAGCCTATTGGTTGAAGGGGCGATCGATGCCGTGCGAAACGGTGACACGGAGACACACAACAAGCTGGTAGCGGCTGCGGCCGCTTCTCTGGAGGGAGTTGATGCCATCATGCTTGCTCATTTCTCGACTGCGCGTGCCATCAATGCCGTCCGTGGTGTGACAGCCATCCCGGTATTCAGCAGTCCGGATGCCGCCGTTGCAAAACTCCGCCGGATGCTCGCGTAGTTGGATCAACCACCTTGGAGGAGGGGCTATTATGTATGGAACGATAGGACGCAGGGGATTTATTGCTGGCGCTGCTGGCTTGGCGTCAACTGCATTTGTGAGCCGCTCGGTCGCGCAAGAAGCAGTGCCATTTTCCGAAGGGATCCGCCGCCCCCAATTCATAGCGCCGCCTAACAGCTGTGATGCTCATTTTCACATATATGACGGCCGCTTTCCGGCCGCAGCCAATGCAAGCCTGGTTCCGCCAGACGCCTTGGTGAGCGATTACAAGAAGTTGCGGGCACGGCTGGGCTTCGAGCGCAGTGTGATAGTTCAGCCATCAACCTATGGAACAGACAATTCCTGCCTGATATCTGCGCTGGACGAGTTGGGAACGTCTGCTCGAGGCATAGCAGTCGTTGATACCAGCGTTACTGATGATGTTCTAAAAAAGTTGAACGCGGCTGGCGTTCGCGGCATTCGCTTTAATCTGGGGCGTGCCGGTGCAACAACCGTGGATATGATTGAGCCGCTCGCCAAGCGTGTCGCCGACCTCGGCTGGCATATTCAGGTTCACATGCTGGGAAACGATATCGCAAAGCACGCCGAACTCCTGAGCCGCCTTCCAGTGACGGTGGTATTCGATCACCTGGGACGCTTGCCCATGCCCGATGGTGTTAAGCATCCGGCATATGCAGTCGTCAGTGGCCTGCTTGAAAAAGGCAAGGCTTACGTCAAGCTATCCAGTATTTATCAGGAGACTGTCGTTGGTCCTCCTACCTATGAGGATATGGGATCGCTCGCGCGCGCTTATATGAAAATTGCGCCAGACCGTGTGCTCTGGGCATCCGATTGGCCGCATCCTTCTCCTGGCAAGTTCGGTCGCCCCGACGACGCCGTTTTGATGGATCTGGCGGCAGAATGGGCTGGGTCGGACGAGATCCGGCAAAAGATATTCGTCGACAATGCCGCTAGACTTTATGGCTTCTGACGACCGATACAGAAAGGAATAGCAGATGCTTTTGGGCGTTATAGCAGACGACTTCACAGGTGCCAGCGACATCGCCAACACGATTGCGAAGGGTTTGCCGCCTTATGGTGGGTTGAAGACGGCTCAGTTCCTAGGCGTTCCCGCTGGTCGAGCGCCGGATGACGTCGAAGCTGGGGTGGTTGCCTTGAAAACGAGAACCGTTCCGGTCGCAGACGCGGTCAAGAAGTCTCTTGATGCGCTAGCCTGGTTGCTTGACCAAGGATGCCAGCAGATTGTCTTCAAGTACTGCTCGACGTTTGATTCCACGAAGGAAGGCAATATCGGACCCGTTGGCGAAGCTCTGGCTAACGAACTGGGGGCGAAGGCAGTCGTCGCCTGCCCAGCCTTTCCAGGTGCCGGACGGACCATCTACATGGGACACCTATTCGTTCACGACCGGCTTTTGAACGAATCGGGCATGCAGAATCATCCTCTTACACCCATGACCGATCCCGACCTCCGGCGTTGTCTCGGCTCTCAGACTGTCACACCGGTTGGACTGATTACACACCCTATGGTCGCCGGGGGGGCTGCGAGCATTCGTTCAGCTCTTGAGGCTGCGACTGACAGCACAATGGTGATTGTTGATGCGATATCCGACGAAGATCTTGCGGAAATTGGCGAGGCCGTCGCAGACCACAGGCTGGTCACGGGAGGGTCCGGAATAGCGATCGGGTTGCCTGCCAACTTTATTAAGCGCGGTCTCGCGCAAGGGAATTCGACCCGCTCTGTCGGGGCGGATGGCCCGGAAGCGATCCTGGCCGGAAGCTGCTCAGGCGCCACCAGAGGTCAGGTCGATCTTCACAAGGAAAGTCATCCGACCCTTGCCATTGATGTCGACAAGGTCATGAGTGGAGAAACTGCGTCGGATGACATCGTTTCCTTTATCTTGGCAAACCAGGGGAAGGCACCTTTGGCTTATTCGTCCGGGACACCTGAAGACGTTCGCAAGATGCAGGAAAAATATGGGCGTGAAGCTGTCGCGGAAAAACTGGACGGGCTCTTCGCAGATACCGCCCGCGCACTGGTCAATTCAGGTATCACGCGTCTTGTTGTGGCCGGAGGTGAAACGTCCGGTGCTGTTGTGTCCGCACTGGATCTCGGCGCTTTGCAGATCGGTTCAGAAATCGATCCGGGCGTCCCGGTTTTGCTCTCCAGTGGCGAAAGACCCATCGCCTTGGCCCTCAAATCCGGCAACTTCGGTACCCCCGACTTCTTTACGAAGGCACTTGAAAGGTTGGCCGCTCGATGACTGACGAAAATAAGGTTCGTGATGAGATTGCCCGGCTTTCCCGATCGCTGTTTGAGCGCGGCTATTCGGTCGGCACGGCCGGCAACATCAGCGCAGCTGTCGATGACGGCATCCTCATGACCCCTACCAACTCTTCGTTGGGCTTTCTCGATCCAGCTCGCATTAGCAAGGTTAGCAGAGATGGGAACCACCTATCGGGCGACAAGCCATCGAAAGAGATTTTCCTGCACAACGCGTTCTACGAAACCCGTCCGCAGACGGGTGCCGTCGTCCACCTTCATTCAACATTCGCGACCGCCATGTCGTGCCTGACAGACGTAAATCCCGATGACTGTATTCCGCCTTTGACGCCGTATGTGGTTATGCGCGTTGGTCGGGTAAAGCTAGTTCCCTACGTTCGACCAGGGGATGCTAAGGCAGGCGATCTGATCCGTGATCTGGGTGGACGCTATGCCGCAGTGTTGTTAGCAAATCACGGTCCAGTCGTGACCGGCAAGGACATCGCATCCGCTGTTTACGCGGCCGAAGAGCTCGAGGAAACTGCCAAGCTTCTTGTTCACCTCCGGGGAGCTCCAGTGCGAATGCTGACAGAGGCTAATGTCGAAGAGCTGAAGGCCGTATTTGGTGGGTACTGAGGTAACATCACGTTACAAATATAGCGTTATCGACTAAATTCCGGTCTACCAAGCACTTACCCAGTCTATGGACCGCGTCTGCCAGCATCAGGCAGGCTATGTCCGTGCCGGAACTCTCGTTCCAGTATTGCGCGACTGGTGGGCCGAGCAGGAAGGACCACCGCTCTATTATCCAAGCAGGTTAACATCGACGCCGTTGCGGGCATTCATTGATCTGTGCCGCAACGAAAACTCACTCCGGTAATTCTCGCGAGACGTCTGCACAAGGTCGATGACATCCGTCGGTGACTGAATCGGTCTGGTCGCAACGTACCAAAAGCAGATCGATGGCTGTTACCCTTTGGTTCAAGCTCACGCGGACTGCGGTGCATCAGAGGACAGCGTTGGAGCTCCGTGCAATTTCGCCCGTAACTTTCTAATGTCACGAGCAGGAGGGTGCCCAAACAAACGGGCGTATTCTCTGGTGAATTGAGATAGACTTTCATAGCCGACCGCAAACGCAACAGAAGCAACATCACCGGGCTTGGCGAAAAGCATCCGTCGCGCCTCGTACAACCGTATTTGCTTCTGATATTGAATGGGTGAAAGTCCGGTGCTGACCTTGAAGCGCCGCTGGAAGGCCGAAGGGCTCATGTTTGCAGCGTAGGCGAGGTCTTCTACCTGAAAGGCTGTTGCATATTCGGTCCTCATCCGGATCAGCGCGTTTCTGATTTGAGAAAAACGATCATCGATACCAGCCACTTGTCGCAATACTACACCTTGCGGACTGCGCAGCAACCGGAACAGGATTTCGCGCTCTAGCAAAGGAGCCATTACGGCAATCTCGTCGGGTCGCTCCATCAGATGTAACATTCTGAGCCAAGCATCAATCATTCGGTCACTGGCGTGGCTGACGCTGAAACTTCGCGTGTCGAACATTCGCGACTGGATAGGTGTAACGCTTAATAAATCGGCGACCACGGAGCGGTCGAAGGTTAAACTTACAGCCAGGTATGGCCCCCTCTCGCTGGCCTGGACGATCTCACCGACCACGGGAAGCTCTACAGACGCGATAAACGTATGCCCTGCGGTATAGTTCAAGACCTCGTTTCCAATCAGCAGGCGCTTTTCACCTTGCAGGATCAGGCTAACCAAGGGCTGATAGATTTCAGGGAAGAGTTCGGTAGGCTCGGTGACCTTGAGTATATCGAGGCGGGGGATTCCGGTTTGGGTACGGACGCCTTTGGCATTTTCTTCCACAAAGTTCGTTAGAGAAAGGAGGGCATCGCTCATCGAGTAGATGTGGCACGACATCGGTCTGGGTTCAACGTCATTAGCAGGAATGTGCAAATTTTAGACCGGATCAGACACGCGATGCGGTTGGGAGGGTGACACGCTAGTGCCGAGAACTCGACCCCGAGTTGAACTCTGAAAAGGACAAGTCTTATGGAAATTAAAGGCGCAGTTGTGCTCGTGACCGGCGCTTCCTCGGGTATTGGCGAGGCAACAGCACGCGCTGCTGTCCAGTCTGGAGCGCGGGTCGTTCTGATGGCGCGTAGAAAAGATCGTATCGATGCGCTGGCGAGGGAACTTGGACACCACGCCCTGGCAGTTAGCTGCGACGTCACACGCCCTGAACCGGTCAAACAAGCCGTGGCTGCCGCTATAGATGAGTTTGGCCGTATCGATGTTCTGGTGAATAACGCAGGCCAGGGGCTTCACGCCACTATCGAAGACATTGGCATCGACGATTTCCGAGAATTGCTCGATCTGAACACTGTTGCTCCCTTAGTTATGATGCAGGCGGTCATTCCTTACATGCGCAAACAAGGCGCTGGGAGCATTGTCAATGTCAGTTCGGGGGCGACACTGGCAACATATCCAGGCTCGGCTGCCTACACCAGTTCCAAATCCGCTTTGAACATGCTCTCAGGCGTTGCGCGGCTGGAGCTTGCCGACGAGGGAATAGTCGTATCGATAATGCACCCTTCTATTACTGCTACCGAATTCTATGGCTCCGTTAAATCGGGTCTGGATTTAGCAAAGGCACAAGAAGCTGGGACGGCATCGATTGCGCAATCCCCCGAGCTGGTGGCAGGCGTTATTCTCGGCTTGATCAAGAGCGGTCATGCCCAGGCAGATCTAGTCCCAAAGGAGTATGGGGGCAGCTATGAAGGCACACCGAACCCCTTATCCACTTAAACAAGGGACGCGATACATCCGGTGGAAATGGCCGCTAAAAGCCCAACTCGGACCACACTGCCTACGTTTGGATATCGGTTTTTGCATTTCGGCAATCGGTCGTCGGTTCGTATTCTTTCAAGGCGCCAACTGAGCACCTCAGGATATCGACCAATTGCGCATTTCCAGACCGTGCTTTTGCGCGAAGGGAAGAGCTTAGACACCGTGCGGCTAGGGCCCTTGGTTCCCGTTTCCCAATGGCAGGTTGGGACGGTTGTGTTGGAAGATACGTATGTGCCGCCGATTGGGATAAAGCCCGGAGTTCTCACTCCGGGCAGCCCCTACATCACTGTTTCGCCTTGAGCGGCGGCAAGAGCGATGGGCTCTTGTTGAGAGGCGTTATGGGCCCGCATTAATTGCGCCGAGTGCATCCATGAGACGGCCCACACCCGCATAAAGGTCCTGCCCGCCGACGATGTAATTCTGACCGTCGATGACGGCAACCAGTTGCGGTACGCCACGTATGCCGAGCGCCGCCATTGCCTGCTGCGTTTTATGGATGCGGGTATCGGACGCAGCCTTCAGTATTGGATCGTGAAGCATACGTTCGGTCAGTTTAGTTTTGTCGAACGCGAAGCCAACCTCAGCGGCCACAGCCACAGCAATGCGCGCCACCACCCCGGGCATCGATGTATCCTGACCCTCGACATAGCGGGCGATCTGCGCACGGTGGAGGAAGAGAGCCTCCAGGCCACTATCCGCCTCTCCAAGCGCGACCAGCGCGTGGGTCAACGCGGTTGAGTCGAAAATGCCGTTCGGTGCGAGCAGCACATTGCGGTGGTAGTCGTCACTGAAGCGTTGCCCGGTGAGGCGAGCGATCTGCTGGTCGTTGCGCCAGGCATGGTCCGCCATTGCGCTCACCGGACGCGGCTGCGTGAAGAGACCAGACGGCATCATCGTCAGCCGGTCACCAACTTCAGCGGCCAGATCGGCGAGGGCCGGCGCACTGGCGTAGCACCAGCCGCACAGGGGGTCGAAAAAGTATTGAAACCGCATGTCGTTGGTACGGGTCATCTTCGCCTCCATGCTGACTAAGGTCTTGCCAGCCGATCCGCGAACCTGGCGACGCGCTCGCCAAGTATACGGGCCGTTTCCAGATCGCCTGGGAAAGGCGCCTGCTCGGGCGTGGCATCCGACGGCGAGATCGCGTAGGCGCCGCCGAAGCCGCCAGCCCAATTCGTGTCGCCGCCGCCGCTCGCAAGCTTGTTGGACGGCAGGATGCCGGGCCCGACCCAAAGCTGCCCGTGCTGCTGCGACAGTGTCCAGAAGTACGACATCGTAGAGAATTTATCGCCATTCAACGATGCCGAGTTGGTGAAGCCGGCCGCCAGTTTGTCCTTCCACAACTGGCCGAACCACGACTTGGAACTGGCATCGGCAAAGCGTTTGAACTGCCAGGGAACGCCACCCATGTAGGTCGGGCTGCCATAGACGATTGCATCGGCTGTGCCGATTGTCTCCAGAGTTTCGGCCGGTAGATCTCCGTCCTGGGGGATGCGGATCATTGTCACCTCGGCACCAGCACCCTCTGCGCCACGCTGCACCGCTTCCGCCTGCCGCACGGTGTGGCCATAGCCGCTGAAATATACGATCGCTATCTTGCTCATCGATTGGTCCCTTGTGAGCGGCAGCTGCCGCGTTTTCTTGAGGAGCAGATTAGTTCGCAGGATGAGCTGGATAAATCAGCACAAATTGTACATACTGTAAGTCAAAATCGGACAATCAAATGATAAAAGATGCTCCCAATCTCAACCGGTTGAGGTATTTTGCGGCCACCGTCGAAGCGGGCTCCTTCACGCGTGCAGCCGAACATCTTGGGGTGGCAAAGACTGTGGTGAGCCATCAAGTTGCCAAGCTTGAGGAAGAACTCCGCGTTGCGCTGCTTAAGCGCACAACCCGCAAGCTTCATCTCACCGATGCCGGCAGGCGCTTCTACGAACGCGCCATCGGAATCCTGCGTGATTCAGATGATGCCTTTGGTGAGGCAGCGCAGGGCGTAGAAACTCCTGCCGGCACGCTGACGGTCACCGCGCCTTGTGACTACGGGCAAGCGGTGGTTGCACCAGCGATAACGGAGTTCCTGCGGCGCTTTCCCGGTTTGCAGGCGAATGTGACGTTCGACGATACCGTTATCGACCTCATCGATGCCGAAGTTGATGTCGCCATCCGGCTCGGCTGGCTTGCCAACAGTGCCTTGCAGATGCGACGGCTCGGCACTTTTCGGCAGTTGCTGGTCTGTGCGCCTGGTTTCGCTGCACGCAGCCCAAATGCGACCTTACCAACGCAGCTTTCGGCGCTACCCTGGGTCGGCAACAGGCTATTGCGCCAACCGTTGGAATGGACATTCTCTCATGGCGCGCAGAAGAGCCATGTTGTGGGAACGTTGGCGATCATGGCCGACAAGACGCCAACGACCCACGCGTGCGTTCTTGCAGGCGGTGGACTCTCAGTCTTGCCGGATTTCGTTGTGGCCGCAGATATCGCAGCCGGGCGCCTGATACATCTCCTTCCCGAATGGCGCCTGCCGGAGGGAGGTGTGTTTGCCGTCTATCCCGAGGCACGGTTTCGACCGGCTCGCGTGCGACACTTTATCGACGTGCTGGCGGAGATCGAAAACAAGCGATCAGCGACGGCGTTCTAGATCGCGACCATTAGGATAAGGTCGAAATCTCTTCTGTTGTCGCCCAATTCGATATCGACCCGAAGTCTTTCAGGTTCGAAGTTGTTGACATGAACAGGATGCTTTTTGCCGAGCTTCTCTGCAGCGCCGGCAGAACCGGGTCAACTTGATGTGCGAGCAAGGTTACGATGACGAGATCGTACGGCAGATCTTCGTCTAGCTGCCGATGCCTACCGCCGCATATTCCTGTTATCTCTGGCTACTTGACTGGCTTGCCGCTCGTTTGCCACGTCTTATGCACGTCGGCCCAATCAGGAATGTTCTCGGAATAGAATCCAAGTGTCTTACCTGTTGCAATGGATCCGAATGCTTTCATTGCCTTCAGGTGGGCGCCAGCGAGGAGATATCGCCGCATCGCGCTTTCGTCCTTCCAAACTGTCCTGGTGTGGTGGACGCCATTTATCAGGCGCGCGTCTGTGGCGATGTTGCCTTCGGCTTCTCTCGCCTGTGCCATCGACCTGATCGCATGCCACCAGAATCGGAAGAAGTGACGCCGCCCTTTAAGCTGGAGGCCGGTAATCGATATGTAGACCATTGTCATTGCCATCTCTCCAGTTAAACGGCGCTGCACAAGCAGGCTCATCACATTAAAGCGCGCTTATCTAGACACCGTCTAAATTGATGGCAGGAAGCTATGCTCTGGTCAAGCGCAATCTAGTCAGTGTAAGGATTGCGTATGAAACCTTATCATCACGGATCATTGCGCCAAGCTCTGCTAGACGCCGCGGAGGCTATTTTGGACCGGGACGGCATCGGCGGACTTACGTTACGAGCGACCGCCCGAGAAGCGGGCGTCTCCCACGGTGCGCCGGCCCACCACTTTGGCGATCTCGTCGGTTTGCTGACGGAGTTGGCGGCCTCCGGTTTCGTGCGGCTTCGTGAAACGGTGTTGACGGAGGTAGACGAAACAGCGGCTCAGGCAAGGCCATCCACTTATAATGCAGCGCTTGGACGCGGCTATATCCGGTTTGCTCGGGCCCATCCGGGCATCTTCCTCCTGATGTTCCGCTCAGAGCGACTGGATTGGTCCTCTCCCTCTCTGTCAGCCGCAGGCCCGGCAGCTTTTGCGCTCCTTTCGAGCCAAAGTGCTGGCGACATGGAAGAGGAGAGCGACCTCGAAAAGCTGATCCTTGCAAGCACCCGCTGGTCCCTGATGCACGGATTGGCGACCTTGATCATCGATGGGAGGCTTGCAGCGATGACGCAGAGCGTCCCAGGTGCCGATCTTGAAAAACTGATTGGGCAGGTACTCTCTCGCGGTCTGATTCAATAGAGTTAGATCGATACAGCCTGTGCATATCGGCTGACCTCGGTTTTGCGTCCGCTGGCTATTTCGCAAACCTAAATCCTGCGAAATGCAATGCTGTTGAATTGAGGTGCAAAACCGGGTGAACATTGCGCACTGCGGGGCGTCCTCCGATGCTAACCTGCGCTCACGATCTTATATCGGTCTATCCGGCCTCGTAGTGCGCCAATAACGGCTTGCAAGAATTCGTGTCGCCGGGGGTTGGACGTTGCCACAAGTGTCTTTTCCAGCCGGTCGTGAATCTTGTTCATGAACCCGACGTGGTCAAAACTGTGAGCAGCAATGTTGACCTCGACCTCCTCCATATAGTGAGAAAGGTGCGGGCCCAGCTCAAGGTTTGAATCCGTTTGGTAATGAGCCGCCATGCGCTCTGCAAGTGTTGCCATCTGGGCGTGGGGACCATACGTCTCGCTCATTCCGTCTCCTTTTCTAATCTCAGCAGATTACATAGGCACGGTTACTTTTAAGCACGAGATATTTTCTCCGCCATCGCGAAAACGTTATCTTTGCCCGGCCAGATGCCGGCACTTTTTTGCCGGGCAATAAGATGCCTTTTCATTCAGGCGACACGCATTCCCTCCCGCCAGACGCCAGCAATGAACGGCGGCAGGCCTGTTGTGGTCCGCACTCTAACCAGATCGGCGCGGCGTCCAATCTCGATCCGCCCACGGTCATGCAGCTTTGCCGCATCGGCCGGGTTGGCCGAGACGAGCCGGATGGCGTGAGGAAGGGCGATAATCTGTTTTTCTGCAAGCAGAAACGCCGCCTGAACCAGGCTGAACGGGACGTAGTCGGAGGAAAGGATATCCAGCGCACCGTTACTGAGAAGATCGAGGGCCGAAACGTTGCCGGAGTGTGAGCCGCCGCGAACAACATTTGGGGCACCCATCAGGATCTGAAGTCCCGCCTGACGGGAAAGTTCAGCAGCAGTGACCGTGGTTGGAAATTCCGCCATCGATATACCGAGTTCAATACCCTCGGCAACGTGCTCGGCGGTCGCGTCGTCATGCGAGGCGATAGAAATGCCCGCAGCGTGGCAACGATCTGCGATCAGTTTCCGATTTTTTACGGAATTTGCCTCGGATTCTGCAAGTCGTCTTTCACTAAACGCTTTGAATGCTTCGTCAGAGAGCTTCTTCTTGCCCTGATAATAGATGCGATACGAGTCTAGGCTCACAAATTGGCGCTGGCCGGGTGCGTGGTCCATCAAAGAGGCGAGGCGTATGCGGTTGTTTCCGCTCATCTCGTCAAAATGTTCGACCACATCTGGCACCGAAACTTCGCAGCGCAGGTGGATGAAATGTTCGGCACGCAGCCTGTTGGCAGCGGTGGCAGTGCAAATGGTCTGCGCCATGGCTGACATTTCGGGAGCCCCGAGTTCGGTGTCACCATCCATTCCGACGCGCAGTGCATCGAAAACGGTGGTGATGCCGGATATGGCGATCTGCCCGTCGTGAGCCTGAAGTGCCGCATCCATGTTCCACCGCACTTTCGGGCGTGGTTGGAAATGGGTTTCAAGATGGTCGGTATGAAGTTCCACGCAACCAGGCATGATGGTGTCGCCGCCAAGATCGATGCCGGAAACCGAGGAGCCGGTGGCGATGTCTGCAATCTTACCATCACGGACAACAAGCGTGCCCTGTACTATCTCGTCATGAAGAATGATGGAGCCGTTTGTGAAGATGAGTTCAGATGTCATTTTTGGGGTCATTCTCGTGTTGGGACGCTCGTCATGGCAAGCAGGGTCAGATGACGAGCTTGCGCAGTTGCTGCGAAATGAGGTCCATCACCGTCACCGTCAGCACGATGATAATGATGATTGCCGAGGCCTGCGGGTAGTAGAAGCCACGGATTGTTTCGAACAGGATCTGGCCAATGCCACCGGCGCCGATGAGGCCGAGCACGGTGGCTGATCGAATGTTGGATTCAAGCCGATACAATGAAAACGAGATCCAGAGCGGCAGGACCTGTGGAATGACGCCAAAGATCACCTGCTGAATGCGGGATGCGCCCGTCGTGCGGATAGCCTCGACCGGACGTGGGTCAATCGCCTCCACCGCTTCGGAAAACAGTTTGGCGAGAATGCCAGTGGTGTGGATGAACAGAGCCATCACGCCTGCAAACGGTCCAAGACCGACAGCAACGACGAACAGGACGGCGAACACGACTTCATGGATGGCGCGGAACATGTCCATCAGTCGGCGGACGGGCTGATTGACCCACCATGGCGCCATGTTATGCGCTGAGAGAATGCCAAGTGGGACAGACAGGATGACCGAAAGGAACGTACCCCAAAGCGCGATCTGGACGGTGACGAGCATTTCCTCGAGATAATATTGCCAGGTCTTGAAATCTGGCCTGAGAAAATCCTTGGCGTAGTCCGCCATGTTGCCGCTGTCAGTAAACAGGTAAGTCCAGCGGCTCATCTCTGCGGGTCCCCAGCTGAATGCCAGCGCCGCCAGGATACCAAGCGTCAGTAACCCATTCCGCATTCCGCCCTGCCGCTTCGCATGGGACATGGCTGGTTTGGCGGTGGTGTTCGCCGGAAGGATTGTTTCGCTCATTGTTACGGTCCAAGTTTCGGAAAAAGGAGCGGATACAAGATCCGCCCGTTGATGACAGGTGCAATCAGCTCTTGGAAGCCAATGCGAGTTCGGCTTCGAACTTTGCCTTCTGCTCGGTCAAGGCCTTGATTTTGGTAGCCTTGGCTTCAGCGGAAAGGGTGGCATCCGCGTCAACCTGCGAGATGGACTTCGAGAGTTCCATGACGCGGACTGGCAGAAGCTGCTTGTCGCTCGAGGCACGGAACGGTGCCCACTTCAGGCCTGCGAGGATCTTCTTTTCTGCAGCGACATCGCCCGTCGATTTGTCTGTGCCGTAGGTCATGAAGAAGTCGCGGATCTTCGTCTTGGAAGCTTCCGGAAGGTTCTTGCGCCATACAATCGGGTCAGACGGGATCAGAGGCGAGCGCCAGATTTCGCGGATTTTTGCGAAAGCTTCAGGCTTGTTCTGCTTAATCAACGCCATATTCTCGGTGTTGTTGGCAGCAGCGTCGACCTGCTTGTTGGCAACAGCCATGGCATTGGTTTCATGGTTGGCATTGGTGACGTTCTTGAAGCACGTCTTCGGATCTATGCCCTTGGCGCTAAATACGAACGTCATCGGAACAAGGTAGCCAGACGTTGAATTGGGGTCGCCAAGACCGAAGTTGATCGACTTGTCGCATTTCAGCAGGTCATCGATGTTCTTCAGCGGGCTGTCAGTTGGCACGATAACAACCGACCAGTAACCCGGCTCACCACTTGCGGGAACGCTCTGTACGAAAATTTCGCCATCGGCGCGGTCCACAGCTTCCATTGCAGACTTGTTGCCGTACCAGGCGATCTGAACCTTGTCGAAGCGCATGCCTTCGATGATGCCGGCATAGTCCGAAGCAAAGAATGCCTTCACATCAAGGCCGGTCTTCTTCTTCATGTCGGCAAGAAGTGGATCCCAGTTTGTCTTGAGGTTCTGCTGGGATTCGGTGGAAATGATGCCGAAGTTGATTGTGCTTTCCTGCGCAAAGGCCGCGGAGGTCATCGTAAAGGCGACAGACATCGCCGCCATGCTTTTCAGTATCGCGTTCATGTTTGGTCTCCGGTGCTGTGTTGATCAGGCAGTCGTTAGGACCGGCTGACGTTTGACTGACCCGGTGGCGACCACCGGTGTCGATTGCTCCGCCGGGGCATCCGGCAGGACGAGTTCTTCCGAGGCCGACCCATAGAGTTCGGCAAGGAAAGCGTTGGAAAGGGCTGTCGATGGGCCATCGAAGACAATCACGCCGTCGCGCATTGCGATTGTCCGCTTGCAGTAGCGCCGCGCGTATTCGACCTGATGCAGTGAAACGAGAATCGTGATGTCGTCCTGCCTGTTGATATCGGCCAGCACGTCCATGACGCGGCGCGCCGAGGAAGGGTCGAGCGCCGAAATCGGCTCATCGGCAATCAGGATTTTTGCTCCCTGGACCAGGGTTCGGGCGATTGCCGCGCGTTGCTGCTGGCCACCGGAAAGGGTCGATGAGCGTTGCGCAGCGACCTGCGGAATGCCGACGCGGGCAAGGGCCGCACGCGCCTTGTCCTTTTCGGCGCGGTTGAACAGACCAAGCGTTCCGCGCCAGCGGGGAACATGGCCGAGATGGCCGACCAGCACATTGGTCAGCACCGACAACCGGCCAACAAGGTTGAACTGCTGGAAGATTACCGAAACTGCACCACGCTTGACCCGACCGGTCATGCGACCGGCCTTTTGCGATACCGTGCCGAGAATGTCGATCTGCCCGCTCTGACCATCCGCCGTTTCAAGACCCGCTAGATGCCGGATCAGCGTGCTCTTGCCGGAACCGGACGCGCCAATCAGCGCGACCATTTCGCCGCGTTCCAGTGTCAGGCTGACGCCCGCAAGCGCACGAGTGGCACCGTAATTTTTAGAAAGATTGGAAACCGTAATCGCAGTCATTGCTCGTCTCCATGGCTCGGTCGGTTCGAAGAGATTGGTTGGTTTTCGATGATCGTGCAGTGACGCTTTGATGAAGTTTTTGCGTCAACCGCCGTAACGGGAAAGAAATTCTTCAGCTGGCAGTTTGCGGAAGTCTTCAAGCGCTTCGAACAGCTGGTCATGTGGCCAATCCCACCAAGCGAGGTGGTCCATGCGATCACCAATACCATCAGCAAATCTGGCTCTGATCAGTCGCGCGGGGACACCGCCGACCACGGTGTATGGTGCGACATCACGAGACACCACGGCGCCTGCGCCAACAACGGCCCCATTGCCAATTGTGACGCCGGGAAGAAGTGTTACGCCGTGGCCGAGCCAGACATCGTGACCGATGGAGACGCGCTTTGCCCGACGTTCGGCAAAGAAGTCCGTCTCGTCAGCGGCTCCCGGCCAGTAGTCTCCGGCCCGATAGGTAAAGTGATGAAGGCTGGCGCGATCCATCGGATGATTGGTGGCATTGATGCGCACGCAAGCGGCAATGTTGACGAACTTGCCGATTGTCGCGCACCATACTTGGCCGCCTCGTTCGATATAGGAATAGTCGCCAAGATCGGTCTCGGAGACGCGGCATAGCTCGGCGATCTCGGTGTAGATGCCGAGAGTGGAGCCACTGACCTCAGCTGTGGGATGGATCAATGGCTGGATTGAGAGCTTGGTCATGCTGCGACCTTTCGGGCGGAGAATGCAGACACATCTAGAATCCGTGTCGCGACGGCGTCGCGAACGGGCTGGTCGTGGAATATCCCAAGGATCGCTGTGCCCTTGGCACGCTTTTCCGCGATCATTGCCACGACCACGTCCCGGTTTTCCGCGTCCAGCGATGCTGTCGGTTCATCGAGAAGCAGGATCGGATGATCGGTTACAAACCCACGGGCGATGTTGACGCGCTGCTTCTCGCCGCCCGAAAACGTGGCAGGCGGCAAGCCGAACAGGGTTTCCGGCAGGTTCAGCCTTGAGAGCAATGCCCCGGCTGTTTCAAGCGCCTCGTCACGCGCCACACCGCGAGACGTTAACGGTTCGGCGACGACTTCCAGCGCTGAAACACGAGGAACGGCACGCAGAAACTGGCTGACGTAGCCAATGCTGTGTTTGCGCAATTCCAGCACCAGTCTCGGATCGCCGCTGCCGATATCCTGTACTGCCAGAGACGCGCCATCCCGGACCAATATTTGGCCCGCGTCGATGGCGTAGTTGCCGTAGACCATGCGCAGGATCGAGGATTTTCCGACCCCTGACGGACCGCCGAGGACGACGCATTCGCCGCGGTGCAAATCGAAACTCACATTTTTGACGACCGGCAGGACGAGGCCATCGCGCAAGTGCATGGTGAAGGATTTCGCGACGTCCCGCACTGAAAGCAGCACGGTGTCGTCGAGGGTTGTTGGTGGGGCATAAAGTGTCATCTCAGCTCTCCGGGATCGAAGCGACAAGTAGCTGGGTGTAGGCATGCTGCGGATCGTCCAGCACCCTGTCGGTCAGTCCCTGCTCTACAATCCGGCCACGCTTCATGACGATCATCCGTTGCGACAGCAGACGGGCGACAGCCAGATCATGAGTAACAAGGACGACGGACAGACTAAGGTCGTTCACCAGGCCCCGCAAAAGATCGAGTACGCGGGCCTGAACCGAGACATCGAGGCCGCCGGTTGGCTCGTCCATGAAGATCAGCCGGGGATGTGTGACCAGATTGCGGGCAATCTGGAGCCGCTGACGCATGCCGCCGGAAAACTCTACTGGCTGGTCGTCGATACGGTCGGTGGCGATCTCGACGCGGGACAGCCATTCGCCAGCGGTGCGGCGAATATCGCCGTAGTGCCGTTCGCCGACTGCCATCAGCCTTTCGCCGACATTGGCGCCGGCGGAAACCCGCATCCGCAATCCATCAGCTGGATTCTGGTGCACGAAGCCCCAGTCGGTGCGCATCAGGAACCGGCGTTCTGCTTCGGAGAGATCGGCGAGGTCAGGGAACTCTCCGTCCCGCATGCGATATCGTACGCTTCCGGACGATCGGTCGAGACGGGCAGAGATACAATTCAGCAGCGTGGTTTTCCCGGAACCGGATTCGCCAACGATGGCAACGACTTCGCCGGGCCAGACGTCAAACGAGATATCCGTGCAGCCGATGAAACTACCATAGCGCCGTTCGAGGTCGCGAACGGAAAGGATGGTGCCGGTCATGGCTGATCTCCTGTCAATGACTGCGGCAATCCGGGTCCGTGATGACCTTCGGTCTGCCGTGTCTCGCAATGATCGGTATCGGAGCAGACGAACATACGACCACCACGGTCATCCGTGACCACTTCATCGAGGTACACATCGCTGGCATTGCAAAGCGCACAGGACGACGTGAATGTCTGCACGGCAAATGGATGGTCTTCAAAATCCAGACTAATGACCTTGGTGAATGGCGGCAAAGCGTAGATACGTTTTTCACGCCCGGCACCGAACAGCTGCAATGCCGGTGAATTGTGCATTTTCGGATTGTCGAATTTCGGGATCGGCGAGGGGTCCATCACATAACGGCCCTCGACCTTGACCGGGTAGGCATAGGTCGTTGCGATATGGCCATGCTGGGCGATGTCCTCGTAAAGCTTAACCTGGATCAGACCGTATTCTTCCAACCCATGCATGATGCGGGTTTCTGTTTCGCGCGGTTCGAGAAACCGCAGCGGCTCAGGAATAGGCACCTGATAGACAAGGATCTGACCTGACTTGAGAGGCGTTTCCGGGATGCGGTGGCGGGTCTGGATCACGCTTGCCTCTGTCGTCTTCGTTGTGGTCGCAACATTTGCGGTCTTGGCGAAGAATGCGCGGATGGAGACGGCGTTGGTGGTGTCGTCCGCACCTTGATCGATGACCTTCAGCACGTCGTCCGGCCCCAGAATGGCGGCGGTGACTTGAACGCCGCCGGTTCCCCAGCCATAGGGCATCGGCATTTCGCGGGAGGCGAAGGGGACCTGATAGCCGGGAATGGCGATCGCTTTCAAAATCGCACGGCGGATCATCCGCTTGGTCTGTTCGTCGAGATAAGCGAAATTGTAAGCGGGAAGGCTCATTCCGCCGCCTCCTTATGCGATGCGTCACTGCTTTCCTGCCGCAACATGCGCAGCAGGCCGAGTTCCGCCTGGAAATCCACGTAGTGGGGGAGCTTCAAATGCTCCACGAAACCTGTTGCTTCGACATTATCGCAATGGGCGAGGACGAATTCCTCGTCCTGAGCAGGTGCCAAACGCTGTTCGTCGAACTCTTCGGCGCGAAGGGCGCGGTCCACCAGGCTCATCGCCATTGCTTTTCGCTCTGACTGTCCAAAGACAAGACCATAGCCACGGGTAAAGCGCTGGCCGTTCTCAGCCGATCCCTTGAATTGCGAGACCATCTGGCATTCCGTGACGCGGATCGAACCAATCGCGACCGCGAAGCCAAGCTCTGGAATATCGATCTCGATCTCCACCAGCCCGATGCGTACTTCGCCAACAAAAGGATGCGTTCTGCCATAGCCACGCTGCGTCGAATAACCGAGCGAAAGCAGGAAACCTTCGTCGCCGCGCGCTAGCGCCTGCAGGCGCAGATCGCGACTGACTGGAAAAGCTGTCGGATCGCGTGTCAGGTCGGCGGGCTCCTTGTCCGAGGGCACGTCTGGTTCGATCAGGCCTTCGTCATTGAGAATGTCGGTGACGCGGGGATAGGCAACGTCACTATCGAGCGGTCGTCTGGCTGGCCGTTCCACCGGTTCGTCGCCGGCCATGGCCGGATCGATCAGGCGGTGTGTGTAGTCGAAGGTGGGGCCGAGCAACTGGCCTCCGGGAACATCCTTGTAGGTTGCAGACACACGCCGTTCGATCTGCATTGCGCCGGTATCGAGTGGTCTGGAATAGCCAAAACGGGGCAGAGTTGTGCGATAGGCGCGCAGGAGGAAGATTGCCTCAATCAGATCACCACGCGATTGGCGCACGGCCATGGCGGCAAGCTCAGGATCATAGAGAGAGCCTTCGGCCATGACCCGGTCTATGGCGAGCGACAATTGTCCGGCTATCTGCTCTAGGGTCAGGGCCGGTATGTCGCGTTCTCCGCGACGGCGGTCGGCCAGCAGCTTGTGAGCCTTGTCGATTGCGGCTTCGCCGCCCTTTACGGCTACATACATGTCTCAAGCCTCCCGGATGCGCGTCGTGCGCGGCAAGGCGATCGCTTCGGCATCACAGACAAGAATGAGGTCGAAGCCGAGCGGATATGACGCCGCATTGGACTTCATCACCTCGGTGAATCCCTCTGGCAAACAACTCGGCGCGATTTCGCAGATGGTTTCGATGCCGGGACCGGAGAGTTGGAGAGTTGCCCCGCCGACAAGAGATTGAACGGGTAGCAGCAATGTTGCCGAGCGGTCGGGATAAGCCATCGTTCCGCGGGCAAAAGCATGCCACCGCGTCGTGTCGCTCATCTCCGACAGGACGACAAAACTGGCTTTTCCGGCGTCCGGAGCGATAACCGCGCCGGTCTGAAAAGTCAGCCAGGCCGCAGCTTCACGTACATCACTCGAGGCCTCGAACCAGACAGGCGTATCATAATCAGCAAGCGTCAGGAGGATTGCCGATGCGGCAGAATTCAGGGGGTAAGGCCCGGTTGCACGTAGGCCGAGATCGACCATCGTGCCCGGACGAGACATTGCATCCATCACGGCGCGGAAAATATCCTGTGAGGCAAAAACCGGATCGACAAAGCCTCCGTCGAAAACTGCATCCTGCATCAATCTTCTCCTCGTGCGACGGTGAAGAAGTCAACTTTGGTGGCCTCTGTCTCTTCGGCGCGGCGAAGCTTTCCAGCGTTCATCGCATCGAGTGCGGGGCGGACGATCTTGCTGTCGATCTGCCCAACCCAATCCGGTATCTGCCGCAACGCATCCAGATGAGCGACGATGCGAGCTTTGCGCTTGTCCCTGCCAAGGATGATCGAATGCCCGATCTCTCCGCTTGCAAGCTTGACCGTTGCGCGGGTGACGCTGGCCTCGCCAAGGTTAAATGCAGCGCCTCCGCCACCAACCTTGCCGCGGATCATGACGGCACCGATTTCCGGGCCGCGAACTGGAACTGCAGTCGGCAGCGTCGGCTCAAGTGCTTCATACTGTTCGGCAAGAATGTCTGCCGATGCCGCAGCCAGGATGTCCAGCGCGTTCTTTCTGGAGAAGATATCGGCATTGTTATCGCTGATCATTGTCGCTCCATATTTGTCTATTTGTGTAGACAAGTAGTCTTGTTGATTTTATACACTGAGAACGATGACGGTCGAATGACAGCTGGAAGATATTGCGATGAACGGAACGGATGATGGCATTTCGCGCTGGCGAAGGGTTGCAGACGGGTTACGCAGCGCCATCGGCGAAGGGGCAATCAACGATCAACTGCCTCCGGAAACCGAACTTGCGGCGCAATATGGCGTCAACCGCCATACGGTGCGGCGTGCGATCGCTGCACTTTCGAGCGAGGGTTTGCTGCGCGCCGAGCGCGGACGCGGCACTTTTGTCAACGCGGTCCAGAAGCGGATCGTCTACCCGATTGGAGCCAGAGCGCGCTTTTCCGAGAACATGATGCGCCAGTCGCTGGAACCATCGGGCCGACTTATCAACGCGCAACGAGTATCTGCGGATGCAACTCAGGCGCGGCTTCTGGAGTGTGGTGTTGGCATGCCTCTGCATCGCCTCGAACATCTGGCAGTGGTCGATGGAGTGCCGATGTCGCGTTCGACTTCGTTTTTCTCAGCCGACCGTTTTCCGGGAATTATCGCGGCCTATGCAGAGACAGGGTCGATCACCAAAGCTCTGATGCGCGAAGGTCTGGCGGATTACAGGCGACGCGAAACACGACTAACCGCAGAACGCGCCTCTGCGCGGGACGAGGATTTTTTAAACTGTGCATCGGATAGCATCATTCTCGTCAGTCAGGCCGTCGATGTCGATCTGGAGGATCGACCTGTGCAGAGCATCGTGACGCGGTTTCTTGCTGATCGAATGGAACTGGTTTTCTCAAATGCGCCAGTGATGTCTTGATCCTTGCATAAGGCAGTCCTCGCCTCCAGCTGGGAATGCTCGCCGGTTTCATGCTCGCGAAAGCCGGGTAAACCGTCGATGGGTGCGTGCGGACAGGAATTCGTTTAGCAGCCATTATTAGCGGTTAGCTTTGAAATGGCGGTTAACGCGATGAAGTTGGGCATGGAGCGCCTGACACGGAGATCACTCCGAAAAGGCAGGAACTCGCCTGCGAGGGCAAACGCAAGCGAAACCTGCCGCAGCATCGGACGGAACAGGCAACCGGATCGCATCCTGACTGGCAGACCGCCAGAAGGGTGGCGTTTCGGAACCCTGTTCCAGAGCCAAGCTTATGTCCTGGCAGCCACGACTGCGTCAGCAATTTTGAGGAAATCGCCAGCGTTGACCTTAGTCGGCTCATAGGTGGTTTTCCCAAGGTTACGAGCGACTGCAAATTCGTCCGTGACGGCACGGCGATGGACGATGACCGTGTCGATAGCAGGAAGACACAGAACGAATTGCCCGAAATTGCCATTCATCAGGTAGGAGCCTTTGAATGCGGGATCGCTGGATGTCGGTGTCCACCAGAGATACGCATATCCAAGGCCTTCCTTGCTCTTGGTCTGTTCCGGTGTAAACCGCATTTTCGTGCTTTCGGCAATCCAGCTTTCCGGCACGATTGTCTTCCCGTCCCACTTTCCGCCTTGAAGCATCAGTTGCCCTAGGCGCGCCATGTCACGAGCGGAGAGGAACAGGTGGTAGGCGAGGTAACGGGACTGGTTCTCATAACCCATCATTCTTTGTCTATCGATGTCGAAATCCTCAAAGCCCAGCGGTTCGGCGATGTCCTCCTTCAGCGCCTGGAAGACCGTCTTTCCAGTGCGTTTTTCGAAGATAGCGCCGAGAACATTGAAATCCCAGTTGTTGTAGAAAAAGACGGAGCCGGGTGCTGTCTTGCCGCGTGCCGGCGTGTTCTCGTTTCCGCCGGGGCTGCCAGCTGCATGATAGACGCCGGAACTCGATGTCAGCAGGTCCTTGATTTTCGCGGTTTTTTCCACGGGCAGAAGTCCGTCATCCTCCTCGATGCCGACATCTCCAATGGTCATGTTCAGATCAATCTTGCCTTCCGCCACATAACGTCCGAACAGCATAGATAAGACGCTTTTTCTGGCTGAAGCCAAGTAGCTGACGTCGGAAATATTTCCATAGCGATAGACGATCTCACCACCTTGCAAGATCATCATGGATGTCGTGGGCAACGGGTAAAGTTTCGTTTCCATCTCAGCAAGTTTCGCCGGTGACCAGCCAGCCGATGTGACGTCTTTGACGGTCTTCCATGGTTTGTCCGAGACGGGAGCGACACACGAAATTGGGTCTGCCGCAGATGCCGTCTGCCCGGTCAGGCCCACAGCGGTTAAAGTTGACACTGCCGACCCGGCAAGCATGGCGCGTCTCGATAGATTGGGACCAGAGACCATTGAGTTCCTCCCTCTAGATATTGATTTTTTCAGTTGGTTGAGCACGTGAAGCTGGAAGCCATCGCCATATCGCCATCACCTTTGTATTTTGGCCACGACGGATATTCGCAGAGCGGACGAGTGCGTCCCTTCGTGGACGACTTGGTCGCATCCAGTACGATTGGACCCACAGGCGGAACGTTGTTTTCGACCCAATTATCCAGGGCGGTCAGATTGTCCCATGTTGGTGAGAAGCGACCGCCTCCGTGGGCCAGACCTGGTACGAGGTAGAAGCGCATGAACGCACTGACTTTTTCCCTGCCCATCTTTGCGACGATGGACTCGAACAATTTGGTGTTGCCGAGAGGGCTTACACTCGGATCGTCATTGCCCTGAAGCCAGATGATTTTGCCGCCGCGGGCGCTGAAGGCGGACCAGTCGGTCCGTGTCGCACCAATGACATCTGAGAGTTCGACGATCTTGGCCTTCAGCTTGCCCGGATTGCGAATGTCGAACGACAGGAAATCGAGTGGCTGGTCTCGCGAGACGAAATTTTGCAGAAATTCGTAGGAGCGGCTGGAATGATGGGCATTGGGCCCGGACACTGGAGGGATACGCATTTGAGGCTCCGACCCCAACTGCATCATGATACCTTCCAGGCTGTTATAGCCGGGGTAGGTGTCTATGCCATCAGCCAGCGTGTAGGGCAGTGAGTAGCCTTCGTGATAGATATCAAGCGTCCGTTCGATCTGCGCTTTCGTCAAACAGTCTTCAGGATTTCCGGTCGTTTCACCCTGGCAGGAAAGGCTCTCGACCAGTGCTTTTGATTGAGCCCGGCATGCCCTCATATTGCTGATCATGCCATCTTCTGCACCATCCAGCCCATCGCAGGACTTGATCGCTTCCTTAGAAATCTTCTCGACGAGCTTTGGTGGGATCCATCCTGTTGAGTTGTCATCATAGACGGCACGCGCAAGCGCTGCGCCCCACAGCCTGAGTCCAACGAAATTGGCGGTCGGGTAGTTTGTCAGAATACCATCATATGATTCCGGCCAACGCGATGCCGCCGTCAAACCCTCGCGCCCGCCTGTGGAGCCACCTTGAAAATATACCCTTGATGTGGGTTTTTTATACCTTTTCTCGACCAGAGCCTTCGCAACATCGAGTGTTTTCTTGATGTGCATATATCCGTAGTTCAGCATTGCCTCGTCATTTTTGGCGAAGGTAGCATCATCTGCGGTCGATGCCTGATGTCCTGAATCGCTTCCGAATGTGACGTAGCCCTGCGCCAGCGGAGTGGGCGCGACATAGAGGCCGAGTGTCGTCTTGTCCGTTGTCGGCGGCACGCTGCCATTGTAGCCGCCGCCGCCATATTGCAGAAGCTTGCCGTTCCAGGACGTAGGGAGATTGACCTGCCAGACGATATCGGGCGCCTTTGGATCGACCGGCTTCGTCTCTCCGATGATTTTACAGTATTCTCCGTTTTGATTGGAGGGATCAGACGCGCTGACGAACGTTGCGGACCGCACTTTCGCGCCCGTGGTTGGAAGCGTTATATTAGCTGCTGGAATATCCGCATTCTCGAACGCGGAACACAAAGCATGCGCATCTTGCTCTTGCGCTCTCGCGGGTGACCAGAAAGTATAGGCGAGCGTGATCGACATCGCGCTAAGCGATGCTACCCTAAGCAGAAATGTCATATTTCCTCCCAACTGCTAGCCACTTCATGGCGAGCAGAGTTTCCTCGTTAGGGATGGTTACGGAAGAAACAGCATTATGTGAAATGCAAATAATAGACCGATTATTGCGATCCGCGCATGACGGTTCTTGCGGCACTTGTAAGTGCGGCGACGGCAATTGAGAGGGGCAGCAGTTATGGCGAAGCCGGTTTCTTCTCGACCGTCGCGAAGATGTGACGACGCTGAAGGCCAGCGGTGTCGAGGCTTCATCATCAATATGAATGAGGGTAACCGACATCGGCAGCCCCGTATCCGGGAAAACCAAAGGGTGCACCGGGGCCAGGGAAAACGCAGGCGACACGGGCATTATAAAATATCGAACAGTGGAAACATTCCGCCCGCAGAGGCAGAAGAACGATACTACGCCATGCTGGATGCGCCAGCCATGGCCGCATAACTTAAACCAAACGGTCTCCGGCAAAGCCGGCGCGGTTCATATATTTCCATACAATGAAGCTGGATGGCCAACCCAGTCATCATTTCAGATTCTTCAAGAGCACCATGTCTAATGGGCTCTTTTAATGCTAGCCCTTGCACGTGTCGGTGGCGCAAACGAGCGAAGCTGATATGTTGATCGCGTTAAAACATGCGCGGGATGACGAATGACCCAGGAAACGCTGACAATTGACTCATTAAAGGCGGAGGAGACTTCCCTCCAGATCCCGACCTTTCACTATGCATTCGCCTGGGCGCTTGGCAGCCTGCTTAGGCAGAAAGCCGTTGAGCAAAACCATCCGGTTGCGATCGAGGTAAGGCACGGAACAGACATCGTCTTCGCAACTTTGCTGCCGGGAGCAACGATCGACAATTTCGGGTGGACAAAACGAAAATGTGCCGTCGTTCAACGATTTCATCGCAGTTCTCTCAGGGTCAGGCTTGAAGCTGAGGCGAAGGGATACGATTTCAATCAAAAATTCGGTCTGCCGGTAAGTGATTACGTCGCAAGTGGAGGTGGGTTTCCTCTCGTTCTCCAGGGCGGCACGTTCATAGGTTCTGTCGCGGTCAGTGGCCTGCCAGATGTCCAGGATCACGCTCTGATTACGAACAGCCTCAGGGAAATGCTGAACACGTGAAATTTTGAGGCTCGGAAGTGTCAATTCTTCTGGCCCGATCCTGCCACATCAATCGGCCGATGGTCGATTGGTCTAAAGTCATGCCGTCATTCATTGAGTGATTGGCTTTTCGTCACCGAACGGGCGTCTGGGCAAAATCGGGACGGTTCACTCTCGATTGATCGTTCGCCAGCATAAGGCTGCCTCAGTTCAGCATGACCATATGCGAGGCCACCTGTTCTTCGAAGAATTTTGAGAATGAGGCGATGCGCGGGGGCAGGGCCTGATATGGCGGGTAGTAGAGTGTCAACCAGAGGTCTGGTGGCGACCAGCCCGGTAGAATGTGAACCAGGCGTCCTGTCTTTAGATGTTCCGAAATGTGAAAGCCCGGCAGCAATGCAACACCGGCACCATCAGCCGCCATATCGGCCAGAACCTCACCACTATTGGCGCTGAACGCGTGCCCGGCGGGGATTGCCATGCTTGCCCCGGCATCGGACAGAACCCAGTTTTCCCGGCGGCTTTCGCCACTATAGGCAAGGCAATCGTCGGGCGTCAGTTCGCTGGGATGCTGCATATCGACGAACCGGCTTCCCGGTGCCGCGACCAGAATGCGTGGCACAACTCTGATCTTGCGCCAGATCGTGAACTTGTCAGACGGTTGGGATGAGATGCGGATGGCCAGATCAAAATCGTCATCGACGATATCCACGAGCCCATCGGACAGCGATATCTCGAAACTGATTTTCGGGTGAAGCTCTCTGAACCCGGACAGGATCGGTTGCAACACAGCTTTGCCGAACCATGTCGGCGCGCTGATACGCAGGCGGCCTTGATCAGCCTTGTGGGCATTGCGGATATCCTTGCGGGCGCTTTCAAGGGCCTCGACGGCTGGCTGAATCTGCGCGGCGAAAACCGCGCCATCCGTCGTGAGCGATACCTGCCGGGTCGTTCGCACGAAAAGCTGGACACCAAGGTCTTCCTCAAGCGCTGCAATCGCCCGCGTTACGGCGGCAGCCGTCATGTTGAGCTCGCGAGCGACCTGCGCAAAATTACGCTTCTCGGCAGCGAGCAGAAAAGTCTTCAGAACCTTGTAATCATTCATCTCGATTATTTCAAAAAGAGCAATTCATTCGACAGCAATATTGCAATTCCGTGTTTCGATCAAGCCGGGTAGATCTTTGTTCACAGGAACAGACAGTCATCACGCAGAAGGACAAGGGCGATGATCAAGGATATCCAAGGGCTGCATCACATCACTTCCATGGCATCTGATGCGCGGCAAAATAACAGGTTTTTCACCGATACGCTCGGACTTCGCCGAGTGAAAAAGACCGTCAATTTTGACGATCCTAGCGTCTATCATCTCTATTATGGCGATGAGAACGGCACGCCTGGCACGGTTATGACCTATTTTCCCTTTCCGAACATGATGCCCAAACGTCCGGGTGTCGGCGAAGTCGGTGAAACGCAATTTGCCGTTCCCAAAGGTGCTCTCGCCTTCTGGAAGGATCGCTTTGTTTCCCAGGGTGTCAGCGGGCTTTCTACCGATACCGTGTTTGGAGCGAACCGCTTGCGGTTCAACGGTCCTGATGGTGACGGCTTCGCCTTGGTCGAAACGACAGACGACAACCGTACGGCCTGGGTCGGCGAGGGCGTGCCCGACGATGTTGCTATCAGAGGCTTTTCCGGAGCGCGCTTCAACCTCCACGAAACGGCCGCCACCGAAGAGCTTCTTGGCTTTATGGGGTATGAGCGGGCCCAGACTGAGGGCGATGTTACCCGGTTCATCATTCCAGGCGGTAATGGGGCCAATACGATCGATCTCGCCGGACTTGGGAAGACGCCATTTGCCCGGCAGGGTGCTGGCTCTGTCCATCACATCGCCTTTGCCGTTGATAACAGGGAAAAGCAGCTCCAGGTGCGCAAGGCGCTGATGGATACCGGTTATCAGGTGACCCCGGTCATCGACCGCGATTACTTCTGGGCAATCTATTTCCGAACTCCGGGCGGCATCCTCTTCGAGATCGCCACCAACGAACCGGGATTCAATCGGGATGAAGACACGGCTCACCTCGGTGAGGCACTGAAACTGCCCAGCCGCTATGAGAACTTCCGCCATGAGATTGAGGCTAATCTCGCGCCACTCGCGGCATAAACAGCGCATCTGCCCAAGCTGTCAGGAGCTTGCTCCCAGGTTTAGGGACGAAACACACCGCACTCAAACGATCAAGGAGATCGATCATGGAATTGCATTCATCTCGTAATGCCACCGCAGTGCTTGTTCACGGTGCCTGGGCCGACGGCTCCAGCTGGCGGCGCGTCATCAGGTTGCTTCTGGAAAAGGGGATCGACGTTGTCGCGGTCCAGAACCCGACCACCTCGCTGGCCGATGACGTTGCTGCCACGCAACTCGTGCTCGATGCAATCAAGGGACCGGTAGTCCTTGTCGGTCATAGCTGGGGTGGAACGGTTATTACGCAAGTAGGCAACAGTCCGAACGTCAAAGCCTTGGTCTATGTTGCGGCGTTCGCCCCCGACGTGGGGCAGTCGACCGGCGATCAAGTGGCCGCGCATGGAGCACCTCCAGGTTTGAGCGGTGTGACCGACATTGGAAACGGCAAGCTTATGATGAGTGTGGAAAGCTGGATCGGCAACGTCGCCCAAGATCTTCCTGAGAGCGAGGCAAGGCTCCTTGCCGCTGTGCAGACGCCGCTTGGAGTTTCAACGTTCAGTGACACAGTGAGCCAAGCGGCTTGGTTAGACAGACCCACGTATTACCTCGTTTCCAGTGAAGACCGTGCGGTGAATGTCGAGTTGCAACGTGAACTCGCCGCGAAAATGAAGGCAAAGACAACGGAGCTTGAGGCTAGCCACATGTCGTTGCTGTCAGCACCCGCTGATGTGGCCGAGGTCATTTACGGCGCGGTGATAACCGCGTCCGTTTAGCCGCCAATATGTACCGTCAGCGCGGTCTGACGTAAAATCGAGGCGCTTGATAAGCATGACTGGTGCCGTGACACCTCGCGGCATTGTCTTGCCCTGCGCCGTCGCGCACGTTTAGCCGTATGCGCAGTCGCGGTGGGCAAAACTTCAAATCAAATACTGCGTCGCCAAGTGCCGGGAGTTGTCCCGACGAGAGCCGAGAACACGCGTGTGAAGTGGCTCTGATCCGCAAAGCCGCAGGCGACCGCGATCTCCGCAAGAGGCGCATTGGAAGTCTTTATCAGATGCCGTGCGCGGTCGACGCGTTGGTTCAGGAGCCATTGATAAGGCGTCACGCCTGTGGCTTCGCGGAAAGCGCGGATGAAATAGCCGCGCGACAGGTTGCAGGCCTGCGCAACGTCAGCAATCGACACATCTCCTTCAAGATGCTCAAGCAGAATGGATTTTGCCATTTGCTCTTGCGCGCGGGAAAGCACCGGCGTTCGCACAGCAGCGGGTACAGGCCGTCCGCCGTAACGCTGAACCAGATAGGTGCCGATCGCCGTCGTCATCTGATCAACGAAAAGAGCGTTGGCCTCTTCGGGTCGCTGGAGGGCAGGGAGCAGCGCGCGCGCCAGATTTGTCAGAACGATATCCTTGCCAGCCGTTGCTGGCGAAAGCATATTCACTCCGCCTACGTCAGCATCATCAGCGATCTTTGCCAGTGAAGAAGGCGATATCTGAAACAGCATGAAATCGAACGGTGTGCAAAGATCAGCTTTGTAGTCATCCGCCAGGTTACGGATGTAAAACGCGTTTTCGAAAAAGTCGTGGCTGGTCGCGTGGTGTTGTTGAAAAATACGCCGCTGATGACCTGCGCGTAACGACACGCCGACTAGAAACCCCTGATCGCTTCCGTATGTGCTGACCTGATCGAGCTGGGAGGAGCGCGTTGCCTTGCGGAAAATGTCCATGTCCGGCGATGACAGGGTTTGATTCGTCGCCAGTTGCGTCAACGTGCAGCCGAATTTGTCCGCAGCTTTGCCTGGGGTGTTAAGGCTTGCATTTCCGGGACCAGTCATCATGAAACCTAGCTCCCTTATCTGCGACGAACGCAGTTTACCCATAAATTATGCTGGTCGCTTGACGTAAAGTTTAGCGACCAATCGATCTTGAAAAAGCGCTTTTGTACAATATAGCGTGAAAATTAGCGTGTAGGAAACTGCAATATATGGTCCCCGATTACGGCTAAAGCGCAATTCATTCCAGCACTATACAGATGTGAGTAAATGGTTGAAAGTCAATGAAAAAATCGCAGCCAGCTTTGGTGTCGATGCAGCACGGGCATTCGTAGTTAAGCCGCTGGGGGGAGCGCAACTCACCGTCGTGCATATTGTGAGTTGCTACGAACACGGTAACAGCCGGGTCGTCCTCGCACCTGATGATGCGTTCCTGGTTATGCTCTATCTTGGAGATGCCCAACATTGCGACATAGCGTCTGATGGTAGCTTGGGTCCGATCAGGACCTATGCAAACGGCTCGATCTGTCTGGTGAGTTTAGCAAGGGGTGCGGCCATTTCCATAGACGGCACACTTGATGTGCTCGTTTTTCACATCCCTGCGTCGCATCTTGCCGAACTTGCCGAGGAAGCGGGTGAACCACGGTTAAATGATTTTATGATCTGTCGTGGTCTGCACGATGAGGTGATCCACAACATGGGCGCGGCGTTGATGCCATTGTTCGATATGCCGGATCATGCACGAGACATGCTTGTTCCCCACATCGGCCTCGCATTTATTGCTCACCTTGCCCACAGATACGGACGGTCGCCTGCGCAAAGTCTGTCTGCGTCCGGTCGGCTTACACCTCTGCAGGAAAAACGTATCAAGACCTATATCAACACCAACCTGTCCCGCGAGATCAGCCTCGCGGACATATCGATGGCAAGCGGCTTTTCGGTGGAGGATTTGGCATACGGTTTTCAACAAACGACTGGTCACCCTGTTGGCGAGTGGTTGCTGGAAACACGGATCGCAAGGGCCAAGTCCTATCTTGTCAAAACGGCAGAAACCATTGGCGCGGTGGCGCAGGTTTGCGGTTTTAAAGATCAGATTGCATTTGTTGAAAGCTTCACACGGGTTACCGGTGTTGGGCCAAGGGAATGGCGCTTGCGTAACCGGCACTAGCAGGCGTGATGCCGACAGCAGGTTGGCCATCGGCATCAGCATTTTAATCGGTAAACGGGGGACGTCTCAACCCTTG
This sequence comes from Agrobacterium sp. CG674, assembly GCF_053521645.1. Taxonomy (NCBI): domain Bacteria; kingdom Pseudomonadati; phylum Pseudomonadota; class Alphaproteobacteria; order Hyphomicrobiales; family Rhizobiaceae; genus Agrobacterium; species Agrobacterium sp. CG674. Next base: position 426,135 of record NZ_JBNWDZ010000004.1, on the reverse strand, counting down.
ATGAAGGCCAGAAGATCAGCGTTCAGCACGTCGGCATTGACCGTGAGCATGCCGTGGGAGAAGCCGGGGTAGGTTTTGATCGTGCCGTTCTTCAAAAGCTTGATGGCTTTATGGGCTGCGTCAGCAATCGGAACGATCTGGTCGTCTTCGCCATGCAGAACAAGCGTCGGAACGCCGATGGCTTTCAGATCTTCGGTCTGATCGGTTTCCGAAAATGCCTTGATGCCATCATAATGCGCCTTGGCGCTGCCCATCATGCCCTGACGCCACCAATTCTGGATGACACCCTCGTGCACGGTCGCACCATCCCGGTTAAAGCCATAGAACGGACCTGCGGGAACATCGCGGAAGAACTGAGCGCGGTTGGCGGCAAGTGCCGAGCGGAAACCATCAAAGACTTCCATGGGCAGACCTTCGGGATTGCTTTCTGTCTTCAGCATCAGCGGAGGAACGGCGGAGACGAGAACAGCCTTGGCAACGCGGCCAGCGGGTTCGCCATGCTTGGCAACATAACGGGCAACTTCGCCGCCACCTGTGGAATGGCCGATATGGACGGCGTTTTTCAGGTCCAGATGTTCGGCCACCGCAAAGGCGTCAGCCGCATAGTGGTCCATATCGTGCCCTTCTGATACCTGGGCCGAGCGTCCATGGCCGCGACGGTCATGGGCAACCACCCGGTAACCCTTGGAAACGAAGAACAGCATCTGTGCATCCCAATCGTCTGACGACAGCGGCCAGCCATGGTGGAACACGATTGGCTGCGCGTCCTTCGGACCCCAATCCTTGAAGAAAATGTCGACGCCGTCTGTGGTTTTAACGAAGCTCATTGTATCGTCTCCTGTCGTTGGGTTTGGATGGTTAGTAGCCTGTGCAGCATGAACCGGGCGGGTTGGAAGCAGCATCCCTGCAGTCAACACAGCCCCGGCAAGAAGTGCATCACGGCGGCTGAGGGAAAGATTGTGGTTGGCCATGACGGCTCCTTGTTCGTTCGAGGTATTTTCGTGGTCATGCGTCTGTCGATGTGGAGAGAATGCGCCGAGAAAAGCTGGTCAACAATTGCAATAAAAGTTTCGAATAAGTTTCGATTATTGCAATAATTGCCTCACCTTACCTTGCCGGGTTTGTTGATGGTCAGAAGGTGCCGGACTACTGGCTTGTCTGGACCAGTATGGAAGGCGATGACCTTGCTCTGCATATCCGCGTCCGCATTGGACACGCGCTTATGCTGGCGCAGATGTTCTGCCCATGATTCCACCATGAACCATTCGGTGATTTTCTCAGGGTCTGCGGAATCCTCTGTGACACCCCAACCATAGGCGCCATCGCGGCGTCGTTCGGCCGACATATCGTCGAGCGCGTGCAGGAACTTGGTGCGATTGTGCTTCTCGACATGGTAGTCGATCAGGATCAACACGGGGCCACGATCGTGCGCGACGGGCTCTGCGACCAGCGGCTCGGGCCAATGGTTGGACGAGACCAGATCCGCGTCGCCTGCTGGAAGCTTGACACGGTGCATGATAAAGCCCGCGACCAGCAATCCGGCCGCTCCGATGAGCAATGTGGCTGGTACGCCCACGGCTTCACCCACCGCACCCCAGCCAAGACTGCCTGCCGTCATCGCGCCGTTGAAGACTGTCAGATAAACTGCAAGCCCGCGACCTCTGACCCAATTGGGTAGAACAGCCTGTGCCGCGCCATTCAATGTCGTTAGTGCGGTTATCCACGATGCTCCAAGAAACAGCAGGATGATGATGGCCAGCCATTGCGGAGGGGCAAAGGAGAGCGCGCCCATAACCAGGGCTGTGACGATGGCAGAGCCCAGCAGAAGAGCATCCGCATCAAAACGCTCTCTCAGTTTCGGCATGACCAGCGCCCCACCGATGGCGCCCGCGCCGACCGAGCCCAGCAAAAGCCCGTAGAAGCTGGCGTCACCGCCAAGAAGCTGGCGGGCGACGAGGGGCAGAAGCGCCCAGACGGCGCTGGCAAAGGCAAAGAAAATGGCCGCTCGCAGCAGCACGACATGCAATGGCTTGCTGGCGCGGGTATATCTCAGCCCAGCACGAAAGGCGCCGAGGAAATTTTCAGACAAGGCGTCATCCGCATTTTTCGCCCGAGGCCACCAGATGAGTGCAGCGATGACGAGAATGTAGCTGGCAACATCAGCGCCATAGGTAACAGCCGCTCCGAAAGCTGCGAGCAAAAGCCCGCCTGCCGCAGGGCCAATCGACCGGGCGATGTTTATACCCAGCGAGTTCAGCGCGACCGCGCCTTTCACATCTTCGCGCGGCACCAGTTCCGGCACGATGGCCTGCCATGTCGGCCCCATCAGAGCAGCTCCGATGCCGCCCAGAAATGTCAGGCCGATCAAGGCGCTGACGGACAGCATGCCGAAATAGGAGAGGGTCATCAGCGATATGCTGACGCTGGCCAGCAGAAGCTGAATGGCGATCAGGAATTTGCGACGGTCGAGAATGTCCGAGAGCACGCCCGCCGGGATCGCCAGAAGGAAGATGGGCAATGTACCTGCGGCTTGCACAAGGGCAACGGCTGCCGGTGCTGCGGAAAGATCGGTCATCAACCAGGAACTGGCGACATCGCGCATGAAACTGCCAGTGTTGCCCAGAACCGTTGCCGCCCACAGGACCGCAAAGACTGGCTGGCGCAGCGGGGCGAAGCTTCCGCTTGTGGATGTGCGGGCGCTCATCACTTCGCTCCCTTGGTAAGATCAAAGGCGGCAACGAAGACGAATGCCCCGGCAAGGCCAAGATGTTCGAAGAAAGCGTTGGTCGCCATCATGCGGTCCATGCCGGGAGCCATTTCCCAGAACCGCAGAGCGATGAGCGTCGCGATAACAGTGAAGCCTGCAAGGGCCAGCGCAGCCGCCCAGCGAAGAAACCCTGAGACCACCATGGCAGACGCGGTGAGCTCAAATATAATGACGATGACCGCAAAGACGGCCGCTGGATGCAGACCGAAATGGTCCATCTCTCCCATGGCACCATTGAAATCGACAATCTTGGTCAAAGGTCCCTGGATATAGGCTGCGCACAGCGCAAGCAGAGAAACTGTCCGGACTGCTGGGGTTGCGATAATGCCCGCCAGACTTGTTTTCAGTTTAGTGGTGGTCGATGAATGGTAGGTCATGGCTGCTCCTGCAGGTTGGCCCGTGTTGATGAGCTGTTGCGATGGAGTGATTTTGAGCCGAAACGTTGCTGCCAGCAATTGCATCAATAGTTTCGATTTAATTGCGTTTTTTTATAATAGTGAGATGCGAACGAGCATGCTGCCCGTCCGCTAGAGCTAGGACGATCACACGGCCCAGCAGGAGCAACCCAGTGCCCCGAAGAAACCCTTGAGATCGGCAATTGGCAGTTTCGACGTCCAGGCACCTGCGTGGTCGTGACCGTGAACACCGCAATCGCTGGCGCAGCCGCAGTTGGAAATCGCGGTGCGGCGCAAGGAACGTGCACCTGCACCCTCCGGCTCGCCCCATGCAGCGTAACCGCCGAACTTTCGAACGGGAGACCAATCCGGCATGGCGGGCGGCACGTCGTTTTCATCCAGCGCCTTGAAGTCACCCGAACCATAGACGATCTTGCCACCGACCATGGTGAGATCCGAGGTCAGGAGGGAAATTTCGTCTTCGGAGCAGGAGAAAAAGTCCTTGTCCGGCACGATGAGGTCCGCAAACTGACCCTTTTCGATGCGGCCCTTCTTGCCCTCCTCGTTGGAGAACCACGTGACCTTTTCCGTCCACATCCGAAGTGCGGTTTCACGGTCCAGGCAGTTTGCGCGCGGATAAAGCTGCATGCCGCCAACGGTCTTGCCCGTTACCATCCACGAGAGCGATACCCAAGGATTATAGGAGGCGACACGGGTGGCATCGGTACCGGCTGAAACATGGACGCCCTTCTCCAGCATCTTGGCGATGGGCGGAGTGGCTTCGGCTACGCCGTGACCGTAGCGTTCCACGAAATATTCGCCCTGATAGGCCATGCGATGCTGGGTGGCGATACCGCCGCCAAGCGCTGCAATGCGGTCTATGGAGCGATCTGAAATCGTCTCGGCATGGTCGAAGAACCAGTTGAGACCTTCGAGCGGAATATCCTTGTTGACCTTTTCGAACACGTCGAGTGCACGGGTGATCGTCTCGTCATAGGTGGCGTGCAGACGCCATGGCCAGCGGTTTTCGGCCAGAACCCGCACCACTTCTTCCAGTTCACCTTCCATTTCCGGCGCCATTTCGGGCCTTGGTTGGCGGAAGTCCTCGAAATCGGCGGCGGAAAAGACGAGCATCTCGCCAGCGCCATTGTGCCGGAAGTAATCATTGCCCTGCTTGTATTTGACCGACTGCGTCCATTTGAGAAAGTCTTCTTTCTCTTCCTTCGGCTTTTGCGTGAACAGGTTGTAGGCGAGGCGAACCGTCATCTGGTTTTCGTCGGAAAGTTTTTGAATGACTTCGTAATCGTCCGGGTAATTCTGAAAACCGCCACCGGCATCGATCACGCCGGTAACGCCCAACCGGTTCAGTTCCCGCATGAAATGACGGGTCGAATTGACCTGATAATCCAGCGGCAGTTTCGGTCCCTTGGCAAGGGTGGAATAGAGGATGGCTGCGTTTGGCTTGGCCAGCAACAGCCCGGTCGGATTGCCATTGAGATCGCGCGTAATCTCACCACCGTGCGGCTCAGGTGTATCCTTGGTGTAGCCAACGGCGCGAAGAGCCGCGCCATTCAGAAGCGCTCTGTCATAGAGGTGCAGCAGGAAGACGGGCGTATCAGGCGCGACAGCGTTGATTTCTTCGATTGTCGGCAGGCGTTTTTCTGCAAACTGGTGCTCGGTGAAGCCGCCGACGACACGCACCCACTGCGGAGCGGGGGTTATCGCCACCTGCCGTTTGAGCATATCCATGGCATCGGCGAGCGAGCGGACGCCGTCCCAGCGCAGTTCCATGTTGAAGTTCAATCCACCGCGCACAACATGGGTATGGTTGTCGATCAGGCCGGGCAGAACGCGCTTACCCCTGAGATTGATGATCTTCGTGTCCGGTCCGGCCAGCGCCATCACATCGGCATCGCTGCCCACGTCAGTGAAAACGCCGTCCTTGATGGCGATGGCCCCTGCTTCAGGGTTGGCGCGGTCAAGCGTTGTGACGCGTCCGTTGTGCAGGATGATATCGGGATGCATCGTGTCTGCTCCGGTCTTGTTTGGATCTGCGGCTTTGGCCGTGGAGAAGAGATTGGACAGAGCGAGGCTTGACGCCCCGCCGAGGAACGTGCGGCGCGTCGCCATCAGGTTTGCCCATCTGTAGCGTCATCTCGGGATACGACAGCAACAGGGGCTTGCCCGCCCTTCGGCATATGGCCAAACATATGCGGCTTGATCTGTGTGAGCCACGAAACGGCAGCGGGCTCTTTCGCCCATATGGTCTTTGCCAGCGGCACGATCTGTTCGCCGACGAGAATGCCAAGCAAACCGACCAAAGCGATGACAGGTGGTGCCGGTGACCGCACATTGAGAAGCCCGTAAATCATCCCGACGAGAAGTCCGACGGCGAGCGAAAGGAGGTAGATTTTCATCGAAGCGTTCCTTTTCCAAAATGATTGCCCCGCCCGGCAATTCAGGCGGGGCTGCTTCAGATCAGATGGCGGCCGGGTTAGGGCCGATGCGCTTGCCATGGCTGACACGCTCGGCACCGCCGTGGACGTGCGTAACGGCATAATCAATGCCCATGCCGTAGGCGCCGGAATGCTCTTTGACCAAGGTGGTAACGGCGTCGTAGGTTTCTTTGCGCGCCCAATCGCGCTGCCATTCCAGAAGAACCTGCTGCCAGGTGACGGGAACCACACCAGCCTGAACCATACGGTCCATGGCATATTTGTGCGCATCCACGGACGTGCCGCCGGAAGCGTCGGCAACCATGTAGATTTCATAATCCGTGTCATGCATGCAGGACAGCGCGAAGGTCGTGTTGCAGACTTCGGTCCACAGGCCGGAAACAACGATCTTCTTGCGGCCTTCGGCTGCGTGTTTGGCAAGAGCATCACGAACGTTCTGGTCGTCCCAGGAATTCATCGATGTACGCTCGAGGATGTCATTATTGGGCACGACGGCCAGCAATTCAGGGAAGGTGTTGCCGGAGAAGCTGTCTGTTTCGACGGTGGTAATCGTGGTCGGAATGTTGAAAATCCTGGCAGCCTTGGCAAGGCCGACAACATTGTTCTTCAACACCTGACGGTCGATGGACTGAACGCCGAAGGCCATCTGCGGCTGTTGGTCGATGAAGATGATCTGGCTGTTCTGGGGTGTGAGAACCTGAAGCTTGTTGGACATCTCGTGTTTCCTTTGATGGGTTGTGTAACGGAATGGAGGAGGGGAGGCGTGAAGTCTTGAAGGTTATGCCGAACGATTGTCTGAAAGTGACATCATGTTTCTGGCCTTCCCGTTTGTGCGTTGATTGGCTGGTACAGTTCAAAACCTAAGCCAGTCGACGACGCGAAAGAATTGCAATAAATATTGCGATTGAGTTGCGTTTAATGAAATAATAGAAGCTTGCCGACAGGGTGCGGAGAGTACGCCAAAGGATGCGATGAGAACCATAAGACAGCCCCTGATCGGTTGCGTGTTAGCGCGCGTAGATTGTCGGCCAGCAGGGTTTCCCGCCAAGGGTCCAATGCCGATCTTTGATCGCGGTTGGATTTATTGATCTCAATCCTTGCGCATTGCGCACACACTGGTCATGCGGCGGGAACTTCCCTATCGATTGGAAGTTCTCACCCAAATCCCAATCAATGGAGATCATGATGCACTCAGCCGTCGCCCTCGTCACTGGAGCCGGGTCGGGCATTGGGAAAGCCGCGGCCTTCGCGCTCTCCAAGGATGGCTACAAAATCGGCGTCCTTGGGCATACGCAACGAGAGTTATCGTCGGTCGTCGAGGAAATTATTGCTGCTCGTGGTCAGGCCATAGCTCTCTTGGCAGACATATCCAACGAGGATCAGATGTCTGGCGCGGTCAAACAGATTGTCGCGCAATTTGGTAGGCTCGATGTCGTCGTTGCTAACGCCGGTATCAATGGGGTGTGGGCGCCAGTCGATGATTTGAAGCTTTCAGAATGGAACGAGACGATTTCTGTCAACTTGACAGGTACCTTTCTGACAATCCGTGCCACCGTGCCCGAACTGAAACGGTCTGGCGGCGGTTCGATCGTCGTCGTCTCTTCCATCAATGGAACCAGAACGTTCACGACGCCGGGGGCGACCGCATATACGGCTACCAAGGCCGCGCAAGTGGCCATGGTTCAGCAACTCGCTCTTGAGCTCGCCCGTCACCACATTCGAATTAACGCAGTCTGCCCAGGTGAGATTGATACAAATATCGAAGCAAACACCAGCATGCGGAATGAAGATGAAACGGCAATACCCGTCATATGGCCAGAGGGCCAGGTGCCTATTACCGGTGGCCGACCCGGCCGCAGCGAAGATGTGGCAAATGTCATCACCTTTCTGGCGTCAGACAAGTCTCGCCATATCACTGGATCCCCGCTGTGGGTCGATGGTGGCCAAGGGCTGCTCCGCTAACTGGCTTAGCGCCTGAATGAGGTACGCGCGTGAGAAACTGTCCACTGAGTTAACGTCTCACACGTCACTGTCCGATCTCTGCTTATCTTGCGGTTCAAAGGCGCCAGCAAGGCGCTTCCACGTATTTTCAAACAGATCGTCAGTGACTCCAATGTAACGTTGAAAACACGAGCGGGTCGAGATGGTGTTGAAGAGCTAAATGATTGCGGCAACCCACCAAGGTACTTCGGTGCAGCGGTGCACCGGTGTTAAAATCGCACCCGCGCGTGGGGGGGGCGACGGCCCCGGTTTCCGGCCGCCTTTGCAGTTGATCGGCAAAAACGCGCAAATTTGTACTCAGGAAAACTCTGCTAGATCGATCACTGAGACGAAACGCTCTGCATCACTGTTCTTGGAGCAGATTTTTCACGAGCAACACGTGACAGGCTTGATGCCCCTGTGAGCGGGCGATCAAAAAGGTAGCCTTGGCCCTGATGGCTTCCTGCCGCCATGACGATTTCACGGTGCTCTGCTGTTTCAATGCCTTCCGCAACAATTGTAAGCTTCAGTCGGTGGGCAAGATCGCATGTGCCAGCGATAATCGCGATGCCTTCCTCGCGTTGGGAGGCACCCTGAAGGAAGGATTGGTCGATCTTGATTTTGTCGAATGGGAAGCGACGCAAATAGCTAAGCGAAGCATAACCGGTACCAAAATCGTCCAGAGAAATACGGCAGCCCATCAGTCTGAGTTGATGGAGGACTGAGAGGGCACGTTCGTCATTCTCGATTAAGGTGCTCTCCGTGATTTCGATTTCGAGTCTATGCGGTAGAACATCATGTCTGGTTAGACATGCACGTGTTTGTAGCACGAGCGAAGGGTCGGTAAGTTGTGACGCAGATACGTTGACGGCAATAAAGGTATCGTTCGGTAGAAGAGCTGCCTGCTGGCAGGCAGCCTCAATAACCCATGATCCGATTGGGCCAATCTGGCCACTTTCTTCAGCGATTGGAATAAATTCTGAAGGAGAAATCAAACCAAGATCGGCATGTTGCCAGCGCAAGAGCGCCTCAAAGCCACGGGTTTCGTTTGTGGCAAGATCGACAATGGGTTGAAAGAGTAGAAACAGCTCGTTTTTTTCAATGGCGTTGCCCAAATCGTTTTGGAGGCATCGCCAGCGTGTGAGCTTCCCGTTCATATCTGGATGGAAGACCATGAACTGGTTGCGCCCAGCATTTTTAGCCTCATAGAGCGCAATATCGGCTTGGCTGAACAGTGCCGAGCCTTCGTCGTGGTTCATCGACGTGGAACTGACGCCAAGGCTAACCGTCGAACGTATGAGCCTTCCATCGATTTCAAATGGCGCGTGGACTTCAAGCAAAATGCGTTCGCAGCATTTCACCGCTTCATTCAAAGCGTCGGAACCATCATAGAGGATTGCAAATTCGTCGCCGCCAATACGTGCTACAACAGCAGCTCCCGCGCAAGCCAGGCTTAGGCGGCGGGACAGTTCAACGAGCAATTGATCCCCAGAGCCATGGCCTAATGTGTCGTTGACAATCTTGAAATGATCGACGTCCAGTACGATCATTGCCTGAACGGCCTCCGACTTTTTCGAAATCGAAATACTGAAACCTCTTCGATTTGTAATTCCAGTGAGCGAATCCCTCCGTAAGACCCGGTCCAATTGTCCGTTTTGGCGAAAAACGAACGCCAGAAGCCCGGCGCCAAAAACAGCAAATGTCATTGTCACGAAGCAGATCGCTGCAAATATGATGCCGAATTGACTTTGATTCCTCTGAATTTCATCGCCAACGCTAGCGTGCGACAGAGAGCCTAAGCGCAAGACGGGAGCAATGAATGGCTGAAGCTGCAAAACGCCGTTATGCATCGCGGACACTGAGAAAGGCTCAGCAGCCAAAGGTTTAAGCGAAACCACCACGTCGTGAAGCTGCTCAATCATGGTTTCTTGCTTGAGCTTGTTACCAGACGACCCTGCTGTTAAAATTCCAAGACGGTTGATAAGAATGCTAAGCCGAAACGATACGTCGCTAATATCTCCAGATTTCTCACTTTGTTCTAAAGCCAACTGAAGTCGCAACAATTCAACAGCGGTCTGGCCTAGATCGAAGGTGCTGTTGTATCGCGACGCTTCAATGATATGTCGCTGATAGCTGAAAGCAAGGATAGAACCGACCACCGCAATCAGTGCAAGTATCGCTGTTACAAGTGTCAGGCCCACCTTGAGACGTCGATGTCGAATAGGCAGTTCAATCGTCTCACGCATTCGTTTCATAGGATATTGATTTCGGCTAGTTGCCAGACAGCACGGCTGTAATAGCTCTGATGTTGCAATTCGGGGCGGCTGTCGAAAGGAAAGATGAGAAAAATTGGGCCCTTGTCGCTAACGGGCATGATGTCGCCGTTTTGGCGGGTAGCGAGAAGAGCATCAGCCGCCTCGAGTTCTGAAAGGCTTGCCTCAACGACGTAGTCGTTAAGAGCAATAAGTTGTAGCTTTGTGCCGCTGAGTTTCAGAACAGCAAGACAATCCCTCAAAGTGACACCGCTAAATTCAGTCACACCCTTATGCCAAGGCGTCGATGTAACAAAAGACGTTTTTGGCATTGTGTCTATCGCAGCGAGGTCAAGCATAAATGATCTATCCGCTCCGGATACTGGCCCGTTTAACTTGAGTATAGTCTGGCCAGAATAGGCATCTCTCGTTATAGAGAGCCCGCTAAGTGCAAAGGCGGAAAAGAGCATAAATTGACGGCGATTTTGCATGGAAAAGCCTCAGTTCGACAACATGAGACAATATCACTTATTTGTTGCTGATCTATTGTGGCCAACACTGCGATCAAAGTGTGTTTAATATTCTGTTAATGCCACACAGTCAGCCTGAAAATCGCATCCTATGCATGAGCTGAACCGACCTCCCAATCGAGGCAGGGCGTCGAAAACGTCGGAAACAGCTTCTGAGGCTCCAAGGTGTTCGTAGCCGCAGAACTATTTACGGAGGAAGGAGTTGATAGCTTACGCAATTCGAGGTGACCAATGTCAATTTTACAGGCGTCCAACATTCAGGGTGATGTTCCCGCCGCCGCCACCAAGCAAGGAATGGTCGATCGCAAGGAGCTTTCAGCCTTTGCCTTTCAACGCACCAGAATGCCGATGGTGGTTTCCGATGCACGACAACCCGACTACCCGATCGTTCTTGCCAATGATGCCTTTCTCGAATTAACCGGCTATGACGCGGAAGACGTCATCGGAAGAAATTGCCGGTTCCTCCAGGGCGAAGCGACCTCGAGAACGGCAGTCGCCCAGATCCGGGCCGCCGTCGCACAACAGAGGGAAGCAACAATCGAGGTCTTGAACTACAAAAAGGACGGTACGCCGTTTTGGAACCAACTGCATATTAGCCCGCTCCGGGACGAAGCCGGGGACGTGGCATATTATTTCGGATCGCAAGTCGATGTCACCGATTTGCGCCGTATTCAAACTCTCGAAGAGTCTGAGCATCGCCTTCTTCTGGAGGTCGATCATCGCGCGAAGAATGTTCTGGCGATCGTTGACAGTGTCGTACGCTTATCGCGTGCTGACAACGCCGCATCTTATGCAGCAGCGGGTTCAAGCGCTTTCGCGGACCCATGTGCTTTTATCAGAGAAGCGTTGGCAGGAAGTGGAACTGGCAGATATTATCCATACGCAGATCCACGCCTTCGAGCACGGAAATGTCGAGGTGGCCGGTCCTGTGATCATGGTTTCAGCACCGTCCGCGCAACCCATCGGCCTGGCGATCCATGAACTGGCGGCTAACGCAGCCGTACATGGTGCTTTGGCGAAGCGTGGGCAATTGCATATCAGCTGGGTAAAAACGGATCGTGGCCTCACGCTCACCTGGCGAGAACAAGGTGTCGCTGTGCCGGTGAAAGAGCAAGGGCGCGGCTTCGGAAACGTTCTTCTATCGGCCGTTATCGAAAAACAGCTTGGTGGTCGGATAACACGCGAGTGGCGGGAGGAAGGACTTTTGTTAGTGATCGAGCTGCCTCCAATGGACCGCATTGGGTGCGAACTGCAAGGCCGACCCTAGCAGTTCGTATGGTCCTTGCTCAGGTCTTGGAGCTCCTGAGTAGATCGGCACGCGCGAACGCAGGAAGATGAGCAATGGCAGCACCAGCTAGAAGTCGTCTTCTCATTGCCGGCAACAAGTCATGAAACCGTCAGCGCCGCTTTCCGCCCAACTGCACGATCGTGTCTGATGGCCCGTAAATCTTCAGAAACAGATTCACGCCCCTGGCAACCTTGCGATCGATCTCGGCCGAGGTCAGAGGCTCTCGCGCTCCAAGCTTGATTTCAAGGTTTACGAAACCAAGCCACAGCCCCGTCAAATCATCGGCGGCGATCTCGGGATCGAGGGCTGATAGCTCTTCGTTACGACATGCCTGTGCGATGATCTCAGTGAGCATCTTCTGACCGCGACCGGGACCTGCATCGAAAAACTTACGGGGTAGATCAGGATGAGCCGCCGCCGCCGCAGCGATCAATCTGTCCCAGCCGTGGAGCTCACGCCCATTGATGAAGTAAAGATAGCGCGTTCCAAACGCCATCAATGCTTCCCTGATCGTGAGATTGTCCGAGCTCTGGAACTCATCCCCAGTGATCGTCAGGTCAGACTCCCTCCGGATCACTGCCTCGATGAGTTCTTCCTTGTTCGCAACACGGGAATAGATCGTGGCTTTTGATACGTTCGCATGGCGCGCTATTTCCTCAAGGGTGACATCAAGGCCTCTGGTCAGAAATAGATCACGCGCTGCGTCGAACAGCGCAGTGACCTTTGACTGGTCCTTGGGACGACCGCGTCCCCGTTTCCCTTGTTCAGTAGACTGTTTCATGGTCATCAGCTTGTCCGGTCAGTAGGATAGGATGGCTGCCATCAGGAGGCCCCCAACAACGGTCACATGTTCGAGTGCAATTTGAAATTCGTGTGTCTTCCTCGGTTCCTCGAACTTCCAGAATGGATGGCCGAGAGGAATCGAGAGAAGCGTGAATACACCCAGTGCACCTGCGCCCAGCCAGCCCAGACCATATACGTTGGTAATGATTAACGCAGAACCGACCAGCTGACAGATGATCATTGCGATCGCACAGGCTCTTGGATAGCGCAGGCCCGCATCTTTCATCTCTTTCAGCACCAGTGAGAAGTTGAACACACCGAACAATCCGGCCATCCAGAACAGAAGCGTCAGAAGGACCCTGGCGAGGATAAGAGTAAGAGGGTTATCCAAGATGAGCGCTATCGTGTCTGGCATGTTATCCTCAAAATGAAATATCAGACTCATCGGTATAGAAATTAATTTTTGGACTGTCGAGTCTGAGATATCGAACGATGTGTCTACATATCCGCGGCTAGAAGTCGCCACAAAGTCCTGTATTCCTTTTGCTGCACGCCGATTTTTCAAAAGGAGTTCAAATGTCCAAGGTTCTGGTTCTGTACTATTCTGCATACGGTCACATCGAAACAATGGCTAACGCGGTCGCTGAGGGTGTCCGCTCGGCGGGCTCTGAAGCTGTCGTCAAGAGAGTTCCGGAGCTCGTCCCTGATGACGTCGCAAAGGCATCTCATTATAAGATGGACCAACAGGCACCGATAGCCACTGCCGATGAACTCACCGAATACGACGCCATCATCGTCGGCGCTGGTACACGGTTCGGCACTGTTGCATCTCAGATGCGTAACTTCTGGGACCAGACCGGCGGTCTGTGGGCTCAAGGTAAGCTCGTTGGCAAAGTTGGCTCGGTGTTCACATCGTCGGCGACACAGCACGGTGGTCAGGAATCGACTATCTTGAGCTTCATTCCAACCCTGCTTCACCATGGGATGGTGGTCGTGGGACTGCCTTATGCATTCCAGGGTCAGATGGGCGTCGAAGAAGTCAAGGGTGGCTCGCCGTATGGAGCCTCCACGATCACTGATGGTGACGGTTCCCGCATGCCATCGCAAGTCGAACTCGAAGCTGCCAAGTTCCAGGGCGCACACGTCGCCAAGATCGCAGCTAAACTTGCATGAGTTTTCACAGGGAGATGGCTTGTCCAACTCGAATACAACAGGTGTAGGAGTTGGTGGAGCTTATGCTCTGACCTGATCCTCCACGAACTTCTGCGGGAAAATCATTCCCGCAGAGGTCTGGGTAGAAAGAATGGCAGCGCCATTTTCTTCGTTTCAGCTGGAAGACAGTCAGCCTTCCTAACCGCATCTCCCCCAGAAGAACTTGAGAAAATCAGGCAATGGAACGTTTTGCGCCAGTTCGAATTCTTCAAAGTCCTGCGGGGAAACCGGCTTCTGAGGTCCGCTGTATCGTAGATCGCAGCTTGTCGGTCATCGCGACACGCGACCTTGGCGTTGAGTATTATGGGTGCGTTGATCGCTGTTCATATGCGAGGGCTCGAGAACAGCGTATTTTTGAAAGTGGGTTGTTAAAACTGATAGGGCTTTCCGCCAGAAACGCCATGTTGATTGTCGTGTTCGCCAGAAAACAGCAGAAGGACGGTGATAATCTCACAGAAGCGATAATAAAGGCGTCACGGTTGACACTGCTGCCCATCGTCCTGACATCGCTCGATTTCACTCTCGGCATTGTACCTTTTCTCATCGCAACGGGCGCGGGTTCTGAATTGATTCAGCGGTGTGGGGAAGAGACGTTCGCTTGAGCACGCTCGCGACCTACGGGCACGATATTAAATACAGTCAGCGATGATACATGTATACGACTGGATCTTCGACTTATGCAGAGTAAGAGACTGACCTAAGTCTCATTCACTTTTGCCAATCTACAGTAAGTCCGTGTCCGATCACGCGCAGATAATTATAAATAAGTTATCTAAATATTAGTAGGAATAGTGCTTTCATTTAATTCACCGATTGGGGCGCGGGGAAAGGCATTACTATGCCGCTATCGTCCCATGTCTGAAATACACTTGTTCTTTGAGGTCGCCTGAGAATGAAATCTGCTCCTCGTAAATCGTCCGTGGCAATGAAGTTGCTGGCAGTCAGTGCCGTTGCGATATCGCTGTTTCTTGCTTTGACCTTTTCAATTGTTGTGTACCAGGTACGGAACAGCGCTACTTTGATTACAATAGAGCAGGCTAAAGCGGATGCCAAAGCGATCAGCGAAGCGTTCAACGCCAAAATCTCGGTCCTTTCCGGAGGGGTTGCTTCGATTGCCGGGACTTTTGAGCAAGCCATTCAGGACAAGACGATTACGCGTGGGGATATCACCGCCACATTGCCGGCTCTGGTCAAAAAGTTCGACCTCGTGTTTGGATCATGGTTTCTCGAAGCTGATTTTGGATTCGACGGAGCGCGCGGACCGCTTGCCGATGCGACATCCGGAACCAACAGCTCTGGACAGTTCACACCCTATTGGACGCGTTCCGACAATGCGCTTCAACTCGTGCTGCCGGATCAGATCGACTACAATCAGCCTTATTACCGGCTCGCGGCCAGCTCCGGCAAGCCCTCGGTCACCGAGCCTTATGTGGAGGATACCGCCGGTGGCTTGCTGATGATGAGCATTGCCTATCCTGTGGCGGTCGAAGGTGTCGTGCGTGGCGTTGCTGGCGTCGATATCGGCCTGGGTGCGATTGCGGATTCCTTGAAAGCCTACAGACCATTCGGAACAGGCCGGGTCTATCTGCTTTCCGCAAGCGGTGCTTGGCTGACTGCACCTGATGCCGCCATGGTGATGAAACCGTACGGTGGGGAGGGTCTCGATATCGTCCAATCCGTTGTCAAAGGTGCGGGGCCAGCCGTTATCGAAAATGTTCAGGGCGAAGAAGGCGAGAGCGTTTATCGCGTCATTTACCCCTTCGAACTGCCCGGCTTGAACAGCCGTTGGTTCATCGTTGAAGATGTTCCAGCCGCGGCCATCTCGGCCATTGTGAATGAGCAGACGAAGATTCTTGTTGCTGGCGGACTGTTCATTCTGCTGGCCGTGGTCGTCTCACTTTTCCTCGCCATTCGCATCTTCATTCAAAAACCGATCGGCATGCTGTTGAGAGAAGTTGCCCGGCTGTCCGATGGGAACTACGAACACGTCGTTGAAGGCTGTGAGCGCGCCGATGAAATCGGGGCTCTGTCGAAGGCGCTCGAAGCCTTCCGGCACAAGCTTGAAAACGGTAGGACGCTAGAGGTTGTGGCTGAGCGCGAACGGCGGGAAGCAGAGCTGGAGCGTGGGCAGACCGAGGCGGAACGTGCGGAAACGGTGCGAACCCAGAAGCTTGTCGTCGAGAGCTTGGAAAAAGGGCTTCTGGCTCTTTCCAATGGAAATCTCACCTACCGCATCGCCGAGACATTTCCGGGTCGTTATGCGGAATTGCGTACCAACTTCAACTCCGCGCTTGAGAGCATGCACGACACGATCGCAAGCTTGAACAACACTGTGACCGCTTTGACCGCTGGCACAAATGAGATCAGCCGCAGTTCCGACCAGTTGTCGCGCCGAACCGAACAGCAAGCTGCAAGTCTGGAGGAGACGGCGGCAGCACTGAATGAGATTGGCCAAAAGTTGACGGAGAGCGCGGCCGTTGCCGGTCTTGCAGCAGAGAAAGTCAACGGCGCAAGCAAAGATGCGGAAGTCTCAGGCACCATCGTTGCAAATGCAATCGGGGCGATGGAGACTATCGAGGAATCTGCAAACAAGATGTCGCAGATCATAAGCGTCATCGATCAAATCGCTTTCCAGACCAATCTGCTGGCCTTGAATGCCGGTGTGGAGGCCGCACGTGCTGGTGAGGCTGGCAAGGGCTTTGCTGTTGTTGCAATGGAAGTCAGAGAGCTGGCCCAGCGCTCGGCGAATGCGGCCAAAGAGATCAAGGAACTGATTTCCACATCGAGCGAACAGGTTCGGCAAGGCGTTGACCTCGTGAACGATACTGGAGATGCACTCACGCGTATTGTTGATCAGGTCCGGTCCATAAACGGTCTCATCCAAACCATTTCTGCCGCCAGCCGCGAACAGGCTGCGGGCCTGAGCGAAATCAATACGGCTGTGAACCACATGGACCAAATGACACAGCAAAATGCTGCAATGGTAGAAGAGACCAATGCCGCCTCTGCGGTGCTGGACGATGAGGCCCAAAACTTGCGCATGATGGTTGATCGCTTTCGAGTGACAGCTGGCCCTAACGCGTTGCGATCCAGGGCCGCGTAGTAGGCCTGTGTCGCAAAGGAATGTATTGGGTCCATCAAGGCCGAAGCCGGATTCGAACAGAAGTGGTTGAAATCTGCTGAAAAGCAACAACTGAGGCGTGGATCTTCGCACGCCCCGGCTTTTCAAACTTCGATGACGCAGCCAAGCCGTGCGAGAGACGCATCGACCCAACCACGTTCTTTCTTGCCGAGCTTGATATTTTCCATCTGCTTCGTCTCTGCCGCATTTTTTGGAGCAGTTTCGAAGACGGTTTCCACCGAGGCAAGGGGGGCGATAAAAAGCCGGCGGCTGTGACTCACGAGCTTGTAATCAGCGGAACACCTACGTCGCAGCGTACACAATCACAGACACTACGGTTCGAGTCCTGCGTGTCTTGCACGTGGCTCAGGAATGGCCTGAAGCTTTTTCAATCAGTTAACCTCGCCTGATAGCTTTCGGATCAAGGTGTTTGCCGTTCGATTCTATTAAATCGCGACGATTGTAATATAGCAGATCCGAAGGTTTTATTTCCGTCAAAGCTTTCGATCGGGACAGTGTGAGACTTCACTTTCAAACATCACTCGATGATTTGTCGTCACGACACGCGGGCTGTTGACTCTCTTTCGACGACTCTTGGCGGGAGGAGGATCGGTCCGTCTATTGCGCCTCGGACAAGAACAGCGCGTATCGCGATTTCCGCGATCTCGTGGACGGGCTGACGGATGGTGGTCAGCCGTGGCAAGACAAGGGAAGCCAAAGGAATATCGTCAAAGCCCACGATAGAAAGGTCATGGGGCACTCGTATGCCGATATCGCGCGAGCACCGCAGGAGTCCGATCGCCTGCTGATCGTTTGCCGTGGCGATGGCCGTCGGCCGCACATTAGCGGGGGCAGAAAGCAATCTCCGGCCCATTTCCTCGCCGGACTTGTAATCGAATTGACCTTCGACAGCGGTAAATTCCACCTTGTCGCCGCGCTCCGTGGACACCCTTGCGATCTCTTCGCTAAAGCCACGCAACCGCTGCAGAGAAACCTCGGTGGTTCTGGGGCCACAAATATAGCCGATACGTCGGTGGCCAAGACCTAAAAGATACGCGGCTGCCAGTCTTCCTCCTTCCACGTTATCGACCGAGACAAGGGAATGTCCTGTCAGCGGACGGTCGACCGTCACGCACACCGGTCCCTTCACTAGACGTTCAATCACCAGGCTGTTGCTGACCGGAGCGATAACGATCCCGGCGGGCGCCCTGCCAAGAAGGCTCTGGATTTGCGTCTTCTCTGCCAGCGGATCATCATGGGTGTTGGCGAGGAGAACGGAATATCCGGCCGCCGACGCCAGGATCTCGATATGCTTTGCCAGATCCGCGAAAAACGGATTTGTAATGTCGGGAATGACAAACCCGATGATGTCAGACTTGTTTAGCCGAAGACTTCGGCCAAGACTGCTCGGACTATATCCCAGCTTCTCTATGGCCTTATCAACCCGATTACGAATGCCCTCGTTGACGGTCGCGTTTTTCGCCAGAACGCGAGATACAGTCCCAACTGAAACCCCTGCGCTCCGCGCAACATCTTTGACGGTCGGTTTCAATGGACGCTCCTTGGACCTTGCAGCATGACCATTAGCATTATGCGGAAAGCCGCAGCAAACAGATTTCATGAAACGTTTCATATTGACCACCATTTGTTTTGCCGCTACCAAAATGGAGCGTTGTCATATGCTCTATGAAACGTTTCACCGATGGCTGGAGGGCTGTCGGATCTAGGGAGGAATTGTCATGAAGTTTGTCACCATCGCGTCTGTTCTGGCGCTTTCTTTGACGACGGCGTTGCCGTCGATTGCCATAGCTGCCGACAAGCCCGTGGTCGGGCTGGTCATGAAGTCGCTTGCCAACGACTTCTTCAAAAATATGCTGGAAGGTGCTGAAGCGCATAACAAGAAGCGCGGCGACTACGAACTCAAAGCCATCGGCATGCAGAACGAGACGGATTTCGAGAGCCAGGTTAACGGCGTCGAGAACTTCATCACGCAAGGCGTCGATGCCATCGTCATCGCTCCGGCTGACTCACGCGCTATGGTCGCCCCTCTGAAGAAGGCGATGAATGCCGGCATTACCGTGATCAACTTTGACGTCTCGCTGGATGAGCAGGCAAAGAAGGACGCAGGGATCGATCTGGCTTTCGTCGGGCCTGATAACCGCGCCGGTGCAAAGATGGTCGGCGAGGCGCTTGCAAAGTCGCTCGGCGAAGGTGGCAAAGTC
Source organism: Agrobacterium sp. CG674 (assembly GCF_053521645.1). Lineage (NCBI taxonomy): Bacteria > Pseudomonadati > Pseudomonadota > Alphaproteobacteria > Hyphomicrobiales > Rhizobiaceae > Agrobacterium > Agrobacterium sp. CG674. The sequence continues at coordinate 407,129 of NZ_JBNWDZ010000004.1, read as the reverse complement.
GTCATTATCGAAGGCAATCCAGGCGCAGACAACGCAGCGCAGCGCAAGCTTGGTTTTGAGGATGCCGTCGCTTCGGGAAAGCTTGAACTGCTGGATTCGCGCACGGCACACTGGGAAACTGAGGAGGCCAATTCTGTCTTCTCGAATATGTTGACAGCCCATCGGGACATCCAGGGGGTTCTTGCTGCCAACGACTCAATGGCGATCGGCGTTGTCAAAGCTCTTGATGCGGCTGGACGCAAGGACATCAAGGTCGTTGGCTTCGACAACGTCCCGGCGGTAGTTCCTTTGCTGAAAGACGGAAAGCTGCTCGCGACCGTTGACCAGTTCGGCTCTCAGATGGCGGCAAACGCCATCGACAAAGCGCTCGAGGTTGTTGCAGGCGGCCCGAAACTTGAAGGCTGGATCAAGACGGATATCGAATTGGTGACCAAGGAAACGGTGAAGTAACGCCCATACATCTCGCCGCACCGAACCGCTTTCGGTGCGGCATCTACTGAAGGGTGCTTCAATGACCAGTTCAAAATCAGGCCAGGCGGTACCTTCCGCCGCAGTGGATGCTTGCTCGCAAGCCATTCTCGAGCTGCACGATATCAAAAAAAAATTCGGTGGAACTGTCGCGCTGAATGGCGTGAACCTGTCTGTAAATTATGGTGAGGTCCACGGCCTCATTGGCGAGAACGGTGCGGGCAAGTCTACGCTGATCAAGACGCTCTGCGGAATTGTAAAGCCGGATTCCGGGGAAATCACGCTAGCGGGCGAAGCCTATTCACCCCAGACACCGCGCGATGCCAAGGCCCGCGGCCTACAAGTTGTCCATCAGGAGTTTAATCTTCTCCCCTATCTGTCGGTGGCGGAAAACATTTTTATCGAACACCTCCCCCGGAACGTCCTGGGCGTCGTGAAGCGGCAGGAAATGAACGAGCGTGCCCGCTTGGCGCTCGACGCCATCGGGCTTACCGATATCGACGTGCGCTGGCCTGTCGAGCGGCTTGGTATCGCGCATCGCCAATTGGTGGAGGTGGCTCGCGCTTTGATGACGGAGAGCCGAGTCCTTATTCTCGACGAGCCGACGGCAACGCTGACGTCGCGGGAGACCGAGCGATTGTTCTCGATCGTTGCCGAGTTACGCGCGCGCGGTGTCTCCTTGGTGTTTGTGTCCCATCACCTCGATGAGATCTTTGGAATCTGCGACAGGGTCACCGTCCTTAGAAATGGAGAAACGGTGTTTTCTCGGTCTATCGCCGAGACCAGCCAAGATGAACTGGTTCGCGGAATGGTCGGCAAGCAACTCCAACAGGAAATGACGAGCGAGGTGGTTTCGAGCGCGAGACGCGAGACAGTCCTTTCCCTGAAGAGTTTCCGTCACGCCCAGTCGCCGCATCGCGAGGGTATATCGTTTGATCTACACAAGGGTGAAATTCTCGGCATCGCCGGCCTGGTTGGTTCGGGCCGAACCGAACTTTTGCGCGCCATATCTGCCGCAGAGCAGCCGCTGTCCGGCGTGCTGATGAGAGATGGAAAGGCAGTTGTATTTCGCACGCCAAAAGATGCCATCGACTCCGGTATCGGCTTTGTAACCGAAGACCGGAAGGACCAAGGCCTCATATTGACTATGCCGATTGCTGCGAACGTGACACTGGCCTCGTTGTCAAACGTCTCCCGGTTCGGCCTTCTTGACAAAAAGGCCGAAGACGCAGTCACCAAGCAGTTGGGATCAGACCTCACGTTGAAATATGGGGGTCCAGCCAAACTCGTGTCGACCCTCTCTGGAGGCAATCAACAAAAGGTAGTCCTAGCCAAGTGGCTTGCGCGAAATCCCGAGATTCTGCTTCTCGACGAGCCTACCAGAGGCGTGGATGTCGGGGCAAAAGCCGAAATCTACGCCCTTATCCGTCGGTTCGCGGAGAACGGCCTAGCGCTCCTGATCGTCTCGTCGGAGCTTCCCGAGCTGATGACGCTCTGCGATCGCATTATGGTGATGTCGCAGCACGGTATTGTTGGCGAACTACCTCGTGCGGACTTCTCGGAAGAGAGAATATTGACCTACGCCTACCAAGGCGAACAGAGAAAAACGGGGCTTTGATAATGCATGCGATCAAAAACACGCCTGTGAGTGATACCAAAGAGAAACCGTCATCGAAAATATCGATGAAACTCGTCCTGCGTGATGCCGGCATCGGTATTGCTCTGCTTCTGCTGATTGCGTTTTTCTCGCTCAGCACGCAGCATTTCCTCAACCCGAACAATATTTCCAATATTCTGACACAGATAACGATCAATCTGATCCTGGCCATTGGCATGACTTTTGTCATCCTAATCGGAGGTATCGATCTATCGGTTGGGTCTATGCTCGCATTGTGCGCAGTTGTCGGTGGCAGCGTCCTGACGATCCCGGACCTCCCGGTTTGGCAAGCTGTTGGGTTGGCCACGCTTGCTGCCATGGCGACCGGTATCATATGCGGGTTCCTCAATGGCTGGATCAGCGCGTTCTGGGGCCTGCCATCCTTTATCGTTACTCTGGGCATGCTTAACATTGCCCGAGGAGCAGCGCTGCAGGTAACGGACGCTCGAACCATCTACTCTTTCCCACAGACCTTTAACGACTTTGGATCGAAAATGATCTTCGGCGTTCCTGTCGTTTTCTTGATCGCCTTGGCGCTGGTCGCGCTGGCGTGGTTTGTGCTTTCGAAAACCGTGTTCGGGAGACTGCTGTATGGCATTGGGAACAATGAGGAGGCAGTGCGGCTCGCGGGCCACTCGCTGATGCTCTACAAAGTTGCTGCGTTCACCATTGCCGGAGCGCTCGTGGGGATTGCCTCGATTATTTATATGGCCCGGCTGAACATCGCGAGCCCGATTATCGGCATAGGGTTTGAACTCAACGCCATTGCAGCCGTGATCATCGGGGGCACCAGCCTGAGCGGGGGCCGGGGTACGGTTGTCGGCACATTGCTCGGAGCCTGTATCATCGGGGTCCTAGCCAATGGCCTCATCCTCTTCGGTCTCAGTGACTTCATGCGGCAGATGATTACCGGTGTCGTAATCATTCTTGCGGTGATCATAGACAAATACCGCGAGCGCATCACAGCCGTCTAACATCCGGCAGACCGTCCCTGGAGAACACGGATAACCGGAGACGCTTCGGCACGCCACGAGCGCATCTGGTTACCTCCCATTCCGGGTCAACAAGAGGGTCGACAAGAACGTCCTCCATCACGAGCCGACGCGTGGAGAAGCGAATGCTCCCGACGTTGGGCCGACAATATGCTGCTGAAGATCGTCTCAATGACGCCCGGATTAAGGGTGTTGGGGACTCATAATCGCCTCACGCGGCAATGCTGGCCATAATAAGGCCGAGCGTTTGTTCACTCGCGTCCGGTGTCTGCTAACCGACAACGCGGCCAGCAAACATGACCAGAACGCGGTCGGATAAGGCGCGGATTTCGTCAAGCCCGACGGAGACGAGCAGGATCGCTTTGCCTGAATCTCGCACCTCAATGATCTGGCGATAAATGAATTCGATAGCGCCGATATCTACGCCTCGGATGGGCTGCCCGATGATCAGTGCTGTTGGCTTGCCACCATCAAGCAATTCGACCGCCGCATGACGCGCATGGAGCGCGAACTCGACATTTCCGTAAAGACGTTGGGAGTCTTTGTGCAATTCTGCTTGTCGACAAATCCAGCGCTGCCAGAGCCTGCCGCGCAGACTGCGCTAGCCAAGACAAGTGAACGCTCCGAGGCGTTCGTCACCGCGTTGACGCGCAGGCTGGCGAAAAGGGCCCAATCTGAGACAGGAGATTTCCGAGGGAATTGGCAAAGCGGCCACTAAGACCATTGATCTTCTTTCATATGCGATGTGTGTGCCACCGCGTTAGCCAGCCCGAAATCTCGCAGCATTATCTGTGGTGGCGACAGCTGCCATCCGGCGCATTGTTTGCATTTGTAAACGGTTGCCCAAGACCATCAGGATTGTATGGAGTTGACTGTAGAGCAAGCGCATTGATGCGCAAAGCCACTAAGATCCTGCCAGCACAGAACAACGCTGTGATTTAAGAGAATTTACAGACCACCAACGTACTATAGAAAAAATTTAAGTTTTTTAATTGGTCCATTCTGGGAAAGGCGCCCTCCCAATGTGGACATATCGAGGTCAACATATTGGAACTCTCTACCACCCTGTTACTGCATAAATCTTCTTTGCTCGTTGGGGCGGGCTGTTTCCTCTATGTGAGATGGCAATCTGGAAAGAGCCTGGGGCTAAGGCTCATGGCGATTTCTTTCATCATACTCGCCATCGGCTCAACAATCGCGGGCGCTGGGGAACGAGGAGAACTCCCCGTTTATACCTGGACACTGTTGAGCTTCACGGCTGGACCGCTTGCATATGGACTGTTCTGGATTGGAATTAGACGTCTCATCCATGAGCGCATCTGTCACCGGGACTGGATCGTGCTTGCGATAGCACCTGCGCTATTTGCCATTGCTGTTGCGACCGATTTCCATCTGGAAAACTCTTATAGAGCAACCATTTTTCTGACTGTGATGGCATCCTTCATGGTATCCTGCGCCTTTATCGTTCTACACGGCACCCGTGGAGCCATTGTCCGTGCTCGTTTTCCTTTGGCGCTCTCATTTGCCGCCAAGGCGGTGTTAGCGCTGATTGCGATTGCAAGTATTACGATCCCTGAACACGTGTCAGTTTCCGTCAGTGAAACTTTCTTTATGTTGATCCTTTGTCAGTTCCTAATCGCAATGTTCGTACAGATATTTGCCAAGGAGCGCGCGGAAATGCGCTTGATTCAGCTCCTTGAAACCGATCCGCTCACCCAGATCCACAACCGCCACTGGTTCTTTTCGAATCTGCCTGCCAATCCCTCGCCAGGGGATGTTTTTGTGACGATCGACATCGATCACTTCAAGAAGGTCAACGATGAATTCGGTCACGCGACTGGCGATCATGTTCTCGTTGCGACGGCAAAAACCATGGCTGAAAGCCTATCAGGAGACTATATGCTCGCCAGAGTCGGCGGCGAAGAGTTCGGTCTTTACATCAAATCCTCTTCATTGGATGAAGCCGAACGACAAGCGGAGCGTCTGAGGACCGCTGTTGAGGCAATCGATTTGCGTTTTGAGGGAAGGCGTGTCCCCGTCACGATCAGTCTTGGTCTCGCTACCGCGACAAGTGGAATGAAAATGCAAGCCTTGATGAGGAACGCAGATCAAGCGCTCTATGCCGCAAAGGCGGCAGGACGAAATCGAAAAGAGATTTTTAGTCCTGACCTCGAGGGGCGGCTTTTCAACGATCTTTCCAGTGACAATTCTGACGGCGTCACTCGCCTTGGCGAAATGGCCAATGCGCATGGTGACATCCAGTGATCGGCTGAGGCGGGTCAAGCGCGATAGCGTGGACCTTGCCATTTCGGGGCAGACATTGTCCTGCCTCGTAACAGCAGCCGTCTCAACCCTCGAAGATTCGCATTACGATAGCGCGATGTTAGCCATGCTCATAGCTGTTACTTTCGAAGATGTTATATACATTCTGAGGGAGGATGCCGATTCCAGATCGCTCGACGCGAGATTTTCCGGGCTATAGCCGCATATCAAAAGCCATGCACTGGATTGTGGCTTTGCTTGTTTTCGTAACATGGCCCTTGGGCTTGATGATTGGCTTCGTCAAGTATGACGTCAAGACGCTTCGAAACTCCTTTCGAAGCCATACCGCAACTGAGCGAGAAAAAACCTGAAATCTTCACTCAAACCCCAAGCCATGACATTTTGGGACTAAACACCGAGACAGGCGCATGCGTGAACTCGCCATTCCCAAGAGATTTGACGTAGGTGTAGAAGCCGCACGGCTTATCGCCAGCCGCCCCACGACACAAGCCTCTTCCCAGGCTTCCCGTTGCGCAACTTTGTGCGCCTCTTTTTGCCCATACGCTATCTCTTCGTAATGATCCAGAGACCTGTATCGCGGCTTGTGACGAGAAGGATTTTTGGATCATCGCCGATTTCGGCGGTTTGCCGAAAGCAGATTGCTGCATACTGAGGAATAGCAGTGCCATCGCGGATCTGCTCCGTGACGTGCGCTAATCGAGCCAGTGGGGTATGATGGCGCGGTCACAAAGCTGAAACGGGCGGGACGAGATATTCATGGGGTTGCGCGTTAAGGTTTTTCGATTTCCGGCCATAACTCGGCAGCCGCAGTCAGAAGTTTGGGCGTTCCTGCTGCGACCCAGGGGATGCCCGATCCGGCTCGGACCCCAATCCGAACGTCGAGGCCGGCTTCGCGGGCCAGAACAGCTCCACCTGCGATATCCCACATGGTGGTCAACTTTTGAAGGTGTCCACCGAAAATTCCGCGTGCTGCGAAGGCGAGCCCGATGGATGTAGAGCGGATCGATTCCACCACCCAGCCCGCATGGCGAAGTCCGACATTCAGCGCCGCCACCTCCTCAGCGTCGGCCGCCGCACTATCACCCAGGGACATGACCTGAACATCCTCGAATGGAACCTCTCGCGGAAGTGGCTTACCATTCAAGCGCAGGCCAGTGCCATCGGCAGCGGAGTAAATCTCCCCTAAGACAGGTATAGCGACGATACCGATTTCCGGGCGGCCGTTTCGCACAAAGCCGAGCGAAATGCCCCAGAGCGGCGAGCCCCGCAGAAAGTTTGCCGTGCCATCGATCGGGTCGATGATCCAGTAGGCGTCGTCAGCGACGCCGCCCATTTCCTCGCCCAGAACGGTTTCTCCCGGAAATGCTGTGGCCAGCCTATCCCGCACGAGCCTTTCGACGCTAGTATCGGCTTCAGACACGAAATCCTGAAAGCCCTTCGTCCTCGTCGCAATGGTGCTGCGCGCTTCGAAAAATTGCAAAGCCAGGTCCATCGCCTCTTCGATGACGAGGACGGCGCGTTCGAGGCGCGTGTTGATCGCATCCATCACTTGGCACCATGATGGCCGCTGATGTGCAGCCAGTGTTTGAACGCATCCACTTCGTCAGTCTGGATGGCACCGGCGCCTGCCCTCACGAGTGGCGCCCACACCGCGTCGGGATCAGCCAGAGCGCGTGTATCGTTGAAGTCGAGGCAATAGGAAACGTCGAGCGTGTTGATAAAGAGGCGGATATTCTGGCGTTCCAGCTCTTCGCGGCCTGCGGCGAGATCTGCAATGTCGAAGAACTTCACCTCGATCATGGGCGCATTGAGAACCTCGATCTTGCGCAGGTCTTCCGCAAAGTGGCCCGGACGCACGTCAAACATCGGCATATGCGGTATCTTGCCGAACCAATCGGCATCGAGAACGTCGAAATGGGCGGCTTGCGGATCGATGTCGGTTTTGACCAGAACCTGATCCTGAATGCCGAGCCTTAGAACCGTCTCCATCACTTGCGGCAGGTCGCGCGTGAATTTGGTATCGATGTTGACGGTGATCCTGCCGCGGATTTCTTCCAGCAACTCCTCCAGTGTCGGTATGCACTCGTCGGTAATGCTTGCATCCTTGCCGCCGGCACCCGCCCGCAGCTTCGCCAAACGCACGACATCGAACGGCAAGGCACTCACTGTTCCCGTACCTGTCGTCGTGCGGTCAAGTGTCTCGTCATGGATGACGACAAGCCTGCCATCCGCGGTGGACTGCGTATCAATTTCGATCATCTCAACACCAGCCGCAATGGCAGCCCGCACCGACGCCAGCGAGTTCTCAGCAGTTTTTTTCCAACAACCGCGATGGGCGATCGTCAGGATGGCGGGGTTGCTTAGCGAAGATAATGCCCTGATATCGCAGACGTTGCTGGCTGGAAGAGAGGCGGCACGTGTTTGAGACATGGTTTTGACTTTCGGATGTTTCGGTTCGTAAGTTGACGCAGGGATTGTTCAGAGTTTTCCCATGCCGGCTGCCATCAGGTCGTCGCGCAGAATGCGTCCGGCGATGATGAAAACGACGAGGGCAGGGAGAAGCAGAATGAAGGAGACGATGGAGGCCAGCGGCAGCTGCATGGAATAGGGGTCGAGAAACATGTAAAGCTTGATCGGCAAGGTCTCGACGACGGGTGCACCGACGATGAAGGACTTGTCGAATTCCTCGAAGCTGCCGATGAACGACATCAGGCCGCCTGCAAGCAGGCCCGGCACGGCGAGCGGCAGGATGATGTGGAGGACGATGCCGAAAGTGCCAGCGCCAAGCGAACGCGCAGCATGGATGAGATCGTCGGGAATGGTTTCCAGCGCCGCTGTCATTAGCCGGATCATCAACGGCAAGGTGCCGACGATCTGGACGAGGATGACGCCGGTAACCGAATAGGCAAGACCCATGACCATGAACACTTGCCCGATGCCCACGGCAACCACAATGCCCGGAATGATGATCGGCGCGAGAATGAAGACTTCCACCACCCGCTTCAGCCGGAATGGAAACCGGGCCATGGCCCAGGCTGTGGGCAGCGCAATCGTAGCCGTTGCAAATGTCACCACAAAGGCGATGACGATGCTGTTGAAGGCCGCGCGGATCAGGCCGCTGTCCCCCAGAATGCTTGCCCAACGCTCGGTCGTATAGTCCTTTGGCACGACCAGTGGCGGTGCCCAGCCATCGGCCACGCTCCACAGGAACATCAGGGCAAGCGGCACCAGAATGGCAAGGGCCAGCGCCGTGTAGAGACCTATCGAAACGAAAATTCGGTCTTGCGGGTTGAAGGTACGGCGACGGGTGAGGTGACGGGATTCGGTGATGACGGCGGTCATTTACGTGTCTCCCCGGTTTTGACTAACACCAATGCGGGATGTCAGCGTGTAATAGGCAATAAGGACCAGAATGGCGAAAGCGCTCAACACCATGCCGATTGCGTAGACCTGATTGAACCGGCCCTGTTTGAACTCCTGCACCATAAGAACGGACAGCGGGCGGGACGTTGGCGGGCCGACAATGTCGGGAATGGCGTAGGAGCCCATGGAGCCGATGAAGGTCAGGAGAATGGCGGCGGTGATACCCGGCATGGCCAGCGGCACCTCCACGAACAGAAAGGTCTTCAGCCGCGATGCTCCGAGCGTGCGGGACGCATAGCGGATATCTTCGGGAATGGCGGCAAACGCGCTGGTGATGATTAGCGTCATAAACGGGATCTGCTTCCAGACGCTGGCGAGAATAACGCCGATGCCCCAATCGTCACGCACCAGCTTCGGTAATGCAATTCCCAGAGGCGCAAACAGCCGGTCCATAAATCCACCGCGTTCGAAAACAACGATGACCATCAGGCCGACGATGATGCCCGGCACCGCCATGGGCAGTTTGTAAAGTCCGCTGAACAGCTTGCGACCGAAAAAGCTTTTGCGGATCAGAAGCGCCAGAGGCACTGAAGCCGCAAGTGAAACGATGACAGGCATGACCCCGTAATAGATCGAAGTCGTCAGGCCTCGGATCATCGAAGGACGGGTGAAAATCCGCTCGTAAAGAGATAAAGTGAAGCTGCCATCCTCAAGGCGGAAGCTTCCAAGCAGCGCCGACAGAAGCGGGCTGCCAAAGAAAACGAGGAGATAACCGACACCGGGTGCCAGCAAAGCAAGCAGCTGAACACGCGGGTCGCGAAGAAGGCCGCGCATCATGCAGCCTCCTTGACCGGTCGGTCATGGAGAAGATGGACCGAACCCGGAAATTGAATCGATACGCGACTTCCGACCTCGATCAAGGATACGGCGCCGGACTGGTTGATGCGTATCTGTTCCTTGCCGATCTCGACGGTGTAGAGCGCATTCGGCCCCATGAATGAAACGGCAGACACCGTGCCTGCACCCTTGGCGTCGGCAGCGATGACGATGTTTTCAGGTCTTATGGAAATCTGCGCCGGGCCTGCGGCCCGTCCGTCCAACGTGACAAGCTGACCCCAGGCCAGACACGCTTCCTGGGTACCATTCGTCGTGACGGGGAGCAGGTTGGTCTGTCCAAGAAAGCCCGCCGTGAAGGCATGTTTAGGGGCGCGGTAAAGTTCGAGGGGGGTGCCCACCTCCACCACATGACCCGCATTCATGACCACGATCCTATCCGACATCGCCATAGCCTCGGCCTGATCGTGGGTTACGTAAATGCTGGTGGCCCCAATTCTTTTATGCAGTTCCGTCAGCTCGTGGCGCAATGTATCACGCAGCTTGGCGTCCAAGTTCGACAGAGGCTCGTCGAACAGCAGCAGGCTGGGCTGCATGACGATGGCACGCGCCAACGCTACGCGCTGCTGCTGACCGCCGGAAAGCTGCCGCGGCATGCGGTCCACGAGACCCGTCAGATTGCAGATCTCGAGCGCATGGGCGATGCGGCTGATACGCTCGTCTTTAGGAACTTTCTTCATGCGCAGACCAAAGCCGAGATTTTTGGCGACCGACATATGCGGAAAAAGCGCGTAGGACTGGAAGACCATGGCGATATCGCGCGCTTCCGGCGGCGCCTGATCGATGCGTTTGCCACCGAGCCAAATTTCACCGCCGGACGGTTCACTGATCCCCATCAGGATGCGCAGAAGCGTCGATTTTCCGCAGCCGGAGGGGCCGAGGATCGTGACGAATTCGCCCCGCTCCACGGTGATCGACACGGGGTGGAGCGCGCGGCTTGCGCCATAGTCCTTGGTGATGTTGCTGATGTCGAGTTCACTCATGACGATTTTCCTTGGCGATTGCGACGGGCCGGGACCAAGCCCGGCCGGTGCGGATTGAGCGCTACTGGTTGAGCACCTTTTCATCCAGCGCTTCGCCAAGCGCCATCGACATATCCCAGAAGGCGGGAACGGAAAGGCGCGGATAAACATCCATCGGCAGGACATGCACCTGCGCATCCTTCGGCATCATGTCGTTGGTAACGTCGAGCCGGGGCGACCGCGAAGCCTTATGTTCCAGCTTCCATGTCTGGAACTCCTTGCTCATCGCCATGTCGATCAGAAGCAAGGCGGCAGCCACGTGCTTGGCGTTGGCGGGAACGAACATCGCATCGCCGGAACCGACCTGACCTTTTTCCAGCAGTGTCAGGCGGAAGCTTTCAGGCAATTGTTTGTTGCCGAGGAACGTCATGACCTGATCTTCCCAGACCGTGCCGATATAGAGCTGCTGGTTGTTGATGAGGTTCAGCGTATCGGCGTTGCCGTTGGTCAATTCGGCGACGGGCAGCAAGCGCTTATAGTAGTCCCAAACCGGGTTCAGGCATTCGGACGTCATGGCCCAGTCTTCTGCCTCCTGCCGCGTCTTGCTGTAATCGGTCAGTTGCGTGCGGCAGTCGCCGGTCAGATAGTTGAGCGCGACCGAATAGATGAAACCACTGCCGGAACCGCCTTTGGCTGGAAGAGTAACGCCGAGGCGCTTCGGGTTCTTTTCCGCCCAGTTGAGCAAGTCTTCAAAGCTTTTTGGGACATCTTCCGGCTTCACAAAGGCCGAGTCATAACCGATTGCTGTCTGGTTCATGTGCACCAGCGGGTAGCTGCCACCATGCTCTTTGCCAAACAGGGTTTTCGCCAGAACCGGATCATAATTTGCCATGTTCGGCAGGATGTTGGTTAGCGCGATCTTCCCAACGACACCTTTGGACGAAAGAAGCGGATAACTGCCGCCACCGGCGAAATAGGCATCCACTGGCGAATCCTGCCCTGCTGCCTGGACAGCAATCAGCTGCTGGTTCGCCTGATCGCCGTTTACATCGCTATAGGCAACCTTGATGCCATATTTGGCCTCGAAGCGGGTGATCAGTTCCTTCCATGTATCGCCAAAACTGCCGGCGAAATTATACATCGTTACCGAACCCTCGGCTTTGGCGGCTGGAACCACGACGTCATAAAAATTTTCCCGCGTGACCTTCGAAAGATCGAAATCAAGGTTCTTCATATTGGTGTCAGCCGCCAGACAAGGCGCAGCCGTCGTCGCCAGCGCCAGCGCGGCAATCGCAAGATATTTCATAGGCATTGATAGCTCCTTCTGGAGGTCCGTTGTTTACTGAGCTCCTATTACTACACTTTAGGTGTAATATTTATGACAGTCCTGTGAAGAAATCTTGCGGCAGCGCAACGCCTTATTGCCGCAGCTCTGTACAGCCGTTATCCAAAGGGCATGACCCTCGACCAGAACACGCCCAATACGCTCAATCGCCACCCACTTGCCAGCGGTAATGAGCGCCTTATTCTCGATATCGTCCGGCGTTATGGACCGATCTCCAGGGCCCTGATCACCGGTCACACCAACCTGACGCAGCAATCTGTGCACCGGCTGATAGACGGCCTGCTGGAACGTGGGCTTCTCCAGACCGGCGCCCCAATCAAAGGCACGCGCGGCCAGCCGAGCCCGACAATCGAGCTGGTGCCGGAAGCCGCCTATTCGCTCGGCATTTCCATCAACACAGATTCTGTTGTGATCTGCATTGCCGATTTCCGCTGCGACATCGTCGTCGAGGAGAAGCTGGAAATGCTCCCAAGTGATCGGGAGCAGACATTGGCTGCATTATCTCTCGCCTTGGAACGCTTGCTCGGGCAATACAACATCCCACGCGAAAAGCTGATTGGCCTTGGCTTTTCGATGTCCGGATTTTTTGTATCGCAAGACCGCGCCTTTAACGCGCCGGAGCCTTTACGAGATTGGTCGCTCATGGATCTGAAACCAATCCTCGAAGACAGGTTCCGCCTACCGGTCTGGCTTGAAAACAATGCCACGACTGGCGCAATCGGCGAAAGCCTGCGCGGCGTAGGTTCATGGTGCCAGACCTTCGCCTATCTTTCCTTCAATTATGGTTTTGGCGGAGGTCTCGTTCTCGGTGGCCAGCCGTTTCACGGCTTTTACGGCAACGCTGGCGAATTCAGCGGGATATATAATCCGGACGAATCTCAAAAGCGTCCTGCACTGCAATATTTGATCGAGACGCTCCAAAAAAATGGCGTCGAAATACAGTCCATAGAAGCTTTGTATCGGCAATTTGATCCAACATGGCCCGGTGTGGAAGAATGGCTCGTTCGAACTATGCCTCAGGTGAACCGGGTCGTTGCCAGTTTGATCGCAGTCATCGACCCTCAGGCCATCGTCTTCGGAGGACAGTTGCCGCGAAAGCTCGGCCAAATGATGATCGCGCGCGTTCATATGCCCTCAGAGCGAGAACATCGCTACGGCGTCGGCCCACAGGAGGCTAAACTGGTGCTCAGCGAAACCGAAGGCGATCCTGCTGCCATGGGCGCGGCCTTGCTACCGTTGAGGATGCGATCATTTAATTAGTTTTATGATCGACCAGAGTGTTCGCGCATGTGCAGTCGCGAGATCGCATTTCGACTTTCCCGCCTTGAGGGGCTCAGAACTGCCGGCCCTAGTCGGCGATTTCGTCAGGTTGGCGTCGATACGGTTGAAAAAGTCGGAGTTGCTGTCGATGCGAAGTTCTGATTCGCTCCTTCTACGGATTTGAGAGGATGTGACGATGATGGGCGAGCGGATGGTAGCATAGGAAGCGCTGTTTTCCGGGTTCAGCATGGAGCGTGACGTCCCAGCGGACGCGTTGGCGTTAGGCCTTTCAACCGCGTTTGAGCGCGGGGGAATGATAACCCCTGCGGCTGTGCTGTGACGGAGAACGCGTCATAGGTGGGAGTGCTTCAGTTAGCATTCACCGACTGTGGATCGATCATGCGTTTTGAGACCGTTCCCCAATGCCCGATCCCCGGAACACGCCCCCTTGTCGGACCTGACTGCCGCTATCCACGTGTTAAGCAACTCGACTGGCCGACCTAGTTGCACGGCGCATTTTTCCACCGTCTATTGCGGGTCATAACAACATCTAGATCGGCGCACCTCTCAAAGTCGTGTCGGTTCAGTGAGTTCTAAGCTTGCTAGAATCGCAAGTCACTGATTGGATATTATGACGACGGACTGTGCCGAAGGTTCGATTCCTATCAAGGCGAGGCAGTTGGTTTTAAGAGGTGCTCCGTTCACCCAACTGCACATCGAGAGAGTTCACGAGCTAGTTCCACGCACCCTCTCACTCGCGCCGACAGGTTTCGGGGGCCATGATAGTAAAGGCAGAGCCCCGGATAAGGGGGCTTCCAGTCTTCCAGAACACGAATGATGCGTCCCGCTATGATTGAGAAGGTGGGGAGGAACCTTGGGCTTGCCATGCTACTCGAGGAGAACGGACCACACCGTGTCGATGGAGGGACGGTGCCGACGGCATAAGGCGACTACCATCTGGATCAGGTGGGTGCGCTCCATCCGCCGATTTGGGAGTGAAGCCCGGCACGAAGGTCCTGACCCAGCTCTGTCACAGCCTTTGCGCTCGATAAGCCTCACCGTGGATGAGAGCCCCTTCACATCCGTTAGAGCTTGAATGCTAATATGCTTATGCGATACGTGGCGGGTCGAAATGGCTAGGGTAGGGTGCTTGGACAGGAATAATAGCGAGTCAACCGAGGTTGGTGATAATCGAGGCCGTATGGCGGCAACGCCTGGTGAAATCACATCCCTCGGTTATAGGGACGTATTCTGGCGCGTCGTTTCCGGATTTACGGAAGATCGCGTCACGTTGGTTGCAGCTGGCGCGACATATTACCTTCTGCTGGCTCTCTTCCCGGCTTTAGCTGCGCTCGTTTCGCTCTACGGCGTATTTTCCGACCCGTTGACCATCGCGAAGCATATTGCATTTCTATCCACGACGCTGCCTCCAGGTGGCTTTGACATCATCGTTTCCCAGCTCGATGCATTGTCACAACAGAAGAACTCCACTCTGAGCTTTGGCGTGATTACTGGCTTCATGGTGGCTCTATGGAGTGCGAATAACGGCATCAAGGCACTCTTTGAAGCCATGAATGTTGCCTATGGTGAGAAAGAGAAGCGCGGGATCATCCGGCTCAATCTGAATTCGCTGGGCTTTACCTTTGGCGCTTTGCTCGTTGCCATAGCGTTGATTACAGCCGTTGGCGTCGTGCCCGCTGTTCTCGGTTATCTCTGGCTGGACCAGTGGACTGAATTTCTGGCGAAGATAGCCCGTTGGCCTTTTCTGCTTCTTATTGTCGGATGCGGCATTACAATGATGTACCGCTATGGGCCGAGCCGCGAAGCTGCCAAGCTGCGCTGGATCACATGGGGTGCGACCTTCTCGACCTTTCTCTGGCTGGCTGCCTCAGTCTTTTTTTCACTCTATCTTGAAAACTTTGCCGACTACAACGCGACTTATGGCACGCTTGGTGCTCTGATCGGTTTAATGGTCTGGACCTGGATATCGGTGATCATCCTGATCTTGGGCGCAGAGCTCAATGCCGAACTCGAGCATCAGACAACCATCGATTCTACCACTGGCAAGCCAGTGCCAATGGGGGAACGGGGAGCCCATGTCGCGGATACAATCGGTGAGCAATCGAGCTGACCTGCGTCTCATGATGTCGTTCAGCACGGATTAAAGCCCGGCCATCTTGGATTGTCGCGCCATCATTGACCGGCTGGTATTGAGAGATGGGCAACGGGGCCATGTTCATCGAACACTCGGGTCAACCCGTTCTGATGGCGAATGATGTTGACCAGGGATCGCAGGCCCGGGTGGCCATGGCGGCGACTGTCGTAATAGACATGGAATGGTTCGCCCGGAGAGGCATGGTCTGCCAAAACAACCTTCAAGTCGCCGTCCCTGATCTCATCTGCAATTCTGGCCTCCAACAAATATGCCAATCCGAGACCAGCCTTTGCTGCCTTGATTGTGGTGGCGGTGTCATTGATGGTTATCGAACCTGGCACTCGCAGCCTTATATTCCTTTTCCCCTCAGACAGCTCCCATTTGTATGCAGAGTTATCTCCAAGCAGGAGTTGGAGGCAATTATGTTGGGCCAGGTCGTTGATAGAGTTCGGTGTCCCGTTGGCCTCAAGATATGCAGGCGATCCCGCGACCACCCAGCGTTGTGGGCCTGAGAGGGCCAAGGCAACCATATCCTCTGGTACGTTATGGCCATAGCGAAAGCCCGCGTCATATCCCTCAGCGACAATATCGATCGGACGATCCTCCACGACGACAGTTATCCTGACATCGGGGCATATGCGTGCGAACTCCGGCAATGCAGGAGCGATGAGCAAATGGGCGGCATCAGCGAAGGCGTTGATGCGAAGCTCGCCGAACCGCGCAGCACCAGGTACGTTGAGCGAGTGCAGTGCCGCGCTGATGACGTCAAATCCTTCGGTGAGCCGGGAAGCCAGTTCCACCCCCAGGTCCGTTGGTGCCACGGCGCGGCTTGTTCTGTTGAGAAGTTTTGCTCCAAGACGAGCTTCCAGCCGCCGCATCGCATGGCTGGCGGCCGAAGGGGTTATCCCAAGTTCGATGGCTGCAGATTTGAAGCTCTGCCTTCTCACGATGGTGGTGAAAAGTCTCAAATCCGCCAAGTCGACTCGCTCGAAGAAATCCATGATGCTTCTCTTTCATCGTTAGAGTGAACCAAGTTCATCATAAAGCATGAGGCTTTGAAGCGGGCAATTGCTATGACAGTGCCTGAGGACTTTGAGGAGGAAGTAGAATGTTCGACGGGTTTGTTTTTAGCGACCTCAAGGGCAAGCGTGTTCTTGTGACGGGAGGCTCAACGGGAATCGGCGCTGCGGTGGTATCGGCATTTGCGGAGCAAGGTGCTCGGGTCGCCATTCACTTTAACGAAAGCCGGGAGGCTGCCGCTGCGCTTCAGGGCAAGCATTCCGAAAACACGGTGCTTGTTCACGGGGACCTTGGCGCGCCGGGTGTCGGCGCACAGGTGGTGGATGAAGCATCCCGTCTTCTTGGTGGGCTCGACGGCATCATCAACAATGCAGGTGGCATGTTGGGCAGAGTACAGACCACGGACGTCAGCGCCGAGCATTTCGACCGTGTGTTGGACCTCAATGCGAAGTCACTCTGGGAGGCAAGCGTCGCAGCTCATCGCCATCTCGTGGCGTCAGGGGGTGGGTTCATCATCAACACGACGTCAATCGCGGCCAGAAATGGTGGCGGTGGCGGCGCCGTCCTTTACGCAGCGGCAAAGGCTTTCGTCAGCAGTTTGACCCGAGGCCAGGCCAAGGAATTCGTCAAGGACAGAATACGGGTGAATGCGGTCGCCCCCGGCCTGATCCAGACACCATTTCACGATCGGTATACGTCGGCGGAGATCATGGCCGCCCAGCGAATGACCATTCCCATGGGACGGGAGGGGACGCCGGAGGAATGCGTTGGAGCATTCCTCTTCCTCGCCTCGGAGGCTATGTCCGGATACATCACCGGGCAGGTCATTGAGGTCAACGGCGGACAATTGATGCCATAAGGAGATAATGCATGAACTATAGAGAGTTTGGTAGAACGGGACGGTCTGTCTCAGAAATCGGATTTGGTGCCTGGGCGATTGGCGGCTCCTGGGGCGATGTGTCAGAGGCGGACGCTCAAGCGGCGCTGAACGCTGCCTTGGATGCAGGCACGACATTCATCGACACCGCCGATGTTTATGGCGATGGCCGATCCGAGAAGATCATTGCGGATGTCTTGAAGGCACGTGGTGGAGAACGGCCGTTCGTCGCCACCAAGGCAGGACGTCGCCTGTCGCCGCACGTATCCGAGGGTTACAACAAGGATAACCTGACCATGTTCGTCGAGAGGTCGCTCAAAAACCTCGCGACGGATTGCCTGGACCTTGTTCAGCTGCACTGCCCGCCAACGGAGGTCTATTATCGTCCTGACGTTTTCGAGGCGATGGAATCGTTGATCAAGGCGGGGAAGATCCGAAACTACGGTGTTTCCGTCGAGAAGGTCGAAGAAGGCCTGAAAGCGATCGAATATCCGGGCGTAGCCTCTGTCCAGATTATCTACAACATCTTCAGGCAGCGCCCTGCTGATCTATTCTTCAGTGAAGCCAAGCGTAAGGGCGTGGCGGTCATCGTTCGCGTTCCGCTTGCATCCGGTTTGTTGACTGGAAAGATGAATGCCCAGACGACGTTTGCTGCCGATGATCACCGGGCATTTAATCGCAATGGGGAGGCGTTCGACAAGGGTGAGACGTTCTCCGGCGTCCCTTACGACGTGGCGCTCCAGGTTGTCGAAGATATCCGCAGGCTTGTTCCCGGTGACGTGACAATGGCCCAGTTCGCATTACGCTGGATCCTCATGAATGAGGCTGTCAGCACTGTCATTCCAGGGGCAAAGAACGCCGATCAGGCCAATGGCAATGCTTCGGCAAGCGGTATCGAGAAAATCTCGCCGTCCACGATGGAGCAGCTCAAAGCTATCTACGAAAACCGCATTGCTCCTCACGTCCATCAGCTGTGGTGAGCGATCGCCGGTTGCGGTAGCGTAACGCCGAGCAGGTATGAACGAAGCTCTTTCTATGCGCTAGTCCCGGCGCATAGAACACCATTTACTGAAATAATCGGCCGCTCATCCATTCGTGGTTCAGACGACCCTTAGCTATAGCGCGCCAGCGTGTCGGCCAGTGGAAGACGCGCGCGCATGTTGGTCAGTAGCAACGCCATACCGCCGATCTTGCGTTGAATAAGCAGCGTATCAGCAGGAGGCAGGTGCCAGCTTGCACGATCGGCCATCATCGGCGTTGCACGTTCACGGATCATCGCAATGACATCGCGGTCGGCAAAATCGAAAAGACCATTTCGGCTCGTCCCGATAAGGGAAACCGCAAGGCCAATCATGGCATCCAGTGTCGTACCGTGTCGCAGCACCTGGACTGGGGAGATGAAACCCATTTTCACGAGTGCATCACGGATCGCAGGGACATCGCCCGTTAACCCGATGCGCAGTAAAATGCGATATTGCTTTGCAATCTCAGGCGCTACCGCACGTGTGGCCCCAAAGTCCAGAAGCACGATGCGACCACCGTCGCGCTGCCAGCGATAATTGGCGAAATTAGGATCTGTCTGCATCAGGCCGAATTGGAACAGCTCCTTTAGGAGCAGTTCGAGCAGTGCTTGCGATGCCCGGTTGCGATCTGCTTCCGGTGCCGCGGCCAGTGTTTCTAAGGGGCCGCCCGGAATGTAGTCCATCGGCAGAACAGTCCTATGGAGAAGATCTGTGACAGGCTCAGGCACAACGAAACGCGGGTCATCTGCAAGAAGCCTGCGGTAGCGGCGCATCTGCTCTGCCTCCCGCAGGTAGTCCGCCTCTTCATGCAACTGCCTTTTGGCCTCGGTCAGGTAGGGTGCCAGGTCAAGTCCTGATGGTAGCAGGCCCGTGATCCGCAAAAGCGCTGCAACATTGTCAATGTCGGCATCGACGCTGGCCGAAATTCCCGGATATTGCACTTTGACCGCCAACTCGCGCCCTGATGAAAGAACGGCGCGATGAACCTGCCCAATTGAGGCCGCTGCTATCGGTGTCATATCAAATCGAGAGAAGTGCCTTTGCCAGTCTGGACCCCAGGCTGCCGTCAGCGTTTGCTGGAGTTGACGATCCGGCATAAAATGCGCGCTCTCTCGCAAGTCGGCAAGGATGACCGCGAGTTCTGGGGGCAGAAGGTCGCCCGCGTCGAGTGACAGCATCTGTCCAAGCTTCATGGCGGCGCCTCTCAGGCGCGACAATTGCTCTTTAGCCCTAAGCGCGTTGGATGGTGTCAGGAGCAGATCCGAAAGATGCGGGCGTTCTCCCTTTGCCATCCGGCGCAAGCCTTCACCGACCATCCCCGTTGCGACGCCGCCGGCAAGCTGGCCTAAAGCCGCAAGCCGACCGAGGCGGCTTTGGGGGACGGGGCGAAAACGGTCCTTCATCGGAAAAGCCTCTGCAGCCGGGGCCGAATGCGCAGGAAGCCACGATAGGCCACTTCGACCAAGGGTGTGACTGGGGGCCAGCCAGCGATCTTTCCCAGTGGGCGTAAGATCGGGATGGCGCGCCACATGGCCGCAAATGCCGCCGCACCCGAGAGCAACCGTCGTCCCTCTTGCGCATGAAAGCGGGCCAGGATGTCTCCGCGATCAATGGGGCAGACAGTCAAAGGGTCGCAGGCATCGATAAATAAGATCGCCCCGCGCCGGTCGAGCCGCTTCATCAATGCGATTTCTCGCTGACACAAGGGGCAATTGCTGTCGAACCAGACTGTCACTTGCTCAGCCATAACGATGGTCTCCGGATCTGATGAGTGCTGGAATCTTGTTGGACACGCCGTGGGCCAAGCCAGTTTCCTGAATGATGTCTTTATTGATATTACGACGCCACGCTGTATTCAGATCAGGCGAGTGATTTTGGATTCGGCTTTTCTTTCTGTAGAGCCCATGTTTTCTCAACTATACTGATCTGGAGAACGATGGTTTTAAAAGCGCGCGCCTAAGACTATTGCCGGTGCAGAAGCCGGGACAGTTTGCGGGTGTTGTGAAGCTCATTTAAGGGCGAATTTCCTCCGCAGAACTTCGGATTCGAGCGCGCTTCACCACGATACCTGCGTCACAAGATTGTTGTCGCGCCTGCAGCGGCGGATGCGGTGAGCAGGATCGCCTCATCACAGTGGGAGTGCGAGCTGTGGTTTATGATCGTTTTCTAGGGTGTTTAGTGATGACAGGGTGACCCCAAGTAGCCGCACCGGGCCTTTAAACGGAAACACCGAAGAGAGCAGCGACTCAGCTATTTCCAGGATCGTGTCGATGCCCGAGACATATCCACTTATGGTCCTGCTGCGTGTTGCCTGGGTGAAATCCGAATATTTGATTTTGACCGTCACTGTTTTTCCGGTGATGTCGTGTGCCTCGCAGTGCCGCCAGACCTTTTCGGCCAAGGGTCTCAATTCCGCCTTGGCGACGTCGAGATGTTCGACGTCCTCGACAAATGTGTCTTCCGCGCCGACAGATTTACGGATGCGATTGGACTTGACCTGCCTTTCATCAATGCCGCGGGCAATGCCGTAAAAGTATGGGCCTGATTTGCCAAAGTGCTGTTGCAGGAAGGCAAGCGGTTTGGTTTTGAGATCGAGACCCGTTTCAATGCCATGTCGTTTCATACGCTCGGCTGTGGCGGGACCCACTCCATGGAATTTTTTGACGGGGAGGGCCTCGACAAAGCCCGGCCCGTTCTTCGGAGTGATCACCGCTTGGCCATTGGGTTTGTTCAGGTCGCTCGCCATCTTCGCCAGGAACTTGTTGTATGAGATGCCCGCAGATGCGTTGAGGCCCGTGACCTCCTTGATCTTTGCGCGGATTTCGAGCGCTATATCGGTTGCGATCTCCATGCCTTTCAGGTTTTCGGTGACGTCGAGATAGGCCTCGTCAAGTGAAAGCGGTTCAATGACGGGTGTGTACTGTGCAAAGATCTCGCGGATTTGCTGGGAGACCTGACGATAGACCTCGAAACGAGGCGGCACGAATATCAGGTCCGGGCATTTCCGTTTTGCGGTGATCGACGGCATGGCCGAATAGACGCCGAAGGCTCTCGCCTCATAACTCGCGGCGGCCACCACACCTCGGGCAGCAGATCCCCCGACCGCCAGCGGCTTGCCACGAAGCTCTGGGTTGTCACGTTGCTCCACGGAGGCGTAGAACGCATCCATATCCACGTGAATGATTTTGCGAACCGGGTGCATGTCTGGTCCTTACCGATTGACCTTGTGCTAGCTGGAAAAGTCGATGCATTCCGGGCTGGGAGATGCGTTCCCCATGCTCTGCAACGCGGGCGTTTCTATTTCCACATGCCCCGCATGCGTGCGCCGACATCAATGCGGATCTGCTGTGCACTGCGTTCGGATGCTGCGGATGAGACTTTCGGCCAGGCCACCGCCTCGAAATATTGCAGCAGAGTCGCCGGGATGAACCGAGAGCGTGAAGCGTAAACATGCCGATCACCCTGCGAGTTCTGGCCGTGCGTGAAAAATCTCTGGGGTGTGATGAGTGCCAGACTGTCTTTTGCACGCGTCATGCCGACGTAGAGCAGGCGTCGCTCTTCCTCGATTTCCTGTGTCGTGCCTGTGCCCAGGTCTGACGGTATGCAGCCATCGACAACGTTGAGCATGAAGACTGAGCGCCATTCCTGTCCCTTGGCCGAATGGATGGTCGACAGGATCAGATAGTCTTCATCAAGCAACGGCACGCCCGCCTGATCGCTGGTCGCATCTGGTGGATCAAGCGTCAGTTCGGTGAGGAACCGTTCGCGTGAGGGGTAGCCGCTGGCAATCTGTTCGAGTTGCAGCAGGTCCGCCTTGCGGGTGTCGGCATCTTCATGGATGCGATCCAGATGTGGTTCGTACCATTGCCTGGCCTGCGCGATATCGGACGGCCAGCCGTCCTTCGTTTTGCGTAAGCCGCCCAGCAGTTGAACGAAGGAAGTCCAGTCCGCACCCGTTTTGGGCGGCGGCGGGATTTCAGCAAGTGCCAATAGCGGTTCAGGGTCGGTCGCGATCGTGTCGAGAATGGTGCCAGCTTTCTTGGGGCCGATGCCTGGTAGCATTTGCAGGAGCCGGAACCCCGCAACCCGGTCACGCGGGTTCTGGGCGAAACGCAGCACCGCCAGCATGTCCTTCACATGGGCACTGTCGAGAAATTTCAGGCCGCCGAACTTCACGAAGGGAATGTTTCTGCGCGTCATTTCGACTTCGAGCGCCCCGCTGTGGCTGGATGTGCGAAACAAGACGGCCTGCTGTTTCAGCGTCATCCCGGTTTCGCGATTGGCCAGCACCTGCTCGACAATGAAATTCGCCTGTTCGGTCTCGTCTTTGACTGTCACCAGTTTGGGTCGTTCGAGCGATTCCCGCTCGGTCCACAGGTTCTTGGTGAAACGCTCGCGCGCCAGTTCGATCACGCCATTTGCTGCTGCGAGAATGGGCTGGGTCGAACGGTAGTTCCGGTCCAACGTGATGACATCAGCGGCAGGGCTGAAGGACGCCGGGAAATCGAGGATATTCCTGACCGTCGCTGCGCGGAATGAGTAAATCGATTGGGCGTCATCACCAACGACGGTCAAGCCACGTCCGCCGGGCTTGAGTGCCATCAGGACAGACGCCTGCAGCTTGTTCGTGTCCTGATATTCGTCGACCATGACATGGTCGAAGCGATTGCCGATATCATCGGCAAGATCAGGATCGCTGACCATCTGCGCCCAGTAGAGCAGGAGATCGTCATAATCGAGCACGTTCTGCGCCTGCTTGGCCTCGACATAAGCTCCGAACAATTCCTTCAACTGTTCTTCCCAGGTGGCCACCCATGGATAGTGCAGGCGCAGGATTTCGCTCAGTGGCATCTCCGAGTTGACCGCCCTTGAATAGATCGCGAGACAGGTGCCCTTGGGCGGGAAGCGGTTTTCCGTCTTGGAGAAGCCAAGCTCGTGCCGCACGAGGTTCATGAGGTCCGCGCTGTCCTCACGATCATGAATGGTGAAGTCGAGATTGAGACCGATCTGCTCGGCATACATCCTGAGCAGTCTCGCACCGATACCATGGAAAGTCCCGGACCACGCAAGCGCGTCTGTGAGGATGCCAGCATTGGCACCCAGAACATTGCGGCAGATCCGCTCGACGCGACGAGCCATTTCCGAGGCGGCTCTGCGCGAAAAGGTCATCAACAGAATGCGGCGCGGGTCTGCACCATTGACGATGAGGTGAGCCACACGATGCGCCAGCGTATTGGTTTTGCCAGAGCCAGCGCCAGCGATGATCAGCAGCGGCCCCGCCGTGTTGCCCTCCGCCAACCCCACGCCATGCTCGACGGCCCGGCGCTGCTGCTCATTCAATTTTTCCAGATACGCAACTGCCATAAGAGCTCACTTGATGCCGAGAGTGAAGTTGGATGGCCTAACGAACAAATGCGGAACATACATGGTCGCTGGACGATTTGGAAGGTTGTTTTTCATATCTCTAAACAATCATCCATCGCGGGATGGTCTGCTTAAAATCGCGGGCCAAAAGCGTGGCGGCATTTCATGCCACCTTAAGGGCAGCGATCAGCGCCCTCAAAGCTGGTGGCGATTGTCTGCGGCTGGGGTGATACAGGAAAAAACCAGGATAGCTTGGACACCAGTCCTCCAGAACCTGAACAAGGGTTCCTGCTGCGATCTCGTCAGCGACATCATGCTCATTGATGTAACCGAGCCCCGCGCCGGCACGAACGGCAGCAGCCGGCAGATCGCCATCATTGGCCACCAGGGGGCCGCTGGTGCGGATATTGATCTCTTTGCCGTCTTTCTCAAATTCCCAGGGTAGCAATCCGCCTGATGTCGTCAGCCGGTAGCCGATACAGGCATGGCGTTCGAGGTCGTATGGGGTCAACGGGGGAGGGTAGCGCTCGAAATAGGACGGCGTGCCAACCACCACCGTCCTTAAATCCGGGCCTACCTTCACCGCGATCATATCCTTGGCAACGGCCTCTCCCAGCCGAATACCGGCATCGAAGCCGGCGGCCACGATATCCGTCAGTCCATCGTCGATGTTGACCTCAACCCGCACATCCGGATTGGCCAGTAGAAACGCTGGCAGTTTTGGCAGAAGCACCATGCGGGATGCATAGGCGAAAGTGGTGATCCTGACCGTGCCGGAAGGGTTGTCGCGCCACTCCGCCAACGCTTCCAACCCGCTTTCAATATTGGCAAGCGCAGGATTGAGTGATTGCAGTAGGCGTTCACCCGGTTCAGTCGGTGCCACACTGCGCGTGGTGCGCGATAGGAGCCGGACGCCCAACCGCTCCTCCAGTCCGCGCATCGCATGGCTCAGCGCCGAGGGCGACATGCCGAGAATCGCAGCAGCACGGGTAAAGCTGCGCTCGCGGGCAACGGCAGCAAAGGCCAGGAGATCATTGAGTTCATTTCGTTCCATTCATGCACTGTGCTCATAAGTTCATGCCGCTATCAATGGCTTATCCTCACAGACGCCGATCGCTACACCTGTTGCATCACAACGATGGAGACACCGATGGATCTCACCAGTTACCGCACGCTTGGCAAGTCCGGCCTCATCGTCAGCCCGTTGGCACTCGGCACCATGACCTTCGGCGCAGAGCGCTGGGGCGCTGGCGACAAAACTGCGCGCGCAATTTTCGACGCCTATGTCGAAACCGGTGGCAATTTCATCGACACTGCGGATGTCTATTCCGCAGGCCGCAGCGAGGACATGCTCGGGACTTTTGTTTCCGACAGCAGCATGCGTGATCGGTTGGTGATCGCGACCAAATCCGGTTTTCCGCGCGGGCAGGGCACACCTTTGTGGGGTGGCAACGGTGCCAAGAACATTCGGATGGGCATAGAAGGCTCGCTAAAGCGGCTGAAAACCGATTACATCGACATGTATTGGATGCATGTGTGGGACCGCACGACTCCAGCAGAAGAGGTTTTGCAAACGCTGTCCGATGCGGTTCGCGCTGGCAAGATCCTGCATTATGGTTTTTCCAACACGCCTGCCTGGTATGTGGCAAAGGTCGCAACACTTGCAGAAGCGCATGGTCTGCCAAAGCCGATCGGCTTGCAATATGCCTATTCGCTGATTGACCGTGGCGTGGAACTGGATCTCATTCCGGCTGGTGCCGAATTTGGTTTGGGAATGGTGCCATGGAGCCCGCTTGGCGCTGGTCTGCTGACAGGGAAATACGGTCGCGACAAGATCAGCGACGCCAACCGCTCGGCCGCACTGCCAGACAAGGCCGGAACCGTGAGCGAAGGTGAAAGCGATGGGCGCCTCAATGGTGACAACCCGTTTGGCGGCATGCTGTTTACGGATCGCAACTTCGATATCGTTGATGTTCTGAAAGCTGTGGCATTGGAGGTTGGCCGTTCGCCTGCGGAAGTGGCGCTGGCCTGGGTAGCGAAACGCCCCGGCGTCTCCTCAGTGCTGATCGGCGCAAGCCGGGTAGAGCAACTCACCCAAAACATTGCCTCTCTCGACACTGTACTGGAGGATGAACATCTGCAACGACTGGAAGTGGCAAGCGCGCTGCCTATGCTCAATCCTTATTTCATCTTCCAGATGCCAACTGAAATGGTGTTCGGTGGGCAGCAGGTGCGTCCATGGATAGTATTACGGTGAGGATGGGCAAAGTCGGATGATAGGTCGTTTCACAACGCTGCAAGCGTGGCTTCATCGGATTTACCGTCGTAAAAAACCTCAAGAGCTTTTTCAAACGCCGAACCAGCCGGAGCGACGGCTCCAAATAGCGTCATGCTGGAATGGAACTTGAGGTCATCGGGAGATCCAAGAACATCATATGCGCCGAGATCAGAATGATTGAGTATGGCGTGTGTGCATTCTTGCAACCGCGGTCCTAAAATGGAGTGGTCAAGGTAGGCTATAGCCTCCGATCGTCCAGAAATTGCGTAAAAGCGAGCAGTCTCTGAATGACCAAGTCCGCGAATTTGGGGGAAGATGAACCACATCCAATGGGATTTCTTATGGCCGTCAATCAACTCACGCACAGCTGTACTGTAGACGTTGTGCTGCGCCGTCACGAACCTAACGAGATCAAAATCCATCCGTGAGCCCTCCAGTCGTTTCAAACTCAAGTCGTTTGGATGCCTTCACCGCTTTGGCGCAACTATCAAAAGTACGACTGCGCGAAGCCTATCGCCGCAAAACATGTCCAACGGTATAGGTGCACCCGCTCGCGAGAGGGCTCACATGCTAGTCTTGCAGAGGCTTGATAGCATCGACCCGAACGACCCCCTCTATAACGCCGCGGCTGAGGCCTTTACGGCCATGCTCGATCTCGATGACAGTGTAGAGCTTTTCGTCGCGAAATGCGCTTGCATTTGAGGTCGTCACATCTTCCGCCGGGGCGGAATCGATTTCCATGAAGTCGACCTCGCGGCCGGATGCGACGATCCGTGCGTCACCAGATGTACGAGCTGCGACCGTCACTGACCCGTTAGGCTGAAAACCCTGCCATCTGGGATCGTCAGGGCTCGCTATTGGCTCCAGACGGTAAATGTTGAGAGGTTCATCAGCCCGTTCTGCCACGACAGAACTATCTCGAATTTGAGCCTGACTTTCGACAGATTTACCGAACCGCGTTTCACTGGTGTTTTCGCCGCCGCCTGATCTCGTCACGTCTGACATGATTTAATCTCCATCGCTCCAAGGATATTCCCCAAGGCAAAATCTCGATTGAGGGATGTACCGTTATGAGGTCATACTGAAGTCGGTACTGAGCATTAACAAGCAGACGAGCACGTAGTTCCTTTGCGCTTAAAGACGAGAAGTCCGGTAAGCAATCAGAGCGTGTTTTCGCCAGACGCCGGGAGCATGCCGGATGTTCCTTCTGCGCACCATCACGACAAAACCACGTGGCCCGGTGACACGGTGCGGTAAACTCTTTCCGGGCAGTTGTAGCCTAACGGACGAATTGGGCTTTTCAGTTCCTCTATCGCAGCATTGCGGCGCAAGCCTCGACGTGCGGGATCAGGTACTGGCACTGCGGCCATCAATTTCTTAGTGTAGGGGTGTTGTGGATTGGCGAAAATCGATGCTCGTGGGCCGATTTCCACTATCTCACCGAGATACATGACCGCGACGCGGTGGCTGACGCGTTCCACGACGGCCATATCATGGCTGATGAAAAGGAAGGCGATCTTAAACTGCTCCTGAAGATCGAGCAGCAGATTGCACACCTGGGCCTTGATCGACACGTCGAGAGCAGACACGCTTTCATCCGCGATGATGACCTTGGGGTTAAGCGCCAGTGCACGCGCAATAGCGATACGTTGCCGCTGCCCACCGGAAAACTCGTGCGGATAACGATCCATCATGGAAGCCGACAGACCGACGCGTTCCAGCAGATCCGCAGCCATCTGTCTGGCTTGCGAGGACGGGGCGATGTTGTGTTTGATCATCGGTTCGGCCACCGCATAGCCCACAGTCATGCGCGGATTGAGGCTGGAGAATGGGTCCTGAAAGATCATCTGAACGCTTCGGCGCATGTTGCGCAGTGCGACCTGATCGAGTTTCAGGACATCGAAACCATCTAGAGTGACCTCACCACTGCGCGGTTCCACCAAGCGGGCAATCGAGCGCCCGGTCGTTGATTTGCCGCAGCCGGACTCGCCCACCAGAGATAGGGTTTCGCCCTGAAACAGGTCAAAGGAGACATTTTCCACAGCGTGCACAGCACCCGTTGGCCGGCCCAACAACCCCGAACGGATATCGAAACGTGTCACGAGGTTCTTGACCGAAAGAACAGGCGTCATGCCGCCCTCGACGGTATTGGGGACTTCTTTGGCTTCCGAGATTTCGCCGCTTTCCATGTCCACACGGGGGAAGCGCAATGGCCACGCATGCCCCTCCATGGAGCCGAGCTTAGGCACTGCCGCCAGCAAGGCGCGGGTATAGGGATGCTGGCCACGGTGAAAGACATCGGCAGTTTCCCCGGTTTCGACCTGATCGCCGCGAAACATCACGATCGTGCGGTCTGCAATTTCGGCAACGACACCCATGTCATGGGTGATGAAGAGAACGGCCATGCCTTCCTCTTCCTGCAGCTGTTTGATGAGATCGAGGATTTGGCCTTGAATCGTGACATCAAGTGCCGTTGTTGGCTCATCGGCGATCAACAGCTTGGGTCTTGACGCCAGCGCCATGGCGATCATCACACGCTGCCGCATGCCGCCTGAGAATTGGTGCGGGTACTCTTCGAAACGGCTTTGCGCATTCGGAATGCGAACCTTTTCCAGAAGCCGGATGGTTTCTGCCCGGGCCTGCGCCTTGTTCATGCCCTTGTGACGGGTCAGCACTTCCGAAATCTGGCGACCGATCGTGAAGACAGGATTGAGCGATGTCATGGGTTCTTGAAAAATCATCGCCACATCATTGCCACGCACCGCGCGCATTTCCTTTTCGGAAATTGCGAGAATATCTCGTCCACCAAGCAATACCTTGCCTTCGATGCGGCTGGAGCGCGCATCCAGCAACCGCATGACGGAGAGAGAGGTAACGCTCTTGCCCGATCCGCTTTCCCCGACGATGGCAACGGTTTCTCCTGCCTTCACCTCGAAGGAAAGGTCGCGTACGACGCTCTTCCATTCCCCGTCCACCATAAATGAGGTGGTGAGGTTTTGAACCGAAAGGACGGTTTCGCGCGGCGATGTTTTCACGGCTTCGGTCATATCGTTTTCCCCGGCATCATGCTGGTTTCAGCGGCGTCGCGAAGGACGAAGAAGGCACGCCCTTCGCTGCTCGCGCCGCTTCCACAGTTGCTATTTTTTCATCGATTTCAGCTCGGTCGCGCATTCCATGCGGATTGGCGCGTGTCGGCATGGTCTCGGCCACGTACAGATACCGTTCCTGCGCCACGGCATAGAGGCGGCGGAGTTCCGCCAGAGGATCGGCGTGGTCATCGGTGCGGATGTCCAGCCACGGATAATCCTGATCCCGGTAGATCACCAGCGCTGCCGATTGCCTGCCGCGTTTGTCTCCACCTGCGGCTTCGCCTGCCTCCATGGCAAGAAGCAGACGTTCGGCAAATGGCAGGCCGACAGTTTCCTTGTACACCCTCATCGTCTGTTCGATCACCTGAGGCCCGGCCAGCATGTTGCCTGCGACGGACACGTTGTGATCCACGAGATGCCCCGCCCAATCAATGCAGCTTCCTCCAGTGAAAGCTGCATTGTGACCTTCGGCGTCGATCATATGTAACTGCCGCTGGGCGCTGCCTTCATCCCGCGATATGAGGGCATCGATGATCTCTTTCGGCATCTTGCCTTCGGCAAGCCCAGTCAATCCATCCGTGCCATAGGTGGGGTTGATAAAGGCCTGCGTCGCAATCGCGCCGATCTTCCCGCGAATATGCGGAACGAGCGCGCCAACCGCAAAGAAGCGGGTGGCGACGGCAATTCCCAGGTGGCCTGTTTCGGGTTCGCGCGCAACGATGGACCAGGTCATGCGATTACCGTCCCACTGCGTAGGCTTGCATCAGACGTGGAGTGGCGGCAGCCCTCAACAAACCGTCGGCGTCTCGTCGCGCCGCGGTCAGGCGACCAACGGTCCAGGGGTCGGCTGCGGAAATATCATGGCCACGCGTCTTGAGATCGGAAAGTGCTGCCTCGCCTATGCTGCGCTCGATCATGACATTGCCCGGTTGGCGCGTACGCGGATAGAACGAGCCTGGGAAGTGGGTGGTATGGAACAGCGGCAGGTCGATTGCCTCCTGCAAATTCATGCCGAAGTGGGCGTAACGCAGGAAGAAAGAGAGTTGCCATTGGTCCTGTTGATCACCGCCTGGTGTTCCGAAGGCGAGCGTCGGCCTTCCCTCAAACAGGGCCAGTGATGGCGTCAGCGTCGTACGCGGACGCTTGCCGGGTGCCAGAGATGTTGGCAGGCCCGGCTTCATCCAGAACATCTGCGCGCGGGAATTGAGACAGAAGCCAAGACCGGGAATGATAGGCGACGACTGCAGCCACCCACCGGATGGCGTGACCGACACCATGTTGCCGTCACGGTCGATCACATCGATATGCACTGTATCGCCGCGCTTTTCGGTCAGGTGTGACATGGTCGGCTCGTAGACCGCGCCAATGCCAGCCATCGAATTGAGCATGCCCATGGTGAGATCATGTTGCGTATCGAAACCGGGAATGCGGCCGGGGCGCAGGTCCATGGAAGCTTTGTCGGTGATCAGCTTGCGGCGTTCGTTGTTATATTCGTCCGACAGCAGCGTCTGTGTCGGGATTTGTCCGAAGTCCGGGTCCCCGTAATAAACTTCGCGGTCGGCATAGGACAGCTTCATCGCTTCGACGACCGTGTGGACGAAGTCCGCGCCTGCGGGATCCATCGAGCCGATATCGATGCCCTTCAGGATTGCCAGTGACTGGAGTAGCACCGGGCCTTGCCCCCATGGGCCTGTCTTGGCAATTGTCCAGCCGTGATAATCATAGGTCGTGGGCTCTTCGATGGTCGCCGTCCAGTTGGCCATGTCCTCGGCGGTCAGCACACCCTTGTGGCGGGTGCCGCTGGCATCCATGACTTCCGCAGTCTTGAGATAGTCGCTGATCGCCTCCGCGACGAAACCGCGATAGAACGCGTCACGTGCAGCGTCTATGCCAGCCTCGCGACCGGGCCTGGCTTCAGATGCCGAGATGATGCGCTTCCACGTCTCAGCGAGAACCGGGTTCTTGAAGCTGGAATACGGCTCGGGTGCAAACCCGCCCGGCAACCACGTCTCATAGGAGGTAGGCCATTCCTTCTGAAAGAAATCGGCCAGTCCCTTGATGGTGGCTGCCACGCGCGGCAGCATTGGATGACCATTTTCGAGATAGTAGATGGACGGCTCCAGCACTTCGCGAACGGTCATGGTGCCGTAATCGCGCAGCATCAGCATCCAGCCATCGAAGGCTCCGGGAATGACGGTCGCCAGCAGGCCATCGCCAGGGATGAGGTCGATGCCTTCGGCGGTATAATGTTCGATGGTGGCCGCTGCGGGTGCCGTGCCCTGCGCGCAGATGACTTCGACCTTGTCTTTCTTTTTCGAATAGATGATGGCGGGCATATCGCCGCCTGGACCATTCAGATGCGGCTCCAGAACCTGCAAGACGAAGCCGGTGGCAACGGCGGCGTCGAAGGCATTACCACCTTTTTCCAGAATGCTCATGCCCACAGCAGAGGCAATCCAGTGCGTCGATGTGACGGCGCCGAACGTACCTAGAATTTCAGGACGGGTGGTGAATGTGGTCATTGCAGTATCCTTTGGAATTCTTAGTTTTCGCGTGGATCGAGCGCATCGCGCAGACCATCGCCAAGCAGATTGAAGCCGATCACGACACAGAAGATTGCAGCACCCGGCCACATTGCCATCCAGGGTGCCTGGGTCAGGAAGTTCTTGGCAACGTTGAGCATGGAACCCCAGCTTGGGGCCGGAGCCTGTTGGCCAAGGCCGAGGAAGGAAAGGCTTGCCTCGGCGATGATGGCCGTGGCGACCGTCAAGGTCGCTTGCACGATGATCGGTGGCACGATGTTGGGCAGGATATAACGCAACATGATATCGCCGTGGCCAAGCCCGATGGAGCGTGCACCCTCGATGTAGTCTTCCGTCTTGACGGCGAGCACCTGCGAGCGTGTAAGCCGCACGAAAACCGGCATGGCAGACAGGCCGATGGCGATCATCGCATTCATCAGGCTCGGCCCGAGGAACGCGGCCAGTGCAATTGCCATGATCAGAAATGGCATGGCGAGAAATGCTTCTGTGATGCGCGAAATCACCTGATCGACCCAGCCACCGAAATAACCGGAGATGAGCCCGAAGGGAACTCCCGTCAGGACGGCGATTGCGACCGATATGACACCCGCCATCAACGAGGCCTGAGCACCCCAGATCATTCGGGAAAGAACGTCGCGGCCAATATCGTCGGTACCGAGCCAGTGCGCTGCCGAAGGTGCTTTTCGGATGGTACCCCAACTCGTGGCAAGCGGATCTGCCAGCGGCAGGAGGGGTGAAGTGATTGCAAGCAAAGTGAAAAACGCAATGATGATGAGACCGGCAATCGCACTGCGATTGCGCTTCATTTTCTTCCACGCCCGGTTTTCGCGGGGGTTCGTCTTTGCGGCTGGGGCGGCCTGTGCGGACACACTCATATGGCGGCCCTCATGCGTGGATTGAGAAGAACGGTCACGACATCCGCCAGCAGGTTCATGAAGATGAAGCCAACGGCTGTGCACAGCACGACGCCTTGCACCACCGCGTAGTCACGGTTGAACACTGCATCAACGATCAGCTTGCCAAATCCGGGGATGGTAAAAATCTGCTCCGTGAGGACGGCGCCTGCCAGAAGCTCGCCGAACAGCAGTGCCGTTAGCGTTATCACGGGCAAAAGCGCGTTGCGGAACGAATGGCTGAGCACCACTTCACGCGTGGACAATCCCTTGGCACGAGCCGTGCGGATATAATCGGACTTCATGACTGACAGCATGGATGAGCGCGTGTGCCGCATGAGAGTTGCAGCAAGTCCCGTGCCCAGAACGAATGACGGCATGATCATCGTTTGCAGTGACCGCACTGGATCAACGAAAATGGACTCGTAACCCG
Organism: Agrobacterium sp. CG674; assembly: GCF_053521645.1. NCBI lineage: Bacteria > Pseudomonadati > Pseudomonadota > Alphaproteobacteria > Hyphomicrobiales > Rhizobiaceae > Agrobacterium > Agrobacterium sp. CG674. The sequence goes on along the minus strand of NZ_JBNWDZ010000004.1, from coordinate 374,231 downwards.
AGGCCGGTAACCAGCCAAGCTGAACCGAAACCAGGAGGATCAACATGATGCCGAGCCAGAAATTAGGAATGGAAAGCCCTGACAAAGCAACGATGTTGGCTACATAATCAATCCACGTGTTCTGCTTCACGGCCGCAAGAATGCCCATCGGTACGCCTATGACAAAGGCAAAAAACATGGACATCAGTGCGAGCTGAATGGTGACAGGCAGCTTTTCAGTCACCAGCTCCAGAACCGGCTGGTTGGTGCGTAACGAGACGCCGAAATCTCCCTGCACCACGGAACCTAGCCAATAGAAATACTGATACACGACAGGATCGTTCATCCGGTATTTTTCGCGCAACAGTTCAATAACAACGGGGTCGCGTTCTTCTCCGGCCATGGCGAGAATGGGGTCGCCGGGGAGAAGCTTCTGCAACGAAAAGACAAAAACGGAGATGATCAGCAGCGTCGGTATCGCTACCAGCAGCCGCTTGGCGATGTAGATATGCATGAAAGCAAATCCTTATACGGGCAAGCTTTGGAGTAGGGCTGCGGGATGCGCCGAAAGACGCATCCCGCGAGTACGCAAGACAGGCTCAGTCGGTCTTCTTGACGCCGGTCAGGCGGATCATGCCATCACCGGATGGCGTGAAACCGGTGACTTTCTTGGAGGAGGCGTAGAGATAGGCCTGATGACCGAGATAGATCAGCGGCAAATCCTCATCGAGGATTTTGGTCGCTGCATCGTATTTTTCCTTGCGGACGGCGTTGTCCGTTGAGGCGCGGGCGTCGTTCAGCAGCTTGTCGACCTCTGGGTTGCAATACTTGGTGTCGTTGATGCCGCCCTTGCAGGTCACGAACTGGTGGATGTTGCCATCCGGATCGGAACGGCCAGACCAGTCTGAGCGCGACAAGACATAATTGCCTGCAGTTTGCTCCGACAGCAACGTAGCGAACTCGGTGGCCTTCAGCTTCACATCGAACCCGGCTTCGGCAGCCATCGACTGGATGACCTGCATCGCCTGCGTCTGTGTGGTGTTGTTGGCGTGCTGAAGTTCGATTTCGTACTTGTCGAAACCGGCTTCCTTCATCAGCGCCTTGGCCTTTTCGACGTCACGGGCCGGCACGGGGATGTCCTTGTTGTACCATGGGCTGGATGGTGGCCATGGCTGGTTGCCGGCCATCGCCGTGCCCTCGAACACCACTTGGTTTATCGCTTCGCGGTCTATCGAGAGGGAGAAGGCCTGACGCAGGCGCTTGTCTTTGCCGAACGGATTGTCGGCTTTGGCGCCATTGCCGATATTCACATACAGCGCCATGTAACCGGGTCCGACGATCTCGCCGTAGTTCAGTTTGTTGTCTGCCTTAACGGAGGCGACGTCAGATGCGGAAATGCGCTCTGCAAGATCGAGATCGCCTGATTGCAGGTTGGCGAGACGAACTGTGGTATCGGGAATTGGTAGGAACGTGACCTTGTCGATAAAGATATTGTCCTTGTTCCAATAGTCAGCGAACTTCTCCAGAACGATCCGGTCCTGCTGGATGCGCTCTACGAATCTGAAAGCACCGGAGCACACGGGTTTCGTGCTGAACTTTGCACCCAGTTCCTTGCCTGCAGTCGGAGAAATCATCATGCCCGCACGGTCGGAAAGCTGCGCCAGAAGGCTGGCGTCGGGGCTCTTCAGCGTGAACTTGACCTGATAGTCGCCGGTGGCTTCGACCTTGGCGACGGATGCCAATTCACTCTTGCGGCGCGATTCCGGCATCGTCATGTTGCGGTCGATATTGTAGACGACGGCTTCAGCATTAAATGGCGTGCCATCGTGGAAGACCACGCCTTCGCGCAAGTCCATCGTCAACGTGCCGCCATTATCACCCCACGCCCATTTGGTGGCCAGTTGCGGAATGATGGAGAGATTGTTGTCGAGATCGACCAGCTTGTCGCAAAGGCTGGTATAGACGATGCGGCCCACGAATGTGCGCGACTGTGCGGGATCGAGCACATCGGCATCGTCCATCAGGCCGATCCGCAAGTCGGCTGATAGTGCCGATGTCGCCATAAGAGAGCTTACAAAAAGGAGTCCGGAAAGTTTTTTCAGTTGTTTCATGATCTCTGTTCCTCTGGTGATTTTTCAACACGCCGGTTTTCCGGTCTTTTGTTTTCGACGTTTGGGCAGTTTAAAACTTGGTCTCCTCCACGGGTGTGGCCTGATCACTCAGTTCCATCGATGTCTGGCGGATCAACCTCTCCTGAAGTGTCAGCAGGTGCGTGCGCATGGCTTCTCCTGCTCGAGCAGGGTCCCGCGAAGCGATGGCCTCGATGATTTCGGTGTGCTGATCACGTGATTCACGCAACGTTTTATGCTGCTTGCGCGCTCGTTCGCGCACCGACTGCCAAACCGGGTCCTGACGAACACGGTTGATGACATCGAATAGCGAGAGGAAAAGTTGATTGCCAGCCGACTGTGCGATCAACCGGTGCAGCGAACCATCCCAAAGCTCACGCCAATCCGCATCCGTGCGCTCATAGATCTTGTCGCGCAGATCCCGCATGCGCTCGATATCGGTGTCCTTGGCGCGCAACGCCGCCAGTTGGGCCAATTGCGGCTCAAGCCTCAGGCGCACTTCCATGATTTCCATGAAATTGGTTCCAGTGACCAAACTGGCAGCATGGTCACTCCAGCTATCGGGTCTTTGGCCGAGGAATGTGCCGGCGCCCTGCTTGCGCCAGATCAGTCCTTCAGCTTCCAGAACCTCCAGCGCCCGCCGGATTTCTCGCCTTCCGACCCCAAAACGCTCTGAAAGCGCGCGCTCGGTCGGCAACTTGCCGTCAGCGACCAGCGTCGTGACCCGCAACAGTTCACGCAAACGCTCCAACGCATAGTTGGAATTTTCAACAGCAATGTTCCCTGGTTTCTCGTTCAATGGTTCGTACCAATTCATAATTGGTTCAATGAAGCCGCTCACATACGTTTCGTCAAGCCGTTTTTTTCGGCGTTGCAAAAAAATGAGTGAAAATGAGGCAAACTGTACCAATTGCACGTATCGATGGGAAAATACTTTCAAACCTCATCAAGGGCTTGGAATTAACGGCCGTTATTGTACAAGTATTGCGCAAACTAAAACCAAGATTGCGACAGTTACGTATAGCGCAATGAATTTTTTGGAATTTAATCGCGTGTAATGCAACGTGTCTCTTGACATAACTCGTGCGTATTTTAGGGCCTGAAGATGAATCTCAAAGCAAATGTATATATTTTGGCAGTGTCGATCAGTGTTGCCGTGATGAGCTCTTCCGCAAAAGCTGATGAGTATTCTTTCACAGCGACCAATACGACCGATTCGGCCATCACAAAGATTTTGGTATCCGAGAACAAAAAAGAATGGGGCTACTTTGATATCGGTGGCGGTATCAAGCCTGGTCAGACTGCTAATTTGGAATGGGACCAAAGCACAAACAGCGAAAGCTGCAAGCAGTGGGTCAAGGCAAGCTACGCCGATGGCAGTGAATCTGAGCCTGCCAAATTCGATTTCTGTGAGGATGGGCTTGAAATTAATTTCTGAGTAGATGGCCGGTGGTATCTGCTCTGCAGGCCTACTCACTTTATGAGTGGAAAAAGACGTTCTACTTGATGCCCATTGGCCTCCCCGTCCGCCGCTATCGTTTCGATGAGTTTGCCCTTGCGGGAAGGCCTCAGATCTTTTTTGACAACACACCCTGAAGCATGGCCTCGTCCAGAGGAAAGATAGGCTACGATCCGCTTTAGCCTTCGTCTCAAGCGGCCGCAGGCGCTTTATCTCCGAGGGCACTAGGTCCGCTTTTTTTACGCCAATTAATGGGATGGACTGTTCCCCCACCCCTCAGTCAGAATGATCGCGCCAACAAAGGAGGTTGCCATGGCAAATGTTGCGGTTCTGGGAATTGATATCGCCAAGAATGTGTTCCAGCTTCATGGCGTTGATTGCGATGGTCAGGTTGCACTGAAGAGGCGTGTGATGCGCGATCAACTACTACAAATAACCGAGGCGATGCCTCCTTGCCTGATTGGGATCGAAGCTTGCACAGGCGCCTTTCATTGGCAGCGGCATTTTGAGTCCCAGGGACATACGGTCAAGATCATTGCGCCGCAGTATGTGAAGCCGTTCGTGAAGGGCCAGAAGAATGATGGAAATGACGCGCAGGCAATCTGCATTGCAGTTCAACAGCCGCATATGCGATTCGTCCCGAAGAAATCGATTATCCAGCAGGATATCCAAGGCCTCCATCGTGCTCGGCAGAGGCTGGTTAATCATCGCACCGCCCTGATCTCTCAGATGCGCGGTTTGCTTCTGGAGCGCGGAGTAGCAATTCCAAAGTCAGCTTCGGTTGCCCAGCGAACGATTCCAGAGATTATTACCAATCCAAGGATCGATATCACCGAGCTCACGCGTGATATAATTGGTACGCTGCATGCCTTCCTTCTGCAGCTCAACGAAAAGATCAAATACTTCGATAGGCAGATTGAAGCAGTCTTCCGCGAGAGCGAAGTTTGCCAGCGTATTGCCAAGATCCGCGGCGTTGGCCCAAAAACTGCGACTGCAGTTGTCGCCGCTGTCGGTGATGGTGGAGACTTCAAGAATGGCCGGCATCTGGCTGCCTGGATGGGGCTTGTGCCGAGGCAGCAGTCCAGCGGCGATCGACGTATCCTGCTTGGCATCAGCAAGCGGGGCAGCCAACATCTGCGAACACTTCTGGTCCACGGCGGGAGATCTGTGGTCCGTACAGCGCAACGAAAATCCGACCCTGCCAGCGAATGGGTCAACGAGCTTAGGGAGAGGCGTGGTTACAACCGAGCAGCGGTTGCCGTTGCCAACAAGAACGCAAGGGTGATCTGGGCCTTGCTTCACCACGGCGGCGAATACCGAGCCAATCCTTAAGGGCAGGCATGCGAATTGCAGGCTGAAAGTTGAAATGGAATGAACGGTCGGACCGGCACATACGGAACCTGTGTTTTATAATGGCCGACAAGGCCTCCCAATTGTTGAGGCGTATGTGCGCGGATACCCCATTTGGGCGCTTCGAAAATGATGACGCCGTATAGATGTTTGCAATCGACCAGAGTCAAACCGCTTCAAAATCAAGCTTGCAACGGGGGAACAGTCCATAGATGTAGAACGTCGCATACGACATATTCGCCTTGCGGCACACCTCACCGATCGGTGTTGCATCCTCTACCTGCTTCAGAAAAATGCAGTCTGCGCTCTCGGAAACGCATACACCTTCATCGAAATCTTGCCTTCTCCCTTCCGTGAAGGGTTTCAAAAGTCGATCAAATATCGGCGCGACGGCGCCGCTACCGTTCCAGCAGATTGATAAGAATTGGCTGAATATCTCAACGACAGGGGTTGCGGACTTTTTGCACTCGCATTAAACGTTATAGCATTACATTTCGAGCGGAGCTATAGCGTCGTTGTGACTGAAGCATGCCTTACCTTTGCCAATTTGACCTTGGGCTACAATCGCCATCCTTCTGTACATCACATAAATGGTGTCCTGCGCCAAAGAAACCGTCTGGCCGTAGTTGACGGCAGCGGGCCTATTAAATCGACGCCGATGAAGGGTATTGGTGGCTTATTGAGGCCCACGGGCCGCATGTGGTCGAAAGCCCCACGCACCCGTTTCGCTGATCTGCCGCAGCTCTTCAAGCTGGATGGGTCATTCCCCGCTCTTGCGCATGACTTCGTGTCGCTCGGTCTTTGGCCGGGCTGTCGGGTCGCCGCATTGTGAGTTTTTTGGCCGCCCAGAGGGCAACCAGATCCGAAACATCTGCAGACGTTGTTTCGCTCATTTCGGTGATCGGAGAAAAGCGCTGCGGCTAAGACAACCGTACGACCAGACGAGAAACTCAAAACGCAAGCGTTATGTAATATCATTAATAGGAGAAGAGAATGAGACATTTGATCAGAAGCGTATCTGCGCTTGCACTGTCAGCAACCCTGCTCGGGTCTGCTGCGTTTGCCCAGGACGATGAAGAAAGCGTAACACTTTACCGCGTGTTCGTCGGAGATCATAACGATCCGAAGGTCACGACGTTCGACCTGAGCAAGCCCGAGAAACGCTGGACATTCGATACCCTCGGCCAGAACAAGCTCTACAGCGTCAATGAGGGCGCCAGCGTTATTGCAGTTCAGTCTGACAATGATGCTGTCAGCTTTATCAATAGCGGCATTTCCCTTCACTCACACGGTGACCATTCAGACATACAGGTTGATGATCCGTCGGTCGTAGAAAAAAACTTGACCGGCCCGCGCCCGTTTCATGTCATCGACCATGACGGCAAGATCGTCATCAACTTCGACAAGGGTGGATATAACGAGATCGTCGATGCGCACGAACTTACAGATAACAAAATTGAAGCGACACGCCTGAAGCAGGCCCGTGCTCATCACGGTTTTGCGGCGCCTGTCGGAAATGGCTGGGTAACGACTGTTGCTTCCGATGCTCCTGTGCAAGGCGATACGGCTCCGACGCGTATCGGCTTGCGTGCGGTAAAGGAAGACGGCACGCCCATAGGCGATGTTGCGACCTGCACAGGCATTCACGGCGAAGCGTTTTCAGGCGCTTACCTCGCAGCGGGATGCAAGGAAGGCATTCTGACGGTGACCGCGAGCGCTGATGGCCCAGTGACCAAGATGCTGAACTATCCAGCCGACCTGCCGAGCGGCGAGACGACAGGTACATTGCTGGGCGCCAAGAGCATGCAGGTGTTTCTCGGTAACTATGGCGCCAAGGGTCTCGTCGTCGTTGACCCCGTGGATGAGCCGTACTTCCGTTACATCGAATTGCCATTTCGCCGTATCGACTTTGCGCTGGATCCTACCAATGCCCGCTTTGGCTATGTGCTGACGGAAGATGGCACTCTGCATCAGATCGACATTCTCGACGGCAAGATTTCCAAGAGCGCCAAAGTGACGGAGCCCTATTCCATGGATGGGCACTGGAACGACCCGCGCCCGCGTATTGCCATGGCTGGCGATGATATCGTCATGACCGATCCCAATGCCGGGTTGGTGCGTCGCATCTCCAAGATGGAACTTAAGGAAGTTGGCGCGATCAAGGTTGATGGCAAGCCCTACAACATTGCGGTTGCCGGTGGCAGCGGCAAGGTCCATGAGCACGCCCACAGCCACGGCGATCCTAAAATCTATGCCGGCTACTTCGAAGACAGCCAGATCAAGGATCGCCCGCTGGCTGATTACGCTGGCGACTGGCAGTCAGTCTATCCTTACCTAAAGGATGGCAGCCTTGATTCCGTATGGACGCATAAGGCTGAAAAAGGGACTTCCACCGCAGAAGAGATCCGCGCCGAGTATGAAGTCGGGTACAAGACCGACGTGAACCGCATCACGATTGACGGCGATGCCGTTACCTTCTTCAAGGAAGGCCAGCCGTCAAAGGGGACCTATGCCTATGACGGTAGGGAAATCCTGATCTACAAGAAGGGCAATCGCGGCGTACGGTTCATCTTCAAGAAGACAGACGGTGACGCGACAGCTCCCCAATACATCCAGTTCAGCGATCACGGAATCGCTCCGAACAAGGCCGATCATTACCATCTCTATTGGGGTAACGACCGCGCAGCTCTGCTAAAGGAAATCACCAACTGGCCGACCTACTACCCGTCTTCATTGAAGGCCAAACAGATCGTCAGCGAAATGAAGGCTCACTAATCGATCAAGCATGAGCAGGGCATCCGGCTTTCCCTGGCCGGATGCGGCCACTTTGGATCGCAGTGTTACCGAAGTGCTGTCTGTAGCGGGCTAACAATTATCAGTCACATAAAAGACCCGCGCAACGAAATGCGCGGGCCATGCGGCAAAGGCCAGTTGGGGGGGGATGATCAGAGGTCGCCCAGCAGCTCGTTGATGCGTGTTTCAGCAGAAGACAGCGCCTCATCGACTGGCTTGTCGCCATTGACTGCTGCTCCGACCTCTTCACCGATAATATCCTGGATCGGGAACTGGCGTTGAACTTCTGCCGGTAGCGAGCGGCCGGTCTGAGCGATCTTTGCGATGTTATCGCGATGCGGCAGAGCCTTAAATTGCGGCATGTCGAAGACCGCCTTGACCGCCGGGAGGTGGCCGGTACGGGCCCACTGGAAATCATTATCCGCCAGAAACTTGAAGAGTTTGCCGACAGCAGCAACCTGTTCTGGCGAGCGATCCTTCTTTGGCATGACCCAGCTGTGGCCGTCCGCATAGGTGCTGTCCTGCGCGGGGAAGAGCTGCGGGACCGGATAGACGGTGTAGCCCTTCGAAAGTGCCGTACCATCCTTTTCTGACTGTGCTGCGTAGTCACCGATCAGCCATGTGCCGTTGACCGAGATGCCGCCATCACCATTGGCGAAGGCGGAAACGGCGGCGGCATAGTCGAGGCCGGTTGTGGAAATGCCCTCGTCCTTCGTTGCCTTCATCAATTCGACGGCGGCCTTGGCTTCAGGCGTATTCAGTTTGATGGCTGTCGGATCTGCAAAGAAATCAGCGTTCTGCTGTTGCAGCAGGGTGTAGAGGACGCGCGTGTAGGACGCGGTTTCGTTGGCCATAATCTGGATGAGATAGGGCTTGCCGGTCTTTTCCTTGAACTGCTTGCCTTGGGAGATCAGTTCCTTGGCCGACTTCGGCAGGATCGGTGTGCCGTCAGCGTTGACCAACCCTGCTTGCTTCATAAGGTTCAGATTGACGTGGAACAGCATGGTCCAGTTGTCGAAGGGCAGGCCATAGAGCTGACCATCCTTTGTGACACCGTTGCGGCTGGCATCGGTGAAGCTATCGGGTGTGACGCCCTGTGCCGCCAAGACTTCATCGATAGGCTCTATGAGGCCGCGGCTCTGATAGTCGGAAATGGCCGAGTAATGCATGGAGACCACATCGGGGGCAGCGCCGGAGGCGAGCTGTGCATTGAGCTGGTCATAGCCCGGCCATTCGACTGTCGTCACGTTGACGTCGATATCTGGATTGTCGGCCTCGAACTTGTTGATGAGCGCGGTGACGATGCCGCATTCGCCGACAGCGGCGGATACGTCGGTGACCTTGCCGTAGTCTGCTTCACAGGCGCCGAAGAAGCGCTGCAACTCGATCTTGGTCTGCGCTTGCGCGGAGGTGCCAACCCCAAGCGCAATCATCGCGACGGTGGTCCATAAAATGCGTTTCATGATGTCTCACTCCCTTTTGTCGGGCGTTTCGCCCCGTTCAACGAAGCCGGCCAGCTCCTCCCCGGCCGGGTAGGCTTTATTTCACCGCGCCGCCTGAGACGGCGGTGACAATGTGTTTCTGGAAGATCAGATAAACGATGAGCGCCGGCAGGCTGGCAAAAACCGCCTGTGCGGCGAGGAAGCCGAGACCTTCGCTCTGGGCAAAATTCGATTGCGACGAGGCGATGCCGATTGTCAGCGTGTACATTTCCTTCTTCGTCGCCGAAATTAGTGGCCACCAATAGTCGTTCCAGGCATGCAGGAAGGTGAAGATGCCGAGCGTCGCCTGAGCCGGTAGCGTCAGTGGCAGCATGATCTTCCAGAAGATGCGAAACTGGGAGGCGTTGTCGAGCAGGGCCGCTTCGTCAATGTCCTTCGGGATGGCGCGAAAGAACTGCGTCATCAGAAATACGCCGAAAGCAGAGGATAGGCCGGGCAACATTAATCCAAGATGGGTGTTGTGCAGGCCCACCCAGTTGAACATCTGGTGACGGGCGATGATGACTGCCTGTTCCGGCACCGCAAGGCCGAACAGCACGAGGATGAACAGCGTGCGACGGAACGGAAACTCCAGTCGGGCAAAGCCATAGCCAGCAAGTGACGAGAGAACGAGCACCATCAGGGTCTGGCCGGTCGCAACCACGAAACTGTTGAAGAACCATCCGAACACCTGCGATGAGTGCAGGATATTCAGGTAGTTGGCGATGGTATAGGGAGCTCGAAAGACCGAGTCCGTGCCGAGCATCAGTTCCTGATTGTTCTTGATCGACAGGCCGACCAGCCAGGCGACAGGCGCCATCATGATGACCGAAAGGAAGGCAGCACCCCAGAGAAGCGGGCGATTGGCAGTCAGGACATCGGGCTTGTACGTGTCGTCTTTGCGAGTCATGCGCCGTCCTCCGTCTTGCGTGCCGACACGAAATACTGGGCCATTGCCGCGACAAGGATGATGACGAACAGGACCTGCGAGGCGGCGGCGGCGCGGCCCACATCCCAGCGAATGAAACCGACCTCATAGATATACATGACGAGCGGACGCGAGCTGCCGTTCGGTCCGCCATTGGTCATCTGCTGCGCCTGACCGAAAAGCTGGAACTGCATGACGATCTGGATGATCGTGACCAGCATGATGGTGCGCGCGATTGACGGGAGGGTGATCCTCGTCAGCACACGCCGGGGACTGGCGTTATCGAGGGCGGCGGCCTCATAGAGGTCTTGTGGCACCTGCTGGAGGGCTGCAAGAAAAAGCATCATGGGCAGGCCAATGCACCACCAGACAGTAGCAACGCCGACCGAAAACAGGGACCAGCCCTTGGTCGAGAGAAAGTTGATCTGCTCGATGCCGGATTGCTCGAACAGAACCGACAGAAGGCCATCGCCAGGAATGAACACGAAGCGCCAGATCAAGGTGACGATGGTGACCGACAGCACAGAGGACGAGAAGAACAGACCCCGGAAGAAGCTGGTGGTGCGTGTCGTGCGGTTAAGCGCCAAGGCGAGAAAAAGCCCGAGTGCGACCAGCGAGGGAACGCTTACCAGCACGAAGATGACAGTGTTCCATAGCGCTTGGCGAAAGATCGGATCGGCAAGAACCCTCATGTAATTGGTGATGCCGACGAAGCGTCCGGGGCCGAAAAGGTCTACCTTGTGCAGGCTGAGCCAGATGCCCCAGAAAAGCGGAAAAACCAGCAAGGCTATAAAGACGAGAAGATAAGGCAGGATGAAGAGCCCGTGGCTCCACTGGCTGCGGCGATAGCTCTCGGCCATGTCAGCAGCCCTCCCTTTGCAGGGAATGTCCGTCCGCGTCGAAGAGATGGAATGCCTGCGGGTCTGCCTTGATGTTGACGATGTCCCCCGCCTTGGCCAGAGACCGACCGTCCGCTTCGACGGTGAGCTTGGTACCGTCGCCGAGCACGCCGTAAATAAGCGTCCGGTCCCCGAGCCGCTCGATGACTTCGGCCTTGAGCGGGACGCCAGCCTCACTATCACGGCAGACAGAGACGTCTTCCGCGCGGATTCCGAGAACGGCACCGTCGGGGCTAAGGTTGCTTGGGGCGGTGAAGCCTGTCTGCGCTTGTCCAAGAGCTGCGGTCGAGACGATCAGGCCTGACGAGCCTGGCTCCCAGCCCGAAACGGGCAGGAAATTCATGGCCGGAGATCCTATGAAGCTGGCGACGAAGCGCGTTGCCGGTCGCTGATAGACCTCCATCGGAGTGCCGATCTGTTCGATCTTGCGCGCATTCATGATGACGATCCGATCCGCGAGCGTCATGGCCTCGACTTGGTCATGGGTGACGAAGACCATTGTCGAACCCAGCCGACCATGAAGCTGCGCAAGCTCCAGCCGCGTTCTGCCGCGCAAGGCCGCATCCAGGTTTGAAAGTGGTTCGTCGAAGAGGAAAGCTTTGGGCTCCTTGACGATGGCACGGCCGATTGCGACGCGCTGACGTTGTCCGCCTGAAAGCTTCTGCGGCTTGCGATCCAGAAGATGTCCGATCTCCAGCGTGTCTGCGGCGGACAAGACACGGCGTTCGATCTCGTCCTTCGCCATGCCGATGTTTTCAAGCCCGAACGCCATGTTCTGCCTGACTGTCATATGCGGATAAAGCGCATAGGACTGGAAGACCATCGCCACCCCGCGTTTGCCGGGTGGAAGCGTGTCCACCCGCTCTCCGGCGACCCGGATCGTACCTTCGGTGACATCCTCTAGGCCCGCGATCATGCGCAGCAATGTCGATTTTCCGCAGCCCGAGGGGCCCAGAAATACAACGAATTCGCCCGCGCCAATCGAGAGCGAAATCTCGTCCAGAACGGTCAGCGCGCCGTAACGCTTGGTGACATTATCGATCTCAATCGAAGCCGACATGGTTTCTCCTCCCCGTCGTCTATCGGTTTACTGGCCGAGCCGGATAACCCGGTAGCTAAGTGGCGCGATCTCGCCTTTGAGACGTCCACCCTCCACGGTGATACCGCTGCCATCCTGCGGCGCAATGATCTGCGCCTGCGGCTCGTTTACGGCCTTCAACTCATGCCCTGAAAGGACCTGATCCAGGATGACCTTGCGGTTGCCAAAGCCTTCGAGCGCGAGGTCAAGGCTGATCGCATCGGTCTGGTGGCGGTTGACGACGAAAAGTGTCAGCGCGCCGTCCGCGTCGCTCTCGACGGCAGAGACATCGAGATAGGGTACGTCCTTGGCAAAGTCAGTCGAATAAACAGGGCAGTCGATCGACAGCTGGTAGGACGTGCCGCGGCCATATCGGGAAGCAAAGAGATAGGGATAGAAGGTCGTCTGGCGCCAGGCCGGACCGCCGGGAACGGTCATGATCGGGGCGATGACGTTGACGAGCTGTGCCAGGCAGCCAATCTTGACCACATCGGCATGGCGGATAAAGGTGTTGAGGATGCAGCCGACCTGCAGCGCGTCTTCGAAATTATAGATGTCTTCCAACAGGGCAGGGGCATGGGGCCAGCCGTCACGGCCTTCGAGCACCGTCCGGTCGGCTTCGGCGGAATGATACCAGACGTTCCACTCGTCAAAGCTGATATAGACGTCCTTCTTGGAGCGCTTCTTCGACTTGGTCACGCGGATGACGGATGCGATCGTCTCGATGTAGTCGTCAAGCCGGGCATTCTGGGCGAGATAGGCTGCGGTGTCGCCTGCGTGATTTTCGAAATACATGTGCAGGCTGATGTAATCGACGCTCTCATAGGTGTAGTCGAGAACCGTGGATTCCCAGGCTGGATAGGTCGGCATTTTCGGCGTCGAAGAACCGCAGACCACAAGCTCGATGGACTTGTCGAATGCGCGCATGGCCTTGGCGGTCTCGAAAGCCTGACGCCCATATTCCTCCGCCGTCTTCTGGCCAATCTGCCAGGGGCCGTCCATTTCGTTGCCGAGGCACCAGAGTTTGACGTTCCAGGGCTCCTCACGGCCATTCTTGCGGCGCAGGTCCGACCAATAGCTGCCGCCCGGATGGTTGACATATTCCAGAAAGGCGCGGGCCTCGTCCAGACCACGCGAGCCAAGATTGACGGCGAGCATCATTTCTGTGTTTGCGGCCTTTGCCCAATCGGCAAATTCATGGATACCGACCTGGTTCGACTCGGACGTATGCCATGCGAGATCAAGGCGGACAGGCCGGTCTTCGCGCGGGCCGATGCCATCTTCCCAATTATAAGCCGAAACGAAGTTGCCGCCGGGATAACGTACGACGGGAACATCCAGTTCGCGCACGAGGTCGATCACATCCTGACGCATGCCGTTATCGTCTGCGGTGGGATGATCGGGTTCATAGATGCCGGTGTAGACCGCGCGGCCGAGATGTTCGACGAAAGAGCCGTAAAGACGTGGGTCAATCGTGCTGATTTTGAAGTCGCGGTGAACGGTGCCAACTGCCCGCATTGTGAATTTCCTCCCTTTATATCCATATTGCGGATATATATCATAATTGACGATATGATACACGGGATCATCAGGACGTCAATCCGGCAATATTTGTTTGAACAGGGGTCTTTTTTCAGGTCTTGACGCGCAGGACGATGTCCTGGTCGTAATTGCCGAAGCCGCGACCGAAGATGTTGATGCCACCGGGGTGTTCTGCCGTATCGGGCACCTCTATCCGCAGCCGGATAGACCGGTGCTGGAGGAGGTCGAGGTCATCAAGATTGGTGTCTGAGACACGGACTCCGTCGATGAAGGTGCCGCCTTCTGTAACGCGGAAGCTCTTTAGAACGCCGTACTGACTTCCCCGCAGTTTCCACCAGTCAGGCGTGAATTTGCCCCTGTGGTCGCCGAAATCGCCAGGCGAGGTCCATGTGGCTATCGGCTGGCCATTAATCGATATGGTGATGTCGGAGGGCCAGTTTGCGGAGGTTCCGGGCACCTCGGAAGATAGCTCCATCAAGAGCTCCAGCTCGCGGACCGGCGCGCCCTTGATGCGGGCATTATTGGGAAACTGGTAGTCGACAAAGCCGCGCGTGAACCACACGAGCCCGGCCTTCATGCGCTCGGGCGATAGAAATGTATCGGGATTGTCGAGATAGCCAATAATCGCTTCATTCGAGCACATGCCGCAGGGGGCAAACACCTCATAGCCGCTGTAGAGGCCGACCGGCATCGAGACCTCGATGGTCTCGTCAACAGTCTCGCTGGGGCGGGAGAAGCTGAGAACGATCTCATCATGCACGGCGTGACAGATTTTCTGGCTACCTTTGCGTGCCTTCTGGACCTCCGTGCGGATCAGTCCCGCCTCTTCCATCTGATTAATATGCGTCGAGGTGGTCGATTGCGGCAGGTCGAGCAGCTCGGCGATCTCGTTGACATTGAGAGAACCATTCGCGTGAAGGATCTTCAATATGGAGAGACGTGCGGGCGCGGCAAGGCATTTGAGAACCTCGGCACCGTCATCCGGCGTGATCATTAGAAAACGGCTGCTCAATTATCCACCTCTCTTGATAGTGGATATGTATCAAAAATATGGATTGAAACAAGTGGCAGTCGCGCTACGGATCGAGATTATCAAACCGGCCAGAATTACATAGCTGTCTAGACCCAAGGCCGGGGCAGCATCGATCTTGAGGGTGCGGCAGGGGCTCATCCTGTCACACTGAAAATTTCCAGCAGGCCTGTTTGATCTGTTCGCTCGATCACGTCGTATAACGGTTATTTGATAGGATTTCGGTGTGGCACGTCATATTGCAATTGTGGGAAACGGTTCGTTTGCTCGGTCAGATGCAAGCGCCATCGACAGGTGTGATCTGGTCATCCGCTTCAACGATTGCCGTTCGGTTGGTGAGGGCGGATCTCGAACCGATGTGGTAGCAGTCTGCAACACGGGGCGCCCCGCCAGCGCGATGATCAGACAAAGCGCCTGGCGTGAGAAAGCGCCAATTGGCCTTGCAACCGGCATCTGGTGTGTTCGGGACGGTGAGAAATTCGCCGAGCTGAAGCCGAGGCTTGCTGCTCACTATCCTGATCTGGATGACTTTTGTGATGACTACACGAGCGAATTTACCCAATTTGCCACAGAGTCTGCAAAGACCTTGACGGTGATACCGCGCCGATATCACGACCAGATCGATGAGGAGCTTCAGGCACTGCTTATCAGCAACTACGTCGTGCCAAGTTCAGGCCTGATTGCGATCTCCTATGTTCTTGGCGAGGTCGCTGACGATGATGACACGGTTCTGCTGGCCGGTTTCAATCACGAAGGATGGAGCGGCCATCCTTTCGCGGCTGAGCGGGACCTCGTAGAGGGTTATATCGTCAAAGGCCAACTCCGCAGGTTATAAAAGGCTGATCGCCGCGCCAGAACGGATGTAAAGTCTGTATCGTTACAACAAGACATGTCCGAGCCAACACCATGTGGCTCCTGAAGAACCAAACTGGAGCAGCCAATGGTACGACTTCAACGAATTGGGATCATCGGCGCTGGAATGGCCGGAATGACACTGGCGAGAGTCCTCTCCAGGATCGCTGATGTCAGCATTTTCGAGAAGAGCAAAGGTGTCGGAGGCCGAATGGCGACGCGACGGATGGAAGATGCCGCCTTTGACCACGGCGCGCAGTACTTCACCGTCAGAGACGACCGGTTCCGACATGAACTGGAAGCTGCCCGTCAAGCGGGGATCGTGCAGGCTTGGGACGGCGACATCGTGCGTCTGGGAGATGGCGGTGATCTGACAGCGAGCGCCTCTAGCACACCAAGATATGTCGGCTGTCCGTCGATGAATGCGCTGCCGAAATCGATGTCCGCCGGTCTCAATATTCTGCACGATGTTCAGGTTACGGCCATTACCGGCGAGCCCGGCCAATGGTACCTTGACATGCAGGACAGGCGGGAAGGCCCGTTCGATTGGGTCGTCGCCGCAGCACCTGCGCCGCAATCGGCAGCGCTGCTACCATCGCGTTTCGCGCATTATGAAGCCCTTGGCCTCGTTAAGATGAACGCATGTTTCACGTTGATGCTCAGGCTTAAGGACGGCGCGGGCATACCGTTTGCGGCGGCCCGTATTGATGACCCTGTCATTGAGTGGATTGCCCGCAACGAGAGCAAACCGGGCCGTTCCGAGGCAGCCTGTCTGGTGGTGAATTCAAATCCGCTATGGGCCGACCTCAACATCGACAAACCGCTCGACATCATCCGCGGACAAATGCTCGATGCTTTACGAAACCATATTCCGATCGAGATGGCCGAGGCCGAAGATGCCATCATTCATCGCTGGCGTTATGCAAATGTGCAGCAACCTGCTGGAAAATCCTTTCTGCTCGATCAGGCGTCGCAGCTTGCTGCATGCGGGGACTGGTGTATCGCCGGCCGCGTCGAGGCCGCCTTTCTCAGCGGAGCAGGGCTTGGAGATGCTCTGAAGGGTATTCTAGGGGTAGCAGAATGAACGCCGTATCCCGCAATATCTCGATCATGCTCACCTATGCCGGTGCTCTGCCGTTCTGGTTTCTGATGCTTACGCCGGAAACCGTTGCGGGCATCGATACGGGATCGGCATTCGTTGCCTATGGTGCGATCATCAGCTCTTTCATGGCGGGGACCCTGTGGGGGCGTGCGCAGACAGAGAGGGGTGATGTATTGCTCATCGTGGTGAGCAATGTCCTGGCATTGATCGCTTTCGTCACCGTCGTGGCCGGGCTTTCGTTCGCCACTCTCATCGTGCAACTGGCAGTGTTTGGCCTTCTTCTTGCGGTCGATTTCCGCAGCCTCGCCCGGCAGGCGGAGCACCGTTGGTACTGGATGCTGCGCCTGCGGGTTACATTCATTGTGGCCGTGGCTTACTGCGTGATGATTGTCGATCACGTACGCATGGCGGGATTTTGAGGCCCCTTAATCGCTCCACACCCAATCTTTGATCTCAGGCAGATCATCAAAATGCTCACGGATGTAATCGTGATGTTTCGCGAGTGTGTCGGTGCAGTGGGTCAGGAGGTCTGCGCCATCGATCAGCATTTTCGGAACGTATCTCAAAACATCAAGGCAAAGATGCAGGCGGCTGATCCTGTTCAGAACGACCATGTCGAACGGGGTCGTCGTGGTTCCTTCTTCGAGGTAGCCACGCACGTGGAAACGGTCGTGCGCTTCACGGCCGTGCAAGAGATCGTGGATGACGCCCGGATATCCGTGGAAGGTGAAGATGACGGGTGCCGTTGTCGTGAAAATCTCTGCAAATTCGATATCGCTCATTCCATGGGGGTGCTTGTTTGCGGGACATAGACGCATCAGATCGACAACATTGACGATGCGGACTTTCAATCCCGGAGTTTTTTGACGGAGCAACCATGCCGCGGCAATCGTTTCCTGCGTCGGGATATCGCCTGCGCAGGCCAGCACGACATCAGGCTCATCGGGGCCATTGCTGTACATATCCCAGATGCCTGCACCTTTCGCGCAGTGTTCGCGGGCCTCATCCATCGTCAGCCATTGCAACTGCGGTTGCTTGTCGATGACGATGAGATTGAGATAATTGCGGCTGCGGAAACAGTGGTCTGCGACGGACAGAAGGCAATTTGCATCGGGCGGAAGATAAACACGGGCAACCGCTGGCTTGCGGTGGATGATGGTATCGATGAAGCCGGGTCCCTGATGGCTGAAGCCATTGTGGTCATTCCGCCAGCAGGTCGATGTCAGAAGATAGTTCAGCGACGGAATGTCGGCGCGCCACGGGACATGTTTTGCATGTTCCATCCACTTGCCATGCTGCATCGACATGGAATCAACGATCATGGCAAAGGCTTCGTAGGTTGCAAAGAGGCCATGGCGGCCTGTCAGCGTATATCCTTCCAGCCATCCGTGGCAGCAATGCTCGCTCAAAACCTCCATGACACGACCATCATGCGAGACGTGATCATCCCCCGGCAGTATCTCGCTCACCAGGCAGCGGTCCGTGACTTCAAAGATTGCTCCGAGCCGGTTGGAATTGGCTTCGTCGGGACAAAACAGACGAAAAGTGTGCGGGTTTTTGATGTAAATATCGCGAAGATAGTCTCCGAGCACAGCCGTAGACCCCATGCGCTCCGTCGCGCGTTTTCCCAATTTGACGGCATAGGAGTTGTAGTCCGGGAGATCGAGAGGCTTTGTCAGCATGCCGCCATTGGCATGCGGGTTTGACCCCATGCGCGACTTTCCATCAGGAGAAAGGTCCGCATATTCTGCGCGGAACGTTCCGTTGTCATCAAACAGCTCTTCCGGTCTATAGCTGCGCATCCAGTCTTCCAGAATGGTGAGATGCTCAGGGTTTGTCCGAACCTCAGACACCGGCACCTGATGGGCGCGAAATGTGCCTTCGATGGGAATGCCATCAACGACCTTGGGTCCCGTCCAGCCTTTTGGCGTGCGCAGGACGATCATTGGCCAACCCGGCCTGCTGCTTGCGCCGCCATTGCGCGCCGATGATTGTATCGCGCGGATTTCAGAGACAGCGCGCTCGGCTACGCTTGCGAAAAGCTGATGGACGACCTCGGGCACGTCACCCTCAACGAAATAGGGCTCGTAGCCCTGGCCCTCAAAGAACTTCCGCAAGTCTTCATCGCTGTGTCGCGCAAGAACTGTTGGACCAGCGATTTTGTAGCCATTGAGGTGCAGGATCGGGAGAACTGCGCCGTCGCGTGCGGCATTGATAAAGTCGATGCTTTTCCAGCTTCCAGCCAGTGGTCCGGTTTCCGCCTCGCCATCACCCACTACAGCAACGACAAGAAGGTCGGGATTATCCATGACCGCTCCGAAGGCGTGGACCAGAACATAACCGAGTTCCCCGCCCTCATGAATCGAGCCCGGTGTGGGAACGCTGACATGGCTGGGTATGCCGCCGGGCGTCGAAAATTGCCGGAACAGGCGCAGCAGACCAGCCTCGTCCTGCGTTACGTCAGGGTAAAACTCGGTGTAGCTTCCCTCAAGATAGACGTTTGCAATCAGCGCAGGGCCACCATGGCCGGGGCCGGCCATGTAAATAGTGTTGAGGTCAAATTTCTTGATCAAGCGGTTCATGTGCGCATAGATCAAATTCAGGCCAGGAGACGTGCCCCAATGCCCCAGCAGCCTTGGCTTGATGTGCTCCACCTTCAAAGGCTCGCGCAAAAGAGGGTTGGCTGAAAGGTAGATCTGCCCGACATTCAGATAGTTGGCGGCCCTCCACCACGCATCAATCCTGTGAAGTTCCTCACCACCAAGTGGCTGCGCCGTCTGATTGAGATGATCCATAGTTGCTCCTGTGGCATCTGGTATTGCGGCTTGAAAACGGAAACCAAGAGGTTTGTCGTGCGCGTGAAAACGTGGCGGCTTGGCGCCTAGCCCATTGGCCTGGCTCAGTTCGTTTGCAGTGCTTGCAGCAAGCAGAAGGTATCGTCTGCAATCACCTGCTCTTCATCCGTTGCGATGACAAAGACCTTGATCCTGCTCTCTGTGCTGCTGATGATCTGGGCGTTCGCCGCATTCGCCTCGACGTTGATGTGGAGACCGAGCCAGCCGAGATGTGACGAGATGGCGGCCCTGATCGAGGGTTGATTTTCCCCTATTCCAGCTGTGAACACGAAGGCGTCTATTCCGCCCAGAGTGTTGATGATCCGTGCGGTCTCGCCAGCGGTGCGAAACGCGAAGAGATCAATGGCGTCCTTTGCCTCAGGGCGATCACTTTCAAGAAGGGCGCGGCTGTCCGAACTGATGCCTGAAACGCCCAGGAGGCCGCTTTCGTGATATAAGAGATGCTCCAGTTCTGCCGGGCTGCGGTTCTTTTCGGTGAGCAGGTAAAGCAGGACGCCGGGATCCAGCGCGCCACAGCGTGTGGCCATCGGTATGCCGTCCAGCGTCGAAAACCCCATGCTGACATCGCGACTCAGGCCGCCGTCCATCCCGCAAAGGCTGGAGCCGCTGCCAAGATGGGCGACGACGACTTTTCCATGGGCGATCTCCGGTGCCACACGGGTCAACTCCTGAGCAATGAATGAATAGGATAAGCCGTGAAATCCGAAACGCTTTATGCCCTGGTCATGCAAGGCACGGGGCAGGGCGTATCGTCTCACCAGCGCAGAATTGGTGTTGTGGAAGGATGTATCGAAAGACGCAGTCTGGAACATGTGTGGGTGCAGTCTCAAAACCGCGTCAATCAGTTCAAGACTGTGCTGCTGGTGGAGAGGAGCCTGAGGAAGCAGGCTTTCCACTGATGTCCGCGCTGAGTCGTCCATCGCCACTGCGCCGTGGAACAGGTCACCGCCATGCACCATGCGGTGGCCGACGGCTGTGATGTGTGAGATGTCGATATGGGCGGCCAGACTTGCGAAAACGGCTTCAACAATCGCATCGGGATGCATCTCACCACTATGCGCAAGTGCGACCTCGGATGTCCCCGAACCCTCAATATGGAAGCTTAAAGACTTCCGCTGAAGATCGATTGTGCCTTTGCCGATCCTCTCGGGAGCACCCGTTTCCAGGCTAAAGACACCCATTTTGATGGACGACGAACCAGCGTTGAATGTCAGGATTTTTCCGTCGTTCGATTGGAGACTTTGATGACGGTGATCAGACGGCTCAAGCATCTGATCATCCTAATCGTTTCTCGCACGCCGGCCCGACAGGGTGTCGATCTCTACACTGAAGAAGACCGGCAAAGACGCGGGTTTGGGAGGCTCCATCCCAGCTGGTTTATAGGCGCCGGGTTCCCACCAGTCGTTCTTCTTTTGTAGAAGAGACCACGCATGCATATGCTCCCCATGCCAATTTTCGTCATCTGGCAACTCTTGGTAACGTCCTTCGACCAGAACGCTCTGCCATTCCTGTTTCGACTCAACATGATCCAGTTGCAGACAGACATGCGGGTCCGCGCGCATGCTCTCAATCTTTTTACCCGGCATCGAGAAGGCGTAAAGCATACCACCGCGATAAATGTACTGGAGCGGCACGATATAGGGTTTTCCGGCTGCAATGCAGCCCAGGTGACATATGCTGTTGGCTTCAAGCATGGCCTGGCATTCAGGCGTCGTCATCTCTTGCACGTTCATGTGGCAATCCTGACGAAAGCTGCGAGCAACGTCCGAAGGAGAGCTGCTGAGCGAAATCTGGTATGCGCTCTTTCGTTGTGGATCGCAATCAGAAGTTTTGGTGGCGTGTCACGCTTGTGCGCGCTGAAGCGCGTTGCTGGGGGGCGAAATTCGCCATCGACCGATGTTGGCCGTATCAGATTGATGCGGTCATGGCTTTTATCCAGCGATGTTTTGAATATTTGCGGTCGCAACCGCATAAAGTCTTACGGTACGCTTTCCCGCCAGCCAGCCAATACAGCAGATTGGATAGTGCCACGAGTGTGGGCGCGAAGGCCGACCCCGTAACTCATTCGGCCACCTGCGTTGACGGCATACCGCCATGCTGTGCACATGGTTGAAAAGCCCGGTAGCATCAAGAGATTGAATGCGGCCGGACTTTTTCAAAATATCTGGCAGAAAACTGCCGTCTGCTCGCCTTAGAAATTAACGAGCAGGTCTGCTCGCCTTCTTAGGAGCAGCAATACCGCTTTCGCGTTCCAGCTTCTTGCGAGCCATCTTGCGAACGCGGCGAACGCCTTCTGCCTTTTCTCTGGCACGCTTTACCGATGGCTTTTCAAAATGCTCGCGCAGACGCATTTCGCGGAAGAGACCTTCGCGCTGCATTCTCTTCTTGAGCACGCGCAGGGCCTGCTCAACGTTGTTATCACGCACATCTACCTTCAATTTAGTTCCTCATCTCTTTAGTCCCGCACATGGTGCGGATTGGTGCTTGCGGTGAGAAAACACTTCCCACCCTTTGTCTGAACCGCCTTCATAGATTGCTTGGCGTTGAAGGTCGATCTTCTCTTGCATTTTTTTTACAGAAAGATCGCCCTACAAGACCTTTTGACGGGCACATATAGCAAATATTGCCCGATGTGAAGGAGCAAAGTCAGCATAAATGCCTCTCATGTTGCAAGTGGCTCTGCTTCTGGTGGATAAATTTCTGTACGGGCTCTCCTTTGGCGCAGAATCATGCGGTTAAATACGGGTTGGGTGCTATAGATGGTGTCCATCTACCCAATTCGCTGATGCAACAAGACATGGCTTTTCCCATGTCGGTGTGTCCGTGACGCTTGTCCATGCAACCAATCAATGCCCACGCTTGACGTCGACTGACGACAGGCGCGATGCATCGTGCGGTGATCCCGGGCATCGATCCTGAAAGGATCCTATTATGGTAACTCTTGCTAACACCGCAAATCCTGCAGCTTACGAAAGGTCGCAGCAATATTCACCGTTGCTGCGCGCAAAGATGTCAGGCGTTGAGGCATGATCGGATATCTGATTCTCGTTCACCGGTTTCCCAAGCAGTTCAAACGTCTTTTCAAGGCAATCTATGATCCGCGCAACAGCTACGTGGTCCATGTCGACAAGAATTCCGGCGAGGCGCTAAATGCTGATATCAACAACTTTCTGAAGCCTTATCCGAATGCCGAAGTGATGGAGGGTCACGCGGCGCTGTGGGGCGGCTATAGTCTCGTCGATGCGGAACTTCGCGGGATGGAACACCTGCTGGCGATGAATGGCGAGTGGAGCCACTTCATCAATCTGAGCGGGCAGGATTTTCCCTTGAAAACGCAGGCGCAGATCATGGCCTATCTGACGGCCCATCCAGGCCGGGAATATATCAAGGTTCTCGACCAGGAGAAAATCCGTCCGGACACGATGCGCCGCATTGGAGAGTTCGTCATCGAAACAGGCGGCCAGATTGAACAGACGCTGACGATGCGGCCGTTTATAGAAGGTGCAACACCTTATATCGGCAACCAGTGGATGATCGTCAGCCGAGCATTTTGCGATTTCGTCTGCCACGATGCACGGGCCGATCGCTACAAGGCATTTTACCGCAACACCTTCATTGCCGACGAGGGGTTCTTCCAGACTGTTATGATGAATAACCCCGTGCACGGCGAGATCGTGAATGATGATTTACGCATGATCGACTGGGTGCCGGATGGCGACATAAAATTGCGACCAAGGACTTACGGCCGTGAGGACGCAGTGGCCTTGACGTCAAGCCACAATCTTTTCGCACGCAAATTCGAACAGGATGTCGATGGCGATATTCTGTCGATACTGGAGGGGCATCTGGCAAGGCAGACACATTTCTCCGCAGCCGAATTTGAACTGGCACCCGCGACTGCCGCCTGAGGTTAGCGAGAGCTGAACTGCACGTGGTTTCCCGAACCGGTCGGACTGGACACCGTGAATACGGGTTCAGTCTAGACCTGTGGGGGAACGGCTCTATGGACAAAGATCGGTCGAGCGGCTGGCCACTCGTTCGATCTTGAGGCCGCTACATCTGCGCCATATCGTCCAGCAGGTTCTGCGACAAATCACTGATTGCGACTTCTGCTTCCTCAAGGCTCCAGCCAACGCTTTCGGCCTGCCTTGCGAGGGTCATGAGCTGTGGCACGAGCTTACCGCCGGCAGCAGCTGTGATGTCATCGGGCTTCAATCCTTGAGCAATCAGCAGAAATGACTGCTCCACTGCCTCCTGGCAGGCAATATCCCTGTCAGGATAAGGCCCTGAGCTTCGTGGTCTGTTCAAAATGGCCATACGATCTAACCCGCTTTGGTTCTCAATACACTCTTTGCGATGCCCCAATGGGAGCGCGCCGCTTTCCAATAGCACCTGTGCGCACCATCAGCGACATGAATTCAACAGCTGGCCGGGTTGATTGACTTGTGTGGGAACGAACGCCCCACCTCGCGGTTCGGAGGGAAGTCGTTCAGCAGCATGGCGCGATACGCTTCATGACGTTGCTGGATACCGGACATTCTTTGGAGGTAGATATGGCACTGAAGGTTCTTGCCCTCAACGGCACTCTCAAGACATCATCATCAACAGAGACATCGTCTACAGCGATGCTGCTTGATCTGATTGCTGAGGAGTTCAAGTCTTTCGATGCCGTTACGGAGACAGTTTGGCTGGCAGATCATGACATCAAGCCGGGCGTGACATCGGATGAAGGGGAAGGCGATGCCTGGCCTGCGATCAGAACCAAGATTCTCGACGCTGATATCCTTATCCTCGGTACACCGATATGGCTGGGGCAGCCAGGCAGTGTAGTCAAGCGTGCGCTGGAGAGAATGGACGCCTTTCTGGAGGAGACCGATGAGGAGGGTCGGATGGTTTCCTATGGTAAGGTTGCCGCCGTGGCTGTTGTTGGCAACGAGGACGGTGCTCATCACGTGTCCGCTGAAATTTATCAGGCCTTGAATGATGTAGGCTTCACCATTCCGCCAAACGCTGTTGCCTATTGGGTGGGCGAAGCAATGGGTTCAACCAACCTTATCGATCTTGATGAGACCCCTGAGACCGTCACAACAATGATCGAGATGCTCGTACGGAACACGGCGCACCTGGCGGCCCTTCTCCGGGCCAACCAATACCCTGGGGACTCCTAAGCCAGATGTGAAGGTTCACCGGCTCTGCGACAACGTAACGAGGCGTGGAACTTGCTGTCCCTCGCGGAGTTGAAGGGCAACAATAATCAGTGGCGGGAAGCACCGGAGGACATCATTTGAACGAGTGGCTCTTGTCGGTCGGCATTCAACTCAATTTCCTTCCACATCTCGTGGCGCTGCTGGTTGCCTACATCCTTGCGCTTCCCATTGGATGGGACCGCGAGCGAAATGAGCGAAGTGCGGGTCTACGTACGTTCCCGCTGGTTGCCATTGCAGCATGTGGTTTTATTCAAGCTTCGGAGAAGATCACGCTTGGCAATGCGGAAGCGACCGCGCGTGTCCTTGAAGGCTTGATCAACGGGGTCGGCTTTATCGGAGGCGGGGCAATTCTCGTTGGAAAAATGGGAACGCGTGGTACTGCCACGGCTGCAAGCATATGGGCGACAGGCGCCATTGGAGCCGCTGTGGGGCTAGGATCATACGATACCGCCATAGTTCTCTCGATCGTCACATTCGCGACATTGCGAGTGATGACGAACTTCAAGTCTCCAGAGAATCCTGTGAAGCTGCCGGAGCGAGACTGATTCCGATAGATCGGAATTGTTCTCCTAACCCCGGCGCGAGATTCAGTCTGGATTGCGCGCTTCGGCCACCGCTGCTTCGAATGCGTCCCTCGCCTCATCGACGGATTTATGTCCGGCCAATGCTGCCCGGCAAGCGCTTCTGGCTCTCACGAAGTTCAGACCTCGAACGGCTGGCCACTGTTCCGTCATATGTAGCAGCGCATCAAATGGGCCGCGCACCTCGTAAGATCCTTTTGTTGGAAAATTGAACTCGACGGGTTCGCTCCAACGCGCACTTGGTCCGGACATATCGCAAACTCCCCTCAACAAATCAGGCCTTAAACGATGCCGCCTTTAATTAGTTCCATCTAAAATAGATGCTAGACGCACTCGCCTTCAGTTAAGCCCGCTGAGATTATGCGCTGCCCTGTTTGAGGAATCGTGATCGCCCTTGTGTAAAGCCAGTATTCTTCTGGCATCGTCCAGATGGATGCCGTGTCTCTTCGCAAACTCCGAAGGCTCGTAGGAAATGTTTTCCTGCTGCTTGCGGACAAAAATTGGTTTTGATTTCATCTCATGCTCCCCAACGCCACCGACAATTGGGTGATGATATCAAGCCTTAGCATATCTCCCGACCAAAAGCTTGAAATCACTCCGAAAAAGCACGGGAGCGAAGATGGCTTTGGTCTCAGCAGAGTTCCAGCCAAAAAACGCCGGGAAATATGATCACGGTGGAGAAAAGGCCCGCGGCTGCACAGTAATAACCGATCCTCTTTATGCTCGGCTGGTCTGTATCGATCCGCGTCGCCAGATAATACATCAACGCCGACACCGCTGCCGATGCCGCCAGCATCGTGACCAGTACCCATCGGAGCAGTGGAATGCCGGCGATGAAGGCCGTATCCCAGCATGCTCTGCAGCCGACGGCTTGAACGCCGTAAATGCCGATGAAATAAATGCTCCACATGACGAAGGGCCCGAGGATCAACGCGAGCAGGCGATATCGCATGGTTTATCCTCCCGGCGTCAGCGTTGTCAGGAGGTGGGGGTATAGCCACGCAATGAGGACAACGCCGAGGCAATAGCGATGCCACAGAGTGCCGATGTGGAGATCGTTCTGACGCGCGTCGGAAATATAGTCGCGGGTGCGCCACAGACCAAAACCGGAAAACACTAGCCCAAGGAAGAGGTGCAGCAGGAGGTAGCTGGAGACAGCAAATTCCACTGCATTGAGAGCCTGTGCCGTGGCGGTCGCGTAGCGGCCATGTAGCTCGACCAGAACCAGACACGCCGCCGCGCCATAAGCTATGAGCGAAGCGATGAACATGGGACGATATAGTGCTCGTTTGACGCCCGCAAACGCACCAACGCATGTTCCAAGCAGAGCAAGGGCGATCATGACAGAAGCGCCCCAGCTCGATGTCACGTCGGTGAGAGGTCTCGGATCCAAGTTCGAGACCCAAAGGAAAATGCCGCCGAATAAGAGCGATGCAAACAGAGTGGCGTTAGCCACCAGCAGCAGCCGCATAGCCAGAATGGTTGGCGCATCCCGGCACTCGAAATGCAAGGGAAGGCGGCAGTCTCGGGATGCATCAAGCAGACCACGATCCGTTTTTGCGTCCGGGTTGCGGGTCCAGAGCAGGAACATTCCAAGGGTGATGAGCCCGAAAAATATCGCGACCGGGTAGAATTTGAGAAGAAGCGAGACGAAGACCCCGCCAGTCGAGATCGCGGTCAAGATGGGCAGATAGGATGGTCTTGGCAGGATGATAATCTGATTAGGTTCGCCTGAGATGGCATCGACACCCATCGTTTCCATCCACCCGTGGCGTGAAAAGCCCAGATAGCCCTTGCCTGCCGCCAGTTCGGCCCCGAGCGTTTCGATGGGCAGAGTGTCGGCCCGTTCTGAAATGTGCGGGATCGACGCGAAACTATAGGATGGGGGCGGCGTTGGCATGGCCCATTCCAGCGTTCCCGCCTTCCAGGGATTGCGCCGGAACGGCTTTCCGAAAATGAAGATGAGCACCATGTCGAGTGCAACGAGCATGAATCCCATCGCCATGATGAAACTGCCGAAAGACGACAGCAGGTTCAGCCACTCCCAGGGCGAGCCTTCGGGATAGGCATATATGCGGCGCGGCATCCCCAGCAGGCCGGTCAGATGCATCATGAAAAACGTGAGATTGAAGCCGATGAAGATCATCCAGAAGGCTGCGCGCGACAGATGCTGCACGGGTTGGCGTCCGCTCATGTGCGGCACCCAGTAATAAAGGCCTGCAAGCATCGGAAAGAGAAAGCCACCCACAAGGACATAGTGAAGATGTGCGATGACGAAATGGGTGTCATGCGCCTGCTGGTCAAACGGTACCATCGCCAACATGACGCCGGTTAATCCGCCCATGACGAAGACGAAGAAAAAGCCGATGACGTGCAGCATGGGAATGTTAATTTGCGGCCGCCCCTGTGCCATGGTCGCAAGCCAGGCAAAAAGCTGGATTGCCGTTGGTATGGCGACAAGCGCGCTGGCTGCCGAGAAGAATGACAGCGCCACATGCGGAATGCCCACCGTGTACATGTGATGCACCCATAGGCCGAAAGAAAGAAAGGCCATGGCCATCAACGCCGCGATGATGATTTCGTAGCCGGTCAATGTGGTTCGGGCCAGCACGGGAATGATGGTAGACAGGGCGCCTGCTGCTGGAAGAAAAATGATGTAGACCTCCGGGTGTCCGAACAGCCAGAACAGATGCTGCCACAGCAGCGGATCGCCGCCCCGGTCAGGATCAAAGAACGGCAGGTCGAACGCCCGTTCCGCTTCCAGAAGGATCGAGCCGAGGATGAGGGGCGGAAAGCCGACCAGCATCATGCCGCCGACCACGAGCATGTACCAGGCAAAGATCGGCATTCTAACCAGAGACATTCCTGGCGCGCGCATGCGGATGATCGTGACCACGATTTCAATGGCCGCGCTGATGGCCGAAATCTCCACGAAGGTGATGCCCAGCAACCAGATATCCGCATTGATGCCGGGGCTGTATTTGGATGAGGACAGAGGCGTATACATGAACCAGCCGCCGTCAGGGGCAACGCCGGTAACGAGGGCGAAGATCAGCATCGAGCCGCCAAAGAGATAACACCAGTAGCCGTAAGCGGATAATCGGGGAAAGGCCAGATCCCGCGCGCCCAGCATCTTCGGCAGGAGATACATGGACAGGCCTTCAAAAAATGGAATCGCAAACAGGAACATCATGATGGTCCCGTGCATGGTGAAGACCTGCGCATATTGCGCGGCATTCATGAACCCATTGGAGGCCGTTGCCAGCTGTGTGCGGATCAGCATGCCCAGGAACCCGCCGATGGCGAAAAACACCAGGGCTGTTACCATAAAACGTTTGCCAACCACGTTGTGATTGACCGCTGCAAGTCGCCTCATGCCCGAACCGGCATTCCAGATCGCATCAAGCTGCCTGTGAAGCGCTATGGGTGACAGTTTCTGCGTAGGCATGGATCGGTCCATCACGGCGTTAAAGTCCTCAATGCATTTTCAAAATCTGTTTTTTCATGTGCCTTCACGCGGAAGTTCATGCCGGCATGGCCTTCCCCGCAATATTCCGAACAGACGCCGCCAAATGTGCCCTCGATATCCGCGAGCAGGGTGATCGTGTTGATCTGGCCGGGAATGGAATCGATTTTGCCGCCAAGGCGCGGCACCCAGAAACTATGGATGACATCGACGCTCGTCGTGTCGATCTTGACCGGCAGACCGACCGGAATGTGGAGAACATCGCGGGATACGACCTGTCTGCCATCGATCTCATAGGTGAACTCCCAGTTCCACATTCGGGACGTTGCCATAATCATGACCGCAGGGCGCGGCGTGTTGGCCCCGAACATCCTCTCACCCTGATAAAAGGCGTAACCCGATAGAGCGATGAGAATGGGAATAGGCATGACAATGCCGCCCAGCACGATCCAGCGTTTCGGATCGATGGACTTCAAACGTCCGCGCGCCATCAGCACCAGCAATAACAGGACCATGACCAATGCGAAAATGACCGCCGAACCCGAGAGCATCGCCCACCACAGCTTTGCAAAGGCCTGCGTCGAAGGCCCGGCGGGATCAAGCGCCGATAGGTCTCCCTGACAGCCGGAGAGAATGGCACCCGAAGCCGCCAAGAGGATCAAGCGCGGGAACCGGAAAGCGTATCGCAGTGTTGATAACCGATTAGGAGCCAATGGATGCCAGAAACAGACAAGCCGAACCCAGTCATTTCCGAGGTGGAGGAAAAGACCACCAGTTCCGCCGTTGCTGTCGCAGGTCATCCCCTGCATGCCATGACGGTTCACTTCCCGATCGCACTCGTCATTGCCACTTTGGCTGCAGACGTCATGTTTTGGTGGAGCGGCGACAGCTTCTGGACCAGAGCCGCACTCTGGGCTTCGGGTGGCGCCTTCTTCGCTGGCATCGGAGCAGGATTGATTGGCACTGCCGAATTGTTGCTCGTCTCGGGCATAAGAGCCCGCGTTGCCAGCTGGGCCCATGGCATCGCCGCCATGTCGCTGATCGCGGTCGCAGGCACCAACTGGGGCGGACGCGTGACGGAAAGCATCGATGTTCTTCCTCACGGCCTGGGCCTCTCGCTTCTGGCTTCCGTTTTGACCGGGCTGGCCGGATGGCACGGCGGGAAATTGATCTTCGATCATGGCATCGGCCTCATGGTATCTCCCAAGGACTGATGTCTGAGACAATACGTTTGAGCGCGCCCGGCTCCGCCCACCCTGATGGCAGAGAGAAAGGCGCTTCAGGTCGTGCAAGAACGAGGAAAAGGATACCGCAAACAACAATACCGCTTGCGATGGTGACGGAAACAAAGCGCCACACCGGATACACTTCGCCCTTGTTAAACAGGCGGATGATGACAAGACCCGTCATGACGTGAATGACGACCATGACGCCAACAAGAGCCAGCTTCATGGAGAACCAGGCGCTGAACGGATTTTGCAGAAAAATCAGCCCGGTGCCGGTTGCAATCGCGATAAAGGCGGCGGGCGATAGGACACGGACATAGGAAAATCTGACGATCTTCTGAAGCCTGTAAAGATCATGATCTCTATCGATCTTGGCGCGCTGCACATAGAGCCCCGGCATGCTGACCAGCCCGGCTGCCCAGACGGAAATGGCCATGATGTGCAAGAATTTGACGAATACCATCTCGCTCTCACTGCTCCGCCGCAAGAGTTTGAAACAGGCGGGTCCGCAGGCACCACAGGACGACCGCGGCGTAGGGCGCAAAGCCCAGCGTCCACATCATCACACCCGCGAGCTGTTGGTCCTCGAGCGTTGTCAATCCAAAGGCCTGCGTCGTCGCGAAATGCGCTTCAAACAGCGGTTCAGGTGCGAATGTCAGGATCGCGCCGAGAAAACCCATCTGGACCATGGTGCCCAGCGCAAGGCTGGCAGTGGCCACGACCGATGTGCTGCGCGACAGCAAAGCTTGCCAGAGCAGAACAGATGCGACGATGAGCGCGGTCTGCATCAGCCAGTATTGCCAGGTGCCTGACAGGGCAAAGGCGTAACCGAATGGCAGATGCCAGGCCCAGTAGATCGCGGTGTGGGCGAAAAAAATTGCTTCCAAGGGGATGTTCGCAAGCCATGGCTTTGTTGGAAAGCCGATCATGACGACGAAAGGTGCGATCACCGCGCCTAGGAGAATGTGGTGTGCAAGCCTCACCGAGAAGAGGGCGCTGGTCATGGCACAGAGGGGCGAGACGAAGGCGACAATCAGGAGGGCGAGAAACAAGCCTGTCTTCCAGATCCCAGCGCGTGGCATGCCATGGTGGAAAGCCAAGGTGATAGCTGCGATACAGGCGAGAAGAACGGGATCGAGGTTCCACGAGGATAGTGCGTTCTGGAGCGTTGGAGCTGGGCCGCAATAGGGGTCGAGCGTGCTCTGCAATATCATGGTTCCTGATTGAAAGATGGTGATGCCGCCATGGCCACCTGAACCGCAACGCATATCAGCGAAATCTGTTCCACCAATTTTGCATCACCCTTTGGTTACAACTCCAAGTGGCTTTTGAGGGAACTCTTCCGCAGGTTTTTTCATTGGCTTTTTGAATGGAACATCTCAGCTTAGCTGTGGTTGAGCATTGATGGATAAGATCAAGGGTAGAGCGGTGAAAAAAGTCAAATATGCGCCATACACGATGCCGACTGGCGGTTGGGGATCAATCAAATCCGTCGTCAAAAACGCCGTGACGCAAAAGGCTGTCAGGACCGCTCCAGGCCTGATGACCGACCATAATAAAAAGGGCGGATATGCCTGCACCAGTTGCGCCTGGGCCAAGCCGGGCAAGCCGCATCTGGCAGAGTTTTGCGAAAACGGCGCCAAGGCCACGTTCTGGGATCTGACGGCCAAGCGAACGACACCGGAGTTTTTCTCAAAACACACCGTTACTGAACTGCTTGGCTGGTCTGATTTCGATCTGGAAAACGAAGGCCGTTTGACGCACCCCATGCGCTACGATGCGACGACCGACAAATATCAGGAAGTCACCTGGGCCGAGGCATTCGCGGATATTGGTCTTAAACTCAAGGGTTATGACCCAGAGTCTGTGGTCTTCTATGCGTCCGGTCGCGCCTCCCTTGAAACCTCCTATATGTACCAGTTGCTGGCACGCATGTATGGCAACAACAATCTCCCAGACAGTTCCAACATGTGCCACGAAACGACCTCGGTCGCGCTGCCGCAGAGCATTGGAACTCCTGTCGGCACAGTCTTGCTGGAGGATTACGAGCATACGGACTGTATTCTTTCATTCGGTCAGAACGTCGGTACAAACGCGCCGCGGCTTCTTCACAGCTTGCAGGAAGTGCGGGAACGCGGTGCGCCTGTCGTGGTGTTCAATCCTTTGAAAGAGCGTGGATGGCTGGAATTCGTCAATCCACAGCGTCCGGGGCAGATGCTGACCAACAAGCCCACCGATATTGCCACGCAATATTATCAGGTTAGTGCGGGCGGAGATGTCGCGGCTATGGTCGGCATGGCCAAATGTCTGTTCGAATGGGATGATGAAGCCATCGTGTCGGGGGAAGCGCGCGTGCTTGATGTCGCATTTATCGACGAACATACCCATGGACTTGCCGAATTTGAACGCTACGTCCGGACCATGCCATGGGCTGATATTCTTGCGACCTCCGGCCTGAGCCACTCTTCCATTCAGGCAGCGGCGAAGACATACTCTCAGGCGCGTAATGTCATCGCGATTTACGGAATGGGTCTAACCCAGCATCGTTATGGCATCAGCAATGTCCAGATGCTCATCAACCTCCTGCTGATGCGCGGCAATATAGGCAGACCGGGTGCCGGTATCTGTCCCGTGCGCGGCCACTCCAATGTGCAGGGCCAGAGAACGGTCGGCATATCCGAAAAGACAAAGCTCGTTCCGCTTGATCTGTTGGCCGAACAATATGGTTTTGAGCCCCCGCGCAAAGATGGGGTCAACACGGTTGAGGCGTGTGAGGGTATCATCGATGGCAGCATAAAGGCTTTCATCGGGCTGGGCGGCAATTTCGTACGCGCCATTCCCGAGAGGACGCTGATGGAAGAGAAATGGCGCGGGCTGGATTTGTCAGTGCAGATCGCGACAAAACTCAACAGAAGCCATCTGATCACGGGTGCAACGACGTATCTCTTGCCCACATTGGTGCGCACAGAAATCGACGAGCAGGCAACTGGCCCGCAGATCGTCACGATAGAGGATTCAACCACCTGCATCCACGCCTCACGTGGTAAGTACAAGCCCGCCGCCGAAAGCCTGTTATCGGAACCCCGGATCGTGGCCGAAATTGCGAAATACGCGCTCACTCCCAATCCAAAAGTTCCATGGGATGAATGGGTTGGTGATTACGCCCTTGTCAGAGATGCCATCGAAGCGACTTTCCCCGAGCCTTTCAGGGACTTCAATAAGCGTATCGATATTCCCGGTGGTTTTCCGCGTCCTGTCGCGGCCAGAAACCGTGTGTGGGAAACGGACACGGGTAAGGCGAACTTCAAGCTGCCGAAAGCCCTCTGTTCAGGCTTCTCGACGGGCGAAGATCGCAATGTGTTGAGCCTGATCACCCTGCGGTCCAACGATCAGTTCAATACCACCGTCTATGGCTATGACGACCGGCTGCGCGGTATTCACAAATCCCGCATGATCCTGATGATCAATGCTGACGACCGCGTCCGGTTGGGGATTGCAAAGAATGGATTGGCAAGCATCACCACCGCCGTGGACGATGGTATCGTGCGCGTGCTGACCGGCATGCAACTCATCGACTACGATCTGCCGCCAGGCAGTTGCGCGGGCTACTTCCCGGAATGCAATTCCCTCATTCCGTTGTGGCAGCACGATGAGGAGAGCAAGACACCGGCGGCGAAGTCCATCCCTGTGCGGATCGCCCCGGCATGAGTGCGTTTCCCAAGCCCGCAGAATTGACCGCAAATGCGTTCGAAGCCTTGGTCACAAAGGCCGAACAGCCTCTAAAAACCATCGCGGTCCTCGGCCTTTTGGCGGGCTTGTATATTGGACTGGGCAGTGTGGCGGCAAGCGTTGCGCTATCAGGAGCAGACGCCATGCCCTTCGGGGCGGCGCACATTCTGGCTGGTCTGGTCTTTTCGCTGGGTTTGGCTGCGGTGGTTATTGCAGGCGCTGAACTGTTTACCGGCAACACGCTTTTTGCAGGCCCGGTTCTGTTCGGTCATGTTTCTGCTGGTGTCGCCCTTCGTGCGCTGCTGGTTGCTTATTTCGCAAACTTCATTGGCTCGATACTGCTTGCGCTTGTCGTCTTTGCTGCGCGATTGCACGAAGCCGGTGACGGGGCTGTCGGCTCAGCCGCCATCGACCTTGCGACAACAAAAGCCGAAAAGGGCTTCGGCACTGTCTTTGCAAGCGGGATCATGGCCAATATTCTGGTGTGTCTTGGCGTTTGGGTTGCATTCGCAGGCGATAGCATAAGTGAAAAACTCGCCGGAATTGTCCTGCCGGTCACTGTCTTCGTTGCGGCAGGCTTTGAGCACTCGGTTGCGAACATGTATTTGCTGCCCTACGCTTACCTGCTTGAACAAAGCCAAGCTGGCGCATCGATGATCACCATCTCATCGATAATCACCAACATCTCAGCAGCGACACTCGGCAATATTGTGGGCGGTGGATTGATAGCCATCGTCTATGGATATCTCTTTGGGCAGGATATATCGCGATCCTGAGCGGTTCGAAAAGCGGAGCAGTTCGTAGAAAACTCGCGTCTTACGCATGCGCCTCCCTTCATAACTCATATGCGCATGCCAGTCGTCTCATCGAAAAGATGGAGAGAGGTGGGGTTGATGGCAAAACCAAGCTGTTCACCGGCTTTGACGGTGCTTCGACCCTGAATGACCATTGAAACTTCGGGCTCGGTGGCAGTTGTTATAAAAGTGGCGGATCCGGTTGTTTCGACAGCTGCTACAGGCAAGCTGAATTGCGCATCCGACGTGCCCGTCAGCTCGATATGTTCTGGGCGGATACCGACTGTGACGTGCGAACCAGCTGGGCGTGGATGAATGAGCGGAATGCTTCCCGCAGCCAGACCGCCCGCAAATTGCAATGACACATGACGACCGTCATCGCCAACCACAGCGGGTACGAAATTCATGGCGGGGGAGCCGATGAACCCTGCAACGAAGCGGTTGACGGGGTGATCGTAGAGTTCGATGGGTGATCCTTGCTGCTCGATCACGCCATCCTTCATCACCACGACATGGTCTGCCATGGTCATCGCCTCGATCTGGTCATGGGTGACATAGACAGAGGTCGCATGAAGACGGTCATGTAATGATCTGATCTCCTTGCGCATATGTACGCGTAGTGCTGCATCGAGGTTGGACAGAGGTTCATCGAACAGAAACGCTTGCGGGTCACGGATGATGGCGCGGCTCATGGCCACGCGCTGGCGCTGTCCGCCGGAAAGCTCGCGAGGATAGCGCTTCATCAGTTGCGAAAGCCCGGTGGTGGCAGCCACCTCTTCGGCAGCCTTACGTGCCTCGGCCTTCTTAACGCCGCGGATGCGCAGCGAATAGGTCAGGTTTTCCTCGACAGTCATATGCGGGTAAAGCGCATAGGATTGGAACACCATGGCCACATCCCGCTTGCGCGGCGGTACACCATTCATCAGCTTACCCGCGATGCGCATGTCGCCGCCTGAAATGCTTTCAAGCCCGGCCAGAGAGCGCAGCAGGGTAGATTTGCCACAGCCAGAGGGGCCGACGAGTGCGACGAAGGTGCCTTTCTCAATGGAAAGCTCTATGTTTTTCAGCGCGTGGAAAGCGCCATAATATTTGTTCACACCGGAAAGTTCGATCTGAAGGGTCATTTGAGTGCTCCCGATGTCAGGCCGGAAACGATGCGGCGCTGCAAGAGAATGAAAATGGCGAGAATGGGCGTCACATACATCGTGGCGTATGCCATGATGTTGTTCCATTCACTGGTGTTTGGCCCCATGAAGGAATTCAATCCAACACTTGCGGGCTGCAATTCCACGGCCTGAATGATGGATTTCGAGTAGACGAATTCACCGAAGGCCTGCATGAAGATGAGGATGGCGGAAACCAGAATGCCGTTGCGGGCAAGCGGCAGAACGATGTTGAAGAAAGCCCCAATCCGCGAATTGCCATCCACAAGCGCTGCCTCCTCCAGTTCCTGCGGCACGGCCATGAAGGTGGCGCGCACCAGAATGACGAAGAACGGCATGCTTTTGGCAGCAATGGCCAGAATGACCGCAAAACGAGGATAATCCAGAAGACCGAATTGGGAGAAGCCGACGAAAATCGGCGTAATCATCAAGGATGCGGGAAGAACCTGAAGCATCAGGATCAGGAACAGCCCGGTATCCACCCAGCGGTTTCGATAGCGTGCCAGCACATACGCACAGCCCACTCCGAGAACGGTAATGAGACTGACAGCGCCGGTCGCGATCAGAATGGAGTTCCACAGATAGCGGCCCATATTGCGGCTTTCCCACACATAGGCATAGGTTTCCCATTGCGGTGCAGCCGGCCAGAAGCTCGGTGGATTGACGAACATCTCCGAGCCGCCCTTGAGCGATGTTACATACATCCAGTAAAGCGGGAACAGATAGATCGCGGCCATCACAAGGGCGATGGCCAACATGAAGCGGTTTCGTATCGCAAGGCTCATCCGCGCACCTCATGACGTGTGGAGCGAACATAGACGACCGATGCCAGCATGACGAAGACGATCATGATGACCGAAATGGTCGCACCCTTGCCGAAATCATATTGCCGGAAGGACAGGTCCCACGCCCAATATTGCGCGACGTTGGACGTGTTGTTCGGCCCGCCATCGGTAATGGCTGCAAAAAGGTCGAATTGCTGCAATGTGAAGATCAGCCCCAGCGACACGATGGCCCCGATTGTCGAGCGCATCATGGGAAGTGTGATCGTGTAGAAGCGTTGCCAGGCATTCGCGCCATCAAGTTCCGCGGCTTCGTAGAGATCAGCGGGAATGGCAGCAAGGCCAACGGACAGCAGGATCATGTTGAACGAAGTGCCGAGCCAGATATTGGCAAGAACCACGGCCCAGAGCGAGAAATTCGGGTCCGAGCGCCAGAAGATATTTGCATCGACAATGCCGCTTTCACGCAAAATGAAATTCAGCACGCCGAAATCGCCAGACAATATCCAGTTCCAGATTGCGCCGACGACAAGGCCTGGCATGACCCAGGAGACCAGAAACAGGCCACGCAGCCAGGTTGCACCCGGGAAATTCGTCCAGAAGAACAGTGCCAGCCCAAAGCCAAAGAAAAACTGACCGGCGATGGAGGCAACGACGAAGATAACCGTATTGGTGAGAATGGGAATGGTTTCGGGCTGATTGAACAGATCGATATAGTTCTTGAAGCCAACAAACGGGCGAACGAAGCTGCCAAGGCTGAACATGTCAACTTCCTGAAAGCTCATGAGGATGTTGTAGATCAGCGGCAGGCCGGCCATGATGAACAGGAATGCGAGCGGCAAAGCCACAAGCACGATATCAAAGCCGCGACCATCGCTCACGCTGGAAAATAGCTTCTTCATGAGATGCCCTTGTTTCCGACAGATGGATGTTCCGGATAGGGTTGCCCGCCGCCATGGGCGACAGGCAACCCGCCGGGAGGAACAGGTAAGGTGACATGCCGCAGCCT
Source organism: Agrobacterium sp. CG674 (assembly GCF_053521645.1). Lineage (NCBI taxonomy): Bacteria > Pseudomonadati > Pseudomonadota > Alphaproteobacteria > Hyphomicrobiales > Rhizobiaceae > Agrobacterium > Agrobacterium sp. CG674. The sequence continues at coordinate 336,797 of NZ_JBNWDZ010000004.1, read as the reverse complement.
GATCATGGCAGCGGCACAGCCACGATCATTTTTCAACGAGCTTAATTTTTTCGGCAGCCTGATCGAGCGCTTCCTTGGGCGACATCTGCCCGGTCAAGGCAGCCTGGATGGCATTCTGAATCGCCTTGGAAATCTTTGGCCATTCTGGCGAAGGGCCACGTGGCTGGGCATATTTCAGCTGTTCCACAAACACCTTGAGGGCTTCATCCTTCTGGGCATTGCCGGTTGGCGGAATGGCAATGTCAGAGCGGGCGGGCAATTGCCCGAACCTCTTGAACATGTCCTTGTCCTGCGAGGCGAAATATTCGATCACCTTGAACGCTTCGTCGGGATGTTTGGTTTTGGAGAAAATCGCCCAGTTATAGTCACCCATGGCCGAAGAACGTGGCGCATCCAGAGTTGGAACGGGAAGCAGTGCGACGCCCCAATCAAACTTGGCATCCTTCAGCATGCGGTCGATTTCCCATGGTCCGGAAATTGCCATGGCGGCGTTGCCCGCATTAAAGGTGGCGGTCGCTTCCCATTGACCGCGCGTCAATGTGTCGGGCGACGCGAGCTTCTCACTCATCATCTGCTTCCACACTTCCAGCGCTTTCACCGCGCCATCGGTGTTGATGTTCTTGTAAGTCGCACCTGCCATCTGCGCCCAAGGCAGGAACTGGAATGTCCCTTCCTCATTCGCCTTCGCGCTGAACGAAATGCCGTATATGTTCTTGGATGGGTCAGTCAGTTTCTTTGCGGCTGCCACAAGCTCGTCCCAGGTTTGTGGTGGCTTTGCCGGATCGAGGCCCGCTGCCTTGAAGAGATCCTTGTTGTAGTAGAGCGCAATGGTGTTGGTCGCTTTCGGGACGCCGAAATATTTGCCGTCCCATGTCGTGGATTTCAGGGGGCCCGGGAAATAATTATCAGTCTTGATGACATCAGATTTGGCGATCTTGTCCGTGACGTCGAGGAACGCGCCCCGCGCCGCGAACATCGCATGGTCGGGGTTGTCGATAGCAATGATGTCAGGTGCTTTGCCTGTCGAATAGGCGCGCATCGCTTCGCTCACAACATCGTCGAATTGAATGTAGCGATATTCAACCTCGATACCGTTCTTCAGCGCATTGAAATCCTTGATGAGATTGGGTGCTGGCTGGATATCCCGATCCAGCGACCATACCGTTATCTTGACGTCCTCAGCCTTTGCCGACAGCGCGACAAGTGAAGCGCCTGCAAGCGCCAGTGCGCCCAACATCATGCCCTTAGCGATACCCATGATCTCCTCCTCTGTGGTTATCGTTATTGCAGTTCAGGCGCGGCCCACCTCCTGAGCCGCGCAGTCGTCTCATACCGGATCGATGATGAAATCACCGCCGCGGCATGCTTTGAGATAATTCAGGCCGTGGACCTGGCCCGTCATTTCAAGCGCGTCGCGATAAACCGGATCGTGCCAGCCTTCGATATCGACGGAGCCGGACCAGCCCGCCAGGCGCAACTCCGAGATGACATCCGTCCAGTTGCTATCACCAAAGCCCGGCGTGCGCATGAAGACAAATTTCTCCTTGCCGAAAATGCCGTGCTCTTTGATGACATCCCAGCGAATGGTCGCGTCCTTGCCATGCACGTGGAAAATCTTGTGCGCCCATTTGCGGATCTGTGGCAGCGGATCGATGAGATAGACCATCTGGTGGCAGGGCTCCCATTCGATACCGATATTATCGTCGGGCGTCTCGTTGAACATCAGTTCCCAGGCATCCGGGTTGTGGGCGATATTCCAATCACCACTTGCCCAATTGCCGTCCATCGCGCAGTTTTCAAACGCGATCTTCACGCCCTTGTCCGCTGCACGCTTGGCCAATTCGCTCCATATTGCCTTGTACCGTGGCAGGCTTTCCGGCAGCGGCTTGCCGCGCAGACGACCCGTAAAACCGGCAACACATGTCGCGCCGAAGTGGTGGGCGTTATCAATGCAGTCTTTCCAGCCTTGCAGCGTCTCAAGATCCATGTCCGTTTCTTCCAGCGGATTGCCGAACATGCCGAGCGTGGAGATGGTTATGTCGCGATCACCAATGGCATCGAGGCAGCGTTTGCCCAGTTCTGCGATATCTTGCCCGCTGGTGGTCTGCCAGAAAAATGGCTCGAAGCTCTCAAACCCCATGTGGGCGATCTGGGCGATGCGTTCTGCCGCATTCCCATTTGTTGCGCTGACCATGGTGCCGATGCGGATTGATTTTGCCGGATTGCTCACTGTTGTATCCTTACGCTGCAATGGAAACCCGCTGGCGAAGACGCGCGCTTTCAATAGCGGCAATCACCATGGCAAGGCTGTTGATGTTGTCGAAAGAAGCCGTTTCAGGCACGCCACCATCGCGGATTGCGGCGATGAAGGACGAGATCACGCTGGCGTGGCCTTGCGTTTCCTCGATATTAGTGACCTCAGAAACGTTTACGGTTTTGGAGCCTCGCAGAAGCCCGGCTTCGGTTCCGGCAAGGGTCGCGACAAAATTTTCTTCGCCGTCCCATGTGAGCATGCCCTTGGATCCGACCAGCCGCCATTGGCTTTCCCAACTGGTCCGCTCACCTTCGGCGCACCACGAGCCACGATAGGTAAAGACGACATCGTTGGAAAACTCAAAGATCGCATTGGCCGCAGCGCCGTGCGAATACCACGAACCGGAAGGGTTGGTTTCGAGGCAATAGACACCAAGGGGCTTCTCATCGGCAACGAACCGTGCGGCATCGAAAGTGTGGATAGCCATGTCCAGCAACAGCACGTTCTTCATTTCTTCACGGAAGCCACCAAAATGCGGTGCGATGAAGAAATCGCAATGAATGCCGGTGAGATTGCCGATCAATCCTTCCGAGACTGCGCGCCGAAGACGACGAATGCCGGAGATAAAGCGGCGGTTTTGAACCACGGCATGCACCTTGCCAGCTTTTTCTGCCAGTGCGACCAACTCCCGTGCCTCTTCAAGCGAAGAGGCCATCGGCTTCTCGCTCAGTACGTGGCATCCAGCAGCAAGGCCGATGGATACGACATTGAAACGCGCAACGGGAATGACGACGTCGAAGAGCAGGTCGGCCTTGGTCGTCTCAAGCACTTGCTTGAGATCAGTGCCGATGACGGCCTGCGTCAACGAGAACTCTTGCGCCAGAGCTTCCGCCGTGTCGCGGTTCAGATCCACAAGTCCCACAATTTTGATGGAAGCCGCAAGCTCCGGTGTCGAGGCAATTGCCCGCAACCAGCCTTTAGCCATAGCTCCGCATCCGCATAAAACGGCATTGAATATCACGATTTCCTCCCGGTTTTCGCACCAAACTACTCAAGGTACGATGTTCCGTAAACGTTTACGACGCTATGATGAAAATGCTATTTGTGTCAAGAGGCGTATAAGACGTGAGGAATAGACGAGATGGGGAATGGGTAGAGACATGAAGGGAATACGCCAGCTGGCCGAGCATCTCGACATCTCCATAGGCACCGTTTCCCGTGCATTGAACGGCAAGCCCGATGTGAGCGAAGAAACCCGCGCCCGTGTGCTGGAGGCCGCCGAAGCGCTTGGTTACGTCGCAAACCAATCCGGCCGCAGTCTGCGCCAAGGCACCACAAACGTTATCGGCTTGATGATGGGGAGCAATCCGGAGACCGTGGAAAACTCCGACAACTTCTTCATGGGCGTAACAGACGGGCTACAAAGCGTTTTTGCGCCTCACAAGCTTGATCTCGTCATACTTCCTTGTTCGGATGACGAAGACCGGGAGGAATATCTGAAACGCATGGTGGCGCGGCGCCTGGTGGATGCGATGATCATTTCGTCCACCCGCAGAATCGACAGGCGGATCGACTTTCTGGTCAAGACAGGCGTGCCTTTCGTTGCACTCGGCCGCTCCCAATCCGGTGGCAATTACCCTTGGGTCGATCTGGATTTTGACGGCGTGGCACGCGCTTCAGTGAACCGCCTTGCCGCAAATGGTCACAAGCGCATTGCAGTCGCCATTCCCGATAACGACATTAATCTTGGTTATATTTTTCTGGAAGGCTACAAGAAGGGGCTGGAAGAAAACGGGCTTTCCTTTGATCCATCGCTCGTCATCAAGGCAAAATCCAGCGAGCAGGGTGGCTATCATGCAGGTAGCGAATTGCTGCACATGCGGCAGCGCCCAACCGCCGTGGTACTGATCTATGAACTCATGGCGCTGGGGCTTTATCGCAGACTTGCCGAAGTGGGCTTGAAGGTCGGTCACGATCTGGCCGTCATCGGTTTCCGCGAAGAGCCGCGCGGTCGGTTTCTCCAGCCGCCACTCACCAGCTTTCGCCTGTCTCTGAGGGATCTGGGTGTTTCGGTCGGCAAGACGCTGCTGTCCAGGATGCCCGCTTACGCATCGCTTTACCCCGATGAGAAGCAGCAAATCATCTGGCCGCTGGAGCTGGTAGCAGGAGAGAGTGATGCCGGACCAGCCAGTGGATAACCCTGCCTGCACTCCGTAATGTTACTTCATAATCGATCTCTCGCATTGAAGCGGGCGGGCGCTTTGTCCTACACGGGACCATCTGGTTCGTTGCGAGTTCAGACCACAGGTCCATCAAGCGACCGTTTGTAGCGGTTGGCGAAAGTCAGCGTCCGCATTTAAGGAGTATTCATTTGCCGGAATTCGAACAGACATTGTCTGCGGGTACCTTGATTTCCATAGCAGTGGGCGCGGTGGCGCTTCTGTTGTTGCTCATCATCCAATTTCGTGTTCACGCGTTTGTGGCACTCATTCTCGTCAGTTTCTTGACCGCGCTTGTCACGGGCATTCCAACTGCAAACATCATGAACACGCTCACGACGGCCTTCGGCTCCACGCTCGGTGGCGTGGCGCTTCTCGTGGGGCTTGGTGCCATGCTGGGCAGGCTACTGGAAGTATCTGGTGGCGCGCAGGCTCTGGCCGACGATCTCATCGCCCGTTTTGGCGAGGAACGTGCGCCTATGGCTTTGGGCATAGCATCGCTCTTCTTCGGCTTTCCGATCTTTTTTGACGCAGGCCTCGTCGTTATGCTTCCTGTCATGTTCACGGTAGGACGCCGTCTGGGTGGAAGCCTCTTGCTTTACGGAATACCGGTTGCGACCGCGTTCTCCTGCATGCACGTTTTCGTGCCTCCCCACCCTGGCCCGGTTGCCGCATCGGAATTGCTGGGCGCTGATGTTGGCCTGCTCATTATCGTTGGCCTCATTGTTGCTGTGCCGACGTGGATCGTTGCGGGTCATTTCTTCGGGCAATGGATCGGAAATCGGATCTTCTTGCCTATCCCTGAAAATGTGACGGAAGAAAAAGCTGACGACGAGGTGTCCTTGCCCAGCTCCGGCCTTGTGGTCGCGCTTTTGCTTCTACCACTGCTGTTGATCTTCATGAATACAGGTCTGGATTTTGCGCGCGCGCAAGAATGGGTGAGCAAGGATGCCGGCTGGTTCCAGCTATTGCGCGCCATAGGTTCGACACCGATCGCACTTCTGATATCGGTTCTCGTGGCGGCCGTTGTGCTTGGCCCAATGCGCGGTAGAGACCCTCTCAAGGTTGAACGTATCGTCGATTCGGCTTTGGGTCCGGTCTGCTCGGTCATTTTGATAACGGGTGCCGGTGGCATGTTTGGTGGTGTGCTTCGCGCCTCTGGCATTGGCAACGCGCTATCAAGCGCGCTGGCAGATATCGGCATGCCCGTCTTTGTTGCGGGCTTCTTGATCGCTACGGCGCTGCGCGTTGCGCAGGGTTCTGCCACTGTTGCCCTCATCGCCGCTGCCGGACTTATCCAGCCTGCGGTACAAGCTGCGGGTTACCAAGGTGTAGAGCTGGCGGCCATCGTCATCGCAGTCGCATCGGGTTCGGTCATGCTATCCCATGTCAACGATTCCGGCTTCTGGCTTGTTGGCCGATTCTTCAACATGGACATCAAAACGACGTTCAAGACATGGACCGTCATGCAGACGATGGTTGGTCTACTCGGCTTTGCACTATCGGGACTGATCTTCTCCCTGGCTTGAACCGGGTTTTAAAAAATGACGACCACTGATCTGCTGGCATCCGTCAGATTGGTGGTCGTCTCACACTCAGATCCGTTCGATTTAGAGAGCAGCGCTTGACGTTGACCTGGCGGTAGCGGACCTTTATCCGTTAAGAATGACGCCAGACGTAAAAGCCAAAAGCCCGTTACCAGGGCGGATCGAGCAGCTGCAGAGCAAGCTGCGCCGTATTGAACGCGGACGCGACACATGGGCTTTACGCTGGCAGGCGGTGCTCGCGGTGATCGACCTCAGTATCATTGCGTTCTTTATCTTCGGCCCATTCCTGCGTAGTGGGCCGTCATATCTGATCATAGACTATCTCATCGCGGTCTGGATTTTCGCTGAAATTCTTGCACGAGTTTTCGCAACCGGCTCTGTAATGGCATTCCTCAAGCGACCGATGACATGGATAGACCTTGTCATACTGGCGACGCTTCTGTTTCCGAATGCGCTGTTCAATTTCGCATTTCTGCGGGCAATGCGGTTATGGGCAGTCGGCGAGAGCCCGCTCTTCGCTTTCGTTCTCAAACGGCTAGGCTGCCATCAGTACAGGGACGTCGCTCGCGCATCGCTGAACTTTTTCGTGTTCCTGTTCATGGTGACCGGCTTCGTCTACACCACGTTTTTCTATCACCAGAGCGGTCTCATTGGCTTTGTCGACGCGCTTTACTTCACGGTCGCAACGATGACAACGACAGGGTTTGGCGACATTACCTTGCCTGGACCCTTGGGAAAATTAACATCCGTCGTCACAATGATCGTTGGCATCTCGCTGTTCGTCAGGCTCGCGCAATCCATCGTTCGGCCCAACAAGGTCATGTACCCTTGCGAGAAATGCGGCCTGCAGCGGCACGAAGTTGACGCTGTCCACTGCAAGGCTTGCGGCCATTTGCTGAACATTCCAAACGACAATGATTGAGCATAGCATTGCGTTTTCTGCGCATCATTTTTGGGACATTGAATTCGAATGACATCACGTTGGGCCTGGTTCTTTGCAAAAGTCACGCGCCGCATCTGGTTTCGGGCGACCTTGTTCTCGATCCTTGCTGTTGCCACAGCGCTGGTCGCCATTGTTGTCAGCCCCTTCATTCCGAATGACCTGCCGACCAAAATCGGCGCTGACGCCGTTGACAATATTCTCGGCATCATTGCTTCCAGCATGCTGACAGTGACCACGTTTTCCCTGAGCACCATGGTGTCTGCCTATTCCGCAGCCACCACCAATGTGACGCCACGTGCGACAAAACTGGTGATGGAAGACAGCACGACCCAGAACGTTTTAGCGACGTTCGTAGGTTCTTTCCTGTTCAGCCTTGTCGGCATCATTGCGCTGAGCACCGGGGCTTATGGCGATCGCGGACGGGTTGTTCTGTTTGTTGTGACCATCGTTGTGGTCGTGCTGATCATCGTGACAATGTTGCGCTGGATCGACCATCTCTCACGGCTGGGCCGTGTCACAGAGACGACGGAGCGAGTAGAGACGGTCACCATCGACGCCATGCGCTCGCGACGCCAGCAGCCATACCTGGGTGGCAACGAATTGCGTGATGAAAAGGATATTCCAGTCTCGTCCATTGACGTGTTCATCGACAGGATTGGCTATGTCCAGCATCTCGATACAAGCACACTGTCCAAGATTGCCACAGATGCAAAAGCCCGTATTTTCGTTCGTGCTATTCCTGGACAATTGGTTGATCCGACAAGGCCGGTGGCCTCAGTCGACGGTGCCGGGCGTGACGAGATTGAGCAGACGCTTGCCGATATTAAACGATGCTTTTCGGTAGAAGACACGCGCTCTTTCGATCAGGATCCGAGATTTGGCGCGTCAGTCCTGACAGAAATTGCGTCGCGTGCCCTTTCGCCAGCGATCAATGACCCGGGCACCGCGATCGATGTCATTGCCCGGGCACTTCGCATACTGGCGGTTTGGGAAGAGCCTGTGGATACCGAAAACCAAGATGCCGTCGCATTTCCAAATATCTATGTCCCAGGCATCCGGCTCAATGATGTGTTCGACGACCTGTTCACACCAATTGCGCGTGACGGGGCAGCCGTTGTTGAGGTGGGCCTGCGTCTCCAAAAGGCGTTTGGTATTCTGGCAAGGTTCAATGCGTCCGGCTTTAGAGACAATGCCATCCGACATTCGCAGGAGGCACTCGCCCGGGCCGAGCTAGCATTGAGCCTTGAAAGCGACAAGCAGCGCGTGAGAGCGGCTGCTTACGCTGTTTCGGGCGAGGCGGGCTGACTTTGCTTCTCAGGAATTTAAGAGACAATCAGCCTGACACAGATCCTATGGTGCTGCGCCGCCGACCAGACACGGACAACAAGACCGCGCCCAGCACTCCCGATATCACCGAGCCCGCGAGAATTCCGATCTTGACCCGGTCCTGAACGGCTGGATCGTCAAACGCAAGAAGGCCGATGAACAGGCTCATCGTAAAGCCGATCCCGCACAGAAGCGCCGTGCCTGCGACCTGTCCCCAGCTTGCCTGGGCAGGAAGATCCGCAAGGCCGAGTTTTACCAGAAGTACCACTGTTCCGAAAACACCAACCAACTTGCCGAGCAAAAGTCCTGCAGCGATACCCGTCGTCAGGTTTTCAGAAAATACCGACATGGAAATGCCGGCAAAGGACACACCTGCATTGGCAAATCCGAAGATAGGCACAATGACGAATGCAACCGGTTTGTGGATCAGGTGCTCGAGCTTGTGAAGTGGTGATTCGTGATGAGCTGCCTCGGGTGTGCCCGGTGTTTGCTTGAGCGGGATAGTCAGCGCGAGAATAACACCAGCCAATGTTGCATGAACACCGGACGCGAAGACCAATACCCAAAGCACTGCGCCGAGCAAGAGGTAAGGCCATAGCGACCTCATGCCCATCCGGTTGAGGATGATCAGGTTGCCGATGACGATGCCAGCGCCAGCAAGGGCCAGCATGTTGAGATCGGCCGTGTAGAATATCGCGATGACGATGACCGCACCGAGATCATCGATGATGGCTAGCGCTGCCAGAAATATTTTCAGCGAGGCGGGGACCCTGTTCCCGAAAAGGGAGAGGACACCCAGCGCAAAGGCAATGTCTGTCGCGGTTGGGATCGCCCATCCGCGCAGCGCTATTGGGTCATTCCAGTTGAAATAGACGTAGAACAGAGCCGGAAACAGCATGCCGCCAGCAGCCGCCGCACCGGGAAGAATGCGCCGGTTCCACGTGGAGAGCTGGCCGTCAAGCATTTCACGTTTGATTTCAAGCCCGACCAGCAGGAAGAACACGGCCATCAATGCGTCATTGATCCAGTGCAGCAGGCTGAGAGGGCCAACGTAGATGTGAAGGATGTCGAAATAGGTCTCGGCCAGCGGGGAATTGGCAGTAATGACTGCCAGAGCGGCGACAAACATCAAAATGATGCCGCCAGACGCCTCGTTGTCGAGGAAATGCCGTAGGGTGGATTGAATGCGACCGGGTCTTGTAACTGAAGACATGGGTTCTCGCTCCCTTGTGAGAGGTTGATCGAAGTCTCCGTCGATTTCGGGAAAACCCGCAGCGCACGCAGCACGCGCCAACCATCTGGAAATAGGGGAGCGAACCTCAATTTGCCAGATAATTCGGCCGTTTTGACAGAAAGTTGACCGCTTCGGGTAAGCTTGGTCTCTTTTAAGCGGTAAGTCAGTGGATCAAGACCATGCGGGGTGATGCGTGCCTTGACACCGCAGCCTCTGCAACTAGACGTCACATTCAATTGTGGGTTTGGAGTAAGAACATGAAATCACTGGCAACAATCTCGGCTTTCGTGGGCAAAACATTTGCCGGTTGGGTCATTCTTTTCGCAGTTCTTGGCTTCTTCTTCCCAGATACGTTCAAGCAGATCGCACCCTGGATCGTCACACTTCTGTCGATCATCATGTTCGGTATGGGGCTGACCCTGTCGGTTGATGATTTCCGCGAAGTTGTAAAGCGTCCCTTCGATGTCACCATCGGCGTGCTGGGTCAGTTTCTCATCATGCCCCTGCTCGCGGTATTGCTGACCCGCCTTATTCCGATGCCGCCGGAAGTCGCCGCTGGCGTCATTCTTGTGGGTTGCTGCCCCGGCGGCACCTCATCCAATGTGATGACCTATCTCTCGAAAGGCGACGTTGCGCTTTCGGTTGCCTGCACCTCTGTCACAACGCTTGCAGCGCCGCTGGTGACGCCATTCCTCGTTTGGATGTTTGCAAGCCAGTTTCTCCCTGTCGATGGTTGGGCGATGTTCATGAGCATCGTTAAGGTCGTTCTGGTGCCATTGGCTCTCGGTGCCGCCTTGCAGAAGCTGCTGCCCGGTGTCGTCAAGGCCGCCGTTCCGGCACTGCCGCTGGTGAGTGTCATTGGTATCGTTCTGATTGTTTCTGCCGTGGTGGGTGCCTCGAAAGGTGCCATTGCTCAGTCTGGACTAATGATTTTTGCAGTTGTGGTCCTGCACAATGGTCTTGGCTACATGCTGGGATATTTCGCGGCAAAAGCCACAGGCCTGTCGCTCGCAAAGCGCAAGGCTATCGCCATAGAGGTCGGAATGCAAAATTCGGGCCTCGGCGCGGCGCTTGCAACCGCGTATTTTTCACCGCTTGCTGCTGTTCCAAGCGCCATTTTCAGCGTTTGGCACAACATCTCCGGCGCTTTGTTGGCGAACTGGTTCTCCGGCCGGAGCGATGAGAATATCGATCAAGACACGCTCAATCGCCCCTGACGTGTGCAATTCAGCCGACGATGAAGCTTCACGACAGTTTTGGGCGAACTAGCTTCTGGAACGGCGACCTATGTGGTTCGTCAGCTGGTTAGGCCTCGACCGGTGACGGCTTCGACAAGTCTGTTACAAAGACATGAAGCCCGAGAACCTGATCAAGAACGGCATCGCCCGCACCACGACCGCTGCGGTGGTCTCGATGTTTAACCGACAGCCTGTTGATGCTGACCCTGTTTGGTCCGCTGTCTGCTGAGAGCCGTTCGTCAGGATCACCCACAGAGACGTTCTTCGGCACCGCCCGCCGCCGACCGGATCAACTCGGCACAAGCGCCTGGGCGCTGGATAGCGTCTGGAACGACCGGAGACGACGCAGGGGGAACTCATGTCAGGGCATCGTCCCGCTCGCCAATAGCGTGCCCTTCACTGCGGCTCTCGGTGGGCCGATAAAGGATTGATCGTTTCCAGCCGGTGAAGCGTGAGCGGTACTGCGCCTTCCTTTCAACAGAAGCTGAGTGCCAAAATTCTCGGTTCACAAAACTTGGTGGAAAATGTTGGTCAGAACATTCTGCACGACTTCCGCATAGCGATTTGAATTTACTGTAAAATATCAAATTCTAGGAAGTTTGGTGGAGCTAAGCGGGATCGAACCGCTGACCTCTTGCATGCCATGCAAGCGCTCTCCCAGCTGAGCTATAGCCCCATAAGGGTTCCGGTATGTTTATCCGGTTCCGGGAACCGAAGCATTTGTTTGCGTCGGTGGCGGCTTGATACTTGTGCTTGTGCACAATGGCAAGCCGAAAAATTCGCCCGACGACATTTTTTTGACGCCGGGCGATAATTCCTGTGGAAATCAGGTCTCGTCGTCGTCGCCGTTTACGCCGATGATGCCGGAAACATCGTCATCGTCTTCGTCTTCGTCCGCTTCCAGGAATGTGTCGTCGTCATCATCCAGCTCGACGTCATCGTCGCCTTCGATATCGGGGATGTCGTCGCCAGCTGCGTCGGCATCCGCGTCTTCCAGAGGCACGAGTTCGACTTCCGTGTTTTCGGTATCGACTTCGGCTACCTCTTCCTCTTCAGCCTGCTGTTCCATCTTCTTGGCTGCAGTCGTTTCCTCGAAGAAGGAAAGCGGCCAGGATTTGCCGGAATAAGGAGACACGATCGGATCACGGTTCAGGTCGTAAAACTTCTTGCCTGTATCAGGATCTGTGCGCTTGGTTCCAAGGTCCACTTTTGCCAATGTCTAAGCCTCAAATTGTGAGATGAGTTCGGTGTTTACGCCGTATTTCCGGCAGTAGACGGTAAAATTCTAGCCGGTCCCATTAATCGCTGATGCGTTTCCTGTCAAAGATAAACTTTATAAGCCACGTATACTGCGCGGCTCAGGTCCATCGCTTGATGATCCGGTTCGGCCTCTGTAAGAAACCGCAGACGGCATCGTTATGCCGTTTCGACAGCAGGACGGGAGAATTATGACATTTATAATTGCCATTGATGGACCGGCCGCCGCAGGCAAGGGGACGCTGTCACGACACATTGCGCAAGCTTATGGATTTCATCACCTGGACACTGGGCTGACATACCGTGCGACTGCAAAGGCGCTGCTGGATGCGAGATTGCCGCTGGACGATGAAGCCGTTGCTGAGAAGGTGGCGCTCAATCTGGATCTCGCCGCCATGGACCGCGCGGTGCTTGCCCGCCATGAGGTTGGCGAAGCAGCATCGCGGATCGCGGTCATGCCTTCGGTGCGCCGCGCACTGGTGGAGGCGCAACGAGAATTCTCAAAGCGCCAGCCCGGCACTGTGCTCGACGGGCGTGACATTGGAACGGTGGTCTGCCCCGATGCGCCGGTGAAACTCTACGTAACGGCAGCCGCCGATGTGCGCGCCCGCCGCCGGTTTGACGAGATCATTGCCGGAGGCGGCGTTGCCGATTACGAGGCGATTTTCTCGGATGTGAAAAAACGCGACGAGCGTGATATGGGGCGCAGCGACAGCCCTTTGAAACCAGCTGAAGACGCGCACTTGCTTGATACGTCTAAAATGGGTATAGAGGCGGCGTTTCAAGCAGCCAAGTCGATTGTCGATGCTGCCTTGAAGAGATAATATGTGCGTGGAACCGGCAAGTCCGGCCCTCGTTTAGACTGGAATATCCTGAAAGCATGTCCTGCACCGGAAAACCTCGAAGAAAGAGGCGGGCATTGTTTTTGGGAATGATCAACGCGAACCCCCGGTGCTTTGTGTCCCATAGTGGATGCTCTCAGGAGATTTAATGTCAGTAGCTACCCCCACGCGCGACGATTTCGCAGCCCTGCTGGAAGAGTCCTTTGCGTCGAATGACCTTGCTGAAGGCTATGTAGCCAAAGGTATCGTTACGGCGATTGAAAAGGACGTTGCAATCGTTGACGTTGGCCTCAAGGTTGAAGGCCGCATCGCGCTCAAGGAATTCGGCGCACGTTCGAAAGACGGCGGCCTGAAGGTCGGCGACGAAGTCGAAGTTTACGTTGAGCGCATTGAAAACGCTCTGGGCGAAGCCGTTCTGTCGCGCGAGAAGGCTCGCCGCGAAGAGAGCTGGGTCAAGCTCGAAGCCAAGTTCGAAGCTGGTGAACGCGTCGAAGGCGTTATCTTCAACCAGGTCAAGGGTGGCTTCACCGTCGATCTGGATGGCGCTGTTGCGTTCCTTCCACGTTCGCAGGTGGACATTCGTCCAATCCGCGACGTAACGCCGCTGATGCACAACCCGCAGCCGTTCGAAATCCTCAAGATGGACAAGCGTCGCGGTAATATCGTTGTTTCGCGCCGTACTGTTCTCGAAGAGTCCCGCGCCGAGCAGCGTTCTGAAATCGTTCAGAACCTCGAAGAAGGCCAGGTTGTTGACGGCGTCGTCAAGAACATCACCGATTACGGTGCGTTCGTTGACCTCGGCGGCATCGATGGCCTGCTGCACGTGACCGACATGGCATGGCGCCGCGTGAACCATCCTTCTGAGATCCTCAACATTGGCCAGTCGGTCAAGGTTCAGATCATCCGCATCAACCAGGAAACCCACCGCATCTCGCTCGGCATGAAGCAGCTCGAGTCTGATCCTTGGGATGGCATCTCTGCCAAGTACCCTGTTGGTAAGAAGATCTCCGGTACCGTTACCAACATCACCGACTACGGTGCATTCGTTGAGCTGGAGCCAGGCATCGAAGGCCTCATCCACATCTCCGAAATGTCCTGGACCAAGAAGAACGTACATCCCGGCAAGATCCTGTCCACAACACAGGACGTCGACGTTGTTGTTCTCGAAGTCGATCCTTCCAAGCGTCGTATCTCGCTTGGCCTCAAGCAGACTCTGGAAAACCCATGGCAGGCATTTGCCTTCAGCCATCCGGCCGGCACTGAAGTTGAAGGCGAAGTCAAGAACAAGACCGAATTCGGCCTGTTCATTGGTCTCGAAGGCGACGTTGACGGCATGGTTCACTTGTCCGACCTCGACTGGAACCGTCCAGGCGAACAGGTCATCGAGGAATACAACAAGGGTGACACCGTAAAGGCTGTTGTTCTTGACGTAGACGTCGAGAAGGAACGCATCTCGCTCGGCATCAAGCAGCTTGGCAAGGATGCAGTCGGTGACGCTGCGACCACTGGCGAACTTCGTAAAAACGCTGTTGTTTCCGCTGAAGTTATCGGCGTGAACGAAGGCGGCATCGAAGTGAAGCTCGTGGCACACGAAGACCTCACATCCTTCATCCGTCGTAACGACCTGGCACGTGATCGTGACGATCAGCGCCCAGAGCGTTTCTCGGTTGGCCAGGTTCTCGACGCACGCGTCGTCAACTTCTCCAAGAAGGATCGCAAGGTTATGCTTTCGATCAAGGCTCTGGAAATCGCAGAAGAGAAGGAAGCCGTTGCACAGTTCGGTTCGTCCGACAGCGGCGCTTCGCTCGGCGACATCCTTGGCGCGGCTCTCAAGAACCGCACCGAGTAATCGTTCAATAGCCTGAAATGAGAAACCCGCCGGAGCGATCCGGCGGGTTTTTATTGGGCTGACGTATTTCGATTTCAGGAATAGCCGCTCATCCGAAGATAATAGGATTCGGCACTGTCCACTGCTCCGTCGTTGTTCTCACCCTCGGAAACCGATTGGTCGCTCAGCACGTCATTGGCGGCAATCCGTTCCTCCTGAGGAGAATCGTTTTCCTCCTGTTCGGTGCTGTCCTCCGTGTCTTCCGAATCGCCCTGTGACGAATGCATGCTGCCGCGCGGCGGCGCATCTGATTCCTCTTCATCCTTGGCCGCTGGATAGGGGACATAGGGGAGAGGGATGGCTTCTTTCCCGACGATGGCGGCAAGAGCTGAATGAAGCGTCGGCTGTTCCAGCAGTGCCGCCTTGATATCCTGGGCAACCGCATTTCGCTGGGCTGCGAGCGTCTCTTGCCGCTGGGCTGCCAAGACGTTGTCTTCCGCTGTCTGGTCCACACCCCCGGTATGAAGGTCGGACTTAGTCGCCAGCAATGGTTTTGAGATGTGCTGCGGATCCTGCTCGGTTAGCAGGCTGGCGACGATCTGCGGCGTTATGGTTTCGGCCTGCTCCGGCAGTTTTCCAAGAATGACAGCGAGAAGGAGTTTTTCCATCTCCTTGGGTGTTGCCTTGGTAAACGTGCCAGCTGTGGGCAAATTGGGTAGGCGCTCGGCACCGTTGGCGACCGGTATCTGAGTTGGGCGCTCGTTTTCTGCCGCCGCATCGACAGTCAAAGGCGGTTGCTGCGCGATGAAAGCTGTCCGCTGCTGCTCCGTCATCTGGGGTCGCGTCGCCAGATCAGGCTCGTTAAGCCCAGCTGGCGCAGGTATAGCATTCGTTTGCTGCGCTGGTTGTGGTGCGCTCTGCCCGTCGATAGGACGTTGCCCTTGGGCGGCGGCATTGATTGGCGTGCTTGGGCTCAGTACCATGCCGGTCGGCGCTGTCGGCACGTTTGATGGTGCCAATATCGCACCAGATTTTCCTGGTTGCGGCATTGTGGACGGCGGCGTCACAGCCGGGTCGGCACGAACCTCTCCGAGAAGATAGGTGGCACGAGCGACCTGTGGAGCTGCCATCTTGTTTGCAACGGCAGCAGGTGAGGTGGCCAGTGTTTTGATCTGCGGAATGACGGGGCTGTCGGGTAGGATATCCTGAAGGTAGGCCGGGATCGAAGGCTTCGCCGTTCGGCTTGTGCCGCTGGAGCGCGAAAGCTCAAACATGACGGCTAGTCGCGCCGCTTCCGGCCCCGCGGAGCTTTTCAACGCATTGGATAACATATCAAGGGTGATGCCACGCAACACGCTGCCGAGAGCTTTTTCTAAGGCGGCTTTCTGATCCATGGGGAGCGTTTTGATGATCTCAACCAGGCGATTGACATATGCCTCAGCGCCCTCGCCATCCATACGTTCGATATTCAGTAATTTTCCTAGTGTCGAAGCAAGCACGCTGACATTGCTCGATAATTGCACCTCGCCCGACACGGCGCGAATACCGGTGCCAGAGGCGAGTTTGGCACTCTCTGAGATCGGGCCTTGAGCCGCAGGAAGCGGCGCTGGCGGCGTGGAGGCTGTATCCTGTGGTGGCTTTGCCATGGAGAACGAAACATCGGTGGCAGACACAGGGCTGACCGGCGTTAGCATGATACGCTCCCTTCTTGGTGACAGGTGTCAGCTATGGCTGCCATAACATGTCAGCTTGAACAGGCCCGGTTTCAACAGGGCTTTGGCGGCGACGCAGATGTTATTATCGTCCGCTCATGCGGCGCATTGCCGAGATCCGGTATGCATCTGTACGGTCGAATGGAGCAAAATTACGCGAATCATCTGAGTGAAGAATGATCCTCAAAGATTAACGATTTGCTAAGTACATCGTTTCTTGAATCCGGGTTTGGCACAACAGGCCAAGCGCGACGCTCAGCTATGAGCAAAAATATCCGTGTCTTCCCAGCCCAGCAGGTCGAGTTTGGAGCGTGTCGGCAGGAAGGCAAAGCACGCTTCAGCATGTTCGTAGCGGCCATCGCGAATGAGGCGAGTCGTCAATTTGTCTCGAAGAGCGTGAAGATGCAGCACATCGGATGCTGCATATTCCAGTTGAGCAGGCGACAGTTTTTCAGCGGCCCAGTCAGACGATTGCTGCGCCTTGGAAATGTCCACCTCCAGCAATTCCTTGAGATTATCCTTGAGCCCATGGCGATCCGTATAGGTGCGGCAAAGGCGCGAGGCGATTTTGGTGCAGAAGACCGGTGCCGATGTCACGCCAAACGTGTGGAAAAGAACGGCAATATCGAAGCGGCCATAGTGAAAAATCTTCTGGCGGGCCGGATCTGCGAGCAGGGTGACGAGGTTTGGGGCCTCTTTCTGGCCGGCTGCGATGCGGATAACATCTGCGGTGCCATCGCCGGGTGAAAGCTGAACCACGCATAGGCGGTCACGCCTTGGAACAAGGCCAAGCGTTTCCGTATCGATAGCGACAGCGCCGGTATAACGGCCTGCGTCTTCTTTTGATATATCGCCTTCGTGATAACGGATCTTCGCTGCCATTTCTGTCTCCACTGCTGGATTGTCGATGGCCCTATAGCCGAAAGTGGTTGGTCGCGATACCATCTCATGATCCTTTTCGACCGGTCCTGTACCTTGTGCAGTGCCAGACGAAAGGATTAGTCTGGCACAGTCGTTCAATTTCCAAAGAAGTGCCGCATCCCATGCCAGTCAAAATCTACCTCGCCGGGCCGGAAGTTTTTCTGCCCAATGCCCGTGAAATGCTCGATGCGAAGGCGGAGCTTGCCCGCCAAGCCGGATTTGAGCCTCTGTCACCCGGCGACCTCCAAATACCACCCGCAGAAACGAAAGTCGGCCATGGCTGTAATATCAATGCGGTAGACGAGCAGATGATGCTGGAGGCGGATGCCATCATCGCAAACCTAACGCCGTTTCGGGGCATTGCAGCGGATACGGGCACGAGTTACGAGCTTGGCTTCATGTGCGCCCTTGGCAAGCCAGTGTTTGCGTATACGAATGTTGCCGCAAACCACTTCACACGCATCGTTCAACACTATGATAGTTCTCCAACGCAGGATGAGACCGGGCGTTATCGTGGGCCGGATGGGCTTTCGATTGAGAATTTTGATATGGCGGACAATCTGATGCTGCATGGTGGCATCATCCGTCGTGGCGGCGTTGTCATGGTTGGCGATGCGCCTGCCGATGCGATTTACACCGATCTCAGCGCGTTCAAGCAGTGCCTGCAGCATGCCGTTGACGCACTGCTGAAGCATAGAGATTAAAAAATACGGAGTTATCACATGAGCGGAACAATCCTCATCACAGGCGCGACCTCTGGTTTTGGCGAGGCGACAGCTAGATTATTTGCCAAAGATGGATGGAAAGTCATCGGCACAGGTCGCCGGGCAGATCGCCTTGCCAAGCTAGGTGAAGAACTCGGAACCGCATTTCACGGCATGGTCTTTGACATCACGGATGAAGCGGCGATGGCAGCGGCCTTCGAAGCACTTCCTTCCGAATTTCAGGGTATCGATATCCTCGTCAACAATGCAGGCCTTGCACTCGGAACAGGCACCGCGCCCAACGTGCCATTGAAAGACTGGCACACAATGGTCAACACCAACATTACTGGGTTGCTGAACATTACACATCGCATCCTGCCGGGCCTGATCGAGCGCCGTGGCATCGTCATCAACTTGTCGTCGGTTGCGGCCCACTGGCCTTATGCTGGCGGCAATGTCTATGCCGGTACCAAAGCTTTTCTGCGCCAGTTCTCGCTGGGTTTGCGGTCTGACATGCATGGCAAGGGGGTTCGCGTCACGTCGATTGAGCCGGGGATGTGCGAAACCGAGTTCACCGTTGTGCGCACCGGCGGCAACAAGGATGCATCAGACACGCTGTACAAGGGCGTCAACCCCATCCTGCCAGAGGATATCGCCAATACGATCCATTGGGTGGCTTCGCAGCCCAAGCACATCAACATCAACAGCATAGAGCTCATGCCGGTCAACCAGTCGTTCGCCGGTTTCCAGGTTCACCGAGAGGTGTAAGCGTGGAGAGGGCGACAGGTTGATGAAAAAGGCGGCAGGGATTTCCTAGCTATGCAAAAATGCATGCCTGCATTGCGAGAGATGCTCTGTTAATTTTTGTGGGCTAAGCTATATTTAAATCATCGAAGCGACGCACTCCTCCTCCCAGCGTCGCGAGATGTGGATCGACAGCACTCCTCCTCCCAGTTGTCGATCAAGTTTAAAGCCTGCCGCACCTCCTCCCGCGGCAGGCTTTTCCCTTTTTGGGCCCTTTAAATCCTGATATCACGAGATTTCAGCATCGCTTGGATGCTGACGGCTGATCCTGTTTCTATCGAAGCATTTGCCGCAATTCCCGTCAGAATCGACCATGCACCGGAGACATGGTCCGAGGCGCGGTTGAAGCGATCCGCCTCCATTGTTTCAGGCGCGAAGATATAACCAAGCATGACAGGGTCTGCGCCGCCGTGGTTTCCTGTCGCCTTGGGCACTGCGATCATTCTCGGCTTTTCACCGGCCAAATGCAGCTCGGTGGTGATCGCCTCCTCATCGGCATGGTCGCGGACTCCACCGAACACGCCGTGGACTTCAACATGTTTGTGCGTGATTTCGCCCTTCGTGCCCTGAAAGCGAATTTCCAGCCCTTCCCATGGCGAATATGCGGTGAGCGTGTAATTGGCGGTAACGCCGGATGCGTAGCGAATGTGAGCCTGCATCGTGTCTTCTATGCCGATATCCGCCTCAAATACGCATCTGTCGCGGAAATAGCCATCCTCATCTTCAGCGTCGAGATAGAGAGCTTTCAACTGTTCATCGGCAGAGAGATCGAGGCGGAAAGCGCACTTATCCGCCACCGGACAGTCGGCACAACGCGGGCCGTGGTCTTCCAACCCAAGTTCCACTGCTGTCTCTGGCCGGTAAAATGCGCGCTGGCCAGAGGCAAAGACTTGGGTCGGTGCAGATGCCAGCCACCAGTTGAGTAGATCGAAATGATGCGTCGACTTGTGGACCAGAAGCCCGCCGGAGTTTTCCTTCTGCCGGTGCCAGCGTCGGAAATAATCGGCGCCATGCACGCGGTCGAGATGCCAGCGAAAGTCGATGGCTGTAATCGTGCCGATAACGCCTGACGACAGCATCTCCTTGATCTGTGTGCGGGCAGGGGAGTAGCGGTAATTGAACGTGACCATGACCTTGCGGCCTGTGCGGGCCTGCGCATCCACAATTTGCTTCAACCGCGACAGGTCGATCGTCAGTGGCTTCTCGCAAATGACATCGCAACCTGCTTCAAAGGCGCGGACGATATAGTCTGAATGCAGAAAGTCCGGCGTTGCGACCACGATTGTATCCGGCTTTTGCTCCGCGATGAGTTGATCAAAATTTTCGGCGAGATATGTCGGGACACCGTTGGTGCCCGGCTTGAGAAGCGCCTTTGCGGCTTCTGCCAAGCGATGGCCATTGCTATCGCACAGCGCCACGATCTCATGCTTGTCCGAGTAGTCTTCCGTCACGGAATCGCGAAACATTTTGTGACGTGACCCGCATCCTACAATGGCGATTTTCACTTGAATTCCCTTTGGGTGCATACATCGCTGCGAAGGCGACTGGCGAGATGTCTTGGGAGGGGATTGCGGTAAAGTATCTGAATCCATTGCAGAAATGCTCAAGCCCTGAGCGCACTCCCACCGCCCAGATAGATACTATCTAAGCATTAAAGTCGTATTATGATTTTTAGGCAAGCATATTTTGAGATGCTATAACGCGATCTTGCGCCGGGTGGCGATCGACACCGGCTTGCGGCATTTCCATCGGCGCGACGTCGTTCCGCCGTAGCCACTGTTCTGATGTGTTCGGAACAGCTGATATGAATTGGCGCGATGGGGTGAACGGTGCCGCCTACGCTGGCACCGTCCACGCATTTCACCAGAAATGTTTAGAGCTTGTATTCGTTTGCGAGGGTGACGTGGTGGTGAATACGGCCTTCGAAAAACTCGGCCAGAACGGCTTCAGTTGCTGCGCGCGCCTCGCTGCGCACGGGGCTGGCGAGTGCTTCTTCGACAGCTTCCAGGCTAGGATAGTTGATCGCAAGGATCATCGGCAGTTCTGGTGCGCCATCGTCACGGGCTTCTGCGAATGAGATGCGCACATCTGTCGCATGCGGGAACTGCTGCCACTTTGGCAGAATTCGGTCCAGCACGGCTTTGCGAAAAGCTTCTGTCTGGCCGTCTTTGACTTTTCCTTCAAAAAGAGCGTAACGCGTAATCATTCTAATCTTTCCTTGTTGGGTCCTTTGAAAAATTCCATCAGCGCAGCCTGATCCTCAGCCCCAAAGCCGGAGGCTGTCATCATGCGGTGAATTTCGGCGCAGATTGCGGTCAGCGGCATGCTGGTGTTGGTCCGGCGGGCAAGATCCTGCGCGCCGTTGAGGTCCTTGACCATGTTGTCGATACGCCCGGTGCGTCGGTAGTCCTTCGCAACATAACGCGGCATGTATTCCTGCAGGATTGCGCTGTCTGCTCTTCCGCCTTTCAGCGCCTGCGGAATCTTGGCTGCATCCACACCAGCGTCGAGCGCGAGCTGTGTCGCTTCAGCAACGGCCAGAAAACCAAGGCCACACAGCACCTGATTGATGAGCTTGGTTGTTTGCCCCGCACCGACTGGTCCCATGTGGGTGTAATTGCTCGCCACATTCTTCAGCACGTTGTGAGCATCCTCAACGTCCGCATCGGAGCCACCTGCCATCAGCGTCAACTGGCCGATCAAGGCTTTGGGCGCGCCGCCGGATAGCGGGCTATCCACCCAGCGCAAGCCTTTTTCCGCCGCATCAGCCGCAAGCTTTTTCGTAGCGTCCGGATCGATTGAGGACATGTCTATGATCAATGTCCCGGCTTTCGCGCCATCGGCGATACCGGCTTCACCAAAAACTGCCCGGCGTATGACCTCGGGCGAATTGAGGCTCAGGATGACGTAGTCACTCACCCGGGCAGCGTCCGCTGCCGTAGCAGCGGCAACCGCCCCCTTATCGACGAGGGCTTGGACCTTTTCGCGGTCGAGATCAAAGACCGACAGATGATTGCCGGTTTCCACCAACCGGCTGCCGATTGCGCCACCCATGGCGCCTGCACCAATCAGTGCGACCCTGTTCGTCATAGTGGCCTCCTCCCAGTTTTCGAAATATGAGTGCCCCATTCTTCAGGGGCACCCTCTTCAATCGGTTACAACGACGCTGTGATGCCGCCATCCACATAAAGGACGTGCCCATTGACGAAGGACGAGGCGTTTGACGATAGGAACAGGCACGCGCCGACAAGCTCTTCGACCTTGCCCCAACGACCGGCAGGTGTCCGCTTTTCAAGCCATGTCGTGAAGGCTGGATCGGCAACAAGTGCTGCGTTGAGGGGGGTGTCGAAATAGCCGGGCGCTATGGCATTGCATTGAATGCCATATTTCGCCCAGTCGGTGGCCATGCCCTTCGTCAGATTGCCCACCGCGCCTTTTGTGGCGGTGTAGGGCGCGATGCCGGGGCGGGCAAGCGCCGTTTGCACACTGGCGATGTTGATAATTTTGCCTGCGCCGCGCTTGATCATGTGCCGCGCAACTGCCTGGCCAACATTAAAGACCGTGGAAATATTGGTTCGCAGCAGTCTTTCGAAGGCGTCCGCCGGAAAATCTTCAAGCGGGGAACGGTGCTGCATGCCGGCATTGTTGACGAGAACGTCGATTGAGCCTGTGTCTTGCTCAAAGGCATCAACTGCAGTGCGAACAGCCTCATGGTCTGTCGCGTCAAAGCACAGCATGTGTTTTGTGCCAAGCGCCTCTGCGGCAGCTTTCAGCTTCGCCTCGTCGCGGCCGTTCAAGATAACGTCTGCACCCGCAGCCTTGAGGCCCTGCGCCAACGCATAGCCAATGCCTTGTGACGAACCCGTGACGAGCGCGCGCTTGCCGGTCAGATCGAAAAGTTGAATGCTCATAATGTCTCCCAGACGTAGATCAGCTGAAGTCTATTTGTGTCTTCATCGACTGCCCTTTATCCGAAGCGATTTCGAACGCTTTCAAGGCCTCCGAGATCGGTAAGGTGTGGGTAATCAGATGTTTGACGTCGATCAGGCCACCCTGCATCAACTTCACGGCAGTGGCAAACTCCTCGTGGAAGCGGAAGGAGCCGCGAAGATCGAGCTCTTTTGCGGTGATCGCCATCATCGGCAGGGACATATCGCCGCCCAGGCCAAGCTGCACGATCACGCCACGGGGTCTGAGTGCCTGAAGACCAGCGACCAGCGCCGGTTGGGCACCGGAGCACTCGTAAAGCACATCGAAATAGCCCTTGTTCAGGCTGAAATCTGCCAGGCCATCGCGCTCCTCGGACAGATTGATCGTCCGATCAGCGCCTGCAGCCTTTGCAAAGCTCAAGGCACGCGCTGACAAATCAGCAGCCACGATTTCCACTGCACCCGCGCGGCGTGCGGCCAGAATTGACAATGTTCCGATCGGTCCGCAGCCCGTTACAAGCACGCGCTTGCCCAGCAACTCGCCAGCACGCCGCGTTGCGTGCAAGGCGACAGAAAGCGGCTCTGCCATGGCAGCTTCGCCAGGCGTCAGGCCTTCGGCTTTGACGCACTGGCTGGCATTGGCAATCAGCCGTTCGCGAAATGCGCCCTGTATGTGCGGGAATGGCATTGCGGAACCATAGAACCGCATGTTGAAGCAATGGTTCGGCAGGCCCTTGTGGCAATATTCGCAAGAGCCGCAAGGCCTCGATGGCGAAACCGCCACGAGGTCTCCAACCGCCAGATGAGATACGCCTTCACCAAGGGCTGCAACGTAGCCCGAAACCTCATGACCGAGGATCATCGGTTCTTTCAAACGGACGGTGCCGAAACCGCCATGGGCGTAATAGTGTAGGTCTGATCCGCATATTCCACCGGCCGCAAGGCGGATGTCGACCTCGCCGGGGCCGGGTGCCTCGACAGTTCGCTCCTCGATACGCAAATCCTTGGGCGCGTGGATAACAATGGCTTTCATTTTTAATACCTCAAAGAACAGGGGTCGGGAGGGAACGACCATCAAAATGTGCCGAAAGGTTGTCAAACACCAAGGCGCCCATGGCCTTGCGGGTTTCGAACGTACCTGACGCCATATGTGGCTGCAGCAGCACGTTATCGAGCTTCAGGAAGCGGGGGTTGAGGTGTGGCTCCCCGGCAAACACATCCAGTGCAGCTGACCCCAATGTGCGGGTTTCCAGCGCATCGAGCAAAGCCTCTTCATCAATATTGGCGGCACGGGAAACATTGATCAACATGCCCTCAGGCCCAAGCGCCTCGATAACCTTGCGGTCAACGATATGGCGTGTTTCTGCGGATGCTGCGAGCGTGACGAACAGAAAATCAGACCGGGCCGCAAGTTCGACCGGATCTGCAACGAATGTCCAGTCACCGGCATGGTCTTTGGGGGCCTTGCTCGAGTAAGAGATGTCCATATCAAAGCCCGCAAGGCGTCTTGCCACTTCAAAGCCGATGCGGCCAAGGCCGAGCACGCCGACACGCTTGCCATGGGCTTGGGATTTGAGCGGATATGCGCCTCTGGTCCAATCGCCGGTTCTGACCCAGGCATCGCCGGCGATCATGCCGCGTGCTTGAACCAGCATCATTCCCACTGCGAGATCCGCGACATCCTTGGTCAGCACATCGGGTGTGTTCGTCACGCGGATGTTCCGCTCTCGTGCAGCCGCCAGATCAACGGCGTCGTAGCCCACACCATAGATGCTGATGATTTCGAGATTTGGCAGCGCTTCGATAAGCTCACGGCTGGCGCCAAGTTCGCCGCGCGTGGCTATGCCCCTGATATTGCTGCCATTATCTGACAGAAATTGCGCTTTGTCGCTGGCTTCGAAATAGCGATGCACTGTGAATTTGGCGTTCAGACGCTCTTCGTCCCATGCGGGATATGCACCAGCCTGAAGAATATGAATCTTGCCCAAAAGCATTCCTCCAATGTTTTGTTATCGATAACATAGGTTCGGGAAATCGCTTTGTCCAGCCTAAATTGGGAAGGGACATGCCCGCGAACGGATGAAAGAGTTCGGCTCACAAATGTAACTTGACTCCTATGTTATCGTTATCATAGCGTTACCTCTCAAGCTTTGGGAGGAGCGAATGGGAGCTGATCAATTTCTGGAATTTCGTTCCGTTTCGAAGGAGTTCGGCGGCACGAAAGCTCTGACCGATGTCTCGCTTGAGGTGCGGCAAGGTGAAATTCTTGCCCTGCTGGGTGAAAACGGCGCTGGCAAATCCACGCTCATCAAGACGCTGGCAGGTATCTACAAGCCGGACGCAGGTGAAATACTTTTCCGTGGCGAGCCCTATCATCACAGGCCACCAAAGCCGAACGAGCGTCAACCCGTGGCTTTCATTCATCAGGACCTCGGCCTCATCGAATGGATGACGGTGGCGGAAAATGTGGGCCTTGCGCAGGGATTTTCGCTCAAGCGTAAACTCATAGATTGGAACGAGACCGCACGACGCACCGCCGAGGCGTTGAAACTCGTTGGCTGTGATTTTGACCCCACCACCCGCATCCAAAGCCTGACACGCACCGAAAAGTCGCTTGTCGCGATTGCCCGTGCATTGGCCGTTGAAGCCGACGTTCTTGTGCTGGACGAGCCGACGGCCAGCCTGCCCGCCGATGAGGTTGACCGCCTTTTCAATGCGATCAGGCCGTTGAAGGAGAGGGGTGTGGCGATGATCTATGTCTCCCATCGCCTCGATGAAATCTTTCGCATCGCAGACCGTGTTGCCGTCTTGCGTGATGGCCGCCTCGTGGGTGAAAGCGCCGTCAGCGATACCAACCCCGATCAACTCATTCGCATGATCGTTGGTCGCAAGGCGGATCAACTGTTTGCCAAGGCACACACGGAGCCGGGCGAAACGCTTGTCACTGTCAAAAGTCTTGCATGCCGGGGCGCGGGGCCTGTGTCCTTCAATCTGCGGCAGGGCGAGTTGCTGGGGCTGGTTGGCTTGCGTGGTGCCGGTCAGGAATTGATAGGGCGCGCTCTGTTCGGCGTTGAGGAAGCCACTGGCGAGGTCATGATCCGTGGCAAGAAGCCCGATCTGCGTTCAGCGGAGACCGCAATCGCATCCGGGATTGGCCTCATTGCGCGCGACCGCACGGAAGAATCCGTCGCCATGTCGCTGTCACTGCGTGAAAACACTTTCATCAATCCCGGTGCGTCGGGCCGCAAGCTCGGTGCGTTTCTGTCCCCAGCCAGGGAAGCCGCGCAAGCCTGGTCGATTGGTGAAAAGGTTGGGCTGCGTCCCAACGACCAGTCACTGGCCATCGAAGCGCTATCGGGCGGCAATCAACAAAAGGTTGTCGTCGGACGGTGGCTGGCCACCGGGCGCAGATTGCTGATTGCCGAAGACCCGACCGCCGGTGTCGATGTCGGTGCCAAGGCAGATATTTACCGCCTGATCGCGGCGGCAGTCGAAGAGGGGATGGCTGTTCTGGTCATCTCCACGGATTTTGAAGAAATCGCTCACATTTGCCACAGGGCACTCGTCTTTTCTCGCGGTCGTATCGTGCGCGAGTTGAGTGGAGACGACTTGACCACATCCGCCGTCCTTGCTGCGGCATCCGCTTCTGAAGCGGCCTGATTTACTGGAGAACGAAGATGCAATCCATCCAGTCCAACGCACTTGAACCGACTCGTTCGGAATTGCAGGGCCTATCGACCGCTGAGAGGCTGCGACGCCTGCTGCCGGTCTATGGTCTGGTGATCCTGACGGCCCTGCTCATTCTCTTCTTCTCTGTCATGCTGCCGGATACGTTCCCGACAGCGCTGAACCTGCGCTCGATCATTGCCAACAAGACGATCATTGCGATTCTGTCTCTTGCCGCCATGATCCCCATGGCATGCGGACGTATCGATCTAACAATCGGCTATGGCATTGTGCTCTGGCATATTCTGGCGATCAGTCTGCAAACCATGTACGGATTTCCGTGGCCAATCGCTGTTTTGACCGTTCTGATCCTGGGCGGTCTGACGGGGTTGCTCAATGGCGTGCTGGTGGAAGTCGCCAAGATCGACAGCTTCATTGCAACGCTTGGAACCGGCACGGTCATCTACGCCCTGGCACTCTGGCACACGGGCGGCCGACAGGTGGTGGGCGTTCTGCCGGATGGATTTCTGGCCTTGAACGGAACCCAGCTTTTTGGTCTGCCGATCACCGGTTTCTACGTGCTGGCGCTGGCTTTGGTGATGTGGATCGTTCTGGAATACCTGCCGATCGGGCGCTATACCTATGCCATCGGAGCTAATCCGAAGGCGGCCGCCTTGAACGGTATTCCTGTTCGCCGTTTCGTCGTCGGCGCCTTTATTGTCTCGGGCCTGCTCTCGGCTGTTGCCGGTGTGCTGCTCGCATCGCGTCTGCGCATTGGTCAGGCAAGCGTCGGACTTGAGTATCTGCTGCCTGCACTCGTTGGGGCGTTTCTGGGTTCCACGACAATCAAGCCCGGACGCGTCAATGTCTGGGGCACAATGACCGGTGTCATTATTCTTGCGGTCGGAATTGCAGGCATTCAGCAGTTCGGCGGCTCGTTCTTCGTAGAGCCGCTCTTCAATGGCGTCACTCTGCTCGTGGCCATCGGTATCGCTGGTTACGCCCAGCGCCGACGCGGCATTGCCGGCGCATTGAAGCCAAAGGGTGCGCCTCCGAAGGTCATCGAAGATCCATCTTAAGGCATACAAACACTGAAATAATACGTTCAACGGGAGGATGAACCATGAAACGCAGACAGTTACTCACCACCGCCGCTTTCGCCATTCTGATGGCAGGACCGGTATTTGCAGATGCGATCACTGACGCAAAGGCTGTGGTCGATAAATATGCCAGCAAGGTCGAGAAGTGGGACGGCCCGACAACCGGACCCAAGGGTGCGGCCGACAAGTCGGTGGTCATTGTTGCCGCAGACATGAAGAATGGCGGCATCCTGGGCGTCGTCAACGGAATCGAAGAGGCTGCCAAGGCCATGGGCTGGAAGGTCAATGTGCTTGATAGTGCCGGATCGGTGGAGGGTCGGACGGCATCATTTGGACAGGCGCTGACGCTGAAGCCGAATGGTATCGTCATTGCAGGCTTTGATGCCGTCGAGCAAAAACCTGCCATGGCTGAAGCCAAGAAGGCAAAAATACCGATGGTGGCCTGGCACGCAGCGCCTGCCGTCGGTCCGGTCGATGAAGTGGGCGTGTTTGCAAACGTGACCACCGATGCGATGGAAGTTTCCAAGGCCGCAGCCGATTACGCTTTTGTCGATGCAGGCGGCAAGCCCGGCGTCATCATTTTCACTGACTCCACCTATGCTATCGCGATTGCCAAGGCTGACAAGATGAAGGCCGAAATCGAAGCGCTTGGCGGCACCGTGCTGGAATATGTCGATACGCCAATCGCCGAAACATCGCAGCGCATGCCGCAACTGACGACGACATTGCTCCAAAAATACGGAGAGAAGTGGACACATTCCCTTGCAATCAATGACATCTATTTCGACTTCATGGGCCCAGCACTTTCCGCTGCCGGTATTCCGGGAGATGGCGCACCGAAAAGCGTTGCTGCGGGCGATGGATCTGAAAGCGCCTATCAGCGTATTCGTGCCAAGCAGTATCAGTCCGTGACAGTGGCAGAGCCACTCAACTTGCAGGGCTGGCAGCTTGTGGATGAGTTGAACCGCGCTTTCTCGGGTGAGAAATGGTCCGGCTATGTTTCACCTTTGCACGTCGTCACCGTCGATAACGTCGAATTCGATGGCGGTCCGAAGAACTCGTTTGATCCCGACAACGGTTATCGCGATCAATACAAGAAAATCTGGGGCAAGTAAAAGTCATGGATTGGCGGGTGGCGGTCTTGCCGCCCGCCACCTCATGGCTATCGTGCGATGAATTTGAGATGACATGGAGTGTGGAGAATTGTCTTTTTTTGACGCTGAGGACCCGGTTTTTTCCACCTTCGTCCCGGGCAACGCGCCGCTGAAAAAGCTCGCCGGTGGGTTTGACTGGGTGGAGGGTCCCGTCTGGTTCGGAGACCACGACTGTCTCCTATTTTCCGATATTCCCAACAATCGCATCATGCGCTGGAGCCCTTCAACCGGAACCAGTATCTTTCGCGAGCCATCGAATTTCTCGAATGGCCACACGCGCGATGGTCGGGGGCGGCTGATTAGTTGCGAGCACGGGACGCGGCGCGTTTCACGCACGGAACATGATGGGACAATCACCGTCATCGCGGACAGTTTCGACGGAAAAAGGCTGAACTCGCCCAACGACGTCATCGTCGCGTCTGATGGTGCTATCTGGTTTACCGATCCGCATTATGGCATTTCCTCCGATTATGAAGGGTTTCGCTCGACGCAGGAGCTGCCATGTAATGTTTATCGCGTTGATCCGGTGTCTCGAGACATCCACGCGGTGCTGACAGATTTTCGCTGCCCGAACGGTCTGGCCTTCAGCCCGGATGAAAAATGTCTCTATGTTGCCGATACGGGACGGATTTTTGCTGGTGATCCCTGCCATATCCGTGCGTTCACCGTTGGCCCCGGATGGGAATTGAGCGGCGGAAATGTTTTTCATGTCGTTGAGCCGGGTTGTGCAGACGGGTTCAGAGTTGATGAAATTGGCAACCTCTGGTGTTCTGCCGGTGATGGCGTTCATTGCATCGCTCCCGATGGCCGACGTCTCGGCAAGATCCTCGTTCCAGAGACTGTATCCAACGTTTGTTTTGGCGGTCGCAACGGGCACAGGCTTTTCATCACAGCAACAACATCTGTCTATTCGGTCTCGCTTGCGATACGTGGCCATATTAGAGTGGATTCATAGACGTCGCTTTCGCGGCGGTATTGGAGTGAGGTAGCCTGAATGCGCAGAGACAGAACGCCGACGATGGCAGACATCGCGCGTGCCACGGGCGTTTCACCAATGACCGTCTCGCGGGCGTTCAAATCCGGTGGGCTTGTGACCAAGGAAACGCGTGACGCGATTTTAAAGGCTGCGGAAGACCTTGGATATGTGTTCGACTCGACGGCATCCAATCTGCGTTCCAAAAAGACCGATTTCATCGCTGTCACGATCCCTTCGATCAACAATGCCAATTTTGCAGACACTGTCGGTGGGCTGTCAGACGTCCTGAGCGCCCAAGGATTTCAGATCCTGTTGGGTTACACGAACTACGATATGCAGGAAGAGGAGAGGCTTATCGAGCATCTCCTGCGCCGCAAACCTCAGGCCATAGCCGTGACAGGCGGCATGCACACGCGCCGTGCGCGCCGATTGCTGGAAAACGCGAATATCCCGGTCATTGAAACATGGGACGTGCCAGCGGACCCAATTGGTCATTTCGTCGGCTTTTCAAATGCGGATGCCGTGCGCAGCATGGTCGATCACTTCGTGAAGGTCGGCTATCGGCGCATCGCCTTTATCGGTGGAGATGCCAGCCGTGATACGCGCGGCACCAATCGCCGGCTTGGGTTTGTCAATGCGCTGCACGATCTGGGTCTGGATGCTTCGCGGCTGATCGATGCTGGTACGCCGCCCATCTCCATGCGTGAGGGTGCGAATGCCATGGCTCGCCTTTTGAGAGAACATCCTGACACCGATGCGGTGATTTGCGTTTCAGACCTCTCGGCATTCGGCGCGCTTACCGAATGTCAGCGGCGGGGCATTGCCGTGCCCGAGACGATCGCCATCGGTGGTTTTGGTGACTACGAGATTGGTGCAATCTCTGTTCCTGCGCTCACCACCATCAACGCCCATGCCCGCAAGATAGGTGAACGAACCGGCGCGTTGATGCTGGATCTTTTGACCGGCGCGACTGAAATGCCGCATATCACCATCGAGCCGCAGCTCATCGTGCGCGAAAGCAGCCGATAGAAGAAGGCCAGTTGCGTTTAGCTGGTGGGAAAGCGCCATTACAAGCACATTTTCGTGTTCCGGGAGACGCTAAGTTAACGATCAGCCCTTACTGTCGTTGTTCTAAAGTAAGGAGCGTGGCGATGACGACTTGTGTGGGGTGCCGGGATGGTGCCGAAGGATTTCCCCTGCCGTTTTCGATGGCGTTCCAGCCTATCGTTGATATCTCAAAGGGCAGTGTTTTCGCACACGAAGCGTTGGTCCGTGGCGTGAACGGAGAAGGCGCAGGCTTTGTCCTGGAAAATGTGGGTCCTGACAACCGCTACGCATTCGACCAGCAATGTCGGGTCAAGGCGATCGAGCTTGCATCCAAACTGTTCGATAAGTCGCTGGATACGATGCTTTCGATCAATTTCATGCCCAATGCTGTCTACGAACCGCGTGCCTGCATTCGCGTTACGCTTGCAACCGCGATGAAGACCGGTTTCCCGACCGACCGGATCATTTTCGAGTTCACTGAAAACGAGCAGCTCGATACGAACCACCTCCTGAATATTCTCAGAACGTACCGTACGTTGGGTTTCAAGACCGCCATCGATGATTTCGGGGCAGGCCATGCGGGTCTGGGTCTTTTGACTCAATTCCAACCGGATATCGTCAAGCTGGATATGGACTTGATCAGGGGCATCGATCGCGATCGCGTTCGTCGCACCGTCATCAAGCATACTCTGGCAATGCTGACCGAACTGGGAATTACGCCTGTTTGCGAGGGCGTCGAAACGCTTGGAGAACTGCAAGTCCTGCGTGACCTAGGTGTTGATCTGATTCAGGGTTATGTTCTCGCGCGTCCTGCGTTTGAGGCGCTCGCAAACCCCTTTTCTGTCACGGGCGACGCTGGCATGTCTCTAGCCATGTGAAGCGAAGTTGCGCGGTCTTGATCATGTTTTGCGGCAAAGTGTAGTGGGATGAACCGATTGGCGCATCCTGTTGTCGTTGACCTCTTCCATATATACGTAGACGGCTCCTATGACCCAGTATCGAAGAGCGGCGGATGGGCCTTTGTCGTTGTTGCTGGTGATGCGATCATTGAGACACGATCCGGTCGATGCGACGTCACATCCAACAATACGATCGAGCTTTTGGCAGCGCTTCAGGCCGCCGAATGGGCTGTTGCCGATGCGGCAGCCCAGCAGGTCATCATCTGGACCGACTCCCGTCACGTCTTTGAAGGCTGTGATCGCTGGCGACATATCTGGAAGAATAACGGTTGGAGGCGGTATTCGCCTAACCCGAGATCGCGCAATCGCGCGCTTGTGGATGCTCCCCTTTGGAAACGGCTCTCTGACTGTCTTGAAACCCATCAAAGTCTTCGGGTCGAATGGTGCAAAGGCCACGATGGCAATGCAGGAAATGAGCGCGCGGATGCGCTTGCGAATGCTGCGAGGGACGCCGGAGCTTAGGCGGCTACGTAAGGCCCAAAGAGACGCTGCGAACGATAGGAACAATTGATGCTGGTTCTTGTTAGGCTGCAAAGCAATGGAGCCTCAAAATGTCTGATACCTATCCACACGCCTCAAATTCGGCGCCAACCGAAAACAACACACCGAACGATGTTCTGTCTGAACGAGTCGACGCACCTCTGGTCGATATAGCCCTACAGGAGGTAGCCGAGCATGATAGCAGCGTCGGAACAGCGGCTGGCGAAGACATTGCCGTTTTGCGTGCAGAAGTCGAAAGCATTTCGCAACGAGCCGGGGAGATGCAGGATCGAATGATCCAATCGGCAAAGGCTGGCGCGGAGACGACCGCTCGTTCTGCAAGAGATACGGTGCGCCAGTTCCCGCTCGTCTCGCTCGGTCTGGCAGTGACACTGGGCTTTCTTGCTGGCGTGCGTGCCAACCGATAGCGTCTAAATATTGTGGCATGATCCATTGCGATCATGCCACCGTCAGGTGCAGCGCTTGAAACACCTATCCGCGAAAATCGCCCTCGTTCGTTTCCCGTTCATCGTAGTTCACATCCCATTCTTTTTCTGCAGGCTTCGTGCCCGGCGGATTCTTATGGGCGGTCGCGTCGTCTGAGCCAGTGATAACACGTGGCTTGGCGCTATCAACGCCGTTATTGTCACTCCGCTTCAGCCCGCGCGCAAATTGCCCTTTGGCATCATCATGGATGTCTTCGAGCGAACCCTTGTCGTCTTTGGAAGTGGTCATTGGGCAGTCCCTTCTGTTTAACGGGTGCAAAGCACCCTGTCTCGACTAACCGGCATTGACGTCTATTGTTCCGAATGTCCTGCAAGGTGGAACCTTCGCACATGGAAAGACTTGAAGGAGGGGTGTGGCATCACCACTCCTTATGACGTGTGATTTCTCTTTGTGGGCGGAGTACCCAATGGCTGCAAAAACCTGGACTGCACGTGGATCTGGCCAGAGCACATCTGAAGAATTTCTGGATGGTGCAGAGCGCATTCGCCGGCTCCGTCGATTGGCCGGAATTGCCCGGCTGATGGATACGGCCGTTGGCATACCGGGCACGCGTTTCCGCTTCGGTGCAGACTCCGTTCTAGGGCTTGTTCCGGTGCTGGGAGACGGCGCTGGCGCGCTCGTTGGCCTTTACATCGTCAATGAAGCGCGGCGCATGGGCGTGCCACGGGAAAAGCTTGCGCGGATGATTGGAAATATCGGCCTCGACGCGGTGGTCGGTAGCGTACCGCTTGTGGGCGATCTGTTTGATGTCTACTTCAAGTCTCACCGTCGCAACGTGGACATGATCGTCGAGCATTTCGGCGTCAGGAACGACGATCTACGGCGCAAGTCATAAGCCCAAAGGCTGCGATATCAGGCGGCTGATGAGTAGCGCGTGGCAGATTGTGCAGGCAGAAGCCGAATGACTTCGTCGGCGAATGCGCTGGCGTTGTGCATAGCTTTGTCGAGGTTGCTGACCTGTGATGGGTTCATCATGTGCAGATAGCCACCAAATTCGAACATGTCACGGAATGCGGCGCGCTCGATGATGGGCGTATCCAGCACATGCACATTGCGCTTGGCCAGAAGTGCTTTGGCGGCCAGAAGTGCTCGCGTCGTCACCATTGAATTGACGCGTGAAAGAACCACAGAGTGCGGAATCTTGATGGATGCCCGGTCGTCGAGATAGCGCAGCAGTTCCAGCACCTGCGCGCCGCCCTGTGCATCCATGGTGCTACCCTGAACGGGTATCAGTACGTGGTTTGAAAGGCCGACCGCAGTGGCAAGCAGAGGCGATTGCGCGCCCGGCAAATCAATGATCACGTGATCGAATTTCCGGCGGTTGTCGAGAACGTGCTGTTGAAGGCTGGAGGCCGAAACATAGGTGATGACGGATAGGTCAACGCGCGGATCTGCTGCCTCACGCCATTTGGAAAGCCAACGCTGCGGATCGGTATCGATAACGCAAACCCTCAATCCGCGCCTTGAAAGCTCCGAGGCCAGCAACAGCACGGCCGTGGTCTTGCCCGCGCCGCCCTTGGTATTTGCGAATGTAATGACCGCCATGACATATCCGATAAAAGCTTGAGACGGTCATCGTCCAGTCGAAGCGCCGAGATCATGGCATAAGACGATCATTAGACAATTTGGTTAATGCTTACTTAAATTCGACCTGAGTGTTTCTCAGCGCCGACGGTCTTCCGCAAGGATTTCGCGTGCGATCTGGTCCAGCGGCACGATCTTGTCAACGCCACCATGCGCAATTGCTTCCTTCGGCATACCGAAAACAACCGAGGAAGCCTCATCCTGCGCGATGGTGAAGGCTCCGGCCTGCTTCATTTCAAGCATTCCGCGGGCGCCATCATCCCCCATTCCGGTCATGATGACACCCATGGCATTGCCACCTGCCGCACGTGCGGCCGAACGGAACAAGACGTCGACAGATGGGCGGTGGCGAGAGACGAGCGGGCCAGTGCGTACCGAGACGGAGTAACGTGCACCCTGACGCTCCAGTAGCATGTGCTTGTCGCCGGGCGCAATCAACACATGCCCGCGCAAAACAGTATCGCCATCTTCAGCTTCCTTGATCTCGACGGCGCAGAGTGTGTTCAGACGCCGTGCAAAGGCCGCCGTGAATTTTTCAGGCATATGCTGAACGATGATCATGCCAGGCGCATTCGCGGGCAGCTTTTCAAGCATTTCACGCAAAGCTTCGGTTCCCCCGGTCGATGCTCCGACGCAGACCACCATTTCGGTTGTGCGTGCCATGGGTTTGCCGGAGGGAGGGGGTAGGACGGCATCCGCTGTCAGCTTAGCCTGCGGATTCATCAATGGGATTGCGTGTCGATATGGCGTTCTGAGACCTTTAACCCGCGCGTGGGCGGCCGCTTTGACCACTTCACAAATCCGTTGTGCAGATTCAGCAAGGTGGTCGGCGGCACCAATCTTTGGCTTCAGAATGATGTCGACTGCACCGGCCTCCAATGCCTGAAGCAATGTTGTTGACCCGGCTTCGGTCAGCGAGGAGCACATCACGACGGGAATGGGATGCTGCGCCATAATTCTGCGCAGGAAAGTAATGCCGTCCATTCGCGGCATTTCAACATCCAGCGTTATGACGTCAGGCAGGTCTTCTTGGATCTTTTTCGCAGCCATGAAGGGATCAGACGCTGCACCTATGACCTCAATAGCTGGGTCAGACTGAAGAACTGCCGTCAGCGTTTGCCTGACGCTGGCGGAATCATCGACAATAAGAACTCTGATCTTCTTGACTGTATTTGGCATCACTGTTTCACAAATATTGTGTTGGCAACCTGCTTCACTGGTAGATCGGCTCCGGTCAGCGTTTCAGAATGCCCGATAAAGAGATAGCCGCCCGGCGCAATGCATTTGCACAATTGCGTCAGAACGTGAATCTGCGTCTTTTTATCGAAGTATATCAAAACGTTGCGGCAAAACAGAATATGGACAGGGTCACCGATTTCATATGTCGGATTCATCAGGTTCATGCGGGCAAAGCCAACCTTGGATCGAAGTTTAGGCGTAATCCGCACATCGTTGCGCTGCCGTTCCTTTGCCTGCAAGACATATTTGCGGCGCAGGTCAGGTGGCACTGGATCAACCAGTTCTTGGGTATAAATACCACTGCGGGCCTTCTGCAGAACTTCAGTGGAAAGGTCTGTCGCCAGAATGGAATAATCGGGAATGGTGCCTTTTTCCACGGCTTCCGCGAGGATCATTGCCATGGTGTAAGGCTCTGCCCCCGTCGAGCACGCAGAACTCCAGGCGCGAATACGACCGACACCTTTTCGCCCCAGGGCTGGTAGGACGATTTTTTCCATGTAGTCGAAATGGTTTGGCTCGCGGAAGAAGTCGGTTTTGTTGGTTGTCACGACGTCAATCAGAAAGACAGATTCCGCTTCCATTCCGCCATGTCGAAACAAATAGTCGCAATATTCGCTGAAAGTCGGATAGCCTGTGGCGCGTAGACGTTTGCGCAGCCTTCCTTCCAGCATGGAGCGCTTCGTTTCCGGCATCTTGATGCCGCAATACTCATAGATGAAACTCGAGACCTCACGAAAATCGCGCGCACTCAGAGTGTCATCAAAATTTACGCTTGCAGCGGTACTCAACGCTTGTATTCCTTTCACGCAGCCCGCATCGGCCCGGCATTGATCTGGGCCAGATCCTTCGCTTCGCTAGAAAACAACTGGGCAAGATCGATGATGACGACGAAATCACCTTCACGACGAACGACGCCTGCGATGTAGCTGGAGTTCCAGTGAATTCCGATATCAGGCGCGGTTTCGACCTGGTCGATGTTAAAGGGCGTGACTTCGAAGACCTTGTCTGCAACCAGCCCCAAAGCCAGAAGCTTTTCGCCAAAGGGAATATCGAGCACCAGTATGCGCGTATGAGGCGTCTTGACCGTCTTCGACATGCCCAGGCGCAGGCGAAGGTCTATCACCGGAACACCTTGACCACGCACATCCCGCAGGCCGAGCAGATAGTCCGGTCCGTTGGGAATTTTAAACGCTTCTTCGTGATCGAGAATTTCGCGCACGACATCCACGGGTACAGCAAAGACTTCTTCGTCAAGACTAAAAGTCACGTATTGAGTTTGAGTGGACGGGCTCGCCATGTACGTTTTCTCCAAAGTCCCTGGTCATTCAGTCAAGTTGCGATTTGCCTCTTCCGAGGCTCGACATCCGGCGCGAGAAACCCGCGCCGGATAGCGTTTGGCCGTCATGCAGATTGACGAAAATCTTGGTCGGCTGCATCCGGCCCACCCATGGAGAGATCCAGCGCGAAGCCCTTTGCGCGCGCCTGTTGTCCACCAATCGAGTTATCGCTCTGGCGGCGCACATTTGGCTTGGAAACATGTGCTGGGGCAGAAGCGCGCTGCGGGGTCTGTTTCTGGGGTGCAGCACGGTTGGCAGATGGACGCTCAACTTTGAAGAAGGCAATGCTCGCTTGCAGTTCTTCAGCCTGGGCTGCCAGTTCTTCGGATGTTGCGGACATTTCCTCGGATGCGCTCGTGTTCTGCTGTGTAACTCTGTCGAGTTGCTGGATAGCCTCATTGATCTGATTGGCGCCGATATCCTGTTCGCGGCATGCTGCAGAAATTTCGGCAACAAGTTCAGCCGTCTTGCGAATATCGGGCACAAGGCGGTTCAGCATCTCGCCGGCCTCTGCTGCAGCGGTCACCGTTTCGCTTGACATGGCACTGATTTCGGCTGCGGCAGATTGGCTCCGTTCAGCGAGCTTGCGCACTTCCGATGCAACGACGGCGAAACCCTTGCCATGCTCACCGGCGCGCGCTGCCTCGACAGCCGCATTGAGGGCGAGAAGGTCGGTTTGGCGGGCAATTTCCTGAACGATGGAAATCTTTTCGGCAATGGTACGCATGGCGACGACCGCTTTGCCAACTGCCGCACCGCTTGCTTCGGCGTCCGTCGAAGACTGACGGGCAATCTTCTCCGTTTGTGCCGCGTTTTCAGCATTTTGGCGGATATTGGCCGCCATCTGCTCCATCGATGCGGAGGCTTCTTCAGTCGAGGATGCCTGTTCGGTTGCGCCTTGCGAGACCTGCTCAGAGCTTGCAGAAAGCTCCTGGCTCCCGGATGACACATTGTCGGCGGCAGACATCGAGTCGGCGACGACGCCGCGAAGACGTTCGATCATGGTGTTGACATGGTTGAGCAGGTCGCCAATTTCATCCCGGCTGGTAATAACTGCGTTGTTGGTGAGGTCACCTTCCGAGACATTGCGCACAACGGCAATCGCTTTTGACAGGCCCCGGCTAACGCCAAGCGCAATCCAGAGGGCTACGATCAACGAAACCACCGTCAAACCAATTGTGCCACCGACCAGTATGTTGCGAGAGTTGGAATATTGTTCATTCGTCGCCTCATCAGTCGCCTTAAGATCGGCGTTGATAACACCGGACAGGTTCTGCAGATTCTGAGTCAGTCCTTCGATAGCTTTCTTACTCTGCCCCATCGATAGTGCGGCAGCTTGCGTATTGCTATCTGTCGTATTTTCAGTTGCGAGCGCTAAGATGCGATCTTGTACCGGCAGCCATTCTTGATAAACCGAGCGAAACGTCGTGATGGCCCTGCGTATATCGGTGCTGTTGTCCTGTTCGAAAACAGACATTCCGGCCTCAATTTTTTTGCGCTGATCACGAACGGCGTCCAAATAGCCGCCGATGGCTTGCGGGTCGGTATTCATGATCGCATTTTTCTCTGCTCGCACTGAAGCAGAAACTGCTTCACTGAGCAGCGTTAGGTCTTGCAGGTTTTCAGCTGGCCCCTGGACGATGTCAGTGATCGCAGAGTTTAGCGAAGCGAGATTAAATATCGCCATTGTCGCCATGCTCGCAGAAAGCGTAATTATGAACGCGAAAGCCAAAGCCAATTTGATTTTAATTGTGAAGCGCATATGTCGTTCCTCGGAAGAGATGAATGTTTGGAAATAAATGCCTGCTGCCTGCTCGGAATGGCCGGGCGAGTGCCGGAAATTCAGCCTCGCCCTTGATAAATGCGACTGTCTTCATGTGAGGGGCTTGCTCGCAAACGCTGTGCGAGCAAGTTAGGCCATTCAAAGTTTATGCACTTTCACGAAAATCTGCGTCGTTTGCGTCAGGACCACCCATCGACATATCAAGCGCGAAGCCCTTTGCGCGAGCCTGCTGGCCTTGGATCGACTGATCCTGCGTCGGGCGGCGGGTCTGCGTTGCGCGTTGCGCGCCGGGGCGAGGTGCTGGAGCAGGTGCCCGCGTCTGAGCTTTGCCGGCGGGTTTTGGATTATCGCGTTCCACCCGGAAGAAGGCAATGCTTGCCTGTAGTTCTTCGGCCTGTGCTGCCAGTTCTTCAGAGGTCGCAGACATTTGTTCGGACGCGCCTGAATTCTGCTGCGTCACAACGTCAAGCTGCTGGATGGCTTCATTGATCTGGCTTGCACCAATGTCCTGTTCGCGACATGCTGCAGAAATTTCCGACACCAATTCCGCTGTCTTGCGGATGTCTGGCACCAGACGGTTCAACATCTCACCAGCTTCTGTCGCGACCTGGACTGTTTCACCCGATAGCGATGAGATTTCGGCGGCTGCAGCCTGGCTGCGTTCTGCCAGTTTGCGGACTTCAGATGCAACGACCGCAAAGCCCTTACCATGCTCACCGGCACGCGCAGCCTCGACAGCGGCGTTCAAAGCGAGAAGGTCTGTCTGGCGTGCAATTTCCTGAACGATGGAAATCTTGTCGGCAATGGTTCGCATGGCGGTAACCGCACGGCCGACGGCCGCACCACTTGCTTCCGCATCCTTGGAGGACTGGCGGGCAATCTTCTCCGTCTGAGCTGCATTGTCGGCGTTCTGTTTGATGTTGGCAGCCATCTGCTCCATGGAGGCAGATGCTTCTTCAGCGGAAGAGGCCTGCTCCGTTGCACCCTGAGATAGCTGCTCAGAGCTTGCGGACAGTTCCTGGCTTCCCGAGGAAACGTTATCGGCGGCCGTCAGCGCATCGGATACCACCCCGCGGAGCCGTTCGACCATGCGCTGAAGAGACAGGCCCAATACGTCCTTGTTGGAAAGAGGGGTTGGCGTGACGAAAAGATTGCCGTCCGCGATCTCGTTGGCGACACTTGCAGTGTTGCGGAGATTTCCAGTCATGACATTGATGCGAGTGACCAGATCCTTGATCTCGTCATTTGTATTGATTTCAACGTTCTGGTCCAGATCGCCAACGGAGACAGCCTCAGCCACGATCATAATTTTGCGCAAGCCACTGCTGATGCCCAGAGCAATCCAGAGCGCAGTGGCGATGGCGACGATAACGGCGATGATCGAAGCTGCGATAAGCAACAAGCGTGTTTGCTCATATTCGGCTGTCGCGGCGTTTTTGGAGTCAGTCAGTCGTACGCGGTTCATCTCCACGCCTTCGTGCAGCTTATTGGTAAGCGCATTGGCTGCTGCGCGCCCTTCTGTCGAGGAATAGGTGATGGCGGCAGCGATGTTTCCATCCTGAACCAACTGGCGGACACGGTCGTCGCTAGCATCAAACGCCTTGTTGACATTCAACAGGTCGGCCCAGAAGCTGCGCGTTTGCGCACTGGCAGTCGAGGTGATGTCTTCAAGGATCGCGTTCAGTTGCTCACGGGCCTCGTTACCAGCCTTTATGAGCGGTTCACGGTCTGCCGGTGTAGGTGCCAGAAGCAGGTTCTTCTGTGCGCGGATGACGACGAGCGACAAGGTATCCATCTGGTGCACCTTGTCCAGACGAACGACCGTTCCCTCGACCACCTCGTCCATGGCGTCTTTAGCAATGCCAAGGCTGAAGATTCCGTAACCAGCTGTGCCCGCCAGCATGACGATCAGGAAGCCGAAAGCGATCGCAAGCTTCAATTTGATTGTGAACCGCATGTCAAAATTCCTTCGTGAGCTCGATAACATTGTTTCGATATTGGCTTCTAAAGCCTGACGCCTCACGTGGAGCCGTGAAGATCGCATTCAGGTTCGGCATGATGACGAACTGCGCTCCACGCTTGATGAGGCAGTGAATGTAGTCCGGTCGCCAGCGCATGCCGACACTCGGCGGCGGCTCACTTGCGGACCGTGAGAAGCTCGTGACTTCGTAGACCTTGTCCGTGCGAAGGCCGACAAGCGTCAGTTCACCTTCCAGCGCCAACTCGATGACGATGATGCGGCTGTCGATGGTCTTTTCCGCAGCACCCATGCCGAATGCCAGACGGATATCTGCCAGCGGAATGACCTTGCCCCGGAAGTTGATGACACTGGCCACAAAGGGCATGCTGCCGGGGACCGCCGTTTCCGGCAACAGGTCGAGAATTTCCTGCACCAGAACGGCTTCGATCGCGAATGTCTCTCCCTCGATGCTGAACGTCAGCACTTCCAGGTCTTCACGATCTGCCCACAAAGCATCGGACGGATGGAAATGAGGCTGGTTCATCATCTGGCGATACGCATCTGCGCCTCCTGCTGCTGCCCGGCTATGACGAGGTGCGACACATCGAGAATAAGGGCTACACTGCCATCGCCCAGAATTGTCGCGCCGGAGAAAGTTGCGACATCATGGTGCAGTCTCGACATGGCCTTGATGACGGTCTGATGGTCGCCAATGATTTGATCAACGACAAGGCCAACGCGCTCGGACCCTGTCGAGATAACGACGACCTTCTGGAACTGATCGGGCTTCGTGCTCGTCTGGAACAGTTCTCGCAAGCGGATGAACGGCACAAGGCTTTCGCGCAGCGAGATGAACGAACGCCCACGGGACTGCACGTCATGTTCCTGTGATAGTTCGAGGCACTCCTCAACCGCCGAAAGCGGAATGACATAGCAGCCGGTACCAACGCGCACCAAGAGACCATCGATGATGGCGAGGGTGAGCGGAATTGCGAGCGTGATCTCCGAACCCATGCCTGGATTACTTGTAACATTGATGGTGCCGCGCAGCGCTTCAATGGTCTTCTTGACCACATCCATGCCAACGCCACGACCCGATAGATTTGTGATTTGAGCGGCCGTGGAGAAACCGGGCTCAAAAATCAGCTGCAATAGTTCTTGGTCGGTGAGCGTAGCACCGGCTGCTATGAGGCCAGAAGACTCTGCCTTTGCGCGAACCCGTTGACGGTCGATGCCGCGACCATCGTCACGAATGGTGATCGTAACATCGCCGCCGGTCTGGCGTGCAATGAGGGTCACCTGCCCGGCAGGGTTTTTGCCTGCCGCAATACGCTCCTCCGGTGTTTCCAACCCGTGGTCGCAGGAGTTGCGAACGAGATGAACCAGAGGATCAGCCAAGCGCTCGATCACGACCTTGTCGACTTCGGTTGTTTCACCTTCCGTTACAAGTTCAATCTGTTTGCCGGTTTCACGTGCCAGATCATGGGTCAAGCGGCGGAAGCGGCTGAAGAGTTGCGCGATGGGCACCATGCGCAACACCATCATCGTGTCGCGCAGCTCACCCGAAAGCCGCTCTACGTCTTCTGACACGGAGCGAAGTTGAATATCCACGCTGGAATTGGCCAACTGCGAAAGTCTGGATTGGGCGATCACCAGTTCCCCGACCCGGTCCATCAGTTCATCGAGACGTTCAGCCGGAACACGGACGTTTTCTGCGCCCTTGTTTTGCTTGCTGTCTGCCTGTGCCTGAACTGCGGCGGGATTTGCCTTGGCAGCCGCTTCGACCGGTGCAAGTGGCGGCACAACCTCGGCAGACCCGGATTGTGCGCCAGAAAGCTTTTTGACGTCGATTGCCATGTCGTCCATGACAAAGATGAACACGTCATCAATGGCCGAACGCGGTTGGTCGGTGGTCAGTGTCACTGACCATGAGACGTAAAGACTGGTAGGATCGATATGGTCAAGCGTTGGGATTGCGCTTGTGTTGGCGGCGATGACGCAGTCTCCAAGCTCGGCCAACTCGTTCAGAAGACCCAGAGGATTGGTGCCGTTTGCCATGGAATTTGCAGGCAAACTGAGGTCTATCTGCCATGTGGTCACAGATGGCGCTTCGGCCTTTGGCGTCGCCGCGACGGGGAGATGGTGGACGTTTGCGCTTTCATGCGTTCCGACGGCGGCCTGCAATTTTGCAAGCAGACGATCGCCAGTTTCGGGAAGCGCTCTCGCGGGATTGTCGACGAGGCAACGCATGTGATCCTGCGCCTCGAGGACGGCGGCGATCAGCTCGCTGCTCGCAGGGACTTCACCCTTGCGCACGCGGTCGAAGGCGGTCTCGCAATGGTGGGTAAAGGCCGCCAGTGCTTCAAAGCCAAACATGGCACCGGACCCCTTAAGAGTATGCAGGCCGCGAAACACGGCATCGATCTGTCCTTGGTTGGACAGATCATGCAGCAGGTCGAGCAAACCGTTTTCGATCTGCTCAAAAAGTTCTGCTGCCTCTGTTCTG
Organism: Agrobacterium sp. CG674; assembly: GCF_053521645.1. Lineage (NCBI taxonomy): Bacteria > Pseudomonadati > Pseudomonadota > Alphaproteobacteria > Hyphomicrobiales > Rhizobiaceae > Agrobacterium > Agrobacterium sp. CG674. The sequence goes on along the minus strand of NZ_JBNWDZ010000004.1, from coordinate 293,741 downwards.
AAAACCTGAATGGGGTCCAGTATTGTCATCTACCAAGAACCTTTTTCACGATTTTGACGAGGTTTTCAGGGTCGAATGGCTTCGTGACCCAACCGGTGGCGCCTGCGGATTTCGCGCGGGATTTCATGTCAGCGTCTGACTCCGTGGTCAGAAAGATGATGGGAATGCCTGTATGCGCTGGCGACTGACGTAGCGCCTCGATCATTTCCAGGCCATTCATGTTTGGCATGTTCAAATCAGTGACGATAAGATCGAATGAGCCGCTTTTGGCCCTGCTGAGGCCATCTGCGCCGTCAACAGCTTCCGTCACCTGATAACCTGCGTTGGACAGGGCGATTTTCGTTGTCATCCTGATGCTCGCAGAGTCATCGACGGTGAGAATGTTGGCGCTCATTGGATTTCCTTTCCGTGCAGCCAGAAGAGGCGGGAAGCCTCGTCCATAGTCGTGAGGAAACCGCCGCGCCGTAACGTCTCGAGAAGATCTGGCGAGGCCGGTTTCGTGAGTGTGATGTATTTGCCCTCAATTCGGGCATAGAGCCGCGATGCTTCGATAAGCTGGATGAAGCTCAAATCGGCTTGGGCATCTTCAGGTATGTCGACAGTAACGGCATTGTTCATCTGCAGCGCTTCAAGCAGGCTTTCATGCACAGCCAATGCGTTGCGCACCGAAAGCTGGGAGGGTAAATTGATTAGTTCTGGTGTCATCAGTAGACCTTAACTTCCCCGGTTGGCTTCAATTCAGGCCTGCGACATAAGTAATTTCATGCCATTTCCTGTGTCGGAGCTGCCAGATTGACGACAGCTTCCGTGTCGTGTGGTGTGCGTAATTTCTTGTCCGGACACCCGGTCGGGCAGAGCGGCGATCAGCCCGCTTTCGCGAAATCAGACACAGTTCCACCCTCCGCCAGCACAACATTTTCACGCGTTCGGTTGGCAGTGAGATACAGCTATGGGTCGCAGTCGCCCGGAGGCGATACAATGTTCCAGTTTATACATTGTGTGAAAGTAGAGTTGACATCATTCAACCCGTCATGATCGGCACAACCTCGACGATGTCGTCGTTATCGATTGTTTTCCCTAATCATATTAGCTTAGTGATATCCTCGAAACGGTTAAGGCTGCGTTAATACCGGTTGCGATTAGTCGAGGGATTTAAGAACTGAGGCATATTGCCATAATTACTTAGCTGTAATGATGAATATAAACTGTTCACTACCTGAACTATATATTGATCATTTTATTCAAAAGACAGTGAGAACCCAGGGGGCGTAACGTTCTCATTCTTCCTCTTGTTACTTTGAACATACCTCTGCAGGCCGCTCTGAGGTCATATCTGGTGTCCTAGCCAACCCTTTGCCTTTCTAATGCTCTCTTTCGGCCTCCCTTTTTGCTTAACTTTGAATTTTGCGGCGGGCCTGGTGTGCCTCGACCCCGGGAATTTAGGTCTAACGTATTGATAAAAAACATTAAAAATCAAAATTAATTTTTTATTGCAGTCGCTGTTGCGGAACCGGAATGTTTCGCATAGGTTTTTACGGCAACGTTTCAGTGAGGGAGGAGACTCATGCGTACGACTGCCATTTTGGCCACTCTGTTGGCCGGTTTCACGGTGCCTGCAACCATCGCAGGGGCTACAGATCTAGAGGTAACGCACTGGTGGACGTCAGGCGGTGAAGCCGCGGCAGTGGGAGAACTTGCCAAGGCTTTCGATGCAACCGGAAATAAATGGGTGGATGGCGCGATTGCCGGCTCTGGCGGTACCGCTCGTCCGATCATGATCAGCCGTATCACCGGCGGTGATCCGATGGGTGCAACCCAGTTCAACCACGGACGCCAGGCCGAAGAACTTGCGCAATCCGGTTTGATGCGCGATCTCACGGATGTTGCCGAGAAAGGTAAGTGGAAAGACGTCATCAAGCCAGCAAGCCTGCTGGAAAGCTGCACAATTGACGGCAAGATTTATTGCGCCCCGGTCAATATCCATTCCTGGCAGTGGCTTTGGCTTTCCAACGCCGCGTTTAAGACAGCTGGTGTAGAGGTTCCCAAAAACTGGACTGAATTCGTTGCGGCGGCGCCAGCCCTGCAAAAGGCGGGTATACAGCCTCTCGCCCTCGGCGGTCAGGCGTGGCAGGCCAATGGCTTGTTCGACACGCTACTGATTTCGCTAGCTGGGAAAGACCTCTATGAAAAGGTCTACAAGGACAAAGACGCCGAGGTTGCTGCCGGTCCCGAAATGCAGAAGATTTTCGCTGCTGCTGACGAGGCCCGGAAGCTGACGATAGGCTCGAATGTTCAGGACTGGAACCAGGCAACAAACATGGTCATCACCGGCAAAGCTGGCGGTCAGATCATGGGTGACTGGGCGCAGGGTGAGTTTCAGCTTGCCAACCAGAAAGCCGGAACTGATTATACCTGCCTTCCCGGTCTTGGCCTGAACGAGTTGCTGACGGCCAATGGCGATGCTTTCTATTTCCCTCTTCTCAAAGATGAAGCGAAATCGAAGGCTCAGGAGGTTCTGGCAGAGGTGATCGTCGATCCCAAGACCCAGGTTGCGTTCAACCTGAAGAAGGGTTCGCTTCCGATCAGAGGTGACGTCGATCTTGGAACAGCCAATGACTGCATGAAGAAGGGCCTTGCCATTCTGGCAAAGGGTGAGGTTCTGCAGAGTACCGACCAGCTTATCTCCGCAGATACGCAAAAGCAGAAGGAGGATTTGATGTCCGAATTCTTTGCGAATCCATCCCTGACCGCGGATGCGGCGCAGAAGCGCTTCGCCGAGATCATCGGTTCTGCCGACTGATACAAGGCTCGCCTTTAGCCGGTTGGATGTACCAGCCGGCTAAATGTGCTGCTGGAGACATTGGTCTCATGGCGCTCCGAGGACATGTGTTGCGGACGTGAATCCATCGCGGTTCGCTGCACGATCAGCCATTATGTTTGATAGGGAGTGGGACATGGCGGTCAAAAGCCATTCTGGTCGTCCAAACCAGCTATTCCGCAATCTGAATTCAAAGATTGCATCGATACCCATGATCCTGACCGCGATGGTCATCTTCATGGGAGGAACGATCTGGACAGTCGTTTATTCCTTTACCAATTCCAAGCTGCTGCCGCGCGCCTCGTTCATTGGCATTGAGCAATATGAGCGTCTTTGGGCAGCGCCGCGCTGGATTATTTCGATCCAGAACCTCGCTATCTACGGCATTCTATCTCTGATCTTCAGTCTGGTGATAGGCTTTGTGCTGGCTGCGCTGATGGATCAGAAAATACGGTTTGAAAATACATTCCGGACGATCTTTCTTTATCCCTTTGCCCTTTCATTCATCGTCACCGGCCTTGTCTGGCAATGGCTGCTAAACCCTGAATTCGGCATCCAGTCTGTCGTACGTTCAATGGGCTGGGAAAGCTTCACGTTCGATCCGCTTTATGATCCCAACCTCGTCATTTACGGCATCCTGATTGCTGCACTGTGGCAGGGCACCGGCCTCGTCATGTGCCTCATGCTTGCCGGATTGCGCGGTATCGATGAGGATATCTGGAAGGCCTCGCGCGTTGACGGGATTCCCATGTGGAAGACCTATATTCTCATCGTCATTCCCATGATGCGGCCCGTCTTCATCACGACGCTTGTCATCATCGCCAGCGGCATCGTCAAGGTCTACGATCTTGTGGTGGCTCAAACGAGCGGTGGCCCGGGCATAGCGTCGGAAGTGCCGGCAAAATATGTTTATGACTACATGTTTCAGGCGCAAAACCTGGGGCAGGGCTTTGCGGCCTCCACCATGATGCTGCTGACAGTGGCAATCATCATTGTCCCATGGGCTTACCTCGAATTTGGAGGGCGCAAGCGTGGCTAACATCTCAACACTCAACACGGTCGCTGTCGCAACTGATGCCGTGTCCTCTCGACTTGAAGGGCCGCGCGGTCGCAAACCACGCAAACGGATCTCCCGCCGCAACATCATTCTCTATGGCAGCCTGTTCGTAGCGGCGATCTATTACCTGTTGCCGCTTTATGTGATGATCGTCACCTCTCTGAAGGGGATGCCGGAAATTCGCATGGGCAATATCTTTGCCCCACCGGTCGAAATCACATTCGAGCCCTGGGTCAAGGCGTGGTCGAATGCCTGTACGGGCCTGAATTGCGATGGGCTTTCGCGTGGTTTCTGGAATTCTGTGCGTATCATGGTGCCGTCTACATTCGTGTCGATCCTGATTGCATCGGTCAGCGGCTACGCCTTGGCGAACTGGAAGTTCAAGGGCTCGGAGTTCTTCTTCTCCATCCTCATCATCGGGGCGTTCATTCCCTATCAGGTGATGATTTACCCGATCGTGATCGTGCTGCGTGAAATGGGCGTCTACGGTACGCTGACCGGTCTGGTTATTGTCCATACAATTTTCGGAATGCCGATCCTGACGCTTCTGTTTCGCAACTACTTTGCGGGCCTGCCGGAAGAGTTGTTCAAGGCGGCACGCATCGATGGCGCGAATTTCTGGCAGATCTATTTTCGCATCATGGCGCCGATGTCACTGCCGATCTTCGTCGTTGCGATGATCCTGCAAGTCACAGGCATCTGGAATGACTTCCTGTTCGGCGTGGTTTTCACCAGACCGGAATATTATCCGATGACGGTTCAGCTCAACAATATCGTCAACTCTGTTCAGGGTGTGAAGGAATATAACGTCAATATGGCGGCGACCCTTCTGACCGGCGCTGTTCCGCTGTTCGTCTATTTCGTTTCAGGCAGACTTTTTGTCCGCGGCATCGCCGCCGGCGCAGTCAAAGGTTAAGCTTCATGAATAAAAGCGTCTCCATTCGCGAACTGTCCCTGTCCTTCGGTGCCGTCAATGTGCTGTCGGATCTCAATCTCGATATTTATGAAGGGGAGTTTCTTGTTCTGCTTGGCTCTTCGGGCTGCGGAAAGTCGACATTGCTCAACTGCATTGCCGGCCTTCTTGAACCGACGGAAGGGCAGATTTTCATCAAGGATCGCAACGTTACCTGGGAAGAGCCAAAGGATCGCGGTATCGGTATGGTGTTCCAGTCCTATGCGCTTTATCCGCAGATGACCGTGGAAAAGAACCTGTCCTTTGGTTTGCAGGTTGCCAAAATGCCGAAGGACGAGATCGACAAGCGCGTCAAGCGCGCGGCAGGTATTCTTCAGATCGAGCCTCTTTTGAAGCGCAAACCGGCGGAGCTTTCCGGTGGCCAGCGTCAGCGTGTTGCCATCGGGCGCGCGCTCGTTCGCGACGTTGATGTGTTCCTGTTCGATGAGCCTTTGTCGAACCTCGATGCCAAGCTGCGCTCGGAACTGCGCGTGGAAATCAAGCGCCTCCATCAGGCGCTCAAAAATACGATGATCTATGTGACCCACGACCAGATCGAGGCACTGACGCTGGCAGATCGTATTGCGATCATGAAGAGTGGCGTCATCCAGCAGCTGGATGATCCTGTCTCGATCTACAATAAGCCTAAAAACCTGTTCGTTGCTGGGTTCATCGGTTCACCGTCGATGAATTTCCTCCATGGGGAGCTTGCAGAGCAGGACGGCAAGGTTGTCTTCAAAACCCATGGCGTCAGCTTCACCCTCGATGGTTATGACGCCTCCACCTCGCTCACCCCCGGGACGGGCGCTGTTCTCGGCGTTCGCCCGGAGCACGTGCGGGTCGACGGCGATATCACCGGCGGTGAGATTCATGATGCCGTGGTTGATATTGAGGAGCCTATGGGGGCCGATAACCTCATATGGCTCAAGCTTGCCGGTCACACGCTTTCAGTGCGGGTTGGCGGGCACAGACGTTACGCGCCGGGAGCGAAGGTCAAGCTTGCCTTTGATATGTCCATGGCGTCCCTTTTCGATGCGAAGACCGAAGACCGCATCTGAATTCACCCACCCTTCCACCAGACACAGTCCCCATGTCAGGAGAGACAGATGACGAAACTTGGTTTCCAGCTTTATAGTGCCCGCAATTTTCCGCCGCTTTCAGACGTGCTGAAAAAACTGTCAGCGGCAGGATATGCCCACGTTGAAGGCTTCGGCGGTATCTATGGTTCGCTTGACGATGCCGGCTTGAAAGCTCTGCGTGCCGATCTCGATGCCAATAATCTCACCATGCCGACAGGCCATTTTGGTATCGATATGCTGGAGAGCGAGCCTGAAAAGGCGCTCAACATTGCCAGCACGCTTGGTATCAAGGCTATCTATTGCCCTCATCTGATGCCGGACCAACGCCCAAGCGATGCTGCGGGTTGGCTTGCATTCGGCAAGCGCCTTCAGGAGGCTGCCAAACCATTCCGTGATGCCGGACTGGCCTTCGGTTGGCACAATCACGATTTCGAGTTCGTGAAGCTTGAAGATGGCTCCACGCCACAGGAACAGATTTTCGCTGGTGGACCCGAGCTGGAATGGGAGGCAGACATTGCCTGGATTATCAGGGGCAAAGCCGATCCTCTGGAGTGGATCGAACGCTACGCCAGTCGTATTACCGCTGTCCACGTCAAGGATATCGCTTCGCCGGGCGAAAATACCGATGAAGACGGTTGGGCCGATGTCGGCCACGGCACGGTGGACTGGAAGGGGTTGGTCGACGTGCTCAAGAAAACGGCCGTCAAATATTATGTCGTCGAGCATGACAATCCCAAGGACGTCGACCGTCTGATCACACGGTCCATCACATCTTTCAACGCCTATTAATTCACCAATCTGGAGTTCAAGACATGGCCAAGGAACTTGGCGTCGGCATCATTGGATGCGGCAATATTTCAACGACCTATTTTTCGCTCTCACCGCTATTTCGCGGCCTGAAAGTTCTAGCCTGTGCCGATCTCAACCGCAGTGCGGCGGAACTGCGGGCTGAGGAATATGGGGTCAAGGCGCAGTCCATCGAGGAACTGCTTGCCAACGACGAAATCGATGTGGTGGTCAACCTCACCATTCCGGCGGCGCATTTTGCCGTTTCGAAATCCATCCTCGAGGCCGGTAAGCACGTCTATTCGGAAAAGCCTCTGGTGCTGACACTGGAGGAGGGCGAGGAGCTGCGCCGTCTCGCAAAGGAAAAGAACCTTGCTGTCGGTTGTGCGCCGGATACGTTTCTGGGCGGTGCGCATCAGTTGGCGCGTCAATACATCGACCAAGGCGGCATCGGTCGCATCACATCGGGCACATGCCATGTCATGAGCCCGGGCATGGAAATGTGGCACCCCAATCCCGGCTTCTTCTTCCTTGAAGGCGGCGGCCCCATTCTCGATCTCGGCCCTTACTATGTTGCCAATCTCATCAACCTTATCGGCCCTGTAAAGCGTGTGGGCGCCTTGACCTCCATGGCAAACCCGACACGCACGGTGACCAGTCAGCCCTTGAACGGGCAGGTCATTCCGGTTGAAACGCCAACGACTATCCATGCTTTGCTGGAGTTCGTGAACGGTGCGACAATCACCCTGTCAGCAAGCTGGGATGTGTGGTCGCACCGCCATGCCAATATGGAGCTTTACGGCACGGAGGGCTCCCTTTACGTGCCAGATCCCAACTTCTTTGGTGGTGTTGTAGAGGCGAGTGGCCGTGACAAGGAGATCAAGCCGCTGGAAAACTGGGATCATCCCTTTGGCATCATCAACCAGGAAAGCCCACACGGCGCGCGCGCGAACTACCGCACGGCGGGTCTTGCAGACATGGTGCTTGCGCTGATCGACGGACGCGATGCGCGTTGCTCGCTGGATCGCTCGCTCCACGGGATTGATGTCATGACATCGATTCTGAAGTCCGGCGAAGAAGGTCGCTTCATCGAGCTGACGACCACCTGCACCCAGCCTGCAGCGCTGGGCATCGAAGAGGCGCAGGCTCTGCTGCGATAAACGACAGACGGCGGGTGCAGGAAATGCATCCGCCGTCCTATCCAGCCTGTTGTCCCAATAGAATATCGGTTCTGACCGTTGCCTTCAAAGGCAAGTGATCCGAGGCGATGCGCGACAGAGCGCTGTTATGCGCCGTCACATTATCAACCAATCCGGCGCGATTGGAGATGATCCGGTCCAGCGCCAGCACAGGCATGCCAGCGGGGAAGCTCGGAACTGCGGGCGGCAGACTGCCGAATGCGTCGCGAAATGTATTGAGCGACGAACCATTGCCCAATCGCCATTCGTTGAGATCACCGAGCAAGATGGTGGGGTGCTCGTCACGTGTGTTCAGCAGTTCGACCAATGCTTTCGTCTGTTGGGCGCGGGAATGTCGTAACAAGCCGAAATGGGCTGCGATAATGCGCAGCGTTCCCCCCTGTTGAAGGTCGAGTTCCACGACCAGCGCACCGCGGGGCTCAAGACCCGGTAATTTCAGCGGATGGACGTCGCGAACGGCAGCTTCCTTGAATAGAACAACATTTCCGTGCCAGCCATGTGCCTTTGTACCTGCCGAGATGGGAACGGGGGAAAGGCCACACTCCCGTTCCAGCCTTCCCAGGTCCAGCAGACCCGTGCGCTCTCCAAACCGGCTATCAGCCTCCTGGAGCGCCATGATATCAGCGCCTATTTCCTGAATGACATGGCAGATACGGTCCGGGTCGAACTTGCGGTCTCGTCCAACGCATTTGTGGACGTTGTAAGAGGCGATAACGGGATGGCCTTCCGCCTTCGAGGCTTCACTGGGGGGCGGCAATGTCTTGCGGTTCCGGAAAGACGTCATCAGAACAGATGAAAGGCTCTCGGATTTTGTACGCGCCAGCTTTTTGTCTTGCATTCACGATTACCCAGTTCCGACTTTGTAAGCGACCATTGCATCAAATTTTGCGCGCTTTACGACCGCGTGTCACGTTTCTCATAGATATGGCGAGGCTAGCCACAGGATCTTCTCGAAAAGTCTCAGCAAAAACGATCTGGCACGCAATTCTTCGAGCTTGACCTGCCTGGCGTTTTCCAAAGCTTCGTTGATGCGTTCCGAAACCGCACCAGCAAAACCCTCGTCAATAACTTCGATATCCACCTCAAAGTTCAATCTTAATGAGCGCGGATCAAGATTTGACGAGCCAACATATGACCAACGATCATCAATGACGAGGAGTTTCGAGTGATTGAACGGGCCCGTGGCGCGCCATATGCGGCAATTGCTTTTCAGGATCTGATCGAATTGCGCCGTCATGGCGTGGTCTACGAGTGTGAGATTATTGTTCGCAGGAACGATGATATCCACCTGAACACCGCGCCTTGCCGCCGTCGTTAATGCCGAAATCAGTTCTCTGTCCGGCAAGAAATAGGGCGACATGATGCGGATGGACGAACGCGCTATCGAGAAGGCGCCCATCAGCATCTTGTGGCTGGTTTCTATGCTGTTATCCGGCCCGGAGGCGACCACCCGTGCCAGAACCGGGGAGCCTGGCTTGCCTTCGGGAAGGGTAACGTCCCACACGGGACCATCCAGTCTTTCGCGTGTCGTGAAAAGCCAGTCTTCGGCAGCGACTGTGAAAAGGTCTGCAACCAACGGTCCGGTGACCTTGAAATGCGTGTCACGCGAATGGCGGTCCCCGGCAAATTCAGCTGTGAAGCCTTCCCGAATGTTCATGCCGCCGGTAAAGGCCACCCGACCATCAACGACTAGAATTTTTCGGTGCGTGCGCAGATTCGCATAGGGTAAGCGCAAGCCGATGATGACATTGCCGTTGAAGACAGCGGCCTTGAGGCCTGCCTTTGTCAAACCACGCATGATGCTGGGAACGGAATAGCGTGCGCCAACGGCATCCACCAAAATACGGACCTCAACACCGCGATGTTGAGCATCCGCCAAGGCCTCAACGAAGCGTTCGCCTGTTCGGTCCTGATCGAAGATATAGGTTTCCAGAATGATGGAGCGTCTCGCATTTGCCAGGGCGTCCAGCATGGCCGCATAGGTTTCGTCGCCCGAAAGCAGCGGCTTGATGCTGTTACCGGTCGTCAGCGCGTTGCGTGTAACGCGGTCGCCGACATTCTTCATGGCAGCGAAGCGGCGTCCGAACCGTGCGATGACCAGATCATCCGCGGCATCGAAAAGCGCAACACGCTCCATGATCGTGCCATGCATTAAAGAGCGTTGCTGCCCAAGGTTGCTGCGGCGAATCCGGTTTATGCCCGCAATGCCGTAGATTGCGGCGCCAATGAAGGGAGACAGCACGATAACGCCAACCCAGCCCAGAGCTGTGCGCACCTCCTGCTTTGTCATCGTTGCATGAATGGCCGCAACCGCCCCTACGAGGATAGACGCTGTTGCTAGTATATGGGGCCAATAAGCGTTAAGAAGATCAATCATATAGCGAATATAGTCGAGTTGGATCCCGCCGCAAGGAGCATCGCTACAGGGGCATCGGCTAGTGATCTGTTAAGAGTTTGTAAGCTATGTATGGCGAAGGTCTTGAGGATAAACCGCCAGATTTGATGCGCAGGGGCATGGGAACTTCGGGCTAAAAACCATCCGCGGGCAGGTCCGCAGACTTGTATTCAAATCTGAAATATTTTACCAACGTGCAACCTTCTGTAAAATCGGTGAAAACGCCATGCGTTTGAGACATATCGCGCTTCTTACATGCACCGCATTCATGCTGGTCGGCTGTAACGAAACGCTCGAAACAGTCGAGCGGGACGTATCCCATGTCAAGAACAAGGTAGATTACCCGCTTTCTCCGTCCATTCTCGCTGAAATGGACAAGAAGAATATGGATCGCAATGCGCCGATCATGATCCGTATTGTCAAGGAAGAGAGCAAGCTAGAGATTTGGAAAGCCCGCCGCGATAATCGTTTTGAGGTCATCGCTTCCTACGACGTTTGCGCGTGGTCGGGAAAGCTGGGCCCCAAGGTCAAGGAAGGCGACCGCCAGGCGCCCGAAGGTTTTTACAATCTGACGCCGGGGCATCTCAACCCGAACTCCAATTATTACCTGGCGATCAACACCGGATTTCCAAACCGTTACGATCAGGCCAATGGCCGTAACGGTACCAATCTGATGATCCATGGCGCCTGCTCTTCGTCAGGCTGCTATTCCATGACGGATGCGCAGGTGCTCGAGATCTACGGCTTTGCACGGGACGCCTTCAAGGGTGGCCAGAAGACAGTGCAGTTGCAGGCCTTGCCATTCCGCATGACGGCGGAAAATATGGCCCGCCATCGCAAAAGCGAGCATTACGAATTCTGGAAGATGTTGAAAGTTGGCTATGACAACTTCGAAGTCACCAAACGCCCGCCTGAGGTGAATGTGTGCGAAAAGAAGTATGTCTTCAACCAACAGGTTGAGGGCGGTCAGTTCAACGCTTCTGCGACCTGCCCGAAAATGAGCACGCCACCGGCACTCGCCAGCGCGCTTCAAAGTTATGCCAAGACCTATGAGTTGGCCTACACCAAGGCAACGAACAAGCTTGATGGCATGGTGTGGTATGACCCGAGCGAAGCCGAGCGCAAGGCGGTGGTTGCTGCCAAGCGCAAGGGTCGCGAGCCTGCCTATGCCCCAACCGGATCTGCCCTGAAGGCTGGTCGGTTGATGAAGGAAACTGAATTCGCCGCGCTGATGGAAAAGAAAGCCGCTAGCGGCATTTCCGGTCAGGCAGCGACGGCCATGGCATCTGCTTCAAACCCAGGCGCAACCACGGCAGCGACAGTTGGAACTGCGCGCCCAGCGGCACCTACTGCGCGCGTGGCTCCTACGGTCATGGTCGCGTCAGCGCCCACGCCTGCCGCTACAAGCCAGTCTGCTGCGGCTCCACAGAGCGTGCCTGTTCCGGCCCTCAATCCACTCGCATTTTCCGCCCCGGCCCAGCCAGATGATGCCCAGAAGAAGCCATTCTGGAAATTCTGGTCAAAGCAGTGACGTCTTCCGATGCCGACATCTATGATCTGAGGGGGCTCAAATGCCCCCTTCCTGTTTTGAAGAGCCGTAAAAAGCTGGCGACCATGGCAGCAGGGGAGGAGCTCTGGGTGGAAACCACAGATCAGCTTGCCGTCATCGATATCCCGCATATGTGCAGGGAAGACGGCCATGTGCTCATCGCGGTTGGGCCAACAGATATCGGCCACCGCTTTCATATCCGCAAGGCGTGACGCCGCTCAGACGCCGCGCCGGTTGCCCCACAGCAGTACATGCAGTTGCGGCAGCACCCGAACTTCAAACCAACGGTCGTTGCTCACCTTCTCAATCAGCCATAACATCCGGTCCATAATGCCGTTGATATCCACCAGAGCGTCATCATCTTCAGGTGGCGGCGGCGTATGGTTGCCCGGTTGCAGATAGACGTTCAAACGGGGATACCGCGCCGATACATCTTTCGCATAGGCGTAATCTCCATCATCGAAAATCACGAATTTCAACGATATCTGCGGACCTTTGCCTGCTGCTGCAAGGCAGTCCTCGAGCTTGTCAAAGTCCGTATGCATGTTGCTGGATGGCGGTTTGGGGCTCAGCACGAGATAATCCAGATCGGCGAACCATTCCTTGGCGATGCTGCCCTGCGTTTCCAGCGCAAAACGATAGCCTTCGCCATGCCCTCTCGCGATCAGGTCCGCCAATGGCTGAATGGCAGGATTGCCGCCTGAAAGGGAGATGGTCAGCGGCTTGCCGCCGGAAAGAGTGGTGACCTCGCGCCAGATCGCGTCGACGAAAAGAGGCTTCCAGTCATCGCGATACTGGCTGTCCACGGCATGAAGCGTGTCGCACCACGAACAGCGGTAATCGCAGCCGCCAGTGCGCACAAAAACCGTCGGAAGCCCAATCAGAGGGCCTTCGCCCTGTATGGTTGGGCCGAAGATTTCGCTGATGCGAATGGTGGTGTCTTTCGCCGCACTCATGGACGGCCCGATGGACGATATTCTGCCCAGGTTTTTGCTGTTTCACTGACGCGCACTGCGCTCGTTTCTGGCAAACGCTCCTTGCACCAATCATAGAAATGCTTGGCCAGGCGTTCGGCCGTCACCATGTCATTCTGCAAAACGTCATTGAGGTGACGATGGTCGAAGTGGTCGTCAATATAGCGTTTAAGTGGCGACAGTTCCTGATAGTCGCGGATGAAGCCATGTTCGTTCAAATCTTCACCGGCAAGCTCCACCTCTACAATGTAATTGTGACCGTGCAGGCGCGCGCACTGGTGGTCTGGGGGAAGATCCTTGAGCTGATGCGAAGCCGAAAAATGGAATTCCTTGGTGATACGAAACATCAGCGCACCTCCTGCGCAGCATAGGCGCTGGTCGCGGCCTTCCAGAATTCCGGGTCTTCGTAGTCGGTCGGATCGGCAATGTCAGCCAGATGAAAAGCCTCGCGTCGCTCCACGCAGGTGCCGCAACGTCCGCAATGGCGCAGGCCGCCCTTGTAGCAGGACCATGTTTCACCAAAGGGGGTGTCGTGCTTTGCACCGTCGGTGACGATATCGGCTTTGGAGCCTTCCACATAAGGTGCGTACAGCTTGACGTTTGCGTAGCCATCCAAAGCGTGGCGCTGCATGTCGTTGAAACTGTCGATGAAGCCGGGGCGACAATCGGGGTAGATGAAGTGGTCGCCGCCATGCACGGCAATGGCCACGGCATCGGCCAGCTGTGCTGCCGCCAGTCCAAAGGCAATCGTCAGCATGATGGCATTGCGGTTGGGCACGACGGTGGAACGCATTGTTTCCTCGGCGTAATGGCCATCCGGAACCTCGACATCATCAGTCAGAGCCGAACCTGTCAGATGCGCGCCGATGGTTCTGATGTCGATAATATGGTGCGGCACCGACAGCCGTTGTGCGCAGAGCGCTGCAAACTCCAGTTCCTTTTTATGGCGCTGGCCATAATCGAACGAGACGAGTGCAATCAGTTGATGTTCCGCGGCGATTTTATGCGCAAGCGAAACAGAGTCCAATCCGCCGGAGCAGATGACGATGGTTTTCATAGTTTGGATCCCTTGTTTTGACCGGGTGGGCTGCGACCGGATTACGGTTGCGGCTTCTAACGCAAGTCGGGACCCTTGGGAAGGGGCAAGGACGCACTCACATATTTTGATACAAAATGTGGCTCAGTCCATATGTATCTGGATTCTAGGGTGCCGCATCCTGTGGCGGCTGATGGGAAGCATCATCGGGCGGCCCGAGGTGGGGTCGGTGATGATTTCGCTTTCCAGACCGAAAACGTCACGGACATTGTCCTGCGTCAGAACCTCTTCCGGCGTTCCCATGACGTGCAGACGGCCAGATGCCATTGCTACCAGATGGTCTGCGTAACGCGCAGCCAGATTGAGATCGTGCAGCACCATGACGATTGTGGTGCCGCGATCATGGTTGAGGTCGGTCAGCAAGTCCAGAACCTCGACCTGATGGCTGATGTCAAGAAATGTCGTGGGTTCATCCAGAAGCAGAATTTCGGTCTGTTGGGCCAGTGCCATGGCAATCCAGACACGCTGTCGTTGGCCGCCAGAAAGCTCATCGACGGGACGTTCCGCCAGATCGAATGTTCTGGTTGCCTCCAACGCAGCTGCAACGGCTTCATCATCCCGAGCATTCCACCGCGATAACATGCTCTGGTGCGGATGGCGTCCTCTGCTCACAAGGTCTGCGACCGTGATGCCTTCTGGCGCGATCGGAGATTGGGGAAGGAGGCCGAGCGTTCTGGCCAGTTTTTTGGGCGCCATGCTGTGAATGGATTTCCCATCCAGCAAAACATGGCCCCGGCGAGGCGCAATCAGCCGCGACATGGTGCGCAGAAGCGTCGATTTTCCGCAGGCATTGGCGCCAACGATAACGGTGATCTTGCCATCGGGTATCACAAGATCAAGACCGTCAAAGATGAGCGTTTCGCCGTAACCGGCTGCGAGTTGTTCTGTGATCAGGGTGTGAGATGTCAAAGCGAGCCTCCTGTCCGGTTGACGCGGATAATCAGGAATATCAGGTAAGGTGCGCCCAGCGCACCGGTGATGACGCCGACTGGATAGCGGCTTGGCAGCAGAAACTGTCCCGCATAGTCGCCAGCAAGGACCAGCAACGCGCCGATGAGTGCGGCCGGTAACAGCAATGAACCGCTATTGCCGACGATACGGGCCGCGATCGGACCGGACAGAAAGGCCACGAAGGCAATCGGCCCGGTAATGGCGGTTGCAATGGCAATCATTCCAACAGCAGCAATGATGACGAGAATGCGGGTCAACCCGATGCGCACGCCGAGTGCGGCTGCGGTATCATCGCCCAGTCTCATGGCTTCCAGGTCCCGCTGCCGGTTGAACAGCAGGCTTCCGAAAACAACGAGCCCCAGCAGAAGCGGGATGACCTGCGAGAGTTGAGCGCCGTTGACGCTGCCGGTCAGCCACCGCATCGCCTCCTGCAGGCTCCAGGCCGGAGCGCCTGATAGAATGTAGGCGATGACGCTTTCCAGCATCGCGGAAACTCCGATGCCCACAAGAATGAGCCGCGTGCCCGCCACGCCATTGCGCGACGAAAGTGCATAGACCGATAGTGCGACGCCGAGCCCCGCCACGACAGCGAAAACCGAAACGATGGGGCCTTTCAGAGACAAGACGACAATGGCAAAAACGGCAGCAGCGCTGGCACCGGAACTAATGCCGATAATATCCGGACTTGCGAGCGGATTGCGCAGCATGATCTGAAACGCGACCCCGCCCAGCCCAAAGCTGAAGCCAGCGAGAATGCACATAAGCGCTCGTGGCAAACGCAACTGGCCAACGCTGAAGCTCGCCCCCGGCACATCATGGCCAGCTAAGACCCTGATGACATCAAGCGGTGGCGTGAATGACTGACCGAGCACCAGTGTGAGCGCAAATATCGCAACGATAAGCACGATCAGAAGCGTCAGCACACGCAATCGCTTTTGCGAATGTCGGGCACGATGTCCGATCAGGGCGCTGACCATACCAGACTGAAGCATCACAACTCTCTCATGCGCTGGCGTCTGACGATCCAGATGAAGAAGGGTCCACCGATCAGGGCCGTCACGATTCCTACATCGAGCTCTGCCGGACGGGAGACGATGCGACCGACAATATCGGCGGCAAGGAGAAGACTTGCGCCGCAAATGGCTGAAAACGGCAGCAACCAGCGATGATCGACCCCGACCAGCAGACGGCAGATATGTGGCACCACAAGCCCCAGAAAGCCGATAGGCCCGCAGACGGCGGTTGTCGCGCCGCACAGCAGGATAGCGCCCAGCGCGGACATCGCGCGGGCAAGAGCAACGCGTTCACCAAGCCCCGCAGCAAGATCATCGCCCAAGGCCAACGAGTTGAGCTTGCGCGCAGAAAGAAGGCTGATGAGGAAGCCGGCGGCAAGAAACGGCAGAACATTCCAGATCCGATCGAATGTGGCCCCGCCAACGCCGCCGATCTGCCATGAGCGGATGCCGCCGGCAATATCGCTGCGCGGCAAGACGACAGCGATGACCAGCGATGAAAAAGCCACCGAGGTCGCGGCCCCCGCCAGCGCCAGTTTGAGCGGTGTCGCGCCACCGCGGCCAAGCGAGCCAATCGTGTAAACAAAGACTGCAGCACACCCGGCGCCCAAAATGGCTGTCCAGATGAAAGCCTGAGCCGAGGCGATGTTGAACCATGCAACGCCGACAACCACGGCAAGTGATGCGCCCATGTTGACACCGAGAATGCCGGGATCGGCCAGCGGATTGCGTGTCACACCCTGCATGATGGCACCGGCAAGACCCAGTGCTGCGCCAGCAACAATGGCAAGCAATGTTCGCGGGATTCTCACTGAAACGGCGGCTTGGCCGATAGTCTCAACCTGTCCGCCCAGCGCTGATACGATCTCGGCCCAGGCCACATCGCGGGTGCCTATGGCAACGGAGAGCATGGCGAGCACTGCGAGAACGACAACCAAGCTCAGAAATCCGAGCGTTCTGGCACTGTTCGATCGCGCGAAACCTGCACGCGGCGCGCACTGCTTGGCATATCTAAACGCCATTATGGCTTTCCGGCAGACTTGTCTGCAGCAGCGGTTAGCAAGGCGACATAGTCTTTCATCACCCAGGAAATGGACAGGGGTGTCGGGTTCGCCGCTGTTCCAACGGGATTTCGGCCCAGCATGACAATGGCGTTGTGTTGGACGGCTGGCATTCTGGACAAAAGCGGATCTTTTATAATGGCATCCAGCAGTGGCTGCCCGCCATAGGTGACGATGATGTCGACATCATCGAAAGCATCGACACGTTCTGCGCTGATGCTCGAGGCAAACTGCCCCGGCTTGGTTGCCTCCCGAACGCTTTTGGGTGACGAGAGGCCAAGATCGTTGAAGAACCTGACGCGGGTATCATTGGCGGTATAAAAATTGACCGTGCTAAGATTGGTGGTGTCCAGATGCGTGACAAACATCGCCGTCTTGGTTTTCAGCTGTGGGGCATTTGCGACGACATCGGCAATCTCGCCCTCAATGCTTTTGATCAAAGCCTCACCCTCTTTGGCCATGCCGAGGGCCTTGCTGTTGAAGGAAATCATCTCCCGCCAGTCGGTTGCCCATGGTGCTTCCGGATAGGCGATGACCGGGGCTATCTGGCTCAATGTGTCATAGTCGGATTGGCTGAGGCCCGAATAGGCTGCAAGGATCACATCGGGCTTGGTCGCGGCAACCGCTTCGAAGTCGATTCCATCGCCCTCATCAAAAAGTACCGGCTTTTCAGCGCCAAGAGCTTTGAGCTTTTCCGCCACCCAGGGAAGAAGACCATCGCCATCATCGTCGCCGAAATTGGCTGCGGCAAAACCGACCGGGACGATACCCAGCGCCAGCGGCACCTCATGGTTGGCCCATGCGACAGTGGCGACCCGCTCCGGTTTTTTCTCAATCGTCGTGGTGCCCAAGGCGTGTTTGACGACAATGGGATATGAGGTTTCATCCTGAGCCGACGCACTGCTGAAAGCGAAGACGGACAGAAATGTTACAATGGGTGCGAAAGCGCGAACGAAGCGCAGCATTGGCGAAACCTCTCGGCAGTAAAAGTTGACCTGAAATCTCAGCTTCACCTCAGTACGTCAAGACTGATGTGATGACTGGCCGCGAAGTGCGACGAAGTTTCCGTGGTTTTCTACAAAACCGTGGAATTTTACAATACCAGACTAATGCCCTCAAGTTATCAGCACAACAGGGGGCACCGGGGCTTTGCCGGGTTGCCAGACATTGCAACATGACTTCTGGAATTTGATCATGAAGAATGAAACGACAAGCGCAGGCGATGAACGCTCTCAACGCCGGTATCGGAAAGCGATTTTGCTGGGATGCACGGCGCTTGTTGCGTTAGCACCTGCGCGCCTGATCGCTCAGGAGGCTCAAGTCCAGGGCGGAAGCACCGTGCTCGAAGCCATTGTCATCAAAGGCGCTGGTACCGATGACAATGAGAAGTCGATTGTTGCAAGGCAGACGACGGGCGCTGGCAAAATGCCCAGCGAAGTTCTGACGACACCCGCCTCCGTTTCCGTCATCACCGCGAAAGAGATCAAAGAGCGTGGCGCAACCAGTGTTGAACAGGTTGTGCAATATACATCTGGCGTCGTTACGGATTTCTACGGCTCGGATGATCGCTACGACTATTTCGATATTCGAGGCTTTACCCCCTATACCTATCGCGATGGCCTGGCGATCGGCCGGACGTTTGCCGGCATTCGAGAAGAGCCCTACGCATTTGAACGCATCGAAGTGCTGAAAGGCACCAGTTCTTCCGGCTTTGGCGCGGCTGAGCCGGGTGGTTCCGTCAACTACGTCACGAAGCTGCCCAAGAGCGAACGTTTTGGCGAAGCCTATGTCACCGGCGGATCGTTCAATCACAAAGAGCTTGGCCTGGATTTTGGTGACAACATCACCGAAGACGACACGTTGTCCTATCGCCTGACTGGAAAATTCCAGGACGCGGATGCCGAATATGATTATTCGAAGGATAATGAGAAGTTCATCATGGGTGGCCTGACATGGCGTCCCACTGACGTAACAAGCCTGTCCTTCGTCTTTGACCATCTCAACAAGGACGGCGTGCCCGGTAGCGGCGGCCATCCGCTCGGCACGGATTTAGACAGAAGCCAATTCTTCGGTGAGCCGGACTATTACTTCCGCACCGTCAACCGCAACACCTACAGCCTGATGCTGGACCATGACTTCGGCGACGGTCTGAGTTTTGCGTCGCATGCCCGCTACAACATATCAAACGACGCGTTTGGCAGTGCCTATCTTGACGCGACGACACCGGCAGGTGGAAATCCTGCGAACCGCTATTTCTTCGGCAGTGACAAAACGACCGAACAGTTCGTCATAGATGCGAACCTGCTCTATGAAACCAGCTTCGACAATGTTGAAAGCCGCACGCTCGCGGGCCTGGAATACAGCGATTTCAAATCGAAAAACTATGGGCTTTATATAAGCGCTCTAACGATCAACTGGCAGAACCCGGTCTATTCTGGCGGCCCAGTGTCTACAGCGCCGACCTATGGCACGAAAAATGATCAGAAGACTAAAGCGATTTATCTTCAGGAAGACCTGACGTTTTTCGACAAATTGACGGTAAGCTTCGGTCTTCGCAATGACTGGCTCAACCTGAGTGAGACTGATCTATTCGGCGCCGGTACTGAAGCAGCCAGCCATAGCGAATTTACCAAGCGTGTTGGTGTGAGCTACAAGGTAACGGAGGAGCTGGCAGCCTATGCGAGCTATGCCGAATCCGCTGCGCCACCTGCTGTCGGCAGTGATCCGACGACTGGAAAGCAGTACGAGGTTGGCGTCAAGTATCGACCAGAGGCTTTCCCGGCCCTGTTCACAGCGTCGGTATACGACCTGACAAAGGGCAATATCACCGTCTTCGATCAGGTGACATATATCCCCCAATCGGTCGAGAAAGTGCGCCATCGCGGTCTCGAACTTGAAGCGAAGGCGGAGCTGACGGACAATATCGATATGATTGCGGCTTACAGCTATATCGATTCCAACATCGATGAACCGGGTGGCGCAAATGATGGCAACCGCCTCATGCGCGTTCCCAAGAACATGGTCTCGCTGTGGGGTACTTATACGCTGCCCGGTGAAGGTCCGCGCGGAGACATGACTTTCGGTCTCGGTGCCCGTTATTCCGACAGCTATTTCACGGATATCGGGAATAAGATTGCTTCGGAAAGTGCTGTCGTGTTCGATGCTGCATTCACATACAAGATCAAAGAGAACACGACGCTACAGCTGAATGCGAGCAATCTGTTCGACGAGAAACACATTGCAAGCCAGGACGCTGGCGGACAGTATTACAACCCCGGTCGCGCGGTTTACGCCACCCTTCGCCAGACCTGGTAAGGCTCGGCATTACCCAATCCGCCGCATACGACGCCATGCGGCGGGTGTTTCACCAGCCACTTGCCGAAACGTTTTCGTCAGGTGCGCCTGGTCGGAAAACCCAAGCTGGGCGGCAATGGCGGCGACGCTGAGGTCACTTTCGGCCAGCATGTTCTGCGCAAGGCCAACGCGCCTGCTCAGTTGCCATTGCAGCGGTGTTTTGCCAGTGGTCTGTTTGAAGACATTGGCGAACCAGCTTTCGGAAAGTCCGACGGTTTCGGCCATTTCGCTGACTGTCATGCGGTAATCTGCCCGTGTATTGACCACTGATATCAGCTTGTTCAATTGCGCTTGCGTCAGCCGCGCATTGGCCTGATCGTCCGTTTCGCCCTCTTGCAGATCCAGCAGGTTGGCGATGATGCTGCCAACAAGGCTTTCAGCGTAGGCGGCATGTTTCGTGGGCGTGGAAAGTTCATCAACCAGCAAGCTTGCGAGGGTTTCGACCGCTTTCGCATCCTGAATTTCGACAGGCCTGCGCAATGCGCTGAGCGCAACCGATGTTCCGACGGATGGCGCCAGATATTTCAACATCCTGTCTTTGTGCAAATGAATGTCGACATGCGAGAAGCGGTGAAAAGACGTAAAGCTGGTCCACAGCGGCACCCCAGCCGGCACATAGATCGCTCTCTTCATCGGGCGATAATGTTCGGCGGCACCGTCCTCGCGGTTGCTCATCAGGATGTGCGAGGAGACATCATTGAAGAAAATGACGATGCGCGGGTCCGGGGACAGGTAGTAACCGGTCGCGCCTGCATGTCCCTCCGCATCCCAGAACACGCTGATCAGCCCGTCGAGGCCACGCCATTTGGCTGGCCCCAGAACGCGGATGCCATCCGTGAAACATGTCATCGAGTGAAGGTAAGTCACAAATAAAACCAGTCTCATCAGGTGCGGCGATGGCACGTCCGAAAAATGCAATAGCTGCGCCCAGTTTCACGCGAGTGCATGACGTCAGGCTCTTCAGCGATTTCTGCGATAGATGACTAGAAATATCATGTTTCTATAATATGGCAAGTTTGCTGCTTCGTTTACGTCCTGATGTATTCGGGGAACCGTTCCCGGATCACATCCGTGATCGACAGGGTTCCAGAAAGATGCCTGCGCAGCGCCGCTGTTGCTTCTTCAGGATTCCCGGACCGGATGGCATCAACAATTGCCCGGTGGTCGGCAAGAACCGTTTGCATTTTCCCGGGCATCGGCAGGTGAAGCCGCCTCAGCCGGTCCAGATTAACGCTCTGTCGCCGCACGTTTGTCCAGAGGTCGAGAATATCCGCGCGTTCGTAGAGTTTTCGGTGAAATTCCTGATCGAAGGCGTCAAAGCTATCAAAGGTCTCCGGTGATGCAAAGGTTTCCTGCCTTGTGACGATTACCGAAAGCTCTGACGCTGTCTCCGCAGGGCTTTCGCTTGATAGTGTTCGGATGGCTTCCAGTTCCAGCGAAAGACGCAGAAATTGGGCCTGCTGAGCGTGCCGAATGTCGATCCGCGCGACAACTGTGGCATATTGGGGATAGACATCGACAACGCCGTCTTCCTGCAGCCGGATCAACGCATCACGAACAGGGGTCTGGCTTACACCAAATTCCATCTGTAGTGCCGCACGCGACAGCACCGTGCCAGGCACCAGTTCCACATTGAGAATGCGCTTGTGCAGTATCTCATAGATCTGAAGCGCCACCTGGCGTGACCTGTCCAGCATTGTGCCTCTCACCATGTTTCGCCGAGCCTTTCCACCAACTGGTCGTGATCGCAATAGAGCATAATTTATCCATTGATGCACTGATGTTTTAGTGCTTCTATGAGCTGTCTTGAGGAGGACGGGGTGTTGCTGAACGTAGCGCACCCGTGGCGGGAGTTGCAGAAAGCACCATGAGCAAGAAGAAATCCGCAGACATGCTGCGCAGCGCACGCTGGTTTGCGCCTGATGACCTGAGAAGCTCGGGCCATCGCTCCCGCGCCATGCAGATGGGTTATGCGCTTGAAGAATGGATGGGCAAGCCGATCATTGCCATTCTCAACACATGGTCGGATGCCAATCCCTGCCATGCCCATTTCAAGCACCGTGTGGAAGATGTGAAACGTGGCATCTTGCAGGCGGGCGGATTTCCGCTCGAACTGCCCGCTCTTTCGCTGTCGGAAAGCTACGTCAAACCCACGACCATGCTCTACCGCAACATGCTGGCTATGGAAGCAGAAGAGCTTTTGCGCTCACACCCTGTTGACGGTGCCGTTTTGATGGGCGGATGCGACAAGACAACGCCCGGCCTTGTCATGGGCGCGATCAGCATGGGCCTGCCGATGATTTATCTTCCAGCGGGGCCGATGCTGCGCGGTAATTATCAGGGAAAGCCTCTTGGCTCCGGTTCTGATGCCTGGAAGTTTTGGGACGAACGCCGCGCTGGGAATTTGTCGGAAACGGAATGGGTCGAGGTAGAGGCAGGCATTGCGCGCTCCTATGGACATTGCATGACCATGGGGACAGCCAGCACCATGACAGCCATTGCTGAAGCCCTTGGGCTGACGCTGCCCGGCGCGAGCTCCATTCCGGCACCCGATGCCAATCACATTCGCATGTCATCTGCCTGCGGCCGCCGCATCGTGGACATGGTCTGGGAAGATCTGACGCCCGATCAGATCGTAACGCAGGCATCCGTCAACAATGCCGCGGCTGTAGCAATGGCGACGGGCTGTTCCACCAACGCCGTGGTGCATTTGCTGGCAATGGCGCGGCGGGCAGGGGTGAGCCTGACGCTGGACGATCTTGATCGCGCTGGCCGCACGACACCAGTCCTTGCCAACATCCGGCCAACCGGCAAAACCTATTTGATGGAAGATTTCTATTATGCCGGTGGCCTGCGTGCGCTCATGGCAAAGATGGGAGATCTTCTTGACCTCTCCGCAATGACCGTGTCCGGCCTGCCGCTGGGCGAAACGCTGAAGGGCGCGGAGTGCTTCAACGATGATGTTATCCGCTCTTTGGACAATCCGGTTTATCATGAAGGCTCGCTCGCTGTCTTGAAGGGCAATCTTGCACCGACTGGCGCCGTCATCAAACCGGCTGCCTGCGATCCAAGATTTCACAAGCATCAGGGGCCAGCGCTCGTTTTCGACACTTACCCGGACATGAAGGCGGCAGTGGATGACGAGAACCTCGATATTACCCCCGATCACGTCATGGTCTTGCGCGGTGCAGGTCCGCAGGGCGGGCCGGGTATGCCAGAGTGGGGTATGCTGCCCATTCCAAAAGCGCTGCTGAAACAGGGCCACCGTGACATGTTGCGGTTGTCCGACGCGCGAATGAGCGGCACGAGCTATGGTGCGTGCATCCTGCACGTTTCACCGGAATCGCATGTCGGCGGGCCGCTGGCGCTGTTGCGCAACGGTGATATCATCAAGCTCGATCTTGAGGCTCGCACCATCGATATGCTGGTGGATGAGGATGAACTGGCGCGTCGCCGCGCTTTATGGGTTCAGCCAGCGGATAAAATCGGCCGGGGTTATGGCTGGATGTTCGCGCGCCACGTGGCTCAGGCCGATACCGGTGCCGACTTTGATTTTCTGGAGACCGGCTTCGGTCCCAACGCTCCCGAACCTGATATCTATTGATCAAAGGACAAGAGATGACAGACTATGTTTTAAGCGATGAAACGCGCCAGAAATTCATGGGCGTTGCAACACCAACCATCGCCACAGCGCTCTATAAACGCGGCTTGCGCAACCAGTTCATTCAGGATGTGCAGCCCTTGTCGGCAAAGAAGAAAAACATGGTGGGGCAGGCGTTTACCTTACGCTATATTCCTGCGCGGGAAGACTTGAACCCGCTGACCGTGTTCCAGAACCCCGAGCACCCTCAACGTGCCGCAGTGGAGCGATGCCCACCCGGTTGCGTGCTGGTCATGGACAGCCGCAAGGATGCCCGCGCGGCATCCGCAGGGTCTATTCTCGTTTCACGATTGATGGTGCGCGGCGTCGTGGGCGTCGTAACGGACGGCGGGTTTAGAGACAGCCCGGAGATTGCTGATCTCGATATTCGCGCCTACCACAAAAGACCATCCGCTCCCACCAATCTCACCCTCAACCAGGCGATCGATATCAACGTTCCGATCGGCTGTGGCGACGTGGCGATCTGGCCCGGCGATTTGATCGTTGGTGATGACGAGGGCGTTATCGTTATACCGGCCAATATTGCCGACGAGATTGCAGATGAAACAGTCGAAATGACCGCCTACGAAGATTTCGTGACCGAGAAGGTTCTCGCTGGTGCAACAATCATTGGTCTCTATCCGGCCACAAGCGATGCGCCGCGGCAGGAATTTGCTGAGTGGCGCAAGGCCCGCGGTCGATAGATAGCGTCCGGCGCGCCCGCGTGGTAAAAAAACGCCAATTACAGTGTAGTCGTGCGTGCTGATAAAACAATTGGAACCAAACTCCGTTCCCTTGTGTTGTTGGGCTACAAAAGCTCAGCAAATTCAGGAGATTGTCGATGGAACGGGTTGCCGTTATTGCCGTTGTAGGCGCTATGTTTTGTTTTGCCACGGCTGCGGTAGCGCAGGATATCGAGGTTAGCAGCCTGGATGTGAAGCGCGTGAACAAAGACGTTGAACGCGAAGTGGTGTCTGAGGCGAGACCGGGTCACATTATCGATGTCAAAGGTCGTCAGGTTCGTCTCGTCGGCCAACGCTTCTTTCCTGACAACTCCAACGAGGTAGCCTTGTTTGGTCGTGCGGATGCGCTAAAGCGCGAAGAAGCCCGTTCGCAATACGCATCCAAATAAGAACCGTTTGACGCTGCCGGAGACCAAAACATCCATGGGAAATAACATCAAGCCGTCTGGCGCAAGCACCGGTAAGCTAAGGCTGGTTCGCCAGGACGAGGCTGTCGCTGGAAAGCCGACATTTCCCGAATTGTTCTTCGATCTGGTTTTCGTCTTCGCCCTCATCCAGCTATCCCACACGCTGGCCGAAGATTTTGGTTCGACAGCGCTGCTTGAAGCGGGAATCATCATCCTGGCACTGTGGTGGCTGTGGGTTCAGATCACCTGGCTGACAAATCTGTTGAACACCGAAGCAGGCCTTGTTCGTCTCTTTCTGTTTTCAATGATGTTCTTGGGTGTCCTCCTAGCAATCGCATTGCCAAAGGCTTTCGACCACCAAAGCTTCACGTTTGCCTTGATCTATAGTGGTATGCAGGTGCTGCGCTCCCTTTTTGCTCTTTATGTCTTCAAGGGGATCGACCATGAAAATTCAAAGACTTTCGGGCGGATGGCAGTCTGGCTCGTTGCATCGAGCATATTCTGGATTCTTGGCGGCATTTCAGAAAGCTTGGAATGGCAGATCGTCTTCTGGCTCGTCGCAATCGGTATCGAATATCTCGGTCCTGCCGTCAAATATTTCGTCCCCGGCTTTCAAGCTGGCGACGATGAGAAGCTCCACCTTTCAGGAGAGCATCTCGCGGAACGGTGCGCTTTGTTTGTCATCATTTGTCTGGGTGAGACGATATTGACCACGGGGCGCACAGCTGCAGATCATATGAACTCAAGCCTGAGCTTTGTTGTGTTCTGCTCGGCATTCACCAGCACGATCCTGATGTGGTGGATCTACTTTCATCATGCGCAGGAAAAAGCCTCTGAAAAAATCGAGAAATCCGAAGATCCTGAAAAAATCGCCCATGCGCTCTTCAACTACGGACATCTGCCCATCGTTGCGGGGATTATTCTGACGGCTGTCGGCGAAGATTTCAGTCTTTCCCACAGCCATGAGAGTTCATCATGGCGAGAAGCCATCGCTATCATTGGCGGGCCGATGTTGTTTCTGACGGGAAATATTGGCGTCAAGATCGCCGCGTCTCACATGCGACCCGTTTCCCATTTCGTCGGCATTTTCGCCTTGTTGCTTCTGTTTTTGTTGGGCGCAACGCCGCTCTATGTTCTCCAGATCGCGGCTGTTGCTGTGCTTCTGATTGTCGCAACCTGGGAATATGTCGCTTTGAGAAAACACACTCCCAAGGTTGGTTGATGTTCTGTTTCAATCCATCAGAAGGGGTAGTGCTGGTCAGCATCCTCGATGGTAATCCAGCGCAGGTCTGTGAACTCTGCAATGGCCGCCTTTCCGCCGAAGCGTCCATAGCCGGATGCCTTGACACCTCCGAATGGCATTTGCGGCTCGTCTGAGACGGTCGGGCCGTTGATGTGGCAAATGCCGGATTGGATTTGACCGGCAACGCGCATGGCGCGACCGACATCTCGGCTGAAAACGGCTGACGATAGTCCATATTCCGTGTCGTTGGCCACGCGGATGGCCTCCGCCTCGCCATTCACACGGATCACTGGCTTGACCGGGCCAAATGACTCTTCCTCGTAGATTTTCATGCCCGGGGCCGCGTGATCAATAACCGTTGCGCTGACAATGGTTTTATCACGGGTACCGCCAGCAACGATCTTGCCGCCCTTTGAGACTGCGTCTGCGACGATCGCATCCATTTTTTCTGCGGCTTCAGGCGTGATAAGAGCGCCGAGAACGACTTTCTCACGCGGATTTCCGGCTGGCAGTGCGCTGGCGCGGGCTGCGAGCTTTTCAACGAATTCATCTGCTATGGACTGGTCAACGATAATCCGCTCAGTGGACATGCAGATCTGTCCCTGGTTCATGAAGGCGCCAAAGATGGCGGCATTGACGGCCCCATCAATATCGGCGTCATCAAGCACCACGAAGGGTGCCTTGCCACCAAGTTCAAGCAGCGCAGGCTTGAGATTTTCGCCCGCCAATCGTCCGATGATGCGTCCAACTTTGGATGATCCGGTAAAGTTGACGTGACGGACTCGAGGGTCTGAGATCAGCGCCTCAACCACGCTTGCCGCATCAGCAGGGCTGTTGCTGATAACGTTCAGAACACCTGCTGGAAGACCGGCCTCTGTAAAGCAATCGCCAATCAGTCGGTGTGTTGCTGGGCATAGTTCGGATGATTTGAAGACAACGGTGTTGCCGCAGGCGATCGCCATGGCGACAGCGCGCGTTCCCAGAATCACTGGAGCATTCCATGGAGCAATACCGAGGCAGACGCCTTTGGGTTTCAACATTCCCATCGCAAATGTGTTTGGCTTGTCGGATGGTATGATTTCTCCGCCGAGTTGCGTAACCATCGAAGCTGCTTCGCGAATAACGCTTGCAGCAAATTTCACATTAAACCCGGACCACATCCCGGTTGCACCCGTCTCTGAAATCATCGCTTCGATGAAAGCAGCAGCCTTGCTCTCCATAACGTCCGCAGCTTTCATTAAAAGAGCGCGGCGTTGGTTGGGCCCGGTTTTCGACCAAGCCTCGAAAGCTTGCGCGGCAGCGTCAACAGCCAAGCGCGCGTCTGCGGTGCTGGCCGCCGCTGCCTTCGAAGCAACCGCCCCCGTAACCGGGTCCAACCGTTCAAATGTGCGGCTACCTTCAGCCGCCGCGTTTTTCCCATTAATCAGCAATTCGATGATCATAATAACTCCTCCCATTATAAAGCTTTGGTACGGCGCAGATATCAGCACACCACAGGGGGCGTGCACAAGCCGTCCGCGACTGACATTTTAGGTATTAACAATCGAGCGCTGTTGTCATCTGGAAGGCAGTCAGGCCGGGTTTGAAAGCCATTCGGCAAGGCGCAGTTCGGTCTGCGCGCGCGTTGGTGTGCCTGTACGGCCGCCGAAGACTGTGCATTTCAGTGCAGCCGCAACGGAAGAGCGCTGAATAGCGGCGCGGCTTTCCAGACCTTGCGCCACGGCAAGCGCGAAGGTTCCATGGAACACGTCTCCCGCAGCCAGCGTATCCACAGCCTTGATCGCCAATGTCGGCTGGTGGTGAACCAAGGGGGAGCCGGGCTCGGTCCAGTAACAGCCAGCCTGACCCGCGGTGACAGCAATGAAGGTTTCAGGGTAACGTGCGTGGAGAATTGGCAGCATAGCCGCGACATCTCCGGTTCCGCTCAGACGCTGCGCCGCGGGCTCGGAAAAGATGATGTGCGTTGCTGCGGGTGCCAGCATTTCCAGCGTTTCCACCGGCGCCACATCGCCATCGAGAATGGCAGGCTTGCCAAGGCTGGCGGCAAGAGTCAACACATCAAGCGCGAGTTCCGGCCAACGCACATCGACCAGAGCTGCATCGAAAGGTGACAGATCCTCTGCCGTGCAGGAGCGTTTATTCTCATGAAGCTTATGATCGTAAAACGGAACGATTAGCCTTTCGCCGTGGTCATCAATGATGATGGTGGATAATGCGGAGCGTGCACCCTTGGCAATCGTCATGCCTGACATGTCGATACCGCATTCAGCCAGTTCGCGCAGAATGCGGCTGCCGGTTTCGTCATCACCGACAGCGCCCCACAGACTGGCACGGCCACCCATGCGATGAACCGTATAGGCCGCACTGGAGGCCATACCTTCGGCGATCTGCAACATCTCATAGGGCAAGACTTTGCCCTGGCCGGTCGGCATTTCATGCACACGGAACAATGTGTCGAGCACGGCTGCGCCGACGCAGAGAACATGCTTGTTGGGGATGATATCGTCTCGCATGGGTTTTCAGATACGCTTGCCCGTCTGCCGGTCGAACAGATGCACAGTCGCTGGATCAACCGCGATCTTCACGTGGTCGCCAAACCGGATGTTCAGCCGCTCGCGAAACAGGCAGGCGACCTCTTCACCGGCGCAATTCAACTTCGCGTAAATTTCTGATCCCGTTCCTTCGACCAGTTCGACACGACCTTCGATACCGTCTGCGCTAACCCTGATATGTTCAGGGCGAATACCATAGACAAGGTCTCGTCCGCCCAATTCGGCGGGATTTGCAGAGGGTGGAAGGGGCAGGGTCAAGCCCTTTGCGGTGCGAAACACACCTTCCTCAATGCGTCCCCGAATGAAGTTCATCGCGGGTGAGCCGATGAACCCGGCGACGAAAAGGTTGGCAGGCCGGTCGTAGAGTTCCAGGGGGGCACCGATCTGCTCGATAACGCCATCATGCAGCACCACGATCTTGTCGGCCATGGTCATGGCCTCCACCTGGTCATGCGTCACATAAATGGTGGTGGTGCCGATGCGCTGGTGCAGCGCCTTGATTTCACCGCGCATCTGCACGCGTAGCTTGGCGTCGAGATTGGAAAGTGGTTCGTCGAACAGGAACACCTGCGGATCGCGCACCAGTGCGCGGCCCATGGCAACACGCTGGCGCTGGCCGCCTGAAAGTTGGCGAGGGTAGCGATCGAGCAGCTTGTCTAGTCCTAGAATGTCGGCGGCCCGGTTCACTTTCTGAGCCGTTTCATCTGCGCTGGCTTTCTTGAGCTTCAGGGCAAAGCCCATATTCTCCCGGACTGTCATATGCGGATAGAGGGCGTAGTTCTGGAAAACCATTGCGATATCGCGATCACGAGCGCGTAGATTGCTCACCTCCCGCGCCCCTATATGGATCTCTCCGCCGCTGACCTCTTCAAGACCGGCGATCATGCGCAACAGGGTTGATTTTCCGCATCCAGAGGGACCCACGAGAACGACGAACTCTCCGTCGCGTATATCGATGTCGATGCCTTGGATGACGTTAACAGCGCCGAAGCGCTTTTGTACGTTCTGAATATTGACCGGTGCCATGATGTTGATCCCGTAATGATAAGTGGTTGAGGTGGCGCGGTGTCCAGCCCGAAAATCTTTGGGGATTTCCGGGGCAGGGCGCTAGCCTCCCTTGACTGCGCCGGCCGTCAGGCCAGCTACGATCTGTTTTTGCGCAAACATGGTCAGAAGCAGCACCGGCAGGGTGACGATGAGCGCCGCCGCAGCCAGCGGACCCCAACTGACCTGTTCGAAGGACAGCATGTTGTAAACCGCAACAGGCAGGGTTCGCGTTTCACGGCTGGCCAGCACAATGCCGAACACGAAGTTGTTCCAGGAGAAGATAACGGCCAGAATGAAGGACACGACGATGCCGGGCTTGGCGATGGGCAGCGCCACGAGGCGGAAAACCTGCCAGGACGTCGCGCCATCGATGCTTGCGGCCTCTTCCAGCTCCTTCGGCGTGGTCTCAAAATAGCCGATCATGATCCAGACCACGATTGGGACGGTGACGACCAGATGGATGATGATCTGAGGCCAGAGCGTGCCCAGCAGGTTCAACCATTGGAACAGGAGAAACAACGGAATGAGGAAGGACAGGCCGGGGGTCATTCGGGCAATCATGATGACGATGGCTGCTTTTTCGGCCTTCAGGCGTGCAATGCCATAGCCTGCGGGTACGCCAATGATGAGGGCCAGGAATGTTGCCGCGCCGGTGACGAGGACGGAATTCCAGAAGTAGAGAAAGAAATTGTTCTCCTCAAACACCTTCACATAATTCGACCATGCGAAGCGTTCTGGAATGAGGATCGGTGGATAGGCCCCATTGTCGATCTCGTATTTCAGCGATAGCGAAATCATCCAGAGGAAGAACAGGATGACAGGCGAAATCATGACGAGTGCGACGAAGAACAGGCCGATCTGGTCGAGTGTTTTGCGTTTCATCAGCGGTCCTCCATCTCGTTCCATTGGCTGCGGGCGCGCACCATCAGCAGCACGAAGGAGAGCGCGACGATGACGATGAAGAAGACGACTGCCATGGCGGAGCCATAACCAATGTCGTAATAGGCAAAGGCCGTGTTGTAGAGATAGATGTTGATCGTCTCAGATGCTGTGCCGGGTCCGCCCTGGGTCATCGCGTAGATAATGTCGAAACTCTTGACGGCGTCGATCGAGCGAATGATCACGGCAATCATCAGAAACGGGGCGATCATCGGCAACGTCAGAAAACGGAATTTCTGCCAGGCGTTTGCACCGTCGATTTCGGCACTTTCATAAGGCTCGCGCGGAACAGCGGCGAGCCCACCGAGCACGATGAGCATGACCAGCGGCGTCCATTGCCATGTCTCTACCAGAACCAGCGATGGAATGACGGTGGACTGGTTATAGATCCACTCCAACGGGCCGATGCCGACGAATGAGAGCAGATAGTTCAGCACGCCGAGCTGTGGGTGGAACATCATCGTCCAGACAAGCGCGATGGCAACCGGGGTGGCCATCATGGGCATGACAAAGACGCCGCGCAGGAAGCCACGAAGCGGAAACTGCGCATCGAAAAGCAACGCCGCCAAGGTGCCGAGGAATAGCGGCGCGACGACCGACAGGGTCGTATAGACAAGCGTATTCCACAGGGATTCCCAGAATCGGGCATCGCTGGCTAAACGAATATAGTTGTCGAAGCCGATAAAGCTCTGCTCTTGCCCCAGGGTCCATCGTTGCGCGCTCATCCATAGGGTGAAGACCCACGGAAAAACGATAACGGCTGCGATGACCACGAGTGCGGGAATGACGAAGGGCCAGTAGTTGGGAGCAAGCCGCGTGGGCTTGCTCCTTCTGATCACCCTCGTCGTTTTGACGGTGTTTGCAATGCTGACGGACACTTTTATCCCTCGCTGCGCGCCAGAACAGGTGCGAACTGTTCGGTCGCCTTCTTGAGTTCGGCTGCCGGATCTGCGCCACCAATCATGTTGGTCAGGCCGACGCCATAGATGTCGCGGAACTCCGTGACCGGAATGATGACCGGAAGCGCGAGCTTGGAAACCTTGCCGGAGCCAACCACGGCATCCAGCCACTCCGCAGGCATTTTCACGCCTTCGCGAACCTTGGCATCTTCTAGAATGGACTGCCGGAACGGCACGCCCGCACCGGCCTGCAGAAGACGGGCACCCATGTCATGGGAAATTGCCCATTGGCAGAACAGATAAGCTGCCTCTTTCTTCTGGCTGGCTTCGACAACACCAAGGCCATCTCCAAATGTGCCTGCCGCCTGCGCTGCCGGGCCCTTTGGCATGACGCCGTAGCCAGCCTTGCCGACAACACGGGATTTTTCTGGATTTTCAATCGGTGGTGCAAAGCCCACGCCATCGAGCCACATGCCGATTTTGCCCTGAAGGAAGGCAGATTGGGCTTCAGCCCAGTTGAAGCCGGAAACACCGGGAGGTGCTGCCTTTGTCATCAGGCGTTGATACAGCGCTGCCGCTTCAACCGCCTCTTTCGACTGTGCATCGATCTTGCCGTCAACGATCGGAGCGGCGCCATAGCCCAGCATCAGCGATGTCCAGACAGGTGTGTTGGCGTTTTTCAGTCCGCGAGCCACGAAACCATAGGTGTTGGTGGAAGGATCCGTCAGTGCTTCGGCCGCCGTGACGAGTTCCTCGAATGTCTGCGGATATTTCAGCCCCTTTGCCGCGAACAACTCCTTGTTCCAGTAGAGGATCCAGTAGTCCACGGAGAATGGAAGCGAACGCAGGACGCCGTCGCTGTCCTTGGCAAACTGCATCCCGGCCTCGGCAAAATCGCTCTCGGTGAGGGACGGATCTGTTAGCGACGGGTCTTTGAGGAAACCACTGATATCGGCCAGCCATTTGCCTTTTTCGAACTGGCGCTTCTGCACATGATAGCTCAGGTGGACCACGTCGAAGCTTGGCTTGCCGGAGGACAGTTCGATCACGACCTTCTGGCGCTGCTGCTGCTCAGGCGTCGCTTCCGCATTGACCTTGATACCGGTCAGTTCTTCGAATTCCTTGATGTATTTCAAAAGCGTTTCGCTGCGCGGGCTCTTGACGAGATTGACTTCCAGCGTCGTGCCAGCATGTTTCTTCCAATCAACAGCAGCCGAAGCGGGGCGAATGCCGAACGCAGCAGTTCCGGCAATGGCTGCCGTTCCCGCCATGAATGCCCGCCGTGTCGGCTTGAGCAATGAATGTGTCATATCTTCCTCCTCCTGTTTGGCCGAAAATCTCCTCACCTCCGGCCGATTGCTTATGCATGTTCCTATCGGATGAACCGCTCGTCTAAACTGCCAGCGCCCTGTCTCGCGCATTCCTAATGTGGGCGACCAGCCTTTCGGCGGCTTCTTCCGGCGCACGACGCTCGATGGCTTCGAGGATCGTCAGATGCTCGGCCATGACGGATTTGACATGGCCTGCAATGCGAAAACGCTCCTGATTGATGAGGCGCATCTTGATGGAGTTGACCCGGTAGGCGTTGGATATGATGGAATTTCCCAGTGAATCGATGAAAGCGTCGTGCATGCCCCAGTCAACCGCCTGCGCGCGGGCATCCAACTCAGGCGAACTTTTTCCCGTTTCCGCTGCCTCCGCAATGTCCCGGTGATCGTTCAACATCTTGCCGATGGCCTCATCAGAAGCTGTTCGGGTAAAGATCGCGACGGCCTCTTTCT
This sequence comes from Agrobacterium sp. CG674, assembly GCF_053521645.1. Taxonomy (NCBI): domain Bacteria; kingdom Pseudomonadati; phylum Pseudomonadota; class Alphaproteobacteria; order Hyphomicrobiales; family Rhizobiaceae; genus Agrobacterium; species Agrobacterium sp. CG674. Next base: position 260,206 of record NZ_JBNWDZ010000004.1, on the reverse strand, counting down.
CGAGGAAAATACGAAACTGGAATGCTTCACGGATGAGGTTGATGTCGATATGTGCGACCTGTAGCCCGCGTTGGGGTACAGTGATGATCAACCCATCCGCCTCAAGTCTGGGAATGGCCTCACGGATTGCGCCGAGGGGCAATCCCGTAAGCTCTACCAACCGTCTTTGTGAGATGAACTGGCCCGGACGAACATCGCGCGCGAGAAGATGATGCGTAAAGCTTTCATACGCTTTCTCTCGCAACGTTGTCTGTTCTCCAGTCTCATCCATGAGCTATCCTTCTTAAGCGGCTTTGCTGTTGAAAAGCTGCTCGAACGCAGCCGCGAGCTTTGTACGGTTTTCTGCAGAAATGGAAACCAGTGGCGGGCGAATCGAGTGCCAGATCGGCTCGCCGGTGACGTGAGAGACCAGAACCTTGACTGCCGGTATGACAGGGTATTTCAGCAATTCAGCAACCAGGTCTTCAATGCGCTTGTCGTCTACGCCATCAACAGCCATGGCACGCACCTCTTTCGGCAGGAAGTTCGCCACACCGGAGATTGCGCCTTGCCCACCAAGGCGCACGCCCTGCGCCAGATGGCGCTCATCGCCAATGAGAATGATGAGATCGCGGTGCTCTGCAAGAAGACGTTGCGTATAGGGCCAGTCCCCAGAGGAATCCTTGACCCCGGTGACGATTCCCGGAAATGCGTGGCGCAGGCGACCGATCAGTTCGACCGACAAGGCGACCATTGTGACAGATGGGATATTATAAACCAGAATATCGCGGGCGCTGCTGCCAAGCTGGCGAAAGACCGCTGAGAACCATTCGAAAAGACCGTCGTCGCTGACATTCTTGAAATATGAGGGCGGTGCCAGAAGAATGTTCCGCACGCCAATATCAAGCGCTTCGCGAGCCTGATCCGCTGCGTCTTGCGCCGAATCGACCAGAACGCCGGCAACAATGTTGCCCGGATCGATACCCGCGCTGAGGACGGCGGCTAGCACATCAGTGCGTTCGCGAGCGCCGATCGAGCTGCCTTCGCCGGTTGTGCCGAAAAGGGTAACGCTGTTGCAGCCAGCGGCGAGCGAGCGCTTGGCTTGGGCCACTAGCCCTGCGGTGTCGATGCTGCCATCCGGCGCAAAGGGGGTCGTAAGTGCTGCCGAAAGGCCAAATTTACCAGTCAAATGCCTGCTCCTCCAAAACTGACATCAACTTGATACGCGATTAACATGTTAGTTGTAAAGAGAAGAACAGTTACTTTACCCCAAAGATTTCCTAGCCCGCATGAGGGGTGCCGCAGAGCCGCAAATCCGCCCGGAAAACCACGAAAACGCTGCATTTTAGGCCGCAAATCTCTCATTTTCGCTGTCTTCAATGCCGTTGCTCGCCGGACACACCCTTACATTAGCCTTGGAAAAATCACCGGGAGGAGGCCTTTGGCAACATGTGATTAACCTTTATTTTCTATTGAATTGGGTGTGCCAAATGTCCGTTTATGATGAGTGTACAGGCTGTGATGCGTATTCCCCGTTCAAATTTAAATCATTCCATCAATACGATAGAAGAGAGGGGACCGAGACCAGCCGTTGCGGAGCCGGGTGACGCCCGTGATATGGTGCCATTGACCGCTGACCAGAAGGCGGTGATGGGGCATAATGCCGATCAGTTTGCGGCCAATGCTATCGAGGGACGGGATGACATGCCCCTCTGGCAGAAGGCATTTACGCTGGGCCCGAACGTGCGCTTTACCCGCACGCCACAAAATCTTGTCACTGGAAAGCAGGTCGTTGGCGGTGCGCCGGGCAAGGCCGATGATGAAGCCGTGGGCTCTGTCATCGTCGAGGTTCCGGCTATTGGTGAGGAAATGCCGGTTGCTCAGCCGGAACCTGTCGAGCGCCGCATTGCCAAGCCAGCCGTGCTGCCGCAGCCACCAGGTGCCATCGGTGCACTTGCGCTGACGTATCGGCTGCGCCGCGAGCTTGCCTTGAAGGAACGTGAACAGGCTGTCGCTGACCCCGAGGTAGAAGAGGCCGCTGTCGATACGGTTGCCGAGCAGATCGATGTTGCCTGTTTCCCGTCAGAGCGCAATGCGGCTATCGATGTGCCCGCCTTTGCAGACGTTCTTTCGGATGAAATGTTCTGGGAGGTTATGAACCTCGATGTCGGCACTGCAATTCTGCCGCCCTCACAGCCTCTGCGGTTGGCCGAACTGGTGCGAGTGAAAGCTCAGCGCGTGACAACGGTCACGACGCCTGTTGCCGCAACAGTTCCTGCCACTACCGTTAAAGCTCCAATGCCTGCCGTGCAGGTGGTGGCGCAGCCTCTCCCAGTCGTTGAGAAGCCAGCATTCGCACGGCTGGATGGATCGGCGGTCTCGTTGTATCGGCAGGTCGACATCAAACCTGTGCGCGCCGTGGAAATCGCCTCTGTCGAGCCCATGCCCATCGTCGAGCCAATCGAGGAGGTGACGCCGGTCGCGGCAGCTGCCGAGCTGCAGATGGCTGAGCCCGTGCTGGTGGCAGCGCCGCGCCGCGAAATGCGAACGGCGGCCCGCAACGCCAATCAGCCGATGTTTCTCGATGCGCCGGTATTCGGTGAAGGCGAGTATGAGTTCCCGCCCATCGATCTGCTGCAAAAGCCGCAGGTTCTCCAGACAACCACAATGACACCAGAAGCGCTCGAACAGAGTGCCGGGCTTCTCGAAAGTGTTCTTGAAGACTTCGGCATCAAGGGCGAGATTATCGATGTGCGGCCCGGTCCGGTCGTGACGCTTTACGAGTTCGAGCCAGCGCCGGGTGTGAAATCCTCTCGGGTTATCGGCCTGTCGGATGATATTGCCCGCTCCATGTCAGCACTCTCTGCCCGCGTGGCTGTGGTGCCCGGCCGTAACGTGATCGGCATCGAATTGCCGAACCCGGTGCGTGAGACGGTTTATTTCCGCGAGTTGATCGAATCTCCCGACTACTCCGAAACGCGGATGAAGCTGGCGCTTTGCCTGGGCAAGACCATCGGTGGCGAACCCGTTGTGGCGGAACTGGCCAAGATGCCGCACCTGTTGGTGGCGGGCACCACCGGTTCGGGCAAATCGGTCGCGATCAACACGATGATTCTGTCACTGCTCTACCGGTTGAAGCCGGAGGAATGCCGACTGATCATGGTCGACCCGAAGATGCTGGAGCTGTCCGTTTATGACGGTATTCCACACCTTCTCACGCCCGTCGTGACCGACCCGAAGAAGGCCGTCATGGCGCTGAAATGGGCCGTGCGCGAGATGGAAGACCGCTATCGCAAGATGTCGCGTCTGGGTGTTCGCAACATCGATGGTTACAATGCTCGTGCGGCATCGGCCCGCGCCAAGGGCGAAACCGTGATGTGCAACGTGCAGACTGGCTTTGATCGCGCCACCGGCGAGGCGGTTTACGAGCAGGAGGAAATGGACCTCACAGCCATGCCTTACATCGTCGTCATCGTCGACGAGATGGCTGACCTGATGATGGTTGCCGGCAAGGAAATCGAAGGTGCAATCCAGCGGCTTGCGCAGATGGCGCGTGCGGCGGGTATCCACCTCATTATGGCAACCCAGCGCCCATCGGTCGATGTCATCACCGGCACGATCAAGGCGAACTTCCCCACCCGTATCTCGTTCCAGGTCACGTCCAAGATCGATAGCCGGACGATCCTGGGCGAGCAGGGCGCAGAGCATTTGCTCGGCCAAGGCGACATGCTGCATATGGTCGGTGGCGGACGCATCTCACGCGTTCACGGACCCTTCGTATCGGACGAGGAAGTCGAAAAAGTTGTTGCGCATCTGAAGACGCAGGGGCGCCCGGAATATCTGGGCACTGTGACCGAGGATGCCGATGAAGCCGACGAGGGTGCTGAAGAGGACAGCGCGGTTTTCGACAAGTCAGCCATGGCTGAAGACGATACCGCAGACCTTTACGAAAAGGCCGTTAAGGTGGTGCTTCGCGACAAGAAGTGCTCCACGTCCTATATCCAGCGTCGCCTGTCTATCGGCTACAATCGTGCAGCCTCATTGGTTGAACGCATGGAGCAGGAAGGCATTGTTGGGCCAGCCAACCATGTGGGCAAGCGCTCCATCATAAGCGGTGACCGTGAACTGTGCGAAGTGCCAGGCGCTGTGGATTGACAAGGATATCAGGAGGCTTCCGCGTCGCTGACTGCGGAAGCCTTCCCTTCAGGTTCCCCGCATCAGCTTTGCCAAATGCATGCGGTATGATTTCGGCGCGTGCAGATTTTCGATGGGTCCCGGACGGCCCACGTAATAGCCTTGAACCTGATCGATCCTGAGTTCTCGCAGTATTGCTAGTTGTTCAGGCGTCTCCACCCCTTCGACAAGAATTTTGTGGCCGCGATTGCGGATGAGGCTGATGATGTCCTTGAGCATCGCCTTTCCGCGAGGCGTGTTGCTATCATGGAGGAAGGACTTATCGATTTTGACGGTGTCGAAATCAATCAGTCGCAACCAGGAAAGACCAGCAAATCCGGTGCCGAAATCATCGAGCCAGATTCGGATGCCCAAGGTCTTGAGGTCACTGATGCAGCGCAGAACATCGGAGTTCATATCCATCTCCAGTCCTTCGGTAATCTCGAATGCAAGCCTGCTGCCGGCGACCCCGACCTCTCCGAGAATGCCGGCGACCGATGTCGCAAAACCTGGGCTCTTCAGCTGCATAGGTGATACGTTGACGCTGACGACAGACATGGAATCGCAACGCAGAACCTGCTTGCATACGGCGCGGATGGCCCACAGGCCGAGATCCATGATGATACCGTTGCGCTCGGCAATCGGGATGAAGATGCTGGGCGGTACCGACGTTCCATCGAGCAGATGTAGCCGCATGAGAGCTTCAACGCCGCTCAATTCCCCCGATGAAAGGTCTTTAATCGGCTGATAGACCAGCGAAACGAGTTTCTTCTCGATCGCCATGTTGAGCAGCGCGGCGACATTTTCGGTATCGTCGCTGTTGAGGGGGTCTTTCGGGTCGAAAAGTTTGACGGTGTTGCGACCGTTTGCCTTGGCGAGATAAAGAGCCCGGTCTGCCTCGTTGATCAAGCGCTCGAGCTTTGGGTCTGGCTGCTTTCGTGTGTAGGAGGCGCCAACGCTGACAGTGATGACCGATGTGCCATCGCGCCGTCTTTCGTGGACAAGTGCCATGTTTTCGACGGTATGCCGAAGCGTCTCTGCGATATGTTCAATGTCTTTCAGCGTCTTGAAATGGGCGAGCGCTATGAATTCCTCGCCACCATATCGCCCGATCACGGCATCGAAACGGCTCAGACTGGTCTCAAGGGTTTGAGCGACCTGAACAAGGCATCGGTCGCCTTCCTGATGGCCGTAATAATCATTGTACTTTTTGAAAAAATCCACATCGATCAGAAAAACAGCGAAGTTTCGCTCGTTGCTCGCCCATTCATCCCAAAGATGACGCAGCCTGCTGTCGATGGACCTGCGGTTCTCCAGTCCTGTTAGAGGATCGGTGTTGGACAGACGCAGCAGCGCTTCGCCGCGCTGTTCCGCTTGCCGTTGCTGGAGATTGGCTTCAACGGCATTGAGGAACACCTGGTAGCGTTCCCGGTTGAGGCGCAGGTTCACATAGGACGTGAAGACGAAGCAGGTGAGGTAGAAGGTGCCGAAGGTAATCTGGTAGTAGATGTCTTCGTGAATATAGTTCAGCGCGGCGAAGTAGATCACTAATATGAAAGCTGACGCGCAAAGCGACAGTGAAAAACTGAAGGTGAAGAATAGGTTTGCGCCCATCATGAAAATCGCACCGAACACCATGTAATAGGACATGTTAACGGTGTAGCTCGTCATCATTGCTGGCATGACCCAACCGATATATCCGCAGATCAGTGCGATAGCGCAGGCGATATCCAAATGGCTGGTTTTTGCATTGGCGCGGATCTGCGTTTCCAGCGTCAGCAAAGCCGCGATGCCGACCACGAAGCGCGCAAACAGTGTGTGCGCTGAAACGTCCGGGATGAGAAGAACGTCTGTGATTGAAAAAAGAAGATAGAGTGGCACGGCTGTCCACAGCCCGTGCCGTATGGCCGTGCGCCTTTTGGCATCCGCTTCTTTGAGAAAGACTTTACGCAAATTACTCTCAGACCGTTTTTGCGTATCATCTCCGTTCAAATCAAGCTCAACCACATCTACCAAAGTGTGCGTCATGCACTTACCCATAGGTTGCAATAAATCTGAATGTCGGCTGTCGTGGATAGAGGAAATTTTATTTCGTCACTTGTCGTTTTGCATGGCTCTACGAGGCCGATCTCCTAGGCTATCGCAGTGAAACACTCGCAAAGCATGAATTCTATCCTTTTAATTTTCTTTAAGGAGCGGCAAATGTACAATCCAAATTGCATTTACCTTAATGAGAAGTTTCATGAATATTAGCACTTTATAGGCGAATCCTTGATTGACACGAAGACCGATTACGTCTGAATTCACGTTTAGTTAACAAGACGTTAATCAGGAGAGTGCGAGTGTCCCAGCTTTTGAATAGAAATTTTGATGGTGAAAGTCTTATTACTCCAGAGGCCATGGCGAAGGAGATATTTTCTTCTGATAATGGCAACTTCCATGAGAATTTCGAGCTCGGCAAAGCAGAGGTCGCGCTGATCCTCAATCTCGCAGGCCAGCAGATTTCAAGCGGGCAGTCGCCGCGCAAAATAATACATGAAATGGCCGGACGATTACATCAGTTGAGGAATAAATACGACTCCGGCGTGTGGTTAAGTCTGGTGCCTATTATCCAGAACCACCATGTTTCCGAATATTTTCTCCAGGATCCCTTCACATATTGGTCGCATGAAAAGCCGCGTGGATATTCTGGCGATGCGCAATTGCTGGACTTCATTTACGGCCACCCCAGTGTCCAAAGCCGCATCGACGCTGCGTCTCCCGTAGGTGCCGAACTCTATGCCTACACCCGCGATGCCTCGTCTTCGGTCGCCGTCAGGGAGCGGCGGGACATTCTCACAAAGTATGTCGATGAACTGGCCGAAAGACACGGACCAGAGACAGAAATTTTGACCATCGCTGCCGGGCATCTGCGGGAAGCCAACCAGTCCAAGGCGCTGGCAGACGGTAAGATCAAGCGCTGGGTGGCGCTGGATCAGGACCCTCTGAGCATTGGTGCCATAACCCGGGATTTTGGTCATACATGCATTACGGCCGTCGATGGTTCCGTTCGCGGTATACTCTCTGGCCGCCAGCAGTTCGGTACGTTTGATTTCGTCTACGCCGCTGGCCTCTATGACTACCTCGTCGACAAGGTCTCCATCAAACTGACACGGCGTTGCCTTGACATGCTGAAGCCCGGTGGGACGTTCCTGTTCGCCAATTTCTCGCAGGATATCGGTGTTGATGGCTACATGGAAAGCTTCATGAACTGGGCATTGCTGCTGCGTACCGAGCAGGACATGTGGAACATCATCAACGCCAGTGCTGATCCATCGACAATCGAAGCAGAGGTATTTTTCGGCGAGAACCGGAACATCGTCTATGGCGTGATCCGTAAAAAGCACTGATCATCGACAGACGTCACAGCGCGCCGCCTGCACGAGGCGGCGCTGAAATCCTGATGCAAGCGATTCCATTTGCTGCCGAAACGCTTTAAGCATTTCACGACGTAGCATGCTTTGGAGTGCATCATGGAAAACAGGCGATATTATTCAGACTTTGGCGGGCTTCCCGGCCAGACCGAACTGCTGTCAAGCAAGGCGACATTCACGACGGCCTATGCGGTCATTCCAAAGCGTGTGATGTCAGATATTGTGACGAGCGTGCTGCCCCATTGGCGTGACACACGTGCGTGGATCATAGCGCGTCCCATGACCGGCTTTTCCGAGACATTCGCTCAATATGTGATGGAAATTATGCCCGGTGGTGGCAGCGAAAGGCCGGAGCCTGATCAGCGCGCGCAGGCGGCAATCTTCGTCGTCGATGGGGAATTGAGAATTGAATATGACGGTCAGCGACATGCGCTGAGGGCGGGATCTTTTGCCTATATTCCTGCTGGAAGCCAATGGACGATTCGTGCTGAGGGCTCAATTCCAGCCAAATTTCATTGGGTCAGAAAGGTGTTCGACGCGGTTGAAGGCCTTGAGTTGCCTCCTGCCATTTTCACGCATGAAGATGAGCATGAGCTTTCCGCAATGCCGGAAACCGATGGAAAATGGGCGACCACGCGGTTTATCGATCCGAGCGATGGCCGCTATGACATGCACCTCAATATCGTAACATTCGAGCCGGGCGCTACCATTCCTTTCATGGAAACCCATGTGATGGAGCATGGCCTTTTCGTGCTTGAGGGCAAGGCCGTCTACAGGCTGAACAATGACTGGGTCGAAGTCGAAGCCGGAGACTTCATGTGGTTGAGGGCCTTCTGCCCGCAAGCCTGCTACGCTGGTGGCCCTGGCCGGTTCCGCTACCTTCTTTACAAGGATGTGAACCGCCACGTTAAGCTTTGGTAGTTTCTCGTATGCTTTAAATAAGAGACAGCGCCCAGACCATGCAGGGCGCTGTTTCGCATCAGACTAGCAAGTGGTCTGTGGTAGAGGCCTGAGCGACTGTGGCCGCGGGATCATCCAGCGAATAGGCATGGATGTAATCGATTTTCATTTCCGAGCCGTTTGGCAAGCCGTTTGCAGGCGTTCCGGCAATGCCGCCAACGGCGAGATTGACCAGCATATACATGGGGTCATGCATATCGGCAGGCGTATGGATTTGCGCGACAGCCACATCATCGAAATACCAGGTTATGTGCTCTGCATCCCACAGCATTCCATATTTATGAAAACCTTCCGTGCTGGCAACGGTAACGTTGTTGATGCTGGAGGACTGTTGGCCCGAAGCGTTGGAGTGGGCAGACAGGATGAGCGAATTGGGGTTCTGGCCCCGCATTTCAATCACATCGAGTTCCGGTGGCCAACTGCCATCTTGCGGCAACAGCCAGAAAGCGGGCCAAACGCCCTGTTCATTGGGCATGTCTGCGCGGATTTCGAAATAGCCGTAAGTCTGTGAGAATGATGGGTGGGTCGTCAGCATGCCAGAGGTGTAATCATATCCGGAAACAGCGTCGGAGATCAGGTCTGGCGTCGGCGCGGCCTTGATGGTCAAGACACCGTTTTGAACGGAAAATGGATTGACCGATGAGGTGGGCTGATAGGCCGGGTTGATGTACCACTGTTTTTCCGAGTTGGTGTGGAGGCTGCCACCTTCCTCGCCCGCCCACCAGAATTTCGGTTCCCACACGCCACTCTGGCCATCACTCAGCGAGAGCGCGTTAAACTCATCCGCGAATGTTGCGGTGAGCTGCGAGCGGTCGAGTGTCAGCCTGAACTGATCAGCAGAGAGGTCATCAGCCGTGGTGTTGGCAAGTACGACGCTTTCGCCATTGTCAAAATTCAGCCAGAGGTTTGCACCCTTTTGCGTGGATGCGCTGATGAGGTGATCAAAGGATGTCACGCCATAACCATCGAGCCGGATCGTGTCATCGGTACCAAAATCTGTAATCAGATCCGTCCCGTTGCCTTTCGCAAACACGAAGGTATCGGCACCGCCGCCGCCGGTCAGAACGTCATTGCCCGCACGGCCGTCGATCGTCTGTTTGCCAGAGCCACCCCGAATGATGTTATCCAGTGAATTTCCGAAGGCGTCGCGGCCATCACCTGTAACGATCAGGTTTTCGATATTGGTGGGAAGCGTATAGCTCATCCAGGTGTTGATCGTATCCACACCCGCATTCGCCGATTCAGAGGCGCGATTGATGGTGGAGTAGAGATAATAGATATCGTCACCGGTGCCGCCATGCATGGTGACATTGACGCCGCTATCACCCCACATGGAATCGTTCTTGGTGGTGCCATATAGGTTCGGGCCGGAGCCTGTTGCCGAGAAAAAGCCGGTGGAGGTGTCGCTATAATATAGCGGCTTCCCAACAGCATTCATGATTGAGCTCGCCATCGACTTGCCTCCTGTTAAACCGTGCACCGACAATGCTAATGTAACAGGGATGCGATTTTCGTTTGCGGCGAAAATGAGAATAATGGCCTGCGGCACCCTGTGAAAAGTCACGGGTGTTCAGGGCGATTAAAAAATCGTCAGAGGCATCAAGGTGGCGCGATAGCGCGTCTGCGCCTTAGTGTTGGAGAGACAAGTGGAGAGCCCCGATTTCACCCCAGGTCGCCTCGATTGTGGCCTGCCCAGATAGGCGGACGAGGCCGCAGAGGCTTCCTGTGGTCACCACCTGACCGCGCTTCAAACCACCGAGATGATCGATTGGACGGTTCGCATAGGCTAAGAGCGAAGCAACGGCATCGCCCTGTGGATGCTTGGCGGGTGCTTCGAAGAGAACCTGACCATCTGCTTCCAGGAGAAGAGGGGGCAGGGTTTGGTCTTCGTGAAGTACACGCTCGATGAGGGATCTGTCGATTTCCGGCCCCAGAACGAAAGAGTGGTTGCCCAGCCGGTCCGCCAGAAAGAGCGGAAAGGGTGCGTTGTTTTCTTCGATCAGGCGATAACTGACAAGTTCTGCCCCAAGATGCACAGATGCGATTTGCGCAAGAATATCGTCGCGCTCATATGCCCGTCCTTCAACAGGGGCAGGAATATCGTTGGACAGAACAAAGCAGATTTCGATCTCCACCCCCACTGGACCGTTTTTGGGAACGATGCCAGTTCTGAAGTCGTAGACGTCGATGATGGGTGCTGCGACAGCCCGCCCGCCGCTGAAGGAGACTTTCCAGCCGCCGATTTCCTTGCCGATGGCCGCTGTCGAAATTGCCTGAGCGGCCATTCCTGTCTCGATTGTCTCGGGAATGAGGCCGTTTGCTTCCAATTTTGCAGCGCTGAGAAATGACTGCTGCTTTTCAGCCTCGGCGAGAATAGCGCCAAGTCTTATGTTCGCACCTGTCATTGTTGTCATGCCACACCCTCCCGCAAAGCAACGTCAAGGTGATTTCATTGCAGTCATTCGTGATGCTTGCAAGCGACGGGCGGAAAGTGACAATCGAATTGCATTTTCTTCAACACTTATTCGATATGAATCTATAATCCCTCGTCAATTTCAGGCGGTGGACCACTGTAGCGAGAGCGCGGCCGTATCAATCTATCCTCCTGAAACTGTTCCATTGCATGGGCCAACCACCCCACTGTGCGGCCTATGGCAAAGAGAGAAAGGGCAGAGCCCAAGGGAAGCCCCAATTCTCTGCGAATGGCAACCAGTGCAACATCAATCGTGGGCAGTTTGCCTGTGGTGTCTATAGCGGCATCGATCAAGGACTGCCGCTTTTCGTTGTGTGGCAACAGACGCAGAAGCGCCGCTGCGCGCGGGTCACCATCCGGATAGAGCGGATGCTCGAAGCCGGGCAGCCCGTCGCCACGCCGCAGGCGTTTTTCCACCACGGCTTCGGCGTCGGACGCCTGGTCAATGTCATCGAACAGCAGTTCGACAAGGCTTGTCATCCCGCCATGCAAAGGCCCGCTGAGTGCAGATAGCCCGGTGTTCAGACATGCTCCCAGCGATGCGCCGGTTGAGGCGACGATGCGCACGGCAAAGGTTGATGAATTGAGTTCATGATCTGCCAGAAGAACCAGCGCTTGACGGATGATATCTGCACCAGCCGCATCCAGACCCCAGCCTTTTGCCAGATGCGCGTGAGTGGGCTCAAGGCTCGTATGGGTGCGAGTGGCTGCGGCGCTGATGGCATGCAACAAGGCCACGGCGCTGGGCCATATCTTGTGCCGCTCTCGTTGCCAGCATGTCATGCGGCCCGCATCCACGAAGGATAGCAGCGCTTGGCACCGCTCCGTCAGAGGCAAATGCTGTGTGCGTTCGACCAGCGACCTGTCCCACTCGACATTTTTCGATGCCGAGAATGGATCATGCTCGCCGCATGCCCACAGAAGACGTGCAACGTCCTCCAGAGTCTGGTCCTTCGCCAATGTCACGGCATCCTGTCCGCGATAGAACAGACGGCCACCCTGTATCAGCGTGATGCCGGATGTCAGCACCGGCAAACCCCAGTCGAGCGTGGTGGCCGCGACATCGCGTGGCTTGCGGCCAATAGACTTGCTCTTCTTCAGCGTGCCGATGTCATGAACGCTGTACAGCCGGCGACGTGGATCGTCAGGTGCTTGCGTGGTGCGAACAAGGCCACGGCTGACATAGGCGTATAAAGTCGCTCGACTGATGCCGAGGGCTTGGGATGCGGCTTGAGCATCGATGAACTGATCCTGCGGGCTCAAAATTTTCTCGATGTTGATTGGTTGAATCAAGATTGATCATATTGATTCAATCATGATCCTTACGGAAGTCAATCTGTGAGGATCATCATGCAAAACCTATCGAAACCCGTGTTGCCAAGCTTAGCTTCAGACCCCATCCGTCCAGGCCTTGAAAATGTCGTTGCGGCCGAGACGGTTCTCAGCCACGTCGATGGCGCTGCGGGCCGTCTCATCATCTGCGGCCATGATCTGGACGCTCTCTCCGATTGGAGTTTCGAGGCGGTTCTTGGTTTGCTTTGGAAGGGTTTGAGCAGCGGTCCCTCTGATGAGCGCGAAATTCAAGAATCGCTCGGGCGCGCACGTTGCCGGGTTTTTCACCGGCTCGAAAAGCTTCTGCCCAACACGCAGGAACTTAGTCAGGTCGAAGCGCTCAGGCTTCTTCTGTCGTCATTGGCAGATACGGAGACGGACGATCACCATGTCCTGGCGGTGGCATGTGTTCCGGTGTTTGCTGCGGCCATCATCCGTGGACGTGCCGGTTTGAAGCCGGTCGCCCCGCGTGCCGCTTCGGGTCATGCGGCAGATTTTCTCTACATGTTGCACGGTCAGGAAGGTGCACCTGAGAAGGTCAAGGCTCTCAATGCCTATCTGGTGACGGTGGCCGATCACGGGCTCAACGCCTCCACTTTCACCGCCCGCGTCATCGCTTCGACTGACGCTGGAATATTTTCTTCCGTCATCGGCGCGCTCTGCGCGCTGAAAGGCCCCGTTGCATGGCGGCGCGCCGGGACCAGTGCTGGATATGCTCGATGCAATCGGCGATGAAGCGAACATCCAGACTTGGCTTGCCAATGCGCTGGCGAATGGACAGAGGTTGATGGGCTTTGGGCACCGGATCTATCGCGTCCGAGATCCGCGTGCAGATGTATTGAAGAAGGCCGTTTCTGTATTGCGGGAAGACGGTAGGCGCATCGCATTTGCCGAAGCCGTGGAGAAGGCGGCGCTTAAATTGCTGGCGCAGAAAAAGCCGGACCGGCCTTTGCAAACCAATGTCGAATTTTAAACCGCACTTGTGCTGGAAGCCCTTGGCTTTCCACGGGAGAGCTTCACAAACGTCTTTGCCGCCGGACGCATGGCGGGGTGGACAGCCCATGTGCTGGAGCAGGAGGCCGTGGGAAAACTGATCCGCCCACAGTCGCGATATATCGGCCCCATGCCCGTTTTGCGGTAATGTGTTGCCCGGTGCAGCGGCCTTGCTGCATCGGGCAACGAAGTCTTAAAGCTTGAACAGTTTACGCGCATTGTCCTTGAGAATGAGCGGCCTGACCTCGTCGCGGATTTCGATTTTCTCAAAGTCCGCGAGCCAACGGTCTGGCGTTATCGCTGGCCAGTCTGAGCCGAACAGCATTTTGTGCTTCAATATGGTGTTGGCATATTGCACCAGGATCGGCGGGAAATATTTTGGCGACCAGCCCGACATGTCGATATAGACATTCGGCTTATGGGTCGCCACGGCCAGCGCTTCTTCCTGCCAGGGAAAGGATGGGTGAGCCATGATGATCGGCATATCCGGAAAATCAACGGCCACATCATCGAGGTGGATCGGGTTTGAATATTTCAGGCGCATGCTCATCCCGCCGCGAAGGCCTGCTCCAACGCCCGTCTGGCCTGTGTGGAAAAGGGCAATCGCACCTTCTTCCTGAATGGCTTCGTAAAGCGGATAGGCCATGCGATCATTGGGATAAAAGCCCTGCATCGTCGGGTGAAATTTGAAGCCCTTGACACCAAATTCGCGAACCAGACGCCGTGCCTCGCGCGCCCCGGTCTTGCCTTTCGCCGGGTCGATAGAGGCGAATGGGATCATGATGTCGCTGTTTTCAGCCGCGATTTTAGCGACCTCTTCATTGTCGTAACGGCGGAAGCCCGTTTCGCGCTCTGCATCCACGGGAAAGATCACGCAGCCGATTTTGCGCTCACGGTAATAGGTCGCGGTTTCCTGAACCGTGGGCAGCATGCCCTGTGCGCCAGCCGGATTTCTGAAGTAGCGCGCCATTCCAGCTTGAAACTCGTGGTAACCGTCGTCCCGTTGGCAACCGCATGGCTCCTCGGCGTGTGTGTGCACGTCGATGGCGATCAGCTCGTCAATGTTCATCATGTCCTCCCACAGAACGAATTTAAATGCCGATAAATTTCCGCAGCAGAAATAGCAGCTGGTCCCGCTCGGCTTGCGTGAGTGTCCCACCGACACCCTCCTCGTAGGCAAAAAACCATTCGGAGGCGATATCGGCTTCCTCTTGCCCCTTCGCGGTCAGCGTCAGTTCGACGGCTCGCCGGTCCTCATCGGGAATGTTGCGGTAAAGCAGGCCCTGATCTTCCAGCGCACGGATGAGTTTTGTCATATGGGCGCGCTTTATCATCAGGCTCTGGCCGAGAATGCTCTGCCTGATGCCTGGATTGTTGCGAATGACCCATAAAACCGAAAACTCGCCCGGCTTGAGACCATGTTCTCCGACTTGCGAAAAGAACTGCTCGTAAACTCTGAGCTGCGCCAGCCGTAACAGGAAGCCGGGGGCCGTGTTCAAGCGACCGAAATTGACGGTTTCAGGTGTCCGGACCAGCGTTTCCATGTCTTATCCTTGCGTTTGCTCAGCGAATTCTAGACCTCGCCTGGCGCTTTCACCTTGGCAACGCGCTTGTCGAGGAATGCCCTTAGCCGCTCTTCTGCTTCAGGGCTTGTCGCTGTAAACGAAGAAATGAAGGATTCGACGAAAAGGCCATCTTCCTTTGCCATATCCTGAATGCGTGGCAATGCGTTAATCACGGCGTAATTGGATATTTCAGCGTTGCTCGCTGCTTTCTCGGCAAGAGCAATGGCTTTTTCGACAGCTGTTCCTGCCTCAACCACATATTGCACGATGTTCCAACGTTCGCCTTCATCTGCGGAGACCACGCGGCCCGTCAGCATCATGTCGGTCATGCGGGCAACGCCGGTCAAGCGTGCAACACGCACAGAGCCGCCGCCGCCAACGAAAATCCCGCGCTGTCCTTCCGGAAGCGCAAAAAAAGCGGCCTTATCAGCCACGCGCACATGGGTGGACGCTGCAAGCTCCAGCCCGCCGCCGATAACAGCGCCATGCAGAGCGGAAAACCAGGGAATGGTGCCATGCTCGATGCCAGCGAAAACAGCATGCCAACGACGCGAACCGCGCACGCCCTCGATCGGCGTCTTCTTGACATGCTCGGCCAGATCCAGACCGGCACAGAAATGGTCGCCATGGCCAAACAGAACGGCAGCCTTGGCCTCGTTCTGCGCGCGAGCCACTGCCTGGGCGATCGATTCAACGAAGGCGTCGCTGATGGCATTGCGTTTTTCGGGCCGGTTGAGACCCACAAGTGCGATGTTGCCGCGCAGTTCGTAAGTTACAAAATCCCGTTGCTGATCATTGCTCATCTGTGAAAGCCTCCCACACAAATCTGCATTCCGTTGATTTGATTGTTTACAGATAGATTGTTTCCTTGTAAACAAAATTGACGAGTTGACGGAGTGCAACTCTATTAGACACGCGATTGACGTCTGGGAGGAGTCATGAACGAGAACGCTAGCGGACGCGTGAAATTCTGGTCACCGAAGCTTGGCTGGAGCCAGCGCGATGACGGCTCGATCAAGGTATGGCGGGAAGATCCGCTTAGCGCTTATCCCGATAAGATGAACGCAAGGCTCGTGCATTGGGCACGCGTTGCGCCAGACCGAATCTGGATGGCGGAACGGGATGGTGATGCCTGGCGGCGTGTGACCTATCATGATGCGCTGCAAAGTGTCCGGCGGATTGGTCAGGCCCTGCTTGATATGGGATTGAGTGTCGATCGACCGCTGGTGATCCTGGCCGAAAACTCCCTCGCGCATGCGCTTTTGGCGTTGGGCGCGCAACATGTTGGCATTCCTTCAGCAGCCGTTTCCCCAAGCTATGCTTCATTCTCAGGTGAGTTTGAAAAGCTGCGCGACATTGCCACTCAAGTCACGCCCGGCCTTGTCTTTGTTGAAGACGGCAGCCGCTTCATGGATGCGGTCGATTATTCCTTCGGGGCCAACAGTCCCGTCGTCGTGCTGCGCAATCCTCCAGCGGGTCGTGGCAACACGCACCTGTTTTCAGACTTGCTGCAAACATCTGCTACCGTCTCTGTCGATGAGGCCTTTGGCCGGACGGGTCCTGATACGATTGCGAAATTTCTGTTCACATCTGGCACGACAGGGTCTCCAAAGGCCGTGATCCAGACCCAACGTATGCTGTGTGCCAATCAGGAGATGATCGCGGATTGCTACGCATTTCTGCGCGATGAGCCACCCGTTATCGTGAACTGGAGCCCCTGGAACCACACGGCTGGCGGCAACAAGCTTTTCAACAATGCCATTTACAATGGTGGCACCTATCATGTTGACCACGGTAAGCCGTCTCCCCAGATGATCGGCAAAACCATTGCGAACCTTCGTGAGGTCTCGCCGACCTGGTATTTCAACGTGCCTGCGGGTTACGAGATGCTGGTGCAGGCCATGCGCGATGATGCGATCTTGCGCCAGAGCTTCTTCAAGGATTTGAAGCTAATGATGTATGCGGGCGCTGGAATGGCGCAGCATACGTGGGATGCCCTGAATGTAATGGCCGAGCAGACAATCGGCTCTCGCGTTCCCTTAGGCACCGGGCTTGGGGCAACGGAAACGGGTCCATTTGCGCTGTATTGCACTGATCCCCAGGACGAGCCGGGCAATATCGGCATTCCCGCTCAGGGCATGGAAATGAAGCTCGTGCCTTATGAGGATAAGTATGAGTTGCGCCTCAAAGGGCCGAACATCACGCCCGGCTATTGGCGCAGCCCTGAGTTGACGATGAAGGCCTTTGATGAGGAAGGTTTCTACCAGATCGGTGATGCCGTTCGCTTTGCCGATCCCGCAGATCCGTCGAAAGGCTTCATCTTTGATGGCCGCACTGCGGAGAATTTCAAGCTTCAGACAGGCACGTGGGTTTCCGTCGGCAAGTTGCGGGCGAAACTGGTGGACGATTTCGGCGGATTGATACGCGATGCCGTCATCACCGGCGAAAACCGCGCGGAGTTGGGCGCGCTGGTCGTTGCCTCCTTGCCTTCAATGCGTGAGATCATCGGTGCAAAGGCCAGCACCATGACGGATGAGGAAATTTTCGCGCATCCTGATGTAAGGCACGCGCTCGCGATACATTTGAAGAGCCATCAAATGCGTGCCACCGGCTCAGCCACGCGGGTTGCGCGCCTGCTCATCATCCGGGAAGCGCTCCGTATCGACAAAGGTGAGATCACAGACAAGGGTTCGCTGAACCAGCGCGCCATGCTGTCTCACCGCAAGGATCTGGTGGAGACGCTTTATCTGGGATCGCCCGACGTCATTCTGGCCGAAAAGGAAATTGCGGCATGAAAATCGAAGGCTCAAGTGCTGTCGTTACGGGTGGCGGGTCTGGTCTTGGTGAAGCCGTTGCGCGTCTTCTGGCCTCCAAAGGCGCAATCGTGCATGTGTTTGACCGCACCGCCGACGCTGCCGTCAAGGTGGCCAGCGAAATTGGCGGCTCAGCGTTTGCTGGCGATGTGACGAATGAGGTCGACGCCGAGAAGGTCTTGGCGCAGGCGGCTCAGGCCGGCGATGGCTTGCGAATTCTGGTGAACTGCGCGGGCATCGGGCCTGCCGCCCGCATTCTGGGGCGTGAGGGGCCAATGCCGCTGTCCGCATTCCAAAGCGTCATCAGCGTCAACCTTGTTGGCACGTTCAATATGATGCGCCTGGCTTCGGCCCATATGGCGAAAGCTGAGGAGCGGGACGACAAGGCGCGTGGTGTCATCGTTAACACAGCCTCGGTCGCAGCTTTCGAAGGTCAGATAGGGCAGGTGGCCTATGCCGCCTCGAAAGGCGGAATTGTATCGATGGCCCTTCCCGCCGCCCGCGAACTCGCCCGTTTTGGCATTCGCGTCAACACGGTGGCTCCCGGGCTTTTCCTCACGCCACTTCTGCACGGCCTGCCGCAGGAGGCGCAGGATAGTCTGGCTTCTGCAATACCTTATCCGGCAAGGTTGGGGGATCCCGCCGAGTTTGCCGACACGGTGCGTTACCTGATCGAAAACCAATATGTGAATGGTGAGGTCATCCGTCTGGATGGTGCCATTCGCATGCAGCCGAGGTAGCGGCGCCATGACGGGTTTTGAACAGCAAGTCGAAAAAACGCTTGATCTGCTGGCCAAAACACCCAGCTGGCAAGATGTAGGCGCACGCTTTCCCGAACTGGATGACAGCACGATCCGCGCGATTGTGTCTGAGGCGGCGGCTTTTGCCGAGACGGAGCTGGCGCCGCTCAACAGCATCGGGGATCGCGAAGGATGCAGGTTGATTGATGGCAGGGTGAAGACCCCGGCGGGTTTTGCCGATGCATATCGCCGCTTCTGTGAAGCCGGATGGCTCGGAATGGATTTGCCTGAAGATGTTGGTGGTCAAGGTCTGCCGCAAACCTTGCAAGCGGCCTGCGCTCCGTTTTTCGAGCGCGCCTGTGTTTCCCTGATGATGCTGGCAGGCTCATCGCGTGGCGCAGCATTTCTGCTTGCGCGGGCGGCAGATGAACACACGAAAGCCGAGTGGATCGGCAATTTGATTTCCGGTGAGTGGTCGGCAACCATCTGCATTTCGGAACCCGATGCCGGTTCCGATGTCGGACGGGTGCGCACACGCGGCGCGCTCAGCCACGGCCAGTGGCAGGTGACGGGCACCAAGTGCTGGATATCCTTCGGCGACCACGACATCACATCGCGGATCGGCCATTGTCTCCTGGCGCGAACCAACGACCAGCCGGGAACAAAAGGTCTAAGCCTGTTTCTGGTGCCGGATCATTTCGATGGTGAGCGCAATAAAATCACGGTTGAGCGGATAGAAGAAAAGATGGGGCTTCACGGCTCCCCCACCTGCACCCTGCGTTTCGATTCAGCCAACGCCATTCTGCTGGGGCAGGAAGGCAATGGGCTGCCGCAGCTTTTTACCATGATAGAGCGGATGCGGCTGACGACAGGGTGCCAAGGCTTAGGTATTGCTTCTGCCTCATCTGACATAGCCCATGCCTATGCGCTGGAACGGCGCCAAGGCGGTGCGCCCAATGAGAAGCCTGTTGCGATTGCCACCCATCCCGATGTGAAGCGGCAACTCTTTATTCTCAACCGCCAGACGGAGACATTGCGCGCGGCTGTTCTTGAACTGGCAGCAGCGATGGATCTGGCAGAACAGTCCGACAATGTGGAACGGCGTGCCTTCTTCGCCGATTTCGCCGCCTGGCTTCTGCCTCTGGTCAAGAATTTCGGAGCCGAGATCGGGTTCGATTGTGCCAGCCGGTCCATTCAGGTCCTGGGTGGGGCGGGCTACACGCGAGAGTGGCCGGTCGAACAATATCTGCGCGATAGCCGGATCATGTCCATTTATGAGGGCACAACCGGCATGCAGGCGTTGGATTTCCTGACGCGCAGGCTATGGCGCGATGAAGGGCGTGGTTTCGCAGCGTTCAAAACACTGGTCGAGCGGGACATTGCCAATACGCCGCGGCACGATGCAATCCCTGCGGCAACCAATGCGCTGGCACGACTTCGGACCATGACAGAAAACATGGAGCGCCTGTCTGGCGAGCCGGAAGCTGCATTCTACCATGCAGATCAATATATGCGCACGGCGTGGGATGCCGTAGCCGCATGGCTTTCCCTGCGCTTGCCGCTTGAGGAAAACCACCACGAAATCAGCCGATATGAGAGCGCCATCGGCGTCTCTCCATCATTCACATCGCATGTTAACGGGAGAACGACATGAGACATTCTATGACTGGCCGTGCATTGATCAGGTTGGGAGCCCTGGCAAGCGTCGCACTGACGCTATCGTCGCTTCCAGCATTTGCTGATATCACCATCGGCGTGACCATTCCAACGACAGGCCCGGGTGCTGCGCTTGGCATTCCGCTGAAGAATTCTGTCGAGCTTTGGCCTTCTGAAATTGGTGGCGAAAAGCTGAAGGTGATTTTGCTCGATGATGCGGGTGACCCATCGCTTGCCACCACGAATGCCCGACGTTTCGCCAATGACGATAAGGCTGATGTCATCATCGGTTCCGCACTGGTGCCGGGGGCTATTGCCGTTGCGGGCGTTGCCAAGGAAGCGGGTGTACCGCACCTTGCTCCTTCGCCACTGCCGCCACCGGTCGCGCAGGGCTACAGCTTCGTGTTGCCACAAAGCGCCGAACTCGTGTCCCGCCATCTGTTTGCGAAAATGAAGGCCGATGGTGTGAAGACGCTCGGCTACATCGGTTTCTCGGATTCCTACGGCAACCAGTGGGTTGATCAATTCAAGAAGCTTGGCGGCGAATACGGGCTCACCATGGTTTCGGATGAACGCTATGCCCGACCGGATACGTCTGTGGCGGGCCAGGTTCTGAAGGTGGTGGCGTCACGTCCGGATGCCGTTCTGATTGGCGCCTCGGGCACCGGTGCAGCACTTCCACAGCTTGGGTTGCGTGAGCGTGGCTTTACGGGACCAATCTATCAAACGATCGGTGCTGTCACCTTCGACTTCCTGCGCATTGCGGGCAAAAGCGTTGAAAACACCGTGTTTGCGTCCGGCCCCGTCATGGTGGCGGAAGACCAGCCTGACACCTCTGAAACTAAAGCCGAAGGTCTGGCCTATGTAACGGCCTATGAAACCAAATATGGTGCCGGTACTCGCACGCAGTTCGGTTCTCATATGCAGGATGCTCTGATCATTCTGAAAAAGGCTGTTCCCGTGGCGCTTGCCAAGGCCAAGCCCGGCACCAAGGAATTTCGCGATGCCTTGCGTGACGCCATTGAAGCCGGCGGCCCGTTTCCAGCGACGCATGGTGTTTTCCAGTTCTCAGCAACGGATCACTACGGGCTTGATGATCGGGGCATCGTGTTGCTGACCGCAAAGGACGGCAAATTCAACCTCCTCAAATAGCGCGCTCAAACGGTGGAGCTGCGTCCCGACAATCGGGGCGCAGCTTCATGACGCTTTGCAGCTAAAAAATCATAATCAATACATTGGGGAACTGACGTGGACGCAACAATTGCGACCTTTCTGATCCAGGACGGCGTGACCAATGGTGCAATTTACGCACTTTTAGGGTTGGCGCTGGTTCTTGTGTTTGCGGTAACCCGCATCATCTTCATACCGCAGGGCGAATTTGTTGCCTATGGCGCGCTGTCGCTTGCCCTGCTTGATAGTGGCAAGATACCGGGAACGGCACCGATGCTGATCGCATTCGGCGCTGCGGCGATGGTGCTGGATCTCTGGGACATGCGACGGGGTTTTGCCCTGCCGTCTCTCCTGCGTGCGCTGCTGATCAATATTGTCCTGCCGATGGCCATCTACGCCTTGGTTGCGCTTGTTGCTCCGCTTCAGCTTCCTGCGCTGGTACGCGCTGCAATGGCGATCATCATCATCGCTCCGATGGGATACTACATCTATCGCATCGTCTACCGTCCGCTGGTGGATGCGTCGGTGCTGATGCTGCTGATTGCCTCCATCGGCGTCCATTTGTTCATGATGGGGCTGGGGTTGATCTTTTTCGGTCCTGAAGGCTTGCGCGCAAAGCCACTCGCGGATGGCAGTTTTCTGGTCGGCCCGGTGGTTGTTACAACGCAAAGCCTCTGGATCTACGGCACCACGATCCTCATCATGGTCGGGCTCTACCTGTTCTTTGAAAAGACGCTTTTGGGCAAGGCGTTGCGGGCAACGGCCATCAACCGGCTGGGCGCAAGACTTGTTGGTGTTCGCACCCAGTTAACGGGTGTAACGGCTCTTATTCTTGCCGCCATTATCGGTGCGATTTCCGGCGTTCTGATCGCACCCGTTACAACAATCTATTACGACACGGGCTTCCTGATCGGCCTCAAAGGGTTCGTCGCCGCCATTCTGGGTGGTCTGGGCAATTTTCCGTTGACGGCCATTGCGGCCATCGGCGTCGGCCTTGTGGAAGCCTTTTCTTCGTTTTTTGCCAGTGCGTACAAGGAAGTCATCGTCTTCGGGCTGATCATACCCGTGCTGGTATGGCTGTCCTTCGGTGCCGGCCACCATGAGGAGGATTGATGATGCTGCGTAGCGCGAAAACACACATTCTTCCTCTCGCAGGCCTCATTGTGCTTGCCGTCTTTCCGCTGTTGCCGGTTCCGCCGTTCTGGCTGACGCTGATGAACAATATCGGACTTGCTTCTCTGGTCGCCATCGGTCTGGTGCTGCTGACGGGCGTTGGCGGGCTGACATCGTTCGGCCAAGCTGCCTTCTGCGGCTTCGGAGCTTTTACTACGGCGGTTTTGACCACAGCCTACGGCGTTTCTCCATGGCTGACATTGCCGCTTTCGCTGCTGATAGGCGCCCTGACGGCATTTTTGCTAGGCTTCATCACGGTGCGGCTGTCGGGCCATTTTCTGCCGCTCGGAACTATCGCCTGGGGTCTGGCACTCTATTATCTCTTTGGCAAAATCGAATTGCTGGGGAGTTATGACGGGATTACTTCCATCCCCCCGCTGTCTGTGGCTGGCTATTCCTTCATCAGCAGCCAATCGATCTTCTACATCATCTGGGGATTTGTCATCCTCGTGTCGATCGGGGCGGTCAATCTGCTGGACTCCCGCATCGGCCGCGCCATTCGCGCCCTGCGTGGAGGCGCGCAGGCGGCAGAAGCATTTGGTGTTAACATCGTGCGCGCCAAGCTCACGGTCTTCGTCCTGGCCGGTGTTCTCGCAGCCCTTTCCGGCTGGCTCTATGCGCATATGCAGCGGTCGGTCAATCCAACGCCGTTTGGCCTGAACATGGGTATCGAATATCTGCTGATGGCAGTGGTTGGCGGCGCCGGACATGTATGGGGTGCCGTATTCGGCTCAGCTGTCATTCTTGTGCTGAAAGAGGTTCTCCAGCGGTTCCTGCCGGGGCTTGTCGGAACGTCGACGAACGTGGAAATGGTGGTGTTCGGCTTGCTGCTCGTGGCGATCCTGCAAGCTGCGCGTGACGGGCTCTGGCCACTGGCCACAAAGTGGGCCGGGTTGCGCAAGCCGGAGCGCAAGCTTGCAAAAAATCATGGTGATCTTGACCGTCGCCCAATGCCGGAACGCGGTGCGCCGCTTTTGACGGTGGAAAATGCGCGCAAGCAGTTTGGTGGACTGGTTGCCGTCAATGACGTCAGCTTCAGGATCAACGCCGGGGAAATCGTTGGGTTGATCGGGCCAAACGGTGCTGGAAAAAGCACCACGTTCAATCTCATAACCGGGATCCTTGGTTTGACAGCGGGTAAGGTCACTTATCGAGGACAGCCGATATCAGGCCTTAATCCGCGTAAGATCGCCCGATACGGCATCGCCCGCACCTTCCAGCATGCCAAGGTTCTACCAGACATGTCCGTGCTGGAAAATGTGGCGTTGGGCGCGCATCTGCGCGGCTCAGCGGGTGTCTTGCGCAGTTTCATCAGGGCGGAGCGGGCAGAGGAAGCGACCTTGCTGGCGGAAGCTGCAAGGCAGGTGGAGCGCGTTGGTCTCGGAGCGTTGATGCACAGGCCAGCGGGAGATCTCGCGCTTGGACAGATACGTATCCTCGAAATTGCACGCGCTCTTGCTGCAGATCCTTCACTCTTGTTGCTGGATGAACCAGCTGCCGGGCTGCGGCATGCGGAAAAGCAGGAGCTTGCCGCTCTTTTGAAAAAACTGCGCGAGGAGGGCGTCAGCGTGTTGCTTGTCGAGCATGATATGGGCTTCGTCATGGGACTTGTGGACCAGCTTGTGGTTCTGGATTTCGGCACGTTGATTGCTGACGGAAAGCCGCAGGAGGTGCGAAACCATCCGGCCGTTATCGCCGCCTATCTGGGAGGTGCCGTATGACCCATCTTCTTGAGATAAAGGACCTCAACGTCTCCTACGGTCACGCTCAAGTGGTGCACGGCCTGTCGCTGACAATGAAGGCAGGCAGTATTGTGACCGTCATCGGCGCCAATGGCGCGGGTAAAACAACGCTGCTCAATGCTGCGATGGGGATCATTCCCAGCAGCGGGATGGTTCACTATGACGGGAAACCTGTGCCAGCATCCGTTGAGGCAAGGGTAGCCGCCGGGTTCTGTCTCGTTCCGGAGCGACGTGAGTTGTTTTCCACCATGACTGTGGAAGACAATATCGAACTTGGTGGATTTCTTCGATCCCGCCAGGAGCGTGCCGAAACCAGCGCGCAACTGTATGAGCGGTTTCCGAGACTTGGAGAGCGCCGAAAGCAGCTGGCGGGAACGCTATCGGGAGGTGAAAGGCAAATGCTGGCGCTGGCGCGGGCATTGATGAGCAGGCCGCGATTGCTGCTGCTGGATGAGCCAAGCCTGGGTCTGGCACCGCGCATCGTCGCCGATATTCTTCGCATCGTGTCTGAAATGCGCGATACTGGCGTTTCCGTTTTGCTCGTGGAGCAGAATGCTCGCGCTGCCCTGGAAATCGCGGATTTCGGATACCTCATGGAACTGGGCGAGGTGAAGCTCTCGGGACCAGCGGCGGAACTTTCCAGCAATCCGGCGTTGATGGAAAGCTATCTCGGCACTGCACCAGCCTGATTGTCCGATCGACAAGGAATGCAGTCAAGTGCTGGCTGCATTCCTTTGGTCACTGATGTTCCGTTTCATCCAGTCCGCACCGGCTGCGATGCCGCCGAGTGGAAAGACATGCAATTGCTCGATCAGCGTATCAGGGTTTTGCATTTTGTAGTGAGAAAGCGCCGACACAAATTCTGTCGGCTCATAGGGCATGAACAGGCGGCTGATATCCATCGCACGCTTCTGTAATACCTTAAGCGATGGGCCGACGCCGCAGGATATCGCAAACTTGATCAAGGTCTGGAGCTTGGTGGGGCCGGCTATTCCCACATGGATGGGCATGATGATGCCAGAATTCTGGATGCGCTCAGCCCAATCCATCACGATCTTCGGATCGAAGCCGAACTGGGTGACGATTGCCATCTGGGCGTCGGTCTGGCGTGAAAAGTCATTCTTCCACGATAGCGCGGCATCGACTTCTTTTGTCGAGCCGTCCCTGTCGATCTGCTTGCTGCCCTCAGGGTGACCAGCGACGTGCAAGCGCGTAAAGCCATATTTGTCTAACAGCCCAGTTTTAAGAAGGTCCATTGAACTGCTCAAGTTACCCGCAGGTCGCGCTTCACCGCCACCCAGAAGCAGCGCTTCGGTTACACCCGCCTCAAGGGAATAGCGCTTCAGCCACAGTTCGAGCGTCGCCGCGTCGGGGATGGAGCGAGCCGGGAAATGCGGCATGGCTGTAAAACCGTCCGCTGTGATGCGGGCTGCGGTTTTCACCATGTCATCAATTGATGTGCCAGCGATGTGCGCGATGTAGACACGGGTGCCTGCCGGAAGAAGGGTTTTGAAGCTATCGATCTTGGCTGCGGTTCGAGGCATCACCTCAATCGACCTCGCAAGCAAATGGTCAGCGGCGCCGGGCAGGCTTTGATACAATTGGTTATTTGGATCTATTTCAACGTTCAGCAAGGTATTCATCTCCCCGGCGGCATCTAAATGTATACATCAACGGGCCGGTCTCACAAGAGATGATTGAGTGCGTTTATTTCAGTCAAATTCCACTTTCAATATGTCTTCGTGAATATAGTCTGGCGTGTATAGTCCCGCATCAGGAAGTCGGCGGAGCCTATCGAAAATGAAAGCAAATGACACTGCAACGCACGGGCGACGGGCAGTTGTTGAGCTGCGGGAAAAAATCTTCAGTGGCGAGTTGCATGGCGGCATGCGGCTGTTCGAGGTTTCCCTGGCGACACAGCTCGACATTTCGCGCACGCCGGTCAGGGAAGCGCTATCGCGCTTGTGTGAAGAAGGCTTGCTGGATCGCTTGCCGAATGGCGGTTTCGTGGTCCGGCGCTTCGTTTATGCTGACGTTATCGATTCCATCGAGTTGCGCGGCGTGATGGAGGGTACGGCTGCGCGTCTTGCCGCAGAACGAGGCGTCGATGTTCATGCTCTCGATGAAATCCGCGCCACACTGGCAAGGCTGGATAGCTGTTTTGGTGCGGCACAGGACGACGTGGATTTCGATGCTTATTCAGAACTCAATGCGCTCTTCCATCAGCAATTGGCAGGTCTTGCCGGGAGCGATGTGATCAGGCGCGAAGTCGAGCGGGCCTGCGCCCTTCCATTCGCATCCCCTTCCGCATTCGTTCCCAACCGGCTGCAAATCTCGGCGTTCTGGCGTTCACTGCGCTTTGCTCAGGCGCAGCATCATGAGCTCGTCAAGGCAATCGCTGCTCGTGAAGGTGCGCGCGCCGAAGCCATGGCGCGCGAGCATGCGCGCACCGCCCGCTACAATCTTGATTACATTTTCGACGAGGAGCCCGGCTTGCTCGACAAAATTCCAGGCCTGGCCCTGATCCATCGCTAATTTGGCAAGACAGGAAAATACGGGCTTGCATTGCGCCCAAGTCTCGGCCTTAATGTATACATTAGGCTGAATATCTTGGGAGGATAATGTATGGCCAATACCAGTCTGGATGACATTCTGAATGAGAATCCCGATATTGTCGGACGTCTGAGGCATTCTCAGAGCGGAATGTATGTATACCCTGTTGTCACGCCCGAGTTCAGCAACTGGCGCACGGAGCAGGCTGCATGGCGCCACTCTGCCGTATTGTTCGACCAGTCCCACCATATGGATGAGTTGACGGTTGAGGGGCCGGATGCCGAGAAATTCTTAAGCTATCATGGCATCAATTCATTTTCGAACTTTGATCTCAATCGGGCAAAGCATTTCGTTCCGGTTACGCCAGCGGGCCATGTCATTGGCGATCACATCATTTTCAGGGAGCGGCAAGACAAGTTCATCCTCGTTGGGCGCGCACCAACCTCCAACTGGCTGATGTTTTGCGCGGCCTATGGGACATGGAATGTGCGTCTCAAGCATGATCCGCGCTCCACATCCCGCCCCGAAGGCGAGCGAGTGCTGCGCACGCATTATCGCTATCAGATACAGGGGCCAGAAGCGCCGAAGATTTTCGAGAAACTGAACCGCGGCCCCGTGCCTGACATCAAGTTCTTCCATGTGGATTGGATCAATGTCGGCTCGAAAAAGGTGAAGGCCCTTCGGCATGGCATGTCCGGTGCGCCCGGGCTTGAAATCTGGGGGCCCTATGAAGACAAGAGCTATGTTCTGGCCTGCATACTTGAGGCGGCCAAGGAGGCCGAGGTCGATCTGGTGCGGTGTGGCAGCCGTGCTTACTCCACAAACACGCTTGAATCGGGATGGATCCCATCTCCACTGCCTGGGATTTATACAGGCGATGGCATGTTGAAATCCTATCGCGAGTGGCTGGGCGTGGACTCCTACGAAGCGAACGGCGCGATTGGCGGCAGCTTCGTCTCCGAGAATATCGAGGATTATTACCTCAATCCGTTCGAGCTTGGCTATGATTTCTACATTGGCTGGAAGAAGGAAGACTTCATCGGGAAAGCGGCGCTTGAGCAGCAGAAGGGTCAAGCGCATCGCAAGAAGGTGACGTTCGAGTGGAACGCTGAAGATGTTGTGGAGGTCGTCGCATCGGCGTTCCGTCCGGGTGAAGATAACTACAAATGGATCGACTTCCCCGTGGCCAACTATGCTTCTACCAGCGCCGATCTCATACTCGACGACACAGGAAACCATGTCGGAACGTCGATGTTCACCGGGTATTCTTATAATGAACGGTGCATGCTTTCGCTCGGCGTGGTGAACGCCAATGTCCAGATTGGCGATGTTCTGACGCTGGTGTGGGGTGAGCCAGGTGGTGGATCGCGCAAGACCTCGATCGAATCACCGCACAAGCAGGCAAAGATCCGCGTTCGCGTATCGCAAACGCCTTACGCACGCGAAGCCCGTGAAAACTACGCTGAGAGTTGGCGCTCCAGGAGAGCCTGACAAAACGAAAGCTCTACAGCCCGCTGGCGTCATGTCCGGCGGGTTTTTGTATTGATAAACGGCGCGTCGCTCCACTTTGACGCCTCATTATGCATCATCCGCCGACGTATTTAGGTTCTGTTTGCCATGTCTTGCATTGGTTGTGGCAAGTAGCACATCAAATACCCTCTTAAACCATGGGTTAAGGCACGCGCTTCTATGGTCGCAGCCTTCGGGGAAGAGGGCTCACGCCGACATGGTACAAGACAGAGACAAGGCTGAAGCGGAGATTGGCGATCTCCAGTCGGGCCAAACGCGCCTTGTGTGGTATCATTCGCTCTTCTGGAAAATTAACGTCTTTCTCGTTTCCAGCGTCGTGCTTGCCTATATCATGGGGGCAACAATCGGTTGGGTCATGGTCGATCACGGCTCGCTGGAGCAGTGGCGCCGGCAGGCCGAACTGAATGCGCAGGTCACGAGTTCTGCGATTCGATCCATATACACCTTCATCGCGATCGAGAGTGCCGACGACGGTCAGATTACCAAAATCATCAGTGAACGCCCGTTGGGCGACGACGCGTCGATACTGGACACGGGCTTTAACCCCGCAGATGTGCTGGGCCTGGCCGCAGCCCAGACCAAAAACAATATCTGGCTGTTTCAGAAATCGTCAGAGCCTCCGAGTTTCGTCAGTTCGGCTGAAGCATTTGGATCCAATAACGGTATCGGTCTGACCCTACCCGACTACGCCAATCCAGACGAATTTTTTGTCGGTCTGGCTGATGTGGGCGGTATCAGCCATTTCATCGCTTATGTTCCGATCATCACTTTAGAGAGCAAACTGCAGGGCGCTATCGTTACGTCGATTGGCGAAGCAGCCCTGTTGCATGAAAGCCAGAACAGGCTGTTGCGCAACTCCGCCATCCTGCTTGTGACGATTCTGATTTTCACAGGCGGCGCCGTCACCTTGATCATGCGTAAGGTTTTCAAGCCCGTTCCCGATCTTGTCGGTGCCCTCAGCCGCATCGCCCGCGACGATACGCGAATGGTTACTCCTTTTCAGGGCAGGCATGATGAGATCGGTCGTCTGGCGGTTGCAATCGAAACGCTAAGAGAAGCGGTTGTGGAGCGAGAGCATTTGCGGCAGGTGCGCGATGTTGCCAAGCACATGGAGCACCTCGCCCATCATGACCCTCTGACCGGATTGCCCAATCGCGCATTCTTCGGCAAGAAGCTTGAGGAGATGCTCACCCCGACCGGAGACGATGGCCGCCGGTTCAACATCATGCTGTTGGACCTTGATCGTTTCAAATCCATCAATGACGGTCTTGGACATGCCAGTGGAGATGCACTGTTGACGTCCTTCGCCGAGCGTCTGCTCTTGCTGATGCGACCGGGTGACATTGCCGCGCGCCTTGGCGGCGATGAATTTGCGGTTCTGCAAGTGGTGCGCAAAGACGCCCTCGTTGAGGCCAGCAAGCTCGCCTCAAACATTATCCGCTCTATTGCCCGCCCGTTCATGCTGCTTGGCAAGCAAGTCTCGGTCGGCACGAGCATCGGGATCTGCATTGATACGGCAGAGGGGACTGACATTGCAGAGTTACTGAACAAGGCGGATATCGCGCTCTATGCTGCAAAGTCCGAGGGGCGCGGTACATTTCGCTTTTTCAAACCAGGCATGGAAATGTCTGGTGAGCGGGGTCACGTCCTACAGCACGATCTTGACGCAGCGTTGCGCAACAATGAGTTTGAGCTGCATTATCAGCCGATTTTTTCGGTCTCACAGCCGCAGCCGGTTGGTTTCGAAGCCTTGCTGAGATGGAAGCATCCAAGGCTTGGGTGGGTTTCTCCAGGAGATTTCATTCCGGTTGCCGAAAAAACCGGCCAGATCATCGCGATTGGTGATTGGGTCATGAAGATGGCCTGCGCAGATCTTACAGTTCTGCCTGCAAACACGTTTGTAGCCGTCAACGTCTCATCCGTCCAACTCAAACAGGGGAATTTTGCCGACAAGGTCAAAGCCTTGTTGTCCACCTATCGTGTTCCGGCACATAGACTGGAACTGGAATTGACCGAGAGCACGCAGATTTCGTCGCATGAATGCCGGGAAATGCTTGAGGAGCTCCAAGGCCTGGGCATCGGCATCGCGCTGGACGATTTCGGAACGGGTTTTTCCGGCCTCAGCTACCTGCTCAACTTGCCAATCACCAAAATCAAGATCGATCGCAGCTTTGTCATGCACGTCGAAGATCGCGCCGACAGCCGCGCCGTGGTTACCAATCTCCTGCAACTGGCGAAAAGCCTAGGGCTTCAGACAACGGCGGAAGGCATTGAGAACGAGTATCAACTCGAATTCGTACGGCTGTTAGGCTGCACGCTAGGGCAGGGCTACCATCTCGCTCGACCGATGAAAATTCAAGACATTCAAAATATTTATCACAGCCTATACCCCCAAAAGGTGTCGTCGCTAGGAGCGTGAAGAAATGCGGTATCCTGTTTTCTTGCTTGCGAATGAAAAACGATTAAAAGCCGTCGTCAAAGGCCTCCTTTATTGCTTCGTACTTTTTCAAATTGCTGGAAACGCTGCCTCACCGACGAAGGCGGATGATGGCGGCACGCTCGAGAAGATTGGGCAGACCAAAACAATATCAATTGGCTATCGCGAAGATGAGGTCCCCTTTTCCTACAAGGGGGCCGATGGAAGCGCGACCGGCTACACGGTTGAACTGTGCAATTACATTGCAGACCAGGTTCGCATCCGGCTGAAGCTCGATAAGATCAACATCAATTACGTGATCGCAACAGCGGCGACGCGCTTTCTTCTTGTCAAAAGCGGCAAGATTGATCTGGAATGCAGTGCAACCACGAACAATGCCGAGCGACGCGAGCAGGTCTCCTTTTCCTATCCGCACTTCATTACGGCCACTCGTTTTGTCACGAAGAAGGCCAGTGGCGTGAAAACGATCAGGGATTTGGCTGGCCGCACTGTTGCGTCTACCACGGGCACAATCAACATCGAGCAATTGCAGACCATCAACAGGGCGGACAAGCTCAATATTTCCGTGATGCTGGCCAGACAGAACTCCGATGGCTTCGCCTTTGTTGAAAACAACAAGGCGACCGCATTCGTGATGGATGGGGTACTGCTGGCTGCCCAAGTCGCGTTCTCGAAGTCGCCGGATGATTATATGGTGTCATCAGAAACATTCGGTCCGCCGGAGCCTTACGGGATTTTGATGCGCAAGGGTGACGAGCCATTCCGCAAAGTTGTCAATGAAGCGTTGCGCCAGCTTTTTGTCAGCGGCGAAATCAACCGCGTATACGACAAATGGTTCATGTCGCCTCTGCCGCCTGAAGGTCGAAATTTCAATCTTCCCATGTCGACTGAGTTGCAGGCGGCATTTCGCGATCCGCAGGAGTATCTGCAATGAGGCGCGCGCTTAAAATTATTCTGGCTGTACCTGCTGCCTTTATGCTCACGTTTTCTGTAGTGGCCGCAGCGGATTTTACCCAACCGACGCTGGAGCGCATCAAGGAAACCGGGAAAATCCGTATTGGCTACGGATCGACCGCCCCGTTTTCGTTTACGACTGACGATGGCCAGATCAGTGGCTATTCGATTGATCTTTGCAAACGCGTTGCGGAGACGCTGAAAACGCGGCTCGACATGGCGACGATCGATGTCGTTCTTCTGCCGCGCACTCCCAGCAACCGCGTTCAGTTGCTGAACAACGGTGAAATCGACATTGAATGCAACACCAGTACCAACACTTCAGAGAGACGGAAAAGCGCGAATTTTGCGCTTAGCCATTTCTACGGTGCCACGCGTTATGTGTCGCTGACGAAGAACAACTTGAATACGCTTGACGATTTGAAGGGGCGCTCCGTGAGCGTTGCACTGGGCACCGTCAATGTCAGTGATATCAATGAAGCCAATCGCACGAAAAAACTGAACGTCTCCGTCGTGCCGGTCGATAGCATTCAGGGCGCTTTCGACATGGTAACCGATGGGCGCGTTTCCGCCTTTGCGATGGATGAGGTTTTGCTGCGCACCATGATTGCGCGGGCGAAAAATCCCGATGAATACCGGATTTCGACGGACAAATTGACCGAGGCGCAGCCTGTCGGCTTCATGATGCGCGTGCATGACAAGGAGTTCGCTGCGGCAGTGAACGGGGCCCTTGCCGAAATCTACAAAAGCCCGGAAATGTCTGAGATCTACAAGCGTTGGTTCGAAAGCCCTGTGCCCGGAATAGGCGTTAACATCAACCTACCCATGAGTGACAGGTTGAGAAGCGCGTTTGCAAATCCGACCATGGAACCATAAGTCGTCCAAACCACAGGGTCGGGACGCGACCCTGTGGTATTTATCCGTGCTTAAACGCTTTCAAGTGCAATCGCGATGCCCTGTCCGACGCCAATGCACATTGTCGCCAGCGCCTTGCTTTTACCGGTCAGACAAAGCTCAATTGCAGCCGTGCCTGCAATGCGGGCACCGCTCATGCCGAGCGGATGCCCAAGCGCGATGGCTCCGCCGTTGGCGTTCACGCGCGCATCATCATCGGCAATGCCCAGTTGACGTAGTGTAGCAAGCCCTTGTGACGCAAAGGCTTCGTTCAACTCGATGACATCAAGTGCTTCTTGGCTCCAGCCCAGCCGTGCCAGGAGCTTTTGTGAAGCCGGTGCCGGTCCGATGCCCATCACACGCGGAGGAACGCCTGCGGTCGCGCCACCGACTATGCGGGCGATGGGTGTCAGACCATACTTCTCGACCGCCGCCTGCGACGCAATAATCAAAGCCGCTGCACCGTCATTGACGCCAGACGCGTTTCCGGCGGTAACCGTTGCGCCTTCCATGCGGTTGACTGGCTTCAACTTGGCTAGAGCCTCAATGCTCGTTTCGCGCGGATGCTCATCCTTGCTGACAATGATTGGGTCGCCTTTGCGCTGGGCAATGCTGACGGGCGTTATCTCCTTGGCCAGCCTGCCATTTGCCTGTGCTTTCGCGGCCTTTTGCTGGCTGTGCACTGCAAATGCGTCCTGAGCGTCTCGGGAGATGCTGTAGTCAATGGCAACGTTATCACCTGTCTCAGGCATGGAATCCACACCATAAAGCGATTTCATCGCCGGGTTTACAAAGCGCCAGCCGATGGTCGTGTCGTAGATTTCGGCTTTGCGGGAAAATGCGGCGTCTGCCTTGGGCATCACAAATGGCGCGCGGCTCATGCTTTCGACGCCGCCCGCGATCATCAGTTCCGCTTCACCGGCCTTGATGGCCCGAGCCGCGGTGATGACCGCATCCATGCCGGAGCCGCAAAGACGGTTCATGGTGGTTCCGGTGACAGATACCGGCAAGCCAGCCAGGAGGAGCGACATGCGCGCCACGTTGCGGTTGTCTTCACCGGCCTGGTTTGCGCATCCGAAAATCACATCATCGACCGCTTCCCAGTCCACTCCAGGGTTGCGGGCCATCAGTGCTTTCAGTGGTACAGCGCCGAGATCATCAGCCCGAACCGATGATAATGCCCCGCCAAAACGGCCAATGGGGGTTCGAATATAATCGCATATGAATACGTCAGTCATCGTTCTACCTTACAATTCGGGTGCGACAAGATCGGCAACGTCGCCATCAACATGCAGCTTGGCGCCGGTCATAGCTTGCAGGTCGTCAAAGCTTATGCCGGGAAGTTTCTCACGAAGGACAAAATGGCCGTCCGTTACGTCCACCACCGCATGGCTGGTGTAAATGCGCGTGATGCAGCCGACGCCGGTCAGGGGGAATGCGCATTTTTCCACGAGCTTCGGCTCACCTTTCTTGGTGACATGCTCAGTGATGACAAAGACCTGCTTTGCCCCGTGCACAAGATCCATAGCACCGCCGACGGCGGGAACACCTTTGGAACCCACCCGCCAGTTTGCGAGGTCTCCGTTCTGCGCCACCTGATAGGCTCCCAGAATGGCGACATCCAGATGGCCGCCGCGCACCATCGCAAAACTATCCGCATGGTGGAAGAATGCAGCGCCGGGTTTCAGAGTGACGGCCTTCTTTCCGGCATTGATCAGATCCCAGTCTTCCTCGCCCTCTGCAGGCGCTTCACCGAAATTCAGGATGCCGTTTTCCGTATGAAAAATCGCTTCTCTTCCAGGTGGCTGGTACTGCGCCACCATTTCAGGAAAGCCGATGCCCAGATTGACATAGGCGCCATCGGCAATGTCTTGCGCGGCACGCCATGCGATCTGTGCGTTGGAAAGCTTGATGTCTTCAAATGTGTTGAGTGGCTGAGCTTCGGTCATGCGTAGGACGCTCCTGCACGGATCAGAATTTCTTCCTGTTGAGGGTTCTCAATCTGTACGACGCCATCCACAAATATTCCTGGCGTCACCACGTGCTCCGGATCGATCCCTCCGGCGGACACCAGTTCTGATACCTGTGCGATCGTCGTCTTTGCCGCCATGCACATCAATGGATTGAAGTTGCGGCCAGCCTTGGCATAGGTCAGGTTGCCGTGGGTATCGCCGACTTGAGCCTTCACGATGGCAAAATCTGCTTTCAGCCAGCGTTCCTGCACATAATGGCGTCCATCAAACTCGGCTATCGGCTTGCCATTCGCAAGTTCGGTGCCGTAGCCGGTGGGGGTGTAGAATGCCGGAATGCCGGCCCCTGCGGCACGAATGCGTTCGGCAAGCGTGCCTTGCGGCACGAGTTCAAGCTCAATCTCTCCAGCCAGATATCTGTCTGTAAAGGCCCGTGGATCAGAGGAACGGGGGAAAGAGCAGATCATCTTGCTCACCATGCCCGCGTCAATCATCGCCGCAATGCCGATCCGTCCATTTCCGGCGTTATTGTTGATGACGGTCAGGTTTTTCGGCCCCTTGTCGATCAGAGCGTGGATCAACTCGATGGGTGCGCCGGACCCGCCGAAGCCACCGATCATCACCGCCGCTCCATCTCCGATACCAGACACCGCATCGGCTGCGCTCCTGATGGTCTTGTCCATAAAATCCTCCCAAACAGCTTTGAAACCAGTTTTGGCTTTGGAGCAGGTAAGACCGAAATATCCTCGACCGCAAATGGTTTGTGCGTTATATGATATTTGTTCGTATATCGCACAAATGGATTGCTGCCATGGCCAATGAAAGAGACTTGATGAGTGGGCTGGCAAAGGGCCTTCGCGTTCTAGAAGCCTTCAGGGTTGAGCAGCCTCGCTTGTCGATTTCACAGGCGGCCGATGCTGCGGGTCTGGACCGTGCCACGACCCGACGCTGCCTGCTGACATTGGCTGAGCTAGGTTACGCTGCTTATGACGGCAAATATTTCACGGTCACGCCAAAGGTCTTGCGGCTGGGTACAGGCTGTCTTGCAACCATGCCCCTGCCACGCATCGTTCAGCCGGTTCTCGACAAATTGTCCGAAGCGATAGGCCAAAGCACCTCTGTTTCCATTCTGGATGAGACAGAAATTGTCTATGTCGCCCGGGCAGCACAGCGCAGCGTCATGTCTATTTCGCTTATGCCCGGCTCACGATTGCCAGCCTACTGCACGTCCATGGGGCGCGTCCTGTTGGCCGCGCTGGATCGTGAGGAGCAAACAGCCGTTCTGGAGAAATCGGACCGACGAGCCAGAACTGCGCTGACATTGATCGAGATCGATGCTTTGATGGAGGAACTGGTTTCGACCCGCCAGCGCGGTTATGCGCTGATCGACCAAGAGGTCGAACTGGGTTTGCGCTCGATTGCCGTGCCGGTCCACAATATCAGGGGACAGACGGTGGCGGCGCTGAATGTGGGGCTGTCTGCATCGGCGGCGTCCATGGAAGACCTTGTCGAGCGTTATCTGCCAGCGCTGCTGAGCGTTCAGTCCGAGCTCGCCAGAATGCTGGCCTGATCTGCTGATCCCGCCCTATTTGAGACGGAATACTGCTCTGCAAGTCGCCAGGCCCGTGGCGTCATGCCGGTTTCCCGCAGGAAAAAACGAGAGAAATAGGCAGGGTCGCTGAAGCCGAGTCCACTGGCGACCATCTGCACCGTCGAGACGGTAAACAGCAATTCCTGTTTGGCAATATCCAATTGCCGTTGGGCGATCAGTCTCTGAAGGCTCACTCCGAATTGCTGTCGCAAAAGGCGGTTCAGGTGGGTCTGGGATAGGCCAAGTTTGTCGGCATAAAACTGTGTGTCCTTATGTTCGCGCACGTGACGGGCAATCAGGCTGAGCAAAAGATCCAGGCGACCGCTGGTCTTGTCCGTTTCCTTGTCTTGAAAACTCAGTTGTACGCCGCGTGACAGATGGACGATCAACGTCGTGATCAGCCCCTCCATCATTGCATGCCGTGCTGTGTGGCCGCTGGAAAATTCCCCCCAGATCAAATCGCAGCAGTCCGTTATCCTCTGTTGTTGCGGGTTGCCGATGAGTGACAGGATAGATGGCCGCGCCAGATACTGACGTGCGGCCGCCTGCGCTGACGGTGAAAGCGCGGTTGGAATAAGGGTAATAATGATGCCCGCAATATCACGGGAAAAACGAAAGCCGTGTTCGAACCCTGGCGGGACGATGGCGATGGAGGGCGGCTTGATGGCTATGACGTCGCCGTTCAGCGTGGCGTCGCCCTCTCCCCCGGAAACGCAGAGAATCTGCAAGAAACTCTCATGGCGGTGCAGGCCGATTTCGAACCGATGCAGGCTGCTGCGCGAAAAAAGCGTTTCGCAATGGAAGCGAAACGGCACCTGTTGCGCGGTCGCTTCACCGTAAAGCTGGTCGTGTATCTGTCGTGTCATCGAAACAGGCCCGTAGTCCGTAATGGTCGAATAGTGCAATGCTTGATCTAAAATGTCCATTGATCGTGAGGCTTGGAAGCCGCAATTTCGGAGCAAGAGATCAAGTGGGAGGAAGCAATGCGCACACAGGTCGTCATTATCGGCTCCGGTCCAGCCGGACTGCTGCTCGGGCAAATCCTGTCCGGTGCGGGCATCGACAACATCATTCTGGACCGTGCCGGCAAGGATTACATTTTGAGCCGCGTCCGCGCGGGCGTGCTTGAAGAAGGCACAGTCCATCTGTTGGAAAAGGTCGGGGTAGCAACGCGGCTTCACGCCGAGGGCCTGCCGCATGATGGTTTTGCGCTGGCATTTGATGGTCGCGACCATCGCATTGATCTGCATGATCTAACGGGCGGCAAACGGGTCATGGTCTACGGTCAGACGGAAGTCACGCATGATCTGATGGATGCGCGGGACAAATCCGGAGCGCAAACGATCTATGAGGCTGCCAATGTCGAGCCACACGACTTTGATGGCAAAAAGCCCTATGTTACCTATGAAAAGGATGGAGTAACCCACCGTATCGACTGCGACTTCATCGCTGGATGCGACGGCTTCCACGGCGTAAGCCGCAAAGCTGTTCCGAAAAATGCGATCCAGGAGTTCGAGCGGATCTACCCTTTCGGATGGCTTGGCATTCTCGTCGACGCGCCGCCGGTCGATCACGAACTGGTCTATGCAAACCATCCTCGCGGATTTGCACTGTGTTCCATGCGATCTCCAACCCGCAGCCGCCATTATATCCAGTGTTCACTCGACGATAAGATCGAAAACTGGAGTGACGATCTTTTCTGGGATGAGCTGAGAAAGAGGTTGCCCACGCAACACGCAGAGGCTTTGATAACCGCTCCGTCATTCGAAAAATCGATCGCGCCGCTTCGCTCCTTTGTTGCCGAACCCATGCGCTTCGGGCGCATGTTTCTGGCCGGGGACGCAGCTCACATAGTGCCACCGACGGGTGCAAAGGGTCTCAACCTCGCAGCAAGCGATGTGCATTATCTAAGCGAAGCTCTGATCGAATATTACAATGAACGCTCCGAAGCGGGTATCGATGGCTATTCGGCGCGTGCCCTGTCGAGAGTATGGAAGGCAGTTCGTTTCTCCTGGTGGATGACCAACATCATGCACCGCTTTCCAGACACTGGCGACTTCGGTCAAAAAGTTCAGGAGGCAGAACTGAACTATCTTGTTCAATCACGGGCTGCCTCTACCGCGCTGGCTGAGAACTACGTTGGCCTGCCCTATTAAGAGCGTGCCGATAACAGCGCGGCTGCCGCTTCACGGATAGTCTGCATCAAGAGAGCGAGTGGCAGGGACGGCTGCGTGTCGGCGCGGATGGTCAATCCAACCGGCCCGCTCGTGTCAGCCGTATCCAGTGGCAGCGCAGCAATGGTGCCGTCGGCAATGTCGGCGGCCACCACACCTTCCGAGATAATCCAGATAGCGTCTGTCGCACGCAAGAATGCGCGGCCGAACGCGTCGGAAACCGTTTCAATTCTGGTTGGTAAGGCAGCAACTCCGTGGGCCAGCAGAAACTGGTCGACGATGGGGCCGATCACAGAATTGCGGGTGGGGGTCAATATCGGAAACTCATGGAGCTTTTCGAAGATGTTTGCGGTGTCCACTAGGAGGGGATGGCTGGCCCGAACCGCAAAGCGCACTTTTTCCGAATAAAGATGCTCGAATGAAAATCCCGTCATCTTCTCAGGTGCGGCAAGACGCCCGACCACAAGATCAAGATCGCCAAGGCGGAGTTGCTCTAGCAGGACAGCGTTTTCGCCGGTTACGATTTTGACGGTGCTGCCGGTACTTTCCTTCAAAAAGCTGACCATCGCCTCAGGCATGATGCTGACGGATACGGTTGGCAGCGCTCCGATCCTCACGGGCGTCCCGATCTTTGCAGCCTCGGGTGAAACGGAATCGACTGCTTGGCGCAGCGCTGTCACCGTTGCGCCAGCATGTTTGAGAAAAATTTCGCCAGATCGGCTGAGCTTGATGCCCCGGCCATCGCGCTCGAAGAGGGAGACCCCGAGAACCTCTTCCAATTCACGAACAGTTTTTGTGATCGCTGGCTGGCTCACGCTGAGAATAGCGGCAGCCCGCCCGACGCTTTTCTGCCGCGCTATTTCCACGAACGTTCGGATATGCCGAAACTTCAAGCGTGCATCGATCATGAATTATAATCTACTGGTTATGATTACTGCCAATAAACTCATTTTACTTAACCGTTCGGATCTTGCAATGTCTGAACAGGAGGAACGTGACATGCAGTTTTTGTTGTCGGGAAGCCGTGCGATCCATTATCGCGCACTCGGTTTGGGCGAGGGCAAGCCTGTCATCGTTTTCATCAACTCGCTCGGTACAGATTTCCGCATCTGGAACGCCGTCATGGGCGAGCTTGGCGATCACTACGGCTATGTGCTTCATGACAAGCGCGGCCACGGCCTGTCCGATCTTGGCTCCACGCCCTATTCCATTGATGATCACGTCGATGATGTCGTCGCGCTGCTGGGTCATCTCTCTGTCGATAAGGCCATCATCTGGGGTCTTTCCGTCGGTGGCCTGATTGCGCAGGGTCTTTATGCGCGGCGTCCCGATCTCGTCTGCGCCCTTGTGCTCAGCAACACGGCCCATAAGATTGGCAGTGCCGACATGTGGAACGACCGCATCGCGCACATCCATCGTGACGGTATTGCACCGCTTGCTGATGGCGTAATGGAGCGGTGGTTCACGCCAGCATTTCGGCGGGAAGACAATGCCGATTTTCTCGGCGCGCGCACCATGCTCGTGCGGCAAGACCGGCATGGCTATGCCGCCACATGTGCCGCCATCAGAGATTGTGACTTCACCGATGTGGCGAAAACCATCTCGGTTCCCACGCTTTGCCTGGCGGGGGACGGGGATGCCTCCACACCGCCGGAGCTTGTTCGTGCGCTTTCCGCGTTGGTGCCGGGCAGTCAGGTCACCATGATTGAAAACTGCGGGCATATACCGTGTATCGAGCAGCCGCAGGCCTATTCCAGCGCTGTCGACGCTTTCCTGAAATCCTTGCCGGAGGTTTGACCATGGCAGACGCGGATAAGACAAACAGGTTTGACGATGGAATGAAGACGCGCCGCAGCGTGTTGGGAGATGCCCATGTCGACCGGGCGCAGAAGGCCGCGACGCCCTTTGATGAGCCTTTCCAACGGCTGATAACGGAATCTGCCTGGGGCAATGTCTGGTCCGGTACCCATTGGACGAAACGTGAGCGTTCGATGGTGACGATCGCCTTGCTAGCAGCCCTTGGGCATGATGAAGAGGTCGCCATGCATGTGCGCGCCACTGCCAATACCGGTGCGACACAGGAGGATATTCGCGAGGCCTTAATGCATGTCGCGATTTACGCAGGCGTGCCCGCAGCCAATCATGCGTTTAAAATTGCCAAGGGCGCTCTTGCCGAAATGCAGGCCGCGTCCGTTCGTGAGGAGGAGACGAAATGACCAACAAGCCACCGGAAACCGGCCCCTTTTTCGCCAGAGATCGCAGCATTCACCCGCCCGCATTCGCACCGGGATATAAGACATCCGTTCTGCGCTCGCCTCAGCGTGCCTTGATCTCACTGGAAGGCACCAAGAGCGAGATCACTGGCCCCGTCTTCGGGCACAGCATGCTCAATCCGCTGGATAATGACCTTATTCTCAATTACGCCCGCCCGGGAGAAATGCCCATCGGGCCACGCATTCTGGTGCATGGCCGGGTCATCGATGAGCGCGGCAAGGGCGTTGAAGGTGCATTGGTGGAGTTCTGGCAGGCCAATGCCGGCGGTCGGTATCGCCATAAGAAAGAGTCATATCTCGCCGCAGTCGATCCCAATTTCGGCGGTGTTGGTCGTACCATCACCGATGCGGATGGTTATTACTGGTTCAAGACAATTCAGCCTGGAGCCTATCCCTGGCCAAACGGCGTCAATGACTGGCGTCCCGCGCATATTCACTTCTCCGTTTTTGGTCACGGCTTTTCGCAGCGCCTCATCACGCAAATGTATTTCGAAGGCGACCCGATGATCTGGCAATGTCCAATCGTGAAAACGATTCCAGATAAGGCGGCCATCGAAGGCCTTGTTGCGGCACTCGACATGTCGTCTGCAATCCCCATGGATATGCGTGCCTACAAGTTCGATATCGTGCTGCGCGGGCGTCGCTCCACCCTGTTTGAAAATCGCATGGAAGGCAATTGAGATGGTTCAGCCGCTTTATTACTTCAAGGAAAGCGCCTCGCAGACCGCCGGGCCTTACGTCCATATCGGTTGCACGCCCAATTTCGTGGGGATCGAAGGGGTGTTCCCGAAAGATCTCGGTTCTGGCGCTCTATATAATGACAGTGCCAGAGGTGAACGCATCACCATCCGTGGCACCGTCTATGATGGTGGCGGAAATGCGCTCAAAGATGCTCTGATTGAAATCTGGCAGGCCGATGCCGCGGGGCTTTACAACAGTCCAAGCGAAACACGCGGCACGGCAGACCCGAATTTTACAGGCTGGGGTCGTTCGCCCGGAGATATGGACACGGGTGAATTTACGTTTGAAACCATCAAGCCAGGCAATGTGCCTTTCAAAGATGGTCGCCCCATGGCGCCGCACATCACCTTCTGGATCGTTGCGCGTGGTATCAATATCGGACTGCACACGCGCATGTATTTTCCTGAAGAGGTTGATGCGAATGCTGCAGATCCTGTTCTTGCCCGCGTTGAACACAAGTCACGCCTCGCAACACTGATTGCCAGGAAAGAGGAGGGGAACGTATACCGGTTCGACATCCATCTTCAGGGTGAACGCGAAACGGTCTTCTTCGACATCTGAGGTGAAAATGAGCCTGTCCCCTTTCGAACACCCGTTTCTGGGTGGCCTTTTTGGTGATGCTGAAATCTCCGCGCTTTTTGGCGCGGAGGCGGATGTGCAGGCAATGCTTCGGTTTGAAACGGCGCTGGCTGAAGCGGAAGCGGCGGTCGGGATTATTCCAGAGCCACATGCGGCACGCATTGTTGCCGCTATCGTAACTGCCTCGATTGATTACGGCGCATTGCGGGACGGTGTCTCTAAGGACGGCGTTGTCATCCCCGAACTGGTTCGGCAATTGCGGGCGGCGGTTGGGACAGACGCCGCTGCCAGCGTGCATTTTGGTGCCACTAGCCAGGACGTAATCGATACAAGTCTGATGCTTCGGCTCAAGGTTGCCGCAGAGATTCTTCAGCGCCGGCTCTCTGGCTGTATTGCAGGGCTAGAGAGTGTTGGCATACGCGATGGCTCAAAGGCTCTGATGGGCCATACGCGCATGCAGG
Organism: Agrobacterium sp. CG674; assembly: GCF_053521645.1. Taxonomy (NCBI): domain Bacteria; kingdom Pseudomonadati; phylum Pseudomonadota; class Alphaproteobacteria; order Hyphomicrobiales; family Rhizobiaceae; genus Agrobacterium; species Agrobacterium sp. CG674. The sequence goes on along the minus strand of NZ_JBNWDZ010000004.1, from coordinate 217,867 downwards.
CGGCCATTTCAATTACTGTTGAGGATCGGCTGGCGAGCTGGCGGCATCCACTCACCCGCCACCGTCTGCGGCTTGCCAGTTTCGGCCAGGCCGGCTTTTGCCTGCAATTTGGTGGTGCTGCGGGTTCGCTCGAGAAATTTGGCGTCAAGGGCGCTGAGGTCCGTGCCGAACTGGCGCGGCGACTTGAACTGGCGGATACGCCACAGTGGCATAGTCAACGCGATGGCATTGTGGAATTTGGCAATATACTGTCACTCATAACGGGCTCGCTTGGCAAAATTGGCCAGGATGTCGCGCTTCTTGCCCAGTCGGGACAAGAAATCCGCCTGTCGGGCGGCGGGGGGTCGTCGGCCATGCCGCACAAGCAAAATCCCGTTCTCGCAGAAACACTTGTAACGCTTGCCCGTTTCAACGCTGTCCAGATATCGGCGCTGCATCAATCCATGGTGCATGAGCAGGAACGGTCAGGTAGCGCATGGATGCTCGAATGGCTGATGCTTCCTCAAATGGTTGTTGCCACCGGCACCGCGTTGCAAATAGCCGATAGGCTTCTGGGTCAGGTTCAGGTTCTCGGCGCTTGAGCGTTCCATATTTTTCCAAATGAAATTTAAGGAACTATTCCTCCAGGGTGACGTTCACTTGGCAGGAGAGACACCGTGTCAAACGGACATGATGGTAGCGAAGAACACCAGGATTTTTCCGTTTTCTTCTGGTGGCCAACGAAATGGCAGACGAGCTTCTATCCCATCCGGTGCTCTCCACACCTGAAACTCCAGCCAGTGGGGACGTTATGGAAAAGACCGAAACGCGAAAGCTTGCGGAAGAATACATGCTCCTCGGCGGAACCCGTCAGGTGATGATAGACGATAATAAAACCTTCGTCCGTCAATATGACGGAGAACCTGAAGAGGCAGAGCGCTTCTGGCAGGAAAAGATCGAAGTGCTCGAAAAGTCGCGCCGCGACGATGTCGAGTTCTTCTTGCCGTCGGTCAATTCCGACGAGGAAAACTGAGGCCTAGCCTCTATCAACACATTTTAAGGAGACAGCCATGACAGCTATCAACGCTGCTAAAATTGTGATTCTCGCAACAGACGGTTATGAACGCTCTGAGCTTCGCGTTCCCTACGAAGAACTGAAGCGTAAAGGCGCGGACGTAAAGATCGCGTCCATCGAGAACGGCGAAATCAAGAGCTGGGATGAGAAAGACTGGGGTGACGCCATTAAGGTTGATCTTCTGGCGAAAGACGTGCGGGTCGATGACTTCGACGCGTTGGTACTCCCCGGCGGCCAGATTAACCCGGATGTTTTGCGCACGGATGAATCGGCCATGCGAGTTGTGCGTGAATTCGTGAAGTCCGGAAAGGTCGTCGCCGCCATCTGCCACGCACCATGGCTGCTGGTTGAGGCGGACGCCGTCAAAGGTCTTGAACTGACATCCTACGGGTCGATCAAGACGGACGTGAAAAATGCCGGTGGCATCTGGAAAGATGCAGAAGTCGTCACAGACAAGGGCATCATTACCTCGCGCTCGCCTGACGACCTTCCAGCATTCGTTGCGAAGATTGTCGAAGAGGTCGAAGAAGGCCGACACGACCGCCGGGCCGCCTAATTCCTTTCTTCTGCAAGAGCCGTCATGAAAATGGCGGCTCTTTTTTTGGCTTGTTGAGAAGGCAGCTATACGTGTTTTGATCCGCGCACCACAAAATACCGGAATCACGAGAAATTCACCTGCGCAATCGATTAAATAAGAATATGAGAACTCGCCGAACATAATTGACAGCTTGGCAAAATCAATTTGCCACAATATTGCCTTATTTGGGTCACGATTGCGTCTATTTTCCGCGACTTTTGCGAGTTTTTGCAAACGAGATGAATTTTTCTTTGCGAATTTTGGAACATTGCATGTCTTTTTGAGTGTGCGTCGCCGCAATTTTATTGCGCTGCACAATAGCACTTTCACCTTGAAAATCGTTGTTTTGGACCAGATTGCCTCCCGATTTTCGCCGGTATTGAGCAAGCTATAAGCATAAATCGAATCTATCTATGCAAGTAATACATAAGTCGACTTCACCGTTACGGAGATCGTTTAGGTCGGTGGCAAACTGTTTGCTGATGCCATGTATTTTAATATTAAAGACTGATCTTTTGTGAGTATTTATGGGGAGGTGGCAACCGGGAACTAAGGCGGGGTGCCCCATAAAAAATTCAAAAGCACCAAATTCTGGTCACAGCATTGCTGGATGATCCAACTTGAAATGACGCGCCCAACGGGTACCGACCAATCGCAAACATAAATGGAGTCCTCTCTATGAAGTCCGCGACTCGATCGGCTGTTTCGCCGCTTAGTGGTTCAGATGAGTTTGATCTGAGCTTTCCGATCGGAGGAATCGCTAAACGCAGCTTTGACGTTTCGTCAGCCCTGCTAGCAATCCTCATCCTCAGCCCGATCTTTCTTATGATCATGGCTATGGTGAAATTTACTGACCGCGGCCCTGCCTTTTACGGCCACCGCCGCGTTGGACATAATGGACGCATGTTCCATTGCCTGAAATTCCGCACGATGGTGACGAATGGCGATGAGGTTCTGCGACAGTACCTTGCCGCCAATCCAGAAGCTGCCGAGGAGTGGAAGGCAACGCGCAAGTTGAAGAACGACCCGCGTGTGACCGCAATCGGCAATGTTCTGCGCAAGCTGAGCCTTGATGAGCTTCCGCAGCTTATCAACATTATTCGTGGTGAGATGAGTGTCGTTGGTCCACGTCCTGTGGTCGATGAAGAGCTCAACTATTACGAAGGCGCTGCTTCCTATTATCTCAGTACCCGTCCAGGTTTGACAGGTCTGTGGCAGATCAGTGGACGCAACGACGTTTCCTACAAGGAGCGCGTCGATTTCGATACGCAGTACGTACGCACCTGGTCGATGATGCAGGATGTTTCGATTATCTTTAAAACAATTCCCGCCGTGTGCATGTCACGCGGTAGCTATTGAACCAATTTCGTATTCTTGCGTTTTGCAGCACGATAATATTGCGGCCATCTAACGGTGGCATTTACGACCAGCTTCCACGCTGGTCGTAACCCGGTCGCTCTCAGCGGTCGTTTCAATGGAGTATAGTATGGTTGGCACTGCCGCCGAATTTTGCCTTAATGGTGCGTTGCGCAAGGTTGCCACGCTTCTTGTGGCTGGAACTTTGCTCGCCTCAAGCCCCCTTCATGCCCTCGCACAGGACAATCAGTACCGGCTCGGCACTGCCGATAAGCTGCGTATCCGTGTTGCGGAGTGGCAGCCTGCAGATGGCACCATCCGCAATTGGGATGTTATCAATGGTGACTATTCCGTTGGTGCTTCCGGGTCTCTCTCTTTGCCTTTTATCGGTCGGCTTGATGTAGCAGGAAAGACCATTGATGAGGTGGGTGAGCAGATCGGTGCACAGTTGCAAGCCAAGTTCGCGCTTCGCAATCTGCCTTCCGCATCGGTGGAAATTGCCCAGTTCCGCCCGGTCTTCATGACCGGTGACATTGAGACGCCTGGCGAATATCCCTATGCACCCAATCTGACTGTTTTGAAGGCCGTCAGCCTTTCGGGTGGTTTGCGCCGCTCCGAAGCGGGGCAGCGTTTCGCCCGCGATTTTATCAATGCACGTGGTGATGCCGCTGTCTATGATGACCAGCGCGGCCGCCTTCTGGCACGGCAGGCTCGGCTTCAGGCAGAGGTTCGGGGCGATACGGAAATAGCCAAGACGCCCGCGCTTGAAAAGATCCTGAATATCGACGCTCTTCTGGAGAGCGAGAATGCTTTGATGAAGTCGCGCAGCGAACGCTACACGCTTCAGCTCAAGGCTCTGACAGATCTTAGGCAGCTTCTGGAAACAGAGGTGGAGTCCCTGCAAAAGAAGGCCGAGACCCAGAATCGCCAACTTCAACTGGCCAATGAAGACCGCGAGAAAGTAAACCGGCTCAACGAGCAGGGGCTCGCCCTTGCCCAGCGGCGCATTTCGGCGGAAGAACGCTCAGCTGATGTGGAGTCGACACTTCTCGATATCGACACCTCCATGCTTCGTGCCAAGCAGGATATCAACAAGGCCATGCAGGACGAGATCAACCTGCGCAACGACTGGGTCGCACAACGTTCCAAGGAACTGCAGGATACCGAGGCTGAATTGCAGAAACTCAACCTTCAGCTGGGCACAAGCCGTGAGTTGATGTCCGAGGCATTGGCGCAGTCAGCTGAAGCCATTCGCTTCGACCCATCGGGCAAATCCGCATCCATCACCTACATCATTGTTCGTGAGGAAGACGGTCAGTCCAAGGAAATCAAGGCTGACGAAACGACAACGGTTCAGCCTGGCGATGTGATAAAGGTCTCATCAGACGTTCTGATGCAGTGAGGCCCGCATGCGGATTGCCAAATCGGCCCTGATCGACCCGGATAAAAATGGCCTTTACGGAACGGCAGCTATCGCGCTGTCGTTCTTCGTCTTCGCCTATTCCTCAAAATTCGGAATGGTGTCCGTGCTCGCCTATTACGGCGTATGGCTACCATTGGTCGTCGTTGATTACCGCCGTGTGCTGGGCAACTATACCCGCTACTGGTGGATTTTCGGTTTTGGCGTTCTGGCGATTCTTTCCAGTTTCTGGTCGGACGCCATGTCGGTCACGCTGCGTGCATCAATCCAGTATATGACGCATATCATCTGCGCGCTCATCGCCATGCGCGTGATATCCATAACGACGCTCACACGAGGTGCCCTGATCGGCATCATCGTCGTGCTTCTTTATTCTTTGCTGTTCGGTATCTACCTGTTTGATGCTCTTGATGGCACGTTCAGCTTTGTGGGGGCTTTCTCTTCCAAGAACCAGTTGGGCTTTTACGCGTCGCTGGGTGTCATTTTTGCCGCATCCTCTGTGCTTGTGTTGCGGCAGCGCGACATTCTCTGGCTTGGCATTGCCGGTTTCGCAGGGCTGATATCAGCCTATTGTTTGCTTGCGTCGCAATCTGCAACGTCTGTTATCACCACCGCCGCTGTGGTTGCCCTGGTCATTGGTTTCCTGCCGATGGGAATGCTGTCACCAGCCAACCGAAAGATGATTTTTCTGGCACTTGTGGGTGTGGGAGGCCTGTTTGTTGTAGCAGCACTTCAATTCGGTCTGCTCGATGCAATCCTTGGAATTTTCGGCAAGGATTCAACGCTGACAGGGCGGACTTACCTCTGGCAGCAAGGCATAGAAGCGGCCAAGGCGTCACCCATACTGGGTGTTGGCTATCAGGGTTTCTGGGTCATGGGCTTTTTTGATGCCGAGCGCCTATGGAACGACTTCTTCATCACCACGCGAAGTGGCTTCCACTTTCACAATACCTATATCGAAACGACCGTGGAAAATGGTTTTGTAGGCCTTTTGCTGCTTGTCATCGTCCTCTATGGCACCCTGATCGGGCATCTACGTTCCATTCTGATAAAAAGACAAGACCCACAAGGGCTGATCCTGTTTGCGCTTTGCGCGCTTTTCGTCGTGCGCTCCTTCGTGGAAATCGATATTATCTTCGCCTATCAGATCGGCTCATTCCTGCTCTATTATGCCGCCGGAAAGCTGACATTGCCGAAGCGCTTAGACGTTAGCAGCACGGTCTTGTCCCGTGTGGTCATGCGGCCGATCTCGTGATGCGATAGGCTCTGAAGCGGTAGCTCCCAATACATTCTTCATCTTGTCCACAAGCCATATGAGACTCTTCTTGACTCTTTTTTGGAAAAGGAACAAAAAGTGAACAAGTAATCTTTTAGCGTGAAATGCTTTTGAAGAGTTCTCAGTCATGCATAAACGCGCCGAACAGCTTGTTGTAGAGGAATTGCGGGAAAGGCTTGAGCGGATCACGCAAGGCCTGACGCGCCACCATGATAATCTGCCATTCGGAATTCCCGCCATCGACAACCATCTGCCAGGCGGAGGTTTGAAGATGGGGAGCCTGCACGAGGTGAGCGGAGGCGGCAATGGTGCGGTTGATGGGGCGGCATCCGCTTTGTTTTCGGCAGGAATTGCTGCGCGCGTGACGGGTAAAATTCTCTGGTGCGTCACCCGGCCTGACCTTTTCATGCCCGCATTGACACAGGCCGGTCTCTCGCAAAACCGTCTGATCATGGTGGAGTGCCGTGATGAAAAAGGCGTGCTGGATTGTTTTGAGGAAGGTCTGCGCTGCAACGGCTTTGGTGCTGTCATCGGTGAGGTGTCCAGACTGCCGATGAATATGTCCCGTCGGCTGCAACTGGTGGCGGAAAATTCCGGTGTCATCGGTCTTGCCATCCGCCGTTGGCGTCATTTGTCCGGTGCTGCCGAATTCGGGCAACCGACGGCCGCCGTGACACGGTGGAGAATTTCCGTGCGTCCTTCCACGCCGCTGCCTGTGCAGGGCGTTGGGCGCGCGCGCTGGTTTCTGGAGCTTTTGCGGTGTCGTGGCGGCGAATGTGCAACATTTGAAGTGGAAGCCTGTGATGCAAAGGGTCGTCTCGCTCTACCTGCCAACATGGTCGACAGATCGCTATCGCAGGGCGCTTGGCAACAAGGCGCCACCGGTTGACCAACCGGTCGTCATGATTGCCCGTCAAGGCAATCGCCGTGTCATTGCAGCGCAGGATGCTGCCGCAATGGCTGCGGGCCTGCGGCTCGGCATGCCCGTCAGCAAAGCACAGGCCATTCTGCCCGGGCTGATCGTTGAAGATCTGCAAGCGGGTGATGATCTTAGGGCGCTTCGCGATCTCGCATTCTGGTTTTTGCGCGTTTACGCGCCCATCGTAGCACCCGACCCGCCAGACGGACTGGTGCTGGATACAACGGGTGCAGATCATCTGCATGGCAATGAACTGATGATGATAACGGGCATGATCAACCGCCTTCACGGACTTGGCTTCAGGGCGCGTGCGGCCATTGCCGATAGCTGGGGGGCAGCGCACGCACTTGCGCGCTTCGGAAAAGATGAGGCGACCATCGTCCCGCAAGCGGGTGCCTCCGCGGCGCTTGAAAACTTGCCATTGGCAGCCCTTCGGCTTGAACCCAGAACCGTGGCAGATCTGAAAGTTCTCGGCTTTCGCCGTATCGGAGAGTTGATGGCAACGGCGCGTTCGCCGGTGACACTGCGGTTTGGGCCACAGGTCGGTCGCAGACTGGATCAGGCTTACGGGCTTTTGTCTGAGCCGATCGAGCCAATCCGCGTGCCGGAGCTTGTGGAGGCCCAGCGTTTCTTTGCCGAACCCATCGGCGCTGCAGAAACCATTGCACGCTATGCCGATAAGCTTGTTCGCCAGCTCTGTCTTGAACTCGAAAAACGCGGCCTTGGCGCACGGCGGGTCGATCTGGTCTTTCACCGTGTGGATAGTGGGGTGCAAGCTATCCGGGCCGGAACATCCAGACCCGTGCGGGATATCAAGCAGCTGTCCCGCCTGTTGACGGACAGGATCGATACGATCAATCCGGGCTTCGGCATCGAGAAAATGATCCTGACTGCGACCCATGCGGAGCCTCTGGTCGTCCGGCAAACGCGCTCGACGCTTCTGGAGGATGTCAGGGGCGATATTGGTGAAACCGTTGATGTCATCATCAACCGTGGCCACAAGGTCTACCGCTATGCAGCTGTCGCCAGCGATGTGCCAGAGCGCGCCGTTCAGATGGTTGCTGCGCAATCGGCTGACGATATGCTTGGCTGGCCCGATCAATGGCCGCGCCCTGTGCGCCTTCTCAGCCGTCCCGAGCCCATTCAGACGATGGCGCTGCTGCCTGATCATCCGCCAAAGAGCTTCACATGGCGCGGCGTTCGGCGTCTGGTAAAACGCGCTGATGGGCCGGAGCGCGTGTTTGGCGAATGGTGGAAACGCGAGCGTGAGCAGGCCGCCGTTCGTGACTATTTTACGGTGGAGGATGAGAACGGCGAGCGGTTCTGGATTTTCCGCTCTGGCGATGGGGAACATGCCAATACGGGGTCGCAAGGCTGGTTTCTGCACGGTATGTTCGGATGAGTATCGAGCCCCGCTATGCCGAGCTTCAGGTCACAACCCATTTTTCCTTTCTGCGCGGCGTCAGCTCTTGTGAGGATCTGTTTGCGCAGGCCAAGGCACTGGGCATTGAGGCGCTAGGCATTGTGGATCGCAACACGCTGACGGGCATACCGCGTGCATTCGAGGCGGCGGAAAAGACCGGTATCCGGCTTATTGTGGGATGCAGGCTTGATCTCGCCGACGATGTTTCCGTGCTGGTCTATCCCACCGACCGTGCCGCCTATGGTCGTTTGTGTCGCCTCCTGACCCATGGCAAACGATATGCGCCCAAGGGAAAATGTGATCTGCAATGGAGTGATCTGGTTGCCTATGGTGAGGGGCTGCTGGTGATCCTGTTGCCGGATGGCGTGGATGAGGCATTGGCCATAAGGCTGAGGCGTCTAAAGGCAGATTTTGGGGATCGTGCCTATGTGGCGATGAGCCTGCGCCGCAGACCGAACGATCATGTGCGGCTGCATGATCTCTCGCGGATGGCAGAGCAAGTTGGTGTTGCGACTGTGGTGACCAATGATGTGCTGTTTCATGAACCGGAGCGGCGCATGTTGCAGGATGTCGTCACCTGCATTCGCCACAATTGCACCATTGACGATGCCGGTTTCAGGCGGGAACGGCATGCCGACCGCTATTTGAAGCCGCCACAGGAAATGCACCGCCTATTTCGTGCCTATCCCGGAGCCTTGAAGCGCACGCTGGATATCATGCGTCGCTGCCAATTTTCGCTCAAGGAATTGCAATATCAATATCCTGAAGAGAACAATGAACCGGGATTGAGTGCCCAGCAAGCCCTTGAGAAAGCGGTTTGGGACGCGGTTCCGGACCGCTATCCAGAAGGCTTGCCTGCGAAGGTGGAAAAGACGCTCAGGCATGAATTGGCCGTTATCGCCAAGAAAAAATACGCGCCTTATTTTCTCACCGTCAATTCCATTGTCCGTCAGGCGCGGAAGATGAAGATCCTTTGTCAGGGGCGTGGATCTGCTGCCAATTCGGCCGTTTGTTTTGTCCTCGGCATCACGGCCATCGATCCCAAGGAAAGCGACCTTCTATTCGAACGGTTCGTTTCTGAAGACCGCGATGAACCGCCGGATATTGATGTGGATTTCGAGCATCAAAGGCGCGAGGAGATTATCCAGTGGATCTACAGTCATTACGGGCATGACAAGGCGGCGTTATGTTCCGTTATCAGCCGTTACCGGGGCAAGGGCGCCATCCGCGATGTCGGCAAGGTTTTAGGCCTGCCTGAAGACCTGACCAAGCTCATGTCCTCGCAAATCTGGTGGTGGACGGAAGGGGTGGGCGAAGGAGAAGCCAAGGACCTCAATATCAACCTCAATGATCGTCGCGTGAAGCTGGCCTTTGATCTGGCCAGGCAATTGATCGGCACGCCGCGCCATCACAGCCAGCATCCGGGTGGCTTTGTGCTGACGCATGACCGGCTGGACGAACTCGTGCCCATATTGCCTGCCGCCATGGCTGATCGCCGCATCATCGAGTGGGACAAGGACGACATCGAAGTCGTTGATTTCATGAAAATGGATTGTCTTGCGCTGGGCATGCTGTCCTGCATGCGACGGGCTTTCGATATGCTGGAGGAGCGCGAGGGTAAGCGGTATGAGCTCGTCACTGTGCCGCAAGGCGATGCAAAAACCTACGACATGATCTGCAAGGCCGATACGATCGGCACGTTCCAGATTGAAAGCCGGGCGCAGATGTCCATGCTGCCGCGTTTGCGACCGCAAGAGCTTTACGATCTCGTCATTCAGGTTGCCATTGTCCGGCCCGGACCCATTCAGGGCAACATGGTGCATCCCTATCTCAAGCGGCGGCAGGAGAAAGCGCAGGGCAAGGAGATTGTGTACGAGCACCCCAAGCTGAAGCAGGTTTTACACAAAACACTAGGTGTTCCGCTCTTTCAGGAGCACGCGATGCGTCTCGCCATTGATTGCGCCGGTTTCACACCCAATCAGGCCGACCAGTTGCGCAGGGCAATGGCGACATTCAAGAATGTCGGCACGATTTCCACCTTCGAAAAGCAACTGGTCGAGGGCCTCATCGGCAATGGCTTTCCGGAAGAGTTCGCCAGGCGGCTTTTCGAGCAGATCAAGGGGTTCGGCAGTTACGGCTTCCCGGAAAGCCACGCAGCTTCCTTCGCGCTGATTGCCTACGCATCCGCCTGGGTGAAATGCCATCACCCGGATATTTTCTGCGTCGCTCTTTTAAACTCCCAGCCCATGGGCTTCTACGCGCCTGCCCAACTGGTTCGCGATGCCCGCAATCATGGTGTTGTCGTGCGCCCGGTATGCATCAACACCAGCCGCTGGGATTGTGCGCTGGAAGAGCCAGTCGCTCGGGAGCGCAATGCGGTTCGGCTGGGAATGTGCCTCGTCAAGGGTCTGTCCAACAAACATGCCAGCCGCATCATCGCTTGCCGCGAGGACCGGCCCTTCGTATCGATTGATGATCTGTGGCGAAGGGCAGGTGTTCCGGTGGATGCGCTTGTCTGCCTTGCGGAAGCGGATGCCTTCCTTCCATCACTAGGGCTTTCTCGTCGTGAAGCATTATGGGCCATCAAGGCGTTGCGGGATGAGCCGTTGCCTTTGTTCGTTGCCGCTGCCGCGAGCCAAAAAAGCGTCATTGCAGAACAGAGCGAACCGGAGGTGCAACTGCTGCCCATGACAGCAGGTGCCGAAGTGGTTCAGGATTACGGCCATATGGGCCTCACTCTTCGCCAGCATCCGATGGCTTTTCTGCGCGAAGACCTAGCCCGAAGGCGTATTTCCACCTGTGCTGAAGCGGGCGAGACGAAAGATGGGCGATGGGTGGAAATTGCAGGGCTGGTGCTGATCCGCCAAAGACCGGGCTCTGCCAAGGGCGTCATTTTCATGACGCTGGAAGATGAAACCGGCATTGCCAACGCAGTTGTCTGGGTCAAGATTTTCGAGAAGTTTCGTCCCGTTATTCTGTCAGCCGGAATGGTGGGTATCTACGGCAAAATCCAGCGCGAAGGCGAGGTAGTTCATCTCGTCGCCCACCGCATTACCGATCTTTCAAATGAGCTGCGCAGTGTTGGCGAAAGGGAAGGGCCGTTCCCGTTGCCCCACGGCAGAGGCGATGAGTTTCACCACGGCATTCCGTCAACAGACCGCCGGGGCCTGCCAAAGCGATCGGAGATCGTGGAAGAGAGCGAAGCGCACATCACCGTCAAAGGCCGTAACTTTCACTGATGGTGAAAGAGTGGTCACTCGCAGATCGCGTTCTTTATCCGGTCTTTGCCGACTTCGATCACGTGCCTCATGGCCTTGATGGCGGAGCTTTCGTCGCGCGCAGCAATGGCGTGGACGATGCGCAGATGGTTTGCGGCGATTTCTGAAATGGTCTCTGGTGCCGAGGCGGGAGATGACAATTGGAACGATATGGCCAGCGCCGCCTCTATCAAGCCACTGGCCGACCGCATTAATGGGTTGCCGGAAATGCGGGCGACGGCAAGGTGAAATTCAAGATCCACCTTGGCAATGGTTTCCGGGCTGTGGGCCGGATTGTCGAACCGGGCCGCAATGGCATAGAGCGAAACAATGTCTTCGCTGGAGGCATGGCGCGCGGCAGCGGCAGCGGCTGCCGGTTCCAGCGCCAGCCGGATATCAGCCAGATGATTGATGAATTCAGGGTCCAGCCCCGCATCGCACCGCCAGCCCAGAACATCAGGATCGAAAAAATTCCAGCTGGATTTTTCCAGAACGCGTGTGCCAACCTTGGCCTTCGGCTCCACCAGTCTCTTGGCTGCCAGCGTTTTCATCGTTTCGCGCAGCACCGTGCGGGAAACACCAAAGCGTAAAGAAAGCTCTGCATCATTCGGCAGCAACGAGTTTTCAGGAATGCGACCGGAAACGATGGCGCTGCCAAGCTCAGCCACGACATGCGCGTGGCTGCTGCGTCGCTTCCGTCCGGTAATTGTCGTTTCCAGCAAGCCCAAAAAAATCTCCGATTCCCTTATGCCGGATGTCCCCCGGATAATCTTCTGTTTGAATACCAGATGATAGCGCGTTGCAACACGATGAAGATGAACAACAGTATGCCGATCACGATTTTCGTCCACCAGGACGAAAGTGTACCTTCAAAAACAATATAGGTCTGGATCAATCCCTGGATCAAAAGGCCGACAAACGTTCCGGCCACTAGTCCGGTGCCGCCGGTGAGCAATGTGCCACCGATAACCACGGCTGCAATGGCGTCCAGCTCCATGCCGACGGTTGCCAGAGAATAACCGGAGGATGTGTAGAGCGTGTAGACAATGCCAGCCAGACCGGAGAGAAATCCTGAGAGCGCGTAAATGCTGATGATCGTCTTACCGATGGGAACGCCCATCAGCTCCGCAGATTGTTGATTGCCGCCCAACGCATAGATATTGGCACCAAGCCGGGTGCGGCTGGCAACGATGCCGCCAACGATAAAAACGATGAGCATGATAATGGCGAGTGCCGTCAATCGACCGCCGCCCGGAACCCGGAAATAGAAGCCCTGTATGGCATCGATGACAGGATGTGAAATCGGTACGGATTGTGTCGAGATGAGATAGGCGGCCCCGCGCGCCAGAAACATTCCGGCCAGAGTCACAACAAAGGGCGGTATCGACAAAAACCGGATCATCGCGCCCATCAGGCAACCGAAGATGGTGGAGATGATCAGTACGGCGGCGAAGGCGACAAGCGGGTGCACATTATATGTGCCCACCAGCACCGCCACGAACACGCTGGCAAAAGCAATGACCGAACCAATCGACAGATCAATGCCGCCCGAGAGGATGACGAAGGTCATTCCAACAGCTGCGATACCCAGAAAGGCATTGTCAGTCAGCAGGTTGCCGACAACCCGCGTCGAGAACATGGCCGGGTATTGGACAACGCAGAGGATATAGGCGACGATGAAAACCGCGAGCGTTGTCAGGAACGGAAGGTTGCGGGTATGGATCATCGCGCCGTTCCCTCATTGTTGACTGTGGTTGAGGGCGTGCCGGGATTTGGCGCCTTGCGTGATCTCGCAAAGCCGATCAGCGTGCCGATGGCCGGTGATTGAAGTGTCAAAACGACGATGATGATGCCTGCCTTGATGATGAGGTTGAATTCTGGCGGGAAGCCTGAAACGAGAATGCCGGTGTTGATCGTCTGGATGATCAGCGCGCCGATCAGCGATGCGGTGATGGAGAAGCGTCCACCGTTGAGCGAGGTTCCGCCGATGACGACGGCCAGAATGGCATCGAGCTCCAACCACAGACCAGCATTGTTTGCATCAGCACCTCTAATATCGGCGGTCACGATCAGGCCAGCAACAGCGGCGCAGAGGCCCGAAATGGCATAGACAAAGAACAGCAGGAAGCGGGCGCGCACGCCAGCAAGGGCTGCGGCACGACGATTGATGCCGGTAGCTTCAATGAGGAAGCCAAGTGCCGTTTTTCGCACAAGAATGCCCACCAGCAATGCTGTCACCACCCAGATGATGATGGGCATGGGAATGCCCGAAAAAGCGCCTATGCCGATGGAGGAAAAACTGTCGTCGTTGAATGTCAGGATCACACCTTCGGTGATCAGCTGCGCAATGCCGCGCCCGGCCACCATAAGGATCAGCGTTGCGATAATTGGCTGTATGTCCAGCATGGCAACCAGAATGCCGTTCCAGATGCCGCAGGCGATGCCAACAGCCAATGAGACGGCGATGACGACCGGAATCGACTGACCGCTGCTGATCAGCGTTGCCGCGACCGCGCCACAGATGGCAATTACGGCCCCGATGGAGAGGTCGATGCCCTTGGTTGCGATGACCAGCGTCATCCCGATGGTCAGCAGTGCCACGGGTGCTGCTCGGACCATAATATCTATAACGCTGCCGTAAAGCCGCCCATTCTGAAACGATACGTTCAGAAAGCCCGGCGAAATCACGGTTATGGCGGCGAGAATGATGAAAAGGGCAACAAGCTGCGGTGCAAGTCGCTTCAGGCGTGCTGTGATGCTTCTCATTATGCGGCCTCCGTCCTGGCCGCACTGGCAATGGCCTGCATGATGTTGTCGGCGGTCACGTCACCTCCCTTGAGTTCAGCGACATGTTTGCGGTCAGACAGCACGATCACCCGGTGTGCGACAGCCGTCAGCTCTTCCAGTTCAGACGAAATGACGATGAGAGACATGCCTTGCAGACAGAGCCGCTCGATCATTTTCAGAATTTCCGCATGCGCGCCGATATCGATGCCGCGTGTGGGCTCATCCAGAATGAGAAGCCGAGGCTCGGTCGCAAGCCAGCGTGCCAGAATGGCCTTTTGCTGGTTACCGCCGGATAGAAACTTGATAGGCCGCTCAGGGTCAGCTGGCCTGATATCGAGCGAGGTGATGAAGCCTTCCGTCAATGCCAGTTTCTGGCGCTTCGATAGCGGCCGCATCCATCCCTGCCGGGCTTGCAAGGCAAGGGCAATATTGTCGGCAACCGAAAAATCTCCGATAATCCCGTCCGTCTTACGCTCTTCCGGACAAAAGCCGAAGCCGTTCTCAATGGCCGCTTCGGGCGAGGTGATCTCGACCGTCTTGCCATCAATGGTGGCTTGACCTCCATCGGGCTTGTCGATGCCGAACAGCAGGAAAGCCGTTTCAGTCCGGCCTGATCCCAAGAGACCAGCAATGCCGACGACTTCGCCGGGCCGGACATCGAGGTTGAAAGGCTCGACGCTGCCGCGCTTGCCGTAGTCCTTGAAACGTATCGACGCTTCGCCTTCCGCGGGCGCAGCGTCGTGGGCCTTGCGCTCATGGGTAACGCTCAGCAGCTCGCGCCCCAGCATCATCGAGATGAGGTCGGCGCGCGGCAATTCGGAAATTTCGCGGGTGCCAACCAGTTTGCCGTTGCGCAGCACCGTAACGCGGTCGGCGATGTCGTAAACCTGATTGAGAAAATGGGTAATGATGACAATGCCAAGGCCTTCTGCGCGCAGTTGCCGCAAAACGGTAAAGAGCATCTCGACTTCATGACTGTCGAGGCTGGCTGTCGGCTCATCCAGCACCAGCACCTTGCCGGAAAGATCGACGGCTCGGGCGATGGCGATAATCTGGCGGATCGCAACGGAGTAACTTGACAGGAGCGCATCGACATTGATCGAAAGGCCGTAGCGCGTCAGCAATTTTGCCGCCCTTGCGCTCATCTCGCGCCGGTCGATCATGCCAAAACGACGGGGCTGCCGCCCGAGAAACAGGTTTTCGGCAACGGTCAGATTTTCGAGCAGGTTCACTTCCTGATAGACGGTGCCAATACCGAGGTCTTGCGCCTCTGCAACGGTCTTGGGTGAAATCTCTGTGCCATCCAGACGGATCGTGCCACGGTCGCGGTGGTAGACGCCGGTCAGAATTTTAATGAGCGTCGACTTCCCGGCTCCATTTTCACCGAGCAAGGCATGCACTTCGCCACGGCGGAGGGAAATATCGACATTGTCGAGAGCCGCAATGCCGAGAAATGACTTTCCTATGGCGCGAGCTTCCAGAAGGGGGGTGGTTTCGGGCATGGTCAGGTCCTGCACGGAATATGGGTGGGAACGGCGCCTTCGCGCCGCTCCCGAAGATGAAACCGGCTTAGTAGCCCAGTCCCTTCTTCTCCTCATAAACCTTCATCGGGTTATCAGATGCCGTGTAGAGCTTGGATTCCGTCTGGATCCATTTCGCAGGCTCTTTCTTGTCCTTGAGATAGGCTTCAAGAACGTCGAAAGCCGGGCCAGCCATGTTTGGCGTCAGTTCTACAGTCGCGTTGGCTTCACCGGCAGCCATGGCCTTGAAGATATCAGGAACCGCATCGATGGATACGACCTTGATGTCTGTACCTGGCTTCAGGCCAGCTTCCTTGATGGCCTGGATTGCACCAACCGCCATGTCGTCATTATGAGCGTAGACGGCGCAGATATCCTTGCCGCCGCCTTCGGCCTTGATGAAGCTTTCCATGACTTCCTTACCCTTGGTGCGGGTAAAGTCGCCGGTCTGTGAACGAACGATCTTGATATTGGCGTGGGACGCGATGCCTGCCTCAAAACCCTTCTTGCGGTTGATGGCAGGTGACGAACCTGTCGTGCCCTGCAACTCGACAACCTTGCAGTCCTTGGAGCCAACATCCTTGGCAAGCCATTCGCCAGCGACCTTGCCTTCATGAACCTGATCAGATGTTACGGCTGTCAGGTAAAGGCTGTCTGGAGCTTCGATCTGACGGTCGAGCAGGATAACCGGGATTTTCTCTTCCTTGGCTTCCTTCAACACGGCATCCCAGCCGGTTGCGACAACGGGTGCGATGAAAATGGCATCGACGCCCTGTGCGATAAAGCCCCTGATGGCCTTGATCTGATTTTCCTGCTTCTGCTGCGCATCGGCGAATTTCAGCGTCACACCGCGCTTTTCAGCCTGCTGTTTGGTAACAGTGGTTTCAGCAGCGCGCCAACCGGATTCGGAGCCGATCTGCGAGAAGCCAACGGTGAGGGTTTTTGCGGAAACGCCTGAAGCCAGACATGCGGAAAGAGCGACGGTAACCGCCGCGAGTGCTTTTTTCATCTGTAATCCTCCCAGAGATGAATTCGGCTAAGACGAGCGGATATGAGCATATAGTATTACCTTTGAAAAGTGCTCTGCGAGTATTTTCTTTCTCTGAACGATGAGCCAGAGTTGTAAAAAATTAAAATTAGTGAGGCTTTACAATAGAGAATCGTCACGTAATATTTTTTTAACGGATGCGAAACGGTACCCGCACTCGCCTTGACAAGCGACCTTTGCGCAAATTAGTAATACGAATATAGACTGCTGATCGTGACGATTGACGGCTCACGTCAATTGTCGCAGATGAGAGCAGACAAAAGAAGAATTCAGGGCGGAAATTTCGTGACCATCGTCATCGACTGTCTTCAAAAGGTCGACCTAAACAGGGGCTTTTCAAAGCCATACCTGCTTTGCGCGTCTTATGGCCGTATTTCTCTCTTTTCCTCATCATAAGGTCGTCGCATCCTGTGTCGTACCCATTTGCCATTTCTGCTGGAGACCAAAGCTATGAAAGACCTGACCAACCCACCCGCAACGCAGGCTAAGGGCGGTAAGCTGCGTTCTCGCGCATGGTTCGACAATCCCGACAATGCTGACATGACGGCGCTTTATCTGGAGCGTTACATGAACTTCGGTCTCAGCCAGGCCGAATTGCAGTCGGATCGCCCCATCATCGGCATCGCGCAAACGGGTTCGGATCTTTCTCCGTGCAACCGCCATCATCTGGAGCTGGCCCACCGTCTGCGCGAAGGTATCCGCGAAGCAGGTGGCATTGCCATCGAGTTTCCGGTTCACCCTATCCAGGAAACCGGCAAGCGCCCGACAGCTGGTCTCGACCGTAACCTCGCCTATCTCGGCCTCGTGGAAGTGCTTTACGGCTATCCGCTCGACGGCGTTGTGCTGACAATCGGCTGTGACAAGACCACACCTGCCTGTCTCATGGCGGCGGCTACCGTCAACATTCCAGCTATCGCGCTGTCTGTCGGCCCCATGCTCAATGGCTGGTTCCGTGGTGAGCGTACAGGTTCCGGCACAATCGTCTGGAAGGCACGTGAACTGCTGGCAAAGGGTGAGATCGACTATGCCGGTTTCGTCAAGCTCGTTGCATCCTCCGCGCCGTCCACAGGCTATTGCAACACAATGGGTACGGCCACGACGATGAATTCGCTGGCTGAAGCGCTTGGCATGCAGTTGCCAGGTTCTGCCGCCATTCCGGCTCCATACCGCGACCGTCAGGAAATTTCATACCTCACGGGACTGCGTATCGTTGAAATGGTCAGGGAAGACTTGAAGCCTTCCGACATCATGACAAAGGATGCGTTTATCAACGCTATCCGTGTCAACTCGGCCATCGGTGGCTCCACCAATGCACCAATCCATCTGAACGGTCTGGCACGTCACCTTGACGTCGAGCTGACGGTGGATGACTGGCAGAAATATGGCGAAGAGGTTCCATTGCTGGTCAACCTTCAGCCCGCCGGTGAATATCTCGGTGAAGACTATTATCACGCGGGCGGCGTTCCAGCTGTCGTCAACCAGTTGATGGGCCAGGGCCTGATCAAGGAAGACGCGATGACCGTCAATGGCAAGACCATTGGCGAAAACTGCCGTGGCGCGATCATCGAAGATGAAAAGGTCATTCGTCCGTTCGATCAGCCGCTCAAGGAACGTGCTGGCTTCCGCGTTCTGCGTGGAAACCTGTTCTCTTCCGCCATCATGAAGACCAGCGTTATCTCACCGGAATTCCGCGAACGTTATCTTTCCAACCCCAACGATCCCGAAGCTTTCGAAGGCAAGGCTGTGGTGTTCGACGGTCCGGAAGATTACCACCACCGCATCGACGACCCGTCGCTGGGCATTGATGCCAACACGGTTCTGTTCATGCGTGGTGCCGGCCCAATCGGTTATCCGGGTGCGGCAGAAGTCGTCAACATGCGTGCGCCTGACTACCTGCTGAAGCAGGGCATCACCTCGCTGCCTTGCATCGGCGATGGCCGTCAGTCCGGCACATCGGGCAGCCCGTCCATTCTGAATGCGTCACCAGAAGCTGCTGCAGGTGGCGGTCTTGCCATTCTCCAGACGGGCGACAAGGTTCGTATCGATGTAGGCAAGGGCAAAGCCGATATCGTGATTTCCGCTGAGGAGTTGGCTGCGCGTTACGACGCACTGGCAGCGGCTGGAGGATACAAGTATCCAGACCACCAGACGCCATGGCAGGAAATCCAGCGCGGCATCGTCGGCCAGATGGAGTCGGGCGCGGTTCTCGAACCTGCCATCAAGTACCAGCGTATTGCTCAGACAAAGGGCGTGCCACGCGACAACCACTAAACACCACGTGAAAATGGTTATCACCGGCTGAGGTTCAGCCGGTGATTGTGTGTGAAGCGTACAGTTTTTTCGCTCTGTGGCGCTGGGCTGGATTGCGCTTCCCGCCGCAGTCTCTTACAAAAAACCAAGACGGAGAATTCGTCCATGGGAAGGACAGAATTCTAATTCTTTTGCCTAAATTAGTATCAAAATCACGCGAAGTTAAACTTTTGAACAAAAACTACTGTGAAGGCTCCGCGTGCCCGCTTGAGTATGTGCAAAGTTTCTTATAACCACGTCGCATCGGTAGTCGCAGAATAAGCGAGCCGAATACAAAAATTGGGAGCTCATTGATGAGATATAAACTTGGCCTAATCGCTGCAGCCTTGCTTTCGGCGACATGCTTTGCGCCTGCCGCAAGCGCGAAGACATTTGTATATTGCTCGGAAGGTTCGCCAGAAGGTTTCGATCCGGGCCTCTACACCGCAGGCACGACATTTGATGCCTCGGCCCACACAGTTTACAGCCGCCTGCTGGAATTTGAACCAGGCACAACCAAGCCTGTTGCCGGTCTTGCCGAGAGCTGGGAAGTGTCTGAGAACGGCACTGTCTACACGTTCAAGCTCCGCAAGGGCGTTAAGTTCCAGACCACAGAATTCTTCACGCCAACGCGTGATCTCAACGCAGACGACGTCATCCTGTCGATTGATCGCCAGATCAAGACCGACAACCCTTGGCACCAGTATGTACCTGGCACGTCCTGGGAATATGCTGAAGGCATGGGCTTCCCCAAGCTGATCAAGTCTGTCGAAAAAGTTGACGACATGACGGTCAAGTTCACGCTGAACCGTCCTGAAGCACCTTTCCTCGCCAACTTGGCAATGCCATTCGCTTCGATCATCTCGAAGGAATACACGGACAAGCTGGCCGCTGATGGCAAGCAGGCTCAGTTGAACCAGATGCCAGTTGGCACCGGTCCTTTCGCCTTCGTTGCTTACCAGCAGGATGCCGTAATCCGCTTCAAGGCAAACAAGGAATATTGGGGCGGTGCACCAAAGGTTGACGATCTCGTTTTCGCGATCACCACCGATGCTGCCGTTCGCTACCAGAAGCTCAAGGCTGGCGAATGCCACCTGATGCCTTACCCGAACGCTGCTGACGTTCAGTCCATGAAGGCTGACAAGAGCCTGACGATCCTGGAGCAGGAAGGCCTCAACGTTGCCTACCTCGCCTACAACACAACGCAGGCTCCTTTCGATAAGCCGGAAGTCCGCATTGCGCTGAACAAGGCCATCAACAAGAAGGCTATTGTTGACGCCGTATTCCAAGGCATGGCAACACCTGCCAAGAACCCACTGCCACCAACAATGTGGTCCTACAACGACAAGGTACAAGACGACACCTACGATCTGGAAGCAGCCAAGAAGATGCTGACAGACGCAGGCGTCAAGGACCTTTCGATGAAGGTTTGGGCAATGCCGGTTTCGCGCCCATACATGCTGAACGCCCGCCGCGCTGCTGAAGTCATCCAGGATGATTTCGCCAAGATCGGCGTTAAGGTTGAGATCGTTTCCTACGAATGGGCCGAATATCTCGATCGTTCCAAGGCAAAGGACCGCGACGGTGCTGTGTTCCTCGGCTGGACCGGCGACAATGGTGATCCAGACAACTTCCTTGACACGCTGCTGGGTTGCGATGCCGTTGGCGGCAACAACCGTGCGCAGTGGTGCGACAAGGAGTTCGACGCTCTTGTGAAGAAGGCAAAGGTCACCACTGACCAGGCCGAGCGTACCAAGCTTTACGAAGAAGCACAGGTTGTCTTCAAGAAGCAGGCACCTTGGGCCACCATCGACCACTCCCTGTCTGTTGTTCCAATGCGCAAGGAAGTCACTGGTTTCGTGCAGAGCCCATTGGGTGACTTCACATTCGAAAACGTTGATATCGCCGAGTAATATTCAACGCATCTGAAAATGCCGCGTGTCTTGTCTCAAGGCGCGCGGCACTTGCGTTCTGAAGTATCTCTAAACAACAAAGAAGCAGACCGAAAAGGTCGCTACTACCAGCGCATAGGTTCCAGGCGGAACAGATCGAAGGTTTTTCATGATTGGCTTTCTCGTGCGGCGCATAGCCGTGCTCATCCCGACATTCATCGGGGTTTCTATCATCGCATTCATGTTTATCCGGCTCTTGCCGGGCGACCCTGTCGCCCTGCTGTCGGGTGAACGGGTCATGTCTCCAGAGCGACACGCGCAGATCAGCGCCGCTCTTGGCATGGACCGCCCCATGGTCATCCAGTATCTGGATTACCTGAAGGGCATCCTTTCAGGTGATTTCGGAACATCCATCGTTTCCAAGTCACCCATTATCGACCAGTTCTTCGCGCTGTTTCCAGCGACCGTTGAATTGTCGCTCTGTGCTATCCTCCTGGCCATCGCCATTGGTGTTCCGGCCGGTGTTATCGCAGCCATCAAGCGTGGTTCGTTCTTTGACCAGACGATGATGGGCGTTTCGCTTGTCGGGTACTCCATGCCGATCTTCTGGTGGGGGCCGCTGCTGATCATCCTGTTTGCGGGCATTCTGCAATGGACGCCGGTATCGGGACGCATCTCGCTGATGTTCTACTTCCCGCCCGTGACCGGCTTCATGTTGATCGACTCGCTGCTGTCGGGCCAGAAGGGTGCGTTCTCTTCGGCGGTCAGCCATTTGATCCTGCCATCGATCGTGCTGGCAACGATACCGCTCGCGGTCATCGCGCGTCAGACCCGTTCTGCCATGCTGGAAGTATTGTCGGATGATTATATTCGCACCGCGCGCGCCAAGGGCCTTTCGCCTTTCCGTGTTGTGGGTCTTCATGCCCTTCGCAATGCGCTGATACCCGTCATCACCACGATTGGTCTGCAGATCGGTGTCATGCTTGCAGGCGCGATCCTGACCGAAACCATCTTTTCGTGGCCGGGAATTGGGAAGTGGATGGTCGACAGTGTCTTCCGCCGCGACTACCCCGTCATTCAGGGTGGATTGCTGCTCATCGCCGGTATCATCATGTTCGTCAATCTGATTGTCGACGTGCTGTATGGCTTGATCAATCCGCGCATCCGCCACTAGAAGGTTGAGTATTCCCATGGCTGAAACCACTCAAAGCCAGCCGGTGAGCAGCGCGGCAATGCGCCGTCAGATGCTTTCCGAATTCTGGCACTATTTCTCCGAAAACCGCGGCGCCGTTATCGGTCTCTATGTTTTCGCAATCATCGTCTTCGTCGCCATCTTCGCGTCGTTGATTGCACCTCATTCGCCCTTCCAGCAGTACCGTGAAGTCATTCTACTTCCGCCGGCCTGGCTTGAAGGCGGCAACTGGAGCTATCCTCTGGGTACGGACCCGCTGGGCCGTGACATTCTGTCTCGCCTCATCCACGGTGCGCAGTACTCGCTGTTCATCGGTGTTTTCGTAACCACCCTATCTTTGTCCACCGGCATCGTCATCGGCGTCATTGCCGGTTATTATCGCGGCTGGCTGGATACGGTCATCATGCGGTTGATGGATATCATCCTGGCATTTCCATCTCTGCTTTTGGCACTGGTTCTCGTCGCCATTCTCGGCCCGGGCCTCACCAATGGCATGATCGCCATCGCGCTCGTTCTCCAGCCGCACTTCGTGCGACTGACGCGTGCAGCCGTGATGACGGAAAAGGAACGCGACTACGTTACCGCCGCACGTCTGGCCGGTGCCGGTCCGCTGCGCCTGATGTTCAAGACCATTTTGCCGAACTGCATGGGTCCGCTCATCGTTCAGGCAACGCTGTCGTTTTCCAATGCCATTCTCGATGCAGCTGCCCTTGGCTTCCTTGGCATGGGCGCGCAGCCGCCAGCGCCAGAATGGGGCACAATGCTTGCCGAGGCGCGTGAGTTCATTCTGCGCGCATGGTGGGTCGTCACTTTCCCTGGTCTTGCCATCCTGATCACCGTTCTTGCCATCAATCTGGTGGGCGATGGTCTGCGTGATGCGCTCGACCCGAAACTGAAGAGGTCCTGATATGGCACTTCTGCAAGTCGATAATCTCACTGTCGAGTTTGAAACCGCCAGCGGCTGGTTTCGTGCAGTCGACGGTATTTCCGTCTCCGTCGAAAAGGGCGAGGTTCTTGCCATCGTCGGAGAATCCGGTTCAGGCAAATCGGTCTCGATGCTTGCCGTCATGGGGCTTTTGCCCTGGACGGCAAAGATCACCGCTGACCGGATGTTGTTTGAAGGCAAGGATATCCAGAACATCGGTGCGTCTGAGCGCCGCAAGCTGATTGGCAAGGATATTGCCATGATCTTTCAGGAGCCCGTGGCAAGCCTCAACCCGTGCTTTACGGTTGGCTTTCAGCTTGAGGAAGTCCTGCGGATCCATATGGGCATGGACAAGAAGACGCGTCACGCACGCGCTATTGAATTGTTCAAGCTCGTCGGCCTGCCGGACCCGGAAGAGCGTCTCAAGCACTTTCCGCACCAGATGTCCGGTGGCCAGTGCCAGCGCGTGATGATTGCTATCGCGATTGCCTGCAATCCGAAACTTCTCATCGCCGACGAGCCGACAACAGCGCTTGACGTCACGATCCAGAAGCAGATCCTCGATCTCTTGATGAAGCTTCAGACCGAAAACGGCATGGGCCTCATCATGATCACCCACGATATGGGTGTTGTGGCCGAAACCGCCGACCGCGTGGTGGTGCAGTACAAGGGCAAGAAAATGGAGGAGGCCGATGTGCTTTCGCTGTTTGAAAACCCCAAGAGCAATTACACCAAAGCACTTCTGGCGGCTCTGCCTGAAAATGCGACGGGTGATCGCCTGACCACTGTGTCGCAGTTCTTCGATGGCACGCCCACACCGGCCTCCAGCACAGCAGGAGAAACGGCATGACCACCAACAACACCATGCTCGAAATCCGCAACATGAAGCGTGATTATCGTCTTCCCGGCGGTTTCATGAAGCCTGAAAAGATCATTCATGCGGTGAAGGGTGTTTCCTTCGCGCTTGAAACCGGCAAGACGCTCGCCATCGTTGGTGAGAGCGGCTGTGGCAAGTCAACACTTGCCCGCATGCTGACCTTCATCGACGAGCCCACATCGGGCGACTTGCTGATCGACGGCCAGAAGGTGGATACGCGTCCGGGCCACCTGACGCCAGAAATGCGGCAGAAGGTGCAGATCGTGTTTCAGAACCCCTATGGTTCGCTGAACCCGCGCCAGAAGATCGGCGATGTGTTGGGTGAACCGCTGCTGATCAACACCAAGCTGTCGGCTGCCGAGCGGCGTGAGAAGGCCAACGATATGCTGGTGCGTGTGGGTCTCGGCCCAGAGCACTATAATCGCTATCCGCACATGTTTTCCGGCGGCCAGCGCCAGCGCATCGCCATTGCGCGCGCGTTGATGCTGAACCCAAAGCTTTTGGTGCTGGACGAGCCCGTTTCGGCACTCGACCTTTCCGTTCAGGCGCAGGTTCTCAATCTGTTGGCCGATCTGCAGGACGAGTTTGGCTTGACCTATGTCTTCATCTCGCACGATCTGTCGGTCGTGAAATACATCGCGGATGAGGTCATGGTCATGTATTTCGGTGAGGCTGTTGAATACGGCTCCCGCGAAGAGGTGTTCAGCAACCCGCAACACGCCTACACACGTTCGCTGTTTGCCGCGACGCCCAAGTCCGACGTGGAATCCATTCGTGCGCGCGTCGCTGCCAAGAAACTGGCGAAGGCTGGATAAGATTTGCGTGCTTCCGGTTCTGCCGGGTTGATTATACGCTCATCAAACACTCGACGCCGCGAAGGAATTACCCCTCGCGGCGTCGAGAACAATAAACTTAGTTTTTAACCGAAATCAGATCACTGGATAAAGCGACCAGAAGAACAGCTCATGTTCCTGATCACGGTCCTTCTGTTCCGATGAGTTTTCTTCTGATTTTCGCTCAGACGTGACACCACGCTCGCGGTTGAGCTTGTCTTCTCTGGCCTTGCGACCAAGTCCGAACAGGTCGAAGGATAGCATATCGAAGCCAGCAATCATTTTTGTTCCTCTTCGTCACAGTGATTAACGAGAGGTAAAGTTTTGCGCATCGCCATGTTTTCGTCAAGTTTGCTGCGGGGATTCCTTTCCTGAACATCGGGTCCGTCCAGATAAAACTATTTCGACCCGCGCCTGATCGTCGTTGCTTCATTCCAGAGCCCTGATTCAGTGACTCAAACAGCGCCTCTAATTCGGTAAGCATCCACTGCGGCCAGCAGCGCATAATCAAGATTGGTGGAGTGTCCCCCGGCCTCAAGTGCTTTCGCGTATGCGGCAAGATTTGCCAGAACCGCTTCTTCGCAAGCGCGTTGCCCCGTGTGGTTTAACCGAACCAACATCTCTGTTCCGGGGCCAACGCCTGCGCTGAGATCCGCACCGGCTGTTGTTCGGCGTGATAGAAACGCTGTGCGGTCAATATCAGCAGGCAGGATTGCTGTGGTTACGAGCGCAGAGGCGGACATATCCTGCGCCCATAGCTGTGCGCCGAGTGCGCGCAGGCCCGACCGGGTTGCAGCGCTTGCCCGTTGGTGGCGACTGATCGCCTGATGCATGCCTTCAGTCTCGATGCGATCAAGTGCTGCTTCAAGCGCAAAGAACTCCAAAGGTGCTGGCGTACCCGGCAAGGCTAAGCGACCGGTGTCCAGCCAGTGTTCCTTCTGGTCCATGAGCGAGAGAATGGAATTCCTCGGTGCCTTGTCATGTGCGAGCGCCGTCCATGACCGCTGGCTGATGGACATGGCAGACACTCCCGCAGGTCCGGCAAGGGATTTTTGCGGGCCGATCACAGCAATATCGATGCCGAGG
The DNA here is from genome assembly GCF_053521645.1 of Agrobacterium sp. CG674. Taxonomy (NCBI): domain Bacteria; kingdom Pseudomonadati; phylum Pseudomonadota; class Alphaproteobacteria; order Hyphomicrobiales; family Rhizobiaceae; genus Agrobacterium; species Agrobacterium sp. CG674. The sequence goes on along the minus strand of NZ_JBNWDZ010000004.1, from coordinate 192,136 downwards.
CTATCTACATCAAGTGCATGGCCACCTATGGATGCCACCGCGTCCACAATGGTGAGAATGCCGCGCTCGTTGGCCAGCGCAACAATGTCTTCCAGTGGGTTGAGAATGCCGCTGGCCGATTCCGCATGAACGATTGCAAGAGCTGAAATATCTGGGTTGGCATCTAGCGCCGTCCTGACCGCCTCAACGGTGATGGGTTCAGCCGGTTTCGCGGAGAGATTGACCACATCGGCACCTCCGCGTCGAAGCCAGTTTCCAAACCACGTACCATAGGGGCTGGTAACGATATTGAGGGCACGGAGACCCGGCCGAGCCAGACTGGTCGCAACCGCTTCCAGCGCAACAACAGCTTCGGCCTTCACAAGGATGACATCGTTTCTCGTCCCCATCAGGGCTGCAAGGCGGTCCGCCAGCGATCCGTAGCGATCAACTGGGAAGGAGGGGATGTCGAGCAGGTGACCCCAGTGACGATCAGGCATGATGGTTCTCCTTATCGATTTGAAATTCTGGAACCGCTGCGATCAGCCGCTGCGCCATCTCCGATTGAGGGGCAGAGATAACCTGCTGCGTATCGCCATATTCGACCATACGGCCTGCTTCCATGATCGCAACCCTGTGGCAAACGGCGCGGATAACCGCAATGTCATGTGAAATGAACAGGCAGGAGAGACCGGTGTCTCGCTGGATGGATACCAGCAAGGAAAGGATCTGAGCGCGTACAGACACATCAAGCGCCGAGACAGCTTCATCCATAACGAGCAGGGAGGGGCGGCTGGCAAGTGCGCGGGCGATTGCGACGCGCTGCCGTTGCCCGCCGGAAAGGTCAAGTATCGGCCGAGGGGATAAGTCTGCTGGCAAACCGACGCGATCGAGAAGTCTTTCGACCTCATGCACCAACGCTTTTGCGGCGAAGAGACCGTGAATGCGCAGCGGCTCGGAAATGACGGACGCGACTGTGGATTGCGGGTTGAAGGCGGCATGGGAATCCTGAAACACCATCTGCATGTGCCTTCGCGCCTGTCGAAGTTGGCGGCCATGAAGTGCCAGCCAGTTCTCTCCACGAAAGGAGATGGTACCCGCGTCTGGTTCTACCAAGCGCATGATGAGACGAGCGAGCGTAGACTTGCCGCATCCTGATGGCCCTGCAAGGCCTAATGTTTCGCCCTGCGAAAGCGTGAAGGAAATTTCGCGAACGGCGTGTTTTACCTGGCCTTGGCCACGGTAGGTCTTGGAAAGCGTCTCGACCGATAAAAGAGGAGCCATCGCTACAGGCTCCCTATCAGTGGCGGTGTGGAGAGGTCGAGATGGGCTTCAACAAGCTGCCTGGTATAGGGTGTTTGCGGGTTGGTCAGGATGGATCCTGCTGGCCCGGCCTCCTGCATACACCCTGATTTCAGCACGGCGATATCATCCGCGAGCGAGGAAGCCAGCGCAATATCGTGGGTAATGAAGATCAGTGTCATCCCGTTCTGCTGCACCAGCCGGTCCAGCAACCGCACGATTGCAGCTTGTGTAATAGTGTCGAGCGCACTTGTCGCTTCGTCCGCTATGAGGATTTTCGGCCCGGCAGAGATGGACGCCGCAATCGCGACACGCTGGCGCTGCCCTCCGGAGAGTTGGTGTGGGTAGACGTTGAGAAGCGTGGCAGAGGCTGGAAGCTCGACCTGGTCGAGCATGATACGCGCATGCGCAAAGCCCTCCGCCCACGACATTCCGAGATGATGAACTGCGCTTTCGGCAACCTGTTCGCCGATGGTCAGGACCGGATTGAGGCTGGCACCCGGGTCTTGAAAAACATAGGCAATATCGCGACCGGGTTTGGGCGGGGAGGCGTCCGACCTTCCTTCTGGCTGCATGTTCCAGATGACATCACCCAAGACTTTGGCGCCTTTGGGCAGAAGCCTTGCAAGTGTCTTTGCAAGTGTGCTCTTGCCAGAGCCGCTTTCGCCGATAATGGCCAGACGCTTGTTGGCACGGATTGTCAGCGAGATATTTTCCAGTGCGGGCGTATTCATCTCCGCATAGGTAACGGAGAGGTTTTCCACGGTGCAGATGGGCCGTAATCTCATGGCATCTTTCCCGGTTTGGCCAAAGCCTGGTTGATGCCTTCTGCCAAGAGGTAAACACCTAGCACCGTTGCCAGAAGCCCGAGGCCGGGGATCACAGACAAATAGGCAGCCGAGCGGAGAAGGTTGCGCCCTTCGGCAATCATTGAACCCCATGTGACGACATTGGGGTCCCCAAGGCCTAGAAATGAAAGTGCGGCTTCGGTCAAAATGGCAGCCGCGACGATAATGGCTGCCAGCGCCAAAACCGGTGGCAATGCGTTTGGAAGGATTTGCCGAAATGCAATTTCCAGCGGGTGCATGCCAATGGCACGGGCGGATGCGACATAGTCCCGTTCGCGAATGGAAAGCACTTGCGCCCTAGTCAGGCGGGCGGGATCCGCCCAGGCGCTGAGCGCAATCGCCACGATAACAATGGGCGTGGAGGGGCCGACGGTGCTGACGAAAGCGAGCGCCAGCAGGAAGCCGGGTACGATTTGAAAGGCGTCCGTCACGCGCATCAATGCCTCATCGATCATCCCGCCTGCAAAGCCCGCCAGCGTGCCAACGACCATGCCGATGAAGAGTGCAGCCGCAGCAGCGATCATGCCAACGGTTAGCGAAACACGTGCGCCATGCACCAGCCCGGCCAGCATATCCCGGCCCAAACTATCTGTTCCCAGCGGAAAATCTGCATTGGTAAAGGGCCTGATCAGCGGCGATGCGACGATCGACAGCGGATCTTGAGGGAAGAGGAGGGGGGAGGCGAGGGCCAGGCTGGCTATAAAACCGAGAATGGCTATACCCAGCAGGCCTTCGACACTCCTCGTGACGGATCGCAAAAAAATCATGTGCTGCCGCCCTGCGCGCCGATCCGCGGATCAAGCACTGCATACAGCAAATCGACAACAAGATTGATGATGATCACAAAGACCGCGCTCGATAAAATGATTGCCATCAACAATGGCGTGTCTCTGCCGCTGACGGCTTCATGGGCCAGTCTGCCGAAACCGGGAATGGCAAAGACGCTTTCAACGACCACGCTTCCACCCAGCATGGCCGCAGATTGCAGGCCAAGGACTGTGATGAGCGACAGGGCGGCGTTGCGCGCCACATGGCGCAGAACGATGCGTCTGTGTGCGAGACCTTTCGACTGGGCGAATGCCACGAACTCCAGAGGCCAGATGTCTGCCATCGCATTGCGCATGACCCGCAGAAACAGAGCCAGATAGATAAGCCCTAGGCTTGCCACTGGAAGAATGAGGTGACGGCCTATATCAAGCGCCCGATCTATGCCGTGTTTGCCAGATGCGATGGTCTCAAGACCCGATGTCGGCAACCAACGGAAACTCACGGAAAAGACGATGACGAGCACAAGCCCGAGCCAGAAACCCGGCATCGCATAAAGCGCGAGTGATAGGGTCGACAATGTCCGATCGCGAACACCGCCGGGTCTTGCCCCTGCGACGATGCCAAGTGCAGAGCCCACCACGAATGATAGTGCCGTGGCGGTTGTCATCAACAATAGAGTATTGGGAAGCCGTTCGAGAATGAGCGTCAACACCGGTCGGTCAAACGCGACAGACCAGCCAAGATCAAGCCGAGCCACAGACGAAAGATAGAGCCAAAGCCGTGCCAGCATGGATTGATCCAGGCCATATTGACTGCGTAACGTGTCACGCAGGGAAGCATCTCCGCCGCCAATCGACACAAGGTAGGCGTCCACTGCATCGCCAGACGCATTTTCGAGCAGAAGAAATGTCGCCAGCAGAACGATGACCAGCACAGGAACAGCGCTGAGCAACCTGCGCCGGATTATTCTTGCGGCACCACTCACTGGTCCGTCCACAATGCCGTATCCGCCCAGTTGGAAACGGCCCAGCGCGGATTGCTGGCGACATTCGCTACGCTGTCGCGCGCAACGGTTATGAAGCCCCATTCCGCTACATTGATAAGCGGCAGATCGCGCGTGACCTCTTTCTGGAACTCTTTGTAGAGCTCCGTGCGCTTGGTCTCATCAATCGTCTCCGCTGCCTTGTCGATCAGCGCATCCAGAGCCTTGTTTTCGTAACCGCCCTGGTTGGAAAAGCCGACACCGGCGGGTGTGCCCGATCTAACGAGGATGGTTGTGGAGATGGCTGGGTCACCACGGAAGACCGGAGGTGCAATGGCGAGATCGAAAGCATGGTCGGTATAGACCGCCTTCTGATGAGCGGCGGAATCGTTGTTGATAAGCTCGGCCTTTATGCCAATAGCGGCCAGTGCCTGGCGCAGATATGCCCCGAACTGGCGCGTTTCGTTGAAATAGGGCGCGGGCAACAGCTTAAGAGAGAACCGGTTGCCGTTGCCGTCACGCGTGTAGCCAGCCTCGTCGAGCAGCGCATTCGCCTTGGCCACGTTAAAATCGTAGCGATCGACATCTACGGTGTAAAATTGCGATGCGTTTATCGGCACTGGCCCGGTGGATGCCGTTGCGTAACCTAGAAACACAGTGTCGATCACCAGCTTTTTGTCTATAGCGTGGGCAATGGCCTGCCGAACCTTCAGATCGGCCAACTCCTTGCGGCGATGATTGATCTCGACAACAAGCTGATAGGTCAACGCCTCATAGCCATCGGCAATGACTTTGATGCCGGGCTCTTTGGCAATGCGGGCAAGATCAGACAGCGGGACGGCTGAAAAAGCGGCAAGCTGGATTTCTTCCGCCTCAAGTGCCGATGCCGCGCCAGCACGATCTGGCAGGATGCGATAGATGATTTCGTCGAGTTTCGGAGCGTTTTTTTGCCAGTACGACGCGTTGCGGGTCAGGCGGTAATATTCACCCGGCTTATATTCGGCAAAAACAAAGGGGCCCGTGCCGATTGGCTTCGTGTTTGCGGGGTTCGTGGCAATATCCGTGCCTTCATAAATATGTTTTGGAATGACGCTGGTCACCACGGGCAGAGCGTTACGCAGGAGCTGGAACGGGGTTGGCTTGGAAAACCGGAAGATGGCCGTGTGTTGGTCAGGCGTATCGACTGACTGGAGATTGGCGAACACTAACCGCCCGAGATTTTGCAGTGGTTTCCACACGGACATAGCAGAAAAGGCAACATCTGCCGATGTAAAAGGCTTTCCATCATGCCATGTCACGCCTTCCCGCAGCTTGAAGGTAGCGCTGAGACCATCGTTCGAGCCTTCCCAAGAGGTTGCAAGCCGTGGCTCCAGTCCGTCCTTTCCTTGGTACGAAGCTTCAGCCAGCGGCTCGATGACTTTACTGGAAATGTAGAAAACGCCGTTGGACGCAACGATGGCTGGGTTGAGGTTTTTCGGCTCTGAATCAGCTGCAACCACAAGGCGCCCGGTACCCTGCGCTGCCCAGGCGGACTGCGGACGCGAGAGTGCCGTTGAAGCGACCAGCAGGGTTATCGTTTGCAGAAGAGTGCGTCGTGAAAACTGCGTTGTGGGCATCGATAACTCCGAAGTGGAAAGGGCAGCGTCAGCGCGCAGAGAAACAGGCGCAGTTTAGGGCCGAGTGACGCCAAGTGTCCACGAGATTCGATGCGCGCGACAGCAACGGATTTCCTCTGCATTGACAGGAGAAAAATGATTGTTGCAGACAAGCTCGTGACTGGGGAATTCTGATCCAGGGGTCTGGTCTATAGCAGATCTTGGCCCAGTCTGTTCCATTCAGAACCATATGGAAAAATGCGGGCAATTAAATATTAGGCATCACTTAAATATAAGACTTCTAAAATAAAGGGATTGCTTATATATTAGTCCCTCCAGTGGGTTAGAGGACTGTCCATGTTTAACGCACCCACTTGAGGAGGAGAGACCATGAGAAAAGTAGCATGTTCTTTATTCGTGTCCGCCTGCGTTACACTACCATTTCAGGCGTTTGCACTGGATGTTAGCGTCGGCGGAGTCAGTGCCAGTGTCGGTGGAAATGACAGAGGCGGTCTAAGCGCCAATGCTTCGGTTGGAGGAAGTGGTGGCATCAATGCTGGCGCTGACGTGGGAGGACGAAGCGGCGGCGGATTGGGTGCTGACGTAAACGCCTCGGTGGGAGGGCGTGGTGGCATTAACGCCAATACGAGCGCCAGCGTCTGGGGACGCAACGGCCTGAATGCGGATGTTAATGCATCGGTCGGTGGCAGCCGGGGCCTCAACGCAAACGCAAATGTCGGTGTTGGAGGAAAGACCGGTGTAGACGTGAATGTCGGCGTGGGTATTGGCACCCCCGGAACGCCTACTGGGCCTATCAGCCCAGGAACAACGCCACCCGGCGCCGTGCGGGATGCCATTGTATCCTACAACAATATGTCACGGTCACAGCAGGTGAGGCTGGTAAAGCGGTGTGCGGATATTCTGAACGGGGGCTATGATGCGGCATTGACGCAACTTTGCCGGATGATTCAGACAGCGTCACGCTGACATGAATTTCCATAAAAAGGGGTGCACCGTCGCCCCTTTTTACTGGAGAGTTAGGCAGCACTCCCGGATTTGCGGCCAATTGACATAATGCGTTCACGCAGTGCTTTGGCAAGGTTACGGGTATTGCGGTACATGTGAACCTGCGCTGCGACTTGTCGCACATCGCGGTCGCTGTTTTGCGCAAGGCCGATGATCAGCGTGCCCATTTCAGCCTTTTCAGACCAGAAGCTGGACAGCGCTCCGGTCTCATCCGCGCCACAACTGTCTGTCTTCAAGATGTTGGCGTCATCCAGGTGCCATTCGGTCAGGCGCTCCAGCAAAAGCTGATCAATGGCGTGGTGCTGATAATCTTCATTCACCGCCAGCTTCCAGACATAGGCTTCACCCATTGTCATGAAGACCACCGCTGATGCGATGGCGACACCATCAAGATTGAGAGTGTGAATACGGACAGCGTCAATTTCCGCAAGATTCGTAATAGCTTCACGGGCAAAGGCCGCGCGGTATCTGTCGCTGGCAAGCGCAGAGCGCCTGCGCCCTTTTGAGCCGCTGGCTTCCAAGGCCAGAAATTCTTCCGTCCGCAGGCGAATATCCTGCGATTGGCGGGCGATATCGTGCGTGAGAACGCCACCTGCGCCCAATTTTTGCCAGTGGTTGCGCAAGGTTTCAATTTGTGACGTAGGAAGGTTGTTTTGCAGATAGAGGCTCGCATCTATCTTGCTCTCAAGCATCATCCGTTGGTGTGGCTCTGCGGTTGCCAGTGGCAAGTTACGGCTGAGTGCAATGGCCTTGATCATTCGTACAAATGCACCATCTAGCCGAAGCTGAGGCAGAACGAGAATGTCAGGCAATCGAAGCTCAGGCTGCGCCAAAGCGTCAAGAAGATTGTCGATGGTTTCCGCCGCGCCTTCTGCATCAATAAGCGGGGTGCCCAGCGGTCCGAAGGGATTGGCCCAACCGCGCAAAATAGATGGTCCAACAGAAAAACCGGGCTTCTCGACGGTAAACGGCATCAGGAACCGCATGCGGCTCCGGGCACCATTTTCATCTCGCATCAGAGCGAAACGCACCGACTTTTCATCAACGCGTGGCATCGCTGGTGCCAGAAGTTTGCCGGTGAAAAAAATGTTGGGTTCCAAAACCCTGTTGGATAGGAAATCCAGCTCTTCCTGGAGATCGTAGCCAAGTTGCGCCGGATAAATGCAAAATTCTCGCCCAGTGCGGCCAACACGGATACTGCTATCTGCAACGGGACGCTCCGGCAGCGGTGTCGATAGCAGCATGGCGAAACGGCTATCTCGCAAATCTGTATCATTCGGATCGCTTGCCATGCCTGCCTATACCATCCCTGTCACACGGTCCGTGACATTTTAGTTGCTGAAAGCCGCGTGTTAATTAGGCACGTTGCCGCAATCTGGCAACCGATGAATACCAATTTTTAGAAATGAGTCTTTCAATTATACATCGAAACGTCGGAAATGTTGAGTGCATATTGGTAGTAAAACAGCTATTTCAGAAAAGCTTCATCTTCAGTTCATTCAAGGCAAGATCATCGCATCTCTGCGTTTTGGATAAAGTCCCAGAACCAGTGCGCATCCTGAAAGTATGATGACGGTCCCGAAAAGCTGCATGGCTGAGATGGGTTCATCCAAGACAGAAGCACCGATGATGACGGCAATCACCGTCACAACATACTCGACGCTAATGGCCTTCGTTGCACCGATCTGCGATACCAAACGAAAATAGGTTACATAGGTTAAAGAGCTCATAAAGACCGCCAGTCCAGCAAGATAGGCGATATCAAAGAAGCTTGGTTGACCCGGCACTGGAACAATAAGCAGTAATGGCAGTGTCAAAATACCGCCAGCAAGAAACGAGCCGATCGTGATTTCCCATGCATCTGAACCTTTAAGGTGGCGATTGGCATAGTTACTTCCGAAAGCGGCGCAGATACATCCTAGAATGACAGCAAGGCAGCCACCTAAAAAGCCGGATGTGATCGGTACGGCAGGGAAACCCACGAGGACGACGATGCCGCTGAAGCCGAGAATCATACCTAGCAGGCTTTGAAGAGAGATTTTTTCAATACCCCATAACTGCCCGATCAGCATGGAAAACAGAGGTATGCTGGCGACCAGAATGGCAGCCATCGCAGTGCCGATGATGGGCGTGCCATAGGACAGGCCGATGAGTTGACCGGCGACTGTCGTTGCGCCCACAGCGGTGAACGCTCGCCAACCAGCGCTGAAATCAAGTTTCCGTTTTGAGATCCGGGCTATGACAAGCAAAGCTGCGCTCGCAATGAAGCAACGCAATGTGACCGCGCCCACCCAGCCAAAAGCTTCCACCACATGCAAGACGAGCAGAAAAGAGAACCCCCACGCTATTGCGAGAAATAGATAGGCAGCGAGTTGTGCGGGTTTCATATGTTCCTGTCCGGCGACGGATGAAGCGAAGCGAACGGTTACGAAAGAGCACTTATGACGTCAAACGAAATGTAGAGTGCAGTGCGTATGTCGCAGTTGTAGGTGGATTTGCTTAAGTGGCAGACCACTATTGGTCGTGGCAAGGGTTATGTTCCCATAAAATAACGGTCCACAGATGGGATCTGTGGACCGTTAGGATTTAGTCAGTTGATTTTACGACCATCAAGCCTGGTCGAAAATCCCATGGCAATGCTTGTACTTCTTGCCGGAACCGCAGGGGCAGGCTTCGTTTCGGCTGATTTTGCCCCAGGTGGACGGGTCATCCGGATTGCGCTGCTCTGGTGGAACGAATGCAACGGGTGCTGGCTGGTTGTTGCCGAACTCGTCCTCACCGGTCAACGGATCGATATGGTGGGGCGTCATCTCGGGCAGCTCTGGCTCTGGCTGGTCGCGTACGAGTTCAACACGCATCAACTGTGCCGTCACCGCTTCACGCAGGTTCGCAAGCAGCGCCTGGAACAGCTCGAAAGCTTCGGCCTTGTATTCCTGCAATGGGTCACGCTGGGCGTAACCACGGAAACCGACGACGGAGCGAAGGTGATCGAGGTTCACGATATGCTCGCGCCACAAATGGTCGATCGTCTGCAAGATCACGGAGCGCTCAACATAGGTCATGACTTCGGGGCCGAACCGCTCAGCCTTTTCTGCCATCACCTTGTCTGCTGCTTCGGTAATGCGCTGCAAAATATCGTCTTCGGCAATGCCTTCTTCTTTCGCCCATTCATCGACTGGGAGATCAAGATTGAGAGACTGCTCGAGGCCAGCCTTTAGGCCAACGATATTCCATTGCTCCGCATAGGCGTTCTCTGGGACGTGCTTGGTTACAAGCCCCTCGATGACCTCATTGCGCATATCTGTCGCGGTCTCGCCGATATTATCGGCTTCCATCAACTCCAAGCGCTGCTCGAAGATCACCTTGCGCTGATCGTTGAGAACGTCATCGTATTTAAGAAGGTTCTTGCGGGTTTCGAAGTTACGCGCTTCCACCTTCTTCTGGGCACGCTCGAGCGCCTTGTTGATCCAGGGGTGGACGATGGCTTCGCCTTCCTTGAGGCCAAGCTTTTGCAGCATGCTGTCCATCCGGTCGGAGCCGAATATCCGCATCAGATCATCCTGAAGCGAAAGATAGAATTTCGAGCGACCTGGGTCACCCTGGCGACCGGAACGACCGCGCAGCTGGTTGTCGATGCGGCGGCTTTCGTGGCGCTCAGTGGCGATGACGAAAAGACCACCAGCGGCGAGTGCCTTGTCCTTAAGGACTTTTATCTCTTCGCGGATGCGTTTTTCGGTCGCGTCGCGCTCTTCGCCGGGCTCCATGCCTTCAAGCTCGCGGTCAAGACGCATCTCGACGTTGCCGCCCAGCTGAATGTCGGTACCGCGGCCAGCCATGTTGGTGGCGATGGTCACGGCGCCGGGAACGCCGGCCTGCGAAACGATGTAAGCCTCCTGCTCATGGTAACGCGCGTTTAGTACCTGGAAGTTTTCAAAGCCCGTCTGGCGGAGCATGGTGGCCAGAAGCTCGGACTTTTCAATCGAGGTGGTACCGACAAGAACAGGCTGGTCGCGCTCATGTGCCGCCTTGATCTGCTCAATGATGGCCTTGAACTTCTCTTCGCCTGTCCGGTAGACCTCGTCGTCTTCATCGATACGCTGGATTGGCAGGTTCGTCGGAACCTCGATCACATCGAGACTATAGATGTTGTTGAACTCTTCCGCTTCCGTTGATGCTGTACCGGTCATGCCGGCCAGCTTCTTGTACATGCGGAAATAGTTCTGGAAGGTAACAGAAGACAGCGTCTGGTTTTCAGGCTGAATCTGCACCTGTTCCTTGGCTTCAAGAGCCTGGTGCTGACCTTCCGAATAACGACGGCCCGGCATCATGCGGCCGGTAAACTCGTCAATGATGACGAGTTCGTCGTTACGGACGATGTAATCCTTGTCGCGCTGGAACAGCTTATGGGCCTTCAACGCATTGTTGATGTGGTGAACTATCGACACGTTTTCGATGTCGTAGAGTGATTCGCCCTTAAGAAGACCTGCCTCACGCAACAGGTTTTCAAGCTTTTCGGTGCCGTCTTCGGAGAAGTTGGCAGAACGCTGCTTCTCGTCGATTTCGTAATCTTCGGGCGAAAGCATCGGAATGAAGGCGTTGATCGTGTTGTAGAGATCAGACCTATCATCCAATGGACCAGAGATGATCAGAGGCGTGCGTGCCTCATCGACAAGGATCGAGTCGACTTCATCGACGATGGCATAATGGTGGCCACGCTGCACCATTTGCGGCTTGTCGTATTTCATGTTGTCGCGCAGATAATCGAAGCCGAGTTCGTTATTCGTCGCGTATGTGATGTCGCATGCATAAGCTTCGCGGCGCTGGTCATCGTCCAGTCCATGAACGATCACGCCGGTGGTGAGGCCTAGGAAATTGTAAAGCCGCGCCATGGTGGCGGCGTCACGCTGTGCAAGATAGTCGTTGACGGTCACAACGTGCACGCCCTTGCCCTCAAGGGCGTTGAGGTACACGGCAAGGGTCGCAACCAGCGTTTTACCTTCACCCGTTTTCATTTCGGCGATATCGCCGGAATGAAGAATCATGCCGCCTGTCAGCTGAACGTCGAAGGGGCGCATGCCGAGAACACGGCGCGATGCTTCGCGTGCCACGGCGAAAGCCGGAACCAGGATGTCGTCAATGGTTTTGCCATTGGCAAGCTGCTGACGGAATTCTACCGTCTTTGCTGCCAGTGCCTCATCGGAGAGTGCTTTCATCTCCGCCTCGAGTGCACCTATTGCCGTGATGTTGCTACGATAGGAGCGGACACGGCGCTCATTTGCCGAACCGAACAACTTGCGGGCTATTCCGCCGAGACTGACCATCTTAGTGGCCCTTTCTGAAATTCCGTTTACCGAGGCATCGTAGTCTGCGTTCGCAATTTCGTGCAAATGACAGACTTGACCCTCAAACGTATCTGGACGCGAGGTTGAGCGACAGATAAGAGGGGGGGCAAATGATGTCAACGGTTCTGCCCGTTACAGAATGGCCACATTCCGGTGTTTGGAAGTTTTTTCAGCCGGAAAACCACGTCTGGAGCCGGCATTGTCTCCGAAAGGTTTAATATGTTGCGCTATAATAGAATTGCGGCGGCTGTCATCGTGGCGACGCTCGGTCTTCAGTTTCCTGCCTTCGCGCAGGAAGATGCCGTTGTTGCCAAGGTTGGCGATCTCGAGATTCGCCAGTCTGAACTGGATCTTGCCATGAGCAATCTTGATCCGCAGCTCGCACAGCTTCCCGATGAGCAGAAGAAAGTTGCCGCCCTGTCCGGCGCGATCGACGTGAAGCTGCTGGTGAAAGATGCGACTGCTGAAGGTCTCGAAAAAACCGAAGATTTCAAGAAGCGCCTCTCCTTCATCACTGACCGCGAACTTCATAATGCCTATTTCCGCAAGCACGTCGTTGACGCTGTGACCAATGAAGAGGTCAAGGCTCGCTACGACAAGGAAGTCGCCGCGCTGCCGCAGGAAGAAGAAATCAAGGCTGCTCACATTCTCGTTGCGACCGAAGAGGAAGCAAAGGATGTGATCAAGCAGCTGGACGCTGGCAAGGATTTTGCAGCGCTGGCCAAGGAAAAGTCAACAGATTCCAACAAGGATGACGGCGGCGATCTCGGCTGGTTCGGCAAGGGCCGCATGGTTCCTGAATTCGAAGAGGCTGCCTTCACGCTTGAAAAGGGCGCCTACACGAAAACCCCGGTCAAATCGCAGTTCGGCTTTCACGTGATCAAGCTTGAAGACAAGCGCGTTGCACCGCCACCAGCCTATGAGCAGGTTGAAGCGCAGGTTCGTCAGCTTGTCATGCGCGACAAATATGTCGCCCTAATCGAAAAGGCCAAGGCCGAGCAGAAGATCGACATTCCTGACGCTGCAATGCGCAAGGCCTATGACGATGCCAGCAAGCAGCAGGCAGCCGAGCCACCTGCGCAGCAGTAGTCCGCAATTGACGGGGCGGCTTTAGAGCCGCCCTGTTTCATTTCAACTTTCCGCAAATATGCAGGTTCTTGCCCATGTCCGCTGCCGTCTCTCCACTCGCCCCGAAATCCTATCCAGATATGCCCGCTTTACGCGGTGTGCGAATGGCAACGGCGGCTGCAGGTATCAAGTATAAGGGTCGCACCGACGTTTTGATGATGGTGTTCGATGAGCCTGCGGCGGTAGCCGGTGTTTTCACAAAATCACGTTGCCCGTCGGCTCCAGTAGATTTTTGCCGCGCTAACCTGCCAGCAGGCGTTGCGCGTGCAGTGGTGGTGAACTCCGGAAACGCCAATGCCTTCACAGGCGTAAAGGGCAGAGCCGCGACAGAGCTGACGGCGAAGTCTGCAGCTGAAGCTGTTGGTTGCTCGGAAAGTGAAGTGTTTCTGGCGTCCACAGGCGTGATCGGTGAGCCGCTTGACGCCACCAAATTTGCCGGTGTTCTTGGCCAGATGAATGCCGATGCCACAGGCGATTTCTGGACAGAAGCTGCCAAGGCCATCATGACAACCGATACCTATCCGAAGGTTGCCACGCGGACCGCCGAAATTGACGGTGTCACTGTTACAATCAACGGCATAGCCAAGGGTGCGGGTATGATCGCGCCCGACATGGCGACCATGCTGTCTTTCGTCGTCACTGATGCCGATATCTCAGCAGCTGCCTTGCAGGACCTCCTGTCTGCGGGCGTTGGTCCGACGTTCAATTCGGTCACAGTCGATAGCGACACCTCCACATCCGATACTCTGATGCTGTTTGCAACCGGCGCTGCCCGCGCTGACGGACAGACGCATATCGACAATGCGAATGATCCTAAGCTTTCCGCCTTCCGCGATGCTCTGAATGATCTGCTGAAAGATTTGGCGCTGCAAGTCGTTCGTGATGGCGAAGGTGCGCGCAAGATGGTGGAAATCACCGTGACGGGTGCCGAGAGCGATGTGGCTGCCAAGCGCATCGCGCTTTCCATTGCCAACTCGCCGCTGGTCAAAACAGCCGTTGCTGGCGAAGACGCCAATTGGGGCCGCGTCGTGATGGCTGTCGGCAAATCCGGCGAGCTGGCGGATCGCGATCGCCTCGCAATCTGGTTTGGACATGTGCGCGTGGCCGTCAATGGCGAACGTGACCCTGACTACTCTGAGGCAGAAGCCACCGCTGTGATGAAGAACCAGGATATTCCGGTGAAAGTCGAGATCGGTCTTGGCAACGGCACCGCCACAGTGTGGACCTGCGACCTGACCAAGGAATATGTCGAAATCAATGGCGACTATCGGAGCTGATGTTGGAGACGTCCGGTATGCAAAGTGTCGCCACCAACCTTCCTCTTGTCCGTCGTCTGGAAGCTGTCAGTTTTCGGGCATGGCCTGCATCGTCAGTTGTCTATGATGGCAGCTGGCAGATAAGGCTGACGGGCTCGCATCCGTCCAAACGGATCAACTGCGTGGTGCCGCTCGATCCTTCCGACTACGGCAATTGCGACCTTCGCCTTGAGAAAGCGCGCAAGCGCTTTGAGGATTTCGGACGCCAGCTCATAATCAGGGAAACGGTGCTGATGCCACCGCAGCTGCGCCAGCACCTGACGGATAATGGCTGGAGCGTGTTTGAAAATGTTGAAGTGATGACCGCCGACATTGCCAATGCGGAATTGCCGGAAACCGTCTCCCACATTCCAAGCCACGATATTGGTCGCTTTGTGGAAGCAAGTCTCAAGGTCAGCGGTGTAGACCCGTCATTGCGCTCACCGATCGCCGAGATTGTCAGTTCCATCAAGCCGACGCTCGGGCTGTTTACGATGGAAGAGATTGAAGGTGAGCCTCAGGCCACGTTGATCTGTGTGCAGGATAATGATCTGGCAGGCATTCTGTCGCTGGATGTGGCGGCACCGTTGCGGCGGCAGGGAACCGGCACACAAATCCTGACCTCCGCACTTCGTTGGGCCCGCATCAGTGGCGCATCGACCGCGTGGCTTCAGGTCGTTTCCACCAATCGCCCCGCCATCGCACTGTATGAAAAATTCGGTTTTCAGACGGCCTATACCTATCGCTACTGGCGCAAAGAGGTGGAGTGATGGAGGGTTCAGGCCGGAAGATACTGCTCGTTGCCGCTTGCGCGCTGATCGATCAGGATGGACGTATTCTTCTGGCGCAAAGACCAGAGGGTAAATCGCTTGCTGGCCTTTGGGAGTTTCCGGGCGGCAAGGTTGAGAACGGCGAGACGCCGGAAGAAACCCTGGTTCGCGAACTGGAGGAAGAGCTCGCTATCAAGACGAAGATAGCGTGTCTGGCGCCGCTGACATTTGCCAGCCACTCATATGAGACATTTCACCTCCTGATGCCGCTTTATGTTTGCCGCCGCTTTGAGGGCATTCCACGTGGGGCCGAGGGCCAGGCCATAAAATGGGTGAAGCCTCAGGCGCTGCGGGATTATCCAATGCCACCGGCCGATGAGCCGCTCATTCCCTATCTTCAGGACCTGCTGTAAACAATATAGTGAATAAAGGCTTTCAGGCGCCTGTGATGCCTCAAAACGGGCCGCTATTAACCTTTCGTTTATCACCCTCTGGCACATTAAAAGGCTGAAGAATTGGTAAATGGCGCGTAGCGAGGCCTGATATGAACGAGGATTTTTGGAAAACAGTGGAGGGCCGTCGGTCCTATTCTGAAAAATCGCGCAAGATCGGCGTATTGAACGTCGCTCTTTTGTTCGGCATGGTGGCAATCGCTCTCTCGCTCATCGTTACGCCGATGCTGGCTGGCAAGATGCCACCCGCGCGTTTCGCTCAGATCCCTGACAATCTCGACATGATCTCCACGGGTTCGATCAACCGTGTCGAACAGCCGAAGAAATCCTACAGCATCCGCCGCAGCGTCACACAGCCTATGCCCGGCTCGGTGTGCATTGTCGACGGTTATGCAAATGGTCGGGACTGCTGACAGGAGCCTTATGAGCCTTCACGCAATGAATATGAAAACGCCGCAGATTTTGGTCTGCGGCGTCTTTGTTTTTACGGTTCTACCGTTCTACCGTCTTTGCGTCTTCCGGGGTGACTTTCTCCTCCGGTCTTTTCGTTCGCATCAGCTTCAGAACGAAGACGAAGAATGCAGGGACGAAGAAGACGGCAAGGATTGTGGCTGAAATCATACCCCCGAGAACGCCGGTGCCGATGGCATTCTGGCTTGCCGCACTTGGGCCGGTCGCGATGGCAAGCGGCACGACACCGAGTGTGAATGCAAGCGAGGTCATGATGATCGGCCGGAAGCGGATACGCGCCGCCTGTACGGCTGAATCGAGCAGCGTCTTGCCTTCCGCATAATAGTCCTTGGCAAATTCCACGATCAGGATCGCGTTCTTCGCAGAGAGGCCAATGATGGCAATCAAGCCGACCTTGAAGTAGATATCATTGGGCATATCCCGAAGAAGAACAGCCAGCACGGAACCAATGATGCCAAGAGGAACGACCAGCATCACGGCAAGCGGGATGGACCAGCTCTCATAGAGCCCTGCGAGCAGCAGAAACACGAAGAGAATGCTGAGGCTGAAGAGGAATGGTGCCTGAGACCCGGACTTGATTTCTTCCAGAGCCTGGCCTGTCCATTCATAGCCGATGCCAGCGGGCAGTTCGGATGCGATACGCTCCATTTCCGTGATGGCGACGCCGGTGGAGTTGCCAGGAGCAGGTTCGCCCGAGATACGGATGGTCGGATAGCCATTGTAGCCGACAATCTGTGGAGAGCCCTTCTGCCACTGCGCGATTGCAAAGGAACTGAGAGGCACCATGCCGCCGCTGGCATTGCGGACGTTTAGCTTCAGCAGATCTTCGACCTGCAGGCGGTCGCGGTCCTGCGCCTGTACAACAACGCGCTGCATGCGTCCGGCGTTCGGAAAGTCGTTGATATAGGATGATCCGAGATTGGCCGTGATGGTGTTGTTGATATCGGCAAAGGTGATGCCGAAGGTGTTGGCCTTTTCCCGGTCTATGACCAGCATGATCTGTGCAGCATCGGGCAGGCCTTCGATGCGCATGCCAGCGAGGATTGGGCTTTTGCTGGCCTTCTGTATCAACTCCCCTGCGGCGGCCGAAAGGGCTGCCTGGCCGATGCCGTTGCGATCCTGCAGGCGGAAGGAGAAGCCACCTGAGGTGCCGAAGCCTTCGATAGGCGGCGGCGACAAAGCAAATGTCTGCGCATCTTTCAGGCCGAACAACTGCATGTTGGCGCGATCGGCAATGTCTTGAGCCGAACTGCCGGCACCGCGTTCGCTCCAGTCCTTCAGGGTGATGAAAGCAAGTGCGGCATTGGCGCCGTTGCCGGAGAAGCTGAACCCCTGAATGGCGACGATGTCCTTCACCGCCGGATCGGCCTGGAAGATCTTCTCGATTTGCTGGATGGATGCGTTGGTGCGGTTTGCGCTCGCCTCAGGTGGACCCTGAATGTCAACGATCAGGAAGCCCTGGTCTTCCGCAGGTACGAAGCCGCTCGGGAGATTGATGAAGAGGTAACCCAGCCCGGCAACCAGTGCCAGATAGATGACCATCATACGGCCCGCACGGCGCGCGCCACCGGTTGCCACCCTCGTATAACCATTTGTCAGGCCATCGAACTTGCGGTTGAACCAGCCGCCAAGACCACCTTTTTCATGGTGTCCCTTCTTGATGGGCTTCAGGAACGTTGCGCAAAGTGCCGGTGTGAGAGACAGCGCCAAAAAGGCCGAAAACAGAATGGAAACAACCATCGTCAGGCTGAACTGACGGTAGATGATGCCGGTGGAGCCGGGGAAGAAGGCCATAGGAATGAACACACAGGCAAGCACCAGCGTGATGCCAAGAATGGCGCCGGTGATCTGGCTCATGGCTTTCTGGGTGGCTTCCTTCGGTGGAAGTCCTTCCTCCGCCATGATGCGCTCAACGTTCTCGACCACCACGATGGCGTCATCGACCAGAATGCCGATCGCCAGCACCATGGCAAACATCGTCAGAACATTGATGGAGAAGCCGGTGACATACATCACCGCACAGGTTCCGAGCAGTGCGACCGGCACGATCAACGTCGGAATGACGGTGTATCGGAAATTCTGCAGGAAGACGAACATCACAACGAAGACGAGGATGATCGCTTCGATGAGTGTGTGCAGAACCTTCTCAATCGATGCCGAAACGAAGGGGCTTGTGTCGTAAGGAACGGAATAGGCAACGCCTTCAGGGAAGAAGCGTGACAACTCCTCCAGCTTGGCCGTCACGGCCTTGGACGTTGCGACAGCATTGCCCGTTGAAGAAAGCTGAATACCAACAGCAGCGCTCGCCTGCCCATTCAGGCGGCTGGACAGGTTGTAGGTTTCCGCTCCCAGCTCAATCCGGGCGACGTCTTTCAACCGAACCGTACTGCCATCCGGGTTGGCGCGCAGAACGATATTGCCAAACTGCTCGGTGTCGGTCAGTTGACCCTTGACGAGTACGGTCGCTGTCAGGTCCTGGCTGATCGGGTTCGGGGCTGCTCCGATCTGGCCAGCCGCAACCTGCGCATTTTGTGCGGTGATGGCGGCGTTGATATCTGCCGTGGTAAGATTGAGGCCAACGAGCTTGTCGGCGTCGATCCAGACGCGCATGGCGCGTTGGGCAGAAAACAGTTGTGCACGACCCACGCCGTCAATGCGGCGCAATTCACCCAGCACGTTGCGGTTGAGGTAGTCTCCCAGCCCCACTTCGTCCATTGTGCCATCTGTCGAAGTGAGCGTGATGAACATCAGGAAGCCTGAGGCCGCTTCTTCCACCGTCACACCCTGTGCAGCGACAGCGGATGGCAGACGGGCCTCAACACGCCTGATCGCATTTTGCACGTCGACCGACGCCTGATTGATGTTGGTGCCCGCTTCGAAGGTCGCATTGATCGAGACCTGGCCTGACGTATCCGAGGTGGACTCGAAATACATCAATCCTTCCACGCCATTCAACTCATCCTCGATGAGCCGGGTGACGCCTTGGTAGATGTCCTGAGGCGAGGCACCCGGATAGCTGGTCGAGATTGTCAGCTGTGGTGGCGCAACCTTTGGATATTGCGCAATGGGGAGAAAGGGCAGGGCTATGACGCCCGCGATGGAGATGAACAGCGCAAAGACCCAGGCAAGGATCGGCCGTCTGATGAAGAGCTGTGCCATGAGTGGACCTTATTGCTTTGGTGCTTGCGCGGGTGCGTCAGCCGCTTTTTCAGCCTGCCAGGGTTCTGGCTTGATCTTGCCGCCGGGTTGAACCTTCTGTGCGCCGTCCACGACCACTCTGTCGCCAGCATTCAGACCTTTTTCAACAACCCATTCCGTTTCCAGCGCCTGTCCGAGCTCGACGGGCCTTGCCTCTGCAGTATCATCGGCCTTGACCACATAGACGAGAGGCTTGCCATCGGCTGCGCGAACGATGGAACGTTGCGGAACGACGACCGCATTTTCCCGAACCGCCTGTTCGATTCTCACCCGAACATACATTCCGGGGAGGAGGTCACGGCGGGCATTGGGAAATTCAGCGCGCTGCGTCACCTGGCCCGTGGTAGAATCCACGCTGGCGCTGGAAAACAGCAGTCGGCCAGCATCGGCATAGACAGAGCCATCATCGAATACCAGCCGTACGCTGGCCTGATCAGGCGCCGGGCTTGCCAGCTTGCCTTCGTCTACTGCACGCCTCAGCGCCATCATGTCCTGTGCGGACTGGGTGAAATCGGCGTAGCTTGGATCGATCTGCTGGATCAAGGCGAGGTTTTGGGTCCCGTCGGCCGTGACCAGTGCACCTTCAGTGACCAGCGCAGCTCCGATGATGCCGGAGATGGGTGCGCGAACCTCGGTATATTCGAGGTTGATGCGGGCTTCATCGAGAGCCGCCTGCTGGAGTGCAACATCTGCATCGGCCTGAGCCAGATTGACCGCTGCCGTATCAAAATCGATGCCGGTTGAAACGTTGCGTTCGCGCAAGCTCTTTTGACGCTCGAGTTGCTGACGCGCATTGGATTGGGTCGCCACGGCGCGTTGCAAAGAAGCTTCGGCACTGGCTACCCGGACTTTGAAGAGCCGAGGGTCAATCCGGTAGAGGACGTCATCCTTTTGAACCAGCGTTCCTTGTTCAAACACGCGTTCTAGCAAGATGCCGGAAACCCTTGGACGCACCTCTGCAACCCGTGTCGCAGCAATGCGGCCGGGAAGCTCGTTGATGACGGGAACGGATTTGGCGGTCAGTTCGAGCACGCCCACTGCGGGCGGAGGCATCTGCATTCCCTGAGCAGACAGACCTGTCGGCGCCATTGCCAGGAAAGCAGCAGTCATCATGGGTAGGAGTCGCGGCAGAGTTATTCTGCTTTGCATGGTCGGGTCCTCATCGCATCACCCAAGGTGATCGTCATGTTTCGTCGGGAAATGTTGTGTATATCGCGCGGATTCCATCAAGTATCGCCAGTCTTTCCTCTGGCTCCCATTGATGAAAATTGAAATATTCTGTGCAGTAGAAGCCTGAAAGCGCCAGATAGGCGATCAGGGCCGCTTTCGGTTTCTTGCTGGTTTCCATGGCGGCGAGATCTTTTCTGGTCCACTCGCTCATCCTGTCATGAATATTCTTCTCGCTTGACATGGCTGCGCTGATGGCAATGCAGACAGCCTTGTCGATATCCTCAGGCACTTTCTCGGCCACCGAGATGCGAGCGAACAGTTCCGGGTGCGGCAGGTGGCTGCTTTCATCCACGGCAGCGCGCACGTGCTCTTCCTCAGAGGCCAGGCGTCGTTCGATCAGGGCTTCAAGCAGGGCTGATTTGGCTTTGTGATCGTAAACCACCCGCGATTTGCTGACGCCGGCTTCCTGCGCGACGGCATCGATCGACAGGCCGCTTGCACCTTCGCGCAGGACAACTCTCTCGGCGGCGTCCAGAATATCATTTTCGCTAATCTTGCGGGTTCTTGCCATATCAATACGTCCTAAATTGAGTTTTCAATACGAACGTTCGTGTTTTTAATCAAGTGAGAGACAATCACAAAAAATTGTATATGTAAATCAAGTTGTTAATTGGGGATTGCGGAATGCTCGACGTTCCAGTTCGCTCTTACCTTTTCAGCCGAACCGCGGACAACACCCGATATTTCGTGGATTTGTTTGCTGAGCGGCGTCGAGTTTCGCCAGATCATGCCGATTGTGCGTGTAGGAGCGGGGGCTTCAAAGCGGGAAATGGAAACGTGAGCGGAGCGTGTTTCCATTGAGACCGCCATTTCTGGGATGAGCGTGATGCCAATGCCAGCGCTCACCATCTGAACGAGTGTCGAAAGAGAGCTGCCTTCCATGACCTCTCTCGGCTGTGATGAGCCAACATTGCAAAAGGACAGCGCCTGATCGCGGAAGCAGTGTCCCTCTTCTAAAAGCAGCAGCCGCATTTGAGGCAGTGCCGTCCGTTCCGGGACCGGCTTGCCTTCATCTTCGTGCCGCCGCACCAGTACGAACTCTTCATCGAACAGCTTCAGCTCTGTCAGGGAAGGCTCTGAAACGGGCAGGGCGACAATGGCAAGGTCGAGGTCCCCTTGCTTCAATTCATCCAGCAATTTTGCCGTCTGCGTTTCACGGATCTGGATCTCGATGCCTTGAAAGGTCCTGTTTAGATCGTTGATGATGGTCGGCAGCAGGTAGGGCGCGACGGTGGGAATAACCCCGATGCGAAGGCGGGACAGAAACGAGTTTTTTGAGGCGCGCGCGAGTTCGGCTAGTTCGTCCACTGCACGAAGAATTTCGCGCACCCGCACGGCGAATGTTTCGCCAAACGCAGTGAGCTTTATCTCTTTCGCGGACCTCTCAAACAGATCGTGGCCGACATCCTCCTCCATTTCCTTGATTTGCATGGAAAGTGCAGGTTGAGAGATGGCGCAGGCGTCAGCTGCGATACGAAAACGCTTAAGTCGCGCCAAAGCCTCGAAATAACGCAGTTGCTTTAGGGTCAAATTTTTCATAAGCTGAGCTTATAGCATCAATCAGAAAATCCAACTTTTATTTATGGAGCCAGGTCGTTAAAAGGTCTTGAGGCGAGGTTACGTTCTTCAGGTCGCGCCATGCGACCAGGTCAACTGAAATCCTGCAATTTTGACAGCAAGAGCCTTTTTTAACGCCCACGCAAAAATGACATGGAGATAATTATGGACCAGACACCCGAGACAGCCGGTAAATGTCCCGTCGCCCACGGCCAAACGCCGACGCAGGCGCCAAAGGCCGTTCGTGGAAACCGGGATTGGTGGCCTAACCAGCTCAATATTCAGATATTGCACAATGGTTCGGCACTTGCAGACCCGTTGGGCAAGGAATTCGACTACGCTGAAGAATTCAAGAAGCTGGACCTTGATGCGCTGAAAAGCGATCTCCATTCTCTGATGACAGATTCTCAGGATTGGTGGCCAGCCGACTTTGGTCACTACGGCGGTCTCTTCATCCGCATGGCCTGGCACAGCGCAGGCACGTACCGCATTACCGATGGTCGCGGCGGCGCAGGAGCCGGTCAGCAACGTTTCGCGCCACTCAACAGCTGGCCTGATAATGCCAACCTCGACAAGGCACGTCGCCTGTTGTGGCCCATCAAGCAGAAATACGGCAACAGCATTTCCTGGGCAGATCTGATGATCCTGACCGGCAATGTCGCGCTGGAATCCATGGGCTTCAAGACATTCGGCTTTGCCGGCGGTCGTGCTGACGTGTGGGAGCCGGAGGAGCTTTTCTGGGGCCCTGAAGGCACATGGCTTGGCGATGAGCGCTACAGCGGCGAACGCGAACTGGCGGAGCCTCTCGGCGCCGTGCAGATGGGCCTCATTTACGTCAACCCGGAAGGTCCAAACGGCAACCCTGATCCATTGGCATCTGCGCGTGATATTCGCTCGACATTTGCCCGCATGGCCATGGATGACGAAGAGACCGTTGCGCTGATCGCGGGTGGTCATACATTCGGTAAAACCCACGGTGCAGGCGATCCATCCCTGATCGGCGCAGAGCCGGAAGGTGGTGAGCTGGAGGCTCAAGGGCTCGGCTGGAAGAGCACTCACGGAACAGGCTTCGGCAAAGACACCATTACCGGTGGTCCTGAGGTGACATGGACACAGACGCCGACGCAGTGGAGCAATTTCTTCTTTGAGAACCTCTTCGCATTCGAATGGGAACTCACGACAAGCCCGGCCGGTGCAAAGCAGTGGGTTGCGAAGAATGCAGAGCCATCCATCCCCGACGCCTTCGACCCCTCCACGAAGCACCTGCCAACCATGTTGACGTCTGATCTGGCGCTGCGTGTTGACCCAGCCTACGAGAAGATTTCGCGTCGTTTCCTCGAGAACCCGGACCATTTTGCGGATGCCTTCGCGCGCGCATGGTTCAAGCTGACCCACCGCGATATGGGCCCGAAGGTGCGCTATCTCGGACCTGAAGTGCCTGCCGAAGACCTGCTCTGGCAGGACGTCGTTCCCGCGGTCGACCATCCGCTGGTTGATGATGCGGATATTGCTAATCTGAAGGCGAAGGTTCTGGCAACAGGTCTTTCTGTTCAGGAACTGGTTTCTACCGCTTGGGCGTCCGCTTCCTCATTCCGTGGATCCGACAAGCGTGGCGGCGCAAATGGCGCGCGCATTCGTCTTGAGCCACAGAAAAACTGGGAAGCCAACCAGCCGCAGCAGCTCGCAAAGGTTCTGAGCGTTCTCGAGGGCGTTCAACGCGACTTCAATTCTGCTCAAACCGGTGGAAAGAAGATTTCACTGGCTGACCTGATCGTGCTGGCAGGTGCTGCTGGCGTCGAGAAGGCGGCGCAGGCTGGCGGAAACGACATCACCGTTCCGTTTACGCCTGGCCGTACCGACGCATCGCAGGAGCAGACCGATGCTGCATCCTTCGCAGCGCTTGAGCCACGCGCCGATGGTTTCCGCAACTACGTCAATAACAACCGCCATCAGTTCATGAAGGCAGAGGAAGCGCTGGTTGATCGTGCACAGCTTCTCACATTGAGCGGTCCGCAGATGACCGTTCTCGTGGGTGGATTGCGTGTTCTCAACGTCGGTCAGCCAGAGCATGGCGTGTTCACATCCAGGCCTGAAACGCTGACCAACGATTTCTTCGTCAACCTGCTGGACATGGACCTGGAATGGTCGCCATTGGCTGGCAAGGAAGGCGTTTACGAAGCGCGCAGCCGCAAGACAGGCGAAGTGAAATGGACGGGAACCCGCGTCGATCTCATCTTCGGCTCGCACTCGCAGCTGAGAGCCTTTGCAGAGGTTTATGCCTCAGCAGATGCCAAACAGAAGTTCGTGAAGGACTTTGTTTCCGCTTGGAACAGGATCATGGAAGCGGATCGTTTCGACCTAATCTAAATGCTGGGATTTTCACCACTGTACTGTGGCTGAACAGTTCCATGCCTAAGATTTAACTCTAGATAGCACCGGGCGCGGCATATGCCACGCCCGGTGTTTCTGTATTTTACTTTCCTAAACCATTTCGAACGGATTTTACGATTTTGCTAACGACATGCTGAAACATTCGGTAACCGTTATTGTGGTTCGACCCCGCCAGATAATGAGTCGTTGCGAAATTTGGCGTAGGGGGCAAAGCCGGTATTTCTATTGGCAATTTTGATGCGCCTATCTTTCAAAAGACTGATATAAGATGTTGGTAGGATCTGAGGTCGCTCAAACAATCCATCGAAGGACAAGACGATGCGTTTCATGCGGTTGGTTCTTAGTGTTATTTTGACGATCTCTTGGTTATCTTCGGCGCGGTCGGAAACTTTTCAACAGCCTGTTGGCAAGCCGATTCTCACGATTTCGGGCAATATCTCCAAAACAAATGCAGATGGTGTCGCTCGATTTGACAGGGATATGCTGGAAGGTCTGGGTCTGGTGACTGTGGAAACGCGTTCGCCATGGTATGATGGGATCACCCGGTTTGAAGGCGTTTCGCTGAGCAAATTGATGAAATTTGTCGGCGCCAAGGGCACAACAGTCACGGCTGTGGCGCTTAATGACTACGTCAGCACCATACCGATGGCAGATTTTGACAAGTTCAATGTCATACTGGCCATGAAGCGCGATGGGAATTATATGGAGGTTCGTGAAAAAGGACCCTTGTTCGTAATATACCCCTACGATACTGTTCCTGAACTTCAAACTCAAACATATTATACCCGCTCCGCCTGGCAGGTTGCAAAGCTTATCATTAATTAAAGGTGCAGATTGCGAAAGGTCTTGGCGGTTATCATATGCTGCTTCGTTCTGGCTACAGGCTACATTGCCTACGTCATTGCGCAGCGACAGACCGCACTTCAGAAGTTTGCCAGGTATAATGATTCCTGGGCGGTCAGTCAGACCGTGTCCGAGTATCTGCGTCTTCAGAACAATCTTTATGGATTTCTGGCCAACCCTCAACGCGTGACCCGCGATGATTTGCGGCTGCGCATGGATTTGATGCTGGGCAGGCTTGAGCTTCTCAAACAGGGAAATCTGGGGGCCTTCATCGGCGAAAGGCCGGAGTCGCATGAGCTCGTCAAGCGGCTGACCACGGTTCTTTCCGATCTCGACAGCCGGGTTGACACCCTGCAGCCATCAGATGTCGAGCCCATTCTAGAGACGATGAGCGCGCTCGACGGTCCACTGACAACGCTCGCCTCGTCGTCTGTTGCCTATGACGTGGAAGTGGTGGACAACGCGCATTCCGAAGTGCGTGAACTCCACACAATATTCACCGCGCTTGCTGCCGGTCTTATCCTGTGTGGTGTGGCTCTCATCCTGTTGTTGAACCGCCACAACAATCTGTTGGACCGGGCCCACAAGGAAACACGCGGTTTGACCGATGAGCTCCGCTCCGCAACCCTGGAGCTGAAGGCCAATAATGCCCGTCTGGAGCATGATGCTTATCACGACGCTCTGACAGAGTTGCCCAATCGCTCACTGTTCCGCAAGGAGTTGAACGAGCGGCTGACATCGGTCGACGGTGGAACGTCTATCATTCTGCTGCTCGATCTCGACGGTTTCAAGGATATCAACGATACGCTCGGCCACGATGTCGGCGATGCACTTTTGCAGGCGGTTGCAACGCGGCTGTCTTCCATGCGTGAAGATGCAGATATCGTGTGCCGCTTGGGCGGCGATGAGTTTGCTTTCATCACCAGTGCGCGGGATGAAGAGGACGCGCTCTCTTTTGCGGAAAAAGTCATTTTGCAGATCAGCAAACCCTATAATCTCGGTGAGTTGGAGATCAAGATCGGCACCTGCGTGGGTATTGCCGTTTCCAGCGATGTGACGACCGCCGATGAATTGTTCAAGCGTGCCGATCTGGCGCTTTACGAGTCCAAACGCCTTGGGCCTGGCCGTATCAGTGTGTTCCAGCCCCATATGCAGCAGCAATTGGCTGAGAAAAGATCGTTCGAGGCCGATCTCCAGACCGCGCTCCAGAACAATGAGATGGAAGTCTACTACCAGCCGCAAATGTTTACCAAAACCCGGGAGATATGCGGGTTTGAAGCGCTGTTGCGCTGGACACATCCCGTGCGTGGCAAGGTTCCACCGTCAGAATTCATTCCCGTGGCAGAACGAACCGGATTGATCCATTCGCTTGGCAAATGGGCCATGGATGTCGCGTGTCAGGAGGCCAAGACATGGAAAGGCAATCTGAAAATTGCCATCAACCTCTCACCCATCCAGTTTCATAGCACAAGCCTCGTTCAAAACGTGGTCGATGCGCTCGATAAGAGCGGTCTTGATCCGAGCCGGCTGGAACTTGAGATCACGGAGTCGGTTCTACTCAACAAGAGCGATGACACGATCGAAACGCTCGAGAAGCTGAAGAATGTGGGTATCAAGATAGCGATGGACGATTTCGGAACCGGTTACTCCTCGCTTGGCAACTTGCGCGGCGTACCGTTCGACAAGATTAAGATCGATCAGGCATTCCTTCGTGATGTCGCAACAGATACGGATGCGCTGGCGATTGTTGAATTCGTGGTTGGCATGGCCAAGAGTTTGCGTATGACGACGATTGCCGAAGGGATTGAAACGGAAGAACAGTTCGAATGCATGACGCGGCTTGGATGCGACCAGATGCAGGGCTATCTCATTGGTCGTCCGGCGCCCGCTGAAAAACTCAGCGCATTTCGACGTTGATGGATCATTCGGGGTTTCTTTTTGTTAGTACGGGCTGTGGCCCGCTGAGGATTGTGTGAATGGAACGGCTGAACGTGCATGGGATCAAACTTGATCTCGCCAAAGGTGAAGTTTCCCCTGTTATCTGGACCGCGTTGGAGGATGGCAGTTACGAGGCCAAGGAAGCGCGCAGCATCCTCAAGGCCATCAAGCCGGGGGACCGCGTTTTGGAACTGGGCTCTGGCATCGGCGTCATCACATCCATCATTGCGGGGATAAAAGATGTGTCGGTCTGGGCTTTCGAGGCGAACCCTGGAACCGCCGCATTGGCAGAACGCATCATCAAAGCCAATTGCCCTGCTGATAACGTGGTGTTTTCCCAAGGGTTGCTGACGGCACATGCGCCACATGTGCATGCGTTTTACGTGCGCAAAGATCTGTGGATGTCATCCATGGATGAGAACCAGGGGCCCTATGAGCATCGCATCGAGATCCCGTCCGAGAATATCGATGCTTTCATTGATCGCCACCATATCAACGCTCTGGTGATGGACATTGAAGGTGCCGAGCATGATCTGCTGCAGAATGCCCGGCTGGATGGCGTGGAGCGTATCTTCGTGGAACTGCACGATCACCTCTACCATCTGGCGGGTATTCGCGACATTACTCAGGCACTGGCCCTGAAAGGCTATTCCTATGACCCTCGCGGCTCACGCGGGCCATGCGTACTTTTCTCGAAAGACGACAGCCCGAGAGAATATGATCCAGACGTGGACTGAGGTTTCACCTCAGGTCCTCACGCCTTCATACTCAAGTGATGCGCCGATCAGTTCGTGGGCGTAAGGGTGCGTCGCACCGTTCTGTGCGATAGCGGAACGGGGCAGGATTTCCGTCACCTCACCGCGCAGCATCACCGCAAATCGGTCACACATATGGTCAACAACGGCCAGATCATGCGTGACCATGATGTAGGTAAAGCCGCGCTCTTGTCGCAGGCGCTGGAGCAGATTGAGAATTTCAGCCTGCACCGAGACATCCAGTGCCGATGTCGGCTCATCCAGCAACAGCAGTGATGGTTCCAGAATGAGCGCTCGCGCGATGGCTACGCGTTGACGCTGTCCACCCGAAAGTTGGTGCGGGAAGCGATCCAGAAACGAGATCGGAAGGCCAACATCGGTAATAACCTGACGCATCCTATCTTCCTTGTTGCCAAGCTTGTGGATGGTCAAAGGCTCGTTCAGCACGGTCCTGACAGATTGGCGTGGATGGAGCGATCCATAGGGGTCCTGAAACACCATCTGCAATGTTCGGCAACGGTCAATCAGAGCCATGTCGCGCACGGATCTCCCATCGATCAACACGTCGCCCTTCCAGAAGTCAGTCAGCATCGAGACGCATCGCAGGACGGTGGATTTCCCCGAGCCTGACTCGCCGACGAGGCCGAAACATCCGCCCGACTCGACGGAAAACGACACGGATGGCAGCACTTTGACAGCCGACGGGCCTTCGCCAAAGCTGATGGAAAGGTCACGAATTTCTACGGAAACTGACATCAGGCGTGGTCCTCCAGCCATTCGGGGCGCCGATCCAGCACAGCAAGAGGTGCGCGGCTGCCCCCGATACGCGGCTGCGCTGCGATAAGGCCGCGTGTATAGGGATGCTGAGCGGCCTCAAGATTGCCCGCTGCGAGCGTCTCGACAACCCGTCCCGCATACATGATGAGGACGCGGTCACAGAAATTACGCACCAGATTAAGGTCGTGGCTGATCATGATCAGGCCGATACCGCGGTCTCGAACAAGTCCATCGAGAATGTTGAGAACTTGCAATCGCACCGTAACATCAAGCGCCGACGTCGGCTCATCTGCTATTACCAGATCGGGATCTGCCAGAAGCATCATCGCAATCATCACGCGCTGCCCCATGCCGCCGGAAATTTCGTGCGGATATTGCGCATAGACCCGTTCAGGATCACGAATCTTCACCGCTTCCAGCATGGTCAGTGCCCGCATCTTGGCGTCGGATTTGGAGCATTTAAAATGCCGCAGATAGGTTTCAGCCACCTGATCGCCAACACGACGAATGGGGTTCAGCGAGAATTTCGGGTCTTGCAGGATCATCGACATGCGTTTGCCGCGAACCTTCAACATCTCCTTTTCAGACAGGCTGAGAAGATCAAGTTCGTTGAAGCGCAATGTGTCAGCAGTGATCGTCGCGCCGGGGAGGAGGCGTAACAGGGCGCGCCCTACCGTCGATTTGCCAGAGCCGCTTTCGCCAACGATACCAAGGCGTTCTCGGCCAAGGGTGAAGGATACGCCGCGAACCGCTTCCGCCTCAGACCCGCCATAGCGAATGCGGAGATTTTTGACGTCGAGAATGGTCTGTTCCATGAACTATCTCCGGTTCATCTGCTTGGGATCGAGCGCGTCCCGCAAGCCATCGCCCAGAAGATTGAACGCCAGGCTGACGGTGAGGATGGAGATCCCCGGAAAGGTCACCAGCCACCAATTGTCCAGCATGTAGCGCCGCCCTGTGGCAATCATTGCACCCCATTCCGGCAGTGGTGGTTGGGCCCCGAGACCCAGAAAGCCAAGGCCAGCCGCGGTGAGGATAACGGTTGCCATGTTTAGCGTGAGGCGAATGAGGACGGATGGCAGGCACATGGGCATGATCGACTTCACGATGATACGCAGAGGTGAAGCACCCTGAAGTCTGGCGGCTGCGATATAGTCAGCATTGCGAAATGTCATGGCTTCGGCGCGTGCGAGGCGCGCAATGGGCGGCCACGAGGTGAGCGCAATGGCAATGATCGCATTGTTGAGGCTTGGGCCGAGCGCTGCAACAAATGCAAGCGACAGGATCAGGCTCGGAAAGGACAGGAAAATATCGGTGATCCGCATCATGACGGTATCGAACTTGCCTCCAAGATAACCTGAGGCCGTGCCGATGATCAGACCGATGGGCCCAACGACGATGGAAACGAGGAAGATAATGGTGAGCGTGATGCGCGCCCCGAAAACAAGGCGGCTGAAGATATCGCGGCCCAGTTCATCGGTTCCGAATAGGTGTCCGTCCCCCGGGGCCTTCAGCACGTTTGTCAGGTCCTGAACAAAGGGATCATGTGTGGCAAGGAGTGGCGCGAAAATTGCCGCCAGAATGAGAATGGCAAGTACGATCAGCCCGAAAGTGGAGGTGGGACTGCGCAGAAGGAAAAGCACGATATTCTTCATCGCATTCACGGAGGCTGGCAGTCTGATTTTCTCGGCATGCGCGGTCATCAGCGTGTCCTTGGATCGAAGAAGCGGTAAAGAATATCAGACAGAAGATTGAGCCCGATAAAGATGACGCCGACGATGAGAACGCAGGTCATCACGGCATTCATGTCGCCAGTGATCAGATTGCTGGTCAGATACTGACCAAAGCCCGGCCATGCGAATACGGTTTCGATGAGCACAGCGCCCTCCAGCAATGAGCCGTAAGCAAGCGCCACGATTGTGACGAGCTGGACGCGGATATTGGCGAAGGCGTGTCGCCAGATTGTCTGCCGACTGGAAAGCCCCTTGACACGGGCGGTCGTCACATATTCCTGCCCCAGCTGGTCGAGCATGAAGCTGCGCGTCATTCGAGTGATGTAAGCGGATGACGAATATCCCAACAGAGAAGCGGGCAGGATGAGGTGGTTGACGGCTGACCAGAAGACATCCATGTCGCCAGCCAATAGGCTATCGATCAGCAGGAAACCAGTGCGCTCATCGACGAGCCCGATGTAAAACTGGTCCATGCGTCCGCTGCCGCCGACAAGATCGAGTTTGGCATAGAATACGATCAAGGCAATCATGCCTGTCCAGAAGATGGGCATGGAGTGGCCGAAAAGACTGACCACACGCACGAGATGGTCAGGCCAGCGGTCTTTGTTCACAGCCGCAAAAACACCCATCGGAACGCCAAGGCCAGCGCCAATCGTGATGGCAAATGTTGCAAGCTCTATGGTGGCGGGCATGACATGCAGAATATCCTGAATGACAGGCTGACCCGTTCTGATGGACGTGCCGAAATTGCCGGTGAAGACATCACCGAGATAATATAAGAATTGCTGCCAGACGGGCTTGTCCAGGCCCAGCGAACGGAAAACCTGTTCATAGGTTTCGCGGGTCGCATCCTCGCCGACAATGGCGCGTACGGGATCGGCTGGCATCATTCGCCCGATAAAGAAGGTGAGCAAAAGCAGGCCAAGCAGCGTAATGGCAATGGTGCCGATTTGCCCGGCAACGCCGGTAAGGCGCGGGCTTCGAATGATCATCTGTCCTCCCTCTGCCAGTTCGCTTGAGGTGCGGACCTCATGTCTGACAAGTTTCACAAAACCTGTCACATGTCATCTTATCTGTCAAGCAAGGGCTTTAGACGATGAATCATATCTCTGGAGGGTGATGGAGACGGAGCGTGCGCGGCATGAAGACGCGAATTTGTCGCGCCAGGCGTCTTGCACGGGCGTTGGTTGAGCTAGAACTGTTTCCGGCAAAGCTCGTTATGCTTTGTCTTCAGCATGGGCGGTTTTAGAGCGCAACAGCGCCTTGTACCGCTCGAGGCTTCCGCGCAAATGGATGCGCATCTGCTCACGCGCGCCGTCCGCATCGCCTTCAATGATCGCATCTACGATACGGGCATGTTCCTCCTGCAAATGGAGGTTATAATCCTTAGGACGCGATCCCGGTTCTGCGCCTTGCAATTCACCGCGGGGGATGATGCCTGATCTGATTAGGCGCAGAAATTCGGGAAAACGCTGATTTTGCGTGGCTTCTGCGATCTTGAAGTGAAGGTCAAAATCCGCGTCACGGGTTGATTTACCCTCAGCAAGGCAGGCGGCAATCGTGTTGTGAGCGTCGAGAATGGCTTCGATCTGGGTTGCTGACCGGCGCGAGGCGGCGAGCCCGGCAGATTCGACCTCAAACACTGTCCGCAATTCCAGAAGTTCTATGACAGAGGAAATCCGCTCGGTCGTCAGGTCCTTGAAGGGCTCGTCCTTCGATTGTTGCACCTGAAGCGCGAAGACGCCTGCACCCTTGCGAGCCTCCACAAGGCCATCAGCCCGCAGAATGGCGATGGCTTCGCGCACGACTGTTCTGCTCACGGAATATTCACGGGTCAGCGCGCTTTCGCTGGGCAGCCTGTCGCCAGGGCGAAAAACGCCGCCAACCAGATCGCGCCGCAGCGCGGTGCTGATCTTGGCCGCGAGTGATGTTCCGCGCTCAATCGTGGTTGCAGCGTCCATATTTGCCTCACCTGCCTAAAACCTGTCTGGCATGTTAGCGACTCATCGCCGCAATGCAAGTTCTCTTGTCTACCTCAATTTCTACTCGCACGGTATGAGGGTTTACAGCGAGTGGAGCGCGCGCATACTCTAATATACGGCGATGACCCTAGCGCCTCGGCGCCGTTGGGTTGGGCGCTCTCTCAAGGAGGCCTGCCCGTTTGGGGCTTGAGGCTGTCCTATCAGTGGATGATACCGGAGCAGTCTGGATTGCGGTATCGTCGAACCCATCGCTTGAACCCGTGGACACGAATGTGGTTGAAACTTCTCGGGAGCATAGGCCACCGGAAGATGCGCGTGCGGATGCTGCGCTTCTGAAGTGGGTTTTAGGCGCGACAGCCCTCATCAGCGGTATTATCAACGTTCTCTCGCTGACCTCGCCTTTGTTCATGCTGCAGGTCTATGACCGGGTTCTGGCCAGCGGCAGCGTACCCACGCTGGTGGGGCTTGCCGTGCTCGCCGCCGCCATGTTCACCGTTCAGTGTGCGCTCGAAATCATTCGCGCACGTGTTCTGCTGCGGGTTGGCGAACTCTTGGATAACAGAATGTCTGGTCGGGTGCATGATGCAGTCGTGCGCTTGCCATTGTTGTCGCGGCTGCCGGGAGATGGATTGCAGCCCTTGCGGGATATGGACAATATCAGGGGATTTCTGTCGGGGCAGGGGCCAACCGCATTTTTCGATCTGCCCTGGATGCCGCTATATCTGGCCATCTGCTTTCTGTTTCATTTCTGGATTGGAATGACGGCCCTGATCGGCGCGCTCGTTCTTGTTGCCGTCACGCTCATGACAAATGGTCTTTCGCGAAAGTCGGTGCGCGAGACAGTGGGCCACAACATGCGCCGCAATGCGATGCTGGATGGATCAAGGCGTAATGCGGAGGTGGTGCAAGCCATGGGTATGGGCTCGCGCGTTGCAGAGCGCTGGCGCGTTGCGAATAGCAACTACCTTGCCGCCAACCGTATAGCGGGTGATATTTCCAACGGGTTCGGCAGCGTGTCTCGAACGCTGCGCGTCATGTTGCAATCGGCAATCCTGGGCGTCGGCGCCTATCTTGTCATTCGTCAGGAAGCCACCGGCGGTGTGATGATCGCCAGTTCCATCATGATGGGGCGGGCGCTGGCACCGGTCGATTTGATTATCGCCAACTGGAAGCCGTTTCTCATGGCGAGGCAAAGCTGGAGCCGTTTGCGAGAATTGCTTGCGCGTGTGCCGCCTGCTTCGCAGCACACAGTCCTGCCAACACCTTCAAGAGAGCTGAGAGCAGAGAATGTCACGATTGTGCCGCCCGGCCAAAAGATGCCGACCGTCGCGGGTTTGAATTTTGTGGTGGAGGCCGGAGGTGCCCTAGGCATCATCGGCGCTTCCGGATCTGGTAAGTCGACGCTCGTCCGTGCCCTGGTCAATGCCTGGGCACCCAGTTTTGGCAAGGTTCGTATTGATGGTGCAAGCCTTGATCAGTGGGATCCAGAGTTGCTTGGCCGCCATATCGGCTATCTGCCTCAGGGCGTGGAGCTATTCGATGGCACCATTGGCGAAAACATAGCACGCTTTGAAGATGATCCCAATTCCAATGCTGTCGTGGAGGCCGCCACGGCTGCTGGTGCGCACGCCCTCATTCTCCGTTTTGAAAAGGGCTACGAAACCCCGATTGGCGAGGGTGGTTCATCCCTATCCGCAGGCCAAAGGCAACGCATTGGTCTTGCGCGCGCGCTTTATCGACAACCTTTTCTGGTGGTTTTGGATGAGCCCAATGCCAATCTGGATGCGGAGGGAGAAGCCGCTGTCGTCAATACTATTGCCGCAGTGCGTGCACGCGGCGGCATCGCAGTCGTCGTCGCGCACAGGCCAAGCGCCATCGGCGCGGTTGACCATGTGCTGGTCATGGACGGTGGTCGCCAGCAAATGTTCGGCCTGCGCGACGATGTTCTTTCGAAAGTGCTGAAAGACAGCGCCGCGGCGCGAGTTGCGCCCAAGGGTTTCCCGGTCGTGGCTTACGGCGCCAAACCACTGCGTGCCTCTGTGCAGCAGCCAACCCCTGAACGAGACGCCGGGTCGAAGCCTGTCGATGTGAAGGAGCGCGATGATGCGTGACGCTGAATCCTTCAATGTCTCCCGTTCCATCTGGCGCCATATCATCGGCGGTGGTGTCGCGGGTGTTGTGCTGGTCGGGGGGGCTGGGGCCTGGGCTGCCGCCACGTCGCTCTCTGCAGCCGTAGTTGCTCAAGGCCATTTCGTTGTCGGCTCCCATGTAAAAACCGTGCAGCATCCAACCGGCGGAGTTGTTGGCGAAATCCTCGTTCAAGATGGCGACCATGTGAAAGCTGGTATGCTTCTCATGCGGCTCGATGCAACGCAGACCCGCGCCAATCTCGCGATTGTCACAAAACGTCTGGATGAGATGACGGCACGAATGGCCCGGCTTCAGGCGGAGCAGGATGACCGGGCGCAGCTTGTCTTTCCTGCGGATCTTCTAGCGCGAAAGGACAATCCGGATGTCGCTGCTGTCATCAACAACGAAACACAGCTTTTCGAAGCGCGCAGACAGTCGCGAAGTGTCAAGCGGGCACAGCTTCTGGAGCGCATCACGCAATTCGAGCATGAGATCGACGGGCTGAAGGCGCAGGAATTGGCTTATGAAGAGGGACTGCGGGTCCTCACCACCGAAATCACAGCCCTGAGTTCACTCAAGCAAAAGGGGATCGTTTCTGACCAACGGCTCAACAGCCTGAAAACGCAGGCCGCAACATTTGGTGGAGAACGGGGCGAGAAAGTGGCCTTTCAGGCACAGGCGGCCGGACGCATTCTGGAAACAAGACTTCAGATCCTTCAGATAGATCAGGACCTGAAATCCGAAGTTGGGCGGGAACGCAGCGAGATACAGGCGCAGATGGGCGAGTATGTCGAACGCCGCATCTCGGCTGAAGACAGCCTCAAGCGGATTGATATCATCGCTCCGCAGTCGGGCATCGTCCACCAACTTGCAGTTCACACGGTGGGCGGTGTCATAAGCCCTGCACAGGCGATCATGTCGATCGTGCCCGATGATGATCTGCTTTCGCTCGAGGTGCAGATCGCTCCCAAAGATATCGACCAGGTCCGGCTTGGGCAGCAAGCCATGCTGCGCATGTCTGCTTTCAGCCAGAGAACCACTCCGCAACTTCAGGCACATGTAACGCGCATTGCTGCCGATCTCGATGCAGACGAGCGAACCGGAGCGCGTTACTATTTAGTGCACCTTTCGGTTGATGAAGCCGAATCGCAAAAGTTCAAGAATTTGAGGATCGTTCCTGGCATGCCCGCTGAGGCAATGGTGAAAACGCAGGACCGAACCGCGCTTTCCTATCTGGTGAAGCCATTCGAAGATCAAATCGTGAAGGCGTTCAGAGAGGAGTAATGCCCATGGATTTACAGGGGTTATGTCCACATTTTGTCTAAAATTGCTAGAAATTAGCGGTAAAAAATCATACTTTAAAGTATATCCAAATAAATCAAATTTAGTGACATCTAAAATGCCACTATGTATTCATTGGGTTATTTAGCATTTCCAATTTTTGTTAACTTCGTTGAAATAATAATAGTAATATAAACTGTCATCGCTGTCGCTTCATGACGAAGTAAGTTCTGTTCCGGAAGCACGATGTAAATCGCCTGCTATTGAATAGCCGGGCAGATGTGCTGGCCGGTTTGCTCAAAGCTCATTCCGGGGTGTCATGTCTTTTCTCAAAAAAGCAAAAATCAGAACCAAGATACTTTCATTTGTTACAGCGGTTTCACTCACAGGTTTAATCGGTGTTGGTGCTGTCGCTCTGAATTATAAGGGTGCCGATACGGATTATGCTAATTTCATCGCGAAGGATGTTGTTGCTTCGACAGATCTCATTCGCGCAAATACTGCGATTGTTTCTATAGGTTATGCTGCCACGTTAGGACTTGTGTTGCTTGAGCAGTCTGCCGACACGACGAAACTGGAGCAGACCTATAAGTCTGACATTGCACTGGTTCTCAAGCGTATGGAAGATGTGAAGCAGCGGTTGCCGGCGGTGAAAAGCGAAGCGGAGTCGCTCATTTCTCGTGTGGGTCCGATTGGCGAAGCTGGCGACAAGGTCTGGAAGGCGGCGAAAGCGGGTGATTTCCAAACCGCGCGCAAGCATCTGACGGAAGTCGGGCCATTGATCGCCCAATGGCGTGTGGATCTTCGGACCCTGACCGATAGCAATCTGAAGACCGTTGGGGAGAAAACGGCCGCACTGGCAGCGCAGACCAATTCTACCATCCTGACGTCAATTTCGACATTGGGCGTCTTGTTTATCGTTGCGATTTTCGGTGCTCTCTTTGTGTCGGCACGCGGTATCACAAGGCCAATCGAGCAGTTGCGTGAGCGCATGGTTTCCCTGGCCGCAGGTGAGACTAAGGAGGAAGTGGCCGGGCTTGA
Organism: Agrobacterium sp. CG674; assembly: GCF_053521645.1. Lineage (NCBI taxonomy): Bacteria > Pseudomonadati > Pseudomonadota > Alphaproteobacteria > Hyphomicrobiales > Rhizobiaceae > Agrobacterium > Agrobacterium sp. CG674. Next base: position 155,322 of record NZ_JBNWDZ010000004.1, on the reverse strand, counting down.
TCGTGGCGACGAAATTGGCCACATGGCACGCGCTGTCGCTGTCTTCCGCACAAACGCCATGGAGCGTCAGCGCCTTGAAGATGAAACCGAGGCCAACCGTAGCCGTTCTGAAAAAGAACGGATTGCTCACGAGCAGCAAAAGGCAAAGGAAGCCGCAGACACCAGCTTTGCAGTAGAGAACCTGGCAGCGGCTCTCGCGCGCCTGTCGGACGGTGATGTTGCCTATCGCATCAATCAGCCCTTTGCCGAGCATCTGGACGTTGTGCGCTCCAACTTCAACGCATCTGCTGTCAAACTCCAGTCAGCTTTGAGCCGTGTGGCAGACAACGCCCGTGCTATTGATGCCGGTGCCAATGAGATCCGCGCAGCCGCTGACGATTTGGCGAAACGCACCGAGCAACAGGCTGCATCTGTTGAAGAAACCGCGGCTGCACTCGAACAGATTACGACCACCGTCCACGACTCGACAAAGCGAGCGCAGGAAGCCGGCCATCTGGTTGCTAACGCTCGCAGCGGCGCAGAGCAATCTGGTGTGGTCGTGCGCAAGGCTGTTGTGGCCATGGAGCAGATCGAGAAATCTTCCTCGGAAATCTCCAACATTATCAGCGTGATCGATGAGATCGCTTTCCAGACCAACCTTCTCGCCCTCAACGCCGGTGTTGAAGCTGCGCGTGCTGGCGAAGCAGGTAAAGGCTTTGCGGTTGTTGCGCAGGAAGTTCGCGAACTTGCTCAGCGTTCCGCAAATGCCGCGAAGGACATCAAGGCGCTGATCAACACATCGAACACCCAGGTTCAACAGGGTGTGCAACTGGTTGGTGAAACTGGCCGGGCGTTGGAAAACATCGTCGCTGAAGTGCAGGAAATCAACCGCCATGTGGTGGCGATTGTGGATGCCGCTCAGGAACAGTCATCTGGACTGGCGCAGATCAATGGCGCGGTAAACCAGATGGACCAGGATACGCAGAAAAATGCGGCAATGGTGGAAGAGCAGACAGCTGCAAGCCATGGCCTGGCCCGCGAAGCTGCTTCGCTGAATGATCTGCTTGGCCAGTTCAAACTGCAAGGTGGCAGCACCGAAGCTCCGGTGCGCATGGTGACGCAGACTGAACGTCCGGTTCAGTCCCCAGCCCGCGCTCTGAGCCGCAAGGTTGCTACTGCCTTCAATGGCAATGCCGCTGTCAAGTCCGAGTGGGAAGAGTTCTAAGCAACTCTTACACTTTATCGAGACCTGAAACCCGCCCGTGATTGTCACGGGCGGTTTTCGTTTGGATTGCGGTCACAGCACGCCCCAAGCGCGGAATCGCCCACGGCCGGTCATTTCACGCAGCTCCAGTTGGTTGGCTAGGCCAACGGCGCCCTGCGGTGTCGTTCCAAGAGCCCTGACGATCATTGACGTGGAGACGACGGGACGTGAGAGCACAAGGGCGACCAGCTCCGGCAGACGCGAATTGGAGCGCCGCCCCACAAGCTTTCGTTCGATGCGGTTCTTGGCCTGCAGCAGTCGATCATGTTCCTTCAGCCCCAGTGTCGCCGCTTCATAAATGGCATCCAGAAAGGCGATCAAACGGTCCGGCGCGGTCCTTGCATTTCGACGCTCTCTGGAAACCGCCCGCATTCCAACACTCATCGTGACGAGGTGTGCTTGTGTGAGCCCTTCCTCGCGCAGCAGTGCAGATGCAAGCTGCCGACCAAGCCACGGGCTGCGCTGCAAGACTTCCAGCCTTTGCCACGCATCCAGCGCAATTGCGGCGCGCAGAGTGGCTGGCAAGCCGATGCTACCCTGGAGCACCGTGCGCCATTCATTCAGTCTGTCTGTCTCGTTCCAATCAGGATCGCGGGTGAGTGAAGCAACCATAGCTTGAGGCGGTGGTTTCCTGTCTTTCGTGATGGTGTCGAGTGTCGCAGAGCTTCGGGCAATTAGCCTGTCGATGGCAGACAGTTCGTCGGTGAGGACATTGTCGTCTGGATCGTCATTTTCGATATCCGATATATCCGAGACCTCCCGCATGATCGTCGCCTCGTCGTCAAGCTCTTCGCCGCGCAGCCGAGATAGGCCCTTGGGGCTCAGCGCCCAGATGGGTTCATGACTGAACATTCGCCTGCGCGCGCGCAAAATACGGCTGGCGATGACGATCTCATGGGTTGGCGCACGGATATCCATATGGGCGTCATGGAGAACGAGGTCTTCGATGTGAACAAGCTCTCCGTCGACCCAGAGAGATGACACAGCCTCGTGAAAATCCTGCCTTTCCAGAAAGCCCTCTCGGAACGGCGACTGGGAAACACGTTCATCCAGCCGCGCCACCGCTTCCGTTGCGCGGGCCACGGGTAAAATCAGTTGAGAAAGTGGCAGTCGGTCCACATCGTAGAGCATGAATTTTGATAGGTGACGCGTGAAATGAAAGCAATTTGTCCTTTGGCTTTCATATGGTTTTACCCTGTTTTCAGTTCCCCGACAGAACAATCTTTGCTTCGAAACCGTCGCTGCGCCCGGTTGCGGGAGACAGGAGGTGGAGCGATCCATTCATTTGCTGCACCAGATGGTGGACGATGGCCAGCCCGAGGCCAGAGCCGCTGGCCTGCGTTGCACCGCGTGTGAACCGCGTCGTCAGCTTCGGCAACAGCGCCTTGTCTATGGTGGCACCTTGGTTGACGACGCTGAGTGAATTATCGTTGCCGATGGAGATGTCCACCGGGGTGCCTGCCGGGCTGTGAACCAGCGCGTTTTCGACCAGGTTGCGCACCACGATGCCAAAGGCGTCGGGATTGATCATGCCGTGAAGCTGTGCATCGCTGCCTAGGTGGAACTGGAGCCGTTTGGCCCCTGTCTCCGAGCGTGCCATGTCTTCAAGAACCAGCTCCACAATCTGTGTAAGATCAGTCTCTGTGCCCGACGTACCAATGCCTGCTTCAGCCCGTGACATTTGCAGCAATTTTTCTGCCAGTTGGGCCAGATGCGAGAGCGAACGTTCGATCTGGTCGACGCGCGGCTTGAATTCACCCGGAATATCAGCCTGCAATCGTTGGGCCTGTGCAAGGGCGCCAGCAATGGGTGTTCGGAGTTCGTGGGCGCTGTTGGACGCGAAAGCGCGCTCAGATTCCAGCGCGGCCCGCAATCGTTCCAGCAACAGATTGACCGAGCGGGCGATGGGGTGCAGTTCGGCAGGCAAATGCGCATCACCGACGGGCACCATATTGCCGCTGTCCTTGCTGCTGATGTCATCCCGCAAGGTCTGGACAGGAGCCAGCGTGCGCCGCACCACGAGAATGACAGCAATCATGCTTGCGGGAATGAGCAGAAGCATGGGCAGGATGAGCGCGGTTCCGGCCTCCATGATGGCTTCGCGGCGATTGGCGAAAGCATCTGCCATCTGCAGATAGAGCCCGCCATCAGAAGTCACGACCGTATAGATGCGTTGCGTTGCCGTGTCCGCGAAGCCGGGAGAGAGAGGCACATCGAAAGGCTCGGCCGGACTGTCGTGGGAGTGAAGAAGAACCTCGCCCTCGCGGTCGCGCACCTGATAGGTCAGATATTCCTCACCCCCGGCCGGTTGAACCAACCGGCGTTCCGCCTCCGGGCTGCGTTCGTTGAGATCGTCGGCGATCAGCGGCAGAAGCCTGTCTGCGGTTTCCTGCACGCCACTATCGAAAATTTCGGCAAACTCGTCCTGCATCACCATGATGCCGAGCGACGATGCGATGAGCCACGACAAGACGACCACGCTCGTCAGCGCCGTCACCAGGCGGCGTGTCATGCTGTCGCTGCGTTTCATGCGTTTATCTGATTGTGTAACCGAGGCCACGCACCGTCTCCACCCTGTCGGCACCTATTTTCTTGCGCAATCTGCTGACATAAACCTCAACCGTATTGCTCTCTATTTCCGCCCCGAATTCATAAAGCGTCTCATGCAGCTGCGCCTTGGAAACAACGGCGCCGGGGTGCTCCACGAGTTTTTCCAGCACGGCCCATTCCCGCGCGCTCAGCGTCATCGCAGTGCCGTTGACGGTGATGTTGCGCGCGACTTGATTGATTTCGATGCCGGGCAGTTTTACCACAGGCGCTGAACGGCCTTCATAGCGGCGCGATACGGCGAGCATGCGCGCGGTCAACTCCCCGAGATTGAAGGGTTTGACCAGATAGTCATCGGCCCCGGCATTCAAGCCTTCAATACGATCAGAAACCTGATCATGGGCGGTGAGAATGATGACCGGTGTGGGATCGTTGCGTTTGCGCAATGCGCGCAGAATGGAGAGCCCCTCTCCATCCGGCAATCTCAGGTCAAGAAGGATAAGGCCGTAGTCGACGGTTTCCGTTGCCGCACTGGCATCTCCCACGGTCTTGAACCAGTCCACCGCATGGCCTGCCGCTGCTACGTGGTCGCGGAGCGCTTCACCCAGAACATGGTCATCTTCGACAAGCAGAACACGCAAGCATACCTCGCTTTCAGGCCTGAATATTTCAGGCCATGAATATTGGGTATGCTGCGCGTTTTGTTCCGTCAAGCACGCTATCATCAAGCGCTGGGCCGGTGCTTGCATCCGCTGAACACATCCAGTGACGGATCATAAACCGTGGTGGATATGTTCATCATGCCAAGAATGCTGTGAAAGAAGTCGTCATGGGAGCGCCCGCCCGCTTGCGCTTGCTTCATCATGCAGCTGGCATCCAGCCCCATCGACTTGGCAAAATCATCATCGAACCACACGATGAAGGGGACATGTGTCTGTTCCGATGGTGCCAGCAGATAGGGCGCGCCATGGAGGTAGATGCCGTTCTCGCCGAGCGATTCTCCATGATCGGAGGCGTAGATCATGCCGGTCGCAAGCTTGTCCGACCGCGCCTTCAGCTTATCGATGACGCTTGCCAGAAAATGGTCTGTGTAGAGGATCGTATTGTCGTAAGCGTTGACGATCTCTGTGTCCTTGCAGTCAGGCAATTCGGCGGTCTGGCAGTCCGGTGTGAACTTTTTGAACTCGTCGGTATAGCGCAGGTGATAGGTCGGGCCATGGCTTCCCAGCTGGTGGAGGACGATGACGCTGTCCTTGGTGACGCCATCCAGCCAACTGTCGAGGCGATCAAGAAAGATGTCGTCGCGGCATTCACCTGTTGTGCAGAACTTTGGATCGAGTGCGGCGGTAAGATCAAAATAGGGGACCCGATCCGCCACGTTCTTGCTTCCGGTATTGTTGTCCCACCAGCGCGCATCAACGCCCGCGTGGACCAGAACATCGAGCACGTTCTCGTTTGAAAGTGCCTTGTTGTGGCTATATTCGGAGCGCGTAAAGCGCGAGAACATGCAGGGTATCGAGATTGCAGTCGCCGTGCCGCAGCTTACGGTGTTCGGGAAGGAAACAACGTTGCGCTTCTTCAACTCGGGGTTCGTCTCCTGGGCATATCCGTTAAGCGAAAAGTTGACTGCACGGGCGGTTTCACCCGCGACGATCACTGTGATGCGCGGCTTGGTCACGCCGCCCAGCGCAGGCATCACCTTCGCGTCCAATCCCGTCGGCGAAACGGTCAGCTTGGCCTCCTGATCGGCCTGCGAGAGATAACGCACCGTCGAGGAGATCGGTGTTACGGGGTTGAGGCTTTTCAGAATATCCTTGTGCTGGCGAACCGCCGTCGTGAATGTCTTGGAATTTGCCGCAGCAACCGAAAAGACGACCGCAAGACAGCCGATGATGCTGATCGTATTCCACAGCACCTTACCGAAAAATGGCCGGTGGTCGATCTTCACAAACGCAAGAAGAGCGATGGGGATGCCCGCAAAAATGGTGATGTGGAGGGCAAATGCGGGCGTTAGCAGGTTGCCAGCTTCCGCCTGGGTGGTCTCGAAAGCATTGCGCACCATGTCAGTGTCAATGACCGCACCGAACCGGTCCATGAACCAGGATGACACGACGGCAATGGCGATCAACGCCGCGAAGATGGGTTTGGTCAGATATTTGACCGACATGAAGATAAAGATCGCCGAAAACGCGGCGCTCATCGCTATGTAAAGGCCAAAGATAGCAACGGGATAGGCCGACAGATACGTATTCACCTTGGCCCAGAACGTATGGTTGGTCACAAACAGCAGATAAAGCGAAGTCGCAATACTCAGCGTCACGCTGCCGATGACTGGACGCCTGATGCTATGTCCGCTTTTGAGTGTCTGGTACGATAGTGCCATAGATTTGACTTCCCGCTGCTTGTGCATTCACTGCTGCGGATGTGTCATGTACCTGACATGAAGCTGAACGTTGCCACTTGGAGCCTTTACAAGAGGCAAATGCTCATCTGACGAGCGTTAACGATTGTTAAAATCCACCCTTCAAAACGTGCCGTATTTCTTTGTTTTCATATCTGTACATTCAAACTTACGTGATCTCCCCGGACGCGCCGTTCCGCTGTTGCTGGATGGTACCCGTTCTCGCGCTAGGAATGGAATTCAGATGGCTTCGCTGCTCTTTTCGAAAACACTGATTTCGATGTCGCTCCTGTTTCCTCTTGTTGCCCATGCAAGCGAGGACCTGCCGAGCAGAGACCAGATCGCGTTGATGGCGCAGATCAAGAAAAGCGATATGGCAGGCGTTGCTCGGAAGACCAGGGATGTGGACGCTCGTCCCGCATCACCTGGGGAGATCGTGATTACCTATATCAAGGGGCAGGGGGTCGAAACGCGCTCCCGGCCCGCAGAAAAAGGTGATTGGGTGGTGCGCAATCGCTGTGAGGAAACCGGCAACGAAGAAATTCTCGTCAAAGCACGCAATTTCTCGGATCGTTATGGCGAGCCGCTGTCGGAAGCGGATGCTGCAGGTTATCGCGCCTTCAGGCCCAAGGGCAAAAATATGACCTACTTCATTGTGACGGATGAAATCGGGCCGTTCAACTTCAGAGCGCCATGGAACGAGGTGATGATAGCCTTGCCCGGCGATGCTATCGTGCAGGTTGAGGCAGACGAAAGCGATACCTATCGCGTAGCGGCAGAAGCCTTTCGCTGCACCTACGAAATCGTCAGTCCGCCCAGAATGATCATTGATGCGGCAATGCGGTGATTAGGCAAGAAACTCTATAAGCCGTCTCTCATCGGCTTTCAGCCCGGCGATGGGCTTCAGGTCGCTCGACAATATTTTCTCAAGCCGCTTCACGGATTTTTCCTCCGTTGCAATATCCAGCACGTCAGGGTGAACGTAGCTTTTGCGGCAAATGGCGGGCGTGTTGGAAAGCTCTTCGGATGCCGCCACGCACATTCCCTTGATTGTGGGTCGTTCCGTGCTGTTCAGGGCGCGCGTTGCGTGCCCGAAGGCCGCGAGCGTCCCGCCCCAGGTTCTGAAAGTCTTGGCGGATATTCCTTCACCCGCGCTTTGGGAGATATAGGCATTCAGCGCGCTGGAATCGACAGGGTGGACAAGGCCGCTCTCATCCTGCCAGACAAAGAGCTGCCTGCCGGGAAGGTCCGCGATGTTCTCGAGAATCCGCTGGAGCCGAGGGTGTTTAAGCTTGCGCTGGACGCGCTGACCACCCTTTGCGGCAAATCGCAGCTCAATCGTTTCACCGAACGAAACATGCTTCTTCAAAAGTGTCGTGGCGCCATAGGTCCCGTTTGTTTCGAGATAGGTTTTGTTGCCAACACGCAAGTGTGCGGCGTCGAGCAACAGCACGAGCGCGGCGAGCGTCGCCTCGGGCCCGTAGTCATTTCTCGAGAGATCAGCAGTCGCACGTCTGCGGATAGCAGGCAAAGCTTCGCCGAATGTCTTGAGCTGATAGAACTTATTCTCGCCCCGCAGCGTGTGCCAATCAGGATGATAGCGGTATTGTTTGCGGCCTCTCACATCAAACCCGGTGGCCTGAAGATGCCCAGACGGATCGATGCAGATCCAGACCCGCTCATAGGCGGGCGGCACGCCGAGCGATTTCAGACGCGTCAATTCAATTCTGTCAGACAAAAGGCCGCCATCGGGAAGCCTGTAGGAAAAGCCTTTGCCGCGACGTTCGCGGGTGATGCCGGGCTGCTGATCGCTGACATATGTCAGCCCAACTTTTTTCAGAATGCGAATTGGAAGCTGGTTCATGTGTTTTTATTGCTCCTCACCTTTGTGAGCAATAATGCGCCCGATTGGCATCCGTTCCCGCTAAGGGGAAGCAAGATGAGAGCGGTTTGCGTCCGCTCTCATCCTTTATTCGCTAGGTCAGGCGCCCGGTGCAAGTCTCAGAATTTGCGACTTCCCGCCACCACGCTGCTCTGTCACGGCGTAGACGGCACCATCATCGCCAATCTTCACGTCACGGATTCGCGCTTCCAGCGGAAAGCGGCCTTCCGACACGACCTTGTCATTTTCCATCTTGAGGACAACAAGTCCCTGGCTAACAAGCCCGCCGATGATGAGCGAGCCTTTCCACTCAGGAATAGCGTCGGAGTCGTAGGCGACCATGCCGGAAGGGCCGATCACTGGGTCCCAGTAATAGGTCGGCTGTTCCATGCCTTCTTTAGCCGTCAGGCCTTCTCCTACCGCACCGCCGCTATATTCCATGCCGTAGGTTATGACAGGCCAGCCATAGTTGAGACCGGCTTTTGGCAAGTTCAGCTCATCGCCACCCTTGGGACCATGTTCCACGGTCCATAGACGCCCCTGCCCATCGACCACTGCGGACTGCACGTTGCGGTGACCGTAGCTCCAGATCTCAGGCAGCACATCTTTCTGGTCAACAAACGGGTTACCGTCGAAGGCCTTGCCGTCTTTATCAATGCGGAAGACCTTTCCAAGTCCGCTGCCAAGATCCTGAGCCTGCACGCGAGGCTCCTTGTCCGAGCGCTCTCCAACCGTGACGTAAAGCTCACCCTTTGGCCCGAAAGCGAGGCGGGATCCGAAATGCTTGTCGCCATCATAGGTCGGCGTCTGGCGGAAAATGACCTTCGTGTCTTCAAGAACGGCGTTGCCGCCGCTTTCCACAAGCTTTGCAGATGCAACCGACGTGCCGTTGCCGCCATCCCGGGGTTCGGAAAAGGAGAAGTAGATCATTTTTGAGGTGCCGAAATCCGGAGCGAGCGCGATATCCAGCAGGCCACCCTGACCGTCTGAAGCCACTTCCGGAAGACCCTCAAGCGCTTTTCCAGCCTTGCCATCGGCTACGATGTGCATCGCCCCGTCTTTTGCAGCCACGAGCATGCGACCATCCGGCAGGATTTCCATCGACCACAAATGCGGGAGATCATCGGCAACAACCGTTTTGACGAGCGATGGCATTTTTTCAGGCTGCGCTGCGCGTGTCTGCCCCTCGAACGCCGGTTTTTGGTCAGGCGCGTTTGCCGGTTTCGTTTCCGCTGGGGCAGGCGTTTGAGCCTGTGCGGTCTGTGCCAGCGGTACTGCGAGGCACATTGAAAGAATGGTTGATGTCAGCAGGTGTTGAGCGCGCGTCATTGGTCTCCCTTCCGTTAGCTTTGCTCGAACCAAACATGTGGGGAGATTTTTCGTTCAACCCATGGGTTTCAATAAAACTTGATTCCAATGTGTAAATAATAGGGTACTTATATATGGTGGGTGAAAAGTAGTGGGGAACATCAAGCCTTTCAGCGAGTTGAGCGGTGTCGCAAATCTTGGGAGGCCCGCATGCAAGTTCTTGATAACAGGGAAATCGAATCTACGGAGATCAAGCCGATCCTGAGCGTCGAGGATTTTTGCCGTCGCTACCGGCTGGATGAAAGTGAAGAGTCACGCTTGCGCACGCTGTTCGGCGACTTTGCGTCCCGTCACGAATTGCTGATGAATGCTCAACGCAAGCCAAACTTTCGATGATACACGTCAGGCGCGATCACCGCCTAAAATCATGAAGACATCATAGCGTGTCGTTTTACCGAGAAGCTGATGCGAAGGTTTTCTAATGCCTGGCATTGGCTCTGCGCGTGCTGGCCATTTGAGAACAACGCGTTTGTTCGCATGGGCCAGCGCAATTTCCATCAGCTCAGTCTGATCAGGGTCGGCCCCGACCAATTCCCGCAAAACACGCATTTCCTTTTTGACCAATGCCGTATTCTGCCGGGGAGGGTGCATGGGATCGATCACGACAACCTCCGGTGAGAGCGTGGGGATCAACACGCGTGAATCGCCATGAAGCAGCGTCATTCTGGAGGCGATCTCGCGATAGATGCCGCCTTCTGCCCCGGCCCTAGCGATCGCATCCTTGAGCAATGCGTGCATATCGGGCGACCGCTCAATCAAGGTCACTTCTGCCCCTAAAGATGCCAGCAAGAACGCATCTCGTCCGAGACCCGCCGTTGCATCCACGATCGCGGGCGTCTTGCCATTCTTCAAACCGGCGGCCTTTGCCAGTGCCTGCCCACGGCCTTCACCGGAACGCAAGCGGTGGCCGACGGCACCGCCCACGAAATCGATGATGAAACTGTCTTCGCGATCTTTGTTTGTCATCGTCATCTCAAAACGGGCAAGGCACGGTAAAGCTTACATCACGACCATCGGGGTGGCGGAAGCTGATACTTTGCGCATGCAGCATCAATCGATCAGACGCCGCAAGCGCATCTGCTCGAGCGTAAAATTCATCACCCAGAATGGGGTGGCCAATGGCTTTCAGGTGGACACGCAATTGATGCGTTCTGCCCGTCAACGGGTGAAGCTGCAGCCGCGTTGCCGGTAAAGAAAGACGCTCAAGCAACTTCCAATCCGTCTGGGCCTGCTTGCCGCTCTCATGATCAACGCGGTGCCGTGGCTTGTTGTCGGGGTCAATGGCGAGCGGCAGATCGATATGCCCCGTTTCGCCATCAACATGCCCCCACACGATAGCAATATAGGTCTTTGTCGTTGCCCGATTTTCGAACTGCGAGGCCACGCTCGCATGGGCACGGCGGTTGAGGGACATCAGGACAATGCCAGAGGTGTCCTTGTCCAACCGGTTTATCATCAATGCCTTCGGAAACTGCTTTTGAACCCTTGTCGCCAGGCTATCAGAAAGCGCGGGATCACGGCCCGGAACCGACAGCAGCCCGCTGGGCTTGTTCAGAACAAGCAGGTCGTCATCCTGATGAAGGATGGAAACATACGGCTCCATCGGGGGATTGTAGATCGGGTTCGCAAGCTCAGATATCATGCTGCCTCATAGCATGGATTTGACCATTGGCCAGCGGTGGCTACCGCTCATGGGAGCGGAATGGTAACACGCCCGCTGGTGAGGTCCATCACCATTCTCGCAACATCCTCTGCACTGGAAACCGGTATGGAGAGGCTCAATTTGGCGCCATGGTCGGTAAAGGTTTCGGCGGTTATCGTCAGATGCGGAACGGCAGATAGCCTCGATTTGACCAGAGCCAGATCAGAGAAACTGCAGTCGATTTCTGTTGAGAGCGTCGGGATAACGAGTGTCTTCTCGCCGTTTCGCAGGCATGTCGCAGCCGTGCCGCCATAGGCCCGCATCAAACCGCCGCTGCCCAGAAGAATGCCTCCGAACCATCGGGTGACCAAAACCGCGATGCAATCGAGTGATTGCCCGTCTATTGCTTGTAAAATGGGTTTTCCTGCTGTCCCGGACGGCTCCCCATCATCGCTGAAGCGGTAGACCTGCCCAACCCGCCATGCCCAGCAATTGTGGGTCGCTGTGGCATGGGAGTTCTGGTCGATGAAATGTCTGGCAGCATCTTCATCCGCAACAGGGCTTGCGAAGGCGATGAAGCGACTTTTCTTGATCTCTTGCGAGAAGGTTTCAGGGCGATTGAGCGTGAACATATCAGGTCAATAGCGCATGTACCGGCACTGGCAAATCGGTATAAGGCGTATGGAATTCAATTGCGTTGGAAATCGTATGATGCACGGCAAGCAAGTGACAATCGTCGGAGGTGGGCCTGCCGGACTTATGGCGGCGGAGGTATTATCTGCAGCCGGAGTTGGCGTGACTGTATATGAAGCCATGCCCACCGTTGCGCGCAAGTTTCTCATGGCCGGTAAATCTGGTTTGAACATTACCCATGCCGAGGCATATGACACTTTCACGACCCGCTTTGGCAGTGCACAGGGCAGGCTTCAAGCAGCATTAGACGATTTTACGCCCGATATGCTGCGCGCATGGGTGCTCTCCTTGGGGCAGGAAACCTTCATCGGCACATCCGGGCGCGTGTTTCCGGTGTCCATGAAGGCCTCGCCGCTGTTGCGAGCCTGGCTGCAGCGGCTGGAAGCACAGGGCGTAGAGATCAAAACGCGGCATCGTTGGACGGGTTTTGCAGGTGTCGCGCTGGCATTTGAAACGCCGACAGGTCCCATCACGGTCAAAAGCGATGCGGTTCTGCTTGCCCTTGGCGGGGCAAGCTGGCCGAAGCTCGGGTCTAACGCCGCATGGGTGCCATGGCTTCGGGAAAAAGGCGTTGTCGTCAACGATTTTCAGCCAGCCAATTGCGGCTTCGACACGCTCTGGAGTGATCATTTCCGGGAACGTTTCGCAGGCTTACCCGTAAAGTCGGTGGCGGTCACCTCACAAGCCGGGCGGATCGAGGGTGAATTTGTCGTAACGCGGCATGGCGTCGAAGGCAGTTTGATCTACGCCCACGCAGCAGCGGTGCGCGATGGTTTCCAAGGTGGTGAAAAGCCAGTTTTGCTGGTTGATCTGACACCGGGCCGAACCGAGCAGCGTCTTGCGAAAGACCTTGAGCGGCACCCCCGCAAGGACAGCCTTTCCAACAAGCTGCGCAAGGCCGTTGGCCTTTCTCCGGTCAAAATCGCATTGCTGCGGGAGCAAAGATCCGATCTCGCCATGATGTCTGCGCAAGACCTGGCGAGTTTGATTAAAGCCCTGCCAATCGCACTCGAATCACCACGTCCTATCGCTGAGGCGATTTCAAGCGCGGGTGGAATCGACTTGGATGAAATCGACGGGCGCTCCATGCTGACGAGGCTGCCCGGAATATTTGCAGCTGGAGAGATGCTGGACTGGGAGGCGCCAACAGGCGGGTATCTCTTAACTGCTTGTTTTGCTATGGGTAAATTTGCCGCCAAGGGCGTTTTGGATGCGCTTGCGAGGGCAGGATAACCATATAGTGTGATCTGTGTTGCGTACTTTAGAAAAAAACGCTTGATAAGTTACTTCGGATCAAGTGGTAAGGTCAGTCAATGTGCTTTTTTGACTGAAGCTGCGACGTACGGAAGTTTACGCTCCCATTGGTGACATGAATGACTGATTTTTCTGGAATGGGCCAATGGCCTATCGGCGGCGGCGAGGCTGGCGCGCTTGTGCGCGCATTTGATTGGTCCAGGACGTCGCTCGGCCCCATATCGTCATGGCCCGCCAACCTTCGCCACAAGGTGAATTCCGTCGTCAATTCACCGATTCCACAAGTACTCATGTGGGGCAAAGACCACGTCATGATCTACAATGACGGGTATATCGAGATCGCCGGGAGCTATCATCCCAGAGCGCTCGGCGGTACCGTTCCGGATATCTGGCCTGAAATTTGGGAATGGAATAGCACCATTCTCAAGGCGGGTTTTCGTGGGGCCGTGCAGTCATTCCGCGACCAGACGATGATTTTGAACCGTAATGGACAGCCCGAACATGTCGTGTTTGACCTGTTTTACACGCCCATCCACAATGATGGCGGTACGGTTGATGGCGTTTTGTGTACCGTGCTTGAAAACACCGACAAGGTGAAAGCCATTTCCGATCTTGCCGCCAGTCGGGAAGAGCTCGGCAGGCTTACCGATGCCCTCCCTATTCTTGTCGGCTTCATCGACAAGGATCATGTCTACAGGTTCGCCAATCAGGGTTATCTGAACTGGTTCAATTGGCGCCCGGAAGATGTTTTGGGCCAAAAGGCAGCTGATGTCGTGGGAGAGGCTTTTTATCAGGCCCGCCTGCCGTTCATCAATCGTGCCATGGCCGGAGAGACGGTCATTCACGATGCCGATATTCGTCGTCCCGATGGCACAATGTGTGCGGTCGAAATACGCCACGTTCCTCGCTACACGGCAAAAGGCGATGTTGACGGTTGCTATGTGCTGATCATCGACATCGACGCCCGCAAACGTGTCGAGACTGAGCTTCAGATCAGCAACAATCGCTTCAGGGCGGCTGTCAATGCGGTCCACGGCGTCTTGTGGACGAACAGCCCTGACGGAAAGATGCTGGGCCTCCAGAGTGGCTGGGCTGGACTGACAGGCCAGACACTTAACGAGTATCAGGACTATGGCTGGGCAAATGCCGTCCATCCGGACGATCAGGAAGGCTCGATCCGCAGTTGGAACGAAGCTGTCGCGGCCAAATCCACCTATCTCTGGGAACACCGGGTTCGCCGACATGACGGCGTCTATCGCACCTTCACCATCAGGGGTGTGCCAATTCTCGATGAGAATGATACGCTGATTGAATGGGTCGGCGTGCATACCGACATTACGGATCAGCGCGCGGCAGAGTTGGCGCTGCAGGAGCATTCTGCCAATCTTGAGCGGGAAATCCGTCATCGCCAGCGTGCGGAAGACCAGCTTCGCCAGTTGAATGAAAGCCTTGAAGCCCGGGTCGCAACCGAGATTGCCGAACGTCAGCATGCGGAGCGTGCGCTTCAACAGGCGCAAAAGATGGAGTCCATCGGTCAGTTGACGGGCGGCGTCGCCCATGACTTCAACAATCTGTTGCAGGTTGTTGCCGGCAATCTCCAGCTTCTCGCGAAGGATGTTGCGGGCAATGGACGTGCAGAGCGGCGCGTGGGCAACGCCTTGGCAGGTGTCAGTCGTGGTGCCAAACTGGCCAGCCAATTGCTTGCTTTCGGACGCCGTCAGGCGCTGGAGCCGAGGGTTATCAACATTGGGCGCTTCGTCGCCGGTATGGATGATCTTTTACGCCGTTCCATCGGTGAGGCTGTTGAGGTCGAGGTGATCACAGTCGGCGGTCTGTGGAACACATTTGCCGATCCTGTGCAGGTCGAAAATGCGTTGCTCAACCTTGCCATCAATGCCCGCGATGCCATGCAGGGCTCGGGAAAGCTAACCATCGAGGTTGGCAATGCCGCGCTCGATCTGGATTACGCACGAACCCATGCCGAGGTTGAACCCGGGCAATATGTCATGTTGGCGGTCACTGATACTGGGTCCGGCATGGCGCCAGAGATTGTTGACAAGGTGTTCGAGCCGTTTTTCTCGACCAAGCCCGAGGGCAAAGGCACCGGCCTTGGCCTTTCGATGGTCTACGGATTCGTCAAACAGTCCGGTGGTCACGTCAAGATTTACAGCGAGATAGGGCAGGGCACGACCGTGAAGGTCTATCTTCCGCGCTCTCTCGCCGATGAAGATCGCGAAGTCATCGTTCAGGACGGGCCTGTTGTTGGCGGTAGCGAGACAGTTCTGGTTGTCGAGGACGATGACGAGGTCAGGAGCATCGTTGTCGAAACACTGACAGATCTCGGCTATCGGGTATTGACGGCGAGGGATGCGCAGGCGGGCCTGACGGTTGCCGAAAGTGGCGTTCCGATCGACGTCATCTTCACCGACGTGGTGATGCCGGGGCCGTTGAAGAGCAGCGAAATGGCGCGACGTGCGAAGGAGCGCTTGCCTCATCTCGCTATTCTCTTCACTTCAGGTTATACCGAAAACTCGATTGTTCACGGTGGCAAGCTGGATGCGGGCGTGGAATTGTTGTCCAAGCCTTACACGCGAGACGCTCTTGCCAGACGTCTACGGCACGTCATTGCCAATCAGAAGCAGAGAATTGAAGCCGGTAAGGATAGGACCGTCGTGCCTGATGTCAGCGTGAAGGAGCCCAAAAGACCAGCGATGCGCATCCTGCTCGTCGAAGATGATGAACTGATCCGAATGAACACCAGCGACATACTGATGGAAAGCGGTCATACCGTCATGGAGGCGGCGAATGCGACACAGGCCATCGATCTCACAGAGAGAGAAGAGTTTGACGTGCTGATGACGGATGTCGGACTGCCGGATATGAGCGGCGGCGATCTATGTGTTGTCATCAAACAGCGCCGCCCGTCTGTTGGGGTTGTGTTTGCTACAGGCGACAACTTCTTGCCCGAGAATGCTCCTGCTGGTTCAGTCTTGCTCTGCAAACCTTATAATGAAAGCGACGTGCGGGACGCCATCACCAAAGCGATGGGTGGGTAAGGCATCTGCTGCTTCAGTAACCGCGGGTCATGTCCACGGTTGCTGGCAATATGCCTGAATCCCTCCACCGGCTGATATTTGCCGCCACGATTTTTGCCGCAGTCTTGCGATTTGTCGGCGCGGAGATATGGGGCAAAACAGTCACGTTCGGATGGTTCCAGAAGACCGAATTCGGGTGCAGAGGTTCGGTTTCGAAAACATCCAGAACCGCGTGCGATAGGTGTTCGTCGTCCAGCGCCTTGACGAGATCATCGCCAATGATGACGGCTCCGCGTGCGAAATTGATAATGGACGCGCCACGTTTCATCTGTCTAAGCCGGCCTTCATTCAGCAGTCCGCGCGTCTCGACCGTCAAGGGAACAAGGCAGACGAGAATATCGCTGTGCCCCAGAAGTTCTGACAAACCGTCTTCGCCTGAAAGGGCTTCAACACCCGGCAGCGTCTTGGCCGAACGGCTCCAGCCGATTGTTTTAAACCCGGCATTAAGCAGGCGTTCACTGGCCGCCACGCCGAGAGCGCCGAGGCCCAGAATGCCAACGGTCACATCGCTTGGATGCCGATATTCGATCTCCTGCCAAAGCGCACGCTTTTGGTTGTCCCGGTAGGCAGGCATGTCGCGATGAAGGTAATAGGTCCAGGCCAAGACAGCTTCCGCCATGACGCGGGACAATTCCGGGTCAGTCAGGCGCACGATGGGTGGCGCAAGAGTGCCAAGCTCCGATACCAGACGCTCGACGCCGGCCCAAAGGCTATGAATCCATTTCAGCCCCGTCAGCTTCGCAATATCAGCTGGGTCCGGGTTGGCAACGATGGCGATTTGCGCCTGCGCACGTTGCTCATCACTCATGGAATGAAAGGGTAGGATGACCTCCTCAGGCAGAGCTTGGGAAAGCATGGCGACCCACTCTGCTGCATTGGCGTCGGAAGAGCGGGAGATGAAAGCAATGGGAGACGCCATGGGTAAGATGATCCTGCGCTGATGTGATGCGAGCACATCAATGCGGAAAAGAACGGTTCAAATCCAGCTATTATTGTGTCCTCAGGGCCAAAAAAATGCCCGCACGAGGCGGGCATTTCAGTTTAGGGATCAGGCCGGTTCAGCAACCGGCTTTTTGGCGTCGCCGTAATAGGCTGAGAACTGATCGTGATAGTGTTCCGAGCCGCCGGGGCCTGCATAGCGTTGCAGCTCCGTCATATCGGTCTTGTTCAGCACGATCCCGAGCGTCTTGCTGGCAATTTCCGGCTCGTGGTTCATCAGGTTCTGCACCATCTGTATCGGCGTTTTGCCCCATTCGGTGACGAATACGAAGCCATCCACCTGCGAAGCGAATGCCTTGGCATCAATGACCGGAACCACAGGAGCAAGGTCAACGATGATGTAGTCGCAGGCTTCGCGCGCCGATTCCATAAATTTGCGCATGCCGGAGGATGCCAGAAGTTCGCTGGAATGGGCGAATTGATTGCTGGTCGAAACCGGCAGAATGCCCATTTTCGTGCGGCTGTCCATCTTTACGGCCTTGGTCCAAGGGACCTCATCCAGCACCACTTCCACCAGACCTGCAGATTGGCGCGTCGTCAGCATGCGGCTTAGGCCGGGGTTGCGAATATCGGCATCCACGACGAGCGTCCGCTTGCCGGTCGTCGCAATCAGGCCTGCCAGATTGAGTGCCACAACGGACTTACCTTCGTTGGGCAGGCAGGAAATCACGCCGATCACGCGGCACTGCTTTTCCTGAATGACCACGTCGGCGGTCAGTTTCACGTTGCGTAGCGTCTCTGTAAAGCTGGAGCGCGGACTATCGACCGCAAGCCGCAACATTTTCTGGAACGAGACCTGCCCATTATCCTCGATGTCGGTGTCGGGAATTTCCGGCATGGCAGCACCCGTTTCGGATTTTGTCGTTTCCACCCCTTTTTCACCGATGAAGGGCAGGTACCCCAGAAACCGCATGCGCAGATTGTCGCGTACATCATTGCCGGTATGGAAATACCGATCCCGGAACTCGAGAACTGCTGCGACGCCCCCGCCCAACATCAGACCAAGCACGATGGAAAGTGCCATGGTCATCGTCTTCTTCGGGCTGGACGGCGCAGTCGGCAGGCCAGCTTCTGAGATCACGCGCGCCTTGGCAATCGGGAAGGACTGCTTCTGCGATGCCTCTTCGAAGCGGCCGAGATAGGATTCGTAGAGCGTCTTGAGCGCGGCCGCCTGTTGTTCAAGTTCACGAAGCTTGACCAAAGTCATGTTGGCTTCGGAGTTGCGACCTGCAACGCGGTCTATGTTTTCGCGCAACGACTGGACACGAGACTCGGTTACGTCGAACTCATTCTTGAACCCGCCGGTCAGCTGCAGCAGTTCCTGATAGATCTGGCGGGCTAGGTCGCCTTTCTCGCTTTCCAGCGCGATGGCCTGAGGGTGATCTTTGCCGAATTGCTGGATAACGCCACGTTCGCGGTCGGAAATGGCAATGTAACGCTTGCGAAGATCCTGAATTACGGTGTTGTCAGTGTCCCTCGCGGAAACAATGGCATTGTTGACCGCATTGTCAGGGCCTTGATCAGTGATGGATTTATACTGCGAGTAACGCGCAGAGGCAGTTGCCGCGTCGGCCTGCGCTGCAATGAGTTGTCCATTCAAATCTGAAAGCTGACTTTCGGACATCAACTCGCCGCGTGACGACACGATGTTGTTCGCAGCCTTGTATTTTTCAACAGCAAGAGACGCGGCCTGAGAGCGCTGGTTGAGGTCGGTCAGGCGCTCCTGAAGCCAGACGGAAGCGCGTTCCGTGGCGTCGAAATTCGCATTCAGCTGTTCAGTCAGATAGGAATTGGCGTAGGTCTTGGCTATCTGGGTTGCAAGTTGCCGGTTTGTGGAGCGAATAGAGATCGCGATGACCGAGCTTCTGCCCACCCGCTCGACAGTCAGCGCCTGCTGGATCACGGCTGCTGCTTTCTCGCGGCGACCATTGCGCATCGCTTCTTCGGATGCGGGCGGTGAGTTCGGGGTCAGGAGGTCGGCCACGGCCTTGATAGACGATTTCACCAGATCCACCGGCGACTTTGGCGGATTGACGATGGTGTCATTGGCATCGAGAGCGGCTTTATCCACCACCGTCAGGGCCATTTCCTTGGATTTCAGAATCTCGACGGCACTGGCAATGCGATTGTCGACAATCTGTGCCGCTGGCACAGGGCTCTCATCTTCGGCATAGCGCGAGAGGCTATCGTCCAGCAGAACCTGGGTCATCGCGGTATAGACCGGCGTAGCGAAGAGAAGATAGGCTCCGGCCATTATCATCATGGCGATAACGCAAGCTGCGATGATCTTGGCTCTGCGCATCACTGCAGCCCAAAGCCGATCGAGATCGATGAACGTATCGGCGTCCTTGGACGCGTCGGAAAAGTTTAAATTCGATTTAAAGGTCTTATGGTGCATGGACCCACCTTGTACTTAAATACGGCGAACGGGAAGGCCGTTCTCCTGCCTCCCCGCCTCCCATTACTGTTTGCGTCAGGCTGCTTTTACGCGGCATTCTTGATGAGAAACGGGCACGATCATCATGCCCGCGACGCTGCACGCTTTTGTTAGAGCCTTGTGTGGTTTCACGGTTGTTTCCTTGATTAAATGTGTTGTGCGCGCGCTCAAGATGTCTGCCTTTTGCCGGCCCTGTGAGCGCGCGATGAGAAGATCGAATCTCGAAGTTTTTTTAACCGCACCTCTACAGGCATGCGCAAATGACGCAGCGTCGCAGGATTGCGCGCAGCGATCCTCAGAACATCACCAATTGACCGGCGTTTGATACTGGAAACCAGCAGCAGAAAATTACGGGCCTCCACCAGGCTGCGCGTGCGCAGGGTCTGCGCCTTTGTCGCTTCGGCTGAAAGCGTGTAGCGTTCCAGAAAGTCTGCATCTGCCGACATCATGGCATCTACGTGGTGAAGCTCGAGGACGCGCGAAATCGAGCCCTCGCGGATGTTATAGACATAACCCGGTGTAGGCGCGATGGCGCATGAACCGCCTGCTGCGAGCGCTGATGCCAGCAACAGATAGTCCTCACCAATGCGAAGATCGGTGCGAAAACGCAGGCCCTGTGTGTTCAGAAATTCGCGTAGGAACATCGGTTTCATGTAGCCGAAATTGAACGTCGAGCGAAACAGGATGTTGGACGCAATGAAATCTTCAAGCGTCAGCGTCCCGCGTTGCTGCAAAAACGCCTCTTCGAACATCGTCTCGGATGGCCGACCATCCGTGTAAACAACATTGAGGTTATCGACCGCAATCGTTGCTCCCGTCTGCTCGGCCCGGGCGATCATTCTGGAGGTGCGTGCGGGAAGAATGACGTCGTCGGAATCCAGAACTGCAATCCATCTGCCGGTTGCAGCCTCTATCCCCGCGTTGCGCGCACCGCCGGGGCCGACATTCTCGTCCAGCGCGATCAGGCGCACGCGTGGATCGTTCATCGTGAATGCGTTGACGATTTCGCGGGTTGCGTCGCTGGACTTGTCGTCCACCACGATAACTTCCAGAGTAACCAGCGCCTGATCCAGCGCGCTTTGAACAGCCGGAACAATAGTGGCTGCCGAATTATAGGCGGCGATCACGAATGTGACGTCGGGTTGTATCGAGGCTTCCGTCATGTCGCCTCCACTGTGCCGTACTGGCGAATTTCCTTGACACCAACCGCCCCGCTGACCGAGCCGAGATGCAGCGCGACACGCAGCAGTTGCCGGGTACGGCGAACCGGATCAAAAATGGCAAGCAGCGCCATTCCTGCGCATGCCACAGCCTTGGCTCCTGCCGTGGCGGCTTGCGCAATACGTGCAAGCCCCGGCCTGCTTTCGGCCAGCAGGCGACCATGGGTCTGGCCGGAGCGGAAACGCCTTTTGGCAAGCCATTTGAAGCTTGCGCGGGTATCCGGCACAGGTTCGGAAAGAACAGCCTTTTCAGCGTAAGCAATGCGACCGCCATCGGCGTGCATGTGCGAGAAGAAATGCGTGTCTTCACCCCCGCTTTGTCCCAAGGAGAGAGCGAAGCGTCGACCTGCAACGGACGGCGCGCTCATTTTCAGCAGCGTGTTGCAGGTGTAGCCGGTGATGATGTCACCCTTTACCCAGACCGGAAAGGTGGAATGAAAATCACCCTTGCGCATCCAGCCCGGAACCGTTGTCTTGTAGATCGCGGTCACCGGACCAAGCACAGCCTCAGCGCCCGTTTCCTGCGCGGTTTTCAGCAGCTCTGAGAGCCACTCCCTTGGAGCGGTCTCGTCGTCATCGATGAAGGCAAGGTAATCCGCGTCGCAGGCTGAAAGGCAAGCATTGCGGGCAATCGAGATGTTCGATTTCGGGCATTGAACATAGATGATATCGAAAGGCGAGGCTGCGCGCAGATTGTCGATGGTGGCTTTGGCACTGGGCTCCGCGTCGTTGTCGGCCACGATGAGCCGCACGGTGACCCCCGGGGGAACATCTAGCACAAACAACGATGTCAATGTGGCGACGACGGCAGGCCTGCGATAGGTGCAGATGCCGATATCGATTTTAAGAGGTGTAGGCACGGGCAGGGTATCTGTCATGATACGGCCTTTCCCGCCACGGGCGCAGGTGTGGTGACAGAGCCAGCAAGCTCAAGCCAGAAGCCGGTTGACCATGCGAAATGCATGACCATGGCTGCAAACGCCACAAGCGGACCGTATGGATTTTTCTGTGCAATTGCCATCCACAACCCGTAGCCAGCGCATGCGGCAATCCAAAGGCAGAGTGGGATGATCGCGGCCCAGTGGAACACACCAAGCAATGCAAAGACTGCTACGGGCATGACGGCAAGCGGAATCATCTGACGGATTTTCGGCGAGGACTTGTGTTTCAGCAGGTTTTTAGCGCGTCCACGACCATAGGCCATATATTGCTTGAACAACGGCCTGACATTGGAGCGAGGATAATAGGTCATGCGCGTCTTGTCGGTCATCCAGATCCTGAAGCCAGCCTTTCTCAAGCGGTAATCCAGCTCCGCATCCTCATTGTGGCTGAACGTTTCGTCATATCCACCGACTGCGGTGAAAGCAGATATGCGCATCAACGCGTGATGTCCGTGATCGATCCAATGACCTTTCGCACCGTCACGGTGTTTGGAGCCGCCATTGCCTAGTTTGGAGTTCTGCGCCATCGCTGTGGCTTTCTGGAACGTGCCATGGCCGACCGTTTCCATGCCGACGACAACCGAATCTGCCCCGGTTTTGACAGCATCCTCGATCAGTCGCTGGCAATAATCATCCGGGTAGTCGCCATGGGCGTCGATGCGAATGAGATAGTCGTAACCTTCCCCGAACATCTCGACGGCGAGGTTAATGCCAGCACTCTGGATCCGCTTCGGATTAGCCAGCAAGATGACGCGAGGGTCCTGCCGTGAAAAAGCTGCAACGATATCGCGGGTTCCGTCCGTGCTTCCACCATCGGCCACGATGACGCGGTCGCCAGCGTGGTTGAGAGTGCTCGCGAATTTCAGCAGCAGATCATCGATCGTCTTGGCCTCATTGAGGCACGGGATGACGACGAGAGTTTTGATGTCTGGAACAGGTTGCGACTTCATGACTTTGACCCCCGTCAAACTGTTGAAAGCTTGGCTTCCAAGGCGCGGCCATTGTTCGGCGCAGCCAGGGAGGCGAGTTTGTGAACGAGCTGGATGCAATCCTGTTGATCCGTGATCCAGTATTTTGCGTCGATCGCGGCAAGATGCCTGAATTTTTCGAGATAGGCTTCTTCACTCAGCCTCTCGAAAAACGCTGCTAGTGTGTTTGCATCGGCAACATCCAGCACCTGGCCGATGTTTTTCGTCTTGAGGAAATTGGCCGTTTCAGTGCCGTCAACGGCAATAGGCAGCGTGCCATAGAGGCAGCCTTCATAGAGCCTATTTGGTAACAACCAACTGGAGTTCTGCCCTTCCTCGAAGAAGTCGATGGCCCAGGTAAACTGCACCTCGTTATAGATCGCGGCCAGATCCTCCGGGTTTCTGTAGGCACACTGAAAGCTGAGATGCGGCGCTTTCGCAACGAAGCCATCGAAATCATCGAACTCCGAATAGGCCGGACGTCCACGCAATATCACTTCGACCTTGCCATCCATGCGCCTGGCAAAATCCGCAAGGATTTCCAGTGATTTCCGGCAACGAAGCGCGCCAAACCAGCCGATCTTCCATGGCTCCCCAGCTTTGGGCGCACGCGGTTCAGGCCGGGTCTGCATTCCGGCATCCAGCATCAGAACCTTGTTTTCCTGCAGCAGCACCGGCAGATGAAGGCCGGATCGAGGCGCGAAATACTGGCTGACAAAAGCAGGTGAACTTGTGATCAGCAGTTTCGCGTTGCGGGCAAAATAACGCTGTGCGGCATTTACCAGCTTGCCTACCGGTCCTTCGTTCAGCAGCAGGCGGTGAATGTCGAGGCACTCATAGACGACAGGTACATCTGACCCAAAAATGGCCGAGGCCCGCCGGGCCAGCGCCAGCATTTCGAGATTGCGGGCGATGATTACATCGGGTTTTGGCACAGCGTGCAACGCGCCCCGCAATGATGCGCTTGATTTTATAATCGAAGCAATCCGTTGCGCAAACCGCCCATCTGCAGTCTCGCCCAAAACGATCGGCTTGACGCCATCCACAGTCGCAAGCCTGTTTTCGCCGCGCGTAAAGCCAGCAAGGCTGACATCAGCCCCACCCGCCTGCAACGTCATGACGCGCCGGCGTATGGCCGGGTCGGCAAGGTCGTGCGCGAGGTAAAGAATTTGCGTCATGAAAAGGTCCTGGGACAATATGTTGGCATCAACGATCAAACGGCATTCTTGTTTCGTCAGTTTGACAGGCAGGCGACCGATTCGGGGAACTGGCACTTATCGCCAAGCGCCGTAAATGCCATACGATCCACAGACATGATCGTTGGGCCGCTATAGGCGAACTTCCCCATCCAGCTTTTAAGCGTATCGGTGCCCCACAGGCTGAAGAAAATTTTCTGCGGGTTCTGTGGAATTTTTGAAGGATCGGTTACCTCGTGAATGAGCTTTCCGTTCAAAAAATAGCGCAGCCGTGTCGGCTCCCAGACGAAGGCGTAATCATTGAACGCCTTGTCCGCACCGCCATCGACATCCACCAGCTTCTCATTGCCGCCTTTGGCAGAGATATATTGGTTGAGCTGAACCTGGGATGTGTTCTTGCCCAACACTTCCATGTCGATTTCATCATGCGGCTTTTTATCGGTAGGGCCGATATAGGTGAAGAAAGCAGAGTTCAGGCCCGAACCCGTCGCAGTCTGGATGCGGGCTTCGTAGGTTCCATAGCGATAGCGACCCTTGGTCTGGATTTCACCGCATGAAAACTCACGATCACCAACCTTGCCTTCCTGAAAACCGAGCTGGAGTTTGCCCTCTTCGAACTTCACCAGTTTCTTGGACCATGTGCAGTTCTGGTGCGGGCCGTTGTTCCAGCCATCGGATACGTACCAGAAGGAGCGGTCCATGCTGTCGAAATTCTCGACGAAGGACTTGCCATTGCTCTCCTGTGCTGTGGCAACGGATACGCCGAGGCCAGACAAGAGAAGAGCTGATATGATCAAGCGCGAGTGAACGCTGCTAAGACGTGCGGACATGGGTTCACCTTTGTCTGTGTGGAACGGGTGTCGTGACGCCTGACCCGCGAGGATCGGCTTTCACGGTTGCGGAATTATTTGTTGGCGGCTTCGGCTTCTTGCCGCGGCTTCCCGTCAATACACCGTAGAGGGATGGCAGCCTGGAGCGAACCTGCGCATTGGTGATGACTAGGATCACGAAGGAAAGTAGGACAGCCCCAAAATAGAATGCGGGATAAAAATCCGGTCCGCTTCTATTCCAGACCATCCACATGATGACGAGGAGCGGGTAGTGGGCGCAGAAAATCCAGAAGCTAAGGCTTCCCGTGTTGGCAAGGCGTTGCCCGATACGGCTCTGGATCAAAAGCGATGACGATGCCCACAAACCAACCGCACCAAATACAGCTAGGAGATTTCGCAGCAGGTTCAGTTCGAACGTGAATTCAGGTCCGGTGAAGTAGAGCCCTGTCGCAAGAAGAGCAGTAGCCAGGAAAAGCCCTGCGGTGATGATGACCGCGTAAGGATCAAGCGTTTTCAGATCAACCTTGTACAAAGCAAGCGCGATGCCCAGGGAAAAGCTGAAAAGAATGGACTTTTTCTGCACGATATAGAGCGTGAGATCTGGCCAGGCGGTCACAACGAGGAGCACGCCGAGTGTCGGTATGGGAAAGCGCCGCACGAAAAATGCCAGGATCGGTGCCAGCAGAATGCACACGAAGAGATCGCGGAGAAAATAGAGCGGCACATTGACCGGAAGTTCTTCAACCGCGGCCCCATGGCTGAGGATTTCGCGGGTCGAAGCATTCCACAAGTCAGGGAAGTAGCCGTTACCCATGCCAATGCGCTGCATCAAAAGCACGGCTAGAAACAGCGCACCGTTCCACAGCACGAAGGGCAGAAGAACGGTTTTAGCCTTTGATTTTACAGTTGCTGAGTAGTCGAACGCACTCATGCCTCGACGGAACAGAAGATAACCAGAGATGGCACTCAAACACGGCACACCGACGCGAAATAGCGCATCGCCCAGGAAAACCCGCAACCAGTCAAAAAAACCATACAGCCCGAGGAAGGGGCTGGTTTCAGGATTATGAGGCACGTGTACGAAAACAATGCCTGAAATTAAAACTATGCGCATCAGATTGATGCGGGAAGACAGGTTCTGATCAAAAGTCACATCAGTTCCCCTTTATTCGGCGGTGTCTCCCATCACCGCATGACAACTAAGAGCGAACGTAAGCCCACCAATAGAGTCTCGGTTTTACATGAGGGTAAAATGTGGCAATGCGAGAAAAATGCATCTCGAAATATGAGGGGTGAATCTCTGGAAGGCGAGGCTGCTAGTCATCGAAAACGGCATCAACTTACTGTTTTTGAATTGAAAAAAAGACTGGCGCAGATCTTTTCCATGAAATCACGGGTGGAAACAGCTACCCCAAAATATGCTGCATTGCACAAATGGAAGCGCAAAAAATGGTCACGAGACCTCATCTACCGACGAAACGGCTGAAGGATTGTGGCGAAAAAGGGTGCGCGCTACGGTGTGGTGGGTTGAGATTTGCGGTTTTTCACCATGCCTAGAATCTTCTTCAACAGTTCGCGTTCGGTCAGCAGAATCAGCGCGGCATAGACAACACCACCGACCACTGCGCCGACGATGACCTGCATGTAGGCATGGGGCAGGCTGGCTTCGAGCAGATGCAGGCTGTAACGCACCGCAAGCGCCATGACGAAGGATGCCACCATCGGCCGGCTGCTGATGTAAAGGCCTTTGAGAAGCGGCATTTCGCTCGCCTTGAACACAGCCCATGAGTAAGCGAATAGAGTGATGCCGTTGACGACGCACAGCGCAACCATGGTGTCATTCAACGTTCCGTACGTCGCGGCAAGCCAGACCACAAGTGTGGTGACGACGGCACGGATGGTTGCCGACCAGAACAGAACGCGGCCATAGCCTGCGCCCTTGAGGTAGGGGATAAAGGTGCTGCAAGGCGTGAGTATTGCCTTGGACAAGGCAAGAAGACCCAGGACTGGCCAGGCATAGGCCCATTGTGGACCGAAAATGACCAGCATGGCGGGTTCAGCAATCGCCCATAGCCCGAACATCATGGGAGCCAAGAGAACGGTCAGTACCTGAGTCGAAAACATCAGCGCATCGCGACGGCGCTGCTTGTCATCCATCATGCGGCTGAAAGCTGGGAAAAGCACGCCCATGACGGCGGATAGCACCACCTGATTGGGAATGCTGGCGAAGCGGTTGGACGCGGAATAAGCGCCCGCATCTGCAAGGCCTAGATGCCGGGCGATCACGACCATCGGCGACTGGAAGGTGACGAAGTTGGCGATTTCCGAGCCCATCAGGCCCGAACTGAACCCCAACAGAGGAACGAGCCGCTTCGGCTTCATGACGAAGCGTGGGCGATAGTGCGAGACAGCATAGAGACCGACCAGCCGGATGAAGGCTGCCGCGAACAACTGGATGATGAGCGCCCAGACCCCGTAACCTGCCAGAGCGAGGATAACGGCCACAACAGCTGCAATGCTCTCAGACAACATACTCCAGAGGGCGTCTTTGCTGAAATTCATGCGCCTTGCCAGCAGCGAGTAGGCCACATCGCCCGCCAGTTGGATGGGGATAAGAAACGCCATGATTCGCAGAAGATACGCGCTTTCGACAGCCCCTAGCAGCTCTCCGAAGAATTCCGCGCCAAAGTAGAGGATTGCGGCCATGGTGCAGGAAATAGCGAGATTTGCCCAGAAGACGGTGTGGATCGTGTCCATGTCTTCTTCTTTTTCCACAATCAGCGCGGATGTCAGTCCAGCGCCTGCAATCATGGTCAGAAACTGCACAACAGTCAGGCCCACTGCCACAACGCCAAATTCTTCCGGTGTCAGCAATCGGGCGAGAATTGGTACCGTGACAAACTTAAGCCCGAATGTGCCTGTTTTTGACAGTACGCTCCAACCGACATTCGTGGTAATCGTCTTGACGCTCGGAGCTGGGGGCATACGTGCATCCTATTCGTTTGGAGGCCGGCGGGGTGGACGCTGGCGGGGGGACTAGCCACTCATCGGGGCCGCTTATTATCGGGCCCGACACTTCTTGATCAACACAAGGGGCGAAACAATGGCGAAATTTACAGTCGTTATTCCTTATTATCAAAAGCAGCATGGCGTTCTTGGTCGTGCATTGGCATCAGTTTTTGCGCAGACTGTTCAGGATTTCGATCTCGTCATCGTTGACGACGAATCGCCCTATCCGGTTGAAAATGAAATTGCCGCTCTGAGCCAAGAGCAGCAAGATCGCATCAAGGTTGTCAAGCAGGCCAATGCGGGACCCGGCGGTGCACGCAATACGGGGCTCAATAATGTTCCGGCTGATACGGCCTATGTAGCGTTTCTTGATTCGGACGATATCTGGATACCTGACCACCTGAAAAATGCCGCCTACAGCCTCGAAACCTTCAGTGGCGAGTGCTACTGGGCATCAATGCAGGCGAGCGACGAGTTTTATTACCACTTCGCGATCTCCGAGCTGGAGAAAAACGAGGACGCGACCCGGCTTTCCGAATCGCCCAAGGTGATCGAACTGCCGGATCTGGCCAGCGTCATGCTGCGCAACTGGAGCTTCCTGCATCTCTCCTGCATGGTTATTGGCAGGCCCTTGTTCGAGAAGATCCGTTTCGATCCGATCTTGCGGCTTGCGGCAGAAGACGTTTTGTTTTTCTGCGATTGCATCATGGCATCCAAGCGCACGCTTCTGTGCGATGATGCGGGTGCGATGCGCGGTATGGGCGTGAACATTTTCCACAGCATCGACAATACCTCGCCGGAGTTCCTGCGACAGCAGTTCAATACCTGGGTGGCGCTGGATACGTTGCAGGGCCGTTTTGCGAAGCGTCCTGCCGATGTTGCATCCATTGCATCCTATAAAAACACGGCGCGCAAGCAGGCCCTGTGGAGCCAGGCAGGCAAATTGAAGCAGCGCAAAGCACCCGAGCTAGGCCTGTTGTTCAAATGGATGATGCGAGACCCGGCTATTTTGCGGGCAGCGCTCGAACTGGGAACTGGCAAATTCGCCCGCCCGAAATGAGCTGTGCTGCCAACCATATTTTCATTCAGGAGTAGTCCATGAAACCATATCACTGGGAATCGCATCACGGCAATTTTGGCGATGACCTCAACCTCTGGCTTTGGGATTTCCTTCTGCCGGGCCTGCGTGATGTCCACCCGGATGTGTTGCTGGTCGGCGTCGGTACCGTTCTCAACGATGTTCTTTTTCCACCCGCTCAGCGTAAACTTATCATCGGCAGCGGTTACGGCTACGGTGCGGTGCCGGATATTTCCAACAAGGAATTGTGGGATATTCGTTGCGTGCGCGGTGAAATGACCGCCGCAAAGCTAGGATTGCCAGCTGAAATGGGGATTGTGGACCCGGCGGTGATGGTAACCGAGATGCCGGACTTCAAAAATCTGCCCAAGCTGCACAAGAAGACGTTTATTCCCCATTGGGAATCGGCTGAATTCGGCATGTGGGAAACCGTCTGCGAACCTGCGGGGCTCACCTATCTTGATCCGCGTGGCGAGGCCAAGGCGGTTATCAAGCACATAGCACAGTCCGAATTCATTGTTGCCGAGTCCATGCACGGAGCCATTCTGGCAGATGCGTTTCGCGTGCCATGGGTTGCGGTCAGCACATCAACCTCGATCAACAGCTTCAAGTGGAGCGATTGGGCTGGCAGCGTGGGCACCAAATATGAGCCGCGCTACGTGCCTGTTTCAACCCGTGCCGAAGCAGCCAAGAAGGGTTCGAAATTCTGGGGCATGAGCTTCCCGCCACCACCACCGCCAGAGGTCGTCGACCAATCGTCCCATCACCATGACGGCGACGTGCTGGTGCGTCCGCAGACAGAACAGTTCTCGGTGAAAAAGCTGGCAAAGCAAGTCCTTGCCGCGCCTTCAACTCTGGCCTTGTGGCAAGCGAGCCGTGCCGAGCCCCGCCTTAGCCCGGATGGGCGGCTGGAAGAGCGCAAAGAGCGCTTTCAGGCTGTGCTGGAAACGATCAAGCGGGACTATTTCTAAACGCGAAAGACGCCGCTCGCCTTACTGGTTGAGCGGCGTTGCCCTCAGCAGATACCGGATATCTGCCACTTCAACGGGCTTTTTGCGGAAACGCGCAGTTTTGTCACGCCATAGACCCTGCGCAATCGCCGGCGCTGCCGATACCCGGTTCAGAGTGTGCGACAAGGCTCCGCCCAGACCATTTCTCGCCTTGGCATCCAGAAAGTCACGAAGCTCGAATTTCTCGCGAATGTGGCGCTCGTGCTCCTCAAGAGCCCGTTTTTCTTCAGGTGCCAATGGGTACTCAGCGAGTATTTTTCGATCCGCCTCGTAAAGTTGGAGCAAATCTTCGGTCCGGTGACGTCCGCTCAGCGAATCTCCACGCACGATGGCGCCATAGCCACAATTGCGGATCACCTTGTAGCGTGCTCCGCAGGCGAGCGCCCTGACATATAACTCGTAATCTTCGCCGAGGCGTAGGGCTTCATCATACCGCAAGCCATGTGTTTCGAGAAACGAGCGGCGGATGACGGGCTTGAGAAATCCGGTCTCACCGCGCTCAACGCCGCGCTTGGAAATGTTACCTTCAACAAATTCAACGAGCTTCAGAAAATGCGTTTCGGGGGCAAAATTTGCCGGCACCATGGAGGCAGCGCCTGCGACCGATTGCTTGATGAAGGCGATGTTATCCGCCACCAGATCCCAGTCATCATGCTCAAGCATTGCCGCAAAACGACCTGCGAAAAAGAAATCGTCAGCATCAAGAATGCTGATTAGAGGGGCCGTGGAGATTTGAATGGCATGATTGCGTGCAGCAGAGGGGCCGCGATTGACCTCGAAGCGTTCTACCTTCAGCCGACCTGTCCCATCACAGGATTGGGCAATGGCGGCAGTTGCGTCGGTCGAACCGTCGTCGATGACGACGACCTCAGCGACTTCAGGCTCTCTAAGGGCAGATTTGATCGCGGTCGCGATTGTGTCTGATGCGTTCTTCGCAGCGATAATCACACAGATCGATTGCAAGTCCCCGGCCATAAAAACTCCTGCGTCTTTGCGTTACCAATGTATTTAACGCAAAAAATGTCAGGCGTATGGAGG
Source organism: Agrobacterium sp. CG674 (assembly GCF_053521645.1). NCBI lineage: Bacteria > Pseudomonadati > Pseudomonadota > Alphaproteobacteria > Hyphomicrobiales > Rhizobiaceae > Agrobacterium > Agrobacterium sp. CG674. The sequence goes on along the minus strand of NZ_JBNWDZ010000004.1, from coordinate 124,471 downwards.
TCCAAGCGTTATTTCACACCTGCAAAAATTTCCAGGGTATGGGCGAAAGATGGAAACTCAGAGATCACTCAATTTCGGGCTGTGGGTCGGCACAACCGTAATGCTTTCAGCAACGGACTTATCCAACGCTGGCGGAACATCTTTCTTGAAGCCGAAGCTTGCATTCATTCGGCGTTTTTCTTTCGCGACAAGAACGACAACGCCGATGAAGTATCCGACCTGAATGATGACAAGACAGATCAATGTCTGAATAAGGCTAGTGAAGAATGAGCCATGAATAATGTACGTCGCAACAGCGAAAACCAGCAAGGCGCACATCATGCTGATGAAAACGCGCGGGGCGTACATATTATTCTCCTCCGCTAAGCATTGCCTCCCTGTAGAGAAATGCATTTTTCTAGCCTTCTTTTCACCTGATAATATTACGAAATGCGTGCCATTTCAACAAAGTTATACTTCCCTTAATGCGTGCAGGATGAAACTTTGGTAATCTTTGTTGGTAAAATTTTCCCGAATTTGTTCTGTTTCGCCATTCTTCAGCGTCTGTTGCCTGCCTTTCGGGTCTCAGGGTTGAGAAAGCATTAAATTGCACTGGTCCCCATCGCCTTCATCAAGGTGCTGCGTGGTTGCAGACGTTCTTTGCCGCAGAAGTGTTCTGTAGACTTCGTTAACTATGTCACGGGTAAAGATAGGGGAGTGATTCCCGAAGATGTAAGGTGTGCGTGTGACAAAGCGTTCAGAAGTAATTGCGTTTCCTGCCAAAAACCGCGTCGCAGACATCAAGCGATGTGTTCAGGCCCTTCAGGTTACCCACGGCGAAGAGGCAAACCGTTTCTGGCGGGATGAGTGCCGGGCGCTTGCCACACGTCTCACCAATCTTGGTTATGACGAACCTGCCATGCGCCATGAAGTTATGGAATTTCAGGCTGCCGTTCAGTCTCAGCTTCTATGGGCAGCTTGCCAGCAGGCCGAGCCAGCACGTCGCGACGCGAACTAAAACCAAGGTCGCGCTTCCGGGTTTGTTATTTCTGGGCCAATCGTCTGGCGGGCGCAGCAACAGAATTGCGAACAATGAGGTCCGGAGTCAGCAGTATCTCAGGCTGATCTGCCTTTTGCCCGCCAAGCAGGTCTAGCAACAGTGCCATGGCGTGTTTGCCAATGGATGTTCTGGGCTGGCGGATGGTTGTCAGGGCAGGGTTCATGAACACGGCTTGAGGGATATCGTCAAAGCCGGTGACGGAAAAGTCATTGGGAATATCATAGCCACGCGCTGTGAGGCCGATCATGACACCGATTGCGGTTTGATCATTCACGCACATGAAAGCCGTTGGTAGCGTATCGCGCATGAAAAGTTGCTCTATAGCCAGCCGTCCGCTTTCCAGCGTGCCATCACCTTCGACAATCATGGCCGGGTTGGGCGACAGGCCGGCGGCATTCAAACCCTCATCATATCCCTTGCGACGTCTGGCATAGGCAAGACGAACGCGGGAATCGCCGATGAAAGCAATTTGCTTATGCCCCTCGGCGATCAGCATATCGATCACCTTGCGCGCACCGGCCGTGTCATCCACGCCCACATAGGGTATGCCGCCATTATAGATCGGTTCGAACACCCCTACACTAGGCGGTAGACGGGCGGTCATGGCCTGGTGTCCAAAGGGCAAAATGCCGGTGAACAGGATTAAACCCGCTGCTTGGTTCGAGTTGAGAAACTTCAGATATTCCAACCCGCGTTGCGCGTCATTCTGTGTGTGACCGATCAGGACGCCGTAACCGTGCGAGCGTGCTTCGTTCTCTAAACCGACGAGAATGTTGGAAAAATTCGGATCGCCAATATCGGGCGCAACAACCAGGATCATGTTGGAGCGACCCAGCCGCAGGCTGCGCGCCATTGCATTTGTCGTGTAGCCGGTCACGGCGATGGCCTGATTGACCTTTAGCCGCGTTGAAGTCGCGACTTTTTCAGGATTGTGGATCGCCCGCGAAACGGTCGCGATGGAAACCTCCGCAATTCTGGCAACGTCTTCAATGGTGGCGGGTGAGGAAGTGGACAAGGAAGGCCTCGGATATGTGCGTGCCGGGACACTACACAGACAGGGCGATGCGTCAAAGCAGATAACGCCAAATCTGTGGAATGATAAGAATGTAAACCTTTACATCATCTGTGTAAAGGTTTACATCAGCCTCTAGACGAGGGAGACGTCTGGAGGAAATCATGGGTGAGGACATGTCTGAAGGCGGCACTATAGTGCTGTCTGCGCGTCGGATTTCAAAATCATTTAACAGTGTACAAGTGCTTTTCAGTGTCAATTTTGATCTGAAGGCCGGTGAAATCCACGCATTGATGGGTGAAAACGGCGCGGGAAAGTCGACACTCGTCAAGGTTCTCTCGGGCTTTGAGCAGCCAAGCAGCGGTGAGATCTTGCTTGATGGCGCCCCCATAAAGCTTCCAGCCAATGGGCTTGCCGAAGCGCTGGGTATCGTCATCATTCACCAGGAATTCAATCTGGCCGAACACCTGACGGTAAGCGAAAGCCTGTTTCTCGGTCGGGAGCTGACGCGGTTCGGCGTGCTGGATCGCAAGGCCATGCGTTCTGAAACCCGCAGAGTTCTTGATCAGCTCGGGTGCCATGTCGATGAAAATGCGCTGATTGGCACGTTGTCGGTCGCCGAAAAGCAGATGGTCGAGATTGCCAAGGCCATTAGCCGCGATGCACGCATCGTCTTCATGGATGAACCAACGGCGGTGTTGTCTCGGGATGAAACCAATTATCTGTTCCAGCAGGTCCGCAAATTGCGCGACAAGGGCACAAGCTTCGTATTCGTATCTCACAAGCTGGATGAGGTCATGGAGCTGACGGACCGTGTCACGGTTTTGCGTGATGGCCACTGGGTCAAGACAGCACCGACATCCATGCTGGATGGTGAAGCCATCGCCCAATTGATGGTGGGTCGGGAACTCGCCAGCCTCTATCCGGCCAAGCGCGAGCCTGATGTTGATGAAAAGGTGGTCCTCAGCGTCACCGGATTGTCCACGCGCTATGTGCAAGACGCGAGTTTTGAGCTTCGTCGCGGCGAAATCATCGGTTTTTCAGGGCTGATCGGATCTGGTCGGACCGAACTTGCCGAAGCCATCGTTGGTCTGCGGGGCCGCTCCTCGGGCGAGGTCATCGTCAACGACAAAGTCCTGCCGCCGCATGACTTGCACGCGGCGATCGATGCCGGACTTGCCTATATGACCAAGGACAGGAAATCGAAGGGACTGCTGCTGAATTCCGGGATGGCGCTGAACCTGACGCTGCAATCTCTCGAACGGCACGGAAAGTTTGGCTATCTCAGCGCATCCAGCGAAGCGAATTCGCTCGAGCGGGCGCGTCGCCGCTTCGATATTCGCGTGCGCGATGGCAGTGTGGTCGTCGGGCGCATGTCTGGCGGCAACCAGCAGAAGTTGTTGCTGGCCAAGGTCATGGAGACCGAGCCCAAAATCATCATCATCGATGAGCCGACGCGAGGCATCGACGTGGGTACGAAACAGCAAATCTACCATTTCATTTCTGCTCTGGCGCGGGATGGCCATTCGGTCGTGGTCGTGTCGTCGGAAATGCAGGAGGTCATCGGTCTGTGCACGCGCGTTGCCGTGATGCGGGAAGGCCGCATCGTGGGGATGCTGGAAGGCGATGAAATCAATGAGCGGGAAATCATGCGTTATGCGGCGGGTCTGAAATCTAAGGCAGCAGCATAGCGACGGTGTTACAGGGCGGGAGGTCTGTTTTGGGTATCAGTGAGAGTGAAGACGGCAAGGAAAGACGGGCGAAGCGGTCGCTCCGCGATATAGATCTGCGGGCGGTTGCCCCCTTCGTTGCGTTGTTCTTGCTGTTGATTGTCGGTGCCATGGTCAATCCGAATTTCATCAGCATCAACAATCTTGCCAATGTGGCGACGAGAAGTGCATTCATCGCTATCATTGCTGTGGGCGCTACATTCGTGATTTCGGCCGGTGATCTGGATTTGTCGGTCGGCTCGATGGTTGCCTTCGTTGCCAGTCTTATGATCCTTCTTATGAACTCTGGCGCAGTCTCCGACCCGGCGCTGATGCTGGTTCTGGCCGTCGTATTCACGCTTGTCGCCGGTTCGCTGTGCGGCCTTGCGAACGGGTTGATCACAACCGTCGGCAGGATCGAACCTTTCATCGCAACGCTTGGCACTATGGGTGTCTTTCGTGGTTTGACGACCTGGCTATCGCAGGGTGGGGCCATCACGCTTCGCGATCCGCAAGTGCAGACAATGTACAGGCCAGTCTATTTCGGTTCGTTTCTCGGTATGCCGATCCCCATTCTGGTCATCCTGATCGTCACGGCCATTGCGGCTTTCATTCTTTATCGCACGCGCTATGGACGCCACGTAACGGCGGTTGGCTCTAACCGGGATGTCGCCAAATATTCCGGCGTCTCTGTCAACCGCGTCCGCACGATTGCATTTGTCATTCAGGGCCTCTGCGTGGCCATCGCGGTGCTGCTCTATGTGCCGCGCCTTGGCTCCACCTCAGCAACAACAGGCATGATGTGGGAATTGCAGGCCATCACCGCTGTTGTGGTTGGCGGTACGGCGCTGAAGGGCGGCGCGGGCCGGGTGTGGGGCACCATCTGCGGCGCGTTTATTCTGGAACTCGTCGGCAACATCATGCTGCTATCGAACTTCATCAGCGAATATCTGATCGGCGCAATACAGGGCGCGATCATCATTATCGCGATGCTCGTACAACGATCGCTGATGAGGCGATCATAGAGTTACCGGGTCTACGGGTCGCCCGGGTGAGGAAACCAAGACCTTTGTTGATGTGGGAGGAAGACACATGCGAAAAAGACTATTGGGAGTGACTGTTGCGCTCTTGGCGCTGGCAGGAGGAGCGCAGGCGCAGGACAAGAAGGTGACGATCGGTGTTTCCATTCCAGCCGCCGACCATGGCTGGACGTCTGGCGTGGTCTACCATGCCGAGCGCGTTGCGAAACTTTTGATGGCGGAGCATCCCGGCCTGAATGTCATCGTCAAGACATCGCCTGATGCTGCGACACAGGCAAATGCGGTGCAGGATCTGGAGACACAGGGCATCGACGCCTTGGTCATCCTGCCATCTGACCCTGATCCGCTGGTCAACGCGATCAAGCAGGTCAAGGACAATGGAAAGTTTGTGGCACTGGTGGACCGTGCGCCAAGCGTCAACGACGACACTGTTCGTGATCTCTATGTTGCTGGCAACAACCCGGCTCTGGGTGAAGTCGCCGGTAAGTACATTGCAGACACCACACCAGAAGCCCAGGTCGTTGTCATCAGAGGTTTGCCGATCCCTATCGACCAGCAGCGTCAGGATGGCTTCGACAAGGGTATTGCCGGGTCGAAGGTAAAAATTCTTGAGCGCCAGTTTGGTAACTGGAACCGCGATGATGCTTTCAAGGTGATGCAGGACTATCTGACGAAGTATCCCAAGATCGATGTTGTCTGGTGCCAGGATGACGATATGGCTGTTGGCGTATTGCAGGCCATCGAGCAGGCAAAGCGCACAGACATCCAATACGTTGTTGCCGGTGCAGGTTCCAAGGATATGATCAAGAAGGTCATGGATGGCGACAAGATGATCCCCGTCGACGTTCTCTATCCGCCAGCCATGGTGGCAACTGCAATGCAGCTTACCGCCGCCAACTTCTATGACCAGGTGCCTGTTCGCGGAACCTATATTCTGGACGCGACACTCGTCACGAAGGAAAATGCCGAGAGCTTCTACTTCCCGGATTCACCGTTCTGATATCTCAAACGAAGCAAGGCCCGTTCGAAAGAGCGGGCCTTTTTTCTGTTCGATCAGGCAAAGCGACTTGCGCGGAATGGGTCGATGGAGATGGATGTTTCCGCGCCTGTTGCAAGTTCGGTCACGAGCTTTGCTGTGGCCGCAGACTGCGTTAGTCCGAGATGACCGTGGCCAAAGGCATAAATCACGGAACTGCTGGCACGCGACGTGCCGATAACAGGAAGGCAATCCGGCATAGATGGCCGGAAGCCCATCCATTGCTGGCCGCCCTCGGTTTTCAAACCGGGCAGGAATTTCCCGGCCTTTTTCAGCATCGCCTCGGAGCGACGGAAGTTTGCCGGCAATTCAAGGCCGCCCAACTCCACGGCACCGCCAACGCGGATGCCGGATGAGAGCGGCGTGACAACGAATGCGTGGTCGTTAAAATAGATCTGGCGCGTGAGATTGAATGAACCTGCTGGCAGCGTGGTGTTGTAGCCACGCTCGGTTTCCAGCGGCACTGGATTTTCTAGGGACGCAGCAAGAGGTTTGGACCAGGCGCCGCACGCAACCACAACCTTGTCTGCGGCAAGTTTTTCACCGTTGGAAAGCGTCACAATCGTGCTTTCGCCGATGGTCTCGATGCGAACGGCCTCGCCTTTGCGCAGGCTCGCGCCACGCGAGATGACTAGATCGGCAATCGCCCTCGTGAATTCATAGGGGTCGCCCACCTGCAAACCTGCCGGTGTAAACACGCCGTGTTGGAACTGCGGCGCGAGACCGGATTGCAGGCGGTCGATATCTGCTCTGCCAATTCGGGAGAGGGAAATCCCGGCGCGTTCTTTCTCGTCCCAATCTCTTTGGGCCGCATCAAAGCTTGCCTTTGTATCGTAGAGATCCAGCGTACCGGTATTGGTGATGTGATGGGCCAGTTCGGGCATTGCGGCCACTGCCTGCATTTCAGTGGCGGCCAGGCGCATCATGTTTTTCTGAACGGCAAGGCCATGCTGGAACTTGCGCGGAGAACTGGCCTGCCAGAAGCGCCAGAGCCAGGGCATGATTTTCAATGCGTAAGCAGGCGGTACGCTCAGCGGACCGAGAGGATCCATCAGCCACTTCGGCGCTTTTTTCATGACGCCCGGGGCAGCGATTGGAATGATCTCAGGAAAGGCAAGAATGCCCGCATTGCCGGAACTTGCGCCTCGCGCGATCTCGCCGCGCTCAAGAAACGTGACGCTCTTGCCCGCATTCTGCAGATACAAGGCCGACATGGCACCGATAATGCCGGTGCCGATGACGAGAACGTCGCATTTTTCTGAAGATTTCATCGAAGCATCCCAAGAGTTGATAGGATGAGATAGCAAGTTAAATGCAAACTGTCGACATAACGTGAGGCGTAATGCTGTGCGACTTTGCCTATTGCTCGATGTCTGAAGGCCGAACCACGGCATATTTGAACCGCATCGTCTTGTCCTTCACCGGATAGTAGAAAGGCAAATCGAGGCTTGATATTGGCACAACCTTGACCTTGACCTTCAACTGATCCTCAATCCATGTCGAGAGCGGAGAAAGTTGATTGTCGTCGCCAACCCAAACGAGAAGCGCCGGATGCTCATCGGAAATCGCGAATTGAGGATCGTAATCGTCATAGGTTGTGGTGGCGACAGGCACATCGCTGAAAATAAAGCGCAGGTTTCCGCCGGTCGGCCAGTTGGGCGTGATGATGACGGATGGAGATAGTTTTTCGGTATCGACGATCTGACGCTCGAAAGCTTTCCAGTTGTAGTTCGAATTGGAGGTGCGCCCGAGCGCTGCCATGACAGGGTGCGCGAGGAGCAATGCAATGGGAATAATGACCATCGCTATGAGAGGAATTGGCAAGAACCTGGCAATGAAACGCTGGGGGTCAGCAAGGTAACGCTCGAGATAAAGTGCCGCCAGAATGGGCGCAGGTATCAGCAGCGGCAGTAGCCATCTGTCCCGCAATTCGGTCATCGTCGTCATCAAGATGACGATCGTCATCAATGCGGCGATGGCAATGAAATAGTAGAGGAAAAAGCGAAACCAAACACTTTGTGTTTGTTTTAGAATCTTCTTTTCCGCACGCATCCCAAGCCAAAGCAGCAATGCTGGTATGGCAATGATGACCAGCGAGCCTGAGATGAAGCGGGCAAGGCCCCGAGCGATCTGCAAAAATCGGCTTTCGGGCGCGTCTTCAGCCATCCGCTTAAGGGTGACTTCTGAGGCAAAAACAAGGTTATCCATCAACCAGAAAAGATGGGGCAGAAATACAAGCATACTCGCGAGAACCGTCAGCGCGAAGCGCTTGTCCAGCAGACGGTCACGACCCTGTGGGTGAAACCACACTGCGGCCAGCAGAGCAGGCAGAGCCAAGGCGAAATTGTATTTCGAGAGCATTCCAAGGCCCGCGATCAGCCCAACAAGAACGTAACCGGCAACGGTGGGGCGCTTTATCAGTCTTATGCTGCAATAAATCAGTGACACGAAGGTCAGCATCAGCATCGCAGTGTGCGTCAGATCTCGCTGCGCCTGCCAGAAAACCTGCGGGATGATGAAAAGTGCGAGAGCGGAAACGACCACGAAGCGCTTGTTTTCGAGCACCAGTTCAGCGGTTTTTATGTAAACGGCGAAGGTAAGGAACAGAATGAGGTTTTTTGCAAAGGCAATCGTCCACATCGACATGCCGAACAGCGCGAAGATTCCCTGCTGATACCAGTTGTACAGGGGAGGCTGGGCATCGTAGCCGAGAGCAAGCCATTGCGCAAAAAGCACCTGCTGGGCCTCATCGACCCGCAATGTGGCAGGAGTAAACTGACGTATGACGATCTGGAGCAGAAAATATGCACCAAAAAGCGCAATGACTGCGTTTGGCTTTTCGGCAAGGGCGTTGAACAGGCGTTTCGGTGTCCCGGCTACTTTCACTGTTGTTCTTGTGCCTGCCTGTTTCTCATATATGTGCATGCCCTATCCGTCTTGATGCCACGTGGCAATCTAGTGCGCCGGGCTGATTGCGGTGTCAAATCCGAACTATGTGGCGGAACCATGAAGCTATGCCGCACTCCAGAATAATATTTGGTTGGTGCGTGGGCTCGCTGCGGGCAGGAGAGGGCGCCCCGGTTTGAGGGGGGCGCCATGTTTATTAGCCAGCATTATAGGCCGCGATGGCAGCCATGTTGACAATGTCGCTGTCCTTTGCGCCCATCGCCGTGATCTGCACAGATTTGTCGAGCCCTACGAGAAGGGGGCCGATAACCGTTGCGCCACCGAGTTCCTGCAACATTTTGGTCGATATGGATGCCGAGTGAATTGCAGGCATGACGAGGACGTTAGCCGGGCCCGAAAGGCCGGAGAAGGGGTACTGGCTCTGCATTTTCTGATAATTCAGGGCCACGTCCGCGGCCATCTCACCATCGACTTCGAAATTGACGTTGCGCTTGTCAAGAATCCGCACAGCTTCGCGGACCTTCTCCGAACGCTCACCGAGCGGATGTCCGAATGTGGAATAGGCCAGCATGGCCACGCGTGGCTCATAACCGAAACGGCGGGCAAGGCCAGCGGCCTCTACGGCGATATCGGCCAGATCTTCCGCTGACGGCATGTCGTGAACGGCGGTATCCGCGACAAAGACGGTGCGATTTCGCGAAACGACCAGCGAAACCCCGATGACGCGGTGGCCTGGCTTCGTATTGATGCAACGGCGGACATCTTCAAGCGCGGTGGAGTAGTTGCGCGTCGTGCCGGTTACCATGGCATCCGCATCGCCCATCGCCACCATGCAGGCCGCGAAATGGTTGCGGTCATTGTGAACGAGGCGCTGGACGTCGCGCAGCAGATAGCCCTGGCGCTGCAGACGTGCGTAGAGGTAATCAATGTACACATCGACACGCTCGGAAAGTCGGGCATTGGTGATCTGGATCGTCGGCCGGTCCAGATCGATGCCCGCACGTTCGGCGTTTGCCCGTATGATATCATCTCGGCCAAGCAGGATTGCCGTGCCAAGACCCTGCGCCGTAAAGGAGATGGCAGCACGCATGACCTGCTCTTCTTCAGCCTCGGCAAACACGACGCGCTTGGGCGAACGGCGGACACGTTCATAGAGCCGCTGGGTTGTCGACGCCATGGGATCACGGCGAGCGGAAAGCTCACGAGCGTAGGCGTCAAGATCGGCTATTCCCTTGCGGGCAACGCCCGTCTCCATTGCGGCACGCGCCACAGCAACAGGAATTGCCGAGATCAGGCGCGGGTCGAAGGGAACAGGAATGATGTATTGGGCCCCGAAGCGCGGGCGCACACCCTGATACGCTGCCGCCACATCATCAGGCACATCTTCGCGGGCAAGGTCTGCCAGCGCCTTTGCGGCAGCGATCTTCATGGCATCGTTGATCTGGCTGGCGCGCACATCCAGCGCACCGCGGAAGATATAGGGGAAGCCCAGAACGTTGTTAACCTGATTGGGGTAGTCGGAGCGCCCTGTCGCCATGATGGCGTCATCACGGATCCGCGCAACTTCTTCCGGCGTAATTTCCGGGTCAGGGTTGGCCATGGCGAAAATAATCGGCCTTGGAGCCATGGACCGGATCATGTCTTCGCTGAAGGCACCCTTCTGGGACAGGCCAAACACGACGTCCGCACCTTCCATAGCCTCAGCGAGCGTGCGGCTGTCGGTTTTGGCGGCGTGGGCGGATTTCCACTGATTCATGCCCTCGGTGCGACCCTGATAGATCACGCCCTTCGTGTCACAGAGCGTGATATTGGCAGGGTTGAAACCCATTGCCTTGATCAGGTCCATACATGCGATGGCAGCAGCGCCCGCGCCATTGCAGACGAGTTTCGTGGTCTTGAAATCACGCCCTGTCAGTTCGATTGCGTTGATCAGGCCGGCTGCTGCAATGATGGCCGTGCCATGCTGGTCATCATGGAAAACGGGAATATCCATGATTTCGCGCAGGCGGCTTTCAATGATGAAACATTCCGGCGCCTTGATATCTTCCAGATTGATGCCACCGAATGAGGGACCCAGATAGCGCACGCAGTTGATGAATTCATCGGCATTTTCTGTATCGACCTCGAGATCGATGGAATCGACATCTGCGAAGCGCTTGAACAGAACCGACTTGCCTTCCATCACGGGCTTTGAGGCGAGCGCGCCCAGGTTGCCGAGACCCAAAATCGCGGTTCCATTGGAAATGACCGCGACCATGTTTCCGCGTGTCGTATAATCATAGGCCAGATCGGGGTTTTCAGCGATTGCCTTTACGGGAACAGCCACGCCCGGAGAATAGGCGAGCGAGAGATCGCGCTGGGTCGCCATCGGTTTGGTGGGGGTTATCTCCAGCTTTCCCGGTCTGCCCTGCGAGTGGAAGTCCAGAGCCTCCTGATCTGTCACAGATGTTTTGCCCGTCGCGGAGTTGGTTTTGTCTGGCATGTCCCCACCCAAAATTCGTTGATTTTTAAATTCTGGACGTAGTTATGGTGATATCGAAGGGAGTGCCAAGCCTCGAACCCCGATTCACGTCGTAAAATGACAGATTCATGCCGGCATCGAACACTTCAATCGATTAGCCGTTCCCGATTGATCGGAACCACAGCGGGTTGTGGTCGTTCGCATCATACGGCTTGGTGCAAACGGCAGCAGCGATGCAGGACATGGTTGTGAGAATGCGACCTTGGCAATGGCGGTCACACATGTTTTGCTTATGGCCGTTACGAGATAAAGCATTGGAATTTTGAAAGGGCATGACGTGAGCGCACAAAACAGAAGAATTATCCCCGTACTTCTGGCAGGCGGGGCTGGATCGCGTTTGTGGCCGGTTTCGCGGGACCAGTTGCCAAAACAGTTTCAGCCATTGGTTGGCGAATTCTCGACCTACCAACAGACGCTGATGCGCGTCAGCGACGAGACGGTCTATGACGAGCCCTATGTCATCACAAACGAAGATTTCCGCTTCTTTGCACTCCGGCAGGCAGAAGAGGTGAATATTCCTGCGACCGTCGTGCTGGAACCGGCCCGGCGTGACAGCGCAGCCGCCATGGCGGCGGCCGCCGTGCTTGCGGAAAAACGCGAGCCGGGCTCCCTCGTTCTTGCATTGGCCGCGGACCACGTGGTTCTCGACAATGACAAGTTTACAGATGCCGTCAGGCTCGGTGCGGAGGCGGCGGAACAGGGCAACATCGTCGTCTTCGGCCTCACGCCAACAGAGCCTCGCACGTCCTACGGCTATATCAATCCCGGCCAGCCGATCGGTGGCAATGAAGATCTGTGCATGGTTGAGGCCTTCGTTGAAAAGCCTGATGAGGAGACAGCCATCTCCTATGTCGAGAAGGGCTATCTCTGGAATTCTGGTAACTTCCTGTTCAGATCAGATGTGATGATTGCGGAGCTTGCCGCCCATGCTCCCGAAATTCTGGAGGCGGTGACACGCTCCGTGGAGAACTTCAAGAGCGACCTTGGTTTCGTCAGGCTGGATAAGGAAAGCTTCGAAGCCTCGCCCAAGAACTCCATCGATTACGCCGTGATTGAAAACACGAAGCGGATGGCCGTCGTGCGCGGTCATTTCCGCTGGTCGGATATCGGCAGCTGGGATGCGATATGGGAAATTGCCGACAAGCAGGAAAACGGCAACGCGGTTGAAGGTCAGGGCATATTCATCGACTCGGAGGGGTGCCTCATTCACTCCAACAGCCTTCTGACGACCGTGGTCGGTGCAAAGGATCTGATGGTCGTGGCCACCAAAGACGCTGTTCTGGTCATGCCGAAGGATAGGGTGCAAAGCGTCAAGGGTCTTGTCGAGACGTTGAAAGAGAGTGACCACGCCCGCAAGACCGAGATTCATCGGCGCGCCTATCGTCCATGGGGGCACATCGAGCAAACAGATTCCGGTGCGCGATACCGGGTCAGTCACCTCAAGGTGGAGCCAGGTCATAAGATTTCGCTGCAGCAGCATTACCACCGATCGGAACACTGGATCATCGTTCGCGGCACGGCAACGGTAACGCTTGGAGACACGACGCAGCTGTTGACCGAGAATCAGTCCATCTACATTCCGATCGGCGCGCAACACCGTTTGGCCAATGATGGAAAAATTCCGCTGGAGATCATCGAAATCCAGACTGGGTCCTATTTTGGAGACGACGATATCATCCGTTTACAGGACGACTACAAGCGCGACTGAGATAGCATCTCATATAACCGTCGAGACTATCTGTGGCACCGTCAGACGCGATTGATGCCTTAAATGGATCGTTTTTGCGGAACAAACGTTATGACGTTGCCATTCATGATCCGAATTGGGTACGCGGGGCTGCTGCGGACATAAGAAGATCAAACAGGAGAAAAAAAGAATGAAAAAGGCTTTAGCCGTAACTTTCGCCGCAATGACACTGGGCCTCGGTGGAACTGCAAGCGCAATCGCTGCCGACATGACCTATTCTGCACCTGTAGTGCAGGATCAGGATGACCGTAACGGCGTCAAAATCGGCTATCTGACCTGCGAAGTCGGCGGCGGCGTTGGCTATGTCATCGGCTCGTCCAAGGAACTTGATTGCACGTTCCAGTCGACCATAGGCGCTCGTCGCACAGACCACTACAGCGGTGCGATTCGCAAGATGGGCGTAGACCTTGGCTTTACGACGCAGGGTCGCCTCGTCTGGGCCGTATTCGCCCCGACAGCTGGATATCACCGCGGCTCGCTCGGCGGCCTCTATCAGGGTGCCACAGCTGAAGCCACCCTGGGTCTCGGCGTCGGTGCCAACGTGCTGGTTGGCGGCACAGCCGGCTCCATCCAGCTCCAGACCATCAGCGTAACAGGTCAGGTCGGCCTCAATCTCGCGGCAACCGGCACATCGGTGACGCTGACGCCGACCAACGGTTGATCCTCAAAAAGTCAATCTGACGCATACAACCTTGCGCCCTTTTCGTCGTATGATGAAAAGGGCGTTTTGGTTTCAGAAGCGGAGCTTTGGTTAGATGGTGATGATGCGCGCATGCCTATCCGGTGTTTTGGTTCTGTTTTCCCTCACCACGCCATTTGCTGAGGGCGACCCTGCAAAAGGTGAGCGGTCATTCAGCAAATGTTCTGCCTGCCACAGTATCGATAACCCGCGCACGCGCCTGGGCCCGCATTTGATGGGCGTCGTCGGGAGGCCTGCCGGTTCAGTCGCGGACTACAACTATTCCGTCGCGATGAAGGATGCTGGAGCGAACGGAATGGTCTGGACGGAAGATAATCTAGGGGCATTCCTTTATAGCCCAAAGAAACTTGTGCCCGGCACGTCCATGCGGTTCTTTGGGCTTTGGAGCGAGGAAGAGATCAACGATCTGATCGCCTATATGAAAACAGTGCCAGCTCCGCAGTAAACTTACAGGGCTTGTTGACCATCGAGAATGGCTTCGGCTTCATCCGCACTCATCCTGTAGACGCGGCTTGCGATTTCAAAGCTGTAACCGTTTCGGGCAAATGCCGAGATTTCCTTGTTCATCCTCTTCTGGTCCGCTTCTTCGCGGCGGAAGGGTCCGAAGCGGCGCTTGCGTGCCATGATGACGGCGGAATAGAGATCGTCGGTGTCAACGAGCGCCTGCTCGGTGATCTCAGGTGCGACACCTTTCATTTTGAGTTTCTGGGCTATAGCTCGGCGGGATTTCCCCCCGCGTATGGCTGAGCGTGTCGCGATTTCGGCATAGGCAACGTCATCCAGCGCCTTGATGTCATAAGCAAACTTTACGGCTGCATGGCCCAGCGCCTCGATCTGTTCGGGGCTAATCTCTTCGAATTTCTGTTTTGCCTTGCGGGTTATGGCATCAAACAGCTGCCGCTCCGTCATCATGCGCCGCTCCAGCCGGTAAATCGTGGAGTTGCGCACCCATGTCAGCATTCTTGCAGTGGGAGCAGTGGGTATGTCTGCTTCTTCCGTCACCGGGCCGTTTCCTGTCGATTGCTAACGCGTTCTGCCAGTCGTCTAAAGGAAATGGCGGTCGATGTTAATTCTCAATCACGGCCTCTTCGACGATTTCCGGCTCGGGCAACGCATAGACGTTGATGGATGTATCAAGGCCGCGAAGTTTGTGTTCGCCCAATCTCTCAAACGCTCTGACCTCGCCCGCCAGTTCAATGAAAGCTTCCGACATCAGGACCGGGCGCTTGAGTGTCTTTGTCAGCGTTTCCAGCCTGGACGCAATGTTGACCGCTGGGCCGATCACGGTGAAGTCCAGCCTGCTCTTCGAGCCAATATTCCCATACATGACATCCCCGACATGGACGCCGATGCCGTAGCCGAGCGGGTCATGGCCACTCTCACGAATGGTCACGTTCAGCGCCTTCAACTGAACCTGTGCCTTTTCGATGGCGGTAATCATGTTGGAGCAGGCGTCTGGATTGTTCAGCGGAAAGATTGCCAGCAGTCCATCGCCCATGAATTTCAGGATTTCCCCGCCGAATTCTTCAATCGGGTCCGACATGGCGTCGAAGAAGGCATTCAGCAGATCAATGACATCGTCTCGCGGCCACATGTCCGAGATTTGCGTGAAATCGCGAAGGTCGCAAATCAGGATCGCGGCGCCAACGGTCATGCCACTGCCACGCCGCGTCGCGCCATCGAGAATGGCCTGACCCGCATGCGGCCCGACATAGGTTTCCAGAAGTGTACGAGCGATCCGGTTTTTCAGCCGGATTTCCGAAACGAGCGAAAAAGCAGGGATGAGTGTCCGAAGGAGCTCGATCTCTGCGTCCGTAAAGCCGCCATGCATGTCGCTGCAAAACGTCACGACATGTCGTTTGTTGAGAGTGTGCTTGAGCGGCCATGCGCAATATTCTGTCAGACCCTGAGCGCGAAGCTCGGTATAAATCCCCGGTTCCCCAGAAACCGGTGCCGTGTCCAGGCGATAGCGTATTTCGGCAGTTCCGGACTGAACAGCATAAACAGGACTATTCAGATACTCTGCGCTGCTCTCCATGCCATAAGGGTAGGTCGTGAACTCCGCTTCGTTCAGTCCTCTCGACCACAACATGCGCGCCCCCCGCCATTGCGGATGGTCGACCAGAAAATTGATCGTGCCCCGTGCCACAGAGATACCTGCGTCGTTCAGTCGTTGGCACAGTTCGACGAGAAGATTGTCAATGAAACGTTGATCGCTGGTTTCCATTACGAGCCAGTTCAGGATCGCGGATCGCTTCGACGGCCAAAGGATATCGGAGGGTAATGATGGAGACAGGTCAGCGGTGTTTGCGTCTGTCATGGATATCTCACAGTCATGGCTACTTTTATGCGCGCAATCATTGATCGTGCGCCGGATAATAGCCCTGCATGTGGTAAGGAGAAATCTAATTTGTAATAGGTGTCAGGAAAAACGCTCGTGAGATAAAAGCTAGTCCCAGCCCGTCCTGCAAAGATTAAGAAACTCATGCGCGACGGGCAGGGCGTGGCCTTTTTATAAAAAGAACAGAAAAGCCTTAGACGGCCTGAGCAAGCGGGATTTGCAACGCCGCTGCGACACGCTGAATGTGGGAAGGATTGATATCCGTGCCGTCTTCCAGTGCGACGATTTCTTCAGTCGTCAATCCGCACGTAATTGCCAGTTGCTCGACTGTGTAACCACATTCGCCTCTGGCTGCGGAAATCTTGGCCGCGAAAGGCGCATCCGTCCGATCACCGGAATGGGGCTGAGAAACAGATATTGTCATTATAATCTCCCTAGAATGGACATTGAATGGAACCGGGGTCCAGCGGAGTGACCGGCCTATAATGTAGCCGCGTTGCGTAAGGAGAGGCTATGCTGCAACGCAGCACGGAAAATAGCCATCTTTCCCGCCGGAGCAACAGTTAAATTTTCGTAAGAATTGCGTGCGAGTTTTTGCAGCGGGAAAGCGGAGTGGCGATCACAACGTGTTGTTGAAGCGCATATCGCGACGAAAATCCGATGGCGACATGCCTGCCACCTGTCGAAATGCCTTGTTGAAGGCGCTAACCGATCCGAAGCCGCTCTCCATCGCCACCTGCAGAATATTGTCGTTGTCCTTGATGAGCATGGCCTGTGCGCGAGACAGGCGCAGCAACGTTAGATACTTGATCAAGGTCATTCCTGTAGATTTTCGAAACAGGTTCATGGCGTATTTGGGGTGGAGGCTGGCAGAGCGGGCAATGTCTGTCGCGTCGATATCCTCGAGAAAATTTGCGGCGATGAAGTCGCACATGCGCACGACGCTGGCCGAGCTGGTGCTTTCTGCATCGCCGGATTTCACGTCGCGAGACTGCGGCGATATGACGGTGTAGGGCTCCAGAAACATGCGCTCCACCCGCAGAAGCAACTCTTCCACTGCATTTTCCGCCTTCAGCGGATCACCTGATTTTGCATAGCGAAACCACCGTGAAAAGTTTTCCTCGTCGGACGGATCGGTAACAGAGGTTACCATCGTGGCGCCGCCAATCAGCTTGGCCGAGACGGCCACAGGTAGACGCATGCGGAAGAAATGAACCAGTGGCAGATGGGCGCCTGCGTAAAAGGAATCGTCTGACGACCAGTCCATTCTGTGTGCCTGCCCACCCCAGAACAGGCATATCTGCCCCGCATCCAGTTGCAAGGCATGGTCCCCCATTCGGTAATGGACACTGCCCGAAGTGATGTAGTTCACTTCGATCTGCGCATGCCAGTGCGGCATCAGCATAATGGATGGATGAGCCCGGAAAAACTCCAACCGGTTGGGCGCGCCCTCGATGCTGCTGGCACCCGGCTGATAAATCGCTCTACCCTCGACCTTACTTTCCGCCAAATCGATGTTCCCAATTTACGAGACAGAATTTCAAGTCCGGCTAATCTGCCCGTGTCGTTGGAGGACGGCAATTGAAAAGGGAGGTTTTCAATGAATTTCAAATTTATCGGCGCGTCTGTCTCGCTGGCACTCATGGCTGCTGCACCGGCTGCCGCACAATCAACCACTGTTACCGTTTGGAGCTGGAACGTCGCCGCGTCTGCTTTGAAGTCCACACTTGAGGGCTTCAACAAGAAGTACCCCGATATCAAGGTGGATGTTCAGGATCTGGGCAACAATCAGGTGTATGACAAGGCGCTGGCGGCCTGCGCGGCTGGTGGGCAAGGCTTGCCGGATATCGTGACCGTCGAAAACTATGAAGCCGAGGTCTTCTGGAACCGTTTCCCGGACTGCTTCACAGACGCCACAAAGCTTGGTTACACGCCTGAGAAGCAGGCACTGTTCCCGGAATTCAAGCGCACAGAGCTTGAAATCGACGGCGTGGCCTATGCTGTGCCGTGGGATAGCGGCCCGGTGACCATGTACTACCGCCGTGACTACTACGAAAAAGCAGGCGTTGATCCCCTAACGATCAAGACCTGGGATGATTTCATTGCCGCCGGAAAGAAGGTCATGGCGGCCAATCCCGGCACAGTCATGACACAGGCCGATTTCAACGGTGATAGCGAATGGTTCCGCATGATCTCCAATGAGCAGGGATGCGGTTACTTTTCGACCGATGGCCAGAGCATAACCATCAACCAGCCCGCCTGTGTGGCAACGCTGGAAAAGCTCAAGCAGATGAAAGATGCAGGCATCATCACTGCGGCCATCTGGGACGAGAAAATCCAGTCCAACTCAGCCGGAAAAGTCGCCACGCAAATGTATGGCGGCTGGTATGAGGGCACCATTCGGTCCGGCTCCCCCGATCTGGCTGGCAAATGGGGCGTCTATCCGATGCCGAGCCTCACCGCAGATGGCCCCCACGCAGCCAATCTCGGTGGTTCGTCGCTGGCCATAAGCTCGGCCTCTCAAAACAAGGAAGCGGCATGGAAGTTTGTGGATTATGCGCTTTTGACCAATGAGGGTCAGGTGACCATGCTGAAATCCTTTGGTCTGGTGCCATCTTTGCTCACGGCGGACAAGGACGCCTTCGCCAAGGAAGCGCAGCCCTATTGGGGTGGGCAGGCGATTTGGGCCGACATTCTGGCAACGCTGCCGAAAATCGTGCCCAGCCGCGGCACTGCCTTTCAGTCTGATGCCGAAGGCATCTACCGCGTAACGCAGACCAAGTATCTGGCAGGCGGCTTCCCTGATGCGAAGACCGCGCTCGATGATGCCGCCAAGCAGATCGAATCGGCAACAGGCGTGCCGATCGCAGAATAGTCTCCCAAGCCGACCGTTGCCGGGCGCCCATCTCACGGGCGTCCGGCTCCCATAACCCTCTGGCTTTGTGAGGTCGAAATGCCTTTGCGCAATAGGGTCGCCTATGCCTTTCTGGCACCGTATCTTCTGATTTTCACGACATTCTGGCTTTGGCCGATCATCAGTTCCTTCCTGATGTCCTTCCAGAATACGCGCATTAATCCCTGGCGTTTCGCGCCATCCATGAACTGGGGACGATTGATCGGCGATCCCGCATTCTACAATGCGCTGCAGAATACGCTTATCATTCTCATCGTGCAGGTGCCTGTCATGATTGCGCTCGCCACCATCATGGCGGTGCTGTTGAATTCGCCGCTCCTCAAGGCACGCCCGCTCTATCGCTTCGCCTTTTTTGCGCCAGTTGTGGTTGGTGAGGTGGCCTATGCCGCCGTGTTCAGGCTGATGTTTTCAGCCGATTTCGGCATCATCAACAAGCTCATCACGTCAGTGGGTCTCGCCCCTATCGCGTGGTTCGATAATTCCACCGCAGCCATGGCGCTCATCATCATTGCCGTCACATGGCGCTGGGCGGGGTACAACGCCATCATCATTCTGGCCGGGCTTCAGTCCATTCCGGGCGATGTCTATGAAGCGGCGACGCTGGATCATGTCAGCAAGCGCCAGCAATTCTTGCATATCACGCTGCCGCTGCTCAAGCCCATAATCCTGTTCTGCGTTGTTTTGTCCGTCATCGGAACGATGCAGCTGTTTACCGAACCCTTCCTTATTACCAACAGAGGCGGTCCGGGTGGGGCAACCGAAACGCTTGGCATTTTCCTGTATCGGCAAGGCTTCACGTCGCTCAACTTCGGCTACGCATCGGCAATCGCCTATACGATTGCAGCGCTTGCCGTCGTTATCTCCATGTTCAACCTGTGGATCGGGAGGGAAGCGAAATGAGATCGAAGTCCAAGTCCCTGCTGTGGCAGAAAATCGCGCTGCATGCCGCCTTGACGCCGCTTGCCATCATCTGGCTGTTTCCCATCTGGATGATGTTCATCTTTTCCACCATGCCCGATCAAGGCATTTTCAGCCCCGAGATCGTGCTGCTGCCCTCGACCCATTTTATGGAGAATTTCCGCAACCTTCAGGCAGATACGGATTTCCTGCGCGCTCTGTTCATCTCCATCGGCGTTGCGGTGATTTATACGGTCCTGTCCGTGATGCTGACATCCATGGCTGGCTGGGCTCTGGCGCGATACCGCTTTGCTGGTCGCAGCGTCGTGGTCGCGATTATCCTGGGAACGATTACGCTGCCCTATGCTGTCGTGGTCATTCCGCAGTTCATCATGGTGGCGCGGGAATTCAAGCTTGCCAACACATGGGTCGCGCTCATCGTGCCGCCCCTGTTCAATTCGCTCGGCGTGCTCTTCATGCGGCAATCATTTTCCATGATGCCAAATGAGCTTTTCGATGCGGCCCGTGTCGAAGGCGTCAAGGAGTGGCAGATATTCCTGCGCATCGCCTTGCCGCTGGCGCGCCCCACCATGGCGGCATTGTCGATCATTCTCTTTCTTGCCTCGTGGAACAACTACCTTTGGCCGCTGCTGGTCAACTCACAGCCAGGCATGATGACGGCACCCGTTGCGCTCGGCACCTTGATCGGCCTCACCAAAGTCTCCTGGGGCGGCATCATGGCGGGTGCCATGCTGCTCACCGCGCCCATCCTCGTCATCTTCGTGCTGTTGCAGCGCCATTTCATCGCTGGCATCTCTGCCGGCGCCGTCAAGTAATCCGGGAGAAACCCAATGGCGGAACTTTCGCTCAAAAATGTCGTCAAACGCTACGGCTCTCTCGAGGTCATCCATGGAGCTGATCTGGACATCAAGGATGGGGAGTTCGTTGTCTTCGTCGGCCCTTCCGGCTGCGGCAAATCTACATTGCTTCGCATGATAGCCGGGTTGGAAGATATCTCCGGCGGAGAGATCAGTATCGGAGGCAAGGTCGTCAATGATGCCGAGCCGACAGACCGTGGCATTGCCATGGTGTTTCAGTCCTATGCGCTATATCCGCACATGACGGTTGAGCAAAACCTGTCCTTCGGCCTTCGCATGAACGGCAACCCGAAAGCCGATACCGATGAGCGCGTTCGCCGTGCCGCTGATATCTTGCAGATCAACGAGCTGATGCACCGCAGGCCAAAGCAGCTTTCCGGCGGTCAACGGCAGCGCGTTGCCATCGGCCGTGCCATCGTGCGGCAACCGCGTGTCTTCCTGTTTGATGAGCCGCTTTCCAACCTTGATGCCGAGTTGCGCGTTCAGATGCGGGTGGAGATTTCCAGACTGCACAAGCAACTCGGCACGACCATGATCTACGTGACCCACGATCAGACGGAAGCGATGACGCTTGCCGAGAAGATCGTGGTGCTGCGGGCAGGTCACATCGAACAGGTCGGCGCGCCTCTGGATCTGTACGACGACCCGGCCAATCGCTTCGTTGCCGGTTTCGTCGGTTCTCCGAAGATGAATTTCCTGCCAGCAACGGCCATCGCAAATGGACCAGGCAGTGTAACCGTGCGTCTTGTCGATGATCCTTCGGTGCAGCTGACGGTGCCGCTCACCTCACCGGTTGCTGGTGGCAGCGAGGTCGTTCTGGGTGTGAGACCTGAGCGTTTCGGCGAGGCTGGTCGCGGCGATGCGGATATCACCGTCGAGATCGATGTTGCGGAGCATCTGGGCAATACGAGCTACATCTATGCCCGCATGGCAGGCGGCACGCCCATCATCATCGAACGCCCGGATACGCGCCACATTGCTGCGGCGCAGAACCTGACAGTCTCCGTGATCTCTGAGCGGACCTTCCTTTTTGACAGCACGGGCCAGCGCCTGCGCTGAAAGCGCAATCTCGAATTAATAATATGAGGACATGCAATGACTGACGTTCAACCCATCCGTTGGGGCATCATCGGCCCCGGAACAATTGCGCGCACCTTTGCCGATGGTATCGCGCACTCCAAAACCGGCAAGCTCGTGGCAATCGCCAGCCGCAATCCCGGCAAGCCGGGCCTTGGCGATGGTTTTCCCGGTGCGCGCATCATCGACGGTTACGAGGCCCTGCTGGCTGATCCTGACGTGGATGCCGTCTATATCGCAACGCCCCACACCGGCCATGTGGAATGGGCTATCAAAGCCGTCCGTGCGGGCAAGCATGTGCTGGTGGAAAAGCCGATTGCGCTGACCGCCTATGATGCCGATGCCGTTTTTCACGAGGCACGAAAGGCCGGGGTTTTCGCTGGCGAAGCGTATATGTATCGCCTCCACCCGCAGACCGCGAAACTCGTTGAACTGATCAAGAGCGGAGCAATTGGTGAGGTCCGCCTGATCAGGACCAGCTTTGGCTTCAACATGGGCGGCTTCAACGGGGAACATCGCCTGTTTGCCAATGATGCGGCTGGCGGCGGCATTCTCGATGTCGGCGGCTACCCCGTGTCCATGGCGCGCCTCATTGCCGGTGCGGTTTCAGGCAAGTCGTTTCTGGAGCCTGAGAAAGTGTCCGGCGTCGCCCATCTCGGCCAGTCCGGCGTGGATGAATGGGCGTCTGCCGTTTTGAAATTTCCAAATGGCATCGTCGCCGAAGTCTCATGCTCGATCATGGCCCAGCAGGATAATGTGCTGCGCATCATCGGCTCTGAGGGGCGTATTGAGGTCGAGAATTTCTGGTTCGCCTCGGGCCACAAAGGTGGCGTCGGCAAGATCGACATCATCAAGGGCGCAGATCGAGAAACGGTCGAAGTGCGTGAGGATGGCTGGCTTTATGCTTTCGAGGTTGATGCGGCAGGCGAGGCAATTCGCGCTGGTCAGACTGAATTTGCCTATCCCGGCATGAGCTGGGCAGACAGCCTTGGCAACCTGCGCGCCATGGACCAGTGGCGTCAGTCCGTCGGTCTGGAATATGGCGTCGAAACGGCTGTAAAGCGTGTTCGCAACATCAGCGGTGCTGCGGTCGTTGCCGGAAACGCGGTGCCTAAAAGGACCATTCCGGGCGTCGCCAAGCCCGCATCCGTTGTTGCGTTGGGCTTCGAATTCTTCCCGAATTTTGCCTCCGCGTCGCTGACGCTCGACACATTCTACGAGGCGGGCGGCAATCTTTTCGATACAGCCTATGTCTATGGCGGCGGCAAAACCGAAGCTATTTTCGGAGACTGGCACACCAGCCGCAACGTGCCGCGTGAAGAGATCGTGGTCATCGGCAAAGGCGCGCATTCGCCGCTGTGCTATCCCGATATGATTGCCAAGCAGCTCGATCAATCGCTGGATCGGCTGAAGACTGATTATGTCGACATCTATTTCATGCACCGCGACAACACCAACGTGCCGGTTGGCGAGTTTGTGGATGCGATGGATGCTGAGGTGAAACGTGGCCGTATCGGCAGCATTTTCGGTGGCTCCAACTGGACACGTGAGCGCATGGATGAGGCTGCTGATTACGCCCGTAAAAACGGCAAGGCCGCACCGGCGGCACTTTCCAACAACTTCTCGCTTGCCGAAATGCTGGATCCGATCTGGGCCGGATGCGTATCGGCCTCCGACGATGCATGGAAGGAATGGCAGCGTGAGCGTCAGATCCCTAACTTCGCATGGTCAAGTCAGGGCCGTGGCTTCTTTACGGAGAGAGCCGGAAGGGACAAGCATGACGATGAGGAAATCGTACGCGTCTGGTATTCGGATCGCAATTTCCAGCGACGCGACAGAGCGATTGAACTGGCGCATGAATTGGGACGCGATCCTATCCATATCGCTCTTGCCTATGTCATCGCGCAGCCATTCCCTGTCATTCCGCTCATCGGACCACGCACGATTGCCGAGCTGGAAGACAGTCTCTCTGCACTCGATATCAAGCTGACGCCTGAGCAGGTGCACTATCTGGAGGCATAATTTCAGCATTCGCCACCCTCGCACCTGATCGAGGGTGGCGAATTAAACCTTTGTTTTAGCTGGCCATCGATTTCAGCATGTCCTCAGCCTCATAGATCGCGCAGACTATGTGATAGAAGGTGCTGGCAGGTGCTGGTTCATCCAGCATGGGGGCATCTTCGGGCCATTTGTCGAACCAGAGGCCGGACACCGGAGTATCGAGAAACGGCTGCAAGGCTCCAATGGCTTTCAGAGCAGAGGCCAGATAACGCTGACGTTCTTCGCCGTGGCTGACTGAGGCAAGTCGCAAAGCGGACTTCAGCCATTCGGTTTGTGGCCACAAACGAGCGAGTGGATCATGGACTGTGAAATCATCATAGAGGCTCATGATCGCCACCTTGCGGCGCGCACAAATTCCGTATGTCTCGCCAATCTCGAACATACGTTTTGCCTTGGTTATAGCTCCTTCGTCGTTCCGCAGGCTTCCCCAGCGCGTCAGGAGCCACGCCCATTCAAACTGATGGCCGGGCTCCATGATGCGGCCCTTTTCGCCCGGCATCGGGTTCCAGTCACGATCGAAAAACTCTCGCAGACCGCCTGACTTGGCGTCGATGAATTTCTCGATGGCAAGCGCTGCGATCTCGTCTGCCAGCTTATGCCACTGTCCCTCAGGGTCCACCTGTTCCCATGCCAGCATCGCTTCGAAAAAGTGCATGTGCGGGTTGGAGCACAGCGGCTCCACCGGAGGGTTTGCTTCTTCAAAACCCGCGACTGGATGGGCGTAGTCAGCTTGCAAAACATCGAGCAATGCCAAGGCGCGGGCGCGCATTGCATCTCGTCGGTCTGGAAACGCCATCGCGGTCTGCGCGGCGGCAAAGAGCGCGAAGGCCTGATTGTAGAAATCGAATGTCGGATCGATCAGCTTGCCCGAAGCATCCGCTAGATTTCCGTAAAGCCCGTTCTCAAGACGATAAACCTTGTCAAACCAGCTTAGGCCGTGATCGACAGCATTTTGCCAGCTCCCGGTCCAGCCGTTTTGGCCCGCGGCGGCGTAGCAATAGGCCTGACGCGGCTGCACCCGGGCGCGGCGGTCATCACCCAGCATCGGCATGCCATCTTGTCCAATACGTTCATGGAAACCGCCAGATGGCTTGGCCGCGCCGACCTCCCACCAGATCGGCAAGGCATCTTCATCGAGCCAACGTCGTAACCTTTTGACTTCATTTGAAAGCTGGTTGGTTGCGGTCATTGTTTGATCTGCCATTTCACTTCTTTTCAGTTGGATTCTTAGGCGGGTTTATAAATGCAGTCCAACTCCAACTTATATTTTACGGGTTCAGTTCCACATTTGTGGGTGCGCGCTGGCGGGCGGAGACGTGCCGCATGGGTAAGATTTAATATTGCTAAATTTTAATGCTCACGTATTCCATGAACATGGTTTGGTCATGGTTGATTCGGTTTGTGCGCACCTTCGCCTGCATATGGGGTGCAGCGGGAGCGGCGGTGGGGAAACTCGCCGCCTTTGTCCTATTTTCTGGTGTCGCGTTGATGCTTTCGGGATGCAATAACCCCGGCGGCGTCCGGTCATCAGGCGCGCCAAAGATGCTGCCTCCCGAAGAGGCCCTGATCTTTCCGCCACCCGGCGGTCCTGAAGTCATCAATGTCATCAGCCGTACCTATTCGAATGCGGTTCAGCAGGAGGTTATTCTGCGGTCGGATGCGCGCACACCGGGTCAGAATTACCTGAAAATAGAATTGTTCGGTCCGCAACGCGCCGAAGATACGGGCCGGGATGGCCTGTCCGGCGGCGGCTTGCGTGCGTCTTCGATCTCTCGTGAAATTCGCACGGCCTTCCCGGGCGCACAGATCGCGCCTTCGGCTGAATATCTTCAGAACGCCTATGGCGCTTTCTCCTACGCCTCAGGGCGAGGTGCGGGGGATGATGCCTGTCTCTATGCGTGGCAGCACATCCGCTCGCCTGAAGATATGCGGCAGGGCTTCAAGAACCTCGGACGCATTAATGTTACGCTGCGGTTGTGCCAGTCTGGCGTGACGACACGCGATCTTTTGTCGGTCATGTATAATTACACGATTACCGGAAGCTATGATGCTGAAGGTTGGAACCCTTATGGCACCGCTCAGAAGCCGCCAGAGGGACTGGGTCGTTCGGGAAATCCGATCTACCCCGTAACTGCCAGTGAATTTCCGATGCAGCCCGGCATGCAGACGCCGGTACCCCGACAGGGTCAGGCCGCACAGCCGATGGTCCGTCGTGTTTCATTGCCAGCCCAGCCAGCGCCAACGCCAATTCCTGTTGCAGAGGCTGCGCCATCGCGCGTCGTGATACCGTCACCCATGGTCGGCGGAGCCGCTGCCTCGCGGCCTTCAGACTCCTCATCGACAGCCAATGCCGAAGAGACAAAACGTGTCGTAATTCCATCGCCTGATTGCGTGTCGTCAGGGGAGGGGTCGCAAAGATGCAAGTAACATATTTAGCATCGACTTATTTATAATGCGCTACTGTAATGTGTCGCCGTCAAACTGCGGGCCAGGTCAAGGTATTTCGCCTCGTACCGGTTTGAAAACAGGGGTTTGCAGATGAGCAAGGTTATTTCCGTCATCATCTGGATGTTCGTGTCCGTTTGCGTGCTTGTCATCATCACGCTGCCAGTCAGTTTGCAGGCTCACCTGATTGCAACGGCGATTTCGCTTGTGCTTCTGGCCACGATCAAATCCCTGAACGGCAAAGGCGCATGGCGCCTGATCGGCCTGGGTTTCGGAACCGCCATCGTGCTGCGTTACGTCTATTGGCGAACCACCAGCACACTGCCGCCCATCAACCAGCCGGAAAACTTCATTCCGGGCTTTCTGCTGTATATGGCGGAAATGTACAGCGTGCTTATGCTGGCGCTCAGCCTTGTCATCGTTTCGATGCCTCTGCCATCGCGAAAAACCCGTCCCGGATCACCCGGCTATGTGCCGACGGTCGATATCTTCGTGCCGACCTATAATGAAGATGCCGTCCTTCTGGCCAATACGTTGGCTGCTGCGAAGAATATCGATTATCCGCAAGACAGATTTGTTGTCTGGTTGCTGGACGATGGCGGAAGCGTTCAGAAGCGCAACGCCTCCAATGTTCCCGAAGCGCAAGCCGCAACGCGGCGTCATGAAGAGCTGAAAAAGCTCTGCTCCGATCTGGGTGTCAATTACCTCACCCGTGAGCGCAACGTGCATGCCAAGGCCGGAAATCTGAACAACGGGCTTGATCACTCAACGGGTGAGTTGATCGTCGTTTTCGATGCCGATCACGCTCCAGCGCGAGATTTTCTGCAGGAAACGGTTGGCTATTTCGAGGAAGACGATCGCCTGTTTCTTGTCCAGACGCCTCACTTCTTCCTCAACCCGGATCCGATCGAGCGGAACCTGCGCACCTTTGAAACGATGCCGAGCGAGAACGAAATGTTCTACGGCATCATTCAGCGCGGTCTGGACAAATGGAATGGCGCATTCTTCTGCGGTTCCGCCGCCGTGCTGCGCCGTCAGGCGCTGAAGGAAACGGACGGCTTCAGCGGCGTCAGCATTACAGAAGATTGCGAAACGGCGTTGGCACTTCATTCGCGTGGCTGGAACAGTCTTTATGTGGACAAGCCGCTGATTGCCGGTCTCCAGCCTGCGACATTTGCAAGCTTCATCGGTCAACGCAGCCGTTGGGCGCAGGGCATGATGCAGATCCTGATTTTCCGTCAGCCACTTTTTCGCCGTGGGCTCTCGTTTACGCAGCGGCTTTGCTACATGTCGTCAACGCTGTTCTGGCTGTTTCCGTTTCCCCGCACCATCTTCCTGTTTGCGCCGCTGTTCTACCTGTTTTTCGACCTGCAGATTTTCGTCGCATCCGGGGGGGAGTTTCTCGCCTACACTGCGGCATATATGCTGGTGAACCTCATGATGCAGAACTTCCTCTTTGGCCGTTTCCGCTGGCCATGGATTTCAGAGCTGTACGAGTATGTGCAGACGGTTCATCTGTTGCCCGCTGTAGTCTCGGTCATTTTCAACCCGTCCAAGCCTACCTTCAAGGTTACGGCCAAGGATGAGTCGATCAGCGAAGCCAGATTGTCGGAAATCAGCAGGCCGTTCTTCGTCATATTTGGCGTGCTGGTCATCGCCATGATTTTCGCGATTTATCGCGTCTATGCAGAGCCCTACAAGGCGGACGTGACCTTGGTTGTGGGCGGTTGGAACCTGCTCAACATCATATTTGCAGGCTGTGCCCTGGGCGTCGTTTCGGAGCGCAGTGAAAAATCGGCGTCTCGCCGCGTCACCGTTAAGCGTCGGTGCGAATTGCAGATTGGTGAAAGCGATGCGTGGATGCCCGCCACCATCGAAAACGTGTCTGTGAATGGCATGCTGATCCATATTTTCGAAGAAGGCTTGTCCGTCGTCGAAAAGGGTTCAAAAGCGGTCATCCGCGTCAAGCCGCATAGTGAAGGCGTGCCGGAGACAATGCCGATCAACATCGTCAGATCTGTTCGCCAGAACGGCTACACATCGGTCGGCAGCACATTTTCACCCCAGCAGGCGGTGGACCACCGTTTGATCGCGGATCTCATTTTTGCCAATTCCGACCAGTGGAGCGAGTTGCAAAGCAGCCGCAGAAAAAATCCTGGCCTCATCAAGGGGACGGCGACCTTCCTGGCCATCGCGGTGTTCCAGACGAATCGTGGTCTTTTCTATCTGTTCCGCTCATTCGTGCCGGAGAAAAAGCCCAAGCCGACGGTGGAAAGGGTGAAGACATGATGAAACCCATCCTTCTCACCGCATTGCTTGCGTCCATCTCAGGCGTGGCCTTGGCGCAGTCCACGCCTTTCGACATGTCTCCTGAAAAGCCGGAGGCTCCAACGCCTTCACCGGTGACACCGCCACGGCCAGCTCCTGTGGCGCCTGTTGCGCCGGTGGTGCCTGCGGTGCCAAGACCTGCTGAGGTCACGGCACCAGTGCTTACTCCTGCGAAACCGGCCGCTTTGCCTGCGTCAGCTAGCACGGACGACCGCCGCCGCTATATCCTGCCATTTGCTGAACTCGGACTTTCGGGAGAGATGGACCAGCGCCAATGGACGCTGTATCTCACTCCTGAGCAGGTAAAAGCAGCCGTCTCGCTCAATATCGGCTATCAAAACGCAATCGTGGTAGCGCCGGAAAGCTCCAGCCTCCAGGTGTCAGTCAACAACGTTGCGCTCGACAGCAAAAGTGTGTCTTCGCCGGATGGTGAAGGCAATGTATCTATGTCGATACCGGCGGGCTCGCTTCAGGCTGGCGCGAACACCATTTCACTTGGCGTGCAGCAGCGGCATCGCACCGATTGCACGGTGCAATCCACCTATGATCTCTGGACCGATGTCAGCCCTTCTGGAACCTACATCGCTTTCAATGGGGATGTGGCCAACCGGTTTTATACGGTCGATGACATTCAAGCGATAGGCGCGGACGCAACGGGCACGACGACGATCAATATCGTGGCGCCGGGGCTTTCAAACCCGGCCTCTGCTCAACCATTGCTTAAACTGGCTCAGGCCCTTGCCCTGCGCACACAGATGCCGAACCAGAAGATCACGTTTGATACCAAGGCGCCGCCTGACCGCATGCCTGGATCGCTGACCGTCCTGGTCGGTACATCGCGCGAGATCGCAACTGCAACGCAGGCTGTTCCGCCAGAAGCGCTTGCTGGCCCTTACTCCGGTTTTGAGAGCGATATCGTTAAAGGCACGTCGGCTTTGGTTGTCAGTGGCCCGACACCGCAGGCACTGGCGCAGGCAATCGATACGCTGTCGTCAGCTGTCGAGCGGCCTGTGGGTTCTACGCGTGCAACCCTTTCCACAAGGTCCTGGCACACGCCGGATGCACCGCTTGTCATGTCGGACAGACGCCTTGCACTATCGACGCTGGGTGTCAGAAGCAGCGAGTTTTCCGGTAGGCGTTTCAGAACGGACTTCACTATCGGCACACCAGCGGATTTCTATGCTTCCGCTTATGGCGAGGCCACGCTGCTTCTGGATGCCGCCTATTCAAACGAAATTCTTCCCGGTAGCCACATCGATGTCTACGTGAATGGCAACATTGCCTCAACGGTGCCGATTTCAAATCGCGGTGGCGGCATTTTCAGGCATCTACCAATCAATGTCACCTTGCGCCATTTTGTACCCGGTGTGAACACTGTGGCCATCGAGGCCATCCTTGTCACGGAAGCGGACGCAGCCTGCCTTCCCGGTGCGCCAGCAGCACAGACCCCGCGCTTTGCGCTGTTCGATACGACAGAGTTTCACATGCCCAATTTCGCGCTGATTGGCAGGGCACCTGATCTTGCGGCGACGAATGGCGTCGGCCAGCCTTACCGCGCGAATGCCCAGCCTGTCGCCGTTTGGCTGGAGCGGGTGGACAGCGATACCATGTCTGCCGCTGCGACACTTCTCAGCCGACTTGCCATCGCGGGCGGCCATCCCGTCAATGTCGAAATGGTGGCGACACCTGCCGCAGTCGGTGAAAGAAACGCGCTGTTTTTCGGAACGTTGGGCCAGATGCCGCAAGCGCTGGTCAGCCAGCTTGATCTGGCATCCGCCAGCCAGGTGGCGTGGAAGGAAAATGAAGGAACGGCGGGTCCAGCCCAGACCGATCAGCTTTTTGACGACTGGCGGGAGCGGGTTGATGGTGGTCTGTGGCAAGGGCAGGTTTCCTCATTCGAGGAATGGATGAAGCGGAATTTCGATATCAGTTCGGATACATTGCGGTTCCTTCCCGGCGCAGAACAGATCTATACGCCGCCCGCCAATGTTACCTTTATGCTGGCGCAGGGTTTGAGCCCGGGCGGTCAAGGCGTGTGGACTATGGCCACAGCACCGACCGCATCAGATCTGCGCACCGGCATGGCGGCGATGACGGAACAGAAACGCTGGACCACGCTCGCCGGACGCGTTGCCACCTATGATGCCGCAGCTGACAAGGTGGAAACCATCGCTGCCGAACAGCCAAGCTTCATCGTCACACGGTCCTTCAGCTTCTGGAACTGGCGGCTGATTGCAGCCAACTGGCTGTCTTCGAACACCCTGTCCTATTCTCTTGTGTTTATCGGATTTCTAACGCTGCTCGGCTTTGTCACATATCTGATGCTGCGCGGTATGGGGCGTCACAAATGAAACATCGCGTTGCGCCTTGGCTCCAAACTCTTGCACTGTTCGTCATGATGCTCGTTCCCGCGCACGCAAATGCCGCCTCGATCACCCCACCAGATTGGAGCGCATACAAGACGGCCTTTCTTGATCCGGCGGGCCGGATCATCGATACCGGCAACAAGAATATCAGCCATAGCGAAGGGCAAGGCTACGGCATGTGGCTGGCGGTTCTGGCGGATAGCCCCGCTGATTTTGAGCTGATCTGGTCTTTTACCAGAACGGAGCTTCTGGTGAGGGATGATGGCCTCGCCGCATGGAAATGGGACCCTGCGACCGAGCCGCATATATCCGACATCAACAACGCCACAGATGGCGATATTCTGATTGCTTATGCGCTGGCGCTTGCCGCCAAGCAGTGGAACAAGCCGGAATACAGCCAGGCGGCACGCGCGATTGCTCAAACCGTTCTTGCCAAGACCGTTGTTCAGCGGGCCGGGCGCACGATTCTGCTGCCGGGAACGGTCGGATTTGCAGAGGCGGACCGCCCGGATGGCCCGGTCGTCAATCCGTCCTATCTTATTTTCGAAGCCTTTCCCGTCTTGAACGAGATTGCACCATCACCTCTTTGGGCTGCGTTGAGCAAAGATGGTCTTGCCGAAATCAAGGCCTATCTCTTTGGCCCCAGAAAGCTTCCCGCCGATTGGGTATCCCTGAAAACCAGACCTCGCCCCGCTGACGGCTTTCCGCAGGAATTCGGCTATAATGCCGTGAGGATACCGCTCTATCTGGTTCGTGCCGGGTTGGGAGATGCCGCGCTCAATCAAAGGCTGATCGCTTCGACAACAGTGGAGGGCGGAAGCATGGCCACATTCGACCTGCGCACCGGCAACCCCAAGGACGTGCTCTCAGATGCCGGTTACAGGATCATTCCGGCGCTGTTGGCCTGCGTGGCGAATAAGGCTCCCATTCCCGAAGAGCTGAGGCCGTTCAAACCGACACTCTACTATCCATCGACGTTGCATCTCCTCGCATTGTCTTTCGCAACGCAGACGCGTGAGGAATGCCTATGATCGGAAAACCAGTTTACATAGCGGCTGCTGTTTTGGCCATCGGTGCGGGCAGTGCCTATCATTGGCGCGATCAGCTTATGGGAAGCACCGCAACGGTTCAGACCACCGGGTCGATCGGCCGCGATGTTTTTGGCAATCGGCAGCTTGGCGAAAAATCGCTTATGCCCGATGCGATCCGCTTTGCGCAGAATGACACGCAGCCTTCTCCGCCGGTCACTATGCCTTCGCCCGTTGGGGCTGAGGGGCAGATGCTTTCGCAAGCTACCCGCCCGCCAGCACCTTCCGTTGCTTCGCCTGCTTCCTCGGTCAAAGTGGATGAAAGTGCCCTTCGCTATTTTGCAGCGCAGGGGGATAAGGCCCGACTGGAAGCCGAAATCGCGCGTCTGAAAGTGCTTTATCCGGACTGGACGCCACCGGCAGATCCGTTGGCTTTGCCGGAGCAGGGCGATGCGCAACTGGAGACGATGTGGCAGCTCTATGCCAATGGTCGATATGCGGAGGCTCGAAAGGCAATTGCAGACCGTCAGGTCGCAGATCCCGCGTGGGAACCGCCTTCCAATCTAACTGACATGCTGAAACTGGCCGAAGCACGGCAGCGGCTCGTCAATTCTTCGGACCTCAAACAGTATAATGCCGTGGTGGAGACCGCAGCTTCCAATCCACAATTGCTGACCTGTAGCGAAGTCGATGTTTTGTGGCGGTTGGCGGAAGCCTTCGTGCGCACCGACAAACCCGAGCGCGCACGTGACGTCTATAACTATGTGCTGAGCAATTGCGATGGGCCGGCCGAACGGCTTGCCACGGTGCAGAAGGCGTCCACCCTCTTGCCGATTGGTATGATGGATGACCTCCTGTCCAAGGAGAAACCCGGTGCTGATGGAAAGCTAGAGTTTGATCCGATCAAAGATGATCTTGCGCGTCAGTTCGTTGCCAATGCCGGTGAAAACAAGGACATCTCGGTACCCACAGCATATCTGCTGAGGATGGAACGCGTCGCCGAAAGCAGCAAGCTTCCAAGCGATGCTTTGCTGCTGGGGTGGTACAACATACGGCGTGACAAAGCTCCTGATGCGGAAAAGTGGTTTCGTGGTGCCCGAGCGGCGGAAGATTCGGCTGCCGCGTCGCAGGGCCTTGCCCTTTCGCTCATCGCACGCGGTGATCCGCTGGAAGCGGAAGACGTGATGTATGAATGGCGCTCCTCATCCGAGGATGCGAGAAAGACCTATCTCGCCGCCGCAGCAAATCTCCTCGCACTGGATCCGCCGATCGCGCTTGAAGCGGATGTCCTCAGGCGCATCGCCGAAGAAGCTGTTTCGCAAAAAGACCCGGCCACTGCCCAGGAATTTGGATGGTATTCGAGAGCCTTCAAACAGCCGCAACTGGCCATGCAATGGTTCAGCACCGCCTTGGGCTGGAAGGCCGATGACGAAGCATCGGCTTACGGTTTGGCCCTTACCTATCAAGAACTCAACAATGCGGCGGAGGTGCGTCGGCTTCAGAGCCAATGGGGTGCGCAATCGCAACGCATCCTTGAGATCGGACGAACCGCGCCTGATGGCCGCGAGGTTCCGGCCAGCGCAGAGGTGGCAGGCAACCGTTCCCCTGTCAGCGCCGCCACCGCCCAGCCGGCGGAAGTGGTTTACCGCACGGCAGCGCCAACGGTCGCTGCACGTCAGGGCCGTGTCGTCACACGCACGCAGACCACGTCCAAATCGGGTCGTTGCTCAACATTCGTGAACCCGGATGGTCTTGCGCCACAACAGGCCTTGCAACAGGGCTGGTGCCTGATGGATGCCAACAGACCGGCAGAAGCGTTGAAAGCATTCGGTTCAGCACTCAGAGGCGGGCAGGAAACTGTTCGAAGCGACGCTGCCTATGGCCAAAGCCTTGCCTATTTGCGCATGGGGCTGACGGACAATGCTGCCGTTTCCGCGACCAGATCCGGCATGGACAAGACGAAGGCAACGGAACTCCAAGTTGCTATTCTCACCGACCGTGCCTTGGCTGCATATCAGGGCAAGCAATACGAAAAGGCGCTGATCCTGCTTGATCAACGCGCACGCTTTGCCACGGAACGCAGCGATCTGATGGTGATCAGAGGGTATGCCTACCTCAATCTTCAGCGGTATGCCGAAGCCATTCAGGTATTTGAGGGGCCTGCCTCAACAGGCCATCGCGATGCTGTCCGAGGGCTTGCAGCAGCGCGGGATGCGCGGCCAAGCCGTGGCCCAAGCGGCGGGTAATCCGTCTCTCGAATTTCAGAAGGTCTCACGTAAAGAAAAGGCCCGCGCCGATGAAATCGGGCGGGCCTCTTTCGTGCGGTCTGTCTGCTTTATTCGGCAGGTTGTGCAATAGCGGCAGGCTCAACGTCGCCTGTTGTGGGAATGTGTTCGCCGCTCAGCACCCGGGCAAGCTGCGCCTCGTCAAGTTCACCTTCCCAGCGGGCAACGACGATGGTTGCCACAGCATTACCAACGAAGTTCGTGAGCGCACGGCATTCAGACATGAAGCGGTCGATTCCAAGAATGAGCGCCATGCCGGCAACCGGAACCGATGGAACAACCGAGAGCGTCGCTGCCAGCGTGATGAAGCCTGCACCGGTGATACCAGCCGCACCCTTGGAGCTCAACATTGCCACGAGCAGCAGCAAAATCTGTTGACCCCACGTCAGTTCAATGCCGGTTGCCTGTGCGATGAAGAGAGCTGCCAGCGTCATATAAATGTTGGTGCCATCAAGGTTGAAGGAATAACCGGTCGGGATGACCAGACCAACGACGGAACGCTTGCAACCTGCATTTTCCATCTTGCTCATCAGGCCCGGCAGTGCGGCTTCCGAAGATGACGTGCCGAGAACGAGCAGAAGTTCTTCCTTGATGTAGCGGATAAGCGCAAAGATCGAGAAGCCGTTGTAGCGGCAAACAGCACCAAGCACGACGATGACGAAAAACAGCGACGTGAAGTAGAATGTGCCGATCAGCATCGCCAGATTGGTAACGGACGAAATGCCGTATTTGCCGATGGTGAACGCCATGGCACCGAATGCACCAATCGGTGCGGCCTTCATCAGGATTCCGACCAGCTTGAAGATCGGGTACATCAGGGCGTGCATGAAATCGACGACAGGCTTGCCACGATCTCCAACGATACCCAGCGAAATACCGAACAAGACCGAGAAGAACAGGACCTGAAGGATGTCACCTTCTGCAAACGCGCCGACAATGGTTGTCGGAATGATGTTCATCAGGAAGCCGGTGATGGATTGCTCATGCGCCTTGGCGGCATAGGTTGCAACGGCCTTGCCATCCAGCGTGGCTGGATCGATGTTCATTCCAGCGCCCGGCTGAACGACATTGGCGACGATGAGGCCGACAATCAGCGCCAGTGTCGAAAATGTTAGGAAGTAGATCATTGCCTTGCCGGCAACGCGGCCTACCTTCTTCATGTCGTTCATTCCGGCAATGCCGGTTGCAACCGTCAGTAAGATCACAGGGGCGATAATCATCTTCACAAGGCGAATAAAGGCATCGCCCAGTGGCTTCAATTGCTCGCCGAGGGTCGGATTGAAGTGGCCGAGCGCAATGCCCGCAATAATCGCGACGATAACTTGAAAATAGAGGTGGCGATAAAATGGGAGTTTGACGTGGCTGGATGCCACGGCGGTGCTATCAATCATGTTCTTTCCTCCTCGGTCACAACCCTGCCTGATGGCCTCCCGGGTTTGACGAACTGGCTCGCGGTCAAAGACCGTTTCTAGTTCAGGACAGCAAAGACCGTGCCAAACGCGGTTTCGAAAATTAACGTATTGATTTTTAATATTAAAAAATGCCTACCTACGATGAGCTTCATCATTTGTGCATTTATCCGCTCATGAAATCTTGCATTATGTGCGGAAATCCACACAATGAACTCGTCTCACCTGAGGTTTTCATGGCCGGTAATCTACATACAGTTCGATTTCGTTGGGTCGCCTTTGGCGTTATGTGGCTTATCATCGCCTTTGGCGTGTTTGTTGCTGCCGATAGGCTGGGGCGTGTTCAGGCCACCAAGACTTTGCTGGCCACAGCCAGTACCGATGGCGAGCTGAAATCGGCACTGCTGAATGTGGCATTGGAGCGCCCGCGTGTTCTTCCTCTTGTGCTGTCGAAGGATCGAGACCTTGTTGAAGCACTCCAGAACCGTGGCCCTCTTCTGGAGCAACTGAACAGGAAGCTCGAGGGCTTGATTGAAGGCACCCAGGCCTCCGTCATTTACGTGGCTGATATGGATGGCGTCACGATCGCTTCAAGCAATTGGCAAACGCCGGAGAGTTTCGTTGGCTCCAATTATGCGTTTCGGGACTACTTCAAGAAGGCAATAGAGACGGGTCAGGCCGAGCATTACGCGCTGGGAAATGTCAGTCGCAGGCCGGGTCTCTACATTTCGCGGCGTGTGGATGGGCCGGATGGAAGCCCTCTCGGGGTCGTCATTGCAAAGGTCGAGTTCAATCGCCTTGAGACAGACTGGAATATCGGTGGCCGGCCCGTCTACATCGTTGATTCAAACGGCGTGGTGCTGATGACCAGCATTCCCGAATGGCGGTTCAAGACGGTCGCGCCCGTTGAAGATGCGCGCCGTAAGGCAATCTCCGAAAGTCTCCAGTTCGGTGATGAGCAACTCTCCACCATGCCGGTGAAGACAATCTCCAGACCGGGGCCGGAGGTCGCAATAGTCAGCGTTGCCTCACCGGCGGCCCTGGCCGGTGAATATTTGCGGCTGGAACTGCCGGTACCATCAACGGCATGGTCACTGCATTATCTCCAGCCGGTGCAGGCCACGATGAACGGCGCCATTCGTGAAAACCGCATTATCGCTGCGGCAGGGCTCATGCCCGTCTTTGCGTTGTCGGCCATATGGTTTCGGCGCAGACAAAAGGCCGCAGAAGCCCGTGCCGCCGCAGAGCGGGACCGCGCCGAACTGGAACGCCGCGTGCAGGAGCGAACGATTGATCTGACGATGGCGCGGGATCGTCTCCAGGCTGAAATCGTGCGCCACGAACAGACGGCTGAAGAGTTGCAAAGCGTTCAGCACGAACTGGTCAAGGCTAACCGCCTTTCCATTCTGGGCCAGGTGGCAGCAGGTGTGGCCCATGAAATCAACCAGCCCGTCGCAACCATCCGCGCCTTTGCCGATAATGCTCGGGTATTCCTCCAACGGGGTCGCAAGGCGGAAGCGGACGAGAATCTGGAGAGTATCGCTTCGCTGACGGAGCGGATCGGTGTCATCACCAGCGATCTCAAGATACTGGCCCGCAAAGGCCGCACGGCGGCAGAGCCGGTCAGCATCCGTCTTGTCATTGAAGGTGCCGTAGTGCTGCTGCGCAGTCGTTTCGCCGGGCGCATGGATGCTCTGGACATTCGGTTACCGGATGAAACTGTGATGGTATCGGGCAGCCGCATCAGGCTGGAGCAGATCGTCATCAACCTTCTGCAAAACGCACTTGAAGCGGTCGAGGATAAGCCGGATGGCAGCGTTACCGTGCGCACTGAGGATGCAGGCGATGAGGTGTTGCTCAAAATTGCTGATAATGGGCCGGGCATCGCACCTGACATTCTCCAGCAACTCTTCTCGCCATTCAACACCTCAAAGGAAGGTGGTCTTGGGCTTGGTCTCGTCATTTCGCGCGATATTGCCTCCGATTATGGTGGTCGCATCGCTGTCGTCACCGGCGAGACCGGAACCTGTTTCTCTGTATACCTGAAGCGAGCGTGATATGACGATCCATGGCACGGTCTACCTTGTCGACGATGACTCGCAATTACGCAAAGCCATGCGCCAGACGCTGGAGCTGCACGGCATGATGGTCTCACCGTTTCCAAAAGCCGAGTTGGCTCTGGAAGCGATATCGCAGGATTTTGACGGCGTCGTCATCACAGATATCCGCATGCCAGGCATGGACGGCCTTCAATTTTTTGATCGCCTGCGGCAGATCGATGCGGATCTGCCGGTCATTCTCATTACAGGCCATGGCGATGTGCCGATGGCGGTGGCAGCGCTGCAAAACGGCGCTTACGATTTCATTGCAAAGCCGTTTCCTACAGAGCGGATGGTGGAAAGCGCGCGCCGCGCTCTCGAAAAGCGCCGCCTTGTCATGGAGAACCGCGCGCTGAAGCAAGCCGCGCAGCAGGCAGAGGACGACCTGCCGCTCATTGGCCAGACGCCAGCTATGGAGCGCTTGCGCAATACACTTAGGCATATCGCCGATACGGACGTGGATGTGCTGGTTGCGGGTGAAACCGGCAGCGGCAAGGAAGTTGTCGCCACCGCCCTTCACAATTGGAGCAAACGCCGCGCCAAGGGCAATTTCGTTGCGCTCAACTGTGGTGCCTTACCGGAAACGGTCATTGAGAGCGAGCTTTTCGGCCATGAGGCCGGGGCCTTCACCGGCGCGCAGAAAAAACGCGTTGGCCGTATCGAGCATTCTAGTGGTGGAACGCTGTTCCTCGATGAAATTGAAAGCATGCCGCCCGCCGTCCAGGTCAGGATGCTTCGCGTGCTGGAGGGACGGCAGGTTTCGCCGGTTGGTTCCAACGAGGTGCGGTCTGTCGATATTCGCGTGGTTGCCGCTGCCAAGGTGGATCTGGGAAACCCGGAGCAGCGCGGCGATTTTCGTGATGACCTGTATTATCGGCTGAACGTGGTAACGCTTTCCATTCCGCCTTTGCGGGAGCGAAAAGCCGATATTCCGCTGCTGTTTTCCCACTTCGTCACAAAGGCTTCCAAGCGTTTCGGCATGGCCATGCCCACTATTACATCAGCTGTTTCGCGTCATCTCAACGACCATGACTGGCCGGGCAATGTGCGCGAACTCGGACATTTTGCAGAGCGCGTAGTGCTTGGGTTGGAAGATTCGGCGGCTCAGACGACGCCTGTTACACCTCGGCAGACTTCAGGCACGCTATCAGAGCGCATTGACCGGGAAGAAGCGCAGATCATTCGTGAGACGCTTGAGACATTCGAAGGCGATGTCGCTAGCACGATCGGGGCGCTGGGCATCGCCCGAAAGACCTTTTACGACAAGCTACAGCGGCACAGCATCAACCGCGCCGACTATGTCCGTAAGGGATCATAGCCCGCGCGGCTGCTTTGGTTCATCTCGAAGCTTCAGCCCGCAACGCAGAAGTGGCTCTGGCCATCATAGCCCACATACGTGCCGGTGCGGCCATTGAAGCTGCGGTAACGCTGCGAGCAATAGTCAAACCATGTTGCCGACCATGGCTCGATGGTGCGGTAGCGCGGGCGTGGCTGGTAAGCTGGGCGCGTGTCGTAAACCGGCTGGGCGCGGTAGACTGGACGCGGCGCTGGCCGCTCATATCTGTAATCAGGTTCGCTATAGGTGTAGCGTGGCTGATAAGTCTGGTAGCTGCGGACGGGTGGTTCGTCATAGACCCGTTCTTCGGAGTACCGTGGCTGTGCCAGCGCAGAACCGACTGCCACACCAGCGGCAAGACCAAGCATGCCGCCGATCAGGGCGTCGTCGCGATGATGGCGACCCCAATCGTCGGCTGAGGCCGAATTGACAGGGGCAATGACGGCTGCAGAGACTGCGAGAGCCAGAAGAGTTTTAGCTGCAAACGAGGCCATTTTCGTTTTCCATCCAAAGGGCAGAAAAGCTGCCAGTTGTTATTCAATGGTTAAGAATTAGCGGTCTGCGGCTGAACCGACGCTGAACGAATTGTGGCGTTGGAAAGGCGGTGCTGGATGGGCTTCACCCTAGATTTTCAGCAGTTCAGCGGGAGCAAAACTTTCAATCATTCCGAGATAGGGTTTTGCCACGGGCGTCGCATAGGCGCCGTTTTTTGCAGTCCTGAGGCCGAGTGTAACCAGCCCCTCCGCCTGTTTGACGCCAGCCGAGACGCCATCGACAACCGGCACGCCGAACTCTACCGAAAGCTGAGCGGCAAGGTCCGCCATGCCAGCGCAGCCTAGGACAATAGCTTCCGCACGGTCATCGCGGATTGCGGCAGTGATCTCGAAACGAAGACGCTCCAATGCGTTGGAGGAGGGATCTTCGAGCGAAAGCACGGGAATATCGGCAGCGCGCACCTTGGCGCGGCGACCCATGCCATAGCGTTCGATAAGATGCTCAATTGGCAGCCGCGAACGCTCCATGGTGGTGACCACGGTAAAGCGTTGCGCGATGAAGGACGCGGTCGCCACCGCCGCCTCGCAAATGCCGATAACCGGTATGGAGGCAAGCGCCCTTGCCGCGTCCAGCCCCGTATCGTCAAAGCAGGCAATGATGGCGGCCTGCGCGCCAGCCTTTTCGCCCTTGGCAATCTCTGCCAGCATGCCGGGAACGGCAAAGGCTTCATCATAATAGCCTTCGATGGAAACCGGTCCCATCAGTGAGGTGACAGCCATGATGTCTGTGCCCGGTGCCGCAACGGCTTTTGCGGCGGCGGCTATGGTCTTGGTCATGGAGGCGGTGGTGTTTGGATTGACGATGAGAATGCGCATTGTTGTCGATCAGGCTTTCAACTGGCGGCGGTTGAGGTAGACGATGAGACCGAGCGTTGCGGCAATCACCAGGAATGAGAAGAACGTCGTGACAGCACCAAGGGCATAGAGAACCGGCGTCGTGACGTTGGTGGTCATGCCGTAGATTTCCAGGGGCAGGGTGTTGTAGGTGCCAGATGTCATCAAGGTGCGGGCAAATTCGTCATAAGAAAGGGTGAAACCGAAAAGGCCGATGCCGATCAGGCTCGGCGCGATCATCGGCAATACGACCTCGCGGAAGGTCTGCCAGGAAGTCGCGCCAAGGTCACGCGCTGCTTCTTCATAAGATGGCGAGAAGCGGTTGAAGACGGCGAGCATGATCAGTACGCCGAAGGGTAGCGTCCATGTCATATGGGCACCGAAGGCGGAAGTGTACCATGATGGCTCCAGGCTGAGCTGCTGGAACAACACGCCGATGCCCAGCGATATGATGATGGAAGGCACGACGAGGCTGGCGACGGAGAGATAGAACAAAGGCGTCGCACCAACGAATTTCCGGCGAAAGGCGAGGCCCGCCAGAAGCGACACCAGCACCGTGGCGCTCATGACCATGATGCCTAGCATCAGAGAGCGGCGGAAGGAGCCGCCGAAATCACCCACCGCCTGTTGCTGGAACAGATTGGCGAACCAGTGCATTGAGACCCCGTTCAGCGGAAAGGTGAGACCGCCATTGGGGCCTTGAAAGGCGAGAATAAGGATCGCCGATAGCGGACCATAGAGGAACAGCACGAAGAGGCCGAAAAAGAAGCAGAGCACATAAAACTCACGACCGCGTTTTTCCGAATGCATGTCAAAGCTCCTTCCTGATATCGACGACGCGCAATATTCCAGCCACCATCAACAGCACGAGTGCGAGCAGGATGACGGCGTTAGCGGCTGCAGCTGGATATTGCAGCAGCGACATCTGGTTCTTCATCATCAGCGCCACGGATGCGCTCTGCCCGCCGGACATGACCTGAACCGTCGAGAAATCTGCCATGACGAGCGTCACGACAAAGATGGTGCCGATGGCAATGCCGGGCTTGGCTAGGGGAATGATGACATTCCAGAGAATTTGCCAGCTTGAGGCACCCGCATCCCGCGCAGCTTCCACCAGCGACTTGTCGATGCGCATCAGGGTGTTGAAAATCGGCGTGACCATGAAGAGCGTGTAAAGATGCACCATGGCAAGGACGACCGCGAAATCCGAATAGAGCAGCCACTCCACCGGCGCTGGCACGATGCCCATGTTGACCAGCGCGCTGTTGACCAGCCCGTTGCGGCCCAGCACCGGTATCCAGGAAATCATGCGGATGATGTTGGAGGTCAGAAACGGCACGGTGCAGATGAGAAACAGCACCATCTGCATGGTGGTTGTGCGAATGTGAAACGCCAGAAAATAGGCGACCCAGAAGCCACAAAACAGCGTTATGGCCCAGACCATCGCCGCAAATTTCAGCGTGTTGAGATAGGTCTGCCATGTCACCCAGGACCCCAGCGTTTCACCATAGTTGAATGTGACGAAGCCCGGATACATCTGCGCGAAATCGTAGTCCCAGAAGCTCACGATGGCGATCATCAGAATAGGCAAGGCAAGGAAAAAGCCGAGAATAAGGGCAAGCGGTGCCGCCTGAATATAGGCGACAAGCTTCGGCGGCAGCGTGAAGCTACGGCTTTTCTTATCGGTCTTGTCGCTGACGCCGATCAATCTGACTGTTACCACGGCCCGTCTCCTCGCTTCTTTTGGGTGGATACGCGGACTTGACGCCGCGTATCCCATTGTCGTGAAAGCCTGATCAGGCTGCGATGAACTCGTTCCAGCGACGGACCATGTAGCGGTCTTCGTCCATCACGGAGTTCCAGCAGGCAACCTTGCCCATGCGTTCCTGGAAGGAGCCGCCATCGCGCACGGCACCGGCTTTTTCCATGACCTTGCCATCGGGAGCGATGATGTCGCCCTGTGCTGGCTTGCCCTCGACCCAGTAGCCCCATTCGTCAGCGGTCATATGTTCCTTGGCCGTGTCCATGGCGGCAGAGTAGTAGCCCTGACGGTTGAGATAGGCGCCGACCCAGCCGGATGTGTACCAGTTGATATATTCGTACGCCGCATCGAGCTTTGCGCCGGTGAGGTGCTTGGCCAGACCAAGACCGCCGCCCCATGAACGGTAGCCTTCCTTCAATGGCTGGTATTTGCAGGCGATGCCCTTGGAACGCACGGCTGCAACGGCTGGCGACCACATCGACTGGATGACGACTTCGCCAGATGCCATGAGGTTGACGCTCTCATCGAAGCTTTTCCAGAAGGCGCGGAACTGGCCATCCTTCTTGGCCTTGATGAGGAAGTCGATCGTCTTGTCGATCTCTTCCTTGGTCATGTTGCCCTTGTCTGCATATTTCAGGTTGCCCATGGCTTCCATGATCATCGCAGCATCCATGATGCCGATGGATGGAATGTTGAGGATGGACGCCTTGCCCTTGAAGGCCGGGTCCATAATGTCGGCCCAGCTGTTGATCTCGCGACCAACGAGATCGGGGCGGATGCCGAGCGTGTCGGCGTTGTAGATGGTCGGAACCATGGTGAAATAGTCTGTTTCACCCTTGGCAAATTTCTTGTCGCCCGGCTTTTCCACAAAACCCACAGTGTGTGGCGCCGT
Source organism: Agrobacterium sp. CG674 (assembly GCF_053521645.1). Lineage (NCBI taxonomy): Bacteria > Pseudomonadati > Pseudomonadota > Alphaproteobacteria > Hyphomicrobiales > Rhizobiaceae > Agrobacterium > Agrobacterium sp. CG674. The sequence continues at coordinate 81,254 of NZ_JBNWDZ010000004.1, read as the reverse complement.
GCCCTGGGCAATCACGCTGTCTGGTGTCAGCTTGCCGTTTTTGAAGAGCGGAACGATCTTGTCGTAATATTTCAGCTTCTTGATTTCCATCGGCTGGATGACGCCCGATGGATAGACCTTCTTGAGGATCCAGTATTCGATATCGGCAATGTCGTAGGAGTTAGGCTGCGTGACGGCGCGCTGGGCGGCGGCATCCGAATCCGTTGCTGTCATTTCCAGCGTGATGCCGAGGTCTGCCTTGCACTTGTCAGCAATGGCGTTGAGGTTCGACACGCCTGTGCCGAACTGGCGCAGCGTGATCGGGTTCTGCGCCCAGATGGTCGGGAAGCCGGTGATAAGACCGGAGCCGATGGCAGCACCTGTGGCGGCGGCACCCGCTTTCAGAAGACCGCGACGGGACAAGCCCTTTTTTGTGTTGGTTGGTTTGGTCATGACACATTCTCCTCTGGTTGTTTTTAGGTTTATTTCTTGACCCGGCCGAGCACGATGGCATCTGCCGCATTCCAGGAAAGGGGTATCGCTTCCCCCACCTTGATGGGTTTTTCGAAGAAGGCGACGTCGCTGAGGATGACGTTGAAGTCCTCGATTCCAGCACCCGTCACCACAATCTTGACGGTAGCGCCGTGGTACTCGACGTTGGAGACGATGCCGGTAAAGCCGTGCCCCGGTACGTCCTCGCGGCCTATGCGAACGCGATCGGTTCGGACGGCAATATCCATCATCCCATCCTCTGGTGGATCACCGGCGGCGCTGAAGGACGCACCACCAACCACATCCATGGTCACGAGATCGCCATTCTTCTCGCGGACACGGCCTGAGATGACATTGTGATTGCCCATGAAGCGGGCCACGAAGCTGGTTGCCGGACGCTCGAACACCTCACGCGGGGTGGCGGCCTGCTCGATGCGCCCGTCATTCATGATGACGATGACATCGGCCAGCGCCATGGCCTCTTCCTGGCTGTGGGTCACGTGAACGAAGGTGATGCCAAGCGAGGTCTGCAGCTTCTTGAGTTCCGCCCGCATGCGGATTTTCAGGAAGGGGTCGAGGGCGGACAAGGGTTCGTCCAGAAGAAGCGCTTCAGGATCGGTAATCAGCGCACGGGCAAGCGCCACACGCTGCTGCTGGCCGCCGGAAAGCTGGGCGGGACGGCGATTGGCATAGGCCTCCAGCTGCATCAGTTGCAGCATTTCCATGGCCTTGGCGCGCCGGGCTTCCTTGTCCACACCTTTCATCTTCAGGCTGAAGGCAACATTATCGACAAGATCCAGGTGCGGAAACAGCGCATAGGACTGGAACATCATCGCAGTGCCGCGCTTGGCGGGTGGAAAGTCTGTTACCACGACGTTACCCAGCCGCACATCGCCGCTGGTAATGCTCTCGTGGCCCGCAATCATGCGCAGCGTTGATGTCTTGCCGCATCCGGACGGACCCAGCAGGCAGCAATAGCTTCCCGCCGGTATCTTGAGGCTGATCGCGTGGACAGCTGTAGTGGTGCCGTATATCTTGGACACGGAAGCAATATCGATCTCGGCGGCTTTGCTCATGTGTTTTCCTCTGCTCGTCGCAGATGACTTTGCATAAGCCGTGCCAGTTTCGACGCCCTAGGGTTAAGGTTATGAAATAGCATCGTATTTTAATTCTTGAGGCGTTGTTACCACGTGCGGCTATCCGCAGATGCCCAAAAAAAGAGCGATTGTTTTCGATGGTGCATAAGGATTGTATTCAATCCTGTGGCCTGAATGGGAACGTTTGCTGTTTCCACTTCCGTCACTTCGGGGTAGAAAGGGCCAGACAGCTTTGGATGCCGACATGACGATTGCTCACATCAGCCCAGAAACCGACCACAGCCAGGAAGACCGGGCGCAAGCCATTCGCGATACGTTGCGAGATGCGATTGTCGACAGGCGCCTCTCACCCGGAACCAAGCTTTCGGAAGCGGAGGTAGGCACGCTGTTTGATGTCAGCCGCACGGTTGTTCGCGCTGCCCTGCAGATGTTGTCTTTCGAGGGGCTTGTCAAAACCGAGCGAAATCGCGGCGCTTTCGTTTCCAACCCGACACCGGATGAGGCGCTACAGGTCTTCGCATCGCGGCGGTTGATCGAACCCGGCATTGTCAAAGCCGCCATTGAGCGCCTGACACCTGAGGTCATTGCGGATATGCGGGTGCATCTTGAGGAAGAGACACGCCATCAGCATGAGCGTGGCCCCAGTGCACGGCGCGCCGAGATCAAGGCGTCCGGTGATTTTCACCTGATGCTGGCGGCGGTTGCCGGCAACGCCATTCTTGAAAAGTTCATGGCAGAACTCGTCGCACGCTCGTCGCTGGTTATTGCCCTTTACGGCCGCTCGGGCATTTCAAGCTGCGGACATGGCGACCACGCCGCCATTCTCGATGCACTTGAGGCAGGAGATGCGGAGAAAGCCAAACATCTCATGCTTCACCACATCGATCACATCGAAGCCGATCTTGACCTGCGCAACAAGGAGGGCCTTGCCCTCAAGGATGCACTGTCGCTTTAATCGGTTTCACGCGGCGTAACGGGAAATAGCCAGATCAGCAGTTTCAATCTCCGGCTTGTTGCCACTGACGATATCGGCAAGCACGCGAGCCGATCCGCACGCCATCGTCCAGCCCAGCGTGCCGTGCCCGGTATTGAGGTAAAGGTTGCTGTAGCGGGTGGCCCCGATGACCGGCGTACCGTCAGGCGTCATGGGGCGAAGACCGCTCCAGAATTTTGCGCGTGACTGATCGCCCGCGCCGCCGAAGAGATCTTCGACGGAATGGGTCAAGGTCGCCTGTCGCTTGGCGGGTAGGTCCGTGCTGAAGCCCGCAATTTCGGCCATTCCACCCACGCGAATACGGTCGCCAAGGCGCGTGATTGCAATCTTATGCGCCTCGTCCATGACAGTCGAAATGGGCGCGCGCGCCGCATCGATAATCGGGACAGTGATCGAGTAGCCTTTGACCGGATAGACGGGCAGGTCGATGTTAAGGTGCTTGAGCAGGTGAGGGGTGTAGCTTCCCAAGGCACCAATGAAGACGTCCGCTTCCACCAGCCCCTTGGTGGTTTCGATGGCCTTGATGCGGTTGCCCTCGGCTACCGGGCGCATGATGCCGGTGCCGTAGACGAATTTCACGCCAGCCTGTTCGGCAAGCTTTGCGAGCTCCGTGGTGAACATGAAGCAATCGCCGGTCTCATCGCCGGGCAGGCGCAACCCCCCGACGATCTTGTCGCGGGATTGAGAAAGGCCGGGTTCAACGGCAACGCACGCGTCACGGTCCAGAACTTCGTAGCGCACACCACCCGCCTTCAGCACCGCCACATCCTTGCCGATGCCGTCGAATTGCTTCTGGGTGCGGAAAACCTCAAGCGTACCCTGCGTGCGTTGATCGTACTGAATGCCGGTTTCGTCACGCAACGCCATCAGGCAATCGCGGCTGTATTCCGCCACGCGCACCATGCGGCTCTTGTTGATCGAATAGCGTTGGAACGTGCAGTTGCGCAGCATCTGGCCAATCCAGCGCAAGGCCGCCGGGTCCAGCGTCGGGCGAATGATGAGCGGAGAGTGCTCCATAAACAGCCACTTCATGGCTTTCATGGGAATACCGGGGGCAGCCCAGGGCGATGAGTAGCCCGGCGAAACCTCGCCCGCATTGGCAAAGCTGGTTTCGAGGGCTGCTCCCAGCTGTCTGTCGATGACGGTCACGGAGTGACCGGCTTTTGCCAGATACCAGGCGGATGTGACGCCGACGACACCGGCTCCAAGAATTGTGATGTTCATGTTGGCTCACTCCCCCTCGTTCATTGCGTCAGGCCGTTTTGGCTGGATATAGGTTCGGCGATACCTTTGGCCGAGGCCGGTCAGAATTTCATAGGCAATCGTTCCGGCATCCTCGGCCATGTTTTCCAGTGTCTGGTCCGCGCCGATGAGCTGAACCAGACTGCCATGGGTCAGCGTCCCCTCCGGCAGAGCCGTGATATCAAGGCTGATACTATCCATGGAGACGCGGCCCGCAATAGGCAGACGCACGCCGTTGAAATAGGCCGCGCCCCGATTGCTGAGGGAACGGGGCAGCCCGTCCGCATAGCCCGCAGCCACCGTTGCCAACCGTGTTTCGCTGGCTGTGCGATGGGTCCCGCCATAACCAACAAGCGTATCGGCAGGCACCGTGCGTGTCTGCACAACCGCCACGTCCAGCCGCACGACAGGCTTCATCGGGTTTGGCCTCAGCGTCGATGGCGCGCCGCCATAAAGGGCGATGCCAGGGCGCATGAGGGCATTGTGGAAGTCAGCGCCGAGGAACACACCGCCGGAATTGGCAAAACAAACCGGCACATCAGGAAACATCTGTGCTGTCTTGCGCATGGCGGCCAGTTGCGCGCCGTTGGCGGCATTCTCAGGCTCGTCTGCGCAGGCCAGGTGGCTCATGATAAAGGTGATCGCGATGCCATCCAGCAGTTCGGGCGAATTTCGCAGGGCCTCGACTTCGGACGGCGCCATTCCAAGCCGGGACATGCCGGTGTCAAACTGAAGGGCAGCGGGCAGCGTCTTGCCCAGCTTTTTCGCATGAGCGGTCCACTGCGCCAGTTGCTCCAGAGAGTTGATGACGGGCGTCAGCGACATGTCCGCGCAGGATATCTCGTTGCCGGGCTGGAGCCCGTTCAGAACGAAAATATCAGCGTCACCCGCAATGCGCCTGCGCAGCGAAATTCCCTCATCGATGTGGGCAACGAAGAAGTGGCGGCATCCCGCATCGTAAAGCACGGGGGCCACGACATCGGCTCCCAGACCATAGGCATCGGCCTTGACGACCGCGCTGGTCATCGAGTTCGGAGCGAGCTGTTTCAGTGTCAGATAATTTTCGCGAAGCGCGCCCAAATCTATGGTCAGATAACCGCTGGCACCGCCACTCGCCGTTTGGCGACTGATCGTCATGTCCATCATAGTTCCCTTGTTATTTTATAAGATGGTATTGCAACGATCATCGAATTTCTGCAGTTTGGTACGTGGATTGTTCGAAGAAATTTGATTTCGCGCAATATTCAGCGAGAGAACGGAATGATTTCATGTCAGCTTTGGACGCTACCGATCGCCATATCATCAGGGTGCTGAGATTGAACGCCCGCATCAGCAATGCCAAGCTTGCCGCAGAGGTTGGTTTGTCGGCTTCCGCCTGTCTGCGTCGGGTCGATATTCTGGAGCGGGAAGGGGTTATCAGAGGCTACACGGCGCTGACGGGCAGTGCGGCTGGTGGCGAAGTCATCTCGGTGATTGTCCAGATCACGCTTGACCGGCAGACGGAAGATTTTCTCAATCGGTTCGAAAGCGCCGTTCGTAAATACCCCGAGATACGTGAGTGCTATCTGATGACCGGCGGCTCTGATTATTTCCTACGGGTCGAGGTCGAAACAGCCGGTGATTTCGAGAGGGTTCATAAAGAAGTCCTGTCCAAATTGCCTGGCGTTTCACGCATTCATTCCAGCTTTGCCATCCGCAACGCCCTCGCCAGCCCCAAGCCAAGGGGCTGAATTCAGGCGCTCCACCAGCGATAAAAGTGATGCACAGGGCCGTGCCCGCCACCGATTTTAAGGTCTTTTCCCGCAGCCAGCGCGCCGTGGAGAAACTCTTTCGAGAGTCCAACAGCTTCCGCAAGCGGGTGTTCAAGCGCGAGATGCGCGGTAATGGCGGCCGCTAACGTGCAGCCGGTGCCGTGGTCGTTGCGTGTTTCAATACGTGGCATGGAGAATTCCTGCACGGAGTTGCCATCCAGCAGCAGATCGACGCTGTCGCGGCCCGTGCCATGCCCACCTTTTATCAGAACAGCACGAACGCCGGTCTTCAGGATCGCCTCTGCCTGACGGATCATATCTTTATTGTTTTCCGCCAACGGCTGGCCGCTGAGAAGGGCTGCTTCCGGCAGGTTCGGTGTCGCAAGCCATGCCAGCGGCAGCAGTCGGCTGCGCAACGTCTCGATGGCGTCCTCCTGCAACAGGCGATCACCCGATGTCGCGACCATCACCGGGTCCAGCACAAGCGGCTTGTCGATACCGTGGAGACCAGCGGCTATGGTCTCAATGGTCTCAATCCGCGATACCATGCCGATCTTGACCGCACTGACGTTGATGTCGGAGAAAACGGCATCCATTTGAGCGCCGATCATCGTTGCGGAGATATCTTCGACAGCGGTCACGCCCCGCGTGTTCTGGGCGGTAATGGCGGTGATGACGCTGGCGCCGTATACACCCAAGGCAGAAAACGTCTTCAGGTCCGCCTGAATTCCTGCGCCGCCACCGCTGTCGGAACCGGCAATCGTCAAGGCAATCGCTGTCATTGGCGTTCCTCCAAAGCCGCATCCACGGCATGCCGAAAAGCTTGTGTGGCACCGGCAATATCAACAGCGCGGAACAAGGCCGAGATGACAGCAATGCCATCGGCACCGGCCTCGATCACGCTCGGCAAAGTCTCCAGCGAGATGCCTGCGATGGCACCCACTGGCATATGGGCCCGGTCGCGTTTCAGCTGCGCGCGCAACAGCCGAAAGCCTTCAAGCCCGACCGGCGCATCGGGATTGACCTTGGACACGGTCTCGAAAACACCACCGATACAGGCATAGTCAGCCGGTGAACCGGCGACGCGTTTTGCATCGTACATGTTCTTGACGGTCATGCCGATGATAGCATTGTCGCCCAAGAGACGCCGCGCCATATGGGCATCCATGTCATCTGCGCCCAGATGCACACCATCCGCTCCGCATGCTAGCGCCACATCCACACGGTCGTTGATAACAAGGGGAACGCCGGTTGCCTTCAGGGCCTCTCGAATGAGTGTAGCCTGCTCGATCATCTGCCGGGTCGAGCCATGCTTGTCGCGATACTGAATGATTGTTGCGCCGTGCAGGGCGGCAACGGCTGCCAGTTCCGGCAAAGGAGCAATATCACATAGCGATGCATCGACCAGCGCATTCAGCCGGTAATCAATCTTCATCATGGTCAATCCTCGCATGGGACAAGATATCTTGCTCGGTGACGGCGTTCAGTGCGTCCAGAAATGCGGCTTCGAATGTGCCCGGGCCACGCGCAAGTAAGGCGGCGAGTTCTGCCGAGACACCTGTTACGACAAGCGCTGCCGCCGCCGCCAGCATCGCATCGGCCTCCACCGCCATGAATGCCGCGATGACGCCGCCTGAAAGGCACCCGGTGCCCGTCACCTTCGCCATCCACGGGTGGCCGTTCTGAACTTTGATCTTTCGGATAAGGTCCCGCAGCAGGTCTTCTGGCCCGGTCTGGATGCGCAGCGCCTTGCCGACATCACCGATCACGGCCATTTCAGCCGCATTGCCGCGCACGATGGTTGGGTGAAGTCGGATCAGTTCGTGCGCGAAATCTAGTCGGGATGGCGAGTAGTCGCAGTGCACTGGATCGATGATCCATGGCTTTCCGTGTTCGTTTGCGATCCCAACCGCAATGCGAATGACGCTGCGCCGCGCCGCGTCCAGTGTGCCCAGATTGATCGTCAGCGCATCGACCTTGGAAACGAAGCTCTCGATTTCCTCCTCGGACGACGTCATGGACGGAATGCCACCAATGGCGGTGATGCCATCTGCGGTGAACTTCTGCACCACGGTGTTCATCAGGCAATGGACACGCGGTCGTCGTTGTCGCACCCGCGCCAGAAGCTCCGCCGCCGTTTGTGCCGTTGGAAAACTCGCCATAACAAATGAACTCCAGACGTTTCATCACGGAGATCCAGGTCGAGCGAAGAAAAGAAAAGCATGGCCAATGGCGACTGTTCCGTTCCTACGCCGGCATGACCCGGATCAGGTTCAAGGGTCCGGCTCAGCGCCATCTCAGCATCGTCAGATGCTCCCCTCGGAATGTCTGGAAACTGTCGTTTTTTGTGTTGGGTGTCAACGACAATTAAAAGACGGAGGCAGATAGCCTCCGTCTTCTCTGCGAGTATTAGACGATCTGTACGAGCACTTTCTCGCGAGCCGATTTCAGTGCGGCATCGGCCAGTTTCAGAGCGATCAAGCCATCATGGGCAGAGGGTGAAGGTGCTACATCATTCTCGACGGAATCGATGAAGGCCTTGATTTCTGCCGCATAGGCTTCGGTGTAGCGCGTCATGAAGAAATCGTGCAGCGCCGGGCGCGTGTAACCGTCTTTCGTTGCCACTTCGATGGAAACGGGGCGCTGGTTTTCGGCGGCAACCGAGCCGAGCGAGCCATGCACTTCGATGCGCTGATCATAACCATATGTCGCGCGGCGCGAGTTGGAGATGCTGGCCTGGCGTCCGCTTGCCGTTGTCAGGATGATGCTGGCGCTATCGTAATCGCCGAGTTCACCAATTCTTGGGTCCACCAGAACAGAGCCGGTTGCAAACACGCTGACGATTTCTTCGCCCAGCAGGAAGCGGGCAATATCGAAATCATGGATCGTCATGTCGCGGAAAATGCCGCCGGAGACCTTGATATATTCAGGCGGTGGCGCGCCGGGATCACGGCTGACAATCGTCACCATCTCGACATCGCCAATCCGGCCATTATCTATGGCTTCGCGGACGGCGCGGAAATGCGGGTCGAAACGACGGTTGAAACCGAGCATAATCTTCGCGCCGGTTTCCTTGACAACCTCGATGCAGGCGGCTGCGCGGGCGACATCCAGATCGATAGGCTTTTCGCAGAAGATGGCCTTGCCAGCGCGGGCGAAACGCTCGATCAGATCGGCGTGGGTGTTGGTGGGTGTGCAGATGATGACGGCATCAATATCGGGGTTGGCGAGAACCGCATCGATGGTGCTGATTTCGCAGCCGCTTTCATTCGCAATCGCCTGCGCTGACTCGGGGAACGCATCCACGACAGCTACCAGTTTTGCTCTGGCGTCAGAGGCAATCGCCTTTGCGTGCACTTTTCCGATGCGACCTGCACCCAGCAAAGCCAATCTCGTTACCATCGTATCCTCCCGATCCTGTTGTCTGCTTATGGAACGCACATGCGAACCCCAGCTATTTTGGAATATATGTTCCAACTTGCTAGAGCGGCATTTTGTCGGTGTCAAGGCGTGGGTTATAGGCTCAAGCCTGCGGCATGCCGGGGATACGGTTGACCTCAATCATCTGCTGGATTGTGCGCTCCGCCACGCGCTCGGCGCGGACCTTCGATTGCTCTGCATCCTCGGGAAATGTGTAGGTCATGTAAGACAGCGACGTTTCCAGATCATTGTTGTTATGGCCAAGGATGGCAGCGAAATAGCTGTTCTTTGTCACGCTTGGCGGCGCAAAGTTACGATAGGCAATTTCGGCATAGAGATGGCGCAGACCATAGGGCTTCGGTGGCTCTTCCTTGGGCCAGATATCCTCGAATTTGGCTATCACCGCATCGCGCAGGGGCAGGCGAACGTCTGCTGTAAAATCGTCCACATTCAGCCCGAGCCAGGATTTTCCGTCGCTGCTTTCGCGCAGGCGGCGGTAGGCGTCGAGAACAATACGCGATTGTTCCAGCACCGGAATTTCATAGGTCACGCCGAATTTGGTGCCTTCGCCCTGCTTTGTCTTTGCCTGACCGTTGAACAACACGCTCCATTTCGAAACGCCCTTGCCATAGGGTGCTGGCGTTAATTCCGCCTGCGTGAAGACCTCGTAGGGACGCCGACCTGTCGTGCCCATCAGCCCGATGGCGACCGTCATGATATCGGAGGATTGCAGGTAGCGACGACAGCGCCGCATCACCTCGGCATAGTTCTCAAACGTGATCAGCGAGCCATGCTTGTTGGCGATCTTCGCCATTTTGATCTTGCGCGCTTCATCATAGAGCTGCGGCGTTCCGGCGGCGATTCGCAGCATGGGGTGCTCTTCGCCAAAGGCTTCGCGCAGCGCATTTCGGTATTTGGTGATGTAGGAAATGACCGTGGCCTGCGCCTTATCGCCCATGGACGCCATCTCGGCATCCCACAGCGCCTGCATCTCCGCCTTTGTCGTCACACCATTCGTAGCATCAATGAAGTCCGAGACGCGCAACAGAAAACGGGGCTTGCGACCCACCATGCTGTATTCGGCCCGCTCAAGTTTTTCCCTAATGGAATGTGCCACACCACGCACGGGATATTCAGCGGTCTTGATATAGGTGTCGAGGCGCTCACGAAGCTTTTTCATGTTGCAGATCGCCAGCGGCGTCGTCTTCGGGCCAAAGGCGTCTTTCAGCGCATATCTATATTTTACGATATAGAGTTCGAGCGTCTTCTCTGTTCGGCCATTGTCGAAGTGGAAGCGCACTTCTTCATTCCAGAGCGCGCTGATTTTCTTGGTGTCGAAGGTGCCATCGGCATTTCGTGTGGCCTGGATATTCTCGACAAATTCCGCGATCCGATCCACCAGAACAGGTGTTTTTGTTTTCCTTTTTTCGGCAGCGGACATCGATAGCTCCACAATATGATTCGTGTTTAAAAAGCATATATATTATAGATGCAAGTAACGCACAGTTAATGGTCAATCAGGAAAATGGCTGCGTTGGCGAAGTCGCAGGTCGCGTGAACCATTTCGCGCCTTCGCTGCTCATATAGATGTGGTCTTCAAGCCGAATGCCGAACCGGTCGGGATAGACCAGCATCGGTTCGTTGGAGAAGCACATGCCCGGGGCAAGCGGCATGGCGTTTCCGCGCACAATATATGGCGCTTCGTGAATTTCCAGGCCAAGCCCGTGGCCGGCGCGATGCGGAAGGCCGGGCAGGTTGTAGTCCGGCCCAAGGCCGTCGCCCGCCATTACACGGCGTGCGGCATCGTCCAGATCGCTGCATGGCGCACCAAGCTTTGCGGCATCGAAAACCGCCTGTTGCGCCTCTCGCTCAATTGCCCAGGCCTTTGCAAATTCCGCTGTCGGCTGGTCGAGCATATAGGTGCGTGTAATATCAGAGTGATAGCCATCGATACGGGTTCCCGTATCAACCAGAATGACATCGCCCGCGCTCAAAATCTGGTCGCCCTCTGCGCCATGGGGCAGAGAGGTGGCTGAGCCGAAGGATACGATGCAAAAATAGGAGCCGCCTTCGCCACCAAGCTCAACATGCTGTTCATCAATGAACCGGATGACATCCGACGCTCGAATGCCCGGCTTCATCATGCCATGAGTGCGCTTCTGCACCTCAAGCGTCAGATCCATTGCATATTGAATGATGGCGCTTTCAGCCGCTGATTTGTGGATTCGCAAGCCGCTGATCAACGGGCCGCCATCCACCAAGCGTTCCTGCCCAAGCTCTCGGGCAAGGCTGTGATAAATGAACAATGGCAGCGCATCATCCAGGGCAACCTGCCCGCGCGCACCAACCAGCGAGGCAACGAGCGCCGCAGGGGCTTCCTCTTCCTGCCAGACGTGGATCTCACCAGCAATATGGGGCAGCGTATCCACTCGGCTTTTTTCAAATCCGGGCACGATGTAGTGCAGACCGGTTTGCGTGATAACCGCTCCCAGCAGCCGCTCGCTCTGGTGCCAGACAAGGCCAGTAAAGTAGCGAAGGCTCTCACTTGAACCCAGTAGCAATGCCGAAATGTCCCGCTCGGTCATCACGGCACGCAGGCGCTTCAGCCGTTCGAAGCGCTCTGCGGCAGTGATGATGGGTGGCTGGGTACCGGAAAACATATGCGGATCTTTCGTTGACATGGTGACAACGGGATACAGTTTTCAGGCCTTGTATTCAATATGTCGGCAAGGATATTGCCGCTAGATCATTGGCCTAGACGCTTTTTCAGCGCCGCGACGATGCGCTTGGTCAGGGCTTCGTAATCCTCGTCAAAATGGTGGCCGCCATCAATGCCGATCACTTCCGCACCCTTGTCTTTCAGCGCCGGGCAGGCGGCGTCCTCGTCATCAGTGCCGTAGACGCATTGAACGATCTTCGGGTCGATTTTTGCGAGATCCGTCACCGGGTCCTGCTCCCCAGATCCTGAAACGCCGAGCCATCCACCCACTGATATTTCGTAGGATACTTCGTGGGAGAGCGACAAAAGGCTCATTTGCACGATCCGGCTTTTCTCTTTTTCCGGCAAAAGATTGTAGGTCACAGGCAGCACGTCCGCGCCGAAGGAATAGCCGATCAGCATGACATTTTTGACCTTCCATTCCTTGCGGTAGGTGTCGATGATCCGCGTCATGTCGCTGGCGATCTCTTCTGGCTTCTTTTCAGACCAGAAATAGCGGAGGGAATCGACGCCGATGGTCGGCACGCCGTCCTGCTGCAGGAAGCTGCCAATGTCCTTGTCCAGATCGCGCCAGCCGCCATCGCCCGAATAGATGATGGCCATCGTATCCATCTTCGGCTTGGCTTCGAGCACCGTCAGCGGCAGACCGAGCGGGTTATCGGAATTTCCAGCGGCGTCTATCCTGTCTTGCAAGGTCTGTCCAAGCGCTGCCTGCGCGTCGCCATCCACATTCTTCACGTCAATATCGGAATGGGATTTGACGAGGTTTTCAACATGCGTCCGGCCCTTAGCGTCTGCCTTGCCGGTGAACACCACGCTCACCGGGGCGGGCAGTGGGCCATCCGTCAGGCCATAGATCGTGCGTCCGTTGTCTGGCTCTTTCGTTGCCGGTGTGCAGAGTATCTTGTCGCCAAGCGGTATGCTTGCCAGCGGATCAACCGCTACGGCTTCACCAATCGTCGCGGCCGGGCTTTGTGCAATCATGGCCAGCGCAAGCGCGCCACCTTCACCGGTGCCCGCAATGATGGGAGGGCGGTAATTCGAGACATTGGCCTTGCGCTGGATTTCCTGCGCAAGCTCCTCAATGTCCGAAATCATGTAGATACATTCGTCTTCATTGGCTTTCAGGGCAGCAAGGTATTTCGGGAGATCGATGCCGACGACTGCCGCACCTTTTTCCACCAGCGCATCTGCCTGCGCCTGTTCAGTCTCTCCCCAACCGGCTTGGCCAGACAGAAGGAATATATTCGCTGAAACGTCGCCATCGGGTAGCATGATATGCTCTGGCGGGATCATGCCTGTCTGAAATCCGTTGGCATCCTGCGCCAGTGCGGTCACGGGTATGGAGAGCGTTGCGGCCAGAAGCGCGGCTTTCAGATATGTCAGGCCCGTCATTTACCAATCACTCCTCTGACGCCGCCGCTGATGAGAACGGTCGCGTCCATCAGCGCCAGGGCGGCACTCGTGCCGTTGGAAACCGCCACATAGCGTGGCTCCCATTTCGGATGAAACTTCGACTTGAAAGCTCGAAGCCCTTTGAAGTTATAAAAACGCTCACCGTGTTCGAATAATGTCCCGCCGATGCGATCCCAAACCGGAGCGGACTCCCGCTTGGACATGCCCGACAGCGGCGCCATGCCGAGATTGAACGAGGCATAACCTTCAGCGCGCATGTGTTCGATAATGCTGACAAACAGGAAATCCATCGCACCACGCGGTGCGTCGGGCGAAAATCGCATGAGATCGACGGTCACTTCCTTTTTCGTTTCCGTCATCAAAAGATTGGCAAAGGCTGTGACCTGACCGTCCTTGTGCAGCACGGCGACCGGTTGAGACAGAATGTAATCTCTTTCAAAAGCACCGAGAGAAAACGTCTTTTCGCGTGTGTTGTGGTGTTCCAGCCAGGAATCGGAGACTCGCTTCAGCTCATCGTAGATTTCGGGAACCTGCGGGGTATCGATGACCGAGAAGGTCAGGCCATCGCGTGCACCGCGGCTCAGCGATTGGCGAAGATTGGCGAGCTTGCCGCCCTTGAGTTCAAACCGCGTGAGGTCGACCATGGCAAGTTCACCGAGCTTGAAAGCGCGAAGGCCAGCATCGGCACAATGGGTGAGGATAGCAGGTGAGAGCTGGTAAATGACAGCTCTTCCGCCAGATGCGCGGGCCGTTTCCACAAATTGCCAGACGAGATCGGCAAAGTCGTTCTCGTCGCCAACGGGGTCAGCCAGCGCAATCCACGACCGCCCACGAATGCCGTACATGATGAAGGCATTGCCACTTTCAGACAGCATGACGTGTTTGTCGCCCATGCGCACCAGATTGGCGTCGGCCACATCCTGTCTTTTGACGATTTCTGTGGCCTTTTCGATGTCTTCAGGATGGATCTCTTCAGGACGGTACATGACCGGTCGCAGAAGGCTGAAAATGGCGACGGTGGATGATGCCAGCACCAGACCCAGCAAAGCTCTCAAGCTGCGCGGTGCTTCCTCCGAAAATTCGAACTGCCACCAGAGTGTCTGGCTGTAGTCTGTGTCGCGGTACACGAAGAACAGAATTGTTGCCGCACCCGCAACGATGACTGCCATGGCCGCAAGCCATGTGGGCCCAAGCGCCTGTCGCAGAAGCGAGGCATGCCGGTTGAAGCTTTTGATATTGAAGATCAGGGCGACGATGAAGATGCCGAGGAATATGGCCTCGAAAACCGCAATCGCCTTGATGAGCGAAAGGAACAGTCCGCCTGCGGCAGCAACCAGTGCCACCCACCACGCACCATCCAGCCTTTGGCTAAGGCCACGCGATGCGACGACCAGAACAAGGCCGAGGATACTCGAGAGAAAGTGCGCCGCTTCGATGATTGGCAGCGGCACGAAGTTGGACAGGAAATCGAGATTGCTGTCGGGCGTGGGCGTCACACTCGAGAAAATCAGCATGGTACCGAGAATAAGAGCGACGGCTGATAGCAGTGAGGGCGCCAACCGCCCGGCAAGATAGCCGATATCCGCCATGATGGGCTTTGAAGCGAATTGCTTCATCTCTGTTGCCAGCATCAGGATGATGGCGACCACCAGCGGCAACACATGGTAGATCATGCGGTACAGAACGAGGCCGCCCAGCAATTGATCGAGGCTGATGGCATTGCCGAGGCCCGCGACCATGACCGTCTCGAACACGCCGAGACCCGCGGGCACGTGGCTGAGAACACCAAGGCCAACAGCTGTTGCGTAAATGGCAAAGAAGCTCGGCCAGCCGACGTTGGTTTCCGGCAGAAGCACATAGAGAACGGATGCTGATGCCGCGAGATCGAAAGCGGAAACCAGGAACTGGCGGGACGATGTGCGGCTGTCTGGGAGGCGCAGTTTCAACCGCTTGATCTGGATGGTGCGGCCATCGCGGCCCAGAAACATCAGGGCTGTCATGATGAAGATGATGACGAGCGCACCGCCTCTGAGCCAGATCGCTTCAACGCCGATGATGGATGCGATGCGAGGCGCGACGATCAATGTGGAGATGGCACTGACAGCCAGCAGACCGAGACCAAATGACAGGGTAACAAATGCGATGATACGTGCAACATCCGATGGGGTCAGACCCATTCGGGAATAGGCGCGGAAGCGGATCGCGCCGCCGCTTAATGGGCCGAACCCGGCAGTATTGCCCACCGCATAGGCGATGAAGGCTGTCGCAATTACAGAAACCGGAGGCAACTTCTTGCCGATATATTCAATTGCGTTGAGGTCGTAACAGATCAGCGCCGCGAAGCTTAAGCCGGTGAACAGAACCGCAAGTGCGGCCGCCTTCCAGCTTGTATCCGCAAGAGCCTCAACGATGTCGTCATATCGGACCTCGGAAGTCAGCTTGTAGATCGTAAAGGTCATCATCAAAAAGACGATGGTCACCGCGATGGACGTGATGTGCGATTTATACCGCTCAAAAAAGCTTTCGAGACCCTCTTCGGTCTCTTCAACATGCGGGATTTCGGTCTTCTCTGTCATCTGCTTTTCCACACGATCAGATTGCGTCTGGCAACCACAGCATTGTGACGCTAAGTCGCTGCGTTTTCAGACATACGAAGATTTGATTTTTATTTCATAAATTCTCATGCTGGAGCGCACTGCAAAGCAGCAGAAAGCGTTCGAACGAGGGCATTTGATCGCTCGTCGGATCGAAAGCAACTGACCGGCGGCTGTATACTTGCGAAAAATCACGCGGCAGGCGTCAGGCGCCGAGCGTCGTTTCCAGCACTCTGATCCAGTTGCCATGGCAGATCTTTTCAAGCGATGCCTGATCGTAACCGGCGTTGCGCAGCGCATCGACCAGCATTTGCAGGTCGCCCGCGTCCTTCATCGCTGCCGGAATGGTCGTGCCGTCAAAATCTGATCCAAGCGCAACATGGTCTATGCCCATGCGCTCCACCATGTAATCGACATGGCGCACCAGTTCACCAAGGTCCGTATCCGGGTTCTTGACGCCGTCCTGACGAACGAACAGCACGCCGAAATTGATGCCTGCCAGCCCGCCGGTATCGCGGATGGCATCCAGTTGCTTGTCGGTCAGATTGCGGCTGTGGTTGCACAGCGCATGGGCGTTGGAATGCGAAGCGACCAGCGGTGCTTGCGAGATCTTGGCGATATCCCAGAAGCCCTGCTCGTTCATGTGGGAAAGATCGACCATGATCTTCAGTGCGTTGCAGGTTGTGATCAGCCGCTTGCCCGCTTCTGTCAGGCCGGGTCCGATATCGGGCGTTGAGGGAAAGCGGAAGGGAACGCCGTAGGCAAAGGCGTTGGGACGGCTCCAGACCGGACCCAGCGTGCGAAGCCCTGCCTCATGCAGCACATGCAGCGCATCAAGATCCGTATCAAAGGCTTCCACACCCTCAATATGTAACACCGAGGCGAAAGCACCCTCAGCCATCGCGCCGCGAATATCAGCCGCGCTGCGGCAAACCTTCAGCTTGCCGCCAGATGCCGCCTCAATGCGAAACAACAGGCTCGCCATGCCAAGGGTGGTCGCAAGCGCCTCCGGCTGGGCTGGTGGTATGAAGTTGCGATCGGCATCAAACCCGTTCGGCGAGGGCACGAAGATGGCGCAGAGACCACCCGCCAGCCCGCCCTTTTTCGCGCGCGGCAGATCGATATGGCCGACTGTATCGCCTTCGATAAACAGCGTTTCCGGCGATGGATGGCCCGAGAGCTTAAGACGCAGCAAGACGTCATTATGGCCATCGAATACGGGCACTGTGGTGTGGTCGGTCATATGTTGGTCGCTTTCGGAAGGTCTGACAGGGGCATTGCTGTAGCCGTCAGATAGGTGCAAACGCATCGTCTGAACAGGGCTGTTTGCGCTGCCGGGACCATTTGGAGAGAAAAAGACATGCTGGACAATCAGGATTGGGGCACTGCCTCAAACGTCGCGGAAGACTTCGTTTCTCAATGGAGCAACAATGAACCGGGCGGCACTGTGATCGGTTTTGACCTGTCTGGACTGCGCTTCGCCGTTTCCGGCGGCGTTGAAAGCCTCTCGAGTTTTGCGCCCTTCTCGCCCAAAACCGTCGTACGCTACGCCTCGGTCACCAAGCATGTCTTCTGCGCCATGGTGCTGGAAAACAGCCATCTGATTGGCTTTGATGACCCGCTCGGCAAGCATATTGAAGAATTGCAGCCACCGCTGGCTGATGTGACAGTCGGGCAGGCGCTGGATATGAGCGGCGGCTTGCCGGATGTGCGCGAATGCCTCTCCCTGCTGGGCCTCTCGGTTTACACCGAGACAAAGTCGGCACCGCTTCTGGATTATGTTGCCCGCCTCACGCGCATTAATTTCCCGGCGGGAAGCGAGGTGTCCTATTCCAACACCGGCTACCGTCTGGTGGAAGCGGCCCTTGAGCGAAAGGGGCTGCGCTTCGATGACTTCGTGCAGGAGAAGATTGCCGCGCCCCTCGGTCAGGTTTTCAGGGCGCCGGATGTCTGGAACGATCCGGTGGCGGGTCTTGCGCCGGGATACTGGAAGGCTGGAGAAGGCTGGCAGCTTTCAGCCGCTGGCCTGCACATTTCCGCATCCGGTAGCTTGGCGGGCAGTGCGGAGGCGCTGGTGCGCTGGTTGCAGGCGCTGTTGAATGGCGAGCAGGGCTTTGGCAATGTGCTCGACGCGCTGTCGGTGGAGCGCCCTTTGGCGGATGGCCGCATGAGCGAGTATGGGCTGGGCCTGCGCTGGACGCATCTCGGTTCCCGGCGCTTCCTCGGCCACGGTGGATCACATCCCGGCTACAAGACCTATTTCCTTCTCGACCCTGAAGAGGGCACGGGCTTCGTCGTGGTGTCCAACAGGGAAGATACAAATGGCTTCAAGATTGCACTGGAAAGCATGGCGGCGTTGACGGGTCTGCCTTTGCCGCAACCGACCAGCGATCTACCCGATGGTCTCTATGTCACGGAAACGGGGCCATGGTGGCTTGAAATCAAGGGCAGCACCTGCACGTTCCTCGATGCGGATGATACGCTTTATGATGATGGCGATGGCTTTGTATCGTCCCGCTCGGCCTCATCGCCCATGCGCCTTCGCCTTGAGGGTGATGCGCTGGTGGGCGAGGCGGGCCACGCGCCGCGCCGCTTCTTGCCCGTTGGCGATCATGATGTGCCAGCCACGCTTTCCGGCCGCTGGACATGTGAAGAGGGTGCTGAATTCCTGATCGAAAACGGCGTTCTGTCGATGGGCATCGGCCCGACCAGACAATCCATGCCTTTGAAGGCGCTCGGCTCAGGCCGCTTTCTGTTCACGCTGCACGATGGCCCGTGGACGAAGCGCATCTGCCTGCACCTGCTTGACGATGACCGTCTGGAGCTCGTTTCCAGCCGAGCCCGCATGATCGAGTATCGGCGCTCGCCCTGGTAGGATTGAGCGCCTGATGTTTTCAGATCGCTGTGCGGCGGGCGTTTTCGAGGTAAAGGTCGCGCAGACGCTTCACCAGCGGGCCGGGCTTGCCATCACCCACCGGCTTGCCGTCAATCTTCGTGACGGGCATCACAAAGTTGCCCGCACTCGTTAGCACGGCTTCCTGTGCGTCCATCGCTTCCTGAAGCGTGAAGGGTCGTTCTTCGAGCGTCAGGCCTGCTTCTTCGACAAGATCAAGCGCGGCCTGACGGGTGCAGCCCGGCAATGTCTTGTTGCTGTTGCCACGAGTCACCAGCTTCCGGTCTGCGGTGATGATATAGGCCGTGGACGAGGCACCCTCGGTTACGAAGCCGTCCTCGATCATCCATGCCTCATCACAGCCTTCGGCTTTCGCGATGCGCTTCGCCATAACCTGAGGCAGGAGGCATACGGATTTGATATCGCGCCGTGCCCAGCGTTGATCTGGAACGGATTTGACCGAAAGTCCGGTTTCTTCCTGCGGGTTGCCGACAAGCTTTTTGGCCTGCGTGAACATGACAAGCGTCGGGGCCAGATCATCCGCGAACAGAAAGTTACGATCTTCCGCCCCGCGCGTCAGTTGCAGGTAGATCAGGCCTTCGATTAGATTGTTGTCCTTGATCAGGCGCCGCTCGGCTTCAACGACCTGCTCGGTCGTGACAGGCAGAGGAATATCGATTTCACCAGCGCTGCGCTTCAGACGTGCCATGTGCAAATCGCTGTCGATGAGCTTGCCCTCCATCACGGATGTCACCTCATAGATGCCATCTCCAAACAGGAAGCCGCGGTCAAAGATCGACAATTTGGCTTCGGATTCGGGCAGAAATTCACCGTTGAGATAAACGATGCGGTCAGTTGCGCTGGGCATGATGGGTCCTTTGGTGTCAGGCAAAAAGCAATGCCTGTTTAAAACGATCCGCGAACCTATTCAAACTCCAAAATCACCGCATCGACTGCAAGGCTGTCGCCCGCACGCACGGCAATTGTCTTCACCTGGCCCTGCCGTTCTGCGCGAAGAATATTCTCCATCTTCATTGCCTCGACTGTCGCCAGTGCCTGTCCCGCCTCGACCTGATCACCTTCCTGCACAGAAATGGAGGTCACGACACCCGGCATCGGGCAAAGCAGAAGCTTTGACGTATCCGGCGGCACTTTCACCGGCATTAACAGTGCCAGCTCGGCCACGCGGGGGCTGCGCACCCGAGCCGCCAGATCCATGCCCTGCCAACGAAGCCGGATTGTGGAAACCGACAGGTCGATTTTGACCGCCATCCTCTGCCCGTCAACGCTGAACAGCTGCAAGGTCTGCCCCGGCGTCCAGTTCGTTTCAACGTTCAGCGTAGCCCCATCTGCAAACAGCACTGAGACCGCATGGCCTTCGCTATGAAGAGATATGCGATGATCCGCCTTGCCGAGTGAAACGACCCAGTCATCCCCCACAACCCGGCAATGGTTGCCAATGGTGCCTGATATCTGCACCGCACGCATCTGGGTGCGGTGGTGAATGATGGCCGCAATGGCCGCCAGCTTTCTGGCCGCATCATCCTGCGGCTCAATGGATGCAAAACCGTCCGGAAACTCTTCGGCAATAAAGCCTGTCGTCAGGTTTCCTTCCCGGAAGCGCGGGTTCTGCATGACGGTAGAAAGGAACGGTAGATTGTGGCCAATGCCTTCAACCTCGAACCGGTCCAGCGCCTCTCCCATCGCATCGATAGCGGCGAGGCGGCTTGGTGCCCATGTGCACAGCTTGGCAATCATGGGGTCGTAATACATGGAAATTTCACCGCCTTCGAACACGCCGGTGTCGTTGCGGATAACAGTCCCATCCGGCTGGGGCCCTTCCTTGGGTGGCCGGTAGCGGCTCAACCGGCCAATGGATGGCAGGAAGTTGCGGTAGGGATCTTCCGCATAAAGGCGGCTCTCAATAGCCCAGCCGTTCAGCGTCACATCGCTCTGCGCAAAGGAGAGCTTTTCCCCGGAGGCGACGCGGATCATCTGCTCCACAAGGTCGATGCCGGTGACAAGTTCCGTTACCGGATGCTCCACCTGCAGGCGGGTGTTCATTTCCAGAAAGTAGAAATTGCGTTCGCCATCCACGATGAATTCAACCGTGCCAGCGGAATGATAGCCCACGGCTTGCGCCAGCGCGACAGCCTGTTCGCCCATGGCTTTGCGGGTCGCCTCATCCAGAAACGGCGAAGGCGCTTCCTCAATGACTTTCTGGTTGCGACGCTGTATCGAGCATTCCCGCTCTCCGAGGTAGAGCACCGTGCCGTGCTTGTCGCCCAGCACTTGAATCTCGATATGGCGCGGCTGGTTGACGAATTTCTCGATGAAAATGCGGTCATCGCCGAAAGAGGCCGTCGCCTCGTTTTTGGAGGACTGGAAGCCCTCACGCGCTTCGGCATCGTTCCAGGCAATGCGCATGCCCTTGCCGCCACCGCCCGCAGAGGCCTTGATCATCACGGGATAACCGATGGACGACGCAATCTTCACAGCCTCGTCCGCATCCTCGATCAGCCCCATATGCCCGGGAACGGTAGAAACGCCCGCGGCCTGCGCCAGCTTCTTCGAGGTAATCTTGTCTCCCATCGCCTCGATGGCCTTCACCGGCGGTCCGATAAAAATCACGCCAGCCTTTTCGAGAGCAGCAGCAAAGCTCGCGTTCTCGGAGAGAAATCCGTAGCCGGGATGCACCGCATCCGCGCCGGTCTGCCTGATTGCGTCGAGGATTTTATCGATGACGATATAGGACTGGTTGGAAGGGGCGGGGCCGATATGCACGGCCTCGTCAGCCTCCCGCACATGCAGCGCATTGGCATCGGCATCGGAAAAAACCGCCACAGTCTTGATGCCCATGGCTTTCGCCGTGCGGATAACACGGCAGGCAATTTCGCCACGGTTGGCAATGAGGATTTTCTGGATCATCTGGTGTTCCTCACAGCGGAATCGTGTCGTGTTTCTTCCAATGCGTCGTCACCTGCTTGTTGCGCAGCGATGCGAACGCGCGGGCAATGCGGCGTCGGGATGAGTGCGGCATGATAACCTCATCGATGAAGCCGCGCTCTGCGGCAACAAACGGGTTGGCAAACCGCTCCTCATACTCCTTGCTGCGGGCGGCGATCTTTTCCGGGTCTGAAAGTTCGGATCGGTAAAGAATTTCCGCCGCGCCCTTTGCCCCCATCACGGCAATTTCCGCTGTCGGCCACGCATAATTCACATCGGCACCAATATGTTTTGATGCCATCACATCATAGGCGCCGCCATAGGCCTTGCGGGTAATCAGCGTCACCATCGGCACCGTCGCTTCCGAATAGGCAAACAGAAGCTTTGCGCCGTGCTTGATAACGCCACCATATTCCTGCGCCACACCGGGCAGAAAGCCGGGCACATCAACCAGCGTCAGCAGCGGAATGCTGAAAGCATCGCAGAACCGTACAAAACGTGCCGCCTTCCGGGAGCTGTCGATATCGAGGCAACCGGCAAGCACCATGGGCTGGTTGGCCACAACGCCCACGGTCTGGCCTTCCAGGCGGATGAAGCCGGTCAGGATGTTCTTCGCAAAGGCTTCCTGTATTTCGAAGAAATCGCCTTCGTCTGCCAGCGCGTGGATAAGCTCCTTCATGTCATAAGGCTTGGCGGAGCTGTCGGGGATCAGCGTATCCAGCCGCTGTTCCAGCCGGGCGGGATCATCATGAAATGGTCTCGTCGGTGCCTTCTCGCGGTTGTTGAGCGGCAGAAAATCGAAAAGCGCGCGAACGGCCTCCAGCGCTTCGATGTCATTGTCATAAGCACCATCGGCAACGGATGATTTTTTCGTGTGGGTGGATGCCCCGCCCAGTTCTTCCGCCGTGACGATCTCATTGGTCACCGTCTTCACCACATCCGGCCCGGTGACGAACATGTAGGAGGTGTCACGAACCATGAAGATGAAGTCGGTCATGGCAGGCGAATAGACCGCGCCACCCGCGCAAGGGCCCATGATGACGGAAATTTGCGGAATCACGCCAGAGCATTCGGCATTGCGCCGGAACACCTCGGCATAGCCCGCCAGAGACGCAACGCCTTCCTGAATGCGCGCCCCGCCACTGTCGTTAAGGCCGATGATGGGCGCGCCAACCCGCACAGCCATATCCATGACCTTGCATATCTTCTGCGCATGGGTTTCGGAAAGCGAGCCGCCCAGAACGGTGAAATCCTGACTGAACACATAGACCTGACGGCCGTTGATGGTGCCCCAGCCGGTGACCACGCCATCGCCCGCAACCTTCTGTTCGGCCATGCCGAAATCCACAGCACGGTGAGTCACATACATGTCGTATTCTTCGAAGGAGCCTTCGTCGAGCAGCACTTCGATGCGTTCCCGCGCCGTCAGTTTGCCCTTGGCGTGTTGCGCATCGATGCGCTTCTGCCCGCCGCCCAATCTGGCCTGTGCGCGGCGCGCTTCCACTTCTTCAAGAACCGTCGGCATGCAGCCTCCCCATGCGAATGTCTTCTCCCCCTGACTTAGATATCAAATCCTGAATTGAAAACAGTCTACGATGGTCTCGAATGCCGATTTTTATCGGTTCAAATTGTCTGTGCCGCGTTGATCGATGAAACGAAGCGGCGCGTGCGTTCCTGGCTCGGTGCGCGGAATATCGCATCGGATGAACCGGTCTCAACCACTTTGCCCGCTTCCAGAAACACCACATTGTTGGCAATGCGCGATGCAAGACGCAGATCATGCGTTGCCATCACCATTGTCGTGCCCTCGCGCGCAAGCTGGCCCAGCACATCAACCACTTCCTCGGAAAGCTCAGGGTCGAGCGCAGACGTCGGCTCGTCGCAGAGCAGCACCTGTGGAGATGGGCCAAGTGCCCGCGCAATTGCCACGCGCTGCTGCTGCCCGCCGGAAAGATTGGCTGGCCACGCATCGGCCTTGTGCTCCATGCCGACCTTTGTCAGAAGCTCCATGGCGCGTTCGCGTGCTTTCTCACGGGACCATTTCTGAACGATCAGCAGGCCTTCCATCACATTTTCAATCGCGGTGCGATGCGGAAACAGCTGGAAGTTCTGAAACACCATGCCGGTCTGACGGCGGATTTTCTGGATCGATTGCCATGAAACTTTAGCGCCTGCGGTAAAACTCGTCGCGTCGTCGCCAATGCGCACCGTTCCCTCTGTCGGCAGTTCCAGCAGGTTGATGCAGCGCAGCAGCGTGCTCTTGCCGCCACCCGATGGCCCAACAAGTGCCGTAACGCTGCCGTCTGGAAAGCTCAGCGAGATGTCTTTCAGAATGACCGCATCGCCAAAGCGTTTTTCAATATTGGAAAGCTCGATCATCGGCTGTTCTCCATTATGCCGCCATACCGTGCAAACCGCACTTCAAGCCGTGCCTGCAATGTCGAGAGGACAGAACTCAAGACGAGGTAGATGAGAGCCGCCAGAATATAGAGAATGAGCGGCTCATAGGTGGTGGCGACGATGCGTTGCGCGGATTGAAACAGTTCTGGCACGGTAATAGCGGCTGCAAGCGAGGTATCTTTCACCAGCGAGATGAACGTGTTGGAGAGAGGCGGCACTGCTACGCGGCTGGCTTGTGGAAGGATCGTCCGCTGCATGGCCTGACGCCAGTTCATGCCCGTGGAGAAAGCGGCTTCCCACTGGCCCTTCGGAACGGATGAGATTGCAGCGCGGATGATTTCGGACGTGTAGGCGCCGACATTCAGTGTGAAGCCGATCAAGGCTGCCGGAAAGGCATCGAGCAGAATACCGATGCTGGGCAGGCCGTAGAAGATAACGAAAAGTTGCACCAGCAATGGCGTGCCCCGGATCACCCAGACATAGAACCTTGCGAGCAAACGCAGCGGGGCAGGGCCGAACAACCGCGCCACGGCCGTGGCAAGACCAAGGGTCAATCCGAACGCAAACGACAGAAGTGTGAGCGGAATGGTAAACTTCACCCCTGCCCAGAGCAGCGTTGGCAAAGAATCCATCATCAGTTGAAGCCAGTGCGGCACGGCAAACCCCTTCAGAAAACGCGAAATCCGGCGCCATGCGCCGGACTCGTTATATTGCTGGATAATGGCCTGTTTCGCGCGTGGAGAACAGGCTTCACATCAGCTTATTTGGAAACGTCCTGACCGAAATACTTGTCGGAAATAACCTTATAGGTGCCGTCGGCCTTGATGTCAGCCAGCGCCTTGTTGATCGAAGCAACCAGCTCGTCATCACCCTTGCGCACGATGATGCCGGAATAGTCGGCACCTGGCTTTTCAGCCACGATCTTGACCGGTGCCTGTGGCTGCTTCTTCTTAAAATCAAGGAAGGAGAGGCTGTCATTGATGGTCGAATCGGCGCGTCCCGTCAGAACCAGCTGGATCGACTGGTCGAAACCGTCAGTACCAACCAGTTCAGCACCGGCTTCCGTGGCAATCTTGCCAAAGTTGCTGCTCAGCGATTGCGCCGACTTCTTGCCTTTCAGATCCGCAAAATCCTTGATGTCGGTGTTTTTCTCACTGACGATCAGCACGGCCTTGGAGGCAATGTAGGGCTCTGAAAACGCATATTTCTGCTTGCGCGCTTCGGTAATGCCAACCTGATTGATGACCGCGTCATAACGCTTGGCATCCAGACCAGCGATCAGGCCGTCCCATTTGCCTTCCACGAATTCGGCTTTCACGCCAAGCTTCTTGGCAACGGCTTCGCCAATTTCCACGTCGAAACCAACAAGCTTGTTGGCTGCATCGTGGAACGTGAAGGGCGCGTAGGTGCCTTCGGTGCCGATCTTCAGAACGCCTGCGGACTTGATCTGGTCAAGGTTTTCGCCTGCAAAAGTCGGTGCGAACATTGCAGCATTGATTGCCGCAGCGGTGGTGATTGTCTTGAGCCAGTTCATGATGTGCCTTTCAGGATTTTCTTGTGATGTCTTCTCACAATTCCTGCCCGTTTAAACGGCAGAAAGACGCAAAAAGATGCAGCTTTTTGGAATATTTTTCTAACGTGTAACCGCACCTAACCTAACAGCCGATGGGAGGGCTCATGCGAGTGAGGAAAGCTGTCATCGCTTGCAACAAGCGAAAACAGAATCACATGGAATTTCAGCACTATGCCCGCTTTTTGGCTGCGTTAAATCCGGCGTTGTCAAGGCTGTCGTGGGGTTAATTTCAGTGGTGCGAAACAGGGCTTGTTAACCATTTGTTAACCGTATCTACGCTACCTAATATCAATGATTTGTTTACCAAGATGACCAAAGTGCTAACAGACACCTCACGTTCAATCCGTATCAAAGGCCGCTCGTTTCTTGCGGTCGTGCTTTCGCCCGAACAGCCTTTGGATAACTGGCTGGAGCGGCTTGACGATCTGGCAGCACGGTCTGCCGGGTTCTTTCTGTCGCGCCCGGTTGTGCTGGATGTGGCGGAGTTGAAGCTGGACAAGGCCGGGCTGAAAGCTTTGCTGGCAGAGCTTTTCGCCCGTAACGTGGCCATCATGGGCATCGAGGGTGCGCGCCCATCCATGGTCGAGCCTGGCATGCCGCCAGCGTTGAAGGGTGGTAAGGCCGCCTCGGATGTCGAGCCGGTCTCGCTCGCCACCGTCGAGGTTGCCGATGAACCGGTCCGCCCGGCGGTGACGGAAATCCGTAGCGTGGTGCAGTCGTTGATGATCAGCGAACCGGTCCGCTCCGGCCAGTCCATCGTCTTCCCTGAGGGTGATGTGACGGTGGTTGGGTCGGTGGCATCGGGTGCAGAGGTTATCGCGGGTGGCTCAATCCACATTTATGGCGCCCTCCGTGGCCGCGCCATGGCCGGTTCCCTCGGCAATGCTTCTGCGCGGATTTTCTGCAAGAAGCTGGAGGCAGAGCTGCTTGCCATCGATGGCGTCTACAAGGTTGCTGAAGATATCGATCCGAAATTTCGCGGTCAGGCCGTCCAGCTCTGGCTGGAAGATGACACGATCAAAGCGGACAAACTCAAATAAGCCGCATGCGGCAAAGCGAACAGGAGAGCAGTATGGGGAAGGTAGTTGTCGTTACGTCCGGCAAGGGAGGCGTGGGCAAAACCACATCGACTGCCGCGCTCGGTGCAGCGCTGGCACAGAATAACGAGAAGGTCGTCGTCGTGGATTTCGATGTCGGTCTGCGCAATCTCGATCTGGTTATGGGTGCGGAACGCCGCGTCGTGTATGATCTGGTCAACGTCATCCAGGGTGATGCGAAGCTTACCCAGGCGCTGATCCGCGACAAGCGCCTCGATACCCTGTTCTTGCTCCCGGCCTCGCAAACACGCGACAAAGACAATCTGACGCCTGAAGGTGTCGAATGGGTCATCGGCGAACTGAAGAAGCATTTTGACTGGGTCATCTGCGATAGCCCTGCTGGCATCGAGCGCGGCGCAACACTTGCCATGCGCCATGCGGATGTGGCCGTTGTCGTTACCAACCCGGAAGTCTCGTCCGTGCGAGATTCCGATCGCATCATCGGCCTGCTGGACTCCAAAACGCTCAAGGCTGAACGCGGCGAGCGCATGGAAAAGCACCTGTTGCTGACCCGTTACGATTCGGCGCGTGCCGAGCGTGGCGATATGCTTAAGGTCGAAGACGTGCTGGAAATCCTGTCCATTCCGTTGATTGGCATCATTCCAGAAAGCATGGACGTTCTGCGCGCATCCAACGTTGGTGCCCCGGTTACGCTGGCCGATGCCAAGTCACCGCCAGCCATGGCGTATTTTGATGCGGCCCGCCGTCTGCGTGGAGAAGACATTCCCATGACCATCCCTGGCGAAAAGCGTGGCATCTTCGCCAAGTTCTTCGGGAGGGCCGCATGAGCATTTTCAACCTTTTCCGCAAACAGAAATCGGCACCTCTTGCCCGGGAACGGTTACAGGTTCTGCTTGCCCATGAACGCAACGGCGCTGGCAATGAGCTGGTGGCCCTGCTGCGTGAGGAAATTCTCGCCGTTATAGCCAAGCACGTTCAGATTGATAGTGACAAGGTTCACGTCAAGATGGACAGCGACGAGCATGTCTCCGTGCTGGAAATCGATGTCGAGATCCCCTTGGCCGCGCATCTGCGCGCAGCCTGATACCAGAGCATAAACAAAAAGCCGCCCGGATTTCCATCCGGGCGGCTTTTTCGTGTCTTTACGCTGCGCGTTTGCGGCTTGGCAATTGCGGCAGGAACACCGTCAGCAGGCCCAAAAGCGGCATGTAGGAGCAGATGCGGTAGACGAACTCAATGCCTTCCCGGTCGGCAAACACGCCCAGAACGGCCGCACCAATGCCGCCGAAACCGAAGGCAAAGCCAAAGAACATGCCCGCGATAAGCCCCACGCGCCCCGGCACCAGTTCCTGCGCAAACACCACGATGGCCGAAAACGCGGAGGAGAAGATGAAGCCAATCAGCACGACGAAAACGATGGTCCAGGCCAGATTGGCATAGGGCAGCATCAGCGCAAAGGGTATCACGCCAAGGATCGAGAACCAGATCACGACGCGAGAGCCGAACCGATCACCAATCGGCCCACCGAAGAACACACCCGCTGCCGATGCGCCGAGGAACAGGAACAGCAGCAATTGTGCATTCTGCACAGAAAGTCCGAATTTCTCGATCGTATAGAAGGTGAAGTAGCTGGAAAGGCTGGCAAGATAGGCGTTCTTGGTCGCAGTCAGAATAATCAGCACCAGCAATGTCAGCATCACCGTGTTGCGCGGCAAAGGGAGGGCGCGGCTCACAGGCGCACGGCCCGCAGTGCTGCGGCGGTGGCGGCTGTACCAAACGCTGACCCATGACAGCACGGCAAATCCCACCAGCGCAATCAGCGAAAACCAGCTGAGGCTCTGCTGTCCCATTGGTAGCACGATGAAGGCAGCCAGAAGCGGCCCGATGGCCGTGCCCGTATTGCCACCCACCTGAAAGAAGGATTGTGCAAGCCCGTGGCGACCGCCGGAGGCCGAGCGCGCCACGCGCGATGCCTCAGGGTGGAAAATGGCCGAGCCGATACCGATCAGGCAGGCGCCGATGATCAGAACCGAGAAGCTGTGGGCATAGGCCAGCGTAAAAAGCCCCGCGCAGGTGGAAAGCATAGCAACCGGCAGAGAAAACGGCATCGGCCATTTGTCTGTTGCAATGCCCACTGCAGGCTGCAACAGCGAAGCTGTTACCTGAAAGGCAAAGGTCAGCAGGCCGATCTGGACGAAATCCAGCGCGTAATTTTCCTTTAGCAGCGGGTAAAGCGATGTCAGCAGAGACTGCATGATATCGTTCAGCATGTGGCAGAAGCTAGCCGCCGCTATAATGGAAAAGGTCGTTTTTTCAGCAGAAAAGCTCGTGCTGCTCACACTCGCCATGGGGTTCTCTCCAGATGTCATGCACGTAACGGCAATTTTAATTTTGGCCCTTGTACCCGCATTGTCTGAGGCCTGCTTTTGTGCTGTGGTCTAGTTTTTACGCGAGTGGGCCAAATGAGTGATGTCGGTGCAGAACCTCTGAGTTCCGTGCGCGGTGATGAGCATGACCTGATGCTCGATTTCATCGATGGCAATAATGAATCCCTGCTGGCCCTTCGCCGGCTTTATGCGGAAGGCTTCAAAAGCCCCGTTCACTCGCATCGGAAGACACAGCTGTGGTTTGCCCGAAGCGGTGTCGTCATCGTCAGCTCGGGCGATGGCCGATGGATGCTGCCGCCGGGCCACGGCCTCATTATTCCCGCAGGCTTGCTGCATTCAAGCGAAGTCATCAGCGAAGTCGAAATGCACTCGGTCTATGTGCATCCTCACGTTATCAATCCGGCCAGACCCCGCGTGGTCGAGGTGACGGTGCTCGCGGCAAATCTTATTGCGGAACTGGTGCATGATGAGGATACCAGACGAAAGGGTGAGCGCAGACGCGCATTGGTCATGGAACTGCTGATGGATGAAATCAGCCAGTTGCCAGAAAAGCCGCTGGGTCTTCCCTTTCCCTCGCACCCCAGCATCGCCGCCCTCTGCCGCCATTTTCTCAGCGCCCCCGCCGCCAATGCCAGCATTGATGATTGGGCGCAAACGCTGGGCATGAGCCGCCGCACATTCACACGCGTATTTCGAGCGGAAACCGGCGTCAGTTTCGTCACATGGCGCCAGCAAGCCTGCATTTTCGCCTCTCTGCCGCGCTTGGCAAGCGGAGAAACCGTCACGAATGTCGCGCTGGATGCGGGCTATGAAAACGTCTCTGCCTTCACCACCATGTTTCGCCGCATGCTCGGCAGCTCCCCCAGCGCCTATCTCAAATCCTCAGGGATGCGGCAGGTTAAGGAGCCGGTGTTGTCATAGCTAACTATTGTGGCGGTGCCAGCCCATGCAGCCAGTCGGCGAGTTTCAGCGCCGCTCCTTTCCTGTCTTTGCAGCCCACCAGCCAATATCCTCGGTCGGGCGCTTGCAGGGTTGGCCCAACGCCAACAAGTGCACCACTTGCCACGAGGTCGTCCACAAGTCCCCCCCACCCCAGCGCGATGCCCTGCTTGCCAATGGCCGATTGAATGACAAGCGAATAGGTGTTGCAACTAATATCACCCCGGCCATGCTCCGGGGCTCTAGCCACGCCCATGTTTGCAAGGTAGCTCGACCAGTCGAACCACGTCGATGACCAGGAGCTCTCCAGATGGATGAGCTTCATTCCGGTCAATTGGTCGGGCGTGACCCCGTTAGGGTTCCCGTCAAGAAAGCCCGGCGCACAGATCGGTCTCACCCGTTCGGGCACCAGCAAGGTTCCGTCAACCCCGGCATCGGCGCGCGAGCAGAAAACCACGAGCACATCATCGTCGGTCGCAGGATGGCGAGGCGGGTTCTGGCTTGCGGTGATCTGGATATGGATGTCGGGAAATTGCGCCCTGAATTCCTGCATGCGCGGAATGAGCCAGAGAGACGAGAAAGCATAATCGGTATGCAAACGAACGGTGGGTCTCGAAACGCCCTTGATTTCGCCAGCGAGCGAATCGATCTCCAGCACATGCCGGCTGACGACATCGTAAAATCGCAGGCCCTCCGGCGTGAGTTCCACCCCCCGGTGTTGCCGTTTCAAAAGCCGGATGCCCAGCTCATCCTCTAGCCGGCGGATTTGATAGCTCACCGCTGGCTGGGTCAGGCCCAACTCCTGCGCGGCGGCCGTCAGGCTTCCGCGTCGGCCAATAACCTCCAGCATCCGCATCCATCCCAGGTTGATAGGGCGCTCTGCCATAAGGATTCCTTTTATTAGCTATCAAAAATTATCCGCTTCACGGCAAAGATCAATCCGTTGTTCATTGAAAAATCAGAAATAGGAGAGGTGGCAATGAACAAACGTTCGCGTATTGGGCAGATAACGTCAGGCATTCTCTTTCTTGCCGCATCCTGCGCCAGTCCTGCACTGGCGGCCGATGCCCCTGAATGCAAGACGATCCGCATGAGTGATCCCGGCTGGACGGATATCACTGCCACCAATGGTGTCGCTTCCGTCGTGTTGGAAGCACTCGGATATCAGCCGGATATCAAGACCTTGTCGGTGCCCATTGGATACCAGTCCATGAAAAACGGGGATATAGACGTGTTTTTGGGCAACTGGATGCCCGCGCAGAAATCCTTCGTGGATGATCTCAACGCTGCCAAGGCCGTTGAAGTCATCGGCCAGAATCTGGAGGGCGCCAAGTTCACCCTCGCCATTCCTTCTTACATGGCAGAAAAAGGCATCAAGGACTTTGCTGATCTGGCAAAGCATGGCGATGAGTTCGAAAAGAAAATCTATGGCATCGAGCCGGGCGCGCCTGCCAACCAGAACATCCAGAAGATCATCGCGGATGAGAAGTTTGGCCTGAAAGGCTGGGAATTGGTCGAGTCGGGGGAGCAGGCGATGCTGTCTCAGGTTGATCGTGCGGGCAAATCCAAGAAGGGCATCGTCTTTCTGGCCTGGGCACCCCACCCGATGAACGAAAAATTCTCCATCGAGTATCTCTCGGGCGGCGATGATTATTTCGGGCCGAACTTCGGCGGTGCGCAGGTTTACACGCTGGCCCGTACCGGATGGTCGACGCAATGCCCGAACGCCACGGCTCTGCTGAAAAACCTGAAATTCGATGTCAGCATGGAAAACAAGCTCATGGGCGAAATTCTGGATGGCCAGACCGCGACGGATGCTGCCACAGCGTGGTTGAAAGCCAATCCGCAAGCCATCGACACGTGGCTTTCCGGCGTTACCACGCTGGATGGCAAACCCGGTGTGGACGCTGTAAAGGCTTCAGTGGGCCTTTGATTTCAGGATAAATACATGGCGCGTCAGAATATACTCGTCCTCATGGTCGATCAGTTGAACGGAACGTTCTTTCCTGATGGGCCTGCGGATTTCCTCCACGCGCCGCATTTGAAAGCATTGGCAAAGCGCTCCGTTCGCTTTGCCAATGCCTACACGGCAAGTCCTCTCTGCGCCCCTGCGCGGGCATCCTTCATGTCCGGACAGTTGCCAAGCCGCACGCGGGTCTATGACAATGCCGCAGAATTCGCATCGGATATCCCGACCTATGCTCATCATTTGCGCTCTGCGGGCTATTACACCGGCCTGTCCGGCAAGATGCATTTCGTCGGGCCCGATCAGCTCCATGGCTTCGAAGAGCGGCTGACGACGGATATCTATCCTGCAGATTTCGGCTGGACGCCGGATTACACAAAGCCTGGGGAGCGGATTGACTGGTGGTACCACAATTTAGGCTCTGTCACGGGCGCGGGCGTGGCGGAAATCACCAACCAGATGGAATATGACGACGAGGTTGCCTATCACGCAACCCGCAAGCTCTATGACTTGTCGCGCAGACTGGACGACCGCCCCTGGTGCCTCACTGTCAGTTTCACCCACCCCCATGATCCCTATGTGGCAAGGCGGAAATATTGGGATCTCTATGAGAATTGCCCGGCTCTGGACCCGCAGGTTGAGGCTCTGCCTTTTGTGGAGCATGATCCGCATTCACAAAGATTGCTGGAGGCCTGCGATCACAGCGCATTCGATATAACGCCCGAACAGGTCCGGCGGGCACGGCAGGGCTATTTCGCCAATATATCCTATGTGGATGACAAGATCGGCGAACTTCTCGATGTGTTGAAACGGACGCGGCAAGATGAAGACACGATCATCGTTTTCCTGTCGGACCATGGCGACATGCTGGGAGAGCGTGGCCTGTGGTTCAAGATGTGCTTCTTCGAAGGATCTGCACGCGTGCCCTTGATGATCGCTGCGCCTGGCTGGAGCGCAAGGCAGGTTGAAACGCCCGTTTCCACGCTGGATGTAACGCCGACCTTGTGTTCGCTCGCGGGTCTGGACATCACATCGTTGAAACAATGGATGGATGGTGAGGATTTGTCCGGGTTGGCTCAGCAGACAGAAGGGCGCAGCGCAGTGCCCATGGAATATGCGGCCGAGGGTTCGGTGGCCCCATTGGTGGCGATACGCGACGGGCGCTACAAACTCACCATTTGCGAGCAAGACCCTCCGATGCTGTTTGATCTCGAAAC
Organism: Agrobacterium sp. CG674; assembly: GCF_053521645.1. NCBI lineage: Bacteria > Pseudomonadati > Pseudomonadota > Alphaproteobacteria > Hyphomicrobiales > Rhizobiaceae > Agrobacterium > Agrobacterium sp. CG674. The sequence goes on along the minus strand of NZ_JBNWDZ010000004.1, from coordinate 48,171 downwards.
CGATGCGCATGAGCGCAACAATCTGGCCACTGATCCGCAATATGAGGCCGTGCTCGCATCCATGATGGCGCTAATAAATAACCGCTGGGACCTCGGCATATTCGATTCGTCCGTCCGCGAAAGCCAGGCCCGCCGCAGCGTTGTCTACCAGGCACTGCGCAACGGCGCCTATTATCCCTGGGACTACCAACCCCTCCAGAAAGCCTCCGAGCGTTACATGCGAAACCACATGGACCTCAATGTTCTGGAAGAAAACCAGCGATATCCCAGAGGCGAATGATGAGAAAAGCCAAAATGGCGTTGCCCAACTTTGCCAAATGCGCTATCCAAACCGCGAAATGTCCACGTAGCTCAGTAGGATAGAGCACAGGATTCCTAGTTATCAATTGGGGGCTGCACAACGAAAGTGTGTAGTCGATTTGCTCAAATTCGGGGAACGCTTCGCTGAACTCTCAGCATGCCAATCCCGAGCCAAGCTTCGGAGAAATCCGTTGAAGGTGTAGAGACTGGATGGGCAACACCTAAAGGCTTCGGCCCATGGTGAAGGGACAGTCCAGACCACGAACGCCCTCGGGCGGCGGTTAAAGCCGAAGTGGTATGAATCCTGGGGTCGGAGGTTCGAATCCTCTCGTGGACGCCATCTCTCTTCAAGGCCCAACTTAGCGGGCGAGCCGATTCCGATTACGCTCATCGGCACTTTTGGTCGGGCCGTTGATGAAGCGGTTCTACGCGATGGATTTATGTCTCCACCGCGTAGAAATGTTTAAATTGCAGGATGTCTCCCGCTTAAGCTGCGCGGTCGGACCTGTATTGACCGGCTTGCCTGCTGCCTGCATTTCGGCTTTGGTCGCCTAGATTAAACTGGCCGATCATGCTCGCCAGCTTCGTCGCTTCGCTGGCGAGCGTTGACGCGGCAGCACTGCTTTCCTCCACCATGGCGGCATTTTGTTGCGTGGTTTGATCCATGCTGTTGACCGCGCCATTGACCTCCAGCAACCCTGTCGACTGCTCGCGCGCGGCGGTGGAAATTGTTACGACATGGTCGTTGATTTCAACGATCTGCTTGCTGATGTTGCGCAGGGAGCCGCCCGTGTCGGACACGAGCTTGACGCCGGTCGATACTTCGGAAGCCGAATTCTGAATCAGCTCCTTGATCTCCTTGGCTGCTTTCGCTGACCGCTGTGCGAGTTCCCGCACCTCCTGAGCGACAACGGCAAAACCTCGGCCGGCTTCCCCGGCACGGGCCGCCTCAACACCAGCATTCAAGGCCAGCAGGTTGATCTGGAAGGCAATCTCGTCGATGACACCAATGATGTTGGAGATCTTCGAGGAGGAATCCTCGATCCGGCTCATTGCTTCAACGGCTTGAGCCACCACATCTCCGCACTTTTCGGCATTGTTTTTGGCAGAGCCAGCCACTTCACGTGCTTCCTGGGCTCGCTGCGCAGACGAACTGACATTCGCGGTAATTTCCTCCAGCGCCGCTGCCGTTTCCTCCAGGCTTGCCGCCTGGCTCTCGGTTCGCTTGGACAGAGCACCGACACCTTGACCGATCTCCCTCGTGCCCTGGTTGATCACATCAACACTGACGAAGATTTCCTTGAAAGTGTCGCAGAGCTGGGAAACTGACCGGTTGAGATCATGCCGAAGAAACTCGAATTCAGGCGCGAAGGGTTCTGTCAGCACGAAGCCGAAATCACCCGAACAGAGACGCTTCAGAGCGTCGCCGAGTGAACTGACTGTCTGCACCCGGCTGGTGACATCGGTGGCGAACTTTACGACCTTTACCACCTTGCCATTGATATCGAGGATCGGGTTATAAGAGGCTGAGATGATGACCTCCTTATCTGACTTGGTAAAGCGCTTGAACTCAGCCGCCTGGTAGCGGCCTTCGCGCAGAGCGGCCCAGAACGTCTTGTATTCTTCCGAAGACTAATGGGTCTTGTCGACGAAGATGCTATGGTGGCGGCCAATGATCTCACTTTGGGTATAGCCCATCAACTTGGTGAAGTTCTCGTTGGCACTAACGATCTGGCCATCCACGGTAAATTCGATAATGGCCTGTGCGCGGCCTATGGCAGCGATCTGGGCTGTGTAATCGAGATTGAGCAGGCGCGCTTTGGCATCCGCCCATTCAACGACGAAGCCAACGGTTTTGGCGCCCTGCTTCAACGGCGTCACGAGCAGATCGAACACACGTGTTCCGACGGTAATCGTCGCGCTGCGGCGTTGTTTTAGCGCCGCCAACATGTTTCGTTGATGAGACGGATTTTTGTGGAAGACATCGATATTGCACCGATCAGCGACGCAACGCTGAATTTCGGCAATTCCTTCTTCAGGTCACTTTCCGCCTCTTTAAGGAGCTCGACAACTGCGGGATCCATGTATGTGATGTTCAGTCCCGCATCCGCTATCATCACATTGGCCTGCAAGGCCAGCAGGTCGGAATGGAGCGCTATGAAATTAAGGCGGTTTGACTTCACTATGCGGCTGGTCTCGGCATTCGCAGTTCTGGCGGTTCTCATCGTGTCCCAAGGCGTTCTCAATCGTCACATTGCCAACCAGGCGGAACAACAAGTCCTTCGTGGTCGCTATGCGGGAGATCTGCTTTCCGGCTTGCTGGAGCTTTCCGCCACCAAGCAGAGGCTGCGGGCCTGGTCTTTGAGAACGCTGATCGGCGCGCCACACATACCGGGCGATGGCGAAATGCTGCGCGCGCATATGGCTGAAATCATCGAGCAGATCAGGCAAATTAGCAAGGATGCGCGCGAGTTTGATCGCTTGGCGGGTGCCTCCACCGATGATGACGATGTCCGTGACGAGGCCCTGCAGCTTATCTCCGACAGCGTCATCGCGCTGAAGCCCGCCATCGAAGACATCAGATCCCATACGGGCGCGGATGATGCGCGCACCGCGTGGGCCTCAATAGAAATGGTTTTTGATCAAGGGGCAGGGCGAGACCTGCGCGAGGTGCTCAACAACACGATAGTGAAAGAAAGGTCGCAGCTAAGCGTAAAACGTACGAACGCCGATCTCGCGCTCTCACAACTCAATCGCGTCCTCGCGGCACTGACACTCATCATCGCGGTGATCGGCATGGGGCTTGCCTATGTCGTCGCAAAGGCCATTCGCCGTCCATTACAACAGATGTCAGAGGGGGCAAAAGCCTACGAGGCCGGTCACTTGGAGCATCGTATTCCGGTAACGACATCAGACGAGTTCGGCGTCTTTGCCGCCAGCATCAATCGTATGGCATCAGAGCTTTTGCTTCGTAGAAACGAAGAGGCCAACCAAAGGGTCGTTCTCGAGCAGCAGGTCAAGGAACGCACGGCTGCTCTGGAAGATGCCTTATCACGGTTGCGGGCTTCGGAGGGGCGTCGTCGCAGTCTGCTGGGCGATATTAGCCACGAATTGCGCACGCCCACCACTGCAATTCGTGGCGAAGCTGAAATCGCTTTGCGCGGCCAAAAAGCGGATGATGATTATCGCGCATCACTCCGGCGGATAGGGCAGGCCGCGAGCCAGATGGGAAGTCTGATTGACGACCTTCTGATGATGTCGCGTGGCGAAGACGAGACATTGGCGCTCTCCAGGGAGCCGGTCGATATTGCAGGCCCGCTTGAAGAAGCTCTTCTAAGCGCGGCTGCCCTGGCCAATCAGAGAAAGATCACAATCACCACGGATATTGAGGATACGGAAATGATTGTGTCCGCAGACCCGTTTCGCATACGGCAGATCATCGCAATTCTGGTCGATAATGCCATTCGTTATTCACCGCCGAATGGTCAGGTCCATGTTAGGTCCAGTGGCACGGCAGGCGCGTGGGAACTGGTTGTCCGGGACCACGGAATTGGCATCGAAGCCGATGCCCTGCCGCATGTTTTCGAACGCAATTTCCGCGGCGCCAATGCAAGGCTTCACCGCCCTGAAGGCACGGGCCTCGGCTTGTCCATCGCCAGACATTTGACGTCCGCCCATGACGGCACGATCTCGCTCGAGAGCGACAGCGAGCAGGGAACCACAGCCACGCTTCGCTTGCCGTTGGCGCACGTCCCAGCCGTCCTTGAACTCGTCGTGGAGAAGCCCAAGTGAACATACTGGTGATAGAAGACGATCCAAGAGTGGCCGATTTTCTGGAACGTGGATTGCGCGCCGAAGGCTACAGCGTCACGGTTGCCAGGGATGGCCCGAGTGGCATCGAACGCGCGCATGATTTATGGCACGCATGGCGCGACACTGGTTCAAGCGGCGCTATCTTGCTTGATGTCATGCTGCCAATCATCAACGGCTCCGATGTCTGCCAGACGCTCCGCGCCAGTGGCGTCTCGGCCCCGATTTTGATGCTGACGGCGCTGGGTTCTGTGAATGATCGCATTTCAGGATTGCGAATGGGCGCTGACGACTATCTCGTCAAACCGTTTTCGTTTGAAGAACTGCTGGCACGGATAGAGGCGCTGATGCGCCGCCCCGTCGACTTGCGTCCGCTTGAAACAAAGACCTTGTGCGTCGGGCCGCTGGAACTGGACCGGGGGTCTATGCGCGTGACCGTCGAGGGAAGTGAGATATCGATGACCGCCAAGGAGCTTGCGCTTCTGGAGCTGTTCATGTCCACTCCCGGCAGAGTATTGAGCCGGGAACGAATTTTGGCGAATATCTGGGGCGCAGGCGAAGATCCGCTGACGAATGTCGTGGATGTCTATGTGCGACGCCTGCGGGCAAAGATCGACCGGCCTTCAGACAGTTTATCCTGCATCACGACTGTGCGTGGCATCGGTTATCGTCTCGAACAAGGCCGGTAGGTGCTGCATTACTTGGGTGAATAAGGCAGCGAAGAATGATGCTGAACAATACGGATGGTACCTTGGTCATCCTTTTTGAATGTCCATGATTTATCGACCTTCGTTACTTTTCCGTCCTTATCGGTAAAGGAGACATTGCCAAGCGTGGCCGCAAACTCACCATCAAGAAGAATGGCGGCGTTCTTCACGTCGACTTCCCGCCAACCCTTCAATGCAAACCCCGTATCGGAAGGGTATTTCGGGTTCTGACCGACAAAGTAGGAGAGCGCTCCCTCGCGGTCGGTACGGAATGTCTGTGGCTCCTGCGTCAGCGTCGGCTTGAAGAGCACTGGACCCAACTGGTAGCCATAGGCCGCATCGATCACTTTCCCGGCCATTTCCTGCGCCGATTTCACGCCCTTCTCCTCATATTCGCGTGAAATCGCAACCAGCGCTTCGCCCCAGGCTTCCTGGGTCTTGATGACTTCAGTCTCGGTGATTGTTCCGTTGTGAATCTCGACGGCGTTCACGCCACCGGCCGTCATGAGCAGAGCAGTTCCGGTCACGGCAGTTGCCTTGGCTATCCAGCGCATATGTATATGTCTCCTGTTTGATTGCTCATTGCGAGCGACAACAGGACTATGCGTTTCTTCCCTGAAGCAGGCATGGCTGCTTTATGAATGGATGATGGATAGAAGATTACGATTGCGCTCGCCCATCTCGCCATGTCCGAGGTGGGCAAGCGCGTGGCGAGGTTACGGGCCTAGCGGAAGCGCGCCAGCGGATTTTCCAGTTCGCCAATATATTGCAGGCTATCTTCCGGGTTCAGCAGGTCCAGCATTTGCTGGTTGTTGTTCAGCTGCAATCGGTTCAGGCAATTGCGCACGAAGCGCTCTGCGAAGAAATCGTAGCGTTGGTATTTGTCCGCATAGGCAGGATGTTCGGCCTGATAAGTGCGGAAGCATTCCGCAACCAGGCTCCAGAAGCGATCTTCATGCAACGTATCCGTTTCATGCAATGTTGCGGAGAGATACCGGAAGAAGCAATCAAACACATCGGTGAAGATGCAGTTCGGCTTCATCTTTTCGTCCAGCGTGTAGGATATCCGCGCTATCTCTTCTGGCACCTCGATTGAGCCATTCAGGATGCCTATCTCTTCTCCAATATCCTTCATGATGGCGCGCACCGGCACATTGTCTTCAAGGACGAGAATGAGATTTTCGCCGTGCGGCATGAACGCCAGATCGTAGCGATAGAAGCAATGAATGAGGGGCGCCAGATAGGCCTTCAGATAGGCCGCTATCCAGTCTTGCGCATCAAGGCCCGAAGCGGCGATCAGTTCCGCCACCAGCGAGACGCCTTCCTTGTCTCTATGCAGCAATGCCGCCATCGTCATGATGCGCTCGTTGGCGCGCAGGCGCGGCAGAGGGCTTTCGCGCCAGAGTGCCGAGAGCATCTTCTTATAGGGAGAATCCAGCTTCAGTCCCTGATCGTAATAGGGATAGTGGTAGCCGATGGCAGCGACTTCGCGCAGAATGCTGAAGCCGTTCTGGCGCAGATAATCGTCAGCAGAAAGCAGGTCATCAAGCCACTCGTTGATAGCCGGTGTCGTCCGCATGTATTTGGGTGACAGGCCACGCATGAAACCCATATTCAGAACGGAAATTCCGGTTTTAACATAGTGCTTGCGATTGTCCGTCGTGTTGAAAAAGGTTCTGATCGACTGCTGGGCATTATAGGTGTCGCTGCCATAGCCGAGGCAGACGATGTAGCGCCGTGCCACATCGGCAGCAAAGGTGATCGCGAGTTTGTTGAACCATTGCCACGGGTGCGCCGGCATCAACCAATAATCATCCGGGTTGAGACCAAGTCGGGTGAGACGTGTTTCAAAGCTCTGCAGCGTTGCTTCATCCAGCTCTCCGCCGATCAGGCTGGCATAGTCCAGTTCCGTGACAGAAGTGAAGATCGCCCGCTCCTTGCTCACGGCCAGCCATATGATCTGGACTGGGTGCGCGGCTTCCGGCGCGTAGAGGCGATAATCAATGGCGTCAAAGCCGATACGTCCATTGTTGGCAATAAAGGTCGGATGCCCCTCCGTCATGCCAGCTTCGATTGTCTGATAATCGGCCACGGCAAGCTGTCTGGAGGGGATATGTCGCTCCTCGCGTTTGTAGGATGCGCCATAAAGTGTCGTGGACACCTCCTCCAGATAGGTCGGCAGCATGGCTTCCTTGATGCCCAGCGTCGGCGCGAATTCGAGGATAAGAGACAGCGCATCCAGCGGTGCGGGCTCATCCGCAATCGTTTTCTCGATGGTGTCAGGATTGATCGACCAATGGTCCAGCGCCAGTCGTCTCGCCTTGAAACGATAGGCGGTCGCACTTTCCGTTTCGGGGCGCACCTCGTAGAGCCCCCAATCGCCTTCACTCGAAATCAGCTTGGGGGAAAGGAGAAGCTCGTGGGAAAACTCTGCCAGCGCCTTATGCACGAGATGTCTGTTGACGTCCTCCCACACAAGCGGCCCGAGATGTGCCGATGCTTTTTCGGGAGAAAAGGAAGGCGTTGGGAACGCGGAGATATTCATGCGTTTATGTCCTGTTCGAGAGTTTTGTAAAAATCTTGGCGCGTGGCGAAAGACAAAAGAGCCGTCTTTTCCTCAAGCTCGATGGTGCGTGCGCTGACGAAGCCGACTTTGCGATTGAGCTCGTGGACCTTTTCGTTTCGAACATCCGGCTCCACCACAAGCCGCTTGATGAGCGGATTGACGAAGTGGAAGCTCAAAACCGTGCGGATGATGCCAAGCGTGAAGCCGTTGATCTTTCGACGCGGTGGCGCGACCAGAAAATGCATGCCCCAGTCGCCATCGTCGACGGCATAATGCTTGCCAACCTGATCATGGCGGGGATCGTAGGACTCGACGACAAAGGCAGGCTCGCCTTCAAAAAAACCCATGTAACTTGCGGCATGACCGCTGGCATTGAGCATCGCATAGAAGGAAGCGACTTCACTTTGTGAATAATGTCCCATGTTCCAGAAACGGGCATAATCGCGCGTGAACCAGTCATGCAGCTTTGCGCTATCGGCTTGCGGTTCAAGCGGTGAGAGCGAGAGCTCGCCGATCTGCGCATGGTGTTGCGTGAAGACGACCGGACGTTTCGTTGTGATTGAGATTTGTGTGTTGAGCATCGTAATCCCCTTGTCAGGCGAGATGTGGGCGGGGGCTGGGTGAACCGAGGCTTGCCCTTAAGGTCGCTCGGTAGAGAAGCAGCGTGGCCAGCACGACGATTGCGGCGACGGCAAACGAAAGACCTTCCCCAAAACGCTGTGTCAGCATTCCGCTGACCAGGGCAGCCAGCATCACGCCGCTGTTGCGCGCAATGTTGAGAAGGCTGAAGCCGGATGCGTAGTGTGCCTTCTGGGCACGTTCGAAAAACAGGGCATCGAGGCCAATGGTCACCCGATAGAGGCCAATACCATAAATGATCCGGCCGATGATGATGCAGGCCTGGTCAGGCACAGCCTGTATCGCAAGACCAGCGCTGGTGAGAACCAGACCGGTTTCATTTCGCCGCCAGACCTGCGCTGCACCGCCGCGCCAAAACCCATGCGCCAATATGGCGACAGCGACGATGCCGGGTATGGCGTAGACGAAGCCTGTCAGGTTTTGAACGGCATTGCCCGCCACGGTCTGCCACCACACCGTCATGAACGGCATCGACAGGTAGAATCCGAAGTAATAGACGAACATCACAGCGAGAAGGGAGGTGAAGTTTTTCCTCTCTTTGGGCGTCACCGCGATGAGGCCTTTGTCATCTTCGCGGCTGGATTGGCGGGCGCGGGCCACGGATGCTGTTTTGAGCAAGACAGCGCAGATTGCCGCCTGAACAACATCACCCAAACCCATGATGACATAGGGCAGGGCATAGCCATAGGAACCAACGATATGTCCACCCGAGACCGCACCAATGATGCCACCAAAATGGACAATGACGGCCAGCGCACCGATTGTCGTGGCGTGCTTTTCCACCGGCTGCATGGCAATGACGTAAGGGTACATCAGCAGGTAACTTGCCTTGAAGCACACCATCACAATCGATGAGACCCAGAAACTGGCAATGTCCGTTGCCATGTAGCACGCGAGGCTGAAACCGGCAGCGGCGATCTGCGTCCAGATGAGGACGGCAATCGTGTCACGTCGTTTCGCAATGGCAACCCAGGCCGGAAACGAAAGCATCACCGCGAGCGATATCGACGCAAGATATGCCCCGACGGTCAATGAGGATGAAATACCGAAGCGGGCCGCGAACAATTGTGGATAATACGGCAGTAACATTGTGTCACTGACAACGGCGATGGCTGTCATCACCAGAAGAGCTACCCTGAGCATCACGCCACCACGCGTGCTGATTTGACGTCGCTCAGGCCACGCGCATCAAATGTCTGGAACGCCGTGTCCTGCTCAATTGCATAAACCTCGTAGCCCGCAATTTCACGCAGGATCGTCGCGTTTCGCAAGCAGGCCATGCCGAGGTCCGGCGCAACGAAGCCGTGGGTGTGAATATCCAGGTTTTGAACAAAAACCTCGTTTCCTGCATGATCCACCGCATAATTGGCACCGACATCGAGCCTGCCTTTGCTGTCTCGCCGTAGGCGCTCGGAAATTCCGCCCAGAAGCTCCGGCTCCTTGTAATCGTATCCGGTGGCCAGAATGACGGCATCCGTCTGGAGCGTGAATGTAATATCCTGTTCCCGCTGCCGAAACTCCAGCGAAAATTCCTGACGTCCGGGTGCGTGGTGCGCATCGATCAGCTCGCTATTGGGAATGAGATTGGTCTCGACCCGTCCCTTCAGGCTTTTGCGATAGAGAAGGTCATAAATGTCCTTCAAAAGGCTGGCATTGATGCCTTTGAAAAGCGCCGACTGCTCGTACAAAACCCGATCGCGCGTTTCCTCTGGCAGATTGTGGAAATAACGTGCGTAATCAGGGGATGTCATTTCTAGATTGAGCTTTGTCAGGTCCAGTGGAAAGAACCGTGGCGACCGCGTCACCCAGTCGAGGCTATAGTTGTGGTTGTCGATCTCAGACAGAAGATCGTAATAAATCTCGGCGGCGCTCTGGCCGCTCCCCACGATCACAATGGATTTGCGGGCCTGAAGCTGCTTCTTCTGCGCCAGATAGTGTGAGGAATGGGTGATGTGCTGAGCCAGCTTTTGGCAGCAGGCAGGTATCGATGGTGATGTTCCCGTGCCCACCACGAGCTTGCGGGTTTCTATAGTTTTTATGCCGCCCAAACGGTCGGCAACCGTCAGCCTGTAGGTGGCCGCTGCCTTATCGTATCTCACATCCTTCACTGTGTGACCGAATTTCAGATTGTCGAGTTTGGCCGCTGCCCATTGGCAGTAAAGATTGTATTCGTTGCGCAGAAGGAAAAAGTCTTCCCGTGTGTAAAACGAGTAAATCTTTCCCTGCTCTTTGATATAATTGAGGAAAGTGAATGGGCTGGTGGGATCCGCCAGAGTGACGAGATCACCCATGAACGGCGTCTGCAAGGTTGCGTTCTCCAGCAGCATGCCGGGATGCCAGTTGAAGCCCTGGTTGCGGTCGAGGAAAACAGACCGTAGCCCAGGCACCGGCGTGGCAAGGCAAGCCAGGCCGAGATTGAAGGGCCCAAGCCCAATGCCGGTAAAATCGTAAATTGTAGTGTCCATTGTCGCCTCCGACGTCGGTGATCGTTATCGTAAAGATGATAAAAAGAATCAACAATTAAATTAGCAAATTTTTGCAGGTAAAAAATATATATCAACCCATTGGCTGGCCTGGAAACGCCGTATGCATATTTCGTGATATAAAATTGTATATCAATGTGTTGAGTTGAATTTAGAGCGCGGCTTCGCGCATGCACGCATCGTGCAATAAAAATATTTTTAATCACCACCGAAAATAAGCAGCATGCAAAGAAATGCGAAGCGAATACAACCTAAGGAAGTATCAAGATGGTGTCGCCAAAGCCGCATTTCGTCTCGAAAGCAGCGCGATTGCGGGCACGGCGATGGCAGATACGCCAGCGGCAAACAGAAAGGCGGTATGGTAGCCGAAACGCTCGGCAATTGCGCCTGCGCCTATTCCACCGGCCATGCTGACAATGCCGTCCATACATTGGAACAGTGTAAAATCCACGCCGGCTTGTCGCGGGTCAGACCAACCCATGAAGCAGGCATATAGGGCAACGAAACCAATCGACATCACGCCTGATGAACTGGTGATGGCAACCGTCATGACAACCCAATCTGCGATATCGCGGTGAAGGCTGAAGGCCGCAAAGGCACAGAGCAGAATTGTCTGCGCAGCAATCGATAAGACAAGCACGCGCGACGAGCCGTAAAGGCGCACCAACAGCCCCCCCAGAAGTGCTCCGCCGAAGCCCACGATCATGCTTCCGGCACCATTGAACGCACCCATTGTTGCGAGATCGAAGCCGTAATCGATGAGGAAAGGCCCCAGCATGGCAAGGCCCCACTTTTGTGCCGCAACATAGATCGCAGCGATGAGGAGGCCGGTTCTGATATGCGGCTTGGCGAGTGCGTGACGGATAGATGGCGTCTGGTCGCGGGTCTCAACAGTTGCTTTGGCGGCAGGACCGAAAACGAAGGGCAATGCCAGCAGAACCACGAGGACCGCCATGACCAGTGTCGCACTTCGCCATCCGTACCAATCCACAAGAACAAGGAACAGCCCGGCTCCGATGGCCGAACCAAGGTAAGAGCCGCCGACCTGAGCGGCGTTTGCCCAGCCATGGTGTTCAGCCGAAAGCGTCTCGACGGCATAGCCATCGCAGGCGATATCAACGGTCGCTGTCACGACAGCGACGACAAAGAGGATGGCAATGGCGGTGCTGACCGGGGAAGGACCAGTGAAGGCGAGGATGACGAGACCGCAGGCGCAAATCCCGACGCCCGCGCCAACAATGATCCGCGACCTGTTTTTGCCTACGCGCGGCAGGCGGTATCGTTCTATGAAGGGCGACCAGAGAAACTTCAAAGCCCATGGCAGAACGATCAGGTACAATAGGCCGATCTGGTCTAGCGGAAGACCGGCGGTTCTCAATACCGCCGGAAGCCCAAGAAAGGTCAGCCCTCCGATCACACTCTGCCCGACATAAAGACCGCCCACCGCCGCGAAGACGGAGACCTGTGAGGGCTTTATGTCGGTCGGGGCGGTCGGCATCATCAGAAGTTGTACTTGACGCTGGCAACCACTTTACGACCCTCGTCGAAGTAGCAGAAGCCGGTCGTGCACACTTGATTGACTTCGTTGAGAAGATTGGTTGCGTTGACCTGCAATTTCACACCCTCCATCGCGTCATTCAGCTTGCCGAGATCATAGCGAACTGCGGCATCCACAAAGGTCCGGGCTCCATTGTTGAAAACCGGGGTGTGAAAATCATTGCCGAAGCTGGAACCGACATAACGTACGCCTGCACCCAGGCCGAGGCCCTCCAAGGCACCGGATTGCACCTCGTAATCAACCCAAAGCGAAAACATGTGATATGGGCTGGAATTGAGCTGTCGACCCACAGTCTCGGGTGTCAGCTTGGTGATTTTGACGTCATTATAGGAATAACCGCCCGTCAGGCTCAGGCCGTTGTCCAGCGAGGCTGTTACTTCAAATTCCACGCCCCGCGAGCGCATGTCTAACTGCCGCAAGACATTGAGGCTGGTGGCTGAGTCATAGGCATAAACAGACGCATTTTCCTGGTCGATATCGAAGTAGGCGGCAGAAATCAGAACATTCTGGTCCGGCATTTCGTATTTCAAGCCGACTTCATATTGTTTTCCAAGGGTCGGATCCGCCTGGGATGATCCACCGCCCGATGAAATGATGACGCCCGGGTTTGCCACATAGGACGTACCATAGCTGACATAGGGCATGATATTCCACGGTGTGACATAGCCAATCGAAGCCCGCCCTGTCGTCTCGCTGTCGTTGCGCGAGTAGCTCGCACCCCCTGCCGAATACTCGCTGTCATGCCAATCATGACGCAAGCCAAGGCCAATGCGCCAGGCATCGATCTCGATTTGATCCTGAACATAGACACCGACGGCATTCTGCTTCTGGTTCTGGAAAACGGTAATGTCCGGAACATATGTGAAATTGCTTGTGAATGGAGCCACGCCGTATCCCTGGCGCGAGTCATATTCCATGTAGCTGTAGTCGATGCCGCCGATCAGCTTGTGCTGTACAGCACCTGTTTGAAACTCAGCCTCCAGATAGGTATCTGTCGCCAGACCCTTATTGTCTTCATAGACTAGGCCGGGCACGCCACCAAAAGCGTATTCCTGTCTTGTGGAAAGATCTGAGTAACGAAGCTTGTGATGCAGGGTAACCGCGTCTGTCAGATCATGCTCAAGTTCATAGCCGATCCGCCATTGCTGCTGTGTAAAATCATTGAAGCGGGCATCGCCACCATAGACCGGCGTTGCACCGTTGGCATCGTTGATATAGCCCCAGGTACCACCCGTCGTCGAATCCATATATTCTCCGAGAACGGTGAATTTGGTTCCTTCGTCCGGCTTCCACGTCATTGCAGGCGCGATCATCACACGATCATCCTTGACCGCTTTGATCTCGTTGCGGCCATCGCGCCCGACACCCGTCAGACGGTAAAGCACCGAGCCATCTTCCGTCACCGGACCTGACAGATCAAAGGCACCCTGGACACGGCCATATGATCCATATTGCAGCTCTACTTCACGCAGCGTTTCTTCGGTCGGTCGTTTGGAGATGATATCGACAATGCCGCCAGAGCTGCTGGCGCCATAGATTGAGGCGGCTGGGCCGCGCAGAACGGCCAAGGCCTCCACGCCATAGGGCTCGATACGGAACAGGCCGTTTGGGCTGCTGATCTGGCGCAATCCGTCGCGAAACACGCCGGTATATGTAAGCTCGATGCCACGCAGCTTGAAAGCATCGAAACGGGGTTCTGCTCCATACTGGCCGCCGCGCGCGCCTGGCGTATAGCGGATCGCCTCGGTCACATTTTGCGGTTGCCGATCATCCAGTTGTTTCCGGCTGACGACAGATACCGACTGCGCGGTTTCCGCCACCGGCGTATCCGTCTTGGTCGCACTGCGACCGGATTTCGCGACATAACCCTGCGTTTCGACAACACCCGGCACACCACCCGTGCCGGAGCCTTCGACAATGATGGTTTGAAGCACTGTCGATCCATCATTGGCGACACCAGGCTGCTGCGCGGTGGTGGATGGATCGAAAATACGCACGGTGTTTGCGCCCGCCATGGTGAAACTCAAGCCGGAACCGGCCAGAAGCTGGGTCACCGCGGCTGACACGCTCAGCCGTCCCTTAACGCCTGCGGTCGTCTTTCCGCGCGTGATTGTGGAGGGGTAGAGCATCCGCAGATTGGCTTGACGACCCAGTGTCAAGATGGCGCTTTCGAGGGGGCCGGCGGGAACCGACAGTGTCGCGGCTGAAGGTGCCGAAGCCTGCGCCTGCGCGCGCGTCGTTGCCACCATTGTTGCCATCGAAAGGCCGATCATCGCCGTCGTCGCCAGCCACAGCCGCTTACGTGCCCGCTCTTCCAAAATCATTCTCGTGTCCCCTAACGCCTGCTCAACAAACGCACCGCGCAAGCGCGCAATGCTCTCTGTTGACCTAGAGTGAGAAGAGGTGAGACCTCCTGACGTGTCTTGCGAAAAAATTATCGCGAGCGAACAAGCACCATCATTCCGGAGAGCTTCGTGACGTTGACGGGAAGGTTGCTTTCCAAAATGCGCAACGCCTGATCGGTGTCGTGAAGATCGAAAATGCCGGAGACGCTCAAGTGCGCCGCCTCATCGTCCAGTACGAGAATTTTGCCATGACGGTATTGTGCGAGGATTTGAAGCACCTGTTGCAGCGACTGGCCGGAAAATACGAGCTTTCCTTCACGCCAGGCCGTGTTGTTGGCCACATCTTGGCGGGAACGGACGATAGCTCCCTGACCGTCCATCGTCACCACATCGCCAGCTCCCAGCCGCGCAGTGCCGGACGTTGTTTTGACCTCGACCTCGCCTTCCTCAACCTGCACCTCTTGTGGCAAGGACCCGTTGCCGGCGCGCACGGAGTAATGGGTTCCCAGCGCCTGCGCCATCAAGCTGTTATTATCGACAATGAAAGGACGTTGCGGATTTTTCGCCACATCGAAGAAGGCTTCGCCACGCAACAGGATGATGCGTCGTTCATGGGCCGAATAGTGCGTTTCAATAGCGGTGTCGGAGTTGAGGCTGATCTGTGTGCCATCTTCCAGCGTCACGATGCGGGTCTCGCCCACGCCGGTATAATGAGCGGCCTGGAGCCTATCGATCAGGCCTGCTTGTCGAGACAGGATGGCCGTCGCCCCCAAAAGACAGAGAAGACAGAGTGTCGTCAACGCAGCGCGACGCGACTTCGGGGCCTGACGAGAAGGCGAGGTGATCTGGACATCACGCATGTCGCCCCAGAGCGCTGCCATGTCCGCATAGGCATCTTGGTGGGATGGATCTGCCCTTAGCCAATCCTGAAATGCCTGATGATCCGAAGGCACTGCATCGGCCGACTGCATGCGCGCCACCCAAAGCGCTGCTTGTTCGTCAAGTCCCGCTTCGGTTCTGTCGCTTTTCTTGTCACGCATAGAAGATCGCC
This sequence comes from Agrobacterium sp. CG674, assembly GCF_053521645.1. Taxonomy (NCBI): domain Bacteria; kingdom Pseudomonadati; phylum Pseudomonadota; class Alphaproteobacteria; order Hyphomicrobiales; family Rhizobiaceae; genus Agrobacterium; species Agrobacterium sp. CG674. Next base: position 32,712 of record NZ_JBNWDZ010000004.1, on the reverse strand, counting down.
ATTCTCAATCAGGTTCCAGTCAGCATCCTTATATATTGAGTGAAAAACATGCGAGCGCCTGACCTTCTAGAGGCTGTTTATTTTTGCCCTTGCCTGACGGCATTGCAGCAACGCTTTTATAATATGCTTTTCCACCATGTTGCGGGATATGCCCAGCCGCTCTGCGATCTCGCCATTGGGCAATCCGTGGATACGACTGAGGACGAAAACCTCCTGGCAACGTTTGGGAAGAGCACCTATTTCATGGGCCATCAGGACCAGATGCTGGCGACCGGTGACGATCTGCTCCTGATCCGGCCTGTCGCAGGCAACTCCGAGCCCATCCTCTAACGAAACTAGCAGCGGTCTTTCGCGCGACTGTCTGATAACAGTCAACCGGGCAACGGACTTTGCAATCTGAAAGAGATAGGCCTGCGGGTTTTCGATGGACGCCGTCTTGGGGACCTGCAAAACGCGCAATGCCGTTTCTTGCATCGCATCCGCCGCATCTTCACGATCTCTCAGGCAGTGGCGGAAGAACCGCAAAAGGCGGTTGCTCTCCTCCGTTTTCAAAAGATGCAACAACGCTGTACTCATGAGCCGACAACATCCAACAGCTTTTTCGTCCATCACCACAACGCTGGTTGCGATGTCCGACACGAATTTAACATGACTAATTTCGTCATGTTAATGGAGTGAACGCACCAGGGCCAGACCAAAAAAACGTAGGATGCGGAAAAGGCGGGACAATATTCAAGGCGCTGCGGCCAAATTGCACAGGCGCAAGCCCCAGTTGCATACAGAAACCAGCTTCACAGTGCATGAGAATGAGCTCAAAAATTCTTACATAACAACAACGGTTCATGCTGGTTCGCACGACCCTGTCATTTGTGCAGTTGAAAAGAGCTGAGTTTCTTATGGTGCGGATGCCAGTACCGAAACAGGCGCGGTGTACTGTAATCCAGCAGACCGAAGCGACTGGTGAAGGGCTTACTTCTCAGCCCTTCACCCAGAACTGGATGATTATTCCATATGACCAGCAGCGACATCGCTGGCTGATGCTATCGAAATGGCGACGTCAACGCCCTTAATAACCGATGCTCCGGCTGCGCGAAGATCGACAACGTTCTTGAGATTTCCGGAGGTAGGTTCCGGTAGACGTGTGACCGTTCCAGCATCGATATCTACAACCCAGAGACCTTGCTTATCCGCCACGCCAAGCACTACTACGTTTGCCATTTAAATAATTTCCTTCTTGGAATAACTAAAAACCGGCTTTTTTTAAGCCTTCGCGGTAAATATCCTTTTGCCATTGTTCCTTGAAAGGAACGATGGCCAGCCAGTTATCAATATCGAATTGAGGGTTCGATTCAAGAGCCCGCCGAACGAAGAAACGAGACTTTTTTTCGTCCCCAAGCATGGCCCAACTTGCGGCAGAAAGCCGATCAGCAAGGTCGCCGTCCACCATCCTTTCGATGTAGCCGAGGGCATCATTGAACTTGCCGAGGCTATAGCTGGCTCCTGCTGCGGTCCACAAATACGAGTCAGGGCCAAGGGGGTTCAGCTCCATCGCACGTTCGAGCTTTTGCAAGGCAAGATCTGGTCGTGAAAAATGGTTCAATGTGTCGGCATGGTCGGCGATAATGTCTGCGTAATGGGGGCTCAGCGTCTCCGCCACTTCCAGGGTCCTTACGCTTTCTTCAAGTTCACCCATGAGAAGCTTTGTAACGCCGAGTTCCCGGTATCCATCTGCAAAGTCACGCCGAGCGTCGATCGCACGCGTGGCGTATTCCGAAGCGGTTTCCAGCAGGTCCATATCTCCGCGCGCGGTGAGAAGCCATTCCTTTGAGTAGGTGCGTGCAATAGCACTCAAGGCCGGGGCGAAGTTTGAGTCTTCCTGTAAGGCGCCCCTCAACTCCTTTCGCGCACGGCGCAGATTTGGAAGCGTCAGTCGATTGAGATAGTGGCGGCCGATAAGATATCGGTGATAGGCAGCCGCGCTTCGCTCAAAATATGGACGGGTGATCTGATGGCTTTCAATTCGTCCGGACACCGAAAGTGTAATTTGCCGCAACAGGTCGCGACGGCGGTCTATCAGGTTGAGGCTTTCGAGGTTGTAGCGCTCAGCCCAGACGATTTCGGAGCTGTTGACATATGTGAGCTGAACAAACAGCGATAGGTCGCCATTCTCCAGACTGCTCAAACGGGTGTCCAGAACATAGGTGATGTCATAGCGTTCAAACACATTTGGCTTGTCTTCAGATGTTTTGCCGATCCGAACTGCTGTATGAGGGGCAATGATCTCAAGGCTATTCAGGGCGCAGAACCCGATTGTAATATCCTCGATCAACGACGATGCGACCACGGCGACCATCGGATCAAGATGGTGGTGCGTGGGAGGTAGCAAGGCGAGGCGAGGAACGGCGCTTTTCAGGACTTCTTCGGGCTTGATGAGCGCGTCGAGAGCGGTTGTGTCCGATGCGGAAAACTGCGAGACCCCTTCATTCTTGCCGACGGTTTCTGCAGCATCTGTATCGGACCCAGCGCCTAGATAAGCTAGGCCCCGGGAAAGTGACTGTTTCCGTTGCTCAAGGTGTTTCCGAAAATACTCAACTTCCTCCTCTGCATTGAATATCTGCACAAGGAATTTGAGCGTATCTGGATTTTCCGGCTCCGTATGAAAGATGAGAATCGCGGCATTTTTAATGATCTCCTCTTCCTTGGGTGTTTTCGCGGAGTTCGACGTTTCCTTCAACAGTCCCTTAAGAAGGGCGCTGTGGTAGATTTTGCGCTGTATCAGCCAAACATCATACTCGCGACTTTGGCAGTTCACAGCTGCAAGGAACGTCCGGTTGAAAAGCGCAACAAGCCGTCCGAGCCAGGTGAGGGGGGCTTCAGAATCCGTCTTGTGAAGCGAGAGCAGATCGCAGGCGACCGTCGTTTGACCAAGAGAGATTGTGCTGCCCGTAAAGGAGAGAAAATCCGCCCCAAGCTCTTCCTGCCGAGATTTGATTCTCGAAATGGTCGAGCGCAAGTTGACGAGCGAAACTTCCCTGTTCTCATCACCCCATAAAAACTGCGCCAATGTCGTACGATGAGCAGAACCCTCAGGTGCTGTTAGCAGATAGGCCAGGATCAAGAGACCCTTTTCCGGGAAAGAAACAGCTTCGTCCTGCGAATCGAAGAGCTGTAGTTGGCCAAATGTTTGCAGAGAAAACGTCATGTTTAATGCGCCCAAGCGACACCGATTAACTATCAATGTTGTGTATAAGGATTTTTCCGATAACTGGAAGTATCTTGTTTGTCGAAGCTTGCCCCGGATCTGTTCTGTATCGAATTGCAGGTTGCGATTTTATGACATGCAATCTCTGATCGCTTCGTCATCCGAAACGTTCCAGTGGAATACTGCCCTCGTGGTCGCCAGCAACCTGCATCCGCTTTACTGGCGCTGGTCTTGCGGGCAGCAATCCGGTCCAAGCAGGTGCTAAAACACCATCGTGATGACAGAGCTCGGCCAACTTCGCGTATAAATAAGAGATCAACGGGAGGTCTGTCATATGAAACGAATTCTCATAGCGTCTCTCATCGCACTCTCCTCATCACAGGTGTTCGCAATGGATAGCCTCAAAGATTTCGCCTGGAAGAACCGTGTCGTTCTAGTGTTCGGCAGCGCGGTTGATCAAACGCTGCTTCAGCAGATTGAAATACTCAAGCGCCAGAAGGCCGAGCTTGACGAGAGGGACATGGTCGTCATCAGGGTTTCCGATGGCGAGGCCCGCGCAGTCTATGGCGACGCTCCCGCCCTGAAATCAGCGGATTTGAGGACGGATGCTGATATCAAAAATGACGGGTTTCAGGTCGTTCTCGTCGGCATGGATGGCGGCATCAAACTTCGTAGCGAGAAGGTCGTCAGTGATGTCGAAATGTTCGACCTCATAGATCGTATGCCAATGAGACGCGCTAAGCAAAACTGAAGCCACAGATGAATAGCTTTGACGGATTTGTCGCACATTTCAACAATTTGAAGTGGCAAGCTCCCCATTCTCCGACGCCTCGATGACATATGAATAACCCCTAGTCATCATATATCTTATACTTAGAGATATGTTGACACGATATCTGAACAACAGTATGAAATTTCCCAGCCGATGGAGGATTGGCTGACTGCTCCAAATAGAAGCTCTTTGCCGGCGATTTCGCCGCTGCTTTTCGATGGGGAAATCGCAGCACCGGCGAACCTGTTTTCGCCATGGGAGGGGAAATGTCTTATATCACCAAACTGCTCACGGGCGCCGCGCTGGTGTCCACACTCGCACTCAGCTCGGCGTGGGCGCAAACAGTTCTGAAGTCGTCAGACACCCACCCAGACGGGTATCCAACCGTAGAAGGTGTGAAATACTTCAGCCAACTGGTAAAAGAACGCACTAGCGGTCGTTACTCAGTTGAAATCTACCATTCCGCACAATTGGGCGAAGAAAAAGATACAATCGAACAGGTCAGATCGGGCGTTATCGAGCTCAATCGCGTTTCGATGGCACCGTTCAACGGAACTGTGAAAGAATCCATCATTCCGGCTCTGCCCTATATTTTCCGTTCAGAAGACCATATGCACAAGGTTATGGACGGCCCTATCGGTGAACAGATCAAGGCTGCTTTCGAGCCTGCTGGCCTGGTGGCCCTGGCCTTCTACGACTCTGGCTCACGCTCCTTCTACAATTCCAAAAAGGCGATCAAAACGGTTGCAGACATGAAGGGCCTGAAATTCCGGGTCATTCAGTCCGACATTTTTGTCGATATGGCCACTGCGCTCGGCGCTAACGCAACGCCTATGCCCTATGGCGAAGTCTATTCGTCTGTCGAGACAGGCGTGATCGACGGTGCTGAAAACAACTTCCCAAGTTACGATACCGCAAAGCACTATGAAGTCGCCAAGTTCTACTCGCTTGATCAGCACACGATCCTCCCGGAGGTCTTCGTCATGAACAAGATGGCGTTCGACAAGCTGACTCCAGAAGATCAGGCCATCTTCAAGCAGGCCGCGAAGGACAGCGTAGCCAAGCAGCGTGAGCTGTGGGCCGCAAAGACTGCCCAGTCGCGTGCGACCATCGAAAAGGCGGGCGTGGCTGTCAATGAAGTCGAAAAGCAGGGCTTCATCGATGCAATGAAACCGGTTTATGAAAAGCACGTCAAAGACGACGTATTGAAAAAGCTTGTCGCCGACGTTCAGGCTACCAAGTAAGCCGAGAGAACACCCTGCCTTTCAGTTCAGCAGGCAGGGTGTTTGTCGAACCTAACTGCCATCATTCCAGATATTTTAGTCGGGCCCTTTCTCAGCATCAGAAGGGTCAGGAGGCATCTTCATGTCTACCCATCTCAAATCGAGCCTCCCCATTCTAACGAAACTGAACACGCTGGTTCTTTACATCGCGGGTATCGGCCTTGTTTGCATGACCGCAATCGTCGCGTGGCAGGTTTTTTGCCGGTACGTGCTGAACGACTCCCCAAGCTGGAGCGAGCCGGGCGCCGTCATTCTCATGAGCTGGTTCATCTTTCTAGGTGCCGCCGTGGGTGTGCGTGAGAACAACCATATGGGCTTTGATGTCCTTTTATATGTTCTGCCAAAAGCCGGTAAGAAATGGCTGCGGATGATTTCGGACATCGTCATCTTTGCCTTCGGCATTGGTATGATCTGGTACGGCATCAGCTTGGTTATGTTGACCTGGAACACCATCATGCCAGCGCTCGGCATCTCAGGCGCGTGGGATTATGCACCCCTTGTGGGCGGTGGGGTATTGATCTGCATTTTCGCCCTGGAGCGCATCATCGCTCGGGCGTTGAACCTGCCGGTCGACGAAGCGCTTGATGAGATGGCGCCGACGGAAATCGCAGTCGAACTCGAAAACATCGCAGATGTTCGCAAAGACGCGGCCGATCTTGCCCACAAAAACTCATCCAACGTCGTGAAGGGGAAATAACACGATGGAACTCTGGATCCTGTTTGGCAGCTTCACGCTGCTGATGTTGATCGGCACGCCAATCGCATTTTGTCTTGGCATTTCCAGCCTGGCGACAGTCGCCTATATGGGCTTGCCGCCGCTAGTGGTTTTCCAGCGGATGAATTCCGGCATGAGTGTCTTTTCCATGCTGGCCATCCCCTTCTTCATCTATTCGGGCGATCTCATGGTTCGCGGAGGCATTGCCGGGCGCATAGTGGCCTTTGCGGCATCGCTCGTCGGGCACCTGCGCGGTGGGCTCGGCCAGGTGAACATTGTCACATCTACATTGTTCGGCGGCATTTCGGGTTCTGCCGTGGCTGAAGCCGCAGCGGTCGGTGGCTTGATGATTCCGCAGATGAAGGCGCGCGGTTATGGTGCCGATTACGCCGTCAACGTCACCTCGATGGCAGCATTGATTGCACTCCTGCTGCCGCCATCCCACAATATGATTATCTACTCGATTTCTGCGGGCGGCAAGATTTCCATTGCCGACCTGTTTACCGCCGGCGTCATCCCCGGTCTGTTGTTTGCAGGCGTGCTGATGATCACCGCTTATATCGTCGCCAGCAAACGCGGCTATCCAACCGAACCCTTTCCAGGCTTCATGGTCGCGCTCCATCTTCTGGCTGCCGCCATTCCCGGTCTGCTGCTCATCGCCATCATCTTTGGCGGCGTGCGTTCGGGAATATTCACTGCAACGGAAAGCTCCTGCGTCGCTGTCATCTATGCCCTGCTTGTCACCACGCTCATCTATCGTCAGCTCAGCTGGAAGGACTTCGTTCACGCCACCATGGGCGCTGTGCGCACAACCGCCATGGTTCTGCTCATCATCGGCTGCGCCGCGGCATTTTCCTGGCTGATGGCGTTCCTGCGGGTGCCAACCACGCTCGTTATCTGGATGCAGACGCTGTCTGACAACCCCATCGTGATCCTGTTGCTTCTCAACGTCATCATGCTGGTTCTGGGCACCTTCATGGATATGGGCCCGACGATCATCATCACGACGCCGATCTTTCTCCCCATCGCCACCGCCTATGGTGTCGATCCGGTCCATTTTGGGGTGATCATGATCCTAAACTACGGCCTTGGCCTCAATACGCCCCCCGTTGGTGGTGTGCAGTTCGTGGCCTGCGCTGTCGGCAAGATTACCGTCTGGGAGGCAATGCGATCGATCTGGCCATTCTATGGTGCGGGCATCGTCGTGCTGTTATTGGTGACGTATATTCCCGCCCTATCACTCTGGCTTCCTGCTGCGTTCAAATAGGGCATACGTCACGGATGAAACCATGACGGACTGCAACATTCGGCAAGCAGAAAACTGCGCTGGTCTGAAAAGCAAATACACCTACGGCTGGCACATCATCGTGCCAGCTTGATGCGATTATATACCCTTACTCCTCGACCTGACGTCGCTTAGATAACTCCCTTGCTAAAAATGAAGCAGCCATATGGTCCGGGATCTGATGTTCGCACAATCGCGAAGGATTTCTTGGCCGCCTCGTAAAATGCGAAACGCTCCAGTGCCTCAATTGTAACAGGCCGATTTTCAGCCCGATCAACGACATTCTGCATGGCTGCAAAAATCGGAACCTGGCCCTCTGCGTCGCCAACGACCTGCATGCGCTTCACTGGTGCGTCGACGAAAGTGTCCAGCGGGAAGAGCTTCAGGATCGCTTCGGCAGTGCGCTCGAGGCCGCAGCCGGAAACATCGATCAGGCGGCCAAATGTCGTCTGCCGGGCAATGGTTTGGGCCGGGTGGTTGATGTCGCATAAAACCAGCTGATCTCCATGTCCCATCAGCATGAGGGCATGGATCAGCTCAGCGTTGATAATAGGGTCTATCCCTTTGAGCACTGCTTTCTCCTCCCGGGATTGGCAAACGTCTTCTTCACGATTTAACGCGATTTTGTAATGCTGACAATCAGCTCAGAAGAAGAATGCCCCGAACTTGCGCCCCAATCACCTGATTTATCAATCATTGCTGATATGCGCAGCAGTTTGTCCGGTCTAAATTGATGCTTTCAGAAATATCTGGGGCTTTGATGGTGCGCCAGTTTACAACGGTATAAATATATGTGAAGTCTCATGAACGGATGACGTCTTTCCAAGGATACATGTTTGGCAGTGCAGCGAGGAGCTGCACCCGCTGGCGGACAAGGAAGGCGCAATGTCGCGAGGAGTGCGCGGCACCGTGGGAGGAGAAACGCTTTTGGCATCGATGAATATCGTCAATGTCGGAAAGGCCTATGGTAGCCTGACGGTGATCCATGGCGTTTCCGTTGAAATACCCGACGGCGAGTTCGTCGTTCTGGTGGGGCCGTCTGGTTGCGGAAAATCAACGCTGCTGCGCATGGTCGCGGGGCTAGAGCCGATCACGTTCGGAGATATCCAGATCGACGGCAAGGTGGTCAACGACCTGCCACCAAAAGACCGAGACATCGCGATGGTGTTTCAAAGCTACGCGCTTTATCCGCACAAGACCGTTGACGAGAATATGGGTTTCGCACTCAAGATGCGGGGTGAGACCAAGGCTGATATCGATGCTCGTGTCCGCAGAGCGGCCGAGATCCTCGACCTTGTCCCCTATCTCACGCGCTACCCCCGCCAACTTTCTGGCGGTCAGCGCCAGCGTGTTGCCATGGGCCGGGCAATCGTTCGCGATCCCAAGGTGTTCCTGTTCGATGAGCCGCTGTCTAACCTCGATGCCAAGCTGCGCGTGCAGATGCGCGCTGAGATCAAGGAATTGCAGCGGCGCTTAGCCACGACCATGATTTACGTGACGCATGACCAGGTGGAAGCCATGACCATGGCCGACCGCATCGTCGTGCTGCGTGATGGCCGTGTCGAGCAGATCGGTTCACCCCTGACGCTCTATGATAAGCCCGCCAACACCTTCGTTGCCGGGTTCATCGGGTCTCCGTCCATGAACCTCATCAAGGGACACATCCGTAGCGCCGCAGAACCCTATTTCGAGACGGACGACGGCATCCGCCTGCCACTTTCGCGTGTGCCTGAAGGTTTTGACGGCAAATCTGCCTTTTACGGCATCAGGCCTGAGCATTTCACGCTGGGTGGCGCTGTTGAGGCACAGGTTACGGTGGTGGAATCAACCGGCTCGGAAACGCAGATCTTCGCCAAAATCGGGCAGCAGAAGATCATTGGTGTGTTCCGCGACCGGGTGGATGAGCCCGCAGGCGGTACGATCGCGATGACGCCAAATATTGCGCTAGTCCATCTCTTCGATGGAGAAAGCGGGTTGAGGCTGGACTAGAATTTCTGGTCGCCACCGTGAGGAGACGGTGACGACGCCAAATCAACGGGAGGAGAACCGCATGAAAGTCAGCGATTTCGAGAGAATGATGGCGATCGGCCTAAGCCGCCGCGCCATGTTGAAGACAGGCGCAAGCCTTGGTGCCGTAGCGGCTGCGGGCAGTATGCTCGGCCCGTTCGGTGCGGCTTACGCGCAGGACGCATCCTTGCGCACGCAGATTTTGCAGGTGCCGGGTGTCGGTAAGGGCTCCCCAACCGATGCCGATTGGCAAAAAGTCGGCGAGATGTGTCTTGAAGCCACCAAGAAAACCGTCAAGCAAGGCGAATTCGCCGGTGTCGAGCTTTCCTTCATGGGGCTGAACAACCAGAACCTCCACAACGTTCTGTTCCGTGGCTTTCTCAAGCCCTGGGAAGACTACACCGGTGCCAAGATCACATGGATCGATCTGGCGCAGGCCGATTATAACCCACGTCTTCAGCAGGCCATTGCCACCGGCACTGTCGATTTCGACCTTCTTGAAATGGGCGCGCCGTTCGAAGGCGATGTCTGTGGCAGGGGGCTGGCTTCTGAAATGCCGGACTGGGTCAAAACCCAGATCGATATGGATGATTACGTCGATTACCTGAAGGCGCCCGTCGGAACCTGGGATGGCAAGACCTACCGCGTTTCTGTCGATGGCGATTGCCACAACTTCAACTATCGCACGGATTATTTCACCGACCGGGATTTGGCCAAGGCTTGGAGAGATGAAGGCCATAAGGGCGAGTGGGGCGTGCCGAAGACATGGCAGAAGGTCCAGGAAGTTACCAAGTTCCTCAAGGGCAAGAAGATTGGCGGCACAGACGCTATTGGCTATCTCGATTCGCCAAAGGCATGGGGCGGTTTTGGCTTCTACTTCCTCGGCAGCCGCGCAACGGCTTATGCCAAGCACCCGGATGACAAGGCCTGGTTGTTCGACACCGATACGATGAAGCCACGCATCAACAATCCTGCCTGGGTGCGCGCCATTCAGGACGTGATCGACGCATTGCCATCGGAAGCGGGGGATCAGCTCAACGCCGATCCAGGCACGGCGGCATTCCAGCAGTTTTTGGCTGGCACCGGCTCAATGGTTTCTTGGTGGGGTGACGTGGGTGCGGCAGCACGCACCAGCGATACATCCGTTATCGGCGAGACCATCGGCTTTGATATTCTGCCGGGTTCTGATGATGTCTATAACGCTAAGACCGGCAAATGGGACACGCTTGCCAGCGGCCCCAACTATGCGCCGAACATGGCCTATCTCGGCTGGGGCGTCTATGTCATGGCACGGGTCGATAGCGACGAGAAAAAGAAAAAAGCTGCCTGGAGTGCGGCAGCTCATCTTGGCGGCAAGGATATCGCGCTGTGGACCGCTGCCTATCCATCCGGCTTCCAGTGCTATCGCAAGAGCCAGTTCAACATCAAGGAATGGGTTGCAGCGGGCTACGACGAGGCCTTCATCTCGAGCTATCTCGCGTCACAGTCCAACTCCTACAACCACCCCAACGCTGCCATCGAGCCACGCATACCGGGTATTTTCCAGTATTACAGCGTGGCGGAAGATGAACTCGCCAAGGTGTTTGCCGGACAGGCCACGGCACAGGCAGGGGCAGATGCCATTGCCGCTGCCTGGGAAAAGATCACCGACCAGTTGGGCCGAGAAAAGCAGATCGCGCTCTATAAGGCGTCTCTCGGTGTGTGATGCCTGAAACCATTGTCTCAGGCGGCACAATCACGTGCCGCCTGAGCAAAGACCGATTGAAGACGGCTTTCCAGCCTTGAGGTTTGCCCATGTCGCATACGATAACGCCAGCTTTGCAGCCCGTGGGGCAGGCGCCTGTTCAGGCAAGTGCTGCAAAACGCGGCAAGCTTTTGCTGGTGGCCGCTACTATCCTGCTTTTCACCGTGCTCGCTTTGCAGATATCCGACGCTGCGGGCTGGACCGCGTTTGGTCTCGTCAACTGGCAGCCGCTGCTCTATGCTTACATCATCTGGGCAACGTCGCTTTGCGCCGCACAGATATTGATCCGCGGCGAGGCGGGCCAGCGGGCCGCCTTCGTGCTTCCGGCGGTTCTGTTCACCGTCGCCATGGTCGTGTTTCCGACTGTGTTCGGCCTCTACATCGCCTTTACGGATTGGAACCTCAGCGCCGCTGCCGGTCGCCGTTTCAATGGTCTCGACAATCTGCGCACCCTGTTTGCAGACCGGTATTTCTGGAATGCCATGCTAAACATGGTCTTCTATGTTCTGTCGGTTCTGGTGCAATATGCCATCGCGTTTGGATTGGCGCTGCTGCTTAACGCTGAAATCAAGGCGCGCAAATTCTTCCGCGTCGCTTTCCTGCTGCCGCTGATGCTGAGCCCCGTTGCTGTCAGCTGGATGATCGGCAAGTCGTTGATGGAATATCGCTTCGGCCCGGCCGCCACGCTTGCGCGCCATCTGGGCTGGGATAATCCGGCTTTCTTCTCCACGCCGTGGCTCGCGCGTTCTTCGATCATGGCCATGGATGCCTGGGTGTCCATTCCCTTCATGATGATCCTGCTGCTTGCTGGCCTTCAGGCCCTGCCTTCTGAAATCAAGGAAGCCGCGAAGGTGGATGGCGCGTCCGGCTGGCAGAGTTTCAAGGAAATCACCTTTCCGCTCATGCTGCCGGTCAGCATCACCGTCATCATCCTGCGCATCATCTTCCAGCTCAAGCTTGCCGATATCGTCATCAACGTTACCGCTGGTGGGCCAGGTGGGGCGACGGATACCGTGTCGAGCTTTATCTTCCGCGAATATAGAGACCGCTCGAATGTCGGCTATGGCACAATGCTTGCGGAATTCTATCTCGTCATCATCATCATTTTCGTTGCGCTCATCCTCAAAGGGGCGAGCCGGTGGATGCAACGCGACAATTGAGGCTGAAGCTCATGGCAACACAGGTTGAACCATCCACGACACGGCCAAGCCTCTGGTCGCGCCGTCCGCAGTTTTTGACCAGCAGTCTGTTGATCTATGCGGCGCTGGTCTTCTGGGCGTTCGTCTCGCTGTTTCCGATCTACTGGACGATCACCACATCCTTCAAGACGGCTGTGAATGTGACGCAGGGGCACCTCATTCCCTTCGTGGATTTTACACCGGACTGGAAAGGCTGGCGCTCCCTAGGTCTTTCACCGGATACGATTTTTGCCCAATCCACCGTTCGGGATGAATTTATCCGCCGTTTCTACAACAGCATCGTCGCATCCGCTGGGGCGTCGTTCCTTGCAGTGGTCATCGGCTCACTGGCAGCCTACGGCCTCAGCCGTTTTTCTTACAAGTTCCTCTGGATGAAGAACAAGGACATCTCCTTCTTCTTCCTGTCGCAGCTCATCCTGCCCCCGGTCGTTCTGGCCATGCCGTTTCTGGTTCTTTACAAGCACCTGATGCTCCTCGATACGCTGGTCGGATTGATCCTCGTCTATACGCTGATGGTGCTGCCGATCGTTATCTGGATCATGCGCGACCAGTTCGACACGATACCGGTTGAGCTCGAGCAGGCTGCGCTGGTGGATGGCTGCTCCATCTGGGGTGCCTTCATGCGCATCGTTCTGCCCATTGCGCTTCCCGGCATGGTCGCGGCTTTCATTCTTTCCGTCATCCTGTGCTGGAATGAGTATTTCTTCGCAGCCCTTCTGACGAGTTCGAATGCCAAGACCTTGCCGGTCATGGTTGCAAGCCAGACGGGGTCGCAGGGCATCAACTGGTGGTCCATGGCAGCTATTGCCACAGCGGCCATCATGCCGCTAATCCTTGTTGGCGTTTTCCTTGAGCGTTACATTGTGAAGGGCCTCACCGCAGGCGCCGTAAAATGAGGTCTGGTATGAAGTCTGGCGTTTCCATCCTTGGCATTTTTGTTGCTGATACGGCCTATCTCGCGCCGCGTATGCCAGCCATAGGCGAAACCATCACCGGCAGCGGCTTCTCGGTAGGTCCGGGTGGAAAGGGTTCCAATCAAGCGGTTGCCGCAGCACAGGCTGGTGCCGACGTCACGTTCATCTCGAAGATCGGCGAGGATACTTTTGGTGATCTCGCGCTGAAAACTTACGAAAAGGCCGGCGTCCGCACAAAAATCACTGTTCTCGACCACCAGCCGACAGGTGCTGCCTTCATCTACGTCAACGACAAGACGGGTGAAAACGCCATCATCGTCTATCCAGGGGCGGCAGGCCTGATCGATGTTCATGACGTCGAAGAGGCGCGGGACACGATCACGCAGTCAGCAGTCTTCGTCACGCAGCTGGAGCAACCTGCAAGTGCCGCGCAGCTTGCGCTAGAAATTGCCCGTGCCGCAGGCGTCACGACCATTTTCAATCCGGCACCGGCGGAAGCGTTTCCAGACGAGATCTACCGTCTCTGCGATTTCATCATTCCCAACGAAACGGAAGCGGAAACGCTCGTCGGTTTTCCAATCGATACGCTTGATGATGCCAAACGCGCGGGTGACATTTTGCTGTCCCGAGGTGTCGGCGCGGCCATCATCACGCTCGGTGCGCGTGGTGTGTTGTTTCATGCGCCGGAACGGTCCGTGCACGTACCTGCCATTTCATGCGGTCCAGCCATCGATACAACCGGAGCCGGAGACGCCTTCGTTGGTGGTTTTGCAGCCGCACTTTCGCGGGGTACAGACCGGCTAGAGGCCGTGCGGTTCGGATGCGCGACAGCCGGTATTGCCGTGACACGGCGCGGCACGGCTCCTGCAATGCCGACGCTTTCTGAAATCGAGACCGCAATGGCGCGCTGACGTCACCGAAACACGGTGCCGTACTGAAAAGACTGCATTTGCCTGACCATGCGTGACTGCCGCACACCCGGCGGCACGCTTTCGCACGTCTGTAGATTGCGCAACGTTTCAGAAAAAACTGCATCTTCAAGCCAAATTCATGCGATGCGCATCATATTAAGCTTTACAAAAACATTTTAATTTGTGAAGTTGTCTCAACAACGATCGAAGTGAGCAAGACCGTGACCCCATTGAAATTCGCCACCCGACTGAATTCCTTTGCCTCCAAGCCTGCTGCCGAGTGGCCAGATCTTTCCGGCAAGCCGACCATGTTGCAGATGGCAAAACGTGCTGCGAAGGTTGAGGGTCTGACGGATCTCGACCTCAATTATCCTGACCATGTGGCCGATGATCCAGCACTTCTTGCACGGCAGATTGGTGATCTTGGCCTTTCGATCAACGGTTTTGCCATGCGCTATTACACGAACCCGGCTTTCAAGATTGGTGCTTTCACCAATCCAGACGCTGCCGTGCGGCGTGAAGCAATCGATCTGACGAAAAAAGGCATCGACGCCGCACGTGCCGCCGGCAGCAATCTGATGACCTTGTGGTTGGGGCAGGATGGTTTCGATTATGCTTTCCAGGCCGACTACCACACACTTTGGCAATACGAGATTGATGGAATCCGTGAAGTTTGTGCGCATGACCCGGATTGCCTTGTCAGTATCGAATACAAGCCCAACGAGCCGCGTTCCTATAGCCTGATGCCAGATTGTGCGACCACGCTTCTGGCCATCAAGGATGTGGACATGCCCAATCTGGGCGTAACGCTGGACTTCGCCCATGTTCTCTATGCTGACGAACAGCCTGCTTTTGCCGCCGTCCTGATTGCTCGCTACAGCCGCGTGCTTGGCGTGCACCTCAACGATGGTTACGCCAAGCGCGACGATGGCCTCATGGTTGGCGCTGTTCATACCCAGCAGACGATCGAGCTTCTGCGGCAGATCCGCAAGGACGGTTATGATGGCGCCATCTATTTCGACACTTTCCCTGACATGACGGGCCTCGACCCCGTTCACGAATGCGAAGTGAACATTCAGACCGTGAAGCGGATGCTGAAAATCGTTGATCGTATCGAGCAGGATAATCGCCTGTCCGGCGCGGTAGAACGTCAGGACGCTGTCTCAGCCCAGGCGGTCATTCAGGAACTCATGCTCGGCTGAAGCCATACCGCTGACATTCTCGAAATTTGAACCTTTCACCAAAGGCACGCCGAAGGCTTGCCGAAAATCACACCATCCGGGAGGAAACCGATGAAAACCTTTTTGAAAACGACCGTAGCTGCCGGTCTTGCCGCCAGCTTCCTGTTCAGTGCCGCTTTTGCGCAGGAGCTTGCACCGCTCAATTCGGACACGGAAAAGGACCGTATGGACTGGTCGCAGCTTGAAGCCAAGCTTGGCCCATTCCCCAAGCTGCCCGAGGGCACGAAGGCCGGTGCGGTGTCCAAGACGCTGACCAATGAATACTGGCGTTCGCTTGGGCTGGGATACGAAGACTTCGGCAAGAAGCTCAACGTTCCCGTTGCCTATCAGGCTGCTCAGAGCGAGGGTGACCAACTGGGTCAGTTGACGATTGCAGAAGGTATGATCACGCAAGGCTATAACGTGCTGCTCGTATCGCCGCAGACGGATGCCAACCTGCAGCCGGTTATTGAACAGGCGAAGGCTGCCAAGATTCCCGTGGTCAACGTCAATGACGCCGTCATTCCGCAGGCCGAGCATTATGTCGGCAACGTTCAGCGTGACAATGGTGTGCGCGTCGCCAAGTGGTTTATCCAAAACCGTCCAGAAGGCGGCAAAGTGGCCATTGTTGAAGGCCAGGCCGGGGTGTATGCCGCCGTGCAGCGCACCGATGGCTTCAAGTCTGCCATCAGCGAAGGCGGCAAGTTCAAGGTCGTGGCCAGCGTTCCCGGCAACTGGGATCGTCAGACATCGTATGATGCCGCAACCAATATTCTGAACCAGCACCCTGATCTGATTGGCTTTTATGCCAATAATGACGGCATGGCGCTGGGCATTGTCGAAGCCGTCAAAGCCGCCGGGCTTGCGGGCAAGGTCGCGGTTTTCGGCACGGATGGTATCTCTGATGCTTATGCATCGATCAAGGCAGGCGAACTCACCGGCACCGTGGATAGCTTCCCAGTTCTGACAGGTGAAGTCGCACTCGAAACCGCGTTGCGTCTCGTTGCTGGCCAAAAGCTGCCGCGCGTTGTTGCCACACCTCAGGCCCTCATCACCGCAGATAATCTAAGCCGCTATCAGGGCGAGGGCGTCGATGTGCGCGCCGTGCTGATGGAAGATGCCAAGACTGCCAAGTAATGCGTGGTCAGGGGAGGCCGGTTCTGCCGTCCTCCCCGTCAGCCTGAGAGGTGGAACGATGACGCCACGACTGAGATTCGAGACGATTTCCAAGAGTTTTCCCGGCGTCAACGCGCTGACGGATGTCTCCTTTGACGTTGCCCCCGGCGAGATCCACGGACTTCTCGGCGAAAACGGTGCGGGCAAATCCACGCTGTTGCGCATCCTGTCTGGCGTGTTTCGCCCCACATCTGGTACGGTCTTCGTTGATGGAGAGGCGGTTGCCTTCAAGAAGCCGATGGACGCACGCGCTGCCGGTATCGCGATGATCCATCAGGAGCTTCAGCAGGTGCCGCATTTAAGCGTCTCCCAGAACATGTTTCTCGGCCATTCGCTGACCCATATGGGCGGCATGTTCGTGTCCCGTCGTGAGCAGGAAGCCCGCGCTGCGGAAGCCCTGTCGATGATCGACAAAACCATTGATCCGTCCGCGCCGATATCGTCGCTGAAGGTCGCGCAGCGTCAGATCGTGGAAATCGGTCGCGCGCTTCTCGACAAAGCGAAGGTCATCGCCATGGACGAGCCGACCTCAAGCCTCACGCCGAGCGAGTTCGATCGTTTGGCAGAGGTCATCGCCAGCCTGTCGCAAAGCGGCGTTTCCATCATCTATGTTTCACACAAGATGGATGAGGTGTTCCGCATCTGCCAACGCTCCAGCATCATGCGCGATGGCAAGCTGGTGGACATTGTCGATCTTGCCAAGGTCTCGGAAAAGGACGTGATCGCCAAGATGGTCGGTCGCGAATTGATGCAGGAAGAGCATAATTCTTTCGTCACCGACACCGTCAAGCTTGAAGCCAGAAACCTTTTCTCAGCCACCAGAATTCGCGATGTGTCCTTCACCTTGCACAAGGGCGAAGTCCTCGGCATTGCCGGTCTCGTCGGCTCCGGTCGCACGGAACTGTTGCGCCTGCTGGCGGGTGCCGATCGCTTGAGCGCCGGATCGATCAGCATCGACGGCAAGGAGCAGAGCTTTGCCAATCCGCGTGATGCCATTGCCGCCGGCATCGGGCTGGTGCCGGAAGAGCGCAAACGTGAAGGCATCATCCCTCTTCGCCCCGTTGCCACCAACATGGCGCTGGCGTCCCTCGGCAGCTTCTCGTCCGGTGGAATGATCAGCAATTCCAGGCTGCGTGCCACGGCAAAGGATCTGTTGAAGCGCGTCAATCTCCGCCCCTTCCAATTGGATCGCCCGATCCGCCTGTTCAGCGGCGGCAACCAACAGAAGGCCATCATTGCGCGCTGGCTGGCAGCCAAGTCGCAAATTCTGCTGTTTGATGAGCCGACACGCGGGATTGATGTCGGGGCCAAGTCTGAAATCTATCATCTCATTGAAGACCTCGCACGCGAGGGTCATTCGATCATCGTTGTCTCTTCCGAGCTTCCGGAGGTCATACGCCTTTCAGATCGTGTGCTGGTCATGCGCGAAGGGCGGATTGCCGCGACCCTTGAGCGTGATCAACTGAGCGAAAGCGCGATTGTCGCGCATGCCATTCCAGGGGCGAATGCCGACGCGGATGACGCGCGCATTGCGCGGCCCGTGTAAACTGACAGGACAACCCATGACCAGCACTTCCAACGCACCCGCCAACTCCGCCCCGGCCTTCCGCCGCTTCTCGTTTTCGCTGCGCGATGCCGGAACGCTGATCGGTCTTATCGTCATCATGGCAGTATTCGCCGCTCTCGTTCCGGGCTTCCTGTCAGAGAGAAACCTCGTCAATATCCTTCAGCAATCCAGCATCAATGCGTGTCTGGCGCTTGGCATGACGCTGGTCATCATATCAGGCGGTATCGATCTGTCAGTTGGCCCGACGGCTGCAATTTCCGCCGTTGTCACGGCCAGCCTTCTCGTGGCTGGCACGCCTATCCCGCTCGCCATTCTCGCAGGTCTGGGTGTCGGCGTTCTCTGCGGTTTCATCAATGGCGG
Source organism: Agrobacterium sp. CG674 (assembly GCF_053521645.1). Lineage (NCBI taxonomy): Bacteria > Pseudomonadati > Pseudomonadota > Alphaproteobacteria > Hyphomicrobiales > Rhizobiaceae > Agrobacterium > Agrobacterium sp. CG674. The sequence goes on along the minus strand of NZ_JBNWDZ010000004.1, from coordinate 14,357 downwards.
TCTCGTTGCCTATGTCGGGCTGCAACCCTTCATCGTCACGCTCGGAACGCTCAGCACATACCGCGCCATCGCGCTGATCTATACGGGCGGTAACCCGGTTCTCGGTATCCCCACAGGGTTCCGGTCACTCTTCAACGGCAATCTGTTCGGCATCCCTACACCGGTTCTCATTGTTGCAGTCGTTGCCATCGCCGCCTGGATCTTGCTTAAGAAGACGCCGATTGGCGAATATCTCATGGCTGTCGGTGGCAATGAGGAAGCTGCCTATGTGGCAGGCGTTCCGATAGCGCGCACGAAGATCACGGCCTATGTTATTTCCGGCGGTCTGGCCGCTCTTGCCTCGCTCATCCTCATCGGTCGCCTCGGTGCTGCCGAACCCATTCTTGGCAACCTGTGGGAGCTCGATGCCATCGCAGCGGCGGCCATCGGCGGCGCGTCTTTGATGGGCGGCAAGGGCAGCATTCTCGGTACGATCCTCGGTGCCATCATTCTGGGTGCCATGCGCAATGGTTTGACGTTGATGAATGTTCAGGCCTTCTATCAACTGCTCGCCACTGGCCTTATAATCCTCATCGCCATGATGATTGATCGTGCGACAAGGGGAAGAGAATGAATTCCGAAAGCTTCGACACAAAGGCAGTTGGCCCGCGCATTCGCATGATGATGCCCTTGCTGACGCCCCTCGAAGCGAAGGTTGTTGATACCGTCTTCGCCATGCGCGATTTCAGCGATGAGACATCGCTGAAACAGATTGCGGATGACGCTGGCGTCTCGGAAGCCATGGTGGTCAAGATCACCAAGAAACTCGGCTTTTCAGGCTACCGCGATTTTCGCACAGCCGTGTGCCAGTATAATCGTCAGCCGACTGCGGAAATGCACCAGGACCTCTCCGTCAACGATACGTCGCTAGAGATCGTCCAGAAGGTTTTTCGCACCTCAATCAATGCCTTAGAGGAAACGCTTTCTATTCTGGATATGGAAGCCTTCGACAAGGCAGCCGACCTCATCCACAGGGCAAAGCATCGGGATTTCTACGGCGTCGGCGGATCGGCGCAGATCGCGCGGGATGTCTCTCACAAATTCCTGCGCATCGGCGTTCGTGCATCCGTGTTCGATGATGTGCACATGATGCTGATGTCTGCGGCGCTTCTGACGGAGGGTGATATTGCCATTGGCTTTTCCCACTCCGGCAACACCACCGCCATCATCGAAGCGCTCCAGATTGCAAGGCGCAACGGCGCGCAGACGATTGCGGTTACCAATTACAACTCGTCTGCCTTGGCGCAGGCTGCCGATGTCGTTCTTTGCTCCACAGCGCAGGGTTCGCCCCTGATGGGCGAAAATGCCGCTGCCCGTATCGCTCAACTGAATATTCTCGACGCTGTCTTCATGGCGGTCGCGCAGCGTGACTATGAAGCGGCGGAACGCAATCTTGATCGCACCATGGCCGCCGTCAAATCCAAACGGAAAGATAGACTTTCATGACATCCCCCGCCCACGTCACCGTCTTTGGCAGTCTGCATTACGATATCGCCGTCATGGGCCCATCCCGTCCCCGCAAGGGCGAGACGGTCACCGGCACGTCCTGGCATCCCAAAAGCGGCGGCAAAGGCGGAAATCAGGCCGTGTCTGCGGCCCGCACCGGCATGCCGACTTCGATGATCGGGGCCGTTGCAGACGATGATTTCGGCCGGTTTCTGCTGGCCAATCTGGAACGCAAGGGCGTTAATTATACCCACGTCCGGCGCGATGCCGCCCGATCCACCGGTATGAGCGTCGCCATCTTTGATGATGAAGGCGATTACGGCGCCGTTATCGTCTCCGGCAGCAATCTCACGCTTGGCGAAGACGATGTCGCATCGGCTTCAGATCTCTTGGCAAAGACGTCGCTGCTTGTTCTCCAGAATGAGATACCCGATGCTGCAAACGTCATCGGCGCAAAGGCCGTGAAGCAGGCCGGTGGCCGCGTTCTCATCAACGCCGCACCAGCCAGAATGCTCTCCAGCGATCTTCAGCCGCTCATCGATATCCTCGTCGTTAACGCCATCGAAGCGGAAATGCTCGCAGGCGTTCCCGTGGTGGAAACTCTTGATGGCGCACTGGAAGCCGCGCGCAAACTTGCCAAAGTGTTTCCAGAGGTGGTCGTAACCGCTGGCGGTTCGGGTGTTGCCTATTCCAAACATGATGGACAGGAAATCGCGATAGACGCCGTCAAGGTTAAGGTCGAAAGCACGCATGGCGCTGGCGATGAGTTCATCGGTGTCCTCGCCGCCGAACTTGCATCTGATAAATCCATGAAAGACGCTCTTCTGGCAGCCAATCTCGCCGCCGCCACGCTCGTCAGCACGCCGGAAGCAGACCGGACCTGATAAATCCCTCTGACGCCATCTTCATTGCAAATCGCTCTGCAACGGCATGGCGTTTCCCGCTCCTCGACCAAAGGTCAGATAGAGCGGATGGATGGCGGAAGCCTCTTCTCGAAAATCGCAGTGTTTTCCGGTAGCTCGCTTCCTTGCGTTTTTCGTTAGTAAAATCAGATATTTCACAGATACAGCGACCCGTTAAGTGGCTAGATTTTCTAGCTGCCGTTGAATTCGCAGGCCTCAGAATTTGATCGCTCATCAGGGGGCGACAACCTCAACAACTCACCGCAACTTCTCGCAGCAGACCGCTTGACGCTGTCGAATGTTAACGATAACAATTTCCGACATGTGAGTGGAGTCACTGCTGCTGTCCGATGATGACGCGGCTGGGAGAAATTTTGGGAGGAGTGCCATGGGCCGGCTTTTGTCGTTTCTTTGGACCTGGATTGATATTCTGATGGCGGTGTTGATGCTATCAATGATCACGCTGGTCTTTACCAATGTGGTCATGCGTTATGGCTTTTCATCCGGCCTGCGGGTCTCGGTTGAGCTGTCCCGGCTGGCATTTGTCTGGATCGTCATGATCGGTGCCGTGTCTGCATTGAAGCGGAGCGAACATCTGGGCATGCCGGAAGTCGCCGAGAAGTATTTTCCCCGCGGGCTGCCTTGGCTGAACAGGCTGAGCTGGTTGGTGGTGCTGGGCACCTCCATGATGCTCGTCATTGGTTCGTGGCGGGTTACGGTATCCAATTGGGTCAATATCTCGCCCCTGACCGGTTTGCCGCTGGGTCTCTTCTATCTTTCAGGTGTGGTTTCCGGCGTCGCAATGGTGGTGATTGCAGTCGTGCGTCTCGTCAATCCGGCCTCCGGCCATTTGGCTCGCCATGACGGAGACGTGGCATGACGCTTTTCATTTTCATTACGGTTCTGATCGTCGCCATTCTGCTCGGCATCCCGGTCGCATTTGCGCTGCTTCTGTCGGCTGTGGCGATGATGCTTCAGATGAATCTGTTCAGCGTAGACATCCTGGCGCAGTCGCTCATCAATGGTGTCGACAGTTTCACCCTACTTGCCATTCCTTTCTTTCTTGTCGCAGGCGAAGTCATGTCGCGGGGCGGCCTGTCCGCCCGTATTGTCGGGCTCGCCATGACACTGGTCGGCCATCGCAAGGGGGGGCTTGGCTATGTTGCCATCTTCACCTCCATCGTGCTGGCTGGCCTGTCGGGTTCGGCGGTGGCAGATGCGGCGGCACTTGTCTCCATCCTCTATCCGATGATGAAGAAGGCGGGTTACCCGCAGGAAACCAGTTTGGGCCTGCTTGCGTCTGGCGGTCTTATTGCGCCTGTCATTCCGCCCTCACTGCCGCTTATCCTCATCGGAGTCGCTGGCAACATATCCATCGGCAAGCTGTTGATCGGTGGCATCGTACCCGGCCTGATGATGGGTCTGACGCTGGTTGTCGTGTGGTGGTTCATCGTGCGCAAGGACAAGCTCGTTGTGATGGAAAAGGCGTCCTGGCCTGCGCGGGGCAAAGCGCTCAAGGAGAGTTTCTGGGCCCTGCTCTTGCCGGTCATCATCATCGGTGGCATTCGCAGCGGTGTCTTTACTGCCACGGAAGCGGCGGTGGTTGCAGCCGTCTATGCCATCATCGTGTCGATGTTTATTTATCGCGAGATGAAGTGGATCGATCTCTACCATACGCTGGTCGCTGCAGTTGGCACGACGGCCATGGTGATGTTCTTGGTAGGGGCTGCGATGGTCGTCTCCTGGCTGATCACGGTCGCGCAATTGCCGCAACAGCTCGCCGGGCTGCTGGAACCCTTCCTCGACAGCCCCCGCACATTGATGGCGATCATCATGATCATCGTCTTCATCGTGGGCACGGCCATGGATCTCAGCCCGACTGTGCTGATCCTCGTGCCGCTGTTCATGCCGGTCATCAAGATGGCCGGTATCGATCCGGTCTATTTCGGCCTGATGTTCGTCATCAACTGCTCTATCGGGCTCATCACGCCGCCGGTCGGCACTGTCTTGAACGTGATATGCGGGGTTGGCGGCACCACGATGTCGGCTGCCATGCGGGGGCTTACGCCCTTCCTGATTGCCTATACCGTGCTGCTGGCCCTGTTCGTGATCTTTCCCGAACTCATAACCTATCCGCTTCAGTTCATGTTGAAGTGAAGCATGCGACTTCAAACCTGGGAGGAACCTACATGCAGACATTCTTCAAATCTGTCGGGCTGTGCGCTGCGCTTCTCGTTAGCACCGCGCTGTCAGCCTCTGCCGAGACGCAGCTGAAGCTTGCCCATGCCGCACCGGAGGGCGATCTCCAGCAGACCATGTCGATCTATTTCAAGGAGCAGGTGGAGGCCCGCTCCAAGGGCGCGATCAAGGTCACCATATTTCCGCAAGGACAGCTGGGCAATGATGCCCAGATGATCGATGGCGCGCGGTCCGGCATCGTCGACATCACGATTTCCGGTCTCAACAATTTCACCGGCCTGGTACCGCAGGCTGGCGTATTCGAGCTGCCCTTCATTTTCCCGACGCGTCAGGTGGCCTACAAGGTGCTGGATGGTGAGATCGGCCAGGGCATTTCCGGCCAGTTTACCAAGCATGGCCTGACCGTGCTCGGCTATCCGGAAAACGGCTATCGCAACATCACAAACAATAAGGGCCCGATCCGCCAGCCGGACGATCTGAAGGGCTTGCAGATGCGGGTCAACAACTCGCGTGCATTGAACGATATGTTCGCGCTGCTGGACGCCAATCCGCAGCAGATCCCCGTAGCCGAGCTGTATACCGCGCTTGAAACCGGTGTTGTCGATGCGCAGGATCATCCGATCGGCATCGTCGTCTCGTTCAAGTTCAACGAGGTGCAGAAATATCTGTCGCTCACGCAGCACGCCTATTCGCCGCTTGCCATGGTGATGAACAGCGAGAACCTGAAGGGCATGAGTGCCGACGAGCAGAAGATCATCACCGAGGTGGCGAAAGAAGCCGTGGCCAAGCAGCGCGAGATGAATATTGCCAAGGAAGAAGGCATGATCGCGACGCTCGAGAGCGAGGGCATGAAGGTCAATCGCGATGTGGATGCGGCAGCCTTCCAGGCCGCCGTGCTCCCTGTCTGGGATGGCTTCATCTCGGCAAATGGCGATGCGCTGGTCAACCAGATCGTTGCCGCTTCCAAGTAAGCGCAGCAGTTGAACACATAGCAGGGCGGGGAGGAAAGATCCTTCCCGCCTTTGCTGTCTGGACATCCGGCTCAATGGCCGCTGATGAGTATCCGTGACAGCGGGAGACTGTTACCCTTTCTCGGTCAACGCGACAGACAAGCCACGTTTTGCCAGAAAATATCCCGCGCTGGCACCAACAATTCCACGGCAGCCTGCAAAAATCGCCTACCGCAACATGAATTATGCGCCGTGGTTCGCGTAATATATGCCGAAATTGACTGCCAGCATGATCAGCAACATGGCAGCTGTAGCCGCAATAAAATAAACCATCCGCTTCAGGAAGCTCCACGGCTTGTTCTTGCGGCTGAATGCTGCAAATCCGGCAGCGCCGATTGAAATGCCGATGATGGCAGGCAGTGACATCATTTTATTGTGCCTTCTGGTTGTTGCTTTCGATAGCGGATCAGTCATCCGTGTTTTAGCTATTTCCAAAATTGATCGCAAAAGTCAACATTCCAGGCATGAGACGAATAGACCTTTCCTGCAGATTGAATTTCGACAACGCAATGTGGTATCGGCAGATATGTCGAAGATTAAACTTTCCCGTGTCGTCCCCGCCGATGCACATGCATTGTTCGATGCCAATCGAAGAAGCGCCGCCTATCATTCTCCGTGGGTCAAACCTTTCATTGATCAAGACGGGTTCGATGCCTGGTATGGCAAAATGCTGACTGGCCCCAACATCGGATACGTTGTTCGAGAGGCCGAAACCGAGATGATTGTTGGTGTCGTTCATCTAAGCGAGATCGTCTGGGGCGTGTTTCGAAGTGCATATTTGAGCTATTACGGCACCGTGGACTTCTCCCGCAAAGGCTTCATGGCCGAGGGCGTAGCGCAGGTCTGCGGTCAGGCGTTCGATGAACTCGGCCTGCACCGGCTTGAAGCTAACATCCAGCCCGCAAACACCGCATCTCTGGCTTTGATCAAACGGGTCGGCTTCCATAAGGAGGGGTATTCTCCCCGATATCTGAAAATAGATGGCGAATGGCGGGACCACGAGCGGTGGGCCTTGCTGGCCGACACCTGAACATGATCGGCGAGATTATTGATGAGAAGTCTGTTCGTAGTCACCCACACCCAATCCCTCCACCACATCGAGAAAAAGGTGGGTGGCTGGTACGATACCGGCCTAACCGAAAAGGGTCGAAAGGACGCCGCGGCAATCGCTCTGGCCTTGGCGCATAAGGTCGCAGATGAGGAGGTAGAAATATATTCCTCTGACCTCCAGCGCGCCTCCCAAACCGGCGACGCCATCGCAAGCCGCTTCGGGCAAACGGTCACAACGACCAAAGCGTTACGAGAGATCAGCTATGGCGTAGCCGAAGGCAGGCCGCAGGAATGGCTGGATGCGCGCTATATACCGGCACCGGATAATGACCGGCTGGATCATCGTGGAAACATCGAGGAAGCCGAGTCTCGACGAGATGTTGCGCACCGGGTCTATCCGTTCATGGAAGCGATGTTGAAACGTGAGTGCCAAACGCAGATCATCGTCACCCACGGCTTCACCTTCAGCCTCGTCATCGCAGCCTGGATGCAGATACCTGTCGGAGCGTGTGGCTTTATGAGTTTCGCCGCACCCAGCGGCAGCATCACGCATCTGCGTCAGGACGATTTCTTTCGCAATCGCGCAATGATCAATCTGGCCGATGTCTCTCACCTGACAGAAAGCTGAAAGCGGTCGCCTCCGCACCCAGCAATCCTGCACCGCCTCCCGCCTACGTCGCCTGTCCAAGGTCTTTCAGCAAAGCCTCAATTTCCTGCGAAACAGGCACATCAGGCGGGCGGTCCAGCTTGGCCCTCTGGCGGTAGGATGGGCTCTTCACGTACCAGTCGATCAAGGCAGATGCCACTTCCACCGCTCTTTCGTCGGTTTTGCTCACGTCGTTTTCCTCACACCAGGCGGTGTGAAAACGGTCAATTTCTTCAAGGTCTTGAGAAGAAAGCAGGGGAAGAGCAGCGTTATCAACGCGAGGATCCATTTTGCACCGCATATGAGAAACTAAGCCAGTCGAAAACAACAAGCCTGATCGCTGTTTGTTCCGTCAGCCCATCACCCATCTTCGTGATAGCACCGTGCAAACCCTTTATTTGCAAGCCCATCAGCGCCGCATCGCGCTCCCAGCCGTCTCCTGCCACAGCGCGTTCAAACCACCAGATGAAGCCAGAACAGGATCGCTGTCTGGCCTGGGCAGCTCCGCAATCGTGGCCAGCATCGCCGCTGTCGGCGCAGCGCGCTGAATATCGGCACTTTGTCCGGGCGGATAGGCGCCAACAACCTGAAACTCTGGCGAGCTCTCAATGTTGCGATGCCCCGTTCCGGCAGGCAGTATCAGGCAGTCCCCCTGGCTAACATCCAGCACGGGCCCATCCGGCCCGCCGATTTGAAGCTTGGCACCCCCACGCCCAATGCCCAGAACCTCATGCGCATGGCTGTGATAGTGGTGATAATCAAAAACGCCGTTGCGCCAAATGCCCGTCCACCCGCAGGCAGCAAAGACAGCCTCAAAGTCAGCAGAGCCACCCGCCAAATCAATCTGCCGATAGATAATCACGGGAAAGTTCGGGTTGTTCGGCACCCAGTCGCTTTCGGGCAGCATAAAATGTTCAGTCCGCATGTCGCATCCTCACCCATCGGCCTTCGCAACGGCATCGCCTGCATCAGATAACCATCAAAGCGTGATGCGGTTCGACCACATGTAAAATGAAATGAAAGCCATCGCGAATTTCCGCCCCACCCAGGGTTGACGTATCAGGCGCGACTGGCATTTTCATGAAGCATGAGCCAGACGACAGATATAATTGGCGAACTTGTTCGAGATGCCAACCGCATGGAGCGCGTAGATGCGTCCCATAAACGCCACATGCTGCAGCGCGCCGTGGCAACGATAGAAGATTTGCGCGAAGCCGCAGGCATACCCAAAGGCCCCGGCCACGATACCCTTGCAGATATCAAGACAACGGCATCAGCGGCAAAACAGGGCTTGGCTGATGATGCGCAGCTACGGGAAACGTTTCTGCTGGCCGCCGGAATGATCCGAGACCTGCACATCGTCCTGGATAGCGGCACAAAGGTTTCCCTCGTCTAAAACCAGAAACGACGTGCCGCCGCCTCAAGCCTCCTTGTCGTCTGCCGCCAACAAAGTGGCCCGCAGAACATCGTTCATCCGCTCCTGCCAGCCGGGGCCATCTTCTTGAAAATGCGCCAGAACATCGCTGTCGATCTTTAAGCTCACCAGTTCCTTGGTCCCGGGAATAGCCCGTTTCTCCACGGCAGGTGCCGCGACCTTCTTTGGCGCAGAAAACAAGGCTTCGGCGGCGTCTCGTGGGTTTAGCGGTCTGCGGGGTGCCATGGGGTACTTTCTCGGTAGATGATGATGCGATCACTCGACGGATTATTTGTAATGACCGGCGTCCTGCCAATCATTCTATGGTGATCCAGATCGGTTGTCGATTCGGGCCTAATGTGGCCAGTATGTTTTTCGTTACGTTATCGTGCCTTTGTTCGGACGCTCGGTCATTCCGTTGAGCGTCAATTAGGCAAACTGGTATGATTCAGCTTTGGGGCAAGACCCCATCTCGCGAGCTTTAAGTACAGAGCCAAGAAACATGAGGCATGTGTTGGGCGCGGATATGCGCATGCAGGTGCGCAAGAACCGCTCTGAAGGAAGCAACCTGCTTGGCGTCTATTACGCACAGACCGGTGCCCATTTCAAAAAAACGTGGGTGGATCGCCCGGATTGAGGTGCAGGTTGAGGTCATGGGAATGACCATGCAACAAAAAGACGTCGTAAAGCTATCAGCCGGACGTTCAATATCGGCAAATATGGCCACGACGAAGCGAGACGACTGGCGGAAGAAGAGCGAATCCGCACGGTCCTTGCGGTTGAGAACGGCGACGAACCCGCTCTTCTCAGTCCCGACGCGCTCGCGCTCTATCGAAAATTGAGCAACACTGAAGACTGATAGTAGAAGCTACTATTTCTTGCTCGTCTTGGCGTCCAGGCGTTTGCCATCCGCTCGCAACTCACCTTTCGGTCAGACAAATCGATAAAGCGAATGCGCGTTATACCGAGCTCAGCGCAAAGATCGGCCACCTTGGTTTCGGACTGTCCCCGCGTTCTCCGTCTGATCCGCTTACCGTATATCTGTACCCTCTTTATGTTCTGGGGGTCATCATGCGTGCATCGGCACGGGAGGCCTGCTGCGAGTGCCCTCCAGAACAGAGACCGTTCGCCGAACTCGGCCTAAATCTGCTCGGAAGGCCGGAAAACCAGGCGTTTCCGGTTATCCAAGGTGAACGACAGACTGATTTGCGACTCAAGATCAACAACCACCGATAATTGGTACGGCTCAAATGCATTCGGCACCTTTGGCTCAAAAGAATATGCAACCGCTACTATTGCCGATTCGGTGGTTGTCTTCATCAACGGTTGCGTCTTGATTGAAAAAAAATATTTGGAGCTGCCAACCTCGAATTGGTTCCGTGCCACTGCTTCCTCTCAAGCACCACCTGCGCGACCCCGGTTGCTGAGAGAACGAAATTGATAAACCAGCGGGCGCCGTGAAGCGAAAAGCTTTTATATTTCAGTATTATAAAAGCTGACACCACTGGATCTCGGTTCGATTCCCATCAAGAGCTTAGCTAAACACAATTGGTTTGCAGTCGCCCCGAAGCAGTCATCCAGTACCGCCCCTTTGCCCAGGCCACTCTCACGTCGCCATGTGCCGATCCCATATCTGCATCAATGCTGTCACAGCTTCGTTGATATCGCCGCCATCAGCACCGTCCCGTGCTTCAAATGCGATACCCATCAGGAAGGTATGAAACAGGGTCGCCAACCCACGTACATTCGTGGTGCTGACAAGCTCTCCTCCATCGACTGCACGCCTGATGCAGGTTTCGATGCCCGCACGATTTCGCATCCGGTCGGCTGCGAGCACATCATCTACGTGACGATTTTCGGGCGCACAGTTGTTGGCCCCCAGGAGCATTAAGCATCCTGGCGGATGCGTCTTGTCGGTTTGCATCCTTGCGGAAAGCCTCAGAGCCGTCTCGATAGCTTCGCGTGGTGGCAGAGCCTCATTCTTTAGGCTTGCAGTTACGCGCCCGTAGGAGGCCTGATAGCGCAGGACGACCTCGTCGAAGAGGGCTTCCTTAGACCCGAAGGCCGCATAAAAACTTGCCGGAGAAATGTCTCCCATCGCGGCTTTCAGTTGATTGAGAGAGGTCGGCTCATAGCCCTGCTCCCAGAATAGGATCATCGCGGCATCCAGTGCCTTGTCTCTGTCAAACGCCCTTGGCCGCCCAGTTCGAGCCATATCGTGCCTCCGTGATTGATTCTGTACTATTCGATCCAGAATATCTTGCCAAGGGTGCTTGATGTCGATATCTGTATCGTCCGATCCATATATCGAGGTCCATGAAATCAATGAAAACTACCGAATCTGAAAAGGACACCCAACGATTGCCTGTTGCTGGGTTGCTGGCACTGGCGATGACTGGCTTTATTTGTATTCTTACAGAGACCCTACCCGCGGGGCTTCTGCCGCAGATCACTGAGGGTTTAGCCGTTTCTCCATCCCTTGCTGGCCAGATGGTGACTGTCTACGCCCTCGGTTCGCTGCTCGCGGCGATTCCTTTGACCATTGCCACAAGCAGTTGGCGGCGCAGGACAGTCCTGCTGTCCACCATCATTGGGTTTCTGATCTTCAACACTGTGACTGCGATTTCGTCCAACTACACACTCACATTGCTCGCACGTTTCTTTGCTGGCGTTGCCGCTGGTTTGGCTTGGAGCCTTTTGGCAGGCTATGCACGACGCATGGTCCCTGCACATCAACAGGGGAAGGCGATGGCGATCGCTATGGTAGGAACGCCGATCGCGCTGTCGCTTGGCGTGCCGATGGGGACATGGCTTGGTGCGCAGGTCGGCTGGCGAGCCGCCTTTTGGATCATGTCGATATTGACATTGATCCTGATCGGCTGGGTCATAATGAAAGTGCCGGACTATCCAGGCCAGAAGAAGGGCGATCGACTGCCCCTGCTTCGGGTATTTTCTACCCCCGGCGTTCGATCGGTCCTTTCCGTTGTCGTTGCATGGATGCTCGCTCACAACATTCTTTACACCTATATCGCACCCTTCGTTCAGTCGGCCGGGATGCGGGATCGGGTCGACCTTGTTCTCCTGGTATTTGGATTGGCCGCGCTCATCGGCATCTGGATGGCGGGAAAGCTGGTCGACCGTCACCTGCGAGCAACCGTGCTGACCAGTCTAGCCGTCTTTGCACTGGTATCCCTGCTTTTCGGGATCGTTTCGATGTTGCCTTGGGTGGTATATGGTGGCGTTGCCATTTGGGGCCTGACATTCGGCGGCGCCGCAACGCTCTTGCAAACCGCCCTGGCCGACACCGCGGGTGATGGTGCGGACGTTGCACTGTCGATGAACGTCGTCGCCTGGAATGGCGCCATCGCAGGTGGCGGAATCATTGGCGGTATCCTTTTGGATGCGTATGGGCCCACGGCGTTTCCCTGGGCGCTGACCGTTTTGCTGATCATCGCCCTTCTGATCGCTTGGTCCGGGCGGGTGCGCGGATTTACTCCAGGTGCACGGACCTCCAACGCAAAGGTGGGGGGCCACTGACGCTTCACGAAGACATGGATCGGTCCTATCGTTGCAGCGATGGGGCCGACACGACCGCGACCGAAATGCGGAGCCATGTCTCCCATTGGCGCGTAGTAACAACGGGTCAGCGGTTCGATTCCGTTCAAGGCGAATGCACTATTGGATGCCAAATCGTTGAACATCAGAGCACAGCAGTACCCCTGAATGACTAAAAGCGCAGTCTGTGAAGACCACGCCTAGCCAAATTCCGTTTAGACTCTCCAAGTGCCATGGTAAGGCCATGGGCTCGCAACACCATTGTGCCACCACTCAGCGAGTAGCTATGTTATAGGGAAAACAGACTCGCATTGCAAGGGGAAGCAAGTGTCCAGCATCACCAAGCGGCATGTGCCGACATCACAGCTACTGGGTGAATACCTGACATTCGTCCCCACCCCGCACAGGTGGATCACTTCAAGGCTGATATGCGCACCCTCAACCCCACCCTGTTGCGCGATAGTATCCGCGAAGGGGTTCAGGTCCAAGCTCTACAGCAGATACCCATACCTGAGCAGAGGCTGGTGATCCACAGGATCTATACCCGCAAGGTGAAAGAGTTTTCGTCGATCTATCCCTTCGTGTTCGCGGTGGAGAACGCTCTGCGCTCGGTGCTTGCCGATTATTTAGAAGAACGCTTCGGGCGGATGGACTGGTGGACGCTAATCCGCAATGCTCGGCAGAACGGCCAGACCTATACTGCCTTTCCCAACATTCTAGGTACGCCCGTCAATCCAGCTTTCGTGAAAGCTGTCTGGCGAGTTTTCGACAATATGGTCAATCAGCAGCATATCAACAATGCTACCGGAAACAACAAAACCGACGAGTTCTACTATTGCCTTACCCTGGGTGACCTCTGGTCGATTATGCAGGCGGATTGGCCCCTGATCCGCGACATGTTCGCCACGGACTCTGTCCTCGGCTTCAGTTTCACGAAAACCATGTTTAACGACACGATGCGCGTCATCAAGGAGACACGCAACGAGCTGTTTCACAGCAACCCGATTAAGGACCGCAAAAAGATCGTCGACTCCTGTGAGCGGATCCTGAACGGACTGCAGTTCCACCTCGGCGACTATGATCATGATCTTGGGGTCGCGCAATATGTGCGCGTGCCGGCGACCGTCGCCAGGGCGCAGCGCCACGTCATTCCGGCGCGCTAACAGACGGATGCGTTCCCGTCTTGCGCCGGAGGCGTAGCTTAAAGCGGAGGGCCTTAATTGCGTTTGGATACAGTGGTTTGTTCGGACAAGCCCGGCACACCGGTTCATATCCTTTCAAGGCACTCTCGTGCAAAAGCGCTACATTGAATCAGGACGCCCCCGTCGCCACTACCCGCAACTGATGATGCAAGGGATCGGCTCGGGGGTGCTGCTGCAATTCGTTTGGCCGTGCGGTCTCAACGCGATTCCGCCCAAGGGCTTTCGCGCGGTACAGCGCGCCATCGGCGCTTGCAAGCATCTCAGCGAGGTCGTGGCAGTCTGGTGCCGCAAGGCCGATACTGACGGTGGCCTGGGTTTTCAGGCCCTCTGCCCGCGCGGTTGCATTGGCGAACCGGCTTGCGATCGCGAAGCCGCGACTGAGAGCTTGGGAATGGTCGCACCGTGGCAGAAGCGCAGCGAATTCCTCACCGCCCAGCCGGACAATAAGCGCGTCGGGCCCCGCTTCTTCGCGGGCGGTTTCGGCGAACAGCTGCAAAACTTTATCTCCGGTTGGATGTCCATGACGGTCGTTGATCGCCTTGAAGTGGTCGAGGTCGAAGGCGAGCAGTGAGACGGGGTCACCATGCCGCTCCCGGAGGATCCGAGATGCCTGCTCAAAAAAGGCGTGACGGTTTGCAAGCCCGGTCAACTGATCGGTTTGTGACATCCGGAGCAGGTGGAGCTTTTCCTCCTCTCGAATAATCATCAGAAAGGACATCGGCATCGCTACCGAGTACAAGACGGCCTCGTACATCGTCGCCTTCCCGACGATGGAGATAACATCTTGCCCGTACTGTTGAAGGAGAACAGGGGCAATGAACGCTCGGCCAAGGTAGAACACGGCATGGAAGGCCGAGACCGCTACTGCGATCGGACGTGAGCGCAATCGTAGAA